>JACKKV010000003.1:7500-304350 GCA_024236235.1 Novosphingobium sp. | reverse complement strand
GGCCGCGGTTTCCGCCTTGTCCAGCCCGGTCAGCCCGCCGTAATGACGTTCATTGAGGCGCCAGTCCTTCACCTCGGGGATCCACAGGCGGTTGCAGCCATGCAGTGCAAAGTGAAGCGTGCGGATCGCCCGCGTCTGAAGCGAGGTGAAGGCGCGGGTGGGCAGCACGCCCTTTTCGGCCAGCAGTGCGCCTGCGGCGCGCGCTTCGTTTTCGCCCTGTTCGGTAAGATCGACGTCCCACCAGCCGGTGAAGCGGTTTTCGAGGTTCCACTGGCTCTGGCCGTGGCGAACGAGAATCAGGCTAGGCAAGGTATCTATGCTCCTCGGGACGGATGGAGCGGGACGCCCTAGCTATTCCGGGCTGTTTTGGGAAGGGGCGGGCGTATCGCCGCTGGCCAGCGCCCGCGCCTGTGCCTTGCGGCGGCGCAGGTTTTCGCGCAGCTTTGCGGCGAGCCGTTCCTCGCGGGTTTGAGCGGGGGGTGTCGTCTGCTTCATCCCGCAGCGCTTGCCGCGCCTTGCCGCGCTTGACAAGTGCCTGCCCCCCAGCCAATAGCGCGCGCCTGCCGGAACCGGGGTTTGACCCGAATCCGGCGCGTCGAAATGGCATGCTGCCGTAGCTCAGTGGTAGAGCGCATCCTTGGTAAGGCTGAGGTCGCGAGTTCAATCCTCGCCGGCAGCACCATTTCAGGCCCGCAATGGCGCCCATTCGGGGTGGCGGTCGAACATCACCGCGACATAGCTGCATTGCGGGATGATGCGAAAACCCTGTTCGCGCGCGTCCGCCACCAGCGCCTTGACCAGTTCTGCCGCGATGCCGCGTCCGCCGATCGCGGGCGGGACCAGCGTGTGATCGGCAACCCGCACACCCTTGCCCGCTTCTTTCCAGGTGAGGCGGCCGATGTGATCGCTGCCTGCGGGCTGCGCGCGATATTCGCCATGGTGGCCATGATCGGCATGAGTGATTTTCAGCCCGTCCACTGGTCCGTTCAACTCCCGTCCTGCGCCTGCGCGGCCAGGATGGCCGCCAGTCCTTGCCTGTATGTGGGGAAGGCCGGCCGCCAGCCAAGGGTGCGTTTCGCCTTGCCATTCGCGATGCGGCGGTTTTCCGCATAGAATGCGCGCGCCATGGGCGACAGTCCGGCCTCTTCCAGCCGTTGCAGCGGGGGGGCGGGCAGGCTGAGCAGGCGGCAGGCTTCCTCGATCACCGCATTCTGGCTGCTGGGCAGCTCGTCCGCCAGATTATAGGCACCCGGCGCGCCATCAAGGGCGGCGATCACGCCGGTGGCGATATCCTCCACATGAATCCGGCTGAATATCTGCCCCGGCAGGTCAATGCGGTGCGCCGCGCCCGCCCGCACCCGCTCCAGCGCGCTGCGCCCGGGCCCGTAAATGCCGGGCAGGCGGAATACCCGCGCACCCAGCGCCAGCCAGCGCGAATCGGCTGCCGCCCGCGCGGTTCGTCGCCCGGTTCCCACCGGCGCGCTCTCATCCACCCACGCCCCGCCGGTGTCGCCATAGACTCCGGTGGAGGAGAGGTAGCCCAGCCACCTGGCGTCCAGCGCAGCGCCATGGCGGCTTAACACCGGATCGTCCCCGTTGTCGCCTTGCGGGGGCACGCTGGACAGTACATGGCTGGCGCTGGCGAGCGCGGCGCGCACGCGCGCGACATCGTCGAAATCGATATTGCCCGCGCTGCCGGTCGCATCGATCCGCCAACCGGCTGCACGCAGGCGGGCGGCGATGCGCTGCGCCGTATAGCCGAGACCGAAAATCAACATATGTGCCATCCTGCCGCTTCTACCCACTGGACGCGCCCGCGAAAGCACTTAAGTGCTTGGTCATGGATATCGCAAACGACCCGATCATCGCTGACGCCGCTTCGAACCCGCATGATCCGCCCACGATCCGGCGGGGGGATTACCGGCCTTTCGGCTGGCTGGTGCCGGAGGTGGCGCTGGATTTTTCGCTGGGGATTGAACGGACCATCGTCCGCTCGCGCCTCGCCGTGCGGCGCAACGACGCGGCAGAGCGGGCAGCGGCGATCCGGCTCAATGGCGACGGAATTGAACCCACTGAGGTCCTGCTGGACGGGCACCCAGCCAGCGGCTGGAGCCGGGACGGCGATGACCTGATCCTGCCCCTGGCGGGCGATGATCATCTGATCGAGATCGTGACCGAGGTGAATCCGGCGGCCAACAGCCAGCTGATGGGGCTTTATGCCTCCAACGGGATGCTCTGCACCCAGTGCGAGGCTGAAGGGTTCCGGCGGATCACCTTCTTTCCCGACCGGCCAGATGTGCTGTCAACCTATCGCGTGCGGATGAGCGGGCCGAAGGCGCAATTCCCGGTGCTGCTTTCCAACGGCAATTGCGTGGCCAGCGGTGACGGAGAAGCGGGCGAACACTGGGCCGAATGGCATGACCCCTGGCCCAAGCCGAGCTATCTGTTCGCGGCTGTGGCGGGCGATCTGGTGGCCAATCGGGACAGTTTCACCACCATGAACGGGCGCAAGGTCGATCTCGCGATCTGGGTTCGGGCTCATGACGGACCGGGCGGCGATCTTGAGCGTACCGGCCATGCCATGCTGGCGCTCAAGAACAGCATGAAATGGGACGAGGAGGTGTTCGGTCGCGAATATGACCTCGACCTGTTCAACATCGTCGCCGTGTCCGATTTCAACATGGGTGCGATGGAGAACAAGGGGCTCAACGTCTTCAACACCCGCTATGTGCTGGCCGATCCCGAAACCGCGACTGATGCGGATTACGATGGCGTGGAAGGGGTGATCGCGCATGAATATTTCCACAACTGGTCCGGCAACCGCGTCACTTGCCGCGACTGGTTCCAGCTCAGCCTGAAGGAAGGTTTCACCGTGCTGCGCGACCAGCTGTTCAGCCAGGACATGGGCAGCGAGGCGGTGAAACGGATCGAGGATGTGCGGGTTCTGCGCTCCGTCCAGTTCCCTGAGGATTCGGGGCCGCTGGCGCATCCGATCCGCCCCGATTCCTATCGCGAGATATCCAATTTCTACACCTCCACCGTCTATAACAAGGGGGCAGAGGTGATCCGCATGATGCGGACCATGGCGGGGCCGGACGCCTTCCGCAAAGGCTGCGATCTTTATTTCGAGCGCCATGATGGCGAAGCCGCCACTTGCGAGGATTTCATCCGGGCGATGGAAGATGGCGCCGGGCTCGATCTGGGCCAGTTCCGCCTGTGGTATGCGCAGGCGGGAACGCCGCAGCTGCAGGCGCGGCTGGAACACAGCGGCGATACGGCGGTGCTGCATCTCAGCCAGTCAGTGCCGGCAACGCCGGGCCAGCCGGTCAAGCAGCCCATGCCCGTCCCGCTGCGGCTGGCCCTGTTCGATCGTGACAGCGGGTGCCACGGCGGCGAACGGCTGATTGTGCTCGACAAGGCTGATGACAGCTTCCTGTTCGAAGGCTTTGCCAGCCCGCCGGTGCTTTCGCTCAATCGCGGGTTTTCCGCGCCCGTCGCGATCGAGCGGGAGGTGAGCGAGGAAGATCTGGTGTTCCTGGCCGCGCGCGATGACGATCCCTTTGCGCGCTATGAAGCGATGCAGGATCTGGCGGTGCGCTATCTCACGGCGGCAGCGGACGGTCACGGCGACGAGGCGACCCGTGCGGCGATTGGCACCGCCTTCGAGGCTGTGCTGGCAGACGGCGCGCTTGACGATCTGATGCGTGGCGAGCTGATGATCCTGCCTGGCGAGGCCTATCTGGCCGAACAGATGCTGGTGGCCGATCCGGCTGCGATCCATGGCGCGCGCGAAGGGCTGAAGTGCTGGCTGGGACAGCGGCTGGAAAGCCGGCTGGTCGCGCTGCACGAACGGGCGAGCGCGGTGCCTTTTGGCCCGGACGCCGCCGCGCGCGGCGCCCGCAAACTCAAGACTCAGGCGCTGGTCTATCTTGCCGCCGCCGCGCCCGCGCGCGCCGCTGCCCTGGCCGCAGCGCAATATCGCGGGGCCGACAACATGACGGATCGGCAAGGCGCGCTGATGGTCCTGGCCGGGCTCGACTGTGCCGAACGGGGCGAATTGCTGGCCGATTTCAAGGCGCGTTACGCAGGCAATGCGCTGGTGACGGACAAGTGGTTTTCGATCCAGGCCGCCTCGCTTCACCCGCAGGCGCTGGCGCATGTGCGCGAACTAGCGCAGCATCCCGACTTCACCCTGCACAACCCGAACCGGGTGCGCTCGCTCTACATGGCCTTCGCTGCCAATCCGCAGGCGTTCCACACGGCTGACGGGGCGGGCTATCGCCTGATCGCCGACCTCATCCTGGCGCTGGATCCGATCAACCCGCAGACCGCGGCGCGCTTCGTCCCGCCGCTGGGGCGCTGGCGACGGATCGAGGCAGGGCGCTCGGCCCTGATGAAGCGCGAGCTGGAACGGCTCGCCGCCGCGCCGGGCCTGTCACGCGATACCTCCGAACAGGTCGCGCGCAGCCTTGGTTGAGGCGATTCGCAGCGCTGCCCTGGCGGGCCTGCCGCATGGCTTCCTGACCCGCGCGGGGGGCGTGTCAACCGGCGTCACGGCCGGGCTGAATGTCGGGCTGGGCGCGGGCGACGATGCGGGTGCGGTCGCTGAAAACCGGCGGCGGGCAGCCCAAGCGGTGCTGCCCGGCGCGCGGCTGGTCACGGTCTATCAGGTGCATTCGGCCCAGGCGGTTGCGGTGACTGAGCCCTGGGACGAGGCGGACCGGCCGCAGGCCGATGCGCTGGTCACCGCCACACCGGGGCTGCTGCTGGGCATTGTCACCGCCGATTGCGCACCGGTGCTGCTGGCCGACCGCGCGGCAGGCGTGGTGGGTGCGGCGCATGCCGGCTGGAAAGGCGCGCATGGCGGCGTCCTGGAGGCGACGGTGGCGGCGATGGAGGCGCTGGGGGCGGATCGCACTGCGCTATGCGCGGCGATCGGCCCGTGCATCGCGCGCGAAAGCTATGAGGTAGGCGCCGAGTTCCGCGCGGCATTTGCCGATGACGAAGCGCGCTTCTTCACCGCCGGGCGCCCGGGGCACTGGCAGTTCGATCTCGAAGCCTATGTCGCCTGGCGGCTGGAGCGGATGGGTCTGGAACGGGTCGATCCGCTGGGGCTCGATACCTATGCCGATGACGCGCGTTTCTTTTCGTTCCGCCGCGCGACGCATCGCGGCGAGCCTGCCTATGGCCGCCAATTCTCGCTCATCGGACTGCCGCGCTAGATGCGGGCGGGGCGGTTTTGGCGCATGCAGAGCGCGGAACGGCCAAAATGCCTGTTGGCAATCCGCGCCCTTGCGTCTATCAGCCCGCCCAAACTGGCGTGGAAAAGGGCAGCATCAGGCCGCGCCGCGCATCGCGAGAGGGGGGTCCTGAACGCGAAAAGGTTTGGTTTTCTTGGCGCGCTTCCGTTTCGCGGGGGCGCAGGTGAGGCAAGGCAGGGCAGATGACAGAAAGTACTGGCACCGCGGATGTGGATGGCGTGGCCGCCGCAGAAAGCGGAGAAGGCGTGCGTCGGCGCGACTTTATCAATATTGCCGCAGTCGGCGCGGCGGGCGTTGGCGGCGTTGTGACCTTGCTGCCCCTGGTCAGCCAGATGGCCCCGTCCAAGGATGTTCTGGCCGAAAGCTCGACCGAACTGGACGTCAGCGCGATTCAGCCCGGTCAGGCGGTCAAGGCGGTGTTCCGCAAGCAGCCGGTGTTCGTGCGCAATCTGACTGCCAAGGAAATTGAAGAGGCCAATGCCGTCGATGTCGGCAGCCTGCGCGACCCGCAGACGCTGGCCGAACGCACCAAGGAAGGCCATGAAAACTGGCTGATCACCATGGGCGTCTGCACGCATCTGGGCTGTGTGCCGCTGGGTGCGGGCGAAGGTGAGAACAAGGGCGAGTTTGGCGGATATTTCTGCCCCTGCCACGGTTCGCATTACGACACCGCCGCGCGCATCCGCAAGGGTCCGGCCCCGCTCAACCTGCAGGTGCCTGAATATGAATTCACTTCCGACACTGTCGTGAAGATCGGCTGAGGCGAAGGATAGAGACAATGAGCTTCCCCTGGGCGAACCAATACGAACCGCAAAATCCGCTGATGAAGTGGGTGGATGACAGGCTGCCCCTGCCGCGCTTCGTCTATAATGCGATCGGTGCCGGCTATCCGGTGCCGCGCAATCTCAACTATTTCTGGAATTTCGGCGTGCTGGCCGGCTTCTGCCTGGTGCTCCAGATCGTCACCGGCGTGGTGCTGGCGATGCATTATGCGCCCAATGCGCTGGTCGCCTTCGATTCGACCGAACATATCATGCGCGACGTCAACTGGGGCTGGATGCTGCGCTATGCGCATGCCAACGGTGCCTCGGCTTTCTTCGTGGTTGTCTATCTCCATATCTTCCGCGGTTTCTTCTATGGTTCCTACAAGGCGCCGCGCGAAATGGTGTGGCTGATGGGCGTGGTGATCTTCCTGCTGATGATGGCCACCGCCTTCATGGGCTACGTCCTGCCGTGGGGCCAGATGAGCTTCTGGGGGGCCAAGGTCATCACCGGCCTGTTCGGCGCGATCCCGCTGGTCGGCGAACCGCTGCAGATCTGGCTGCTGGGCGGCTTTGCACCGGATAATGCCGCGCTCAACCGCTTCTTCTCGCTGCACTTCCTGCTGCCCTTCGTGATCGCGGGCGTCGTTATCCTGCACATCTGGGCGCTGCATATCCCCGGCTCCTCCAACCCGACCGGGGTTGAGGTGAAGGGTGAAAGCGACACGATTCCGTTCCACCCCTATTACACGGCGAAGGACGGCTTCGGGCTGGGCGTGTTCCTGTTCCTCTACTGCGCGATGCTGTTCTTCCTGCCGAACGCGCTGGGCCACCCGGACAATTACATCCCGGCCAACCCGATGAGCACGCCTGCGCATATCGTGCCCGAATGGTATTTCTGGCCGTTCTACGCGATCCTGCGTGCTTTCACTGCGGACTTCTTCTTCATTCCGGCCAAGCTGATGGGCGTGATCGCCATGTTCGGCTCGATCCTGGTGTGGTTCTTCCTGCCCTGGCTCGATACGTCGCCGGTGCGATCGGGCCATTACCGCCCGCTGTTCCGCAAGTTCTTCTGGTTCGGCCTGATCCCGGCCATGGCGGTGCTGTTCTATTGCGGCGGCGCCCCGGCGGAAGAACCCTTCGTGATGATGAGCCAGCTCGCGACAGCTTATTATTTCCTCCACTTCCTGGTGATCCTGCCGATCGTCGCATCGGTGGAGCGGCCTGAACCGCTGCCCTATTCGATCACCGAAGCCGTGCTTGGTTCGGATGACAATGCCGAACTCAAAGCGGCCTCCTGAACGAACAGCCAAGGGAAAGTTACGGATATGACTCGCCTTATCGGTATCCTCGTCGGCCTGTTCTT
This sequence comes from Novosphingobium sp., assembly GCA_024236235.1. Classification (GTDB taxonomy): domain Bacteria; phylum Pseudomonadota; class Alphaproteobacteria; order Sphingomonadales; family Sphingomonadaceae; genus JACKKV01. Next base: position 296,962 of record JACKKV010000003.1, on the reverse strand, counting down.
CACGGCTGCTGTCCTGTGGGCCTTCGTGAGTGGCGCGGCCACGGTCATCAGCGAGGGCGAACTCAAGCCCGCCACCGCTGAACACCACTTCCACAAGCTTCCGCACGAACCGTCGGGCGGGTTCTCCTTCAACGGAGCCTTCGGCAAATACGACAAGCAGCAGCTGCAGCGCGGCTTCCAGGTCTACAAGGAAGTCTGCTCGGCCTGCCATTCGCTGCGCCATGTGGCCTTCCGTGATCTGGAACAGCTCGGCTACAATGAAGCCGAAGTGAAGGCGATTGCGGCCGGCTTCCAGGTGCCGGGCGTCGATCCCAACACGGGTGAGGCGACGACCCGTGCGGGCATGCCCACCGATTATTTCCCCAAGCCCTATCCCAACGACATCGCGGCGCGCGCGGCGAACAACAACGCCATTCCGCCCGATCTTTCGCTGATGACCAAGGCACGCCACGAAGGCTCTGCCTATGTCTATTCGCTGTTGACGGGGTATCAGGATGCGCCGGCCGAACTGGTCAAGGAATTCCCGGGTTCCGCGCCGGGGCCGGGGCTGCATTACAACCCCTATTTCGCCAATCTCAACCTGGCCATGGCGCCGCCGCTGACCGCAACGGATCAGGTCAGCTATGGCGACGGCACCAAGGCGACGGTTGACCAGATGGCGCAGGACGTTGCCGCTTTCCTCACCTGGACGGCCGAACCCACGCTCGACAAGCGCAAGCAGACGGGCTGGCCGGTGCTGGGCTTCCTGCTCTTCGCCACTGTTCTGGCCTATCTCGCCAAGCAGCAGGTCTGGGCTGACAAGAAGGGCAAGAAAGGCTGATATTGCCGCTTGCGACGGAACATGCGCGCCCTCGCACCCAGGTGGTGCGGGGGCGTTTGCTGTTGAGGGACGGGTGATGAGGATTGAGGACCTCCGGGCGCTGATCCGCACCATTCCGGATTTTCCGCGGCCGGGTATCGAATTTCGCGACATCACCTCGCTGCTCGCCGATGGGCCGGGCCTGCGCGCAGCGATTTCGCATTTGGCGCAGCGCGCCAGCGGTGCGGGCGCGGCGGCGATTGCGGGGATGGAGGCGCGCGGCTTCATTTTCGGCGCAGCCGTGGCGGCGCAGCTCGGGCTGGGGTTCCTGCCGGTGCGCAAGCGCGGCAAATTGCCGGTGCCGACGATCGGGATCGATTATGCGCTGGAATATGGAACGGACCGGCTGGAGGTTGACCCCACACTCGTGCCCGCCGGGCAGGGCGTGGTGCTGGTTGACGATCTGATCGCCACCGGCGGGACCGCGCTGGCCGCTGCGCATCTGCTGCGCCAGGCAGGCGCGGTGGTGAATCGCGCGCTGTTCGTGATTGACCTGCCTGATCTTGGGGGCAGCCGGGCCTTGCGCGAACAGGGGATCGCGGCAGACAGCCTGCTTCATTTTTCCGGCGATTGAAGCACACCCGCAGTGGTGTGCGGGGCTTGCGGGAAAAGGTGGTGAACAGTGCAGTCCCGACCTAACCAGTCTCGAGCCTGATTTCCCTGCTTTACAGGGAAAATACAGGGAAATATTCAAAATCTGGCGCTGATTGGCTGCTACATAGACCCTCAAACCCGCAGAAATCCGCGATCTCGACGGTCCAATTCCCTGCAGCGATAACAGGGAATTAAATCCAGGCGGTCAGCGAACCATGCATCGCGGAACAGCGATTTCCAACCCTTCCAACAGGGAACGGAAGCAGCATCTTCCTAGCGCTGCCGGCTTGCCCCAACTGTCTGTAAAGCTATCGCAGTTTCCCAATGTTCTTGACATGTTCTTATGCTTCTGCTAAAGGCTCCCTCCACAAGGGAGACCAGTCGAATGACCGTAATGGGGGCAAGAACTTGGCACTCTCTTCGAAGCAGATCGTCGAACGCGACCTCGCGTCGCTGATGCCAAGATGACCACCGCCCTGCTCGACCGGTTGACCCATCACTGCCACATCCTCGAAACCGGAAACGACAGCTTCCGCTTCAAGGCTTCCGCCGCCAACAGCACAACTAAAAAGGAAACAAGCCGACCCTTGACCAAACCCCAAACCAGGGGAACATAGGCCCCGCAACCCGGGTCACTTCTCGATGAAAATCCCGGGTCAACTCTCAGTGAAAATCAACATCTCGCCGTCAATTGCACTGGCGAACGCGGCGAATGGAACCTCGATCACATCAAGAGCGAATTCAAGGAACTCATCGAGCCGGAGATCGACCTCGACGTTACCGGGTTCTCAATTCAGGAGCAGAACATCATCCCGCTCGATCCTATCGAGGCCGGGGCAGGCGAATAAGATGAATGCGAGGATCCGCCCGACAAATCCACTTGCGATTGCTAATGGCCGTTGTCGCCTTGGGCAGCAAGATCCAGCGCGACATCGACGATCATGTCTTCCTGTCCGCCGACCATCTTGCGCCGGCCGACCTCGGCGAGGATCGAACGGGTATCGAGACCGTAGTCGGCAGCGGCCTTTTCCGCGTGACGCAGGAAGGAGGAATAGACCCCGGCATAGCCCAGCGTCAGCGTCTCTCGGTCGACCCGCACGGGCCTGTCCTGCAGCGGGCGAACGAGATCCTCCGCGGCATCCATCAGCGCGAAGAGATCGCAACCATGGTTCCAGCCATAGCTGTCTGCCGCAGCAATGAAGACCTCGAGCGGCGCATTGCCCGCGCCCGCGCCCATCCCGGCGAGGCTGGCATCGACCCGGATCGCACCGTTCTGCACCGCGACGATCGAGTTCGCCACGCCCAGCGACAGGTTGTGATGGGCATGCACGCCGCGCTGTGTTTCGGGCTTCAGCACGCGGTCATAGGCCTGCAGCCGTGCGGCGTACTGCTCCATGTTCATCGCCCCGCCGCTGTCGGTGACGTAGACGCAGTGCGCCCCATAGTCTTCCATCAACTTGGCCTGCTGGGCGAGAGCCTCGGGATCGGACATGTGGCTCATCATCAGGAAGCCTGAGACGTCCATACCAAGATTGCGAGCAGCTTCGATATGCTGCTTGCTGACGTCTGCCTCGGTGCAATGAGTGGCGATGCGGACGGAACGCACGCCCATTTCGCAGGCGTGCTTCAGGTCATGGACCGTGCCGATGCCGGGAAGCAGCAGGGTGGTCAGGACGGCGTGTTCCAACTCCTCGGCAACCGCGCCGATCCAGTCCCAGTCGGTATAGGCGCCAAAACCGTAGTTGAACGAGCTGCCCTGCAGCCCGTCGCCATGCGCGACCTCAATAGCGTCAACCTTGGCGGCATCGAGCGCCTTTGCGATCGCTTTCACATGTTCCAACCCATACTGGTGCCGGATCGCGTGCATTCCGTCGCGCAGGGTAACGTCCTGGATGTAGAGTTTGGTCTGGGTCGGGTCGAAGGTCATGCCGCGGCTCCTTCATGCATGCGCAGCGCGATTTTCTCCGCCGTCTTCATCGCGGCAGAGGTCATGATGTCGAGATTGCCTGCGTAAGCAGGCAGGTAGTGGGCCGCGCCCTCGACTTCGAGGAAAGTGCTGACCTTGAGGCCGGTGAACTCGCCGTCCATTTCCGGAATGCGCAGCGGGCGGTTGGAACCGATGTGTTCGAACTGCACGTGTTGCTTGAGGCGATAGCCGGGCACGTAAGTCTGCACTTCGGCGACCATGTCATCGATGCTCTTGCGGATCGCGTCCTGATCGGCCTCCTCGCACAGGCAATAGACCGTATCGCGCATGATCAGCGGCGGCTCAGCTGGGTTGAGGATGATGATGGCCTTGCCGCGCGTGGCGCCGCAAACGTCCATGATCGCCTGGCTGGTCGTTTCGGTGAACTCGTCGATATTGGCGCGCGTACCGGGGCCGGCGCTCTTCGATGAGATCGATGCAACGATTTCACCGTAGTGCACCTTGGCCACGCGGTTGACGGCGTGGACGATAGGGATCGTCGCCTGTCCGCCGCAGGTCACCATGTTGACATTGGCCGCATCAAGGTTCGCGTCGCCGTTTACGGGCGGGACCGTGTAGGGGCCGATCGCCGCGGGGGTCAGGTCGATCATCCGTTTGCCGGCGGCCAGCACCAGCTCGCTGTTGCGCTTGTGCGCCCCGGCGCTGGTCGCGTCGAAAACGATCTCGATATCCGCGAACTCGGGCATGGCGAGCAGGCCGTCTATGCCTTCATGCGTCGTCGCCACGCCCATCCGTTTCGCGCGGGCAAGGCCGTCCGATTGAGGGTCGATGCCGACCATGACGCCCATTTCGAGCACGTCGGACAGGCGCATGACCTTGATCATCAGGTCGGTGCCAATATTGCCCGATCCTATGATCGCGACTTTGGTTTTCTGGCTCACGACTTGTCTCCATACGTAAAGCTGCAGGTGCCGATACCGTCGATTTCGGTCCGCACCTTGTCGCCCGGTTTCAGCGCCACCATCGGTCCGACTGCACCAGCCAGCAGGATGTCCCCGGCCTTGAGCGGTTCTCCGGCGCTGGCCAGGGTCTGTGCAAGCCATGCCGCGGCGTTGAGCGGATTGCCGAGCGCGGCTGCCCCGACACCTGTCGATACCACCTCGCCGTTGATCGTCATGACCATCTTTGCGCCTTCAAGGTCGAGCCCTTCGAGCTCAAGTCCCTGTTCCCCCAGTACGAAAAAGGCCGAGGAGCCGTTGTCGGCAACAGTGTCCGCGAAAGTGATCTTCCAGTCCGCAATGCGGGAATCGACGATCTCGATCGCTGCATGAACACTGGCAACCGCAGCGGCTACCTCGGCAGGGGTGGAGAGGGGGGAACGCAAGTCTGCACCAAGCACGAAGGCAATTTCCGCTTCGACTTTGGGCTGGATGACCTTGTCGGTATCGAGGTGGCCGCCATCGACGACCTCCATGTCGTCGAACAGCACACCAAAGTCGGGCTGGTCGACGCCCAGCTGCTGCTGCACGGCCTTGGCCGTAAGACCGGCCTTGCGACCGACGATGCGCCGACCCTGGCATTCCCAGAAACGCGTATTGATCGCTTGAACCGCATAGGCGCCTTCCGCGTCAGTCGGATCAAGGTAATCTCGCATCGGCGGGATCGCCGATCCGCTATATGCGGCGCGTAGAAGCTGTGCAGCCCGCTCGAATTGTTCGTTCATGATTCTCGTCTCCTGAGCCGCTCTTGCGTTACCTCTCATTGAAGAGCCAGCCTGCAGCAAATCATATATCTTGCTATGTGAGAGTTACTGGTGGAAGGAAGAGCCATGGGAACCAAATCGGCCACGACACTAGCCAAAGGGCTCCACCTGCTTTCCGCCATCGTCGCCGACGAAGGGCGCTCCAGCCTGACAGATGTCGCAGCGACCCTCGAAATACCGCTGCCGACGGCGCACCGGCTCGCGCTCACTCTGGAAGCCGAAGGTTTCCTCGAACGCAGCCGCAAAGGGCATTATTTTGCCGGTCCGGCGCTTTGGACGATCGCAGGAAGCGACAATCCTGTTCGGCGCATGGCGATGAGGCTTCGGCCATCATTGGCAAGGCTGGCAAAGGCGCAACGAGGATTTGCCCACTTTGGCATTCTTGAGGAAGGAATGGTGACATATCTCGTGAAGGAGAAGGGTCTGGAGGAAGAACTCTTCACCGCTGAAAAAGCACAACTCGAGGCTTACTGCTCGGCAATTGGGAAGGTATTGTTGGCCGCCCTGCCAACATCCGACTTCGAAGCCTATCTCGAGAATGGTCCGTTCGTGGCTCTAACGGGCAACACACTCACACAACCGGATGCGTTGCGGAAAGAAATTGAGGATGTACGAACCAGCAACCTGGCGTTCGACCGGCACGAAATTCGCGATGATCTTTTCTGTATTGCGGTTCCCGTACATGACAACGACGCCAAAGTCGTGGGAGCAATCTCGATAAGCCTGCTGCAGGAAGTGCCGATCGCCAAGAGAATTCGTCAAATACAACTGCTGCTCGCCAGGATCGTGAAAACCGCCAGATAGACCATTATCGCGAAGTCGAGCGCACGACTGACAAAAGCCTTCGTCCACCCCTCAGCCCACAACGCCGTCCGGCTCACTCAGTTATGCCCGGCATACCGCCGTTGCATTCATCGAACCGCGACGACAAAGCGTGAGAATTGGGCACAATATTCCGAACGAATAGCGAAGTGACTTAAGGACCAGTTGGACAAAACGACCTGTTCTGATCACATCGCGGTGAAGGCTACCAGTTATCTTGACGCAGGGTTTTGCACGATCGCACGCTTGATGGCGGGTTTTCTTACCGTGCCGGGGCGCAACTGGCCGGCGATTTGAGAAACTCGATGCCCCAACTGCTTTCCGCTACGGCACAGGCTCTCCTTTCATCGTTTTCCGTCTTCCGTGCGGTGGTGGGCACGGCCAATCTCGTCGAAACTGCCGATTGAAGGGCTAAGCACCACAAACTCCGTTGCAACGCCCCTGCGCTTGCGCGCTCCCACGCTCATTCAACGGACAAATCCTTCGGGATGGCCGTCATCAATCCCATTCCGGTAATCCATTCGGGAACAGGCGCATAGAATTCGGAGACGGTTCGGTAGGGGCCGTCCATCGACAAAGCCGCCATGGCCGCTATCCAGCACCGCACTTCGTTGGCGCCGCCACCGCCTGCAGCGACAACATCGCTTTCAACCCAGTCGTCTACGATGGCGACCGTGCCGTTTGCCATCGCCGCCATGAAACTCTTGTCCCAATCGGGGTTAAGATCGCGCAGTCCGGTTTTCCCTTCCTTGAAGGCCACACCTGCCCGAAAAACACCGCCCTGCCGCGCCAGGCGGTCAGCGAAGGATGAGGCTGCGCCCGATATCATGCGTTCCTTTGCTTCAGGACTGGCCGTCGCGATATTGGGTAACGGCGGATCGTGGGACAGACCGCCCGACCCTATAATGAGAATTCGTTCCGGTCTTTCCTGCGCCCACTTGCCCACCGCTTCGCCAAACGCGCGTGCCCGAAAGAAGGGCGGGCGCGGCTTTGCTGCACAATTGATGAAGATAGGTATGACCGGCGGCAGTTGCCCGCCGCTTTCACCAACCAGTAGCTCCAATGGCTGGGTTGCACCGTGATCGACCAGCATGTCGAATGACAATGCAGCATCAATCCCCTGCTCTATAACACGAGAGGAGAGGGACAACGCTGCTTCCTCGTCAACCCGCACTTCCCCCGGTACGGTACCATAGTCACCCAACGACCGCGCCCGCGCACCGATGCACAACGTGGGGAGGATATTGTACTGGAACCCATTCAAGTGATCGGGGTAAAACACAATGACAAGGTCGGGGCGCAACGCATCGAACAATTGCGCAGCATCTTGCACGGCATCGCGAAAACTTTGCTCGGTTTCCGGCTTTGCCCGGTTCCGGTCCATCAATGGTGAGTGACTCATACAAATGGAGCCGACGATCATGAGCGCATCCTTTGTCGCAATTCCTGCTAGTCAAAATTCAAACTTGCGCCAAATCAGTGGCGCAGGAAGTCGAGGACCATTCGGTTAAACTCATCGGCATGTTCCCATTGCGCCCAGTGGCCGCACTGGTTGAAGATATGCAGTCGGGAATCCGGGATCCCCGCGATGAGACGAAAACCCGCATCCATCGGAACTACCCGGTCTTGACGACCCCAGACAATCAGCGTCGATGCTTCAAGTCCGGGCAGCCGAGGCCCGAAGTCCGGAAACTGACGCGGGTTAAGCTCCAGTGACTTTACGAAATTCGCCAGGTGGTCCTTGCGGCTCAACATGTTGGCCAGACGAGCTTCCAGCAAGTCATCGGTCAGCACGCTGGCGTCGAACACGAAGACTTCATTGAAGCGCTTCAGGTTTTCCAATGTCGGGTCGCGGTACAGCTTGTTGAGCAGTTTGATGCCCTCGGTCGGCATCGGCGCAAACAGGCTGGCGCCGCCGGTTCCACCGCCCATCAGGACCAGTTTGCCGGTCCGTTCAGGATAAGTAAGGCCGAACGCCACGGCGCTGTGCCCGCCCATGGAATTGCCCAGAATATGAGTGTGCTCGATCCCCAACTGGTCGATCACGCCCTTCACAATCCGGGCATTGAGATCAGAACGGGACCCGCCGTTGACAATGCTCTGGCTTTTCCCCCAACCGGGCAGATCGATCAACAATACGCGAAATCCGCCATCCACCAACGGATCGAGATTGCGTTGGAAATTGGCCCACCCCGTGGCCCCCGGGCCGGAGCCATGCATCATCACGACAACATCCGGCCCTTCGCCTAGATCGTTGTAGTGAATATTCAGTTCGTCATCGCCTTCCCGCACGGTGACGAAGCGGCTTGAGCTCTGTTCGCTGATGGTCATCATGTTGTTCCCGTTGTAGAATTGCTAAGCCGATGGTCGATAATGCGGTGCCGCCGCCCCGGAATTGAACGGGCAGTGCATGGACATGGTCATCCGCAAGACATGCCTCCGTCGATAGAGAGCGTCGCACCCGTGGCATAAGCGGCGCGCGGCGACATCAGCCAAGCCACGGCCTCGCCCACCTCTTCCGGTTGCCCGATGCGTCCCATCGGCACGATATCGTCCATGGCATGGGCGTCGCCGCCGGTGACCTTGAGGAAATTCGGCGTATGCGTGCCGCCGGGGCATACCGCGTTGACACGAATGCCCATTTTGGCCCCATCCAGCGCCGCCGCCTTGGTCAGGCCCACGACCGCGAATTTGCTGGCCACATAGTGCGAAAGACCGGGCATCGCCTTCAGACCGAAAATCGAGGCATTATTGACAATAACGCCGCCACCGGTCGCTGCCATTGCCTCGACCTGATATTTCACGCCCCAGTACGTTGCCTTGAAATTCAGGTCGATAACCCATTCAGCTTCCTCGTCAGGAATCTCATGGATCGGTTTGAAATCGGCGTGGCCGCCGGCATTGTTGAAAGCGAGATCGAGACGCCCGAACCGGCTGACGACCTCTGCAACTGCGGCCTGTAGTTCTTCCCTGACGGAGACGTCGGCACTGTATGCAAACGCCTTGCCGCCCGACATCTCGATTTCCCGGCAGGTGTCTTCCAGCGGCGCCATACGCCGACCGACAAGCAGCAGCGTCGCACCTTCGCGCGCCATCGCCAGCGCGGCGGCACGCCCCATGCCCGTTCCGCCGCCGGTAACGATCCCGTACTTCCCGATCAGTTCCATCCGGTTGCTATCCTTGTTATTTGCATGCCGTCAGTCGATGGGATGGCGTGAATGCCAATCCGTTTCGCGCTGGAATGCGATTGCCGCCGACAGGATGGCGTCCTCCCGCCCCCGCGCGGCAATCAACTGGAACCCTATGGGAGCACCATCGGCAGTGGGGCGGCACGGCAAGCAAATCGCAGGCTGGCCACCAAGGTTGAACGGCGCGGTAAATGAAATCAGCCTGGTATTGGCATCCGGGTCTTCGGCCAGCGCGCCCAGCCGGTCCAATGTCGGAGCGGCGAACGGCATTACCGGAAGTACCAGCACGTCAACATTGTACAACAGCGCATCCAGACGGCCGCGCAAATCCATGCGTATCCGGCGTGCCTGTTGATAATCCATGGCGGACGCCTGGCGGCCCAGTTCGATCAGACGGGTCAGCGCGATGCCGTATTCATCCGCCCGTTTCGGGAAAGTCTCGCAGTGGGCCAGCGCCGCCTCTACGCCGGTCAGCAATTCCCATTGCCCGGCGCCTGCCACCAGATCGGGCAAGGTTACTTCCCTTAGATTTCCGCCCATACCGGCCAAAACGGATAGGGCTTCCGCAAGCGCTGGCCCCAGTTCGGGATCGCAAGCATCCACCGCAGCTGGCGCATAGCCGATCCGCAACCCGTCGAGACGGCTGCAGGCATCGGCATTCACCGGATCGGGCCTCGCCACCCAACTCGTCGGATCGCAAGGATCGTGCCCGGCCAAGAGGGAATAGAGCAAGGCCACATCGCGGGCGCTGCGCGCCATCGGCCCGACGTGATCGTGGCTGGCGGCCAGTTCGAAGGTTCCATAACGGCTGATCCGACCCCAGCTGGGCTTAAGGCCGGTCAACCCGTTGGCAGCACTCGGGAAGCGGATCGACCCGCCGGTATCGGAACCCAGCGACGCAAAACTCAGGCCTGCAGAGACAGCCACGCCCGAACCGCTTGAGGAAGCACCCGGCCACAACGCTTCACCCCACGGATTGACCGGTGGCTCGATCGAGGGATGATGCAAGGCAAAGGCACCCTCGGTCATCTGCAGCTTGCCGAAGACGATAGCACCTGCCTTGCGCAGGCGGTCCACCACCGTCGCATCCTGCGCCGGACGAAAATCGGCGTGGATCGCCATCCCCGCTGCGGTCGGCATGTCGGATGTCCAGAACAAGTCCTTCACCGCGATGGGTATCCCGGTCAGCGGACCGCCACCGCCTTGGTCCAGCAAGGCATCCGCAGCCCTCGCCTGCGCCATCGCGGCATCGAGATCCAGGAAGGCAAAACAATGCAACAGGGAGTCGAGACGGGCGATCCTCTGTTGCATATGTTGCATCAGTTCGGTCGCCGAGACTTCCCGCGCCCGCAACATGTCGCCAACGGTCGTCAGGTCAGCATAATGAACGTCGTTTCGGAGCATCTCGCCCAGTTTCCGATGTTGAGGGATAGCGGGCGCGTAGGAACCCGCTTGGTTCCTACGCGCTACCGCCGATCAGGATCGAGGCCATGCGTGCCGGCTTGTCGCCCAGATTGCGCCAGGCGTGACGCGTGCCGTTCTGAATCACGACATCCCCGGCCTTAAGGCGGGTGAGTTCGCCGTCGTCCAACTCCATCCACAATTCACCTTCCAGGATGATGTCGTAGTCGACGGTCTGGGTCTTGTGTTTCCCCGAACCGTCGTCATCGAACGTTTCGGCAAGCCCCGGAAGAAACTCCATCTGTTCCTTGCCGGCGGCCTCCGGATCGAAATCCGGCGAGGCCATCACGCTGTCGGGTGGGAATTGAACGATGATGAGGGAGGATCCATGCGGTGCCGGCAACATGGAAATCACCTCCGACACCGGATCCTTCCCATCGAATGGCAATGCCGGAACAGCCGGCGCGGCCCATGCCAGTGTGGTCTGGAAACCCGGCATCGTTACAAAATCATGCGTGTTCCCGACCGCGTCATCGGACAGGACATAGGATCGCCCGTCCTTCTCCGCCGTAACTACTCGCCTTACCATAATGCTTCTCCTTACCGATCGCCTGCCGTCCCCCTTTTCAGGGGTTGATCACCACGTTGACGAAACCGCCCTCTCGCTTTTCCGCGACGGCCAAAGCCTCGTTGGCCTGATCAAGCGGGAAGATCCGGTGTTCAAAGACTGACAGGTCCAGCGTTCCGGCCCCGGCCATGGCGGCCATATCCTGCCCCTCGGCCACGGTGAACCAGAGCGAACCGATCAGGCTGACCTGCGCGCACATCAATTCATGCATATCGACGGAAAGGGGCGCGTTTATCCCGCCCACATCGACCAGCCTGCCCCCGCGGCGCAGCGCGCTAATGGCGTCCAACATGACCTGGGCAGGCGCGCCCGGTCCCATGGTATCGAGTGCCGCATCGACACCCAGCCCATCGGTCAGGCGACGCGCCCATTCCCCGACAGGCTCGTCGCCCGAGGACAATACCGAAATACGTGTCGGATCAATCATCCGCACCCGCTCCAGCAGTTCCTTGTTACGTGCCACGCCAAGGACGCGGGTCGCGCCCATGGCAAGGGCCAGCAATACGGCGCCAAGACCAAGCGTACCGCTCGCCCCGTTGATCAGCACTGTGCGTCCCGGGCCGATACCAGCCTTGATCAGGCCGGAATACGCCGTGCCGAGATAGCCGAAGCGCACTGCCTGCTCGAAGCTGACGGCATCGGGCAGCACCACAAGGCCATTGGCCGGTGCCGTCGCGTATTGAGAGAATCCGCCATAGGGATAGTGGCGATAGATCTCTTTCGATGCCGGCCCGAAACCAAAATAGCCTTGAAACGTATAGGCCGTGCAATTGATCGCATCCGACGTCCGGCAGGCATGGCAAGATCCGCAGGAACGGCCTGGGTTGATATAGACCCGATCACCGGGAGCGATACCGGTGACCATATCGCCCACTTCTTCGACCACTCCGGCTGCATCCAGACCATAAATCGCGGGAAGATCGGGTACGGTCAAATAGGCCCGGTCGCCGTAGTTGCTCATCACATTGCGCAAATTGGGGATGACGCCTGCTGCCTTGACGGCAACGACCACGTCATGAGGGCGCGGTTTCGGGCGCTCGATTTCGTCCAGCTGGAAAACGCCCCCGGGCGTGTGCACACGTGCAGCGTTCATTGTAGCCATGACTTCTCTCCTCGTTCTGTAAGACTATGAAAGGCCCAGTTCGCTGCGCGGACGGGTCAATGTATCGATCAGCGCATAGGCAATCTTCTGTGCGCACGGCATGAGGTCGGGTATGTAGGTCGCGCCCATCCCGCCCAGCCCTTCGGCCACGGGCTCGGGGGACCCCGTCGCCGGCCAGGGCCAGCCGATGCGCGCCGTCGGCACGCCATAGCGGCGCAACGCGGCGCCATCGGTCTGCCCGCCAAGCGGATCGGGAACCGGATGCGGTCGCCCTTCAATCGCTTCCCAGCCTCGCATGGCTGACTGTATGATCCAGTTTTCGGGATCGGTGGTACCGCCCGGAACCGAGCCATACATTTCCCATTCCAGTTCCAGGTCGGGAAAGCGCGCCGAAAGTTCGCGCACGAAAGCCGCGAATTGCGCTTTTACCTCGGCCGGACTCGTGCGCGGATTGATCCGCACATCGAAGAAAAGTTCAGTCACTGCCGAAGGGAAGGAGGGACGCTCATCCGAACCAGACCGAATGCCCGAAATCCAGCCATGGGGTTTCACCACGCCTGATGCGTTGCGCTCCGCATAGTCGATCAGCCACTGCTCCAATTCCGGGATGACAGTCGCCGCCGGCACGATCGAACTGCGAAAGCCCGGTGTCCCGCGCGGCACGCCGGCATAGCCGTAGCTGCCCAGGATGCGCAGCTTGAACCAGCCGATACCCGGCTCCTCGTGATAGACGAAGTTCCACGGCTTCATGATGATTGCGAAATCCGCCGCAGCGCCGCGCGCCAACAAGTGATGCACTCCATTCGACATGCCCGCGTGATCCCGGGCGGAAATGTTGACCGGCATGCCGCCATCGGCAAGACCGAACAGAAGGTCGCCGGTCAGCGGCAAATTCGCCTCAATCAGCGCGGTCGCCACTTCCGTAAGCGTAGCGATCATCCCTTTTGGGTTCGATGCGCCGAGGCCGTAGACCCAATCGTCGAGCTGCTTTGCTTTGGGGTGAAGGTCGATAAACTGGTGCGGACCGACCCAGGGATAATCGTCTTCGTTGCCCTCGAGATGCGTGTCGATCGGGCAATAAAGCATCACCGCCGCGCCGCCGCCGGTTCCGCGCTTTTCCGCCAGGACATTGCCGGTGCGATCGTTCATCGGCATGTAGCGAGCACTCATTCCGATACCTTCGAGGGTCGCGGTCATGAATTCGCTGGCTTCGCGCACCGCACCAGTCGGGCTGTGAATGTCGGTCAGATCGAACAGTAAAGCCTTCAACCGCTCCGGATTCAGCCGGGCAACAGTTGCATCTAGCCATTGCTGACGTTCGTCGCCGAACGGCACTTTCTTTGTAGGGGTCATGGATTGCTTCCCGTTTCGCTGCTGGAGACGAATTGTTCCGCGAAAATGTTATCGGGGTTGACGCCCAGCGCCTCGAGCCTCGCGAAGGCCGCATCGATCATGCGCGACGGTCCGCACAAGTAGGCAACGGTGTTGGGATCGGACACGTCTTCGGCCAGAACTGCATCGACCGGATTGCCCGAAAGCAGGTCGCCGGTTGCGCCATTGTCGACCGAAATGCGTGCAGTCAGCCCCGGCATCCATTGCTGGCGCAGCTTGATCGCGTCGAGACCGAACAGCGCGTCCGGATCGGTGCAGCCGAAGCTCAACAGCACGGGTGGCTTGCGACCGGACTGGGCGCGAAGCTCGTCGACGATCGAAAGCATCGGTGCAAGACCGGTTCCACCCGCAATGAGGATATGCGGCGCCCGAACCTTTTCCCGCAGGAAGAAAGCGCCGAACGCACCCTCGATATCGATGATATCATCAGGCGTCGCCTGATCGGTCAGCCATTGCGACATGACGCCGCCGGGCAACAGACGGATCAGGAATTCCAGCATCGGCAATTCCCGCGGCGTGGTCGCCGGGGAATAGCTGCGGATGGCGCCAACTCCCGGGACGGTAAGCTGGAAGAATTGCCCCGAGCGGAAATCGACCCAGTTGTCGGCCGCCAGTTCAAGACGCAGACGCACCACATTCGATGCGATCTTCTCGACCTCGTCAACGAAAGCCTTTGCTTTCGTAGCACGAACACTGCCCGCCTCGCTATCATAGCCCAGTTCGAGACGGCAATTCCCGACCGCCTCGCACTGGCAAAGCAGGCGCAAGCCTGCCTCGTATTCGCTGCGCAACAAGGTGGTGTGCCCCGCTGCCTGCCGTGTCTCGCCCTCTATCAACTTGGCGATGCAGCTGGAACAGCTGCCCGACTTGCATTGGAAGAGCAACGGCAGGTCGGCGGCCAGGCCGGCATCGAGAATCGTCTCGTTCGATTTTACAGTGACGGAGCGTTCCACTCCGTCTGCAAACGCGAACAGGACTTGAGCGCCGTCATCCACGGGTCACTCCTCGATCTTCTGCACTTTATAGCCCGGAGGCACGCCCTCTGCGGTGCGGCGCATACGCAAGCTGGTCGTAGGGATCTTGCCTTCCACACCGCGCGGAGCTTTCGCGATGCCGCGGTTCCACCGAGACGCCAGTTTACGCCATGTAATCGGCGATACATCGGTGGACACGAGCTGTTCGTCGTCCCAACCGCTGCCATCGGCGTAGAAATCCTGCATCGCTTCGCGAGCGTAGATGTCGCAATCGTTGAAGCCGTTGAGTGCGAGCGGCTTGTAGAACGTCTTGTACCGATAGTCGTAAGCCTTACGATCCTCCTCGGTCGGACATATCTTTACCAACACTTCCCAATACTCATGAGTATCGTTAGTAATCGGCACATACCATTCGTACTGAACGACATGTTCTTCAGGCCAGTTCTCGACCATCAGTACACCCGGCAATACGACCGAAGTGCGGTAGAAGCGGCCATTCACGCCCTCGACCTTCAGTCCGAGCTTCTCATTTTCGAGAACCGGCGCCCACTTGTCGGTGAACAGCCACTGCATCATGCCCTTCGGAGCGTCGTCGTCCTCGATCACCTCGATGCAATCTTCCGCGGTCGGCAGAATGCCGAGCGGCAGAGTCCAGTTCAGCGCGTTAACGATGCTGTTGTCCTTGTGGACGAGAATGTGCGCATTATCGAAACCGTTTTCGCAGGCGATGCGCCAATCGCCAAAACCGGTCCGATGCATACCCTTGGTTACCGCATGCTCGTCAAGAACGCTGGGCGCTGCCGGCCAGAGGGGATGCGGGAAGCGTTCGCTATTCTCCGGAAAACGGAACGGCAGATCCTCCGACACCGGTGGAACATCGTCTAGCGGATAGTCGTCTTCGCGCACGAAGACAAAGATCATGCCGGCGACTTCCTCAACCGGATAGGTCGTAAGGCCCGTTGTGCCGATCAATGGATCGTCGGGATTAGCGACGATAGTCGAAAGCTTGCCGTCGTTCAGATCGAAGGTGAAACCGTGATACCAGCAACTGATGGAATCTTTGGTGAAGCACGTCGGCTTGGCCGATAGCCGCACGCCGCGGTGCACGCATTGATCCTTCAACGCGAAAATCTTACCGTCCACCCTGCGCAGCACGATTGGAATGCCGCAAATCTGGATGCCTTCGACGGCATCATCGGGCAGCTCCTCGCTGAACAGCGCCGGATACCAGTGATTGATGAACCCCCAAGCCGCGTCCTTGTATGGCTGGTACTGACTTTGGAGACCGCTGTCGTTCACTCGCGCTGCCTGCGCATCACCCGTGCCACGAACCTCACGCCGCCTTACGATCGAAGTTTCGCCGTCGCTCATTTGTCTCTCCTTCGCTCCTACCTCAGCCAGCACGCCGAACCGGCTGCCGACAGAAGGCAAAGATTGCACTGCCATTTGATGGGACCATAAGATAAATTGATTGTCAATTGATTTTTTATTGACTATTCATCGTTATCAGTTTGAGCTTAGGCTCAGGACCTATTAAATAGCTTGCATAGGGCATGATTGGTTG
This sequence comes from Novosphingobium sp., assembly GCA_024236235.1. Taxonomy (GTDB): domain Bacteria; phylum Pseudomonadota; class Alphaproteobacteria; order Sphingomonadales; family Sphingomonadaceae; genus JACKKV01. The sequence goes on along the minus strand of JACKKV010000003.1, from coordinate 280,749 downwards.
ATTCAATGGCGGCGTCAAGGAGGCGCTGTCGATGGATGTTCCGTTCTTGCTGAGCGAGGCGCAGATGCGCCGGATCGAGCCATTTTTTCCGTTGTCGCACGGCGTTCCGCGGGTTGATGACCGGCGGATCGTGTCGGGCATCGTCTACGTCATCAAGCACGGGTTGATGTGGCGCGATGCTCCCAAGGACTACGGCCCGCACAAGACGATCTACAATCGCTTCATCCGCTGGAGCCGCCTGGGCGTGTTCAACCGCATCTTCGCCGAGCTGGCCGGCAAGGCCGGGGAGCCTGACCGGATCATGATCGATGCCACCCACCTCAAGGCGCACAGGACCGCCGCCAGCCTGTTAAAAGGGGGGCTCTTCCCAGACGTATCGGGCGCACCAAAGGCGGTTTGAACTCGAAGCTCCATGCCGTCTGCGATGGACTGGGCAGGCCGATCATGATGCTGCTTACCGAGGGCCAGATGAGCGACCACAACGGCGCTTTTCTGCTGCTTTCGGCACTCCCGCGTGCCAAGGAACTACTCGCCGACAAAGGCTATGACAGCGACTGGTTCCGCGCCGCGCTGGTCGCGCAAGGCATCACCCCGTGCATCCCGCCGCGCAAGAACCGCAAGGTCCAATACCACTACGACAAGGAACTCTACCGCCAACGCCACAAGATCGAGAACGTCTTCGGCAGGATCAAGGACTGGAGGCGCGTCGCAACCCGCTACGACCGATGCGCACACACCTTCATGTCCGCCATCTCCATCGCCGCAACCGTCTGCTACTGGTTGTGATCAATGAGTCCTGAGCCTAGATGGGTTTTGACATTGCGATGGCGCGCATTCCGTGCAATCCACGAAGTACGTTCGAGAAAATTATGACGAGAAATGCATTGGAACCGAAATATTATAGCGGATGGCACCTCGCAAAATCCGATTTCGAATATAAGGTCACCAGTTTCGAATGGTCGATTTTACGATTTGCGGAATCATTTTCGCGTTTCGTCGCTGAAACTGGATCGGTCATTTTTGCAAGTGACTTGAAAATGTCGGAACACATTATCCTGCATGTCATAAGAATGCAGGATAGGCCCAAGAGCAGTGCAACTATTGCACACTTGATGAACAGGGATGACATCCCGAATATTCAATACTGCCTTCGCAAGCTGGAAGCCGCCGGCCTGGTACAGAAAATTCGCGAGGGCAAAGGCAATCAGTTTACTTATGTGGTTACGGAACTGGGCGAAGAGGTCACCGACGAGTACCACGACATCAAGGCCCAAATTCTGATGAACCGGCTGATCGAGATCCAGAACGCGCCAGAGAAACTGGAAACTTTGACCAATTTCCTGTCCATACTGACCGGCGTCTATGAAGAGGCCGCAAGGGACAGCGCAACAATCACGCCCAATGACATCTCGAAGCGCTGAAACCGTGCGCGGCGCGCTTCACGCACGCCGCGCGAAGGGCCTTCCTTATCGAAGATGAGTGACGAGATAGATCAGCGTCGCGGCTGAAATCAGCAAATGAAGCACCGGAAGGCTACGGCTGACAAGCGGTCCCCATGCCAGACCCACGAGGTCTAGGGGTTCGTTGTCATCGCCGCCCCAATCGTCTGCGCCTGCATTGGCGGATGGGCGCGCGCGCTCAGACGCACTCGCCTGCGACATCAACGACGATTGGCCGCTCGCCTGATTATTACCTCCCAGGATCAGCTTCTCAAGCCGGCGTGCAAATTCCTTCATCAGCTTGCCACCGATTTCGTCGATCATCCCGGTCCCGAACTGCGCGGCGCGACCGCTCAGTTCATATTCGCTATCGATCGCAACCTCGGAGCCCCCGGGAACCGATGCGACATGCATGGTCACCAATGCCTTCGCACCGCCACCGCCGCGCATCTCCTTGCCTACGCCTTCCAACTTCATGCGATGGGCGGCTTCGTCCCTTTCGATGAAATGCAAATCCCCGCGATAGGCCATTTCGATGGGGCCAAGCTTCACTTTTACCCGTCCGACATAGTGGTCACCTTCACCGGATTCGATCCCGGCGCCCGGCATGCATGGTGCCACCCTGCGAACATCTAGGAGTGTTGCCCATGCCTGATCGACCGGTACAGGCAATGTGAAGCGATATTGGAAATTCATCAGGTCGACTCCTTCGTCGATCAGTTGGGTAAAGATGCACCGTCGAGCACAGCGGCCTCCGACAGGGCTTCAAATATTCGCTGGGGCGATGCGGGAAACTGCTCGATCGCCACGTCGAAGCAGGCCAACGCATCGTTCACCGCACCGGCCACCGCCGCCGGCGTTGAGATCATCGCGGACTCGCCCATCCCCTTGATTCCGCCCGGCACGAGTGACGACGGCGTCTCCAGGTGGGAAATTTCGATGTCCGGTATGTCGCGACTGGTCGGCAACAGGTAGTCCTGAAAGGTAGAGGTGGTCAGTTGACCCCGGTCGTCATGGATCAACTCTTCCAATAGAGTCATCCCCACACCCTGGGCCATGCCGCCCCTGATCTGCCCTTCGACGATCATCGGATTGATCATCCGACCGCAATCCTCGACAGCATACATTTTCTCGACCCTCGCCATGCAGGTCTCCAGATCAATTTCGACGATGACGGCATGGCCGCCATTGGCCAGCACGATGTCGGACGGATCAAATGCCGCTGTCGCTTCCAGTGCCGGATCGAAATCCTCGGGATGCGTCGCCTCGGCGAAGTAGGCCGCTCCGGCGACCGCCGCGAACGGCATTCCCCGGCCGGGATCGTCGCGAACGTGGACCAGCCCTTGGGCCATCTCGATCTCATCTGAGGTGGCCTGCAACAGACGCGCGGCTACCGCACGCATTCGCCCGCGTACGATCTCCGCAGCACGACCGATAGTGCCTGCACCAAATACCGCCGACCGGCTGGCTACCGTGCCAAAACCGACCGCATGATGGGTGCTGCCTGCCAGAATTGTCACATCCTCAACGGGTATGCCAAAAGCGTCGGCTGCGATCTGCGCCAGCGTAGTGGGATGGCCCTGCCCCGAAGTGACGATGCCAGTGGTGACGGTCACTTTACCAGTCGGCTCAACGCGTACGGTCGCGGTATCATGCGACGTCAGCGGGTAATCGAGGAAATTGAGCGCGCGAGTGCCGATGCCGCTAATTTCGCTGAAAATCGAAATGCCCAGGCCGAGCAGCCGCCCCTCTTTACGCGCCTCCTGCTGGCGTTTCCTGAAATCCTCATAGCCGACCATCGCCTCCAATCGGTCGACCGTTTCCAAAAAACTGCCTTCGCGGATCATCATCCCCGCGCGGGTCTGGTACGGAAAATCTTCCTGCCTGATCACGTTGCGCCGTCTGATTTCAAAGGGCGACAGCCCCAGTTTCCGAGCAGCCCGGTCGATCAGTACTTCCCGTGCAAGAGTCGGTGCCGAAAAGCCAACCCCGCGATAGGCGCCGATGGGGCATTTATTGGTCGCTACCGAAAGGGATTCGGCCGAAAGCGCGGAAATCCTGTATGGGTCGGTTGCGACCAATATTCCCGCATGCCCTTCGACCAGCGGCGTCCACGGCAACGAATTATATGCGCCGCTATCGGTGGTGACGCGATCGCGCAACGCAAGAAAGCGGCCATCATTGTCAACCGCCAGTGCCATTTCGTTGAGCTGTTGCTTCGCCTGTGGGGCACGGAACAGGTTCTCCTGCCTGTCCTCGATCCAGCTTACCGGACGCCCCAGTTCGATACTAAGCATACAGACCAGCAGTTCTTCGGGGTGCAAATGTGCCTTCTGACCAAATCCCCCGCCAACTGCCGGGGTTATGACCTCCAGATTCTGTTCGGGAAACTGTAGGAATATCGCTATCATCGTTTTGATGAAGCTGGGCATCTGCGTGGCCGACCAGCAGGTCAACGCAGCCGACGTCCAATCGTGCGACGCAACGAATCCGCGCGTTTCCATCGGCGAGGCGTTAACACGTGGAGTCTTGAAACGCCCTTCGACCGTCAAGGCTGCACTGGCGAAAGCCTCGTCCACCGGGTCCGTCACCCGGTTCGAATGATAGATCATATTGGACGCTACGGCGGCGTTGGCCAGATCCGCCCCGTCAACCGCCGTCAATGCGTCTGTAACAACGGGCAGTTCCTCTATGTCGACATCGATCCGTTCCAGCGCATCTTCGGCCTGCGCGCGGCTATGCGCGACGACAACTGCGATTCCTTCGCCCACAAAGCATATTTCATCGTGTGCAAGCAACGGCTGGACCGTTACTGCAAAGCCCGCCTGCTCAAGAGAAGACGTGATACCGGGACAGCGGGCAACGCAGTCCTGTCCGGTCCAGACCAGTTCAACGCCCGGCATCGCTTGTGCGGCGGCGACGTCGATATGCCGTATCCTTCCGTGCGCGACGGGGCTGCGAAGGATCGCGATATGCAGCATGTCTGGCAACACGATGTCGGCAATGTATCGCGCGCGTCCGGTCAACAGACCGGGGTCTTCACGCCGCGGGATAGATGTGCCGATGGACTTGGGACGGATCTGCGCGATCTCGCTCTTGCTCATGTCGCCGACTCCCCGGCTCCGGCGTCAAAGGCGGTGTCGTTCGCCTGCGCGCATGCGGCATAGTCCATGATCGCGTCCACGATCGTCTGATAACCGGTGCAGCGACAGATATTGCCCGACAGCACCTCACGTACCTCGTCCCGGGTCGGGCAAGGGTTTTCTTCGAGCAGCGCCTGAGCCGTCGCCAGAATGCCTGACGTGCAGAAACCGCATTGCAGCGCATGATGGCGCTGAAAGGCCTGCTGCAGGGGATGCAGTTCCTTGCCGCCGCCAAGGCTTTCGACTGTGCGGATCGTCTTCCCATCGGCCTGTACGCCCAGCATCAGGCATGACCGGACGGGCAGATCATCCACGATGATGGTACAGGCGCCGCAGACGCCATGTTCGCAACCGACCCTTACACCATAGAGGCCCAGTTCCTCGCGCAGCGAGTCCGCCAGACTGACCCGCGGAAGCACTTCAAAGCGCCGTTCACGTCCGTTGACCGTGGCGACTACACCCATTTTCTGATCTTCGTCAGCACGGCGCATCAGATAGCTCCGGTCGCGAGTTGAGTAAGGGCGCGGCGCATTAGCGTTGTAGCCAACGACAGGCGGAAATCAGCGCTCGCATGCGTATCCGACCGGGCATGAATGCCGGCAGCGGACATGCCGGCTGCCGCGCGAATGACATTCGGCGTCAATTCCCGGCCGATCAGGTATGTCTCAGCCTCAACCGCGCGGATCGGGTGGTCGGATATGCCGCCGAGCATCAGTCGGGCCTGGCTACACACGCCATCTTCGACGGAAACACCCGCTGCGACCATTGCAATGGCCAAGTCGCCCGGCCTGCGCGACAATTCCTCAAATGCCCAGTCCATGTCGGAAAAGGGGATTTCGACGCCCGTCAATATTTCACCGGGCTCGATCGCGGTCGTATAATGGCCCTGGAAAAATTCGCTGGCAGGCAAAGTGCGTTGCCCACTCTGACCGTCCAGAAGCAACACTCCGTCAAGGGCGGAAACGACCAGGGGCATTTCCGCACCGGCATCGGCATGTGCAATGCTGCCTCCGAATGTACCACGGTTGCGCACTGCCTGATGGGCAACATGGTGCAACGCCTGCGCCATAAGGGGAAAATGCATCCAGATGTCGAATGACGCGGCATTCATGGCGTGCGTCGCCATAGCGCCGATCCGCATGGAATCCGGAAGGACGACACTTTGCCGTAATGCTTCAATATTGCCGAGATCGACTAGCATTCGCGGCGCGGCGACGCGTAATGCCATCATCGGCAAAAGGGACTGCCCGCCCGCAAGGGGGCGGGAATCTTCATCATCGTTCAGCAGTTCAATCGCTTCAGCGAGCGATGTTGGGCAGGCGTAAGAAAAAGCCGGAAATTTCATGCAGTCGATACTCCGCTCGATCTCATGCCTGCCCTATTCGATCACCAGAACTTAAACGCGACAGTTACGCCGTAGGTGGCCGGTTGGCCGGCAAACCGGGCGATAGTGTCGTAGTCGGTGAATATGTTCGTGACATGGTATTCGTTGAACACATTCTTGCCAAATACCGTCACGCGCCAGCGCTCGTCGTCGAACGAAGCGCCTGCGCGTACGTCCACCAACGAATAGCCGGGTATCTCGTATACGTCTTCCGGCGCTACGGACGAAGCGAAGTCTGAAGTCAGGACCAGCCCGCGCGAGCCGCCGATATTGGCGTTGGCCTTGCTCCGCGTGGAAAAGACCACCCCGACAAAGGGTTCTACGTCACCCATCTCCCACTTGTAGTCACCCGACAGCCTAAGCTGATATTTGGGCGTGTAGGGGATGACAGACCCTGCATAGTCTATCGATCCACCAGCCGTGTCGAGGCCAACGAACTGCGTAACCTTGCTGTCCAGGATCGACCCGGATGCACTCAGGACCAGTCCGGAAACCGGCGTCAACGTCAAATCGAGCTCGGCACCGATCATCCGCGACTTGGGGATATTGTCGAGTGCGTCGAGAACACCGAAAATCGGATCGACGATTTTCGAACGAAGTTGCTTATCCTTGTAGTCGTAATAGAAACCGGCGCCAGATATCTGCAGTTTCCGGTTCAGCGTCGAGAACTTGAAGCCTGCTTCATAGGACAACAGGGATTCTTGCGTAACGGGGAGAAACTGCTCGAACGTCGCGGCCGATGCAATCGGGAAGCTGCCTGCCTTATACCCCTGCGCAACGTTGGCGTATAGCAACGCATTGCTTGAAAGCTTGAAATCGACGCCCACCCGCCAGGAAAGGTTATCCTCCTTCAGGGTGTCGCGGAACTCGCCCGGCAGATAGGTCGCAGGAGTGCCATCCTCGGTCGTATTGTCGAGCGGCGCGCAGCCTAGCCCGATAGGTGCCACCGGCTCGCCCGTGGGAGTAAACCCTTCGACTGGAAAGAAGCCAAGCTGGATTGCATTGGCAAGATCGTCAAATGCGGCAGCGAAAGTACCGTCCCCTGGATCTCCGGTGCAGGTTGCCGCCTTCCGTCGCGCATCGGTATAGCGAGCACCGGCTTTTACAGTGAAGCGGTCGCTCAAATCATATTCGACATTCCCGAAGAACGCATAATTGCGCATGCGCTGGTCGGAATACACGTAGGCCCCAGTATATCCGAAGATCGGCGCCGTACTGATGTCCGAGAATGTCTGTAGCTGATATTCATAGACATGGCTTTTTTCGTAGTTCGCACCGACAACCCAACGAAACGGGTAAAGCGGATCGTTCGCGATGCGAAGTTCCTGGCTGAAGGATTTGATCTTCCCTTTATCGACGATGAAGTCGTCCGCCATGAGGGTGGTGCCATCGGTCTCAAAACCCTGATCGGGCTTGTAATCGACATACGAACTAATGGACGTCACCGTGATGCCGCTTGCGACTTCCCAATTGATACGACCGGAACCCTGCAACAGGCGGTTATCGGCGTGGGGCCGCGTTTCCGGTGTCCAGTCTGCCGCCCGCGCCTTGAACGGAGCGAAGGGGAAGTCACGCAATGCCTGAACCGTCGTCGATGGCGATTGCGACAAAAGGGTCTGATACTGCGGCGCCTGCGGGTCGCTCTTGTCGCGCCAGCCGTTCAGGTTGATCTCGACGCTGAGTGTGTCTACCGGTTCCCAGTCAATCAGCAGTCGTGCGCCGTAATAGGCAACTTCGCCGAGCTTGTCGTCGCGAGTATAGCTGCGCTGCCAATCATCGGCATGTGCGCCCGTTACTGCCAGACGCGCGCGCAGCGTGTCAGTCAACGGACCGCTGATATAGGCATTGCCTTCCACGCGATTGAAGCGACCATAGGAAAGATCTCCGCCGACCTCAAAAGCGCTCGTCGGCTTGGCGGCAATGAAGTTGATCGCGCCGCCGGTAGAATTCTGCCCGAACAACGTGCCCTGAGGCCCTTTCAACACTTCCACCCGCTCAAGATCAAAATTGGCATGCGTGGAAAGCGCAGGAAATGACAGGGGAACCTGATCGACATAGACGCTGGTGGTTGGATATGCCGCCAGAGACGTTTCGTAAAATCCGACACCGCGCAAGGTGTATACCGGCGTCTGGGTGGCCGACGGCGCATAGCTGAGCCCCGGAATGGAATTGGCAAGATCGTTCAGTGAAACGATGTTCTGGTTCTTCAAAGATTCACCGCTGAGGGCGGTGATGGCTAGACCTACCTTGTTGATCGATTGCTCGCGCTTGTTCGCGGTTACGATTATCTCGTTACCGCCCTCCTGCGCATCCTGCGCATATGCTGCCGATGACAAGAACGCAATCAACGACGCCGAACTCATGCATAAGCTGAGAATTCCAATTCTACGGGTATTCATCGCTATAACTCCCTTACAAAACAGAAGCTCGCGGCGCGCGAGCGCCCATCACAGGCCATCGGCATGACGCAAATCTGCTCCGCCACCACGGCACGAAACAATCGATCCGATACGACCGCACACGCACTGTTCTACATATTTACGAGATTTAATCAATAGACATTCCATTGAGTCTCAATTGTCGATTACGCGACTGATGCGCTGAGTGGGAGATGATCGACGTGCAAGGGCAAGTTCCTGATACCGATCTGCTAGTCGCAACTGCAGTGGTCGTCCGACCCACACTTTTGCGCGGCAATCAGTCAAACTACCGAAAGCGGTCAAAAATTTGCAGCTCGACTTAGTCCGTCAGCTTGAAAGTGTCGGCGCAACTCGCCGCTCGTAAACCGCGGAAGCTCGTAGCGGTTGCGATGGCCAACAAGATGGCCCGAACGAACTAGGCAATAATGACCAAGAAGGAAGATTATCGAGGTCCAGCGCTGGCTGCGGATACATGATGCAACATCAATCAGTCAGTCCTGTCACGGTCGTCTTTGGATATCCGGGCGGCGGGTTTCGCCGGGAGTATTTCGATATCTGGGTGAAGCCCGATTACAGTCAGGCTCGTTTCATGACCGACAGAGGCTTCGTCTTCGTCGCCAGCGACCACCCGGGCCTTGGTGGCAGTTCTCCGATCGAGTTATCGGGACTAGGCGGCGTGGACAAATTCCGTGCGAGCCACGGTTCGTGCCCATTCGGGCGCTGACAAGGCGCGAAGCCGCAGGAAGAGCGGGCCTCTTTCCAGGCGGAGCAACGCTGTCAGCGCCCGAATGAGCCGAACCCACCTGTGGGCCGGGGCCAAAAACGCCATTTCAGCGTCGTTCGTCCTCGAATATGCCAGCATGTCCTTCGTTCTCACTTCTCGAACTGACGTTTTTGGCCTCCGGCCGTGACCGCACGGAATTTGTCCACGCCGCCTAACACCCGAGAACATGGCGGCAGCCAATCATTGCGCCACTCAGGCGGTTCTGGAGCGCCTGACGGAAGGCACCGCTGCGCCGGGGGTTCACCCCAGTACCCAGGTCGCAAGACGGATCGATGCCGTGGCGTTCCGCCACGAGCGGATTGCATACCTGCCGATCGACGAGATCAAACCCTATCCCGGCAATGCCCGGACGCACGACGAACACCAGATCACGGTGCTGATGGCATCTGCGCCGCGGATCGAGACTCTCCTGCCTGAGCATCTCAACGAAATGGCCGGAGCTATTGAGCATGCGATCCGCCGCTTTCATGAACTTCGCAGCGAGTGGTGACTTCGAGAAAAGCTCGGTCTCGACTTCTATCGCCAGCCAAGCATGTGTGTCCGACATGGATAGAGGACAGGAAGAGCGCGAGATCACGGACCGGACCTGATCGGGCATCTGGTTTTGCAGGCCAGCGCCCTGATCGAGGACATCTCGGTCGACATGGCCACGGCCCTGCCCACCGACGCAATGCTCCGCGCCCAGCGGCTCCAGTCGTACCTTCAGGTCACCGAAGACGCATCTTCGCTGCTGCGGGCGACGCTCACGATCGACGCCAGGAGCGATGGCGATGCCCAATCGGCTGATTGAGTGAATTTTTTCACCTTCCTTGCACATTCCATTGGACTTCGTTCACGTTCCAAGCATTGGTCTCATCACCGGATCGCACACCGTCACGGTGATCGCCGCCCCGTCCCATCGCGATGGTCGGGGCCTGAACTGGTGGGAACGGCGCTCATGTCGTCACCCTTCCAATACAGGAGATTACCCATGACCAAAACCATCCGGTTGACCGGCCAACAACGTACCCTGCTCGCTGAGGCCGCAAAACATCCCGAAGGCAAGCTACGGTCATCGACGCACCCGGTACCGGTGACCGAGGAACCTACCCGCAAGGCCATTGCTTCGCTGCTGCGACGCAACCTGCTCGTCGAGACCGAGGTCAAGGCTGATGAACCCCACTGGCGCAGCGTCGATGACGTTCACTACGGCCTCGCCATCACCGACAAGGGCCGCGAGACCATTGGATTCGAGACCTTCCATGACTTCCAGGATAACACGCCAGAAGAACTGGATGCGCCCTCCCCGCCGGTGCATCCGCGCAAGCCTCGCGCCGCCACAAGCACGCTGGCGAAGCAGATGCCGACGCCGACCACCAAGATCAGCATGGTCATCGCGCTGCTCAAGCGGGAACAGGGCGCGACGCTTGATGATCTGGGCGAGGCCACTGGCTGGCTGCCACACACAACCCGGGCGGCGATGACCGGGCTGAAGAAGAAGGACCACAATCTCGCCAGCGACAAGATCGATGGCGTCCGGACCTACCGGATTGTCGATGCTGGCAGAGCATCATGACGGTGGACGAACGCATCGAACGGCTGTCCGTGATGACACCTGCCCAGAAGAAGGCCGAGTGGCGCAAGGTGTTTGGGACACCGGCTCCGCCGGCTTTCGGCATCGCATTAATAACCCGAGCCATCGCAGCACGGTATCAGGAACAGGTGCTCGGTGGCCTGACCAGGACCGAACTTCGCCAATTGGCGGTTCGGACCCGAACAGAGGAGCGCCGGCCACGCGGTGTCCGCGCACCCAACGTCAAGCCCGGCACATGGCTTTCGCGGACATGGCATGGCGAGGTGCACGAAGTCGTCGTGCTCGAAAGCGGATACGAGTATCGTGGAAATCGCTATCGCTCGCTGAGTGCCGTGGCGAAGCGGATCACTGGAGCCGCCTGGTCAGGCCCGCGGTTCTTCGGCTTGCACAGCCCTCGTCTCGGATCGCTCGGGGTTACGACCAATGACTAGCACTTCGACCAAACGGATGCGCTGCGCGGTCTATACCCGCAAATCGACAGAGGAAGGTCTCGACAAGGCGTTCAACAGTCTCGATGCCCAGCGCGAAGCCTGTGCTGCCTATGTGATGAGCCAGCAGCACGAGGGCTGGACCCTGCTTCCCGATCTTTATGACGATGGCGGCTATTCGGGTGGCAGCATGGACCGCCCCGCCCTCCAGCAGCTACTGGCTGATGTGAAGGCCGGCAAAGTCGATGTCGTTGTCGTCTACAAGATCGACCGACTGACCCGCAGCCTTTCCGATTTTGCCAAGATCATCGATGTCCTTGATGCAGCCGAAGCCTCGTTTGTCAGCGTGACCCAGGCATTCTCGACTACGACATCGATGGGACGGCTGACGCTCAATGTCCTGCTCTCCTTCGCCCAGTTCGAGCGCGAAGTCATTGCCGAACGAATCCGGGACAAGGTTGCCGCCAGCAAGGCCAAGGGCATGTGGATGGGCGGCGGTGTGCCGCTGGGTTACGAAGTCAAGGATCGCAAGCTGGTCATCGTGCCCGAGGAAGCCGCAAGGGTTCGGAACATCATGGAGCGATACCTCGCTGCCGATTCGATCCGCACCCTGGTCGATGAACTGCAGCGTGACGGCATCGTCACCAAACGCCGAACGTCGCGAAGCGGACGAACATCGGGTGGCGGGTCGTTCAAGCGCGGGGCACTCGCATGGCTACTCTCGAACCGGATCTATATTGGCAAGGTCGTGCACAAGGGTAAAGTCTACCGCGGTGAACACAAGGCCATCGTCAGCAACGAACTGTTCGATGCCGTGCAAACCAGGCTTGCCGAACGCACGATGTCGAATGCTCCCATCCAGCGCAGGAAAATCTCGCTGCTGGCCGGCATGATCCGCGATGACGAGGATCGACCCATGTCACCGTGCCATACCCGCAATCATGGCCGGCGCTATTCCTACTATGCTTCCAGCATGAATGACGATGCTGCTGCCCCGGCTCTGCGTCTGCCGGCAGGGGAACTCGAGGCATCGGTTCGTACCGCCATCATGCGATGGTTGCAGGACAACGATCGGCTTCGCGAATTCGGAACCGGACTTGGCGCTGGAGAACTGGCGGCATTGTTCGCCTGCTGCTCAGCGCTAGCCGAGAGGATCAACACTGGATCGATTGCCGAAGTCCGCAGCGTGTTCCACCAGCTCAAGGTGGCTATATCGGTCAGTTCGAAAGATGCCCGTGCATCCTTCAGCACTTCGGCGCTCGGCGTCGCCGGGGAGATGGAAGGCATCCCTGATCGCACCATCGAGCTGGTCATCCCGACCCATCAGGCCAGTTACGGTCACGAGCCCCGGCTGCGACTCGAACCGACCGGCAATGCATCGACCGAGAAGGATGAACGACTGGTCGAACTTCTCGCCCGGGCCTTCGCGGCTCGGGAGCAGTTGCTCCAGATGGACCAGTCAGAAACCGATGCGATGCCGATCGAAAAGCTCCGCCACACCCAGCGCGTCGCTCGCATCAGCTATCTCGATCCGACGATCGTCCGGTCAATTCTCAACGGCAACCAGCCGTCGCATCTTGGCGCCCGCGACCTGTGGCGCATGGGTGATATGCCCCTTGCCTGGGCCGAGCAGCGCAAGGCGCTGCACATTTCCACCAACTGATACCATCGCAACAGTGGGTCGCTTTTTTGGCCTCTGAGAACTTGCTCCAGAATCTCGCTCAAATGGGAGGTCAGTGCGTCTCTGTTTTGCCGATGCGACGATCGCGCGGGTGCAAACCCTCGGAAACTCGGGGAGATTTCCGGCAGCATGCCAGATGGTGCCAGACTGGCGGAAAACTGGTGACTGCGTGGTGAGCCCTGCTGGGCTCGAACCAGCGACCTACTGATTAAAAGTCAGTTGCTCTACCGACTGAGCTAAGGGCCCTCACCACCGGTTGTGCCGTGGCACGCGCGCTCACCTAGGCAGCGCGCGCCGGGTGGTCAAGCGCGCATTGAGCTGGCGCAGGGTAAAGCCGCTCAGCGGGTCGCGCCAGTCAGGGGCAATCCGCGATGCCGGACCCAGCACGAAACGGCGTTCGCGAAACATGGGATGCGGGATGGTCAGCCGGGGCGACCACCAGCAGCCCCCGTCCCACAGCACGATGTCCAGATCGAGCACCCGCGCTGACCAGCGCGCACCGCGCCTGCGGCCAAAACGGGCCTCGATGCCCTTGAGCAGCTCCAGCAGTTCGGCGGGCTCCAGCTTGCTGCGGATCAGCGCGGCGGCATTGGCATAGCGCCGCCGCGAGGGGCCGAGCGGCGCGCTCTCAATGACGGAGGAGGCTGCCTGCAGCTTTACCTGGCGCGCGGCCGCCAGTTCATCGAGCGCCGCACCCAGCACGCGGCGGGGTGGCCCGTTGCGGCGGTGCCGGACGTTGGAGCCCAGCGCGATCAGATAGCGGTGCTTCAGATATCCTCGCAGATCCGGCCGTAAAGCAGGGGCCGGCGATCGCGGAAGAAGCCCATGCCGGCGCGGTGGCGCGCGGCGCGTTCAAGATCGAGTTCGGCCATGAGCACGCCGCTCTCCTGCGCGCCGAAGCTGGCGATCTCGTCACCCCATTCGTCGCAGATGAAGCTGTGGCCATAGAAGTGCTGGCCATCCTCGGTCCCGGTGCGATTGGCCGCGATCACCGGCATGCAGTTGGACACGGCATGGCCCACCATTGCGCGCCGCCACATGCGGCTGGTGTCGAGTTCGGCATCGTAAGGCTCGCTGCCGATGGCGGTGGGATAAAGCAGCAGTTGCGCCCCCAGCAGCGCCATCACCCGCGCGCATTCGGGATACCACTGGTCCCAGCAGATGCCGACGCCGATGCGGGTGCCGGCGACGTCCCAGACCTTGAAACCGTCATTGCCAGGGCGGAAATAATATTTCTCCTCATAGCCCGGCCCGTCGGGAATATGGCTCTTGCGATAAGTGCCCAGGATCTCGCCACGCTCGTCAATCATGGCCAGCGTGTTGTAGTAATGCTGCCCGTCGCGCTCGAAGAAGCTGGTGGGGATGGCGACTTTCAGTCTGGCCGCCAGCGCCTGCATCGCAATGACCGAAGGATGCTCCGCCACCGGGCGCGCAAGGGCGAACAGCGCCTCGTCCTCCACCTTGCAGAAATAGGGTCCGGAAAAGAGTTCCGGCGGGAGGACAATCTGCGCGCCCTGTTCCGCCGCTTGTGTCACCAATGCGCTGACGGCGGCGATGTTGTCCGCCTCCTCAGTGCAGTTCAGCGCCAGTTGCAGCGCGGCAAGCGTGATTTTCCCCATGGGGCGGGCCGTATCAGCGCCATTTGCGGAAGAGAAGCGTCATCCGGTCACTCTCGCCAATGCCGGCGTATTTTTCTGCATCCTTGCCCGTCCGCAGCGCGGGAGGCAGAGTCCACACGCCGTCAGGCCAGTCCGCCGTGTCTGCCGGGTTGGCGTTGACTTCGCTCCTTGCGACCAGCTCGAAGCCATAGGATTCGACCATGGCGATCACATCGGCTTCGCGCAGATAGCCCTTGTTGCCATCGACATAGCTGTCCGGCGCATCGGCGCGGGCACGGTGCTGCACAATGCCCAGCAGCCCGTCAGGCTTGAGCAGGCGGTTAAGCGCGGTCAGCTCGCGGTCAATTATCCCGTTGCGCTTCAGATTGTGCATTTCGCGGATGATGAGCGCGCGATCGACCGTGCCGGCCAGTTCGGGGGGCAGGGCATCGGTGTTGTAGGCGGCAAAGCGGGATTCGGGCATGCCGGTCCAGGCGGCGGCTTTTGCCGGGAAGCTTTGCGCCAGTCCGCCGAAATAGTTGCGCAGCTTTTCGGGTGCGGAGCTGACATCGGGATTAAGCGCGATGTAATGGCCGGCATCGCCCAGATAGGGCGCGAGGATGCGGGTGTACCAGCCGCCGCCGGGGATGAAATCGACCACCGTCATGCCCGGTTCAACGCGGAAGAAAGCCAGAGTTTCCGCCGGGTGCCGCCATTCGTCGCGTTCCCGGTCCTTGTCGCGGCGGGGATGGTCCAGCGCCAGTTCCAGCAGGCCTTCGCACGCCTCGCAAATGCCGGATTCCGCGGGGGCATCACCGGGTTCGGCAATCACCGGGGCGGAATAGAGACCCAGGGTGGCGACAAGCAGGATCAGGCGGCGCATGGCATTCTCCGGAAGGGCGGGTGACTTGCTCAGCCCAATCTAGGGCTTTGCGCGCGGATGACAACGCCCGTCAATGAGCCTATCTGACGGGCGGATAGGACGAACAGGATGAATGGCATGGAAACGGCAATCGTGGCGGGCGGATGTTTCTGGTGCACCGAGGCCGTTTTTCGTGACGTCATCGGGGTGGAAAGCGTGGAGAGCGGTTATATCGGCGGGGCGGGCGCCAACCCGACCTATCGCGAGGTCTGTTCAGGGATGACCGGCCATGCCGAAGCGATCCGGGTGAGGTTCGATCCGGCCGTGATTGCGCTCGCCGACATTCTCGACATCTTCATGGCCACGCATGATCCGACGCAGCTGAACCGCCAGGGCAATGATGTGGGCACGCAATATCGCTCCGCCATTTTTCCGCTCGACGATGCGCAGCGGGCAGAGGCAGAAGCGGCCATCGCCCGCGCCAATGCCGAACATGGCGGGCGGGTGGTGACCACGATCGAAGGTCCGGCGCCATGGTATCCGGCGGAAGATTACCATCAGGAATATTGGGAGGGCGAAGGCCAGCGCAATCCCTATTGCCTGGCGGTGATCCCGCCCAAGCTGGCCAAGCTGCGCAAGAGCCATGCGAACCGGGTGAAGGGGTAAGCGGCCGGCCGGGCTTGCTGCGCATGAAGCTGCCGCGTCTCAACCCCGCCAGCGGGCGATGAAAAATCCGTCCAGTCCGCCCGCCTCAGCCAGCATTCCGGGGTCAGTGCGCAGCCAGCCCTCGGCGCTGGGCGCAAGGCCCGGCGGCAATTCTTCCGCCCGGACCGGATCGGGGGAGAGCGTGACAAGCCCGGCCTGTGCTTCGCCCTCTTCCGGCTCCAGCGAACAGACCGCATAAACCAGCCGCCCGCCCGGTTTCAGCCACCCGGCCGCGCGGGCCAGCAGCGTTGCTTGCAGTCCGGCCATCTCGGCGATCTGGCGCGGGCCGATCCGGTGCAGCACATCGGGATGGCGGCGGCAGGTGCCTGTGGCGGTGCAGGGCGCGTCCAGCAGGATCGCATCGAACGCTTCCGCCGGTTCCCATGCCAGCGCATCGGCCACCACGATCTGCGCGCCCAGCCCGGTGCGGGCAAGATTGGCGCGCAGCCGCTCCATCCGCTTCGCGCTCTGGTCAAGCGCGGTTACTTGCCAGCCCTGCGCGGCGAGCTGCAGGGTCTTGCCGCCCGGTGCGGCGCAAAGATCGAGCGCGCGCCGCCCTTCGCCGGCCCCAAGCAGCCGCGCGGGCAGGCTGGCGGCAAAATCCTGCACCCACCACTGTCCTTCGGCATAGCCCGGCAGCGCCTCCACCGCCGCGCCGCGCGGCAGGCGCAGATGCCCGGGGGCGAGTGACTGGCCGCCCAGCGTCTCCCGCCATTGCCCGGTCGCTTCCCCATCCTTCAGCGTCAGGTCCAGCGGTGGTGGCAGGGCCAGCGCGGCGGCGATGCCCGCCGCGCGGTCCCCCCAGCGCGCCTGCACCGCAGCGGGCAGGGTGGGGGCGGGCGGGAGCGGTGCGGATTTGCGCACCAGGGTCGAGAACACGCCATGCGCCAGGCGGCGCGGCCCGCCCGCCAGCAGCGGCAGGCCAGTTGCGATCACCGCATGCGGCGGCGTTTCCAGCCGCAGCCAGCCCGCCAGCATCAGCCGCAGCACCGCGCGCGGCTTGGAATCGTCGGGCAGCAACTGGCGGGTTGCGCTGTCAATCAGCGCATCGAGATCGGCCAGCCAGCGCAGCACCTCTGCCGCCAGTGCGCGGGCCAGCGCGCGATCGGCGGGCGCGCGCAGATGCTGCATCGCCCCGCCCGCAGCCTGATCCAGCGTTTCGCCACGGCGCAGAACCGCATCGCACATCTTCAGCGCGGCACGGCGCGCGGCAAGTCCGGGAATATCTTTCACCGCCGCCCCCTATCGCGGCTTGCCTTTATGCGCCAGCAATCCCATCATCGCCGCATGATGAAACGCGCCACCCAACGCCCCGGCGGCTTTGAAAAGCCTGCGCATTGGCACAACGAGCCTGCGCCCCGCCCGGCCCGCGCGCCCGATGATCAGGGCGATCCGGCCGGCCTTTCCCCAACCCGCTATGGCGATTGGGTGAAAGATGGCATCGCGGTGGATTTCTGAGGCGGAAATGCGCGTGACGGGCAAGGGTGCGATGATGGCGAGAATTCAGGGCGTGGTCCTGCTGGCGCTGGTGCTGGCGGCTTGTCAGGCGGATGGCCCGGCGGTGCAATCCGCCCCGGCTGCGCCCCTGGCGGCTGCGGCACCTGCACCCCCTTCCGCGGATGAGGCCGGCAGGCTTCACGCATTTGCTCAGGCGGCCTGCGGCGGCTGCCATGCGATCGAGCGGTCGGAACTGTCCCCCAACCCCAAATCCCCGCCGTTCGAGGATATCGCCAACCGGCGCGGGTTGACGGCAGACACGCTGGCCAGCTGGCTGCGCAGCGCGCATAATTACCCTGAAGAGATGGATTTCGATCTGGATCCCGCCCAGGCGGACGATCTGGCCGCCTATATCGTCACGCTGCAGCATGACGGGTACAAGCCCGCGATCTAGGCCGCGCGGAATTTGTCCACGCCGCCTAGGCTATCGTCCACCCCGCCAGTTCGCGCCGGGTCAGGTTTTCGAGCATCTCCATCCCGGCCGGACCGGTATTGAGGCAGCGCAGATAGGCAAAGCCCTGCCCGCCTGCGTCCAGGAATTGCTCCTTCCCGCGAATCGCCAGCTCTTCCAGCGTTTCAAGACAGTCAGCGGCAAAGCCGGGGGCGGCGATGGCTAGGCGCTTCACCCCTTCGCCCGCCAGTTGCCCGATCATCGTGTCCGTCGCCGGTTCGAGCCATTTTGCGCGCCCGAAGCGGGACTGGAAGGCGGTTTCGACGCGCAGCTGCGGGCGGCTCAGCGCGTCGGCCAGCAGCCGCGCGGTCTTGCGGCAATGGCAGTGATAGGGGTCGCCCAGCCGGAGCGTGCGTTCGGGCATGCCGTGAAAGCTCAAGAGCAGCGCATCTGGCGCGAAATCCAGCGCATCCAGTTGCGCGCCAAGATCGCTGGCCAGCGCGGCGATATAGGCCGGATCGTCATGATAGGGGGGCAGGGTGCGCAGCGCCGGCTGCCAGCGCATGGCGCGCAGCGCATCGGCTGCGGCATCGACCACCGTCGCTGTCGTCGCCCCGCAATATTGCGGGTAAAGCGGGGCCAGCAGGATCCGTTCGCAGCCCTCGTCTTTCAAGGCCTCAAGCTGGCTGGCGATGGACGGATTGCCATAGCGCATCGCCCAGCTGACCCGCGCCGTCTCGCCCAGCCGGGCCTGCAGCGCCGTTGCCTGATCCGCCGTGATCGCAGCCAGCGGCGATCCCTTGTCCGTCCACACCTGCTGATAGGCACGAGCTGATTTCCGGGGTCTGGTATTGAGGATGATGCCGCGCAGGATCGGCTGCCAGAGCAGTGCAGGAATTTCCACCACGCGCGGATCGGACAGGAATTTACGCAGATAGCGTTTGACCGCCGCCGGGGTCGGGGCATCGGGTGTGCCGAGATTGACCAGCAGCACGCCGATCTTGCCCGTCGCAACGGGAGGGTGGCCTTGGGGAATCGTCATAAACCGTCCGATAGCAGCGGCAGGCGGCGCAGGCGCAACCCGGTGGCAGAAAAAAGCGCATTGGCGATTGCCGGGGCCACCGCCACCATGCCCAGCTCGCCCGGATCGAAGGGCTCGCCGTCGCTGTCAATGAAGGCGATCTCGATCTCCGGGCAATCGGCCAGCAGCGGCAGGCCCATCTGGCCCAGGCGCGAGACGGTGGGCAGGCCGTTTTCGTAAGTCAGCGCCGCGCCCAGCGCGAGGCCCATGCCGAAAACCAGCCCCCCTTCGATCTGCTGGCGCGCGATATCGAGATTGACGATCCGCCCGATGTCGACCGCCGCGCTCAGCCGCTGCACGCGCACGCCGCCCTCGCCCCGGTTCGCGGTCGCGATCACGGCAATGCGTCCGCCCTGTTCGATCGTGCCCATGCGATGGCAGGCCAGCCCCTGCCCGCTCTGGTCAGCGCCGCCGTCCCATTGCGCCAGTTGCGCCGCCCGTTGCAGGCAGGCGACCAGCCGCGGGTCATTGCCCAGCATGCCGATACGATAGGACAGCGGTTCGCGATCATGGCGGTGCGCCAGCTCGTCCACGAAACACTCAGTGAAGAAGGCTGTGTAACCATGAGCATTGCCACGCATCCGCCCGGTGGGCAGGCCCAGGTCGACGGGCGTGTGATCCAGCGCGACATTGGCGATGGCATAGGGCGGCAAGGCCCCTTCCAGCGCCATCGGATCAGTCCTGCCCGCGCTTGCCTCCAGCGCTGCGTTGTCAGTCGCATTGTCGAACAGGCGCGCCCCGAATTCGCGGGTGGTGGCGGGCAGGGCCAGTCGCGCCCGCCAGCTGCCGATGTTGCCCGCCTCGTCCGTCCTGGCCGCAAGCACCGCCGCCACCGGCGTGCGCGGGCGAGTGGCGTGCTGTTCTTCCCAGCGCGACCAGACGAGCTGCACGGGCCGCCCGATTTCCCTTGCGATCATGGCCGCTTCCAGCGCGTGATCGCTTTCCAGCCGGCGGTCGAAACTGCCCCCGGCCGGCATGGTATAAAGCACCACGTCGCGTTCGGAGAGGCCGATTGCGTCAGCCACCTTGCGCCGTGCCTGTTCCGGAGCCTGGCTGGCCAGCCACAATTCGAGCATGCCATCGCGGAAGCGGGCCGTGGCGCTGGCCGTTTCCAGCGTGACGTGAAGCGCGGGCGCGACATCGTAGCGCAGGGCGAGCGTGGGATCGCCCAAGAGATCGTCCCCTTCGCCCAGCGATGCCATCCGCTGCGTGTCGGGGTCGCGCACGGCCTTGTCCAGCGCTGCTTCGATCGCAGCCCCGTCAAGCGGGCGGGCAACGCGAAAGCGCGGAGCGAGTGCATTGAGCGCCTTCTCCGCATCCCACCAGCTGCGTCCGGCAGCGGCAACCCAGCGTTTGGCGCGGACGATGCCGATCAGGCCGGGGGTGGCGGCTGCCGCCTTCGTGTCCAGTTCGGCCAGCTCCGCACCCGCCAGCGGCCCGTGGCGAATGGCGGCATAGACCATGTCGGGCAGGCGGATATCGCCCGCAAACAGATAGGATCCGTCCACCTTGGCGGGCAGGTCGAGCCGGGGAAAGGCGCGCTTGCCGCCCAGATCAAGCATGGTCGGGCGTTCTTGCGCCGCTTCCTGGCGCAGGGGCGCTGGGTCAGGCGGGCTGCGTTCCGCCGCAGCGTCAGCCAGCTCGCCAAACCGCGCACGCTGGTCGCCGTGTATGACGAAGCCGTTTTCAGTGCTGCATTCTTCCCAGGCCACACCCCAGCGGCTGGCCGCTTCCTTGCACAGCAATGCGCGCACGCTGGCCGCAGCCATCCGGCACGGTTGCTCGAACGCGGCCAGCGACAGCCCGTCCGCCGTTGCCGAAAACCGCTTCTGTTCGGCAAACCGGCGCACCAGCCAGTCATCCGGTTCATCCGCCAGCGCTGGCCAGGATGCCCACAGCGGCGCCCAGCGCGCCGCCAGCGGCAGGTTGACATAGGCGCCGCTGACGGGTGCCGGTTCGACTGCCACCTGCCGCCAGTCCGCGCCCAGTTCCACCGCCGCGATCTGCGGCAGCAGGGTGGTGATCCCCTGGCCCATTTCCAGCTGTGGAACGGCCACCGTCACCATCCCGTCGCGCGCGATCTTGATCCAGGCGTCAAACGCGGTCTCGCCTGAACCGGCAGAAAGCGGCGCGGAATAATGGCGCGAACCCAGATTCCATGCTGCGATCAGCCCGCCGCCCACCGCAGCGCCGATCAGCAGGCCGCGCCGGGTAAGCTGCATCGTCAGCCCTCGTTCCTTTCCAGCCAGTCCGCAATCTGCCCGGCAATGGCGGCAAAGCATTCGGCATGCGCGCCCTCGCCCGCTGCAGGCGGGGTGCCGGCGTCACTGGCCGCGCGAATGTCCAGCGCCAGCGGGATGCGGCCGAGGAAGGGCATGTCCATGGCCCGTGCCGCAGTTTCCGCGCCGCCGTGGCCGAAGGGATCGCTGATTTCGCCGCAATGCGGGCAGGCATAGCCCGCCATGTTTTCCACCAGGCCAATCACCGGCACGCCCACTTCGCGGAACAGCTGCACCGCCCGTGCGGCATCGATCAGCGCCAGATCCTGAGGGGTGGAGACGATCACGACCCCGTCGGGCCGGTGGCGTTGGACCATGGTCAGCTGCACATCGCCCGTACCCGGGGGCAGGTCGGCCAGCAGCAGATCAGTCTCGCCCCAGTCGGCGTCAATCAGCTGGCCCAGCGCATTGCCGGCCATCGGCCCGCGCCAGGCCACTGCCCGGCCCGGTTCGACCAGATGGCCGACCGAGAGCACCGGAATGCCCGCCGCGCTGGCAACGGGCGCCAGCTTTTTGCCCGATACGCCGGGCCGTTCGCCTTCATTGGCAAAGAGCTTGGGCTGGGATGGCCCGTAAATATCGGCATCGACCACGCCGGTGCGGTGTCCCGTGCGGGCCAGTGCAACCGCAAGATTGGCGGTCAGCGTCGATTTGCCGACCCCGCCCTTGCCCGAAGCGATGGCGATCATCCGCCGTTTGATCTTGTCGGCGACCAGCCCCACGCGCGCTTCGCTGATGCCTTCGGCCTGCCGGATTGCGGCCAGTGCCTGCGTTTCCAGGCGGTTGCGCGCGGCTTCGTCCAGTCCCCTCGCATCGAGCACGGCCAGTGCTTTCCCGTCGGCAACGCGCAGCGATTGCAAACGTCGGGAAATCTCTTCAGGCAACAGCTTGCGGATATGTGCTTCGTCCATGGTTTCGCCTCCCTAGCGAATTTCGCAGGCAAGGCACTGTTTTTGTCGCGCATCCTGCCTATAATGAGGGTTATGCAAAGATTGGGCGGTTTTTTCGAACGTATCGCATTGGCCATGGCAGGCCGTCGCAACCCCTGGGGCGGCGGCCCCGGCAAGGGTGCAGACGGCGGTGAAGGTGGTGGCGATGGCGCTGGTGGCGAGCAGGCTGGCGGCGATGGTCCCTCCTCGCCGGATGGTCCGCGCAACCCCTGGATTCCCTCGGGCTCATCGCCGGGTGAGGGGCCGGACCGGCCCCGCCGTTCCGCATCGATTGAGGATATTTTTCGTCAGCGTGGGCCAGAAGGACCACGTCGCGGGCCAGGCGGGCCGAATTTCCGCTTTCCCGAACGGCCGGGCGGGGGCAGCTGGTTCCCCATTCTCATGGGCGGCATTGCGCTGGTCTGGCTGGGGGTCTCGATGGTGCATCAGGTCGGCCCGAAGGAACAGGGGATCGTCACGACCATCGGCAAATATTCACGCACCCTCTCGCCGGGCCTGCACGTCACCCTGCCCTGGCCGGTTGAACAGGTTGCTGTCGAGAACGTCAGCGAAGTCCGTCTGGTCCGCATTCCGGAAGGCAATGGCGAAAAGCTGATCCTGACCGGCGACCAGAATCTGGTCGATCTGACCTATCTGATCCGCTGGAACATCAAGGATCTGAAGCAGTTCAAGTTCCAGCTGGCCGAGCCGGAAGAAACGGTAAGCGAAGTGGCCGAGGCCGCGATGCGCGCTTCGGTCGCGGAACAGACGCTGGATGACACCTTCTCGGGCGCGGGCCGCGCCGAGATTGAGGAACGGGTGCGCCGGCGGATGCAGACGGTGCTTGACGCCTATCGCGCCGGGATCGCGGTGCAGGGTGTGGAAATCGACAAGACCGATCCGCCGGAATTCGTGGTCGAGGCATTCAAGGATGTGTCTGCCGCCGAACAGGATGCGGATGCCGCGCGCAACGTCGCGCGCCAGTACAGCGCGCAGCTGCTGGCCCAGGCGCAGGGCGAGGCCGAGGCTTTCAGCAAGGTCTATACCGAATATCGCCTGGCGCCCGAAGTGACCCGGCGGCGCATGTATTACGAAACGATGGAGCGCGTTCTGGGCAAGACTGACAAGACCGTGATCGAGACACCCGGCGTGACGCCCTATCTGGCGCTGCCTGAACTTCGCAAGCGCGCCAGGGAAGCGGCGGCGCCAGCGCCCGCCGGGGGGCAGTGACCATGCAGCAGTTCTGGGAAAATCATAAGCCGTCCATTCTCGCCGTGATTGCGCTGGCGGTGGTGCTGATGTCCAGCGTGGTGGTGGTGCCCGAAACCCAGCAGGCGGTGATCGTGCGCACGGGTGAACCGGTGCGGGTCATCAACCGGTTCCGGACCAAGGTTGCCTATGGACAGACCGGGGCGGGCATGGTGCTGCGCATTCCCTTCCTTGAACGGGTGGAACGGATCGACAAGCGCGTCCTTGATCTCGACATGGAACGCCAGCAAGTGCTGTCCAGCGATCAGCAGCGCCTGCAGGTGGATGCATTTGCGCGCTTCCGCATCATCGATCCGGTGCGCATGGTTCAGCAGGCCGGCACCACGGACAACGTCCGCCTGCAGCTCGAACCCATTCTGGTCTCGGTGCTGCGCCAGGAACTGGGGCGGCGGACCTTTGCCTCGATGCTGACCGCCGAACGTGGCTCTGCCATGACGAATATCCGCACCAATCTGGATCGCCAGGCGCGGCAATATGGCGCGCAGATCATTGACGTGCGGATCAAGCGCACCGATTTGCCAGAAGGCGCGCCGCTGGACGCCGCCTATGCGCGCATGACCACGGATCGCAAGCGCGAGGCAGAGACGATTCGCGCCGAAGGCAACAAGGATGCGCAGATCATCCGGGCCGAGGCCGAGGCGGAAGCGTCACGCACTTATGCCGCCGCGTTTGGCCGGGATCCCGAATTCTACGATTTCTATCGCGCGATGGAGAGTTACCGGCGCACCTTCGAGGCCGGAGAAGGGGAAACTTCGGTCATCCTTTCGCCCGACAATGAATATCTGCGCCAGTTCCGGGGGCGTCGCTAGATCGGGGTTGCCGGGTTCATTCAATGTGCGTTCAGGACAGAAAGCCTGAATACGCCAGGATTCTTCCGGCGGTCTGCGCCGTAACCGAAAGGAATGAGAGGACGTGAAGCCCGTGCGATATGCCTATGGAGTGACAAGTGCCCTTCTGATCGGAGGCGCGGCGATTTCGCTGGTGACCGGCGTTCCCGCCGGCGCCCAGGTGGCGCAGAATGATGCCCGCCAGATGCAGACGATGGCCCCGGTCGCCGGGGCGCCCGGCAGTTTTGCCGACCTGACCGAACAATTGCAGCCGGCGGTGGTGAATATTTCCACCCGTCAGCGCCTGCGCGTGCCCGAACATCCGCTGGCCCAGCTGTTCGGCATGGAAACCCCGCAAACGCGCGAGGCGCAGTCGCTGGGTTCAGGCTTCATCATCTCTGCTGATGGCTATGTGGTGACGAATAACCACGTCATCACCGCCGAAGGGCAGGGCGAGGTGGAATCGATCACGGTGACCATGCCCGATGGCACCGAATATCCTGCCGAGCTGATCGGGCGCGACGCCGCTTCCGACCTTGCGGTGCTTAAGATCAGCCGCACCAAGCCTTTCCCCTTCGTCCAGTTCGGGGATTCGCGCCAGGCGAGGGTCGGTGACTGGGTGGTCGCCATCGGCAACCCGTTCGGGCTCGGCGGCACGGTCACCGCCGGGATCGTTTCGGCAGTCTATCGCAACACTGGCCAGGGCGGCGCTTATGACCGCTATCTCCAGACCGATGCCAGCATCAACCGCGGCAATTCGGGCGGGCCGATGTTTGACATGAAGGGCAATGTGATCGGCATCAACAACGCGATTCTCTCTCCCACCGGCGGCAGCGTGGGGATCGGCTTTGCCATTCCCGCCGAAACCGCCGAACCGATCGTGCAGAAGCTGATGAAAGGCCAGTCGATCGAACGCGGATATCTGGGCATCCGCATTCAGCCGCTGAACGAGGATCTGGCCGATTCGCTCGGCATTCCGCATAATCGCGGCGAATTCGTGCAGGCGGTGGAACCGGGCGGCGCGGCGGACAAGGCCGGGTTGCAGGCGGGCGACGTCGTGCTGAAGGTCAATGGCCAGGATGTGACGCCGGACCAGACGCTTTCCTATCTGGTGGCCAATATCAAGCCGGGCGAAAAGGTGGCGATCGAACTGATGCGTGACGCGGCACGACGCACCGTCACTGCAACGGTTGGCAGCCGCCCGACCGAGGAAGAACTCGCCCAGCGCCAGATGTTCGATTCCGATGAAGCGCAGGATCCGATGAGCGGGAAGGGCGTCAGCAGTGAAGGCCTCATTGAAAAGGCGCTCGGACTGCAGGTAACGGCGCTCAATCCCCAGATCACCCGGCAGCTGGGCGTTTCGGACGATACCAAGGGTCTGGTGATCCTGGCGGTCGATCCCAGCGCGGACGCTGCGGCCAAGGGATTGCAGCGCGGCGACATCATTCTTTCGGCCAATTACAAGGGGCTGGGCGATGTGTCGGATCTGGAAGGCGCTGTGCGCAATGTGCAGAGTTCAGGGCGCGAAGCGATCCTGCTGCGGATTCAGCGCCGTGGCCGCACCGCCACTTATGTGCCGGTTCGCCTGCGCTGACAGGAACCGACCGGGCTGAGCATTTCAGCCCGGTCTACCCCTCACCCTATCTGCCTGAACCTGCCTCTTGTCAGGGGCCGGGCTGCTGCGCGGCATTGCCGATCGGCGGCGGCAGATTGCTGCGATTGCTGCCCGTCGCCCCGCCACCCGGCGCTGCGCCGGTCGCCCGGTCAAGGAACTCGTCGCTGGCGGCAGGTGGAGGCCCATCCCCGCCCTGCGGTGCGAAATAGGGATCGTCGCGCCCGCGCGGGCGGCTGGGGTCAATCAGATTGCCGCGTTCGTCGACATAGTAATACTGGTCGGGATCGCTGTAGAGATATTCATCATCGGGTTCGAGCTGCCATTCGGGGAGCTTGAGATCAGTGTCGAATTGTTCGACCGGCCGCTTGGCCACGGCATAGCGCATATAGGCGGCGAAAGCGCGGGCGGGGGCCGCCCCGCCTTGCAGGCCCGGAACCGGGCGCGCATCGTCCCGCCCCATCCACACGCCGGTCGTGATTCCGCTGGAAAAACCCAGAAACCAACCATCCTTGTTGGAACTGGTGGTCCCGGTCTTGCCCGCAACCGGCCGCCCGATCTGGGCAGCCTTGCCGGTGCCGACATTGACCGCGGTTTGCAGCAGGTCGGTGATGCCCGCCGCGACATAATCGGGAACCAGTTGCTGCGGCCGGGTTTCCTCATGCGCGTAAAGCAGTTCGCCATCGGCGGTCGTCACCTTGGTTACGCCATAGGGATCGATCGCCTTGCCGCGCGCGGATACGGCGCCAAAGGCGCGCACCATGTCAATCACCCGCACTTCGGAGCTGCCCAGCACCATCGCCGGAAAGGTCGAAATCGGCGTGGTGATGCCAAAGCGGCGCGCCATGCCCGCCACTGCGCTGAACCCCACATCATTGCCAAGCTGGGCGGCGACGGTGTTCTTGGAATAGGCGAAGGCGGTGCGCACATCGATCGGCCCCGCATAGCTGCCGCCCGAATTGCGCGGGCTCCAGCCCTGAATCGTGACCGGTTCATCCACCACCGGATCGTCGGGGATATATCCTGCCTCCAGCGCGGCCAGATAGACAAACAGCTTCCAGGCCGATCCCGGCTGGCGCACCGAATTGGTGGCGCGGTTGTAATTGGAACTGACGTAGTCAGTCCCGCCAACCATCGCCAGCACCGCGCCGTCGCGATCGATGCTGACCAGCGCGCCCTGCGCGCCCTTGGGCGCATTGGCCTGAATGGCGGCGGTGGCGGCGCGCTGCATGCCAAGGTCGAGCGTGGTCCACACCTCCAGCGGCTCCTGCGTGTCAGGCAGGATCAGGTCGAGCTGGGGCAGCACCCAGTCCGTAAAATAACGGATCGAATTCTGGCCCTTTTCCTCTTTCAGCTTCACCGCCGATACATCGACCGCATCCGCTTCAGCCGCCCCGATCGCGCCATATTGCTTCATCAGCGCCAGCACGACATTGGCGCGCTTCACCGCAGCCTGGACATCGGCGGTGGGGGAATAGCGTGACGGAGCCTTGACCATGCCGGCGATGATCGCGGCTTCCGCCACGCTCATCTTGCGGGCCGAATGGCTGAAGAACTTGCGGCTGGCCGCGTCAATTCCGTATGCGCCGCCGCCAAAATAGACCTTGTTGAGATAGAGTTCGAGGATCTGGTCCTTGGAAAATTTCGTTTCCAGCGCCAACGCCAGCACCGCTTCGCGCGCCTTGCGGTCGAATGTGCGGCTGTTGTTGAGAAAGATGTTGCGCGCCAGCTGCTGGGTAATGGTGGAAGTGGCGGCGATCCTCCGGTCCCCGGTCGCGGCCACCCACAGCGCGCGGCCGAGGCCAATCGGATCAATGCCGAAATGCGAATAGAAGCGGCGGTCCTCGACGGAGACCATCGCATCCTTCATCACCTGCGGAATTTCATCGGCTGGCAGCCATTCGCCGGGGCTCGGGCCAAGCGTGACAATCTCCGTCCCGTCATTGGCGCGCACCACGATGGTCTGCCCCGCCTCGCTTTTCATCAGCGCGGTGTAGCCGGGCAGGGACCGGGCCGCCATGGCGACCGTTATGCCCAGAATGAGCACGCCGAGCAGAGCCAGCGCCGCGCCCCAGGCGAACAGCCGCCGCAGCCAGCGCCAGCGGCGCGGCTGTGGTTGTTCCTGTCCGGTCTGCCTGCTGTTCGGAAGCCCCCGCCGTCTGGCCATCTGGCGCTGTTACCTTTCCTGGCGCGGGATCACCCGCATCGATCCGGTCGCATGCATAAGCGAATTGTAACCGGGCGTTAACGGCGAATGCGGCGGGGCGTGGCCAACGGCTGGCTGGCCTATTCGCCTGCTTCGTCAGGCGCGAAGCTGAGCGCGCCGCTGTTCAGGCAGTAACGCAGGCCCGTGGGCTCTGGCCCGTCCGGAAAGACATGGCCAAGATGGCCTTCGCAACGCGCGCAGCGCACTTCGGTGCGAACCATGCCATGCGAGGCATCGCGGCGTTCTTCGACCACATCATCGGCCACCGGCTGATAAAAGCTGGGCCAGCCCGAACCGCTGTCATATTTGCTGTCCGAACGGAACAGCAACTGCCCGCAGCCGGCGCAGTGATATTCGCCGCTGGCCTTGTTCTTCTCGTAAATGCCGGTGAAGGCCCGTTCAGTGCCCGCTTCGCGCAGGATGTAATATTGTTCGGCGCTCAGCCGCTGGCGCCATTCGGTATCGGAAAGATCGAGTTTGTCAGCCATGGCATTCTCCTTGGCGCCAAGAGATACGGCCTGACCGCCCGCCATTCAAGCCGGTGCAGGTCAGGCGTTGGGGTCCGAATAATGGCCGGGCGGCTGGATCACGTCCATCCGTTCGGCAAGCAGTGGCCGGAAGCTCGGCCTGCTCTTGAACAGGGCGTACCAGCCCTTGGCCTGTTCATGCCCGTTCCAGTCGATCCCGCCCAGATAATCCGCCACCGAAATCTGCGCAGCGGCGGCCAGATCGGCCAGGCTCATCTGCGGGCCGGCCAGCCATGGGCGGTTGTCGATCAGATAGTCGAGATAGTCGAGATGATCATGCGCCGCCTTCATCGCCTGACGCAGCATTCCTGAATCGGGCGGGCTGCGATAGACCAGCCGCTTCTTCATCCGTTCATGCAGCAACGGGCCAGTGACATCGGCGTAGAAATTCTCGTCGAACAGGGCGATCAGCCGGCGGATTTCAGCCCGCCCGGCCACTGTTCCGTTGATCATCGGGTTCTTGTCGACCGTCTCCTCGAAATATTCGCAGATCGCCCGGCTGTCGACCAGCGTGGTCTTGCGTTCGGGATCGTGCAGCACGGGCGTACGCCCGGCGGGGTTCAGCGCATAGAATTCGTCGCGCCCTTCCCACGGGTTTTCGCGCTCAAGTTCAAAGGGGACGCCCTTTTCGCTCAGCAACAGCCGGACCTTGCGGCTGAACGGGCAGAGGGGAAACTGGAAGAGGTGCCACATGCAGGGGCTTCATGCCCCAAGCGGCATTTCGCGTCCACCGGGGACCGCGCAAATATTCAGTGCAAAACCGGCTCAAACCCCCGATGCGTCAAGCGAGGCCAGGCAATCGGGCATCGCCGCTTCCAATGCGCCGGGCGCGTCCAGTGCGCGGGCCTGATCGTGCATCAGCGCGCTCAGCCGGTCACGCCCGATCCCGGCATTGTCGATCAGTTCGGCGCCCGCCCGCACGAAATACTCCCGCCCGCGTTCGGCCAGCCGGGGCCAGCCCAGCGCCCCCACATTCCCGGCGCTCTGGCGTTGTGCGGCCAGCGCGAAGGCCGCCGAACAGCGCAGCAGCGTGGCATGGCGCGGATTGAGCGCGGCAGCGGCATCGCCCGCCGCCGCAGGCGCTGGCGCGAGCAGGGCCGCCAGAATGGCAAGCGCCAGCGGGAGGCGGGCAGGCGACAGGGCGCGCGTGATGCGCATTGTGTGAAGGTCCATTCCCTTCCTATAGCGGCACGATGATGAACCGCAGCAAACTTCGTATCGCATCGCGCAGGCAAGCCGCGTGATTCTGGGGCTGGTTCTGGCGGGTGGGGCGTCCACGCGCTTTGGCAGTGACAAGGCGCTGGCCCAGCTCGACGGGCACAGCCTGATCGCGCTGGCGGTCGATCGCCTGTCCGGCTGGTGCGAACAGGTGGTGATCGCCGGGCGCGAAGCAGGCCCCGCACCCTGCCTTCCTGACTGGCCGCGCCCGGGCATGGGGCCGCTGGGCGGCATTGCTGCCGCCCTCCATCACGCGCGTGATGCGGGTTTTGCGGCGGTGCTGAGCTGCGGGGTGGATTCACCGGGTCTGCCCGATGATCTGCCGGTCCTGCTGAACCCTGCGCCCGCCTATTGCGCGGGCCAGCCGGTGATCGGGCTGTGGCCGGTGTCGGCGACCGGCGCGATCGAGGCGATCCTGGAAGGCGCGGGCCGCCATTCCATGCTGGCCTTTGCGGAACGGATCGGGGCCCGGGCGGTGATGCTGCCTGCCGGGCCAGCCAATATCAACACGCCCGCCGATCTTGCCGCCGCGCGGCGGCGCCCGCTTAGCGGGTAACCTGGAACACCGCATTATGCGCGCGCCAGTTCGCATTCAGCGGTGAAATCAGCTTGCCGCGCGACAGGAACCAGCAACGTTTCACCTTCACGCCCCGCACGTCCAGCAGATCGCGGAAATCGGCGATGGTCAGGTGATGGATGTTGGGCGTGTCATACCATGTCTGCGGCAGGTTGCGCGTCACCGGCATGCGTCCCTTGGCCAGCAGGTACAGCCGCACCCGCCAATGCGCGAAATTGGGAAAGCTGACGAAGGCCTGCCGCCCCACGCGCAGCAGTTCGTCCAGCATCTGATCGGGGCGCTGGGTGGTTTGCAGCGTTTGGCTCAGGATTGCGTAATCGAATGAATCGTCGGGATAGAAGGCAAGATCGGTGTTGGCGTCGCCCTGGATGACCGAAAGCCCCCGGCTGACGCATTGTTCGACCTTTTCCGCGTCGATTTCCATGCCGCGCGCATCGACACCGCGTTCGTCGCGCAGCGCGGCCAGCAGCATGCCATCGCCGCAGCCGACATCAAGCACGCGCGTGCCGGGCTGCACATGGCTGGCGATGAGGGCAAGATCGGGGCGCAGGCTCACTGTTCGAGGAACCCCTTCACCACCCGGTCAAGCGCGGGCACGTCCAGCAGGAAGCTGTCATGGCCGAAGGGCGCGGCCAGTTCGACAAAGCTGACCGGTGCGCCGGCGGCGTTGAGCGCATGCACCAGCTTGCGGGACTGGGGCGTAGGATAAAGCCAGTCCGTGTCGAAGCTGATGACGCAGAATTTGGCATGCGTGCGGGCGAAGGCTTCCGCCAGCCGGCCACCCTGTTCTTCCTCGAGGTCGAAATAGCTCATCGCCCGGGTGATATAGAGATAGGAATTGGCGTCGAACCGCCCGGTAAAGCTCAACCCCTGGTGGCGCAGATAGCTTTCCACCTGGAAATCCGCATCGAAACCGAAGCTTTTGGCATCGCGATCCTGCAGCCGACGGCCGAATTTGCCGGTCAGGCTCTCTTCCGACAGATAGGTGATATGCGCGGCCATGCGGGCCACGGACAGCCCGGCATCGGGCGCCTTGCCGGTGCCGTAATAATTGCCTTCCTGCCAGTCCGGATCGGCCATGATCGCCTGGCGCCCCACTTCCTGGAACGCGATATTCTGCGCCGCCATGGTTGCGGTGCTGGCGATGGCGAGAACGCGATCGGCCATGTCGGGCCAGTTGGCCGCGAGGCTGAGCGCCTGCATCCCGCCCATGGATCCGCCGACGATGGCGTGCAGCCGTTCGATCCCCAGCTCTTTCAGCAGCGCCACATGCGCGCGCACCATGTCGCGAATGGTGATGACCGGAAAGCGCATGGCATAGGGCCTGCCATCGGCGGCCAGGCTGCCGGGGCCGGTCGATCCCATGCAGCCGCCCAGCACATTGGCGGAGAGGACGTAGAAACGGGTCGTGTCGATCGGCTTGCCCGGCCCCACCATGCGGTCCCACCAGCCCGGCTTGCCGGTGATGGGGTGGGGGCTCGCCACATGCTGGTCACCGGTGGTGGCATGAGCGACGAAGATCGCATTGTCGCGGGCGGGGTTCAGCGTGCCATAGGCTTCATAGGCGATTTCCACGCCTTCCAGCCGCTGCCCGCCATCCAGCGGCAGGGGTTCGGGCAGCGTCACGGTTCCGTGATTGCTTATGATCGAGGCGGTGGCCATTGCGATTGCGACTTGGGGCGTGGCTGGCGCGCTGTCAATCGCCCCCGCGCACGGCCGGCTGACGGCGCGATCGCATCGCAAGGCTGTCAATCGGCGCGGAACAGCGCTATGCGCCCGCGCGTGATGGAAAACGCACCCACAGCCAAACCCTGGATCGAAGCGATCCATGCTTATGTTCCGGGCAAATCGCGGGCCGGGGACGGGCGGCCGCTGATCAAGCTTTCGGCCAATGAAAACCCGCTGGGCACCAGCCCCGCCGCACTGGCCGCGATCGCTGACGCGGCTGGCCCCGATCTTTACCCGGATCCCGATTCCGCCACCCTGCGGGCTGCGCTGGGGCAGTTGCACGGCATCGACCCGGCGCGGATCGTGTGCGGCGCGGGCTCTGACGAACTGCTCAACCTCGCCGCGCAAGGCTATGCCGGGCCGGGGGACGAGGTGATCTACGTGCGGTACGGCTTTTCGGTCTACGATATCGCTGCGCGCCGTTGCGGGGCGACCCCGGTGATCGCACCCGATGCGGATTACGGCACGGATGTGGACGCGCTGCTGGCGCTGGTGACAGAACGGACGCGGGTGGTGTTCATCGCCAATCCGAACAACCCCACCGGCAGCTTTCTGCCCAGGGGCGAAGTGGCGCGGTTGCATGCGGGCCTGCCGAAAGACGTGCTGTTCGTGCTCGATCAGGCCTATGCCGAATATCTCCGACCCGAAGATGATGACGGCGGGCTGGCGCTGGCCGCCGCGCATGACAATGTGCTGGTCACCCGCACCTTTTCCAAGATTTACGGGCTGGCCGGGCAGCGCATCGGCTGGGCCACCGGCGCGCCGGGGCTGATCGCCACGCTCAATCGCATTCGCCTGCCCTTCAATGTCGGCAACACCGCGCTGGCGATGGGCACGGCGGCGCTGGCCGATCAGCAATTCGTGGCCAGTTCGCGCGATCACAATCTGGCGGAACGCGCGCGCTTTGCCGCCGAAATCGCGGCGATGGGCAATCATGGCCTGCGTCCGGTGCCGAGCGAGGCGAATTTCGTGCTGGTGCTGTTCGAAGGCGCGTTGAGCGCAGAGGTCGCGCATGACGGGCTGATGCAGCGCGGCTATGCCACACGCTGGCTGCCCGGGCAGGGCCTGCCGCACGGGCTGCGCATTACCATCGGCACCACGGCGCAGATGGGCGATATCCTCGCCGGACTGCGCGAGATGGCCGAGGCCGCGCGATGAACCAGCCTCTCGCCTGTGTCGAACGCGTCGCCATCATTGGCCTCGGGCTGCTGGGCGGATCGATCGGCCTTGCGATTGCCGAACATCTGCCCGGCGTCACCACTGCGGGCTATGACGCGGACCCGGCGGTACGCACCCGCGCGGCAGAGCGTGGCCTGGCCAACGATATCTGCGATACCGCCGCTGGCGCGGTCGCGGGCGCTGATCTGGTTATCCTGTGCGTTCCGGTGGGGGCGATGGGCGCGGCGGCAGGTGAAATCGCGGCCAGCCTTGCACCGGGGTGCATCGTCAGCGATGTCGGTTCGTCGAAACAGAGCGTGAAGGAAGCCCTGCACAGGGCGCTGCCGGGCGCGACGATCATCCCCGCGCATCCGGTGGCGGGCACGGAACACAGCGGGCCGGACGCCGGCTTTTCCAGCCTGTTCCACAATCGCTGGTGCATTGTCACCCCGGATGACCAGACCGATCCGCGCCAGTTGACCCGGCTGGTTGCCTTCTGGGAAGCGCTGGGCGCCAATGTCGAGCTGATGAGCGCGGAACATCACGATCTGGTTCTGGCGGTGACCAGCCATATTCCGCATCTGATTGCTTATACGATCGTGGGCACCGCTTCCGATCTGGAAGAGGTGACGCAGAGCGAAGTCATCAAATATTCGGCCGGCGGGTTTCGCGATTTCACGCGCATCGCCGCCTCCGACCCGGTGATGTGGCGCGATGTCTTCCTCAGCAACCGGGACGCGGTGCTGGAAATGCTGGGCCGGTTTACGGAGGATCTGACCGCGCTGCAGCGCGCGATCCGCAGCGGCGATGGCGATGCGCTGTTCGATGCCTTTACCCGCACCCGCGCCATCCGCCGCTCGATCATCGAGCAGGGACAGGACGATGCGCGGCCCGATTTCGGGCGCTCCGACCACGGGGATTGATGGCCGGAGGGCAGCGGCCGTCAGTCGTCAGTCGTTCAGTTCATTGATCGCTGCATGGACCCGCGCCTCGATTTCGGCGCGTGACAGGCCCGGCGGGATCGGCTCGCCAATCCGCAGGGTGATCGTGCCCGGCTGCTTCCACAGCCGGTGGTAAAGCGGGCCGCTGTTCACCGCGACCGGTACCACCGGCAGCCCGGCGATCTTGTACAGCCCGGCAAAGCCCGAACGCAGTGGCGGACGCTGCCCGTGCGGCACGCGCGTGCCTTCGGGAAAGATCGCCAGCGGCCGACCGGTCTGCGCGAATTTGCGCGCGGCCTTGCCCATCGCGCGCAATGCGGTCGCGCCCTGTTCACGCTCCACCGGGATCAGCCCGTAATAGCGCGCGGCGCGGCCCCAGGCCGGAATTTTGAATAGCTCAGCCTTGGCGAAGACGACCGGGCGGGGCAGGTAGTGCGGCAGCTCCAGCGCTTCGAAAAAGCTTTCATGCTTGATCGCATAAAGCGCCGGGCCATCGGCGAGCTTTCCTTCAACCTGGACCCGAATACCCGCCAGCCGCATGCAGGCGCGGTGCCAGACGGTCCAGAAGCGGACGATGGAGAACAGCCCCGCGCCGCCGATCATCGCTGACCCGACCGCGACGATGACCAGCCCCACGGTGAGCGGGTAGAAGGCAATGTAGAACAGGATCGACCGTAAAGCGGCGATCATGCGTCGGTTTCCAGCATTCCGGTGTAGCGGGACAGGCCGCTTGCCAGCAGTTTGTTATATTCGAGAAACAGGATGCGCAGCGAGGGGCGCGAGGGCACCGCATCGCGCACCAGCGTGACGCCTTCGGGCAGGGCGTGTTCCAGTTCCCCTGCGGCACGGCGCATGTGCCAGTCGGCCGTGACCAGGCGCAGGCTCTTGTATCCGTTCTTCCTGACCCAGGCCG
This sequence comes from Novosphingobium sp., assembly GCA_024236235.1. Taxonomy (GTDB): domain Bacteria; phylum Pseudomonadota; class Alphaproteobacteria; order Sphingomonadales; family Sphingomonadaceae; genus JACKKV01. Next base: position 245,579 of record JACKKV010000003.1, on the reverse strand, counting down.
CGGTTTCGCGCGCATTGCCGCGCGTGTCGACCGCCGCGAATTCCAGCGTGATGCAGCAACGCATCAGGCGGCGTTCGACCTTGTATTCCGCCGCGAATTCGCGCGGCTTGACCTCGGGGTCGACCCCGCTCACCAGCATTTGCCGCGCCTGCCCCTGGCGCAGCACTTCCAGCCCGCGGGCGATGCGCCCGTCACTGCCGGTCGGCACGACCACTGCATCGGTCTTGATGTCTTCCGCCGGGCCGGGCAGCGCAAAGGCGAAGCCCAGGAAGCTGAACAGCCAGACAAGGACCGCCCCGGCGGCAAGCCGCGCGATCACAACATGCGCCTTAGTGCGGCGAGGACGGTGAAGCGCGCAGTCAGCGCGGCCAGCACGATCCCGGCCACCGGGACCAGCGCCAGGATCGCCCAGTCCATCACGTCCAGCCCGCCGCCGTCAATCATCCCCGAGCCAAGCGCGGCAAAGCGTTGCGCCAGCAGGAATACCGCGATCAGCCCGATCGCCAGCCCCGCACACCCGCCCAGCAGCGCATCGCGTGCGACCGAGCGCTGGAAAATGCGGGCGATCTGCGCATCCGTGCCGCCCAGGTGATGCACCACCTCGATCGTTTCGTGATTGCTGCCCAGCGCGGAGCGGGCGGCCAGCCAGACGGCGGCGATACTGGCCAGCGCCAGCAGCGCGATCAGCGCCAGCGCCAGCCATTGCAACGATGAAATGGCGGCAAACACCGGGCCGAGCCAGTCGGCCTGCGCATCGATCCGGGCTGATGGAGCTGCGCTGGCAAGGGCATTGCGCAGCTCGCCAAGGCGTTGCGGGGTGATCGTTCCGGACAGGTGCAGGTCGATCAGCGCCGGAACCGGGATGGCGGCATCACCGCTGGCGGCATCGCCCAGCCAGGGCTCGATCAGCCGGTCCAGTTCGGCATCGGGGATCACCCGGATCGCGCTTACCCCTGGTTTTCCGGCCAGCGCCGTGGCGGCAGCAGTCGCCTGGCGGGCGCGTTCGACGGGGTCTGCCTCCACGATCTGCACGGTGACGCCGCCCGACAGCTCGGCCCTGGCCGCCTGCGCCAGATTGTTCAGCGCCAGCCCGCCGGCCGCCGCGATCGAGGTCAGCGCGATCATGATGGCGATGACCCAGGGCATCGGCCCGGCCAGCCGGGCCTGCGGCAGCAGCTGCGATCCGCGCTCGCCCGACAGGCCGGAGAAGCCGCGCGCAATCGCGCGGGCGATGACCGGCGGTGACTTCACGACAGGGCCGCCTGGCGGCGCGGGGGATAGCGCAGCGCCCCGGTGGGGTCGCTCAGCCGCCCCTTGTCGAGCCGCATGATCAGCGAATCCGGCACTTTCTTGAGCAGGTGCAGATCGTGCGTCGCCACCACCACGGTCGTCCCCAGCCGGTTCAGCGCCTCGAACAGGCGCAGCAGCTTGAGCGCCATCTCGGGATCGACGTTGCCGGTCGGTTCGTCGGCCACCAGCATGTCGGGCCGGCCGATCACCGCGCGCGCAATCGCCACGCGCTGTTGCTCGCCGCCTGACAGCGTGGCGGGGCGCGCATCGGAACGCCCGGCCAGCCCGACCCATTCCAGCATGTCGGCCACCGGCTTTTGCAGATCCTGTTCGGTTACCCCGGCCACGCGCAGCGGCAGGGCGATATTGTCGAATGCGGACAGATGCGGGATCAGGCGGAAATCCTGAAACACCACCCCCAGGCGGCGGCGCAGGCCGGGCAGCCGGTCACGCGGCAGGGTGATGATATCCGTGCCGAACATGCTGATCATCCCGCGCGACGGCCGCTGGGCGAGGTACAGCAGCTTGAGCAGAGATGTCTTGCCCGCGCCGCTGGCCCCCGTCAGGAAATAGAAGCTGCCAGGATAGAGCGTGAAGGAAACGTCGCTCAACACCTCCTTGCCGGTGCCATAGCGCAGCCCGACATTGCTGAACTGGACGATATCCTCGCCGCTTCCGCTCATCGGGCGTTCCATTGGCCGCCCGTGGCGGTGCAGGTGTGAATGGCGATCATGCTGCGCGGCCTATAGCGGTCAATCGATGTGGAAAAAAGGCATGCTGAACGGCGCAGTGTCAGCCTGACTCTTGTTGCTGCGCCTGCAGCATGCTTAGTAGCCCGAATGATTATCGCCTGCCCAGCCTGCCAGACGCGCTATGTTGTCCCTGACAGCGCCATCGGCGTGGACGGGCGCACGGTGCGCTGCGCCAAATGCCGCCACAGCTGGTTTCAGGACGGGCCGCGCATCGATAGCCCGCCGGAACCCGCAGCCGTTCCTCCTCCGCCCCCCGTGCAGGCGCCGCCGCCGCCCGCCCCGCCTCCGCCCGCCCCGCGCGTGGAGGAACCGGCAGAGGATGACCTTGCGCCGGTTGCGGAACCCCCGCCACCCGTGGCGGAGCCGCCGGAACCGCCCGCCCCGCCCGAATTTGCGGAACGCCATGACGCGGAACCTGTGGAAGAAGCGGTTGAGGACGAATATTCGCAGTTCGAGCATGAACCGCCATTTCGCGGGCGGCGCAACTGGCTGAAGCTGTGGACGGTCGCCGCCGCCGTCTTTGCCGCGGTCGCGCTCGCCATCGTGGCGGCGGTCAGCTATTGGGGCCTGCCGGACTGGGTGCCGGTCAGCCGCCCCACCTTTGCCCAGGCGCAGCCCGATCTCCAGCTGGAATTCCCGCCTGACAAGCAGGATCGCCGGACCTTGCCCAATGGCACGGAATTTTTCGGTGCCAGCGGCACGGTCACCAATCTGGGCAGTTCGACTCACAGCGTGCCGCCGATCCTGATCGTGCTGCGCGATGCGCGCGAACGCATCGTCTACAGCTGGGAAGTGCGTCCGCCCAAGCCGACGCTCGCCCCCGGCGAAAGCGTTTCAATCAATGAAGCGGTCACTGATGTGCCGCGTTCCGCCGAATTCGCCGAAATCGGCTGGAAACCGGGCTGAATTCAGTCGAATTCGAAGGTCACCCGCAGTCCGTCGCTGCTGCGCTGATAATGCGTGGCGGGCCGGGCGCTGCGCGTGGCGGCGGCATCCATTGCGGCAAAGCTGATCCGTTCGGCGCGCGTGATTTCAACCGCAGCGCGCGCCTCTGCCCGGGCTTGCACACCATTGGGCGCGTCGGGCGCCACCACGGCCGACCCGCCCGCTGCGGCCAGCAGCAGCGCCGCCGCCAGGCTCATCGCGCCCGCTCCGGCCCGTCAGGCGAGCGCGCGGCGAAGGCTGCGGCAAAGACTGGGACAGGGCAGGAAATCCGGCAGGTCATGCTGCAATGGTTGACGCGCGATTAACCCTTTGCGCAAGCGATCGGTTAAGCCCGTCTCGCGGCGGGACGGTCATGCCCGGAGTGGTAAAGGCATGATCTGCGCATTGGCATGCAAGGGGCGCTTGCAGGGGGCAGGGGGCTTTGCTAAGGGCGCGCTCCTACCCCGCAGGGGCCGCTCTTCGGCCCTTGTCGATTTTGCGGTCGTGGCGGAACTGGTAGACGCGCAACGTTGAGGTCGTTGTGGGCGAAAGCCCGTGGAAGTTCGAGTCTTCTCGACCGCACCAAACAGTCAGCAGCAGACACTGATCCTCGCCTTCGGGCGGCGCAATCCTGCGCACACTTGCCAGCCAGCCCGCGCGACGCCTCTGCGTCTCCGCGTGAGCAAATCCCCACCCGCCGCGCCAACGGCCTCCCCGCACAAGCGATCATTTTCCTACATCGCTGCCGCATGCTAGCCCGCACGGATGAACCGCCATCGCCGCTTTCCCGCCACTCTTCGCAGTTGCGGCAGGGAAGCGGATTTTTTATCTTATGATGTGTCCGATACGTCCGATTTGAGGCCCTGCGGCTCAGTCAATGCGCAGCCAGCCCGCCACGCCGCGCGAAAGGCCGGGGATCGCAGCCAGCCGCGCCAGCCATGGTCCGCCCCGCGCGCTCACCCCCGCAGCGGTGATCGCCTGCGCGAGGGCGAGGCGCGGGCGAAGCCGGGCCGCCATGGCTTTCTGGAAACGTTCCGCCCCGCCTGCGCCGCGCGCCAGCCAGTGCTGCACCGCCAGCCAGTGCTGCACCGCCAGCTCCGCGCTGGCCAGCGCAATGCCGATCCCTTCCCCGGCGAGCGAAGGGATGACCCCGGCCTGGTCGCCCAGCCGGAACAGGCCGGGCGCGCCCCGGCCAGCATACCAGCCATAGGGCACCTGCCCGATGGCATCGACGCGCGGTTGCTCCGGCAAGGCAGCCATGCGCAGGCCGAGCGGGCCGGGCTGTCCGGCGAGCTGATCGAACAGGCGCAGCGGATCGCCTCCCGCCTCGGCAAGGCGGCGCTTGCGCAGGGCAAGGCAGAGATTGGCGCTGCCATCCTCCTGCAGCACGATCCCGGCATAGCCGCCCGCAAACAGGTGCATCTCGATCGTGCCCGCCAGCTCTGCCGCCATGGTGGCGGGCGGGGCGAAGCGCGTGCGCAGGCCGAGGAAGGGGTTCTGTCCGGCGGCGGCGCGGGGCCGCCGGGCCAGGCCGCGCATGTCATGCTTGCCGGTGGCCAGGAAGATGCTGTCCGCGCGCAGCGCCCGCCCGTCATCCGCGCGGAAGGCGCCCTCTTCATGGCGCACGGCAGCGTGCCGGACCTCCGCGCCGAGCGCACGGGCGCGGTCAAGCAGCAGGCTGTCGAGCCTGCGCCGCGAGAGGCCCATGGCCGCCGCGGGCAAGCTGCCGGACCATTCCCGTGTGCCTGCGGTGATCCGCAGCCGATCGACCCGGTGGCCGCTCGCTTCACCGGGGGCAAGGCCCAGTGCCTGCAGGCGTTCAAGCGTTCGCCAGCTCAGGAAGCCGCCGCACAATGCGTCCCCCGGTGTGGCCTGCCGTTCATAGAGGATGGGGGCGATGCCGTTGCTGAGCAGGAGGATCGCCGCAGCCGATCCCGCCGGGCCAGCGCCCACGATGATCGGCGGCGCTTCGTTCATGCGCGGCTGAAAGCGAAGCCTTCGGCGGCAAGGCCCGGCCCGAAGGCCATGGCAATGCCTGCCGCGTGGCGCGGCCGGGCCATGATCTCGGCCAGCACGAACAGGATGGTGGCCGAGGACATGTTGCCGAAGCGGGCCAGGACCGAGCGCGACGGGCCGAGCGCCGCAGGGTCAAGCCCCAGCCCGCCTTCCACTGCATCGACAATGGTGCGCCCGCCCGGGTGAACGGCCCAATCGAGCATGGCCGCGTCCTGTCCGGCCAGAAGCATGTCGCGCAGCTCCGGTTCCTGCAAGGCCTGGGCAATGCGTGCGGGAACCTCGCCTGACAGGATCATGTCGAACCCCGTATCGCCGATCGTCCACTGGATCAGCGCATCGCTGGCGGGCAGGGTGGTGCAGAAGAAGCGGTCAAGTCGCGTGCCGCCCGGCCCGGCGCAGACCAGCGCCGCCGCCGCGCCGTCGCCGAACTGCATTGCGCCCAGCAGCACGTCCAGCCCGGATCCTGACGGCAGGTGCAGCGAACACAGCTCCACCGCCACCACCAGGACTCGCGCCTGCGGGTCCGACCGGACGATATGATGGGCCACGCGCAGCGCCGCGATGCCGGCATAACAGCCCATGAAGCCCACCAGCGTGCGTTCGATGGCGGGGGAGAGGCCCAGCCTGCGGGCGATGATCTGGTCAATCCCGGGTGCAACAAAGCCGGTGCAGCTGGCGACCACCAGATGCGTGATGCCGCCAAGCTCTGCCTGCCGGGCAAGGTCCGCAATCGCGGCGAGCGCCAGTTCGGGCGCCTCGCGGGTGTAGATCTCCATGCGCCGGGCGGTGGACGGGGCGGGGCTGGCGCGGAAGAACCCTTCGGCACTGGTGGCCGACCGGCTGGCCTCATCGCGTGCCAGTACGGACCAGCGATGATCGATGCCCGAACGCCTGGCCATGCGCGTGAACAGCGCCCGCTCGCGCGACCGGCCCATCTGCTCCTCGGCCCAGCGGATATAGTCCAGATGCACGTCGTGCTCCGGCACCGCCTTGCCGATGGCCTGGATATGAGCGGCTGCATGCTGCACGATCGCTTGCGTCCTTCCGGAATGGCTGGCTGCGCAGCGACCATCGCCTGCTGCCAGTGACTCACTTCACCAATCATGCACCATTATCGGCGCGGGCGCATTGGCCCAGGCTGAACGGTGCCCGGATATTGCGGCGGGGCTGTCAGCCGCACAACCGTTCGACTGACAGCCGGAAAGGAACATGGCGGCGAATACGAACGCCGTCGCGCGCGATTCCCGCATCGTCCAGTATCGGGCGCCATTCGTCCGCCCGGATCGACCGCGCTATGGAAAGCTTGCCGTCCTCGCGCACGATGCGATGCACGCGCATCAGCCGCGCCAGCAGGGGAAAGGCGCAGTAGGCGATGACGTGCCGGTCGAGATCGCTGACCAGCCAGCCGCAACGGGCTTCATCCTCCATGAAGCGCAGGAAGGCGTGCAGCTGGTCCATGCTCATATGATGAGCGACCTGGCTGCTGATGATGAAGTCGAAATGCCCGGCCAGCGCCTGGTAATCGCCGGTCCGGTAGTCGATCGTTGGATCAGCGGGGGTTGCCGCGCGGGCGATCTGCTGGCTCAGGGGATTGAGATCGATCCCGGTCAGCTGCGCCGTGATCCCGCGCCTGCCTGCCCATGCGGCGATGGCGCGCAGCATATCGCCATGACCGAAGCCGACGTCGAGCAGGCTGAAGGAGGACATGTGCCGCGTCGCGCGGCTCAGGAAGCTCAGGGTCGGGCGCACGGTCAGCGTCCAGCGATTGACGCGCGAAAGATCGGCAAGAACGGCGGCATAGACCGCAGGATCGATGGCCGGATCGTCCATCTGTTCCGGTTCGAAGGATCGCGTCGACAGGTTTCGCATCGTCACCTCCGCCACGGCAGGGCGCAGGCGACGCCAGCCAGCCTGCGGGAGTATGGTGGTGACGGCGCACTGTCAAACAGGCAGGCGCGGGCTCACCCTCCGGCGCTCATCGCGAAGCGCTCAGAGCTTGGGCAGGGTGACGCCGCGCTGGCCCATGTACTTCCCCGCGCGTTCGGCATAGCTCGTCTCGCAGGGTTCATTGCCTTTCAGGAACAGGAACTGGCATGCTCCTTCATTGGCGTAGATCTTCGCGGGCAGTGGCGTGGTGTTCGAAAACTCCAGCGTCACATGGCCTTCCCAGCCCGGTTCGAGCGGAGTGACATTCACGATGATGCCGCAGCGGGCATAAGTGCTCTTGCCCAGGCAGATCACCAGCACATCGCGCGGGATGCGGAAATACTCAACCGTGCGGGCGAGGGCAAAGCTGTTGGGCGGGATCACGCAGACGTCGGTCTTGCGGTCGACGAAGCTGTTGGCCGCGAAGTCCTTGGGATCGACCACGGCTGAATCGACATTGGTGAAGATCTTGAACTCGTCCGCCACGCGCGCGTCATAGCCATAGGAGGAAAGACCATAGGAAATGCAGCCGTCGCGGCGCTGCGCCTCCACGAATGGTTCGATCATCCCGCTATGGCGGGCCTCGTTGCGAATCCAGCGATCACTGAGAATGGACATGACCCGTCATCCCCCATGCGCCAGCGGCGGGCAAGACCATGCGGGTCAATCAGCGTGGTATTGGCGGAACCAATCCACAAATTTCGGCACGCCTTCCTCGATCGAGGTAGTGGGGGCATAGCCAAGGTCGCGGGCGATTGCGGTGATATCGGCATAGGTGCGGTGCACGTCGCCCGGCTGCATGTCGAGCATTTCTAGCTCCGCCTTGCGACCGCAGGACTCTTCCAGCAGGCCGATCACCTTCATCAGCGGTTCCGAGCGATGATTGCCGATGTTGTAAAGCGCATGCGGCTTGACGCTGCCGCCTGCCTTTTCCGCGCCGTCATCAGCAGGCGGGTGATCCAGCGCGGCGATGACGCCCGCTATGATATCGTCGATATAGGTAAAGTCGCGATACATGTCGCCATGATTGAAGACGGGGATCGGCTTGCCGGACAGGATGTTGGCCGTGAACTTCCACAGCGCCATGTCCGGCCGGCCCCAGGGGCCATAGACGGTGAAGAATCGCAGCCCCGTCAGCGGCAGGCGATAGAGATGCGCGTAAGTCTCGCTCATCAACTCGTCCGCACGCTTGGTCGCGGCATAGAGCGAGACCGGGTGATCTACCCGGTCTTCCACCGCGAAGGGCAGCTTGGCGTTGCCGCCATAGACCGAGCTGGAACTGGCATAGACCATGTGATCGACCCGCGCATGGCGTGCGAGTTCCAGCAGGTTGAGGTGGCCCGCCAGGTTGGACTGGACATAGGCATGGGGGTTTTCCAGCGAATAGCGCACCCCGGCCTGTGCGCCCAGGTGAACGATCCGGTCGAATCCGAGCCCGTGCAGCGCGGATTGCATCCCCGCCATGTCGGCAAAGTCGAAATGCAGGAAAGTGAAGCGATTGCCGCCCTGTTGCGAGAGCCGCTGGCGGCGCGCCTGTTTGAGCGCAACCGGGTAGTAATCGTTCAGATTGTCCACGCCGATGACCGTGTCGCCCCGGCCCAGCAGCTTTTCCGCCAGCGCGGCGCCGATGAAGCCGGCAGCGCCGGTAACCAATACACGCATGGACGACGGTCCCTTCCCTTCGATACGAACAAGGATAGCGCGATTGCCACGAAAGTCCTAAGAAATCGCCTGTTTGTCGCGCCGATTGGACAAGCGGCCCCTGATGCTGGCACAACCGGCGATGCAACAGGAAGGATCGTTCCAGTGACCATTACCGTGCATCAGTTTCCCTGTCTTTCGGACAATTACGGCTATCTCGTGCGCGATGACGAAAGCGGCAAGGTGGCCTGCATTGACACGCCCGATGCCGAAGCGATCATTGCGGCCGCGGCAACCAGAGGCTGGGGCATCGACCTGGTGCTCAACACGCACTGGCACCCGGACCATGCCGGGGCGAACCTCGCAATCAAGGAACGCTTCGGCGCTTGTCTGGCGGGCCCGGAAGAAGTTCGCGCGCATTATCCGCTCGATCATGCGGTGAAGGATGGCGACAGTGTCTCGCTTGGTGAAACCCGCTTCGAAGTGCTTGATACCGGGGGCCACACGCTGGGCCATGTCTGCTACTATTCCGCGCCGGACAGCACGATCTTCGTCGGCGACACGTTGTTCCCGCTGGGTTGCGGGCGCGTATTCGAAGGCACACCGCAGCAAATGTGGGCCAGTCTGTCGCGCCTCGCCGCACTGCCGGAGGATACGGTGGCGTACAGCGCGCATGAATATACGCTCGCCAACGCCCGCTTTGCAGAGACGGTGGACAAAAGCGCAGTGCTGATGCGCCGGATCGCTCTGGTGGAGGAACTGCGCCTGCAGGGGCTGCCGACCGTGCCCACCACGATTGGCGAGGAAAAGGCCACGAACCCCTTCTTGCGCGCGCCGATGCTCTCACCCGAACCGGATCCGGCACTGGCCTTCGCCGATATCCGCGCCCGCAAGGATGGCTTCAAGGGTTGAAGTCTGCGGTCCGCATGGCTTCTTCGCGATGCAGCTGGCGCAGTGTGTAGCGCACCATCAATCCCATGGTCAGGTAGAAGACGGCACCCGCCAGGGCTACGGCCCAGGCCACCCCGTCAGCACCATAGGTGTGAACCGAGGCCAGCAGGGCGATCAACAGCGCAACGATTGCCATGATTTGGGCGATCAGCCCGTAACGCGCGCGTCCGGTCGAATGCAGCACCGGCTCGAAGGCAACACTGGCCAGTTCGAACGAAGCGCCGATGGTCAGCGGGATCATCACCGCATAACCGGCGCGGAAGGCATCGCCGCCGATAAGACCCAGCAATTGCGCGCCAGCGGCGATCGCCAGCACAACCACCAGCGCGCCTGCAGCCCCCGCGATCAGAGTGGTCTGGACCGCGAGGCGGCTGAATTCCTCAGCTTCCGCGCTCACTCTTGCCCGGGCGATTTCCGCATAGACTGCACGGGTGAGCAGGGTGGACAGCTTGCCCAGCGCCTGACTGAGCTGCTGGGCAAGCCGGTAAAGACCGGCCGCCTTGGTTCCGACAAAGTAACCGACCGCCAGCAGTGGCCCATCCCGTTTGACCGCAGCCAACGTGGCGTTGGCATAAGTAATCCAGAAAAAGCGGATGATGCCGGGGTTTTCGTCCAACGCCTGGCGCCAGTGGCGCAGATGGCCGAAACGAACGGACTGGGGCGCGAGCCGCCGGGCCATGATCCAGTATGCCAGCGCTTCGACCAGATCGATTGCCGCCCAGGCGATGAGAAACCGCAGCAGTGTCGGCTCGGTGAGCCAAATCGCTATCGCTGCGGCCAGACGGCCAATCGGCACGATGGCTTCTACATAGACCGCGACATCGAAGCGGTCGAGCGCGCGGACAATGCCAGTCGGTGCGGAAACGAGCGCCCAAAGCATGGCGCAATTCACATAGAAAGCCGTGTCAACCAGGGTCTTGTTCAGGTCGAGCGCATCGCTGAACTGATAGAATACGGCATAGGCGATGGCGCAGCCCATCGCCGCACCCAACGCATCCAGCACACCGCACACCATGCCAAGGCGGCCGAAGGCGGCCCAGTTCCTTGCGTGCACATGTTCAGCACCATAGCGCACCACCACGCGCCAGGTCTGGAAGCCGGCGATGGCGATCAGCGCCTGCGCCGTGCCGAAGATCAGCGAGAAGTGACCAAACCCCTTGAGGCCGAGCGATCGCGTCAGAATCGCCAGGTAGAGCACGCTGCAAATCGCGCCAAAGCCCTTGCCGCCCAACAACCAAACGGTGTTGGCGAACATTCGGCCCATCAGCGAATTGGGCATGGGTCGCGCGCGCGCCTTGGCAGCCATCGGTCCGCATTTGGACGAGGGCGCACGATTGCGCAAGCGCAGGCGTGCCGAGTATTGTGATGAACGCGCGCATTGCCTAAGGGCGCAGGGATGATTGAACATGCCATCCTCCTCAGCGCAGGCCAGGGCTCGCGCATGCTCCCGCTCACGGCTGAACGGCCCAAGTGCCTGATCGAATTTTCAGGCCGTTCGCTGCTGGAATGGCAGGTAGAGATGCTGGCCCGCGGCGGGGTGAAGCGGATCGATGTCGTAACCGGCTTCATGACCGATATGGTGGATGCGGTGATCGCCGGGATTGCCGATTCCCGCGTCACGGTGCGCAGCTGCTTCAACCCGTTCTACAAGGTGGCGGACAATCTCGGCTCCTGCTGGATCGCGCGCGAGGCGATGAAGGGCGATTTCCTGATCCTCAACGGCGATACGCTGGTGTCTGAAGAGGTGGTGCAGCGCGTACAGCAAGGTTCGGACTGGCCGATTGCCGTGACGGTCGATGTGAAGCCGGCCTATGACAGCGATGACATGAAGGTCACGCGCGAGACTGACGGTCGCCTGTCGCGGATCGGCAAGACGCTCACAACAGCCGAAAGCAACGCCGAATCCATCGGGTTCCTCGCGTTTCGTGGAGAAGGTTCCGCCCTGTTTCGTGATGCGGTGCGCGCGGCCATGCGCACGCCCGAAGGCGTGCAGCACTGGTATCTCAAGGTGATTGACAGTCTGGCCACCACTGGCAAGGTTGGAACCCTGTCGATCGAAGGGCTGGGCTGGGCCGAAGTCGATTTTCTCAATGACATCGAAACCGCCACCAGTCTGACTGACGGCTGGGCCTGACCGGCCGGGTCAGGCGAAGGCCGCTTTCAGCCAGCTGACAAGAGCCGCCTGATCCTCACCTTCCAGCGCGATCGCCTGGCCCAGCTCCGGTGGCCTGGGCCAGCCCGCGTCAACGAATTCGCGCCCGCCCCAGGCGCGCGCGCCGTCATAACGCGGAATGACATGGAAATGGACGTGAGGGTCGACCATCATCAGCATCAGATAATTGAGCTTTGAATAGGATACTGCCTTGCCCAGTGCGCGTTCGATGGCGGCGGTAGCCTTTGCCAGTTCGGCATGAGCGGCGGCAGGAAGATCCCCGAATGCAGTCACCTCGGATTTGGCGGCCAGGACCAGACTGCCCAGAGTGGGCTGAGCGGGCCGGGCAAGTACCACCCAGTGATCGAACTCGGTCACCAGCGTTGCGGGCCAGCCGAATTTGCGGAGCGTTTCGTTCATCCTCTTGTCTCTTCCAGCCAGGTTCCGATGGCCTCCCCGCCCCTTGCGCGCATCATCGCCTGCACCAGCCGCACGCCATGCACCGCGCAGGAAATGGCGGTCCACCATGCAACGGCGACCAGGCCGATGTCCGGCCGGGCGGCCAGGGTAGCTACGAACAGGATCACCATATTCGGATTGCGGCGCGCTGTGACCAGGCGAAAGCGGCTGTCGAACCGTTCCCATACGTGAATGTGAATGCCGCCGTAAAGGCGCATGAAGCCCCCTTCGATCAGGCGCTGGATGACATAGCCGCCCAGGATAGCCCCCATCACCCACAGGAAGGTGGGAGTTGAATAGGCCAGCCCCCAGCTGCCCAGCCCCATCGCCCAGGCCCACCACCAGAAGGGCGGATGCACCAGATCGATGCCGTGATCGAAGATATTGCCCCACCAGCTTGAGGTGATGGTGCAGCGCGCCAGCTTGCCGTCCACCGTGTCCAGCACCATGAACACGAAGCCCGCCGCCATCCCTTCCCAGTACCGGCCCTGCCAGAACAGGAAGAACGCCCAGACGCACAGCGCCGCCCCGATCGCAGTCACCATGTTCGGGCTCATCCGCAGGGCAGCGGCAAGCCGGGTCAGGTGGAACGCCAGCCCTGGCCAAAGATATTTGGTCAGCAGGTCAGTCACCCCCTTGTAGGAAGCGTCATAGCTCGCCCGTTCGGCGTCGGCCCGGCTTTGCGGGGTCAGCCGGATGGCAAAGGGGCGCTCGATCTTGCGTAGCTGGGCGTTGTAGAATTCGGGGCGGGTGGCCAGGTCAACCATTTCGGTGCCTCCGTCCACCCCGATCACGAAATCCTCCCCATGCGTGAAGCGCTTGTCGGGGTGCCGGAGCGCCAGCCGCATCAGCAGCGGATCGAATGCATAGGCCAGGTTGACGCGCAAGGTGCGGCCTTCGGGAGGCTGGATCCTGGCGGCGCAGGCGAGGCGGCGCACCCGTTCGGCATTGTCCATTCCCCAGATAGGGGCCTGTGCCGAATTGCCGAGCGAAAGCCAGTGGGGGTGTGCGCCTCGTTTCATCTTTTCTCCATGGACCGGCGTATCGCGTCCGTCGCAGCCCTGCGTGCTAACCGTTGCGTATATCGCTGTCGAGAGAACCGGTCATGAAAGATGTACGGTTTCGCTCGCCGTGACAGGCGCTCGCCTGCAGCCCAGCAATTTGTGCTTTCCAAAGCCCCCTCCAATATGCACGGGAAAAGAACTTGCCTGTCCAGCTTATCGTTTCCACACTGGTTGACGCTGCGCCGCCGCACAATAAAGAGCATGAATGCATATTGATTTCAGAGAAGCCGGGCAGTCGGAACATCGCGCAGAAATTTGCGTGATCGGCGCGGGTGTTGCGGGAATCTCCATTGCCCGCCGGTTACTAGATGCGGGTCATAGTGTGACCATCCTTGAATCTGGCGGTTTTGATTACGAAGCCGGTATCGCGGACCTCAATGCGGGCCCGTCAGTCGGCGAGGAATACTACGAACTCGATCATGCGCGACTGCGGATGTTCGGCGGCACGACAGCCATCTGGGGCGGGCGGGTCGCAGAACTGGATCCGATCGATTTCAGGAAACGCGCCTGGATTCGGCACTCGGGCTGGCCGATCGGGTATCATGATCTGCGTCCGTACTATGATCAGGCCTATGCCAGTTTCGATCTTCCCGCTGGCATGCCCACGGCCAACGATTTCCAGTCAGCGGGTTTGCGCTTGCCCGATTTTGACGAGGCCCGCCTCGGGATCCGCTCCTGGGCTTTTGACCGGCGTTACAACCGCTTTACCTATCGTTCGTGCCAGGATCTTGTCGACCATGAGCGATGCACGATCTTCACTCATGCCACGGTCGCCGAGATCGAGGTGAGCGACGACACGGGCCGGGTGACCGGGCTGCAGGTGCGCGATGTCCGGGGCAAGGCCATGCGGGTTGTCGCCCGGATGTTCGTACTGGCGTCAGGCGGTATCGAGAATCCCCGCATTCTTCTGGCGTCCCGGGCGGTCATGGCGAGTGGTATCGGCAATGGCCATGATCTAGTAGGCCGCTTCTTCATGGAGCATCCGCATGCGCGTGGCGGGCGGATCGTCGCATCGCGAACCTGGGACCTGCTCAAGGCGTTCGGTCGCCGACACTCGATTGGCGGGGTTACGGCCGCAGCCCTGCTGGTGCAGGGCGAAAAATACCAGGCTAGCGAACAATCGCTCAACACCTCGCTCACGATCGCGCCGCGTCAGGGGGCCGACAAGGTGCAGTTCTGGGCCATGCGCGCTTATAACCGGATCAAGCACGACCTCGCTCCGTCCAAGGGTGCGCGCGCTGCCTGGATGTCAGTGAAGCGCACCGCAGCGACCGTCCAGTCAGCGATCGACCCCTTGCGCCCGTGGTTGCTGAACCGGCTGGGCTATCTCGAACTTGCGCTGCTAGTCCGATCCGAACAGGCGCCTAATCCTGACAGCAGGGTGCAACTGGCCGATGAAGCGGATGAACTCGGCGTGCCGCGGGCCAAACTCGACTGGCGATTGAACGAGCTGGATATCCATTCTGTCGAACGATTGGTGGCGGCGGTCGGTACCGAGTTCGAACGGCTTGATCTGGGACGGGTGGAGCCTGCGTCCTGGCTGTCAGGCGATGATCGCCGCTGGCAGACGGACAAGCTTGTCAGCGCACATCCGATCGGGGGTTATCATCACATGGGCACAACCCGCATGGCCGACGATCCCCGTCACGGGGTGACGGACGCTTTCGGGCGGGTCCATGGCATCGCCAATCTCTATATTGCGGGCAGTTCCCTGTTCCCGACCTCGGGCTGGGCCAACCCGACGCTTACGATTGTGGCGCTGGCGTTGCGCAGCGGCGATCATATCGCACAAAGGCTGGCGGCTAATGACGCGCCGCCTGCATCCTGACGGCCCGATGCAGGCCTCGTCAGGAGTCTTCGCGAAGGCTCTCAGGAATGCGGGTTTGTTACTGACCGGCAAGGCGTCTGCCGGATTGCTCCAGCTTGCCAGTTTCGCCCTTGCTGCCCGCGGTCTCGGTCTTGCCGAATTCGGGGTGTTTTCCATGTTGCTCGCCCAGGTTCAGCTGCTGACGGGTCTGGCCGCGTTCCAGTCCAATCAGGCGATCATTCGTTATGGGGTCGAACATCTCGAAGGTGGGGATACGGCGGCGTTCCAGCGTCTGCTCAAGGCTGGGACCTTGCTGGATGTACTTGCCGCAGGGCTGGCGCTGGCTGCCGCCGTTGTGCTGGCACCCGTCATCGGCGGACAGCTTGCATGGGATGATCGTCTGATCGCGGCGGCGCAGATGATTTCCCTGCTGGCGTTCACTAATGCCATCGCCACACCCAAGGGGGTGCTGCGCCTGTTTGGCCGGTTCGATCTTCTGGCCCAGCACAGCGTAGTCACGCCGCTTGGCCGGTTACTGGGGGTCATCGCCTGCTATCTGCTCGACACAGCGCTGTTTGCCTATCTCGCAGTGTGGCTGGTGGCCGGCTTTGCGGGCGCTGTCGTTGCCATCTGGCTTGGCTGGCGCGAAGCGGCCCGCCGCGATCTGCTGCGGGGCATGGACCTGTCCGTGCGCGGGCTGGCCGAAGGCAATGCAGGCATCTGGCGTTTCTCGATCATAGCCAATCTGCACTCTTCGATGGCATTGGTTCCAAATCATCTGGCAACCTTCCTGGTTGGCGCTATCCTGACACCCGCAGCATCTGGCCTGCTGAGGATTGCAAGGGAGCTTGGCACCGCCTTTTCGAAGCCGGTCGAACTTCTCAACCAGTCGATCTATCCCGATGTAGCGCGGCTAGCGAACGCCGGTGAATGGACGCGGCTTGCCAGGACTGTGGTGCATTCGGGCCTCGTTGCGGCGGGGACCAGCGCGCTTGTGACAATTGCGATTGTCTTCGCCGGACGCTCGCTGATCGGCCTGGTGTTCGGCAGCGAATATGTTGCAGCACATGAGGTTCTGGTGATGATTTCGGCCGCAACCACTGCCAGCGTACTTGTTTTCGCGGTCGATCCTGCCTTGTATTCGCTTGGTCGCCCGAGCCGGTCACTGATTACCGCGCTTGTTTCGGCAGCCGTGTTCACGCTCGTCCTGGTTCTGCGCACCGGTGCAGACGGCTTGAGCGGTGCCGGATGGGCTTACCTTGCCGCCAGCGCGATCACCGTCGCGCTGCAATGTTTTTGGTTCTATCATCACATTCGCGGACGGGCGTCGTCAGGATGAGGTCCGAAAGCGGGGCGCATCTTATCGCGTCTGGTGGACAGCCTGCCCTGGCTGGAATATCTGATCGGGGATGAGCTCACAGCTGCAGGTCGCCCCGATAGCTCACATCGGCTATCACAAGACAGCGACAACATGGTTCCAGAAACATGTCTGGCCACTTGCGGTCAGCCACGATTTTATTGACCGCAAGGTGACGCAGCGCGCGTTCCTGAATCCACCGGGGCTTCATTTCGTTGCCGATGAGGCCAGGCAAATGCTTGGGCTGGATAAACGACAACGCCCGATCGTGCTGAGCGAAGAGAATCTCTCGGGCTATATTCACAATGGCGGCATGCACGGATTGATCGGAGCGGAGATGGCGCGGCGCCTCCATCTCGTGCTGCCCGATGCGAAAATTGTCATTTTCATACGCAATCAGCACGACATCGTGCGAGCTTCCTATGCGCAATATGTATCGGGCGGGGGAACCTTCGGTGCGAGACGGTATTTCAACACTCATGACTATGTCCGCGGTGCTCTGACCCGCGCCTACAAAGCGCCCGCCTTTGAATTCGAACATTTTGAATTCGACCGGCTGATTGCCTGCTATGATGATCTGTTCGGACCTGAGCGGGTCCACGTCTATCCCTATGAATGGCTGCGCGACCGCACGCGCTTGCTGGCCCGGCTGAGTGAGGATCTGGGGGTTGAGTTCGCAAGTGCGGCGACGGCGAGCACGAAAACCGCGAACCGCTCGCTTGGCCCCCTAGGCCTGTTAATCTTGCGCTGCGTCAATCTGTTCACGCGCCAGTCGGTCGTGAACAAGAGCTACCTGATCGATGTGCCCTATTGGCAGGGCGTACGCCATGCAGTGAAGTTTATGCTGGGGCATGTGCCCGGCATGGCCAGCCGAGGCGAGATATTGCCCCGGTCCGTGCGCGAACGCATTGACGCGGTCTACGCTCCCGCTAACCGGAGGCTCCTGAATTTGCGTGACCTGCCACTGGAGGAATTGGGTTACCCTTTGTGAAGGACAGTTGCGGCATCTGCGACCGTCGGGAAAGCGTTGCCTTTAAGCCCCAATCGCGCCGTATCCACCAGCGTTGCGTCAAAAAAATGTAGTAATTCGTGGCGGCTCCATGGATAAGGCAGCGCCATGGATGGATCGGTTCACGAATTTGACGCCTTGCCGCGCGTTTTCGCGGTCGATCCGGGCGTGGATGCGGTGCCGTTGCGGCGCGTGCACAGCGCGCGCGCAGCTGGTTCGCTGCCGTTGGTGGGCGTAATCCGCAACCCGCGCAGCCATCGCAATCGTGGCCATGTGCCGGAAATGGACGGCCAGCCCAACGTGCTGAACGCGGTACCGGGTGCGCGTGGTGAATTGCCTGAAATCCTGGCCGGATTTGCCGCGCGCGGGATCGATTTCCTGGTGGTTGATGGCGGCGACGGGACCGTGCGCGATGTGCTGACGGCCGGTGCGCCGGTGTTCGGGCACGACTGGCCGCCGCTGATCGTGCTGCCCAAGGGCAAGACCAACGCACTTGCCGTCGACCTTGGCCTGCCCAATCACTGGTCCTTGCCTGAAGCGCTGGAAGCGGCGCGGGGCGGGCGCATCGTCGAACGCTGCCCGGTGGTGGTCGACCAGCCCGGTGGTGATGGGGGCGAAGCGCATGGCTTCATCCTCGGCGCAGGCATTTTCAACACTGCGACTCAGGCCGGGCAGACTGCGCATCGCTACGGCGCGTTCAACAATCTGGCGGTCGCCCTGACCGCGGTGAGCGGCATGGCGCAGGCCCTGTTCGGCATTGGCCGGGGCGACTGGCGCAAGCGGACGCCGATGCGTTTCTACGTCGGTCATGACCGGGCAGAACTGGCGGCCAGCCGTCATGGCCGCGATGGCGAACGCTATTCGCTGCTGGTTTCGACGCTGTCGCGTTTTCCGCTCGGCATGCAGCCGTTCGGCAAGCCGCGCAGCGGGATCCGCTATTCGGTCATTGACGCACCACTGCGCCGGGTGGTGGCCATGGTTCCTGCGCTGCTGAGCGGTTGGGAAACCCCGGGTCACGAACGGTTGGGGGTGTTTCGCGGATCGACCAACGAAGCATGGGTGGAATTCGGCGACCGCTTTATTCTCGATGGTGAAGCATTCCCTGCGGGCCGCTATCGTTTGCGCATGGGTCCGAAGCTTCAATTCATCGCCCCGTGAGCGCGGCGCTTAACGCGCGCATCGCCTCCGGAATTGCCGCGCCCATGGCGCAGCCGGTGCGCGATCAGGCCGAACGGCTTGGCCGTGCGGCCGGGGCTGTGGCCGTGCTGTTCTACGGCTCCAACCTGCGAACCGGCTCGCTCGAAGGGGTGCTGGACTATTATGTGTTGCTGCCCGGCGCGGTGGAGCGCGGCATCTGGCCGCGTGTCAGCTATCACGAATGGGACGCGGGCGGGCAAGGGCTGCGGGCCAAGGTGGCGACGATGAATATCGGCACTTTCCAGGCGGCCGCATCGGGCCAGCTTGTCGACACCACGATCTGGGCACGCTTTGTCCAGCCCTGCGCGCTGGCGTGGGGCGCGGACGAAAATGCTCATCGTCAGGTCGTCGAAGCTTTGGCCGCAGCAGCGATGACCGCGGCACGGCTGGCGGCGGCGTTGGGGCCATCATCGGGGCCGCCCGACGCCTTTTGGCGGGCGCTGTTTCGCGCCACTTACCGCGCCGAATTCCGGGTGGAAGCGGCCGGACGGGAGGATTCAATCCTGACTGCGAATCAGACTCATTTCGAAGGGCTGCTGCCGCTCGCGCTGGAAGCGGGCGGGATCGCTTTCACACAGCAGGCCGGAGAAATCGCCCCTCGGCTCGGGCCGGGCGACGCACAGCGGATCCGGCGCTGGTGGGCGCGGCGGCGGCGGCTCGGCAAGCCGTACAACCTGCTCCGCCTGATCCGGGCCAGCACCACCTTTGAGGGCGCAGCGCGCTATGCCGCCTGGAAGATCCAACGGCACACGGGCGTTGCCGTTACCCTGACCCCCTGGCGCGAACGGCACCCGTTGCTCGCCGCGCCGGGTGTGCTGTGGCAGGTCTGGCGCGCAAGAAAGCGTGCGCGATGACGCTTTCCGCGCTGATCCTTGCCGGATCGCGGGGCGAGCGGGACGCCCTGTGTCAGGCTGAAGCCGTCGCGCACAAGGCCCTGATCGAGGTCGAAGGCGTACCGCTACTTGCCCGGGTTCACGCGGCGTTGAGCGCGGCAGGAATCGAACGGATCGCCGTTTCCTGCAGCGATGCAGAAGTCGCGGCACTGGCTCGACGACTCAACTGCACAGTACTGGAGGCCGCCCCGGGGCCAAGTGCCAGTGTGGCGCAGGGCTTTGCCGCGCTGGGCGCGCCGTTGCTGGTCACCACCGCCGATCATGCCCTGCTCCGCCCGCAATGGGTCCGCCAGTTCATCGCCGATACGCCTGCTGATGCTGATGTTTCCATAATGTTGGCAGAGCGGCACAAGGTGGACATTGCGCTGCCGAACAGCCGCCGAACGTGGCTCAAATTCGCTGACGGCGAATGGTCGGGGTGCAATCTGTTCTACCTTGCGCATGCACGGGCAAAGGCTGCGCTCACGGTGTGGAGCGAGGTAGAGCGCAACCGCAAACGGCCCTGGAAAATCGCCGCGCGGCTGGGGGTGGCAACGCTGTGGCTTTATCTTCGCGGGCGGCTGACCCTGGCGGAGGCGGTGGCACGGCTGGGGCGGCGGATCGGCATCGAGGCGCGCGCGGTCGCGGCGGCAGACGGGCTGGCCGCCGTGGACGTCGACAAGCTTGCCGATCTTGCCGATGTGCGCCGGATCGCGGCAGAACGGCGCGCGTCCGGGGGGCTCGGCTGACGACTGGCGGCGGGCCTACATATAGCGCATGCGGATGCGGATCGATTGCACCCCGCCGCTCACGGTGAAGGCGGTCTTGCGGTAATTCGGCTTGCCCAGATTGAAGATGTTGAGGCTGGGGTTGTTGGACATGCCTCCACCATCCTGGCTGAGATCGGTCTTGCCATTGCCATTGGCGTCATGGCGCACCGCGATGCCAAAGGTTCCGGCGGCCGGCAGGGGAACGCAGAAGGTCATGGTTCCGGCCTTGGCGGGCACTTCGATGCGGCTCAGCCAGCGGCCTTTTTCCAGCCAGTCCTGCTCCACCCCGCGATAGGCCTGCACGCGAATCTTGCCTTGCGAGGATTTCACGCCGTCCACCGTGACATAGACTGCCGGCCCTTTGTCCGAGGTGCAGCGCGACAGATTGTTGGTTATTTCCTGCCGGTACTGCACCTGCGCCATGGCAGGGGCAGCGACCGGCAAGGCTGCAAGGGCAAGCGGTGCGGTCGCGGCGGCCGTCATCACACTCTTGCTGCGCAAAATCATCATATCCTCTGCTCACCTTTCGGGCCGGGTCAGGTGCGGGTGACCTGCCGGACTGGCTCCCGATGTGCCAGTGTGGCCGTGAATAGTCGCTGAATTCAGCTTGCTGCGTTCCTTAAGGAAACACGTGGCGCGGGGCAATATCGCCCGCCTTGCTGCGGAGCGGCACGAGGTGGCCCTGTTCCAGGACCGCTTCCTGATCCGCGATGCGGGCAAAGGCGTCGCGATGGCCCAGAATCACGATTGTCAGGCTGCCGCGCAGGGCATCGATGGCAGCGATGATCGCGGCTTCGTTTGCGGGATCGAGTGCACTGGTGGGCTCGTCCAGAATCAGCAGATCCGGTTCGCGCAGCAAGGCCCGGGCAAGGGCCAGGCGCTGCTTCTCCCCGCCTGAAAACTCATGCCCGCCTTCGCCGATCCTGGTCTCCAGCCGCTCAGGCAGGGCTGTCACGAAACCTGCTGCTGCCCGTTCCAGCGCGGCCATCATCCGGGCCTCATCCGCCGCAGGATCGGCAAAGCGCAGGTTTTCGCGGATCGTTCCGGCGAAGAACAGCGGTTCCTGCTGGACATAAGTGACGCGGCTGCGCCACGCCGCGCGCATCCCGCCACACAGTGGCGCCCCGTCAATCGCGATCATCCCTTCATCCGGGCTGACCAGCCCGGCCAGGCAATCGGCCAGCGTGCTCTTGCCCGATCCGGATGCGCCCCCGATCAGCGTCAGGCTGCCTGCGGGCAGTTGCAGTGTGACCCCGTCCAGCGCCGCCGCATCCCGCCCGGCAAAACGCACGCTCAACCCTTCTACGGACAGGGCAGAGCGCAGGCGCGGCGCGGGGCCGCCGTCGCTTGTCGCGCTCTCGCGACCGGCCTCGGCCTGTTCGATCAGGCGGCGGGCGGCGGTGAAGGCGGGCCGGGAATGCGCGATATCCTGCGCCTGTTGCTGTAAAGCGCCCAGCAGCGGCACGGCGCGCGCGCCCAGCGCGGCCAGCGGTACGATCTGTTCCAGCCGTGCGCCGAAACGGGTGACGGCAACCAGCGTGGCCAGCGCCAGCACCAGCGCCCCGCCCAGTTGCAGCACCAGCTGCGCCAGATTGAAATCGCGCAGATAGACCATTTGCGAGCGGCGCAATCCGCGCAATGCGGCGCGCCCGCGCTCGCTCGCCTCTTCCTCGCGCCCGAAGCTGCGGATGATCCGCATGCCGCGCAGCCCTTCGCCGTAATGGCGGTGAATCGCCTCATATGCCGCACCCGTCTGCTCGCCCAGCGCCAGCGCGCGGCGGCGCAGGCGGCGATAGGCCAGCAGGACCAGCGCCGCCCCGGCCCCGGCGACCAGCGCCAGCGGCGGCGACAGCGCCAGCGCGGCCAGAGCGAGGCCCGCCATGGTGAAGGTGGTGGCGGCAGCGGCGAGTATGCGGTTCACGCCATAACCGATCCGGTCGATATCAGTGATGAGCAGGCTGGCGGTGGCCGACTGGCTCATCGCCGAGAGCCTGCGCCATTCGCAATGCAGCAGAGCATCCCAGGCGCGTTCGCGCAGGCCATCGGTCACGCGCGCCTCCAGCCTGAACGCCGCCGCAGCCCGGGCGAAATTGACCGCCGAACGCAGCGCCACCAGCGCGACAAATATCGCCAGCAGCGGCGCGAGCGCGAGCGGAATGCCCGGCGCCGCCGCCCATCCGCCAAGCAGGCCAGTGGGTTCCTGCGCCCCGGCCAGGACGCCCAGAATCGGGACCAGCAGCAGGAGGCCAAAGCCCTCGCTCAGGCCGGACAGGGCCATCAGGCCCAGCAGGACTGCCGCCGCGCCGCCATGCGCGCGCGCGGTTTCGCGCCACAGGCTCATGGCTCGTTCCGCCCGCTGGCGTGGCGCAGGAATCGCGCGGCAAGGACAAGATTGGGCACGGCCACCGTATAGCGCAGAAACTGACGCATCGATCCGTCCGTTTCCGCCGGGAAATCATCCAGCCTGCGGCGCAGTTCGGCAAAATCGACCAGTTCGGCCAGCAGCGGGTCACGCGCGGCGCGCTCCAGTTCGGCGCGCAGTTCGGGCAGGCGGCGGGCCAGGCGGCTGTGCCAGTCCGCGCCGATCAGCCCGTGGCGCTGTTCGGTGCGGATTTCCTCGGGCAGATGGCCGCGCCCCAGCTCGCGCGCCAGCCAGCGTTGCTGCCCGTCGCGCAGGAAAATATCCGTCGGGACCGCGCGGCAGAATTCCACCAGCGGGCGATAAAGCGTGGGGTCACGGGTGCGAATGCCATACAATTGCTCGAACCCGCAGAGGATATCGGCGTGCGCCCATTCGGCGCCGCTGTTCGAGTGCCGCCAATGCGTATCCCGGCTGTACCAATGGGGACGGTTGCCCCACCCTGCCGCCTCACCTGCCCGCATGAGGTCATGAGCATCGATTGCGGCAGGATGCAGCGGGTGCGCCGCGCGCGGATAATCGATCTCGGGAACGCCGCGAAAGGCCTTCCAGCGCCTTTGGAACCCGGGCGGAAAATGAGGCAGCAGCGAAAGGCGCAGGAATTCACGGAATATCGGGCGCGATCGGCGCGGGATTGCGTGTAGCGCCTTGTATAGTTGAAGCAATCGCCCGGCGCGCAGGTATTCGCACAGGCCCCATTCCCCGCCCGAACTGAAGGTGGCGTTACCGTGCCATCCGGCGATCATCAGGTCGCACCCCCTGTCGCGGGCCGCCTCGTAAAGCCCGTGGAATGGCCCGAGCACACGGGTCAGCAAGGGGGCCGCTCCGGTCGCCAGCAGCATCCGGTCAAGTGCGTGATCGAACTCCGTGCCGCCATCGGCACTGAAATGCGCCTCAATTCCCGGATGCATGGCGCAAAAGGACCGGACGTGCGCTGTTTCATCGGCGATCTGCCCCGGCGGGGCCACGCCGCGCCATTGCGGATCGGGCGTCAGGGTGAAGGCGGATAGCGGCTTTCCCTGCGGCAGCAGTGGCATCAGGCGGGCGGCGATATTGGTTGAATCCAGCCCACCGCTGAGCAGCACGCCTGGTTGTTTTGCTCCCTTTGCGCTTGCCGCCACTGCCCGGGTCAGCAGCTCATCCGCGGCTTCCACATAATCGCGCGGCTTGCGCAGGCGCAGCAGTGGGCGCGGCGCCAGATGATCGTACCAGCGAATAATGCGCGCGCCATCCCGATGCAGGTGAACCACTGCGCCTGGCGGCACGATCTTTTCACCCTCGTACCAGCCATCGTGCGCATGAAGACTGAGGAACAGGCTGTCAGCCAGCGTCCGCAGGTTGGGCGTGGCCGGCAGGCCGCAAGCTTGCAGGGCGCGGGTTACTGATGCGGCGGCGATCACATCGCCGCTCTGGAAATAGCGCAGAGGCGGTGCGGCCCAGGGGCTGCGGGCAAGGCGCATACCGGGCGCAGCGCCCTTCACGATTGCGGCATAACAGCCGATGGCATGACCATCCGCATCATCGCCCCAGCGGTCCACCGCCGCGCCATAGATCAACGCATTGTCCGATTCCGTCGGCAGGCCGAGCACCCCGGCCAGTTCGGCTGCATTGTCCAGCCATCCGGCAAACAGCACAGCCGCGCCAGAAGCTGTCTGGACAGGACGCCAACTGCGCACGGGGGTCTGGCCGGGGGAACCGGGCGTTGCGGCAAGGCAATGACCGGCCTCGCTGTGGTATGCAGCCTTTTGTGCGGAAAACAAGCCGAGCGACTGGCCCAGCCTGTCAGCAGTCGATGAAGGCAGGCCATTGGCGCCTTCGATGCAGGCGATCAGGGACATGAGCTGTCCTCAACCGGAGGACCCTGTCGGAAAGCCGCCAATCAGGAAGCTGGACAGAGTGGATTATTGCCAGAGTTCCCTCCGGTGCATTTGTCGTTACCTTCATTGCCGACACGGGTGCCGCCAGCGACCTCGCGCATGGTGCCAAGCCGCGTCAGTTCAGGCCGGGTCCAGCGCTTGTCCTTGATCTCGTTGCGAGTCATCATCTCAATCCTCAGGCCGGGCATTGCCGCTTGTCCACGCCAGTTGCCGAGGCACAATAGGCGCATTTCCAATCGGATTCAATTGCGCGCCGCATCGCCCAGCCGCAAGGTTACATGCCACGGCCCCGGCAGGTCGCCCAGAATGCGCTTTCCCGCCACCTCCACCCAGGCATGGAGGGCATCTCCATCTGCGCGCATTTCCGCAGGGCGCACCGCGAAAATGAGGGCATGAGCCACGCCCGCCCGGCGCAGCAGCCAGCTCAGCGCCATGGCCCGAGGCAGGCATCTGGTGGCAAAGGGCAGGCGCATTGCAGCGCGTTCGACATGGCGGGCAAGCCGCACCGCCTCTGTTCGCTCGTCCGTCCCGGGCAGCCGGTCTGTGGCCAGCCCCAGCGATCCGCGCCACAGGCGGAACGGCACCAGCGCCACCGCCAGCCGCGCCGCGCCCAGCAGCGCCATCGCGGCGCCGGTGCGGCGGCGCATCCGCCAGCGATCAGCCGCGGGCAAGCAGGCCTGCATCGCGCAGATCGGCCAGAAAGGCGTCCAGATCAGTGGCCAGTTGCGCGCGCGGCGCTTCGTAATCGGCGGCCAGTGCGGCCAGCAGCGCGTCCCGGTCGCGTAGTCCGTCAATCGCCTGCCAGATGGCGTGTCCGCTGTCCCTCAGCGAATAGAAATCGCCATCGGCAAGCCGCATCAGCACGATTTCGCCGTCGATTTCGGTTTCGACGAAGCGATCCGCAGCCTTGACGATCGCACTCATGCCCTTGCGATCCCGTCGAGCGCGAGGATGGTTTGGTCCAGCATCGTTTCAAATTGCGCCGGATCGCGCGGGCGGGCAAGGCGGAACATGGGAATGGCGCGCGCCAGCATGGCCTGCCGGGCAAACAGCGCGCCCGCATCGGGCCGCCCGGCGCGATTGCGCAACATTGCGGTGTAATGATCGTCATTGAGCCGGGCAAAGCGTTGCGCCCCGCCGATCGGGGCGAATGAAAACTGTGACCCCTCCTCCAGGAACACCAGCGCGCC
The DNA here is from genome assembly GCA_024236235.1 of Novosphingobium sp. GTDB lineage: Bacteria > Pseudomonadota > Alphaproteobacteria > Sphingomonadales > Sphingomonadaceae > JACKKV01. The sequence continues at coordinate 219,906 of JACKKV010000003.1, read as the reverse complement.
CAGCGGCAGCATGGCGGGTTGCGCGTGGACAGGGGCTTGCGCGAAATATTTGGGGTAATCGGGGGCAACCAGCTCTTCCCCCTGAAGCCCGGCCAGTGCGAGTCCTTCGGGCCACAGCTTCAGTCGTTTGTGCCCGGGCAGACAGGCAAGCGCCGCGCGCGCGGGATCGATGACCAGCGTATCATCCGCATAGAATGGCAGGCCGCGCCGGGCAAGCGCCGCACAAAGCGTCGATTTGCCTGCGCCCGCCGGGCCGGTGAAGGCGATCACGTGCCCGTTCAGCGTGACGGCAGAGGCGTGCAGCGGATAGAGCCCGGCAAGACTGGCGATCGCCGCATGAACCGATCCATCGAGGAACAGTTCCATCCGTCCGCGCTGGCCCGGATCGTCAAGCTGCGCATAAAGCCCCTCCGCCTGTGTGTAGCAGATGGAAAAACCCCGTTCGCGCAGCAGAAAGCGTGTGCCATCGAAGGACATCCGCCCTTCGTCCAGTTCGTCGATCCCGCATCCGGCAGGCAGCCTGGTGGCGCAGATTATTCTGGCGCGGGCCAGCGTTTCGGGCGCATCGGGCAAGGTCGCGGCGGCGGAGGTCATGGCGCTGAATGTATCCTTGGGGCGAATTAGGGGCAATAACGACATCTTGTGTGGAAAAAGCGCCGCTTTCCGCTTGTGACCACAAGCACTGGTGGATTACTGCCCTGAGCCAGTATGGCATCTCCCCCGCTCATTTCGCCCTCGATCCTCTCCGCCGATTTCGCGCGCCTGGGAGAGGAGGTGCGTGCGATTGACGCGGCCGGGGCGGACTGGGTCCATATCGACGTGATGGACGGGCATTTCGTGCCTAATATCACCATCGGGCCCGATGTGGTGAAGGCGCTGCGTCCGCATACGGCCAAGTGTTTCGACGTCCATCTGATGATTTCGCCGGTGGACGCCTATCTCGAAGCCTTTGCCGCGGCGGGCGCGGATATCATCACCGTCCATCCCGAGGCAGGGCCGCATGTTCACCGCACCGTGCAGGCGATCCGCGCGCTGGGCAAGAAGGCGGGCATCTCGCTCAACCCCGCAACCCCGGCCAAGATGCTGGATTACCTGCTGGAAGAGATCGATCTGGTCCTGGTGATGAGCGTCAATCCCGGGTTCGGGGGGCAAAGCTTCATTGCCAGCCAGCTGCGCAAGATCGAGGCGATCCGCAAGCAGATCGACAAGGCCGGGCTTCAGGTCCATCTCGAAGTGGATGGCGGGGTCAACGCCCAGACGGCGCGCCAATGCGTCGATGCCGGCGCTGATGTGCTGGTCGCCGGTTCCGCCACCTTCAAGGGCGGGCCGGAATGCTATGCCGCCAATATCGCCGCGCTCAAGGGGGATTGAGAGTGAGCGAAGCGGCGAGTCAGGGGCAATTGGCATTCGCCGTTTTGGCAGGGCAGGCTGAAACCGGTGCGGGTGCGGAGGAAGCGATGGCGATCCCCCTTTCAGGCAAGAGCGAACCCAACATCGCCGCAAAGGACAATGCCGCAGAACCGGCGGGCACGCTGATCGAACCGGGCCGCGCACTGGCCCTGTCCGATTTCACCGCGCCGGCGATGAGCGCGGGCGAGCGGCTGATGGTACTGGCTTACCGGCTGGGTGTGCCCGGCAGCACCATGACCGCTCCCTTTCGCAAGCCGCCCAGGCCGCGCCTGCTGGCGACTGTGGATTGCCCGCTCAGGGGTGATCGGGTGGCGGGCGTTGCCCTGCGTGCGGGCCATTTTCTGGTGCACGGAGTCAAGGCGCCGATCGGACAGATGGATTTTTCGCCCAGCGCCAAGCTCACTCAGCCTTTCGAGCGCACGGTGCACGGTTTTACCTGGCTGGCCGATCTGGCTGCCTCGGCCCCGCGCGAACAATGTATTGCCAGTGCGGAACGGGTGCTGTCGGCCTGGCTCGCGGCCAATCCCCGCCCCGGCAAGGGTCCGGCCTGGAAAGTGGGCCATGCCGGGCATCGCCTGCTGGGCTGGCTGGTGCATGCGCCGATGATCCTGTCAGGGCAGGACAAGGCCTTGCGCGGAACCGTCCTGCAGGCGGTAAGCGAAACGGCGCGCTGGCTTGACCGCAATGTCGCGCGCGCGGAAGACCGGCTGGCCGAAGTCGCCGGCTGGTGCGCGATTACCGCTGCGGGCCTGCTGCTGCCGGATGGCAAGGCGCGCCGCCTGTTTGGTGAAGCCGGGCTGATTCGCGCGCTTGGCGAACTGGTGGGTGATGATGGCGGCGTGCTGTCGCGCAGCCCGCTTGACCAGATGGAAGCGATCGCGCTGCTGCTGCAGGTCGAAGCCTGCTATCGCGCGACCCGGCGCGATCCGCCGCAGGCGCTGGACACGATGAAGGGGCTGCTGGTTCCGCCGCTGCTCGCACTGCTGCATGGCGATGGCTCGCTGGGCAACTGGCAAGGCGCCGGTGCGGTCAAGGCGCATCGCATTGCTGCGCTGGTGGAGGCGAGCGGGGTGCGCACCCGCCCGCTGCGCGACGTGCGCCAATGGGGTTATCAACGCGTGGCGGCGGGCAAGACCCTGTTGCAGTTCGACGCCGCCCCGCCGCCGCTGGCGCGCCATGCGCGGTCCGGCTGCGCCTCGACGCTGGCCTTCGAAATGTCGCATGGCGAACAGCGCCTGATCGTCAATTGCGGCGGCGCTGCCTTTGCCGGAGGGCTGATCCCGGTGCGGATCGAACAGGGGCTGCGCGCCACTGCGGCGCATTCCACGCTGGTGCTTGACGATGCCAATTCCACTGCCGTGCTTATCAATGGCAAGCTGGGTGGCGGGGTTGGTGAGGTGGAGGTTGACCGGCGCTCGCTCGACCTTGATGGCGCAGGCGCGACGCGCCTCGAAGCCAGCCATGATGGTTATGCCAGCCGTTTTGGCCTGATCCATCGCCGCATCCTGATCCTGCGCGACGATGGCAGCGAACTGCGCGGGGAAGATGTGCTGGTTCCTGCCGGGCGGCGCGGCAAGCGCGGCAAGGTAGGCTTTGCCATCCGCTTTCATATCGGGCCGGGCATCGAGATCGGCCTTTCAGACAATCGCAAGGGCGCGGGGCTTGCCCTGCCCGATGGCAGCTATTGGCAATTCGTGACGGGTGCGGGCGGGGCCGAGGGCGTCGAGCTTGCGATTGATGAAAGCATGTGGTCTGACGGCAGCGGCAAGCCGCACCCGATTCAGCAATTGGTGATCGCGGGCATGATCTCGCGCGGCGGGGGGACATTCTCCTGGCTGCTCAAGAAAATGGGGTAATTCGCAAAGTGAACGATGTGGTGATCAAGCGGGCGCTGCTGTCAGTGTCCGACAAGACCGGCTTGGTCGAACTGGGCCAGGCATTGAGCGGGCGCGGGGTGGAACTGGTGTCCACCGGCGGCACGGCCGGGGCGCTGCGCGATGCGGGACTGGCGGTGCGCGATGTTTCGGAGCTCACCGGCTTTCCCGAAATGATGGACGGGCGGGTCAAGACGCTGCATCCCAAGGTGCACGGCGGCCTGCTGGCAGTGCGCGACAATCCCGAACATGCCGCCGCGATGGAGGCTCACGCGATCGGTGCGATCGATCTGGTCGTCGTCAATCTCTATCCGTTCGAGGCGACCTGGCAGCGCGGCGCCAATCGGGACGAGATGATCGAGAATATCGATATTGGCGGCCCTTCGATGGTACGTTCTGCGGCCAAGAATCACGCCTTCGTCACCATTCTGACTGATCCGGCCGATTATCCGGCCTTGCTCGCCCAGCTTGATGACCGGGACGGGTCGACCGGTTTCGACTTCCGCAAGGCGATGGCGGCCAAGGCATTCGGCGCGACCGCCGCTTATGATGCGATGATCGCCCGCTGGTTCACCACTGTTGACCAGCCGGAAAAATTCCCGGCGCGGCGCACCATGACCAGCAATCTGGTGACGACGCTGCGCTATGGCGAAAACCCGCATCAGCAGGCGGCGCTCTACACTGCGGGCGGCCCGTTCGGCGCGGGAATTGCGCAGGCCCGCCAGCTGCAGGGCAAGGAACTGTCCTACAATAATTACAACGATGCCAATGCCGCGCTGGAACTGGCGGCTGAATTCGCCGGACAGGATCCGGTGGTGGTGATCGTCAAACATGCGAACCCCTGCGGCGTCGCGCAGCGCGCCAGCCTGGTTGAAGCATGGCACGAGGCGCTGGCGTGCGATTCGGTATCGGCCTTCGGCGGCATCGTCGCCACCAATGTTCCGCTGGACGGCCCCACCGCCGCCGCGATCTGCGAAATCTTCACCGAAGTGGTGATCGCCCCCGGTGCGGACGAGGCCGCGATTGCCGCTTTTTCCGCCAAGAAGAACCTGCGCCTGCTGCTGGTCGATCAATTGCCCGATCCGCGCCGTGCGGGGCTGACCGCCACCGTCATCGCGGGCGGCGTGCTGGTGCAGGATCGCGACAATGGCCATATCGACCCGCAGGATCTGAAAGTGGTGAGCAAGCGCCAGCCGAGCGAGCAGGAACTGAAGGATTGCCTGTTCGCCTGGACCGTGGCCAAGCATGTCAAGTCGAACGCCATCGTCTATGCGCGGTACGGGGCGACGGCGGGGATTGGCGCGGGCCAGATGAACCGGCGCGATTCGTCGCGTATTGCCGCCGCAAAGGCAGAGGAAGCCGCGCAAACTCATGGCTGGGAACAATCCCGTGCGGTGGGCAGCGCGGTTGCATCGGATGCGTTCTTTCCCTTTGCCGATGGCCTGCTGGCAGCGGCGGAAGCGGGGGCGACGGCGGTGATCCAGCCCGGCGGTTCGATCCGGGACGAGGAAGTGATCGCCGCTGCTGATGCGGCAGGGTTGGCGATGATCTTTACCGGGATGCGCCATTTCCGCCACTGACCCGTGTGCTGAACGGCGCACGGCTGCACTGTTCAGGCGCGGCTAAGCCACGCGGGAGCAAAGGCTTGCCGGTCAGACAATCATGCAGGCCCGGATTATCAGCGTGAGCATCTTTGAACCCGATTTCCTTCGCCCCTTCGCGGTCGGCTTTGGCGCCGGTGCGGTGATCGCCCTGTTCCGGGTCATTGCCGAACTCGCGCCATTCATCGGCTGATGCGGCGCTGGGTTGCAGTAACCGCCGCCGCCTTCCTGCTGGGGGCATGCGGGCAGGTTGCCGCCGCCGGGGAGAGCGCGGTTCGCGCACCCGTTGCGGATCGGGTCGCGACTGAGACCAAGGGCTTCAAAACCGCCATTTTCGCGGGTGGATGCTTCTGGGGGATCGAGGGCGTGTTCAGCCATGTGAAGGGCGTGAAAAGCGCGGTCTCCGGCTATCATGGCGGCACCGGGGTCAACGCCACTTATGCCAGTGTCAGCACGGGCCAGACGCGCCATGCCGAAGCGGTGAAAATCACTTATGATCCCGCCGTCATCCGTTATGACCAGCTGCTGCGCATCTTCTTTTCGGTCGGCGCCGATCCGACCCAGCTGAACCGGCAAGGCCCGGACACGGGCACGCAATATCGCTCAGCGCTGGTGCCGCTGGGCAAGGAACAGGCGGCTGTTGCGCGCGCCTATCTGGCCCAGCTCGACCAGGCGAAACTGTGGGACAAGCCTGTCGTTACCCGGATCGAGGCTGCGGCCACCTTCTATCCGGCGGAAGCCTATCATCAGGATTTCATGGCGAAGAATCCACGCCACCCATACATTTTGCGCTGGGATGCACCCAAGGTGAAGGCGCTGGGCGCACTTTTTCCCGATCACTACCGGGCGAGTTTTCGGACAGGCTGATTGCCGTGCGGTGCGCGTCCGCCTATGATCGGGCCGTGGCGAAGCATCAACACCGCGAACACCGGGGCGACCAGCTGGTTCTGGCCGCGCGCCGCGTGCTGACGGCGGCGGGCGAGAAGTGGACTGCGCTGCGGGCCGATGTGTTCGACGTGCTGGCCGGGCAGGATCGCCCGCTCTCCGCCTATGACATCGCTGACAGCCTCAGCGCGCGCAGCGGGCGGCGCATCGCGCCCAACAGCATCTATCGCATCCTTGACCTGTTCGTGCGCGCCAATCTGGCCAATCGCATCGAAAGCGCCAATGCCTATCTCGCCAACAGCCACCCCGGTTGCCATCACGACTGTATCTTTCTGATCTGCGACCAGTGCGGCCATGCGGTGCATCTGGATGATGACCGGCTGACCGATGCGCTACGCGATGCGGGGCGCGCCGCCGGTTTTGGCGAGGTGAGGCCGGTGATCGAGCTGCGCGGACGCTGCGAGTCCTGTTCAGGGGCTTGAGATTTCCGCACTTTGCGGCCAAGCGCGCCCTGACTTTCCCTGCTGTGCATTCATCGACAGTCCAGCCAATCGCGTGTAAACACTGACAATGTCCGAAACCCCGGCCACCCCCCTGCTTGATCTTGTTCACCTGCCCGAGGATCTCAGGCGTCTGGAATCCCGCCAGCTACGCCAGCTTGCCGATGAACTGCGCAGCGAAATGATCGCGGCGGTGGGGCAGACCGGCGGCCATCTGGGGTCAGGGCTTGGCGTGGTGGAACTGACCGTGGCGGTGCATTACGTCTTCGACACGCCGCGTGACCGGTTGGTGTGGGATGTCGGCCATCAGGCCTATCCGCACAAGATCCTGACCGGACGGCGCGACCGGATCCGCACGCTGCGCCAGGGTGGTGGCCTGTCAGGCTTCACCAAACGCAGCGAAAGCGAATATGATCCCTTCGGTGCCGCGCATTCAAGCACCTCGATTTCCGCCGCGCTGGGCTTCGCCGTGGCCAACAAGCTGGCGGACCGACCGGGCAAGGGGATCGCCGTGATCGGCGATGGCGCGATGAGCGCGGGCATGGCCTATGAGGCGATGAACAATGCCAAGCAGGCTGGCAACCGGCTGGTCGTGATCCTCAATGACAATGACATGTCGATTGCGCCGCCGGTGGGCGCACTGTCATCCTATCTCGCGCGGCTGGTTTCCAGTGGCCGGTTCCTGGGCCTGCGCGAACTGGCCCGCCGCTTTGCCCGCAAATTGCCGCGCCCGCTGCATCGCGCCGCGCACAAGGCGGATGAATTCGCGCGCGGCATGGCGATGGGCGGCACCCTGTTCGAGGAGCTGGGCTTCTATTATGTCGGGCCGATTGACGGGCACGATCTTGATGCACTCGTTCCGGTCCTGCAGAATGTGCGCGATGCGGCGGAGGGGCCGTGTCTCGTCCATGTCGTCACGCAGAAGGGCAAGGGCTATGGTCCGGCCGAAGCGGCAGCGGACAAATATCACGGCGTCCAGAAATTCGACGTCATTACCGGCGAACAGAAGAAAAGCGCTGGCGGCCCGCCCAGCTATACTGCGGTCTTCGCTGATGCGCTGATTGCCGAAGCGGGGCGGGATGACACCATCTGCGCGATCACCGCCGCCATGCCGTCGGGCACGGGTCTGGACCGGTTCGAACAGGCTTACCCCGAACGCAGCTTCGATGTCGGCATTGCCGAACAGCATGCCGTGACTTTCGCGGCCGGGCTGGCCGCGCAGGGCATGCGCCCCTTTTGCGCGATCTATTCGACCTTCCTGCAGCGCGCCTTCGATCAGGTGGTGCATGATGTGGCGATCCAGAACCTGCCGGTGCGTTTCGCGATTGACCGGGCGGGGCTGGTCGGGGCGGATGGCGCCACGCATGCCGGCAGCTTCGACATCACCTATCTCGCGACCCTGCCCAATCTGGTGGTGATGGCCGCCGCTGATGAGGCGGAACTGGTGCATATGGTGCATACCGCCGCCTGCCATGACAGCGGCCCCATTGCCTTCCGCTATCCGCGCGGCAATGGGGTGGGCGTTGCGTTGCCGCAAACGCCGCAGCGTCTGGAAATCGGCAAGGGGCGGATCGTCAAGCAGGGCAGCAAGGTCGCGCTGCTGTCACTCGGCACCCGTCTGGGCGAAGCGCTGACAGCGGCGGAACAGCTGGAAGCCAGGGGGCTTTCCACCACGGTGGCCGACCTGCGCTTTGCCAAGCCGCTGGACAGCGCACTGATCCGCCAGCTCATGGCCAGCCACGAGGTGATCGTGACGGTCGAGGAAGGCAGCATTGGCGGGCTGGGCGCGCATGTGCTGACGCTGGCCAGTGATGAAGGGCTGACGGATGCCGGGCTGAAGATCCGCACCATGCGCCTTCCGGACCTTTTTCAGGATCATGATGCGCCGGATCGGCAATATGACGATGCCAGGCTCAACGCGCCGCAGATCGTGGAGACGGTGCTCAAGGCGCTGCGGCACAACAGTGCCGGAGTGGAAGAAGCGCGGGCCTGATCAGCCCGCCCATTTCCACACGCCCGCCGGGATGCCGGCCAGCCACAGATGCGCCCAGGTCGCCCCCAGCCACACGACGATCGCTGTCATCCATATCAGCGGTCCGGCCGCGCCCAGTCGGTGCCAGCGTGGCCAGTAACTGGTCTGCGCTTCCCAGTGCGACCAGACATCGCCCAGCAGCGCTTCCTTCTTGCGGTCCTGCAAATGCGCACCGACCAGCGCCAGGATCAGCAGCGATCCGGCCAGAATCAGGGTCCGTTCGCTCCACCCCAGCAGAATATGAGCCAGTGCCCACAGCGCAAAGCCCCACATCATCGGGTGGCGGGTGACGCGAAACACGCCCTGCGCCCGTGCCGCCGCGACCTTGTCCGCAGGCGTATCGGGCAAGGCCGGGTTGCCGGACAGCGAGCCGATGAACAGCACCAGCGCGACGATGGTCAGCACGCTTGCCGCCACCCATGCACCGTCGCTCATCACGCCAGCGCCGGGTGGCGAGGCGCGAAAGGCCATCACCATCCAGGCGAATGTGCCAAGGCTGACCAGCGAATACACGGCCAGAAAGCCCTTCTCGCCGAGCGCGCGTACCAGCCCTGCGCGCAACGGATGCGACAGAATGAAATGCGTGCCGACAAAGGCGATGCTGGCGGCCAGCAATGATGTGAGTTGCGGATTCATGATTGTGCCCCTTCCCCGTCCCCTTCAGCATCGCGCAGCGTATCGAGATGCATCCAGCGCTTTACCACGGGCGCGACCAGCAACACCAGCACCGCCACACCGATCGAAATCCAGCCGATCTTCTCGTAAATGGCCAGCGTTACTGCCTTGGACATCTCCCCGTCCTCGCCGCCAGTCGCCTCACCGATCTTGCCGGCCACGAAACTGCCTACCGCCGTCATGTAGAACCACGCCCCCATGATGAAACTGCCCAGATGCAGGGGGGACAGGCGGGTCATCGCTGACAGGCCGACCGGAGACAGGCACAGCTCGCCCGTGGTATGCAGCAGGTAGATCAGAAAGACGAAGATCACCGGCAGCATCGCGTCCGGCCCCACTGCCCGTGCCCCCCATACGAACACCAGAAAGCCCAGCCCGACCTGCACCAGCGCGAGGCCGAATTTGGCGGGCGCGGAAGGTTCCTTCCCGCGCTTGGCCAGCCAGGTCCACAACCCGGCGAAGAGCGGGGCCAGCAGCACGATGTAGATCGGGTTGATTGACTGGAACAGGCTGGTCGGCACACCCTGCCGGTCGACATAGCGATCCGTATAGAGGTTGAGACTGCCACCCGCCTGTTCGAACAGGCCCCAGAACAGCGGGTTGAGCGCGATCAGGAACAGGATCGCAAACATCCGCTCGCGCGGTTCCTTCGGCAGTTTCAGCGCTTCGTAAAGCGTATAGCCCAGCATCGTGACGCCGCTGACGATCAGCAGGGTCTGGATCACGTCCTGATATTGCACCAGCAGCCAGATCACTGCCACCGCGCCCGCGCCGATGCCGTAAATCCGCATTTCGCGCCCCCGGGCAAGCGGGGCGGGCGGTTCGCCGTGGCCCTGCAGCGCGCCCTTCCCGGCAATGAAGATGATCAGACCCAGCACCATGCCGATCCCGGCCAGGCCGAAGCCGTAGGCCCAGCCGATCGTCTCGCCCAGATAGCCGACCAGGATCGTGCCCAATGCCGCACCCACATTCACCCCCATGTAGAAGATCGTATAGGCCGCGTCCCGCCGCGTATCCTTCAGGCCATAGAGCTGGCCGACGATGACCGAGATATTGGCCTTGAGAAAACCGGAGCCGACAATGATGAAGGCCAGCGCCGCCCAGAATATATTGATGGCCGGATCGCCCTGTCCGCCGCTGCCTTCCACCGCCATCAGCGCGTGGCCGCAGGCCAGCAACACCCCGCCGAACACCACGGCCTTGCGCTGGCCCAGCACCCGGTCAGCCAGCAGCCCGCCCAGCACCGGCGTGATATAGACCAGGCTGCCGTAAGCACCGTAGATCAGGCTGGCCTGCCCGTCGGAAAACAACCAGTGCTTGGTGAGGTAGAGCACCAGCAGGGCGCGCATGCCGTAATAGGAAAAGCGTTCCCACATTTCGGCATAGAACAGCACGAACAGCCCGCGCGGATGGCCGATCGCCCGGTCGGACCGGCTGGCCGCCAGCAACCCGCCCGCTGCCAGAAAGCCGAACAGGGCCAGCGCCGCGATCGCCGCGATCCAGTCTCCCTCGTTCCACAAGGTCATGTTTTTCATTCTGTTTCCCCCGTGATTGCTGGCCGGTCCGGGCCGTCGGCGGCGCCAAGACTATCGCAATTGCCGCTGCTGTGAAGCGCTTGTTTCGGAGTTTGCTGATAGATACATATCTAATGTAATAATTATTATGTCAGGGCGATTGCGTCGGAGCCGTTGATCTGGCACTCTTGCGACTGCTTTGTGGCCAGTCCAACGCCGGGCCGCCTTGGGGGAAAGGCACGGGGGCGGTTGGGGGAGATTGACGATGATCAGGTCGGAATTGCTTGAAACCCTGGCTCGGGACAATCCCGAGCTTCGCGCCGAAGAAGTCGAGCAGGTGCTTGACATATTCTTCGACGAGATCGCGCAACGGCTGGCTGAAGGTGGCCGGGTGGAATTGCGCGGCTTTGGGGCCTTTTCCACGCGCGAGCGCGATGCGCGCAAGGGCCGCAATCCCCGCACCGGGGAATCCGTTGCCGTTCCGGCGAAGCGCGTGCCCTATTTCAAGCCGGGCAAGGAAATGCGCGAACGGCTGAACGCGGAGTAAGCGTCGCGCGCAGGCGCAAGCCGATTGCCAGGAGGAAAGCGGGCGCGTGATCCGCGCCCCCAAACAGACTCCATCGCCTGAAACATAACGACAAGAGGATATCGCCATGGCTGTGCCGCTGTTGACCCCTGACTGGTTGCAAATCCCCGGGTTCCCCGGCGCAGACCCGCTGGCTGGCGTCCTGGGCGGGGCACTGATCGGGCTGGCTGCAAGCTTTACCCTGCTTGGCCTTGGCCGCGTGGCAGGCGTATCGGGCATTGCGGCGCGCGCTTTCGGCCTCAGCGGCGAAGGGATGCCGCGCAGCATGGCGGTGCTGTTCATCCTCGGCTTGCCGGTGGGCGCCGCCATTCTCAATCTCCTCACCGGGCGCGGGGCGGGCAGTTTCCCCGAATGGCCGTTCCTGCTGGTCGCGGGCGTGGTGGTCGGTTTCGGCACCCGGCTGGGATCGGGCTGCACCAGCGGCCATGGCGTATGCGGGGTCAGTCGGCTGTCAGCGCGATCGATTGTCGCCACCGTCACTTTCATTTTCACCGGGATCGTCACGATCCTGATCATGCGGGCGCTGGGGGTCGCGGGTTGATGCGCAATCTTGTTTCAGCCCTGTTCGCCGGTGCCCTGTTCGGTGCCGGGCTCGCCCTGTCAGGCATGACTGACCCGATGCGGGTGCGCGGTTTTCTCGACCTGTTTGGCGAGTGGGATCCGACGCTGGTGTTCGTGATGGGATCGGCGCTGCTGGTCACTGCCATTGCCTGGCGCATTCAACCGGCCATGGCGCGGCCCCTGTTCGGCGAAAAATTCTCGCTGCCGACGCGCAAGGATCTCGATTCGCGCCTGATCACTGGTGCGGCCCTGTTCGGGGTAGGCTGGGGGATTGCGGGGGTCTGCCCTGGCCCCGGCTTTGCCGCGCTTGCGCTGGTGCCCGTTGCTGCGGTGATTTTCCTGGGCGGCATGCTTGGCGGGATGATCCTGTTCCGCTTCACCTTCGACAAATAGGCGCGCGATCCGCTGGGCGATTGCCTCGCGGCGGCGGACGGTCTAGCCCGACTGCGCCGTGCAGCGTGCGGGCGTGGCGGAATGGTAGACGCCGGGGACTTAAAATCCCCTGAGCTTTGCTCGTGCGGGTTCGAGTCCCGCCGCCCGCACCAGAGACTGCGCTTCAGGCCGCAGGGCGGAACAGCATCGCCACGCCATTCATGCAGTACCGCTTGCCGGTGGGGGGCGGCCCGTCATCAAAGACATGGCCCAGATGCCCGCCGCAATCGGCGCAATGCACCTCGGTTCGCGGATAGCCGAGTTTGTAATCGGTGGAAGTGCCGACCGCGCCCGGCAATGGCTTCCAGAAGCTTGGCCAGCCGGTTTTGCTGTCATATTTGGTGCGCGCATCGAACAGCTCATTGCGGCATCCGGCGCACAGGAAGGTGCCGTTGCGCTTTTCCCGGTTCAGGGGGGAGGTGAACGGGCGTTCAGTTCCTTCCTCGCGCAGGATACGGAATTGCGCCGGTGTGAGCCTCCTCCCCCACTCAGCCTCGCTCAGCTGGATGGGGAAACTTTTCGCCTGCGCCTTTTGTGCATCGCATGCGGCGGCAAGCGGCAGTGCCGCCCCGGCGCCGAGCCAGGCCAGCATGCGGCGGCGAGTGAGGCGTTCCTGCATGGCCCCGAACCCTACCCCGCCCAGGCTGAGCGGGCAATGAACGTTCAACCGGCGGCGCGGCGTGTTTTGCGCAGCAGGTCCGAGAAGGTGCCCGGAGCCCTGCCCGCCCGCGCTGGGCCGGATTTCATCACCCGGCGGCGGAACAGGGCGGCGCCTGCCCGCACGAATAGATAGACCCACAGCGCCTGCCAGGCGAGCGCGAGGGCATGAGGGGCGAGCCGTTCGCTCTGCGCCGCCAGGGCCAGCATCGCGAAGGGCGAGCTGAGCGGGAAGACATCAGCGGCAAAACCTACCCAGCTATCCGGTTGCGACAGCGCGTAGCTGGCGAAGAAGAACACCATCAGCTGGGCCATGGTGACGGGCATGGACAGCGTCTGCACCTCGCGCACCGTATTGGCGAGCGAGCCGATGGCGAGGAAGATCGAGCCGAGCAGGAGATAGGCCATCGCAAAATAGATTACCCCCAGCACGAAGAACAGCGGCCAGCCGACCCCCGGTTCGGGCAGGGACGGCAGTGCGCCGCTGCCCAGTGCGGCGAGCATGCCGCCGACTGATCCCCATACCGCGATGCCGACGATGGAGACGCCCAGCATGGCAAACAGCTTGCCCATGAACAGCGCATCGAGCGGAATGGCGGCGGCCAGTACCTCGATGATCTTGTTGCCCTTTTCTTCCACCAGATTGGACAGGACCATCCCGGCCAGCAGCATGGTCAGCAGGAACAGCAGCATTTGTCCGGCCTGGGCGGTCAGGATGCGTCCGGCGCGTTCCTTGGCCGCGCTGGTTGCGACCGCGACGGTTGCAACTTCGGGATAGGATGGCTTGTCCGCGCTGGCGGCGGATGCGGCGACCAGTGACAGTGGCCCGCGCCAGTTACCGATCGCTTCGGGCGGGCCGGTCAGCACGGGCGTGGCCGGGGTGCCGGTGACAATCGCTGCTGCCTCGCCGCGCCGTTCGCGCAGGAATTGTTCGGGATCGGCGACATCGCCGGGCAACTCCATCTCCACCAGCCGGGGCAGGGTGGTGCCAAGGCGCGGCGCAAGTTCGCGATAGGCGGCAACCATCGCCTTGCTGTCAGCAGGCGCCATGACCACGCCGATGTCGGACTGGTTCGCCTCGCTCGCCACTTTCTGGCCAATGCCGCCCGCCATCGCCCCCACCACCAGCGGGAACAGCGGCCCCAGCAGGAAGAAGAAAAACGCCCGGCTGAACAGCACCGCAACGAAATCGCGCCGGGCAATCACCCAGGCGGCCTGGAGATGGGATAGCCTGCCTGCGCTCATGCGTCCTCTCCATCGTTGGTCCGCCCCAGCGCGCGCGCCGCCGCTTCCCCGGCGATCGCCACAAAGGCATCGTGCAGCCCTGCGCGTTCGATGGAGAGCGAGAGGATGCCCGCCTCCCCTTCGATCAGCCTGCGCAGCAATTGTTCGATTCCGCCATCGGGCAGGGAAAAGTGCCAGAAAGTGCCGGCGCCGGCCTTGGTTGCGCTGCGGGCATCGGCGGGCAGCGCGCTGCGCCACGGACCGTCTGCGGCGCGGGTTTCCAGCCGCACCTGCGGGGCGATGCGATCGCGGGCGACATCGACTGATCCGGCAAAGGGCACCTGGCCGCCGGCGATGATGGCGATACCTTCGCACAGCCGTTCGGCATGTGCGATGACATGAGTGGAAAAGATCACCGTGGTGCCTTCGGCGGCAAGGTTGCGGATCAGCTCTTCCAGCTTGCCCTGGTTAAGTGCGTCCAGTCCTGAAAACGGCTCGTCAAACACCACCAGGCGCGGGCGATGGACCAGCGTGCCAAGCAATTGCACGGTCTGTGCCATGCCCTTGGACAGCTGGCGAATCTGGCGGTCTGCGGCATGGCCCAATCCATGGCGTTCCAGCAATTCGCGCCCGCGCCGCCGCCCCTGCGCCAGCGGGACGCCGCGCAAGGCGCCCATGAAGGCGATGGCTTCCACCGCCTTCATCGAAGGGTAGAGGCCGCGCTCTTCGGGCAGATAGCCGATCTGTCGCGCGATCTCCTGCGGGCGGTCATGGCCCAGCACCCGCCGCGTACCGGTATCGGGATCGATGATGCCAATCAGCATGCGCAAGGTTGTCGTCTTGCCCGCGCCATTGGGACCGAGAATTCCATAAATCGCACCTTCGGGCACGGCGAGATCGACCCCGTCGACCGCAAGCGTGCCTTCGAAACGCTTGACGAGCCCGCGCGCATCAATCGCGAGCGGGCGCGCCATATTGTGCGCGGGTTGCAACTGGCCTAGCTCCATCTTCATACACGTCGGATAGGGGCGTTGTGTGAAAGGGAGCCTCAGAAAACTTGGTAAACGCAGCGGCAACCCCTGCCTTTCAGCATCGCCTGGCCGCAGAGGCGCGCCGTCTGGGTTTCGTGGCGGTTGGCTTTGCCCCGGCGACGGATGACCCGCTGGCCGGACGGCGGCTCGACGCATGGCTGGCCGCCGGGTTTCACGGGCAGATGGACTGGATGGAAACGCGCGCCGATGTGCGGCGCGGACCACAGGCGATGTGGCCCGAAGCGCGCAGCGTGATCGCGCTCGGCATGAGCTATGTTCCCGCGCAGGATCCCTTGCGGCTGGCAGGGGTCGGCACGCATGGTCGTATTTCCGCCTATGCGCAGGGCGCCGATTATCACGACGTGATGAAGAAGGCGCTCAAGCGGCTGGCCCGCTGGATGGTGACGGCGGCGGAGAGGGAAGGCCTGGGCGAAGCGCGGCTTAAGCTGTTTGTCGATACCGCGCCGGTGATGGAAAAAGCGCTGGCCGCGCGCACGGGGATCGGCTGGCAGGGCAAGCACACCAATCTCGTCAGCCGCAAGGAAGGCAGCTGGCTGTTCCTGGGGGCAATCTATACCGAGCTGGAGTTCACGGCCGAGGAGCCCCATGCGGACCGTTGCGGGACGTGCGATGCCTGCCAGCGCGCCTGCCCCACTGCCGCATTCCCGGCACCCTATCAGCTCGATGCGCGGCGCTGCATCAGCTATCTCACGATCGAGCACAAGGGGCCGATCCCGCATGAATTCCGCAAGGCGATCGGTAATCGCATCTATGGTTGCGACGATTGCCTGGCTGTCTGCCCCTGGAACAGCTTTGCCGAGCTGGGCGCGCGCAACAAGGCGTTCCTGCCGCGCGCCGAGCTGGCCGCACCGCGGCTGGCGGAGCTGCTCACGCTCGACGATGCGGCGTTTCGCAGGCTTTTCTCCGGCTCGCCGATCAAGCGGGTCGGGCGCACTCGCTTCATTCGCAACTGCCTGATCGCGGCGGGCAACAGCGCCCGGCCCGATGCACTGGCCGGGCCGGTGCGTGCGTTGCTGGGCGATGCCGATGAAACCGTTGCCGAAGCGGCCCGCTGGGCGCTGAGCGAACTGGAAGGGGTTACATCAGTTCCTTGAGCGGAACTTCAGCATTGGCGAGCGCTTCGGGCGTAATGGCCAGTCCGGCTTCGACCAGCTTGCGGCCCTGCACATAATCCTTCATCGCATTGACGCAGTCGAGCGCGATGACCTTGCCCCCCCTGAGATAGACCACCGAGAAGCTGCGGCTGGCCGGATCGCCGCGCAGCACCGTGGTGTCATGACCGATCGACAGGCCCGCAGTCTGAAGCTTGAGGTCATACTGGTTGGACCAGAACCAGGGCAGCGCGTGATAGGGTTCGCCCTTGCCGGTGATGTCCTTCGCGGCGGTGGTGGCCATGTCATTCGCGTTCTGGACCGATTCGAGCCGGATCACCGCACCTTCGGCGAAAGCGTTGGCATGCGCGGCGCAATCGCCGATGGCATAGATATCGGGTAGCGAGGTGCGGCAGAATTCGTCCACGTCCACGCCGTTGCCGCCTGCCGCACCCGCTGCGATCAGCGGGCCGACCGCAGGCACGATGCCAATGCCCACCACGACCATGTCAGCGGGCAGCACCTGACCATCGACCAGCTTCACCCCGGTGACCTTGCCATCGTTGCCGACCAGGCAATCCACCTGCACTTCAAGCCGCAGGTCGACACCCTTGGAGAGATGTTCGTTCTGGTAGAAGCTGGACAGTTCTTCCCCGGCAACGCGCGCCAGCACGCGCGGCAGCGCTTCGAGCAGGACTACGTTGCAGCCGAATTTGGTCAGGACCGCCGCTGCTTCGAGGCCGATGTAGCCGCCCCCGATGACGACTACGTTTTTCGCGCCAGCATCCAGTTCAGCCATCATCCGGTCTGCGTCGGCCCGGTCTCGCACGCCATGCACGCCAGCGAGATCCGCCCCCGCGCAGGACAGGCGGCGCGGATCGCCGCCGGTTGCCCAGATCAGCTTGCCATATTCGACGGTGGAACCGTCCGCCAACGTGAGTTTATGTGCGCCCGGATCGACTTCAGTCACGGTGGAGCCGAGCATCATGCCGACCTGCTTGTCGTCCCAGAACTTGGCCGGACGAATGCAGATCCGTTCGAATTCCTTTTCGCGGGCGAGATATTCCTTCGACAGCGGTGGCCGCTCATACGGAATATCGGCATCGCGCCCGATCATCAGGATCGAACCCTCAAACCCGTTTTGCCTCAAGGCAATGGCGGCCTGTGCGCCACCATGACCCGCTCCCACGATTACGACATCTGCTTTATTCATGAGTCGCGGATTCGGCCCAAATGCGCGCGCCGTCAAGATCAAGCTGCCAGCACAATCCCGATTTTTCGCCGGTTTCGTGGGCTTGCAGGGACGTTCAGGTGAGTGCCTGCATCGTCAGTTCGAGCGAGCGACGCCGCGCCGCAGGCTCGAAGGTGACGCCTGCGATAATCAGCTCGTCCGCCCGGGTGCGTTCCACGAACCGGCTTACAGCGGCGCGCACCGTCGTGGGGCTGCCCACGGCGCTGGCCTGGCCGATTTGGTCCAGCATGGCCTGCGCCTTGACTGGCAGGCCTGTGCGATAGCCCGCGACGGGCGGCTGGACCTTGGGGGTTAACCCGCTGCGAATCGCCACGAACATCTGTTCTTGTGAAGAGGCGAGCGTTTGCGCCTCTTCATCCGTTTCCGCGGTAAAGACGGTCATCGCGGCCATGGCGTGCGGCTTGTCCAGTGTCCTGCTCGGCCGGAACTCGCGCCTGTATATACGCAGCGCCTCGTCCAGATGGGCGGGCGCGAAATGCGAGGCGAAGGCATAGGGCAAACCCAGCATCGCGGCGAGTTGCGCGCCGAACAGGCTGGAGCCAAGCATCCACATTTCGACCTCCGCGCAGGTTCCGGGGACCGGGGCGATCGGCATCCTGGGTTCCCCACTGAAATAGGCGCGCAACTCGGCCACGTCCTGTGGGAAATATTCCGAGGCGCCGACGATATCCTTGCGCATGGCGTTGGCGATGCGCCCGTCCGCCCCCGGCGCGCGGCCCAGACCCAGATCGATGCGCCCCGGGAACAGTGCGTCCAGCGTGCCGAATTGTTCTGCGATTACGAACGGGTTGTGATTTGGCAGCATTATCCCGCCCGCGCCGATACGGATGGTCGAGGTAGCATGTCCGACATGCGCCAGCACGACCGCGGTCGCCCCGCCGCCGATCCCGTCCATGCCGTGATGCTCGGCGATCCAGAACCGCTTGTAGCCCTGCTGCTCGGCGCATTGTGCCAGCAGGGCGGTGGCCTCCATCGCCTCGCGCGGCCCGGAGCCTTCGCATACGGGGACAAGATCGAGGATGGAAAGCGGGATCATGGGGCGGTGAGTTGCGCCAGATAACCACGCGCGGTCAAGGCCTCGCGGCTGGCGGGGTCTGCATCGACCACTGATTGCCAGCTTTTGCGGGCGGCGTCTGTATTGCCGGAAAGCACGGCGATCACGCCCGCTTCCAGTCCGATTTCCCGGTCGACCGGGCGCAGGCCCGCCGCTGTTTCGATAAATTTCTGCGCACTCGCCAGATCGCCCTCGCGCCGCGCGAGCGTGGCCGAGAGCAGCCAGCCATCGGCATTGCCGGGCGCATCCATCCGCGCCTTTTCCAGCGCGGTCCTGGTCTGGCTCATCAGCCCCATGCCTGCCAGCGCGCGGGCGCGGTCAACTTCGATATCGCCGGCCAGCTGCCGTTCGCCGCTCAGCGTTGCATCCTCGCGGGCAAGGTCCAGCGCGGCCAGCGCATCTGTGAAGCGGCTGTCCGCCAGCGCCGCATTGCCTGCCATCCCTGCCAGCCGCGCGCGCTGTGCTGATGCATCCGGAGGAGTGGCCTCGCGCGCCTTGAGAAAATTTTCTTCCGCCCCTGCCCAGTCGCCCAGCCGCGCGAAGGCGGCGCCAAGACATTGCAGCGGCGCTGCGCGCGCTGCGCCCTTGCTCTCATCGAGCCAGTCATCCGCCGCCACGATCGCCGCTTCGCTGTCATTGCGCAATTGCGCGAGGCAGGCGTTCAGGCGATCCGCCTCGGGAGGCGGCGGGGGCGGGGGCGATTCGGGCATGGTCGCGGCGGCCAGCAGAGGAAGCAGCAGGGTGGAAAGCATCAAGTGGGGTTCCGGGGCAGGCGGGCAATGATGTCGAGCAACAGGGCGATATCCCCGTCCCGCGACAGGCGATGATCGCCGTCCTTGACCAGCACCACCTGCACGTCGTCTGAACGCAGGCGTTCCGCCAGCATCAGTGAATTGCGCCAGGGCACGTCCGGATCCTGCTGGCCATGCAACAGGCGGACGGGGCAGTCGAGCGCGATTTCCGAATCGAGCAGACGGTTGTTCTGGCCATCCGCCCAGAAGGCGGGATGGGTGGGAGTCGGTTCGGGGCCATAGGGGTTGACCTCGAAGATCGGGCGCCCGGCGGCCAGTTCGGCCTTCTGGCTGTCATCATAACCCCAGTCCGTGAAATCGGGCGCGGGCGCGATGCCCACCAACCCTGCCAGCCTGCTGCCCAGCGCCAGCCCCGCCAGCAGCATCAGCCATCCGCCCATGGATGATCCGATCAGCACGACGGGCTGGCCGGACAGCTGGGTGGCAACCAGTTCCAGCACCTCCTCCTGCCAGCGGGACAGCGTACCGTCCGCAAAATCGCCCGGACTTTCCCCGCAGCCCGAATAATCGAGGCAAAGGCAAGCGCGCCCGTTTTCACGTGCCCAGTCAAACACCGCGCAGGCCTTGCCCCCGGCCATGTCGGACATGTAGCCGGGCAGAAACACCAGCGCGGGGTCGGCGCCCTTGGCAAAGCGGAAGGCGATCCGGCGCCCGCCCGGCATCTCGTGAAATCGAAGGTGGTTCATCTGCTGCGTCATGCCTTGCGCGCACCCGGGCTGACAAGGAGATTGAGGCGGGCGCGCTCCGCCGCTAAGGGCGCATCATGTCCGAAATGTTCAAGATCGCCCTGCCCGATGGTTCGGTGCGGGAAATGCCCAGGGGTTCAACGCCTGCCGATGTCGCCGCCGCGATCGGTCCCGGCCTTGCCAAGGCTGCGCTGGCCGCGCGCGTCAATGGCGAATTGCGCGACCTGACCCGCCCCTTCGATGGCGATGCGCAGCTGGCGCTGGTCACCGCGCGGGACGAGACTGATGCGCTGGAACTGGCGCGCCACGATTTCGCTCATGTGCTGGCCGAAGCGGTGCAGGCGCTGTGGCCCGGCACGCAGATCACTTTTGGCCCGGCGACGGATGACGGATTTTATTATGACGTGATGGCCCCGGCCAGCCGCGAGCCGTTCTCGATGGACGATCTGCCCGCGATCGAGGAAAAGATGCGCGAGATCATCCGGGCGGACAAGCCGCTGCGGCGCGAAGTCTGGACCCGCCAGCAGCTGATCGGCAAGTGGGAAGCCGAAGGCGAACATTTCAAGACCGAATGGGCCCGCGAACTGCCCGAAGGGCAAGAGCTGACGGTGTACTGGTCAGGCGATGACTGGCTGGACATGTGCCGGGGGCCGCATCTGCCTTCCACTGGCAAGCTCGACGCGCAGGCGTTCAAGCTGATGCGCGTGGCGGGCGCCTATTGGCGCGGCGATCAGAAGAACGCGCAACTGACCCGCATTTACGGCACCGGCTGGCTCAACAAGAAGCAGCTGGCGGACCATCTCGTGCGGCTGGAGGAAGCGGCCAAGCGCGATCACCGCAAGCTGGGGCGCGAGATGGACCTGTTCCACCTGCAGGAAGAGGCGCATGGCAGCGTTTTCTGGCATCCCCGGGGTTATGTCATCTGGCGCGAGCTGGAAGCCTATATGCGCCGCGCCATTGACGGGGCGGGCTATCGCGAGGTCAAGACCCCGCAGGTGATGGATTCCCGGCAGTGGGAACAATCGGGCCACTGGGGCAAATATCGCGAAAACATGTTCGTCATCCCTGACGAAGTGCCCAACACCGAAGACGAAGGGCCGATCATTTCGGGCGAGGCGGAGTGGATGGCGCTCAAGCCCATGAACTGCCCGGCGCATGTGCTGATCTTCCGCCAGGGGATCAAGAGCTATCGCGATCTGCCGCTGCGCATCTACGAGAACGGCTGCTGCCACCGCAACGAACCGCACGGCGCGCTGCATGGGTTGATGCGCGTACGCCAGTTCACACAGGACGATGCGCATATCTTCTGCCGCGAAGACCAGATCGTGGCCGAAGTGCGCGCCTTTTGCGAGCTGGCCGACCGGATTTACCGCGACTTCGGCTTTACCTATGCCATCAAGCTCGCGCTGCGGCCCGCCCAGCGTTACGGCTCTGACGCCGATTGGGACAAGGCGGAAGAGGAACTGCGCAACGCCGTGATCGAAGCGGGGCTGGCGACCGAGGAATATGGCTGGGAAGAACTGCCCGGCGAAGGCGCGTTCTATGCACCCAAGCTGGAATGGCACCTGACTGATGCGATCGGCCGCACCTGGCAGGTCGGCACGATCCAGTCTGACCGGGTGCTGCCTGAACGGCTCGATGCGTCCTATATTGGCGAGGATGGCGAAAAGCATCGCCCCGTCATGCTTCATCGCGCCATTTTCGGTTCGTATGAGCGCTTCATCGGCATCCTGATCGAACATAATGCGGGCAGGCTGCCGGTCTGGCTCGCTCCGGTGCAGGCAGTGGTGGCGACCATCGTGTCCGATGCGGACGATTATGCGCGGGACGTGTCGGCAAGGCTCAGGGTGGCGGGCATCCGCGTTGAAACCGATCTGCGCAACGAGAAGATCAATTACAAGGTGCGCGAACATTCCGTCGCCAAGGTTCCGCATCTGCTGGTGGTCGGCAAGCGCGAGGCGGAGGAAGGCACGGTGGCCATTCGCACCCTGGGCGAGGAACGGCAGAAGTTCGTCACGCTTGACGAGGCGATCGCCCTGCTGAAGGCCGAGGCGACCCCGCCCGACCTCCATTGAGGATGCCACGGTGATCGCGCGCGAACTGCTGGGGACGGCGCAGGTTCCAGGCGGGGAAGAGCTGAAGCTCTATCGCCACGACCGCGATTTCATGATCGTGCTGGGCCATAATGAGCTGATGAGCAGCCGCAAATGGGGCAGCGAGGAAGCGCTGGCGACCATGGCGATCAGCCGTATCGCCGGGCGCAAACGGCCCAGCCTGCTGATCGGCGGCTATGGCATGGGGTTTACCTTGCGCGCCGCGCTGGCCCGGTTACCGGGTGATGCGCAAGTGACAGTGGTGGAACTGGTGCCACAGATTCTGGAATGGGCGCGTGGGCCCATGGCCGAGCTGGCGGCGGGCTGCCTCGATGACCGGCGCGTGACGCTGGTCGAAGGCGATGTCGCCGCTTTCATCGCGGGCGCGCGGGGCGAATATGATGCGATCCTGCTGGATGTGGACAATGGCCCCGATGGTCTGGTGCGCGAGGAAAACAACGGCCTTTATGCGCTAACCGGCTTGCGCGAGGCAAAGGCAGCGCTGGCGGCGGGCGGGGTGCTGGCGATCTGGTCTGCCGGGCCGGACCCGGTCTTTAGCCGACGGCTGCAAAAGGCGGGCTTCGCGGTGGAAGAAGTGAAAGTGCCCGCGCGGAGCAACGGCAAGGGCCCAAAGCACGTGATCTGGTTTGTTTCGCCAAAGGCGAAATAGGCTCAGAACGGAAAATTGTGTCCGGCGGCGATCAGTGCCAGCGCGCAGCCGCAGACGATCGTGCAGCGCACCGCTTCGAACAGCGCCGTTTCGGGAATCGCGTGTCGCGCAAGGGCAATCGCTTTGGCCATGGCGGCATTGTCGCGCCGCCGGGTTGACGAAAGGTTAAAGGCCCGCAGCTGGCATCTGCTGGCTGGCGCAGTGAAATCCGCCTCCCCCGGCCAGCACCGCATCCGCCGGCAGGCCGATGACATCGCGGTCCGGGAACAGGGCGGCGATGGCGGCCACGCCGTCCGCATCGTGCGCCACGCCAAAAGTGGGCACTACCACCAGATGAGTGGTCACGGCGAAGTTCATGTAGCTGGCCGGTTCGATGAAATCCCCGCTCGCCATTCGTCCGGGTGAGGGGACATCGCGCACGGTAACGCCAAACGAACCGGCGCGTTCCCGCGCGTCGGCATAAGTAGCGGCGTTGGGATCATCCCCGCCGGTCGCGCACGGCAGGGCGAGCACGCCCGGCGCGACAAAGCGGGCCAGATTGTCGACATGGCCATCGGTATGATCGTTGAGCAGCCCGTCGCCCAGCCACAGCACGCGGGAATAGCCAAGGTCGCGCGCCAGCCGTTCCTCGATGGCATCCTGGCCCAGTTCGGGATTGCGATTGGCGTTGAGCAGGCATTGTTCAGTGGTGACCACCAGGCCCGTCCCGTCGCCGTCCAGCGCGCCACCTTCCAGTATCCAGTCCGCATTAGTGACCGTCAGTCCCGCATCATGCGCCAGTTCGGCGCCAATCGTCTGGTCGCCTTCCATTATGTATTTCCCCCCCCAGCCGTTGAAGCCGAACCGCCGGGCGAGCCGCCTGCCACGCCCGTCCAGCACCACCAGCGGGCCGGTATCGCGCAGCCAGATATCGCCATAGCAGCGCTGCTCCAGCCTGACCTTGTCCGAACAGAGCGCCCGTGCGCGGGCCTCATTTGCGGGATCGCGCACCAGCAGGCGCACCTCCTGCCCGCTGTCCGCCACCGCGCTGGCAAAGGCGGCGATCTGTTCCTGCGCGCGCCCCAGCACGCCAGGCCATTCATCCGCATCATGCGGAAAGCCGATCCACAGCCAGTCCTGAGGGTGCCATTCGGGGGGCATGGGGTAGGTCATCAGGCAGGCACTTTCATTCAGCAACCGCCCGTAGGGGCGCAGGTGGCATCGCGGGCGCGGCGGAATTCATCGCCCTTGCGCCAGTTGGGCCAGTTTTCGGATTCGGCCAGCATCCGCCCGACGCGGTAATAGAGTTGCAGGTCGGCCATGACCCCGCTCCACTCCCAGGCCGGATCATATTCGTCCTTGGGGCTATGATAGCGATGCGCCGTATAGGATTCGGCCCAGGCAGATCCTGCGCTGCGCCCGCCATGAAGCAGGTCTTCGCCGCCATCGAAATAGAGCATCGGCAGGCCGCGCCGGGCAAAACTGAAATGATCGGAACGATAGTAATAGCCTTTTTCGGGAGTCGTTTCCGGGGTTGCGTGGCGCCCTTCCGCCTGCAGTGCGCGCGCCAGGTAGAGATCGAGATCGGACTTGCCCCCGCCCACCAGCGTCACATCGCGCGCGGGTCCCGCCATGGACAGCGCATCGATATTCACCCCGCCGACCGTCTGGGCAAGCGGGAATACAGGGTTGGCAGCGTAGTGAGCGGAACCGAGCAAGCCCGATTCCTCCGCGGTCAGCGCGATGAACGCCAGGCTGCGCGCGGCAGGACCTGCCTTGACGTGCGCCTCTGCCAGCGCGACCAGCGCGGCGGTGCCGGTGGCATTGTCAATCGCGCCGTTGCAGATGTCGTCTCCGTCCTCGGCGGGCGGGCAGCGGCCCAGATGGTCCCAATGCGCCGTGTGCAGCACGACTTCCTGCGGCCGCGACGCGCCCGGCAGGATGCCGATCACGTTTTTTGATGTGAAGCGCCGCACCGCATTGTCAAATCCGGTGCTGGCCGCAAGGGCGAGCTGGACAGGCTTGAAGCCGGGTTGCTTGGCGGCGGCGGTCAAACGGTCCAGATCCTGGCCCGCTGCGGCCAGAATCCTGCGCGCCGTATCGTTTTGCAGCCACCCGTTGACCAGCGTGCGTGGCGTCCCGCTGTCCGCCGCCGCATAGGCCTGCGGCCCTGACCATCCGCTTTCCACCACGTTCCAGCCATAGGCGGCAGGCACCGTGTCATGCACGATCAGCGCCGCCGCTGCGCCCTGTCGTGCCGCTTCCTCGAACTTGTAGGTCCAGCGCCCGTAATAGGTCATGGCGCGCCCGTTGAAGCGGCCCTCAAGCTTGCGCGATTCGTAATCGGGATCATTGACCAGGATGATCGCGGTCTTGCCGCGCATGTCGATCCCGGCATAATCGTTCCAGCCCTTTTCCGGGGCGACAATGCCATAGCCGACGAAGACCAGCGCGCTGGCCCTGAGGTCGATCCGCTTGTCCGGGCGATAGCTGACGCCGACCCAGTCCGTCCCGAAATCGAAGCGCAGCGCCTCTGCACCTTCGCCGATCACCAGCGGATCGAAATTGGCTGCGGTAATCTCCACCAGCGGCACATCCTGAAACCATGTGCCCTTGTTGCCCGGCTGTAACCCGGCGGCGGCGAAGCGCCTGGCCAGATAGGCAAGCGTCTTCGTCTCGCCTGCGGTTCCCGGCGCGCGCCCTTCAAACGCATCGGACGACAGCGTCTGCGTGACCTCGCGCATGGTCGGTTCGGAAAGGACGCCGGGCGCGACGGCCGGCAGGGCCAGCGTGCCGCCCCGGTCGGGCGCGCCGGCGCAGGCGGTCAGCAGGGAGAAGACCATGGCGGTCTGGATCAGGCGCAGGATCAGGCGGGGCATTGCCCGACAATGGCAGCCCGCCGTGCGGCGGGCAAGGCGAAGTACTTGCCCTTGCCCGCGCACTGGGGCACTCGGAAGGTGTGAGTGGTGACTGGGACAATGCGATTGCACGGGCGCGTGCTTATGCGCCGTTTCTGGCCAATGCGCTGGAGCGCCAGCCCGCGTTGGCTGAACTGCTGGCGGCGGGCAAGGCCGAAGCCGCGCTGGACTGGGCGCGTACGGCAGGTGACGGGGCGGATGATGTAGGCGCAGCGCTGCGGCGCGAGCGGCTGGCCATCGCACTTAGCGTCGCGATCGGTGATCTGGCCGGGGCCTTCCCCCTTGCCAGGGTCATGCGCGAACTCTCCGGGTTTGCTGACCGTTCGCTTGACGCGGCCATTGCCGCTGCGATTCGCCAGCGAGTGCCGGATGCCGGAAGCGACGGTTTTGTAGCGCTAGCCCTGGGCAAGCATGGGGCGGGCGAACTCAATTACAGTTCCGATATCGATCCCATCCTGATCTACGATCCCGCCGTACTGGCCCGGCGCGAGCGCGACGATCCGGGAGAGGCGGCGCAGCGTGTCGCCCGCCGCCTGATGGAGCTGATGTCCCACCCCACCGCTGAAGGCTACGTGTTCCGCGTGGATTTGCGGCTGCGACCGGCATCGGAAGTTTCGCCGCTCGCCATCTCCTTCGATGCGGCGCTGACACATTATGAATCCTCGGCTCTTGCCTGGGAACGGGCCGCCTATATTCGCGGCCGCGCTGCCGCAGGCGATGTCGCGCTGGGGGAGGAATTCCTCCAGGCGATCCGGCCCTTCGTTTGGCGCAAGAGCCTGGATTTCGGGGCCATCGCGGAAATCGGGCACCTCATTCGCCGCATTCGCGACCATTATGGCGGGCCGACCGTGCCCGGACCGGGCTATGACCTGAAGCGCGGGCGAGGCGGCATTCGTGAGGTGGAATTCTTCGCTCAGACGCATCAGCTGATTCATGGCGGGCGGGTGCCATCGCTCAGGGTGCGCGGGACGCGTGCCGCGCTCGATGCGCTGGCGGCGGCGCAGATCATCAGCGCCGGGGATGCCAGCGTGCTTGGCGAAAGCTATGACCGCTTGCGAGTGATCGAACACCGTCTGCAGATGGTGCGTGACCAGCAGACGCATACGCTGCCCGCTGATCCCGCTGCGCTGGACGGGGTGGCGCGGCTCGACGGTCTGGCTGATGGCGTGGCGCTGCTGGCCGAAATGCGGGAAATCGCGGATAATGTCGGTCGCCGTTTCGACAGTCTGCTGGAACAGACTGCCGAACTGCGCGGCGACGTGCATGCGCCGCAAGGACGGGCGTTGGTGGTGCGGCTGCGCGATCTCGGGTTTGCCGACCCCGACGTCATGGCGCGGCGGATCGAAAGCTGGTCGGACGGGCGCGTTCGCGCGTTGCGCAGCGATGCGGCGCGCAGTGCCTTCGAAGCGATCGAGGATGAGTTGCTCGCGGCCCTCGCCAGGGCGCCGGATCCGGAGCAGGCGTTCACCCGTTGGGAAACCTTTTTGGTTAGTATTCCGACTGGGGTTAACCTTTTTCGCCTGCTGGAGGCCCGCCCGGGCCTGCTGCAGCAGCTTGCCGCCATCCTCTCGCTCGCGCCG
This sequence comes from Novosphingobium sp., assembly GCA_024236235.1. Taxonomy (GTDB): domain Bacteria; phylum Pseudomonadota; class Alphaproteobacteria; order Sphingomonadales; family Sphingomonadaceae; genus JACKKV01. The sequence goes on along the minus strand of JACKKV010000003.1, from coordinate 192,768 downwards.
CCACTGGCGGACGAGCTGGCGCGACGCGCCGATCTGCTTGATGCGCTGATTGACGCCAGCGCCCTCGATCTGCCGGGCGATGTCGCGGATCTTGTGGCCCGCATGGAACGGCGCGAGGCGGATGACGATTATCAGCGCATTCTCGATCACATCCGCCGGGTGGTGAGCGAACAACGCTTCGCCCTTGGCGTGCAGCTGATCGAAGCCGCGCAGGATCCGCTGGATGTGGCCGCAGCGCTGTCGCGCGTTGCCGAAGCGGCGGTGGCAGTGGCCGCCCGCGCGGCGGGTGAAGAATTCGCCCGGTCCCATGGCCATGTACCTGACAGCGAGCTGCTGGTCATCGGCCTCGGCCGACTGGGCGGGGGGGCGCTTACGCATGCCTCCGATCTTGATCTGGTCTATCTCTTCACCGGCGATTACGGCGTGGAATCCGATGGCCCGCGCCCGCTGGGATCGACGCAATATTTCAACCGGCTCGGCCAGCGGGTGAATGCAGCATTGAGCGTGCCGACGGCGGAAGGTGCGCTTTACGAGGTGGACAACCGCCTGCGTCCGCAAGGCGCACAGGGCCCGCTGGCGGTCAGTGTGGAAAGCTTCGCGCGCTATCAGCGCGAGGATGCCTGGACCTGGGAACATATGGCGCTGACCCGCGCGCGCGTTCTGACAGGCTCGGACAAGGCGAAGGCCGCGTTGCAGCGGGAAATTGCCGCGATTCTGGACATGGCGCGCGATCCGGCGAAGCTGCGCGCTGATGTATTGGCGATGCGTGCGGAAATGGCGGCGCACAAGGCACCAAAGGGGCCGCTGGACGCCAAGCTGCTGCGCGGCGGGCTGGTCGATCTGGAATTCCTGATTCATTTCCTCCAGCTGAAGGAGCGGCGCGGATTCGTGCCCGGACTGGGAGAGGCGCTGGATCAGCTGGCGGCGGCGGGCCTGTTGCCGGGTTCGCTGCGGGCACAGCATGATTTCCTGACCCGGTTGCTGGTCTCCTCGCGCCTGCTCGCCCCCGATATGGCGCTGCCCGCGCCTGCCGCCATGGCGGCCCTGGCCCGGGCCTGTGACTGCGCGAACGGCGGGGAGCTGTTGCAACGGCTTGATACGGCGCGCATGGCCGTCGCGGCGGTCTGGCACGCCTGTTTTGACGAACCACTGGAGAATGACAATGCATGAGCGGCCCGATTGTGGCGATGCCCTTCCCGATATCGCCCTTGAAACGCCTGAGGGGGCGGCGCTGCGCCCGTCTGATTTCAGGGGGCGCAAGCTGGTGCTGTTCTTCTATCCCAAGGACGATACGCCCGGCTGCACGACTGAGAATCTGGATTTTTCCGCGCTCGCCCCTGAATTCGAAAAATGCGGCGCCGCCCTGCTCGGCATCAGCAAGGATCCGCCGACCCGACATTGCAAGTTCATCGCGAAACATGGACTGGCTGCGCCGCTCGCGTCCGACCGACCAGCTGATGGCCTGGCTGATGCGCTGGGCATCTGGATCGAAAAAAGCATGTATGGCCGCCAATATATGGGGATGGAGCGCACCACCTATCTGGTCGATGCGGCAGGGCGGATTGCGCGGGTCTGGCGCAAGGTCAAGGTAAAGGGGCATGCGGCTGAAGTGCTTGAGGCGGCACGCGCGCTCTGAGCGGAGATGAGTGCCGAAGCCAGCCAGCAGACCGTTGCCGCCGCGATTCGCGGCGCCTTGCTCACCGGTCCGGCGATGGACAAGGTCAGGGCCGCGCGCGCCGTCGCGCGGGACTGGCGCGCCGGGCGGCTGGCGTTCGCCTTTGATGTCGCCATGCCCGCTGCGCCCGCCCGCCCCGAACAGCCGCTGCTGCTGGCGCCCAACCGGATGCCCAAGCGCGGCAAGGCGGGGTCCGAGCGCGGCCGCATCGCCCTGTGGCACGCGCTGGCCCATATCGAATTCATGGCGATCGATCTGGCGCTGGACATGGCCGGGCGCTTTGGTGCGGAACGCGGTTCGGATTTCGTCAGTGATTTCCTTGCCGTTGCGGCGGATGAGGCGATGCATTTCGCGGTGCTTGCGCGCCATCTGCGCGGGCTGGGCAGTTGCTATGGGGCGCTGCCCGCGCATGCGGGGCTGTGGGAAGCGGCGGAATCGACCAGTCATGACGTCGCTGCCCGGCTGGCGGTGGTGCCGATGGTGCTGGAAGCGCGTGGACTGGATGTCACACCGGCCACGCTGACGCGCATCCGGGCAAGCGGGGATGAAACGGGCGCGCGAATCCTTCAGCGAATCCTTGACGACGAGATTCGCCACGTCGCCATCGGCACAAGCCATTTCGTGGCGATATGTCGCGAACAGGAAAAAACGCCTGAATTGTGCTGGCAAGAGCTGGTCTGCACGCACTTCAAAGGCGTCCTGAAGGCTCCATTCAACGACTCGGCGCGCCTTGCAGCCGGTTTATCGCGGGATTTCTATGCGGCCATTGCTTGTTAGGATTTGGTCCTGAATAAGCATGATCACGAGACGGCGGGGGGTACCGGACGTTCTCAAAAACATGACAGGGCCTGCTTCGGCAGACCCGAAACGGGTTAGCGCGGCATCGCCAAGGTGCTGATATAAAAGGACGTTCTGGAGCGATGGCTGCTGCGATCACAAGAAAGCCCATCACTGCGCTGCTCGCTTGCTGCGGTGCGTTCATGGTGATGGCGGCGTCCCCGGCTTATGCCAGGACTGATGACGCCGCGCTGTCCGCCTCGCCGCTGGGTGAAGGGGATAGCCAGTTTCGCGCCCTTTTCGCTGACTGGAAGTCGCTTGACCGCAACACCGCGCCGATCGCCAAGGTTTCCATTCCTTCCCAGATGCCACTGGAAAAGGCCACACTGACCAGCGATTTCGGCATGCGCATTCACCCCGTGCTGGGCGGTCGCCGGGCGCACAAGGGCATTGACCTCGCCGCTCCCAGCGGCACACCGGTCTATGCGACGGCTGACGGCCTTGTCGGCATGGCGCAATGGTTTTCCAGCTATGGCAATTATGTCCAGATCGAACATGGTGCCGGTCTTGAAACCCGGTTCGGTCATCTGTCAGGTTACACCGTGCGGGCGGGCGACCGGGTGACCAAGGGTCAGCTGATCGGCTATGTCGGCTCGACTGGCCGCTCCACCGGTCCGCATCTCCATTATGAAGTGCGCATCGCGGGCGATGCGGTCAATCCGCTGCCCTATATGGTTGAAACGACCGCGCAGGAAGCTTTTGCCCTCGCGCGCGGCGAAGGCGGCAAGGGCGGGCCGGAGTAATCGGCTCACCCCTGTATGATCAAGAGGGCGGCCCGTTGGCCGCCTTTTTTGTGTGCGACGATACCGGGCGTGGACCGCGCCAGCGGCCGACGATCAGGCTTTGAGCAGCCTTTCCGCCATCGCGCGTACATCTGCACTCATATCCTCGCGTTCCAGCGCCAGCGCCAGCGTCGCTTCAACGAAGCCGACCTTGCTGCCACAATCGTAACGGCGACCGTCAAAGGTCACGGCGTGGAACGGCTGCGAACCGATCATCCGGGCCATGGCATCGGTCAGCTGGATTTCTCCGCCTGCGCCCTTGCCCTGGTTTTCCAGCGTGCGCATCACTTCGGGCTGAAGGATGTAGCGACCGGAAATGATCTTGTTGGAAGGGGCCTGATCGACCGGCGGTTTTTCCACCAGTCCTTTTACCTCGGTCAGTGCGCCGCGGCTTTCGCCGGGGTCGATCACCCCGTATGAGGAAACCTCCGCCTGTGGCACTTCCAGCACGCTGATGAGATTGCCGCCCACTTCCTGATAGGCATCGACCATCTGCTTCATGCAACCGGGCGATCCAATCATCAGTTCATCCGGCAGGAAGATCGCAAAGGGATCGTCGCCCACAATGGCGCGCGCGCACCAGATCGCATGGCCCAGCCCCAGCGGCACCTGCTGGCGCACGGTGATGATGTCCCCGGGCACGGCGCGGGTCGGCTCCAGAATGTCCAGCGCCTTGCCGCGTTCGCTCATCGTCGTTTCCAGTTCGAAAGCGATATCGAAATGTTCGACGATCGCGGTCTTGCCGCGCCCGGTGACGAAGATCATCTGCTCGATTCCCGCCTCGCGCGCCTCATCCACCGCATACTGGATCAGCGGCCGGTCAATGATCGGCAGCATTTCCTTGGGGATCGCCTTGGTCGCGGGAAGAAAGCGCGTGCCCATCCCGGCAACGGGAAAGACGGCCTTGCGGATCGGTTTGCGGGTTGTCGAACTGTTCATGCCGGGGCGTTAACCATCCTGATGTTGCAGTCCGGTTAAAGCCGTGATGCGCCATCAGCGCAACGGCTTTGCGGCCAGGGGCAGGACTCAGCCCGCTTGCCGCCCGCATTTTTCCCGTTAAATGCCACTCATGGACAAGATCATCATTGAAGGCGGCAAGCGCCTATCCGGCGCCATTCCCATTTCAGGTGCGAAGAATTCCGCGCTTACCCTGCTGCCCTGCGCATTGCTGACCGACGAACCGCTTACGCTGCGCAATCTGCCGCGGCTGGCCGATATCGACGGCTTTCAGCATCTGATGAACCAGTTCGGTATCTCCACCACGATTGCTGGCAGCAGGCCGGAGGATTTCGGTCGGGTGATGACGCTGGAGGCGACCCGCATCACCAGTTCGGTCGCCCCCTACGAACTGGTGCGCAAGATGCGCGCCTCGATTCTGGTGCTCGGCCCGATGCTGGCGCGGATGGGCGAGGCGACGGTGTCGCTGCCGGGCGGCTGCGCCATCGGCAACCGGCCGATCGATTTGCATCTGAAGGCGCTCGAAGCGCTGGGCGCTCATATCGAGCTGGCGGCGGGCTATGTCCGCGCGGTGGCCCCGGATGGCGGGCTGCCGGGGGGGCGCTACAGCTTTCCGGTGGTTTCGGTGGGCGCGACGGAAAACGCGCTGATGGCTGCCGTGCTCGCCAATGGCAAATCGGTGTTGCACAATGCCGCGCGCGAGCCGGAGATTGTCGATCTGTGCCGCTTGCTCGTCGCCATGGGCGCGCAGATCGAAGGGATCGGCAGTTCGGAGCTGACCATTCATGGCGTGCCCCGCCTGCACGGCGCCACCTATCGCGTGATGTCGGACCGGATCGAGGCCGGATCCTATGCCTGCGCAGCGGCGATCACCGGGGGCGAGGTGCTGCTCAAACATGCAGTGATCGAGGAAATGGAAGCGACGGTTCAGGCACTGCGAAGCGCCGGCGTCCATGTCGAGCCGCGGGCTGAAGGGCTGTATGTCGCCGCTGACGGTCCAATGCGGGCGGTCACCCTGTCCACCGCGCCTTATCCCGGCTTTGCCACGGATATGCAGGCCCAGCTCATGGCCATGCTGTGCCTGGCGCAGGGCACGTCAGTCCTGACCGAGACCATTTTCGAAAATCGGTATATGCATGTGCCCGAACTGAACCGCATGGGTGCGCATGTCGAAACCTCGGGTCGCACCGCAATCGTTCACGGCGTGAACAGGCTGACCGGCGCAGAGGTCATGGCGACGGATTTGCGCGCCTCGATGAGCCTGGTGATCGCCGGGCTGGCGGCGGAAGGGGAAACCCAGGTTCACCGCCTCTATCACCTCGATCGCGGCTATGAACGGCTGGAAGAAAAGCTGGCGCTGCTGGGCGCGCAGATTGAGCGTGTGGGGGGCGATTAGATCAGCCCTGCGACCAGCCACAGCCTGATTGCGCTGGCCAGGCCGGGTGGTGTCGCGCTGGCGATTCGTTCCGTATCAATGCGCGCGACCAGCGCATTTAGCGGCACACCTTCGCGCGCGGCGGCATCTTTCAGCATGTCCCAGAACAGGGGTTCGAGGCTGATCGAGGTCTTGTGACCAGCGATCTGCACCGAACGCTTGACCGGCGGATGAAAGATCGCCGCCACTGCGCGGGGCATCAATACATGTGCTGCCCGCCGTTGATGCTCATGGTCGATCCGGTCACAAAACCGCCGTCCTCCGACGTCAGGAAGGCGACGCCACGTGCAATCTCTTCGGCATGGCCGAGGCGCCCGACCGGAATTTTGGCGATGATCTTTTCCAGCACCGGCTGCGGCACGGCCGCCACCATGTCCGTATCGACGTAACCGGGGGCGATCGCGTTCACGGTCACCCCATATTTGGCGCCTTCCTGCGCCAGCGCCTTGGTGAAACCGTGAATGCCCGATTTGGCAGCGGCATAATTGACCTGGCCATACTGCCCGGCCTGTCCGTTGATCGAACCGATGTTGACAATGCGGCCCCAGCCACGTTCCCGCATCCCGGGGAAGCTGGCCTTGGCCATGTTGAAGCAGCCACCAAGGTTGATGCGCATCACTTCGTTCCAGTCTTCCCAGCTCATCTTGTGAAGCACCCCATCGCGGGTGATCCCGGCATTATTGACCACGATATCGATCGGGCCGACATCCTGTTCGACCTGCGCGCAGCCCGCGATGGTGGCCTCGTAATCGCCCACATCCCATTTGTAGGCGGGTATTTCCGTTTCGGCCGTGAAGGCGCGCGCCTTGGCATCGTCGCCGCCGTAATTTGCGACAACCCGGCAGCCCTGCTCCTTGAGTGCAAGGCAAATCGCCTTGCCAATTCCGCGGGTACCACCGGTGACGATTGCTACGCGTGCCATCAACTACTCTCCCATTCTGGCCCTTGGCGGCCGTTTCAGTTCGATCCGCGACTCAGTGCCGCATGCGGCGCACGGACATAAAAAAGCCCCGCTTGCGACGGGGCCGGTTGAAGGATGCGGGCGGGGCGGCTTTCATCAGAAACGGAATTGCGTGCCTACATAAACGGCCTGGCTGTCTCGCGTGCCATCGGTCAGCGGTTCCAGCCGGTCACGTTCCTGCGAATAACGAAGCCCGGCGGTGACATCCAGGTTTCGCGTCAGGCGATAGCTGCCGCCAACATCCACGCTCTGCGCGTCGAACGCTTCCAGCGTGCGCGGGGCTCGCCCGGCGTTGCTGTCATCCTCAAGCGCGATTCGCGCGTTGAAGCGCCCAGGCTTGCCCTTGGTTTCCGCCCGTTCGGACTTGAAGCTGGACAGATCGGGCATGTCGATCCGGCGAACTTCCGCAGCCTGCGCCAACGGTTGCGCAAAGCTGCGATAACCGCGCGCAATGCCCAGATCGTACCGCATCGGCGCAATCATGACGGCCTGCCTGCCGGGCTTGCCACTCATGCCCTCAAGCGCGGAACGGAACGAAATGGCATGGGCCGTTTCTTCATCCACCCGGACCGCCACGGTAACCGAACGGTCTGGCCGGTTCGCAGCGCCAGCCGGGGTAAACCGCAGCAGGCGGCCATTCGCACTGGGGCGCTCGGCCACAATGCGGGCGAGTGCGGGGTCGACCGAAGCCGGAGTGAAAGAGGCAAAACTGCCGCGCGCGGCAAGGCTGACATCGGCCGGGGAAACCCCGCCAACCGCAAATACCGCACTGGGCAGGGCCAGAGCGCATGCCGCACCGCCGAGCAGGATTGCGGCGGAAATTCCGCTGCGCTTTCCTGATGTGCGGTGTTTGAACATAACGCCTTCCCAAAGCCACGCGATCATGGCGACTCGCCAAAAACCGCAGTCATATAGAATTCCAACAATGCTTTAGATTTTCCCACAAGGATTTTCCAGCCCTTGTACACTGCCAGCGCGTTGTTTTTTCGATCTGTTGCCTGCGGCACACAGTCCGGCGCGAATCCGGGCCTCGAATCGGGGGTGGTTTGCGGGCGGGCGAACCTTGCCGGCTCGCAGCGGGCGCGTCAGTCTGGCGCAGGACCACTTGCCGCGCGCGCGCTGCGGGTTATAGAGGCATACCGCACTGGCGGCCAACCCCTGGCCGCTGCTTCATTCGCAACGGGAATACGGCCTTGAAACCTGCCAGCAGTTCAAAAACCTCGATCGGCCGCCGCGCCGCGCACGCCATCCTCCTCGCCGCCGCACTGTCCACGCTCGGCGCCTGCGGCAAGAAGGAACGGCCCAAGGCCGATCTTGCTGCGGCGCGCATTTCCACCATCGGCGTGAATTCCTACCTCTGGCGCGCCAGCCTTGATGCGCTGTCCTTCATGCCCCTGCTGCAGACTGACAGCGCAGGCGGTGTGATCGTGACTGACTGGTACGCCAACCCCAACAACCCGACCGAACGGATGAAGGTGACGGTGACCATTCTTGACCAGGATCTGCGCGCCGATGCGCTGCGGGTTGCGGCCAGCCGCCAGGTGGCGGTCGCTGCGGGCACCTGGGTCGAAGCGCCGGTGGATGCGGCCACGGTGCAGAAACTGGAAGACATCATCCTCACCAAGGCGCGCGACCTCAGGCGGGAAGCCATTTCCGGCTGATCGCGGCGCGGGCAGTAAGCAGTCATGAACGACAAGAGATTTGACCCGTCGCAGGCCGACGGGCGCTGGCAGCGCGCCTGGGACGAGGCTGCGACATTCCGGGCGGACGACGCCTCCGCCAAACCGCGCAGCTATGTGCTGGAGATGTTCCCCTATCCTTCGGGGCGCATTCATATCGGCCATGTGCGCAATTACACGATGGGTGATGTGCTGGCCCGCTACAAGCGGATGCGGGGCTTCGAGGTGCTGCATCCGATGGGGTGGGACGCCTTCGGCATGCCTGCCGAAAATGCGGCGATGGAAAAGGGCGTGCATCCGGGCGGCTGGACACGTGAGAATATCGCCAACATGAAGTCGCAGCTGAAGCGCCTCGGCTTCGCGCTCGACTGGAGCCGCGAATTCGCCACCTGCGATCCTGAATATTACGGCCACGAACAGGCGCTGTTCCTCGATCTCTACCAGGCAGGCCTCGTCTACCGCAAGGAATCGGCGGTCAACTGGGATCCGGTCGATATGACCGTTCTGGCCAATGAGCAGGTGATTGACGGGCGCGGCTGGCGGTCGGGCGCGGTGGTGGAAAAGCGCAAGCTCAGCCAGTGGTTCCTCAAGATCACGCAATTTGCCGACGAATTGCTCGAAGGGCTGGGCGCCCTCGACAAGTGGCCAGAGAAAGTCCGGCTGATGCAGGAAAACTGGATCGGCAGGAGCCAGGGGCTGAAATTCGCCTTCGAGCTGTCGAACGGCGGACAGCTGGACGTTTACACGACCCGGCCTGACACCATCTTCGGGGCGAGTTTCGTCGCCGTCGCCGCCGATCACCCGCTGGCGCAGGGCGTGGCGATGAACAATTGTGACGCGGGCAAGTTCATTGACCTGTGCCGCGCGGGCGGAACCACGGCGGCAGAGCTGGAAACCGCTGAAAAACTGGGGTTCGATACCGGGATCTCGGCGAAACATCCCTTTACGGGCCAGCACCTGCCCGTCTTCATCGCCAATTTCGTACTGATGGATTACGGTACCGGCGCGATCATGGCGGTGCCGGGGCACGACCAGCGCGACTTCGATTTCGCAACCAAATACGGCCTGCCGATCATCCGCGTGATCGCCGCCAGCGCCGCAGAAGCGGACCGGCCGTTCGCCAATGGCGAAGCGGAAACGGGCGATGGCGTGTGCGTTCATTCCGATTTTCTTGACGGCCTGCCGGTGGCCGAAGCCAAGGCCGTAGTCATCGCCAGGGCCGAACAAGCGGGCTGGGGCCAGGGGCAGACGGTATGGCGCCTGCGCGACTGGGGCGTGTCACGCCAGCGTTACTGGGGCACGCCGATCCCCTTCATTCACTGTAATGACTGCGGTGTTGTCCCCGTGCCCAAGGACCAGCTGCCGGTCACCCTGCCTGAAGATGTCGATTTTTCGACGCCGGGCAATCCGCTGTTGCGCCATCCGACATGGAAGCATGTGGACTGCCCGCACTGTGGCAAGCCGGCGGAGCGGGAAACCGACACGCTCGACACTTTCGTCGATTCCAGCTGGTATTTCCTGCGCTTTGCCAGCCAGCCGGCGGACAGGCCGTTCGACCCCGAGGTGGTTCGCCAGTGGTTGCCGGTGGAACAATATATCGGCGGGATCGAGCACGCGATCCTGCATCTGCTTTACGCCCGCTTCTGGACCCGCGCGCTCAGCCACATCGGGCTGATCGATTTTGCCGAACCCTTCGCCAGCCTGTTCACGCAGGGCATGGTGACGCATGAAACCTATTCGCGCGAGGGGGACGGTCGTCCGCTTTATTACGGGCCTGGCGAAGTGACGCGCAGCGCGGATGGTGCGGTGCTGATCGCGGATGGCCAGCCGGTCGATATCGGCAAGGTCATCAAGATGTCCAAGTCGAAGAAGAATGTTGTCGATCCCGATGACATCATTGCTCAGTACGGGGCCGATGCGGTGCGCTGGTTCATGCTGTCGGACAGTCCGCCCGAACGCGACCTGCCCTGGTCCGAGGCGGGAATCGAAGGCTGCGCGCGCTTCGTCCAGCGGCTGTGGCGGCTGTTCGGGCAATATGATGCGAGTGCGCAGGGTGAGGACAAGGCGCTGGAGCGCAAGACTCACCAGACCGTTGCCGCCGTCGCCAGCGATATCGAGGCGCTGGGCTTCAACAAGGCCGTCGCGCGAATTTACGAGCTTACTGCCGTCATTGAAAAGGCGGGTTACTCGGCCAGCCGCACCAATGCGATCCGCACGCTGCTCAAGCTGGTCTCGCCGATGATGCCCCATCTGGCAGAGGAAGCGTGGGCGCTGAACACCTTTGGCGGCATGGGGCTGGTTGCAAATGCCGTCTGGCCCGAGGTTGATCCGGCGCTGCTGGTGGAAGACGAAGTCACCATCGCCGTGCAGGTCAAGGGCAAGTTGCGCGACACGCTGACCGTGCCCAAGGGCATGCCCAAGGAAGAGCTGGAGGCACTTGCGCTGGCGTCGGAGAAGGTGCAGCGTAACATTGGTGATGCTCCCGTTCGCAAGGTGATTGTCGTGCCGGACCGGCTAGTGAATATCGTTGCATGAGGGGGTTTTGCGCCCTGCTGGCGCTGGCGCTGCTCGCCGCTTGCGGACTCAAGCCCATGTATGCGGGCGGCAGTGACGGGTTGGTGGCGCGCGGCCTGGCCGGGGTGGAGGTTGCCCCGATCGAAGGGCGCGGCGGGTGGCTGCTGCGCAATGCGCTGAAGGACCGGCTGGTGGAAAGTGGCGGCGGCGCAGGCGCGGCAACCCGCTACATTCTCGACGTCAGGCTTGACGAGGATATCGAGGGGCTGGGTTTGCTGGGCGACGATACGATCGGGCGCGAACGTTTCCGCCTGCGCGCCCGCTATCAGCTGGTCGATGCAGCCAGCGGCGAAATCGTGCTGGATGCGACCTCTGGTTCGGATGCTGGGATCGATGTCGTCTCCAGCGAATATGCGACGATCGCGGCGGAGCAGACCGCGCGTGAAAATCTCGCGCGTGATGTGGCGGGCCGGATCGTCACGCGCCTTGCCCTGGAACTGAGCGAACAGCCATGAGCGCGTGGCGCGCGGCCTTGCCCGCGTTGCGGCGGGCAGTGGTGGCGTGAAGGCCACACAGCGCGACTTTGCCTCCACGGCCGCCCGGGCGGCGCGTCAATGCAAGCTGTTCCTGTTCTGCGGCCAGGACGAGGCAGGGGCCTCTGCAGCTGCGGCGACGATCGTTTCCCTGCTTGAAAATCCGGGCGAACGGGTGGAACTTTCCGGGGCCGACCTGAAGCGCGATCCGGTCCGTCTGGGGGACGAGGCGCGGTCCAGTTCGTTGTTCGGCGATCAGCGTCATATTCTGGTAAGCGCCAGTGGCGAGGAAGCACATGATGCGCTCAAGGTGCTGCTGGAACTGGCTGATGCGGGCGAAGGGCCGGCCTGGCCGGTGCTGGTGATTGCCAGCGGGGCAACGGACAAGTCGCGAACCGCCAAGCTGCTGGAAAAGCGTGACGATGCCCTGGTGGCGATGTTCTATCCGCCTGATCTTTCCGCCGTCACCGCTTCGGTCCGGCAGATGGCCGATGGTGCCGGGGTGAAACTGGGCGGCGATCTGGCCGAACGGATCGCGCGCGCCTGTGGCCTGGATGTGCGGTTATGCCAGTCGGAGGTGACCAAGCTCGCCACCTATCTCGATGCCAGTCCGCAGGCACCGCGCAATGCCGATGCGGCTGCGCTGGATGCGGTTGGCGCGCGGACCGAGGAAGATGGCTTCATGCCGCTGGTCAATGCGGTGCTTTCGGGTGAAACCGCGCGCCTGTCCGGCGAATTGAAGCGGATGAGCGATCTTGCGCTCAACCCGGTGGGGCTGCTGCTCGCGTTCGAACGTCGCGCCGCGCAGCTGGCGCAGATTTCCGCGCGGATCGGCCCGCGCGACGATATTGGCGCCGTGCTCGAAGCGGAAACGCGGGCCCGGCGGGTGTTCTTCCGGGACAAGCGCGATCTTGCGGTCCAGCTGCGACGCTGGCGGGGACAAAGGCTGGAACGGCTGGTTGCGCGCCTGATGCAGCTGCATCGCACGCTCTTTGCCAATAATCAGGGCGGGGAGGTGCTGCTGGCACAGGAACTGGCCGAAATCGCACGCGCTGCTGCTCCGCGTCGCCGCTGACGTCCCATCCGACCGCAGTTTTCAGTGCATGACGTCGTACAAGGCCTGTTCATCGCGGGGTGCTAGGGGCATTTACGGATGGTTCGGCGCGAGCGACGCTCGCTCTGGCGGGGAAGGACATCGGCGGTGAATCTCAGGCTGGTTCGGCAAGTGGACGATGCGCAGATCACACCCGGCGCGCCGTTCCTGCGCCTGCCGCTGGCCCCGTCGCAGGAACGCCGCCGTCTGCGCCTCTATCTCGCTATGCTGGTAAGCGATATCATCGCGCTTCTGGCGGGGTTTCTGCTGGCCGGATATGCCTATACTGGGCTGCTCGCGGAACGGATGACCATGCTGGAACTCCAGCTGGTCCTGCCGCTGTTCCTCACAATCGCGCTCTATAACGGCAGCTATTCCTTCGCCTCGCTCACGGACATCCGCACGGCCTGGTTGAAGGCGGTGATTGCGCTGCTGCTGGCGGCCGCGCTACTTAATTTCGTGGCGTTCTATCTGAAGGCGAATGCGCATTTTTCGCGCGCGACGCTGAGCCTTGGCCTGGCCTTTGGCTGCGCGCTGCTGCTGGTCGTACGCCTGGCCATCAAGGCATGGATCGTGGCGTGCTGTCGCGGCGGCCTGCACAACATACTGGTGATTGAGGATGGCGGCGTGCCGCTCGCCCTGCCCGGCGCATTCCGGGTCGAGACCGCAACGCATGGCCTGTCCGCCGATGCGGACGATCCGGCGATGCTGGATTTGCTGGGCCGTATCACGGCCAACATGGACCGGGTGATCGTAAGCTGTCCGCCCGGGCGCAGGGGCCGCTGGGCATATATCCTCAAGGCCTGCGGCGTGGATGGCGAGGTCATCAGCGATACGGCCCGCCAGATGGGGGCGATCAGCGTGCGCCATTACACCAACGTGGGACTTTCCACGCTGCATGTCTCGACCGGGCCGCTCGGCCTGCGCGCGCGCGCACTCAAACGCGCCTTCGACTTCACCCTGGCGTTTGTCGCGCTGGTATTGCTCACGCCGTTAATGGTGCTGATCGCAATGGCAATCCGCTGGGAAGATGGCGCACCGGTGCTGTTCCGCCAACGCCGCATGGGACGAGGCAACCGGCTGTTCACGATTTACAAGTTCCGCACCATGCGCCCCGCGGAGGCGGCTTGCGATGGCGCGCGTTCAGCGGCGCGCGATGATGAGCGGATCACGCGGATCGGGCGTTATCTGCGCCGCACCAGTCTCGACGAACTGCCGCAGCTGTTCAATGTTGTGAAGGGCGAGATGAGCCTGGTCGGCCCGCGCCCGCATGCGTTGGGGTCACAGGCCGGAGACAAGTTGTTCTGGCAGGTCGACGGGCAATATTGGCGGCGTCACTCGCTCAAGCCGGGCATGACCGGGCTGGCGCAGATCAGGGGGCAGCGCGGTAGTACGGATCACGAGGATGATCTGCGGGAGCGCCTCCAGTCCGATCTTGAATATCTGACTGGGTGGAGCCTGTGGCGCGATATCGCGATCCTCGCGATGACCCTGCGAGTGGTGATCCATGATCGCGCCTATTAAGTTGAAGCTGCGCTTGTTGCAGGGACCAGCATTTCGGGTGTATAGGCGGCCACGGAAGTCATGAAAAGCGCACGCACCCTGCTCGTCACCCTGTCACTCGCCGGACTTGTTTCGGCGCATCCCGCTGCTGCAGGGGCGCTGCGCTCGGCAGAAGCGCTGCCGGTCTTCTCCGCTCAGGCGATGGCCACTGGCGGGGAACGTGACGATGACGAGGTGCGCTGCCTCAAGATCGACCGGGTCAAGGTGAAGGTCGATGAATTCGACCGACCGATCCTGGACGCGGCCGGCAAGATGATCCGTTGCCGCCCGGTCGCCGGTGGATTCCCATGGGGTGCACTGGCTGGTCTGATTGTGATCCCGCTTGGCCTTTTCGCCGCTGGCGGCGGTGGTGGCGGCAATTCGGGCAATGGCGGTCCGGACAGCCCCGGCTGATGCCCCTTCCGCCCAATGATGGCTGAGCGCGGAACTCGCCGTTCCCTCGGTTTCCGCAATTCGCAAGGACGATCGAACCCGGCGGTTCTGCTGGTGTCGATCCTGCTCGGCCTGTCAATCGTGCTGGGCGGTGGCGGAACGCCGAACCCGCTGAGCGAAACCCTGCTGATGCTTGCGGCAACCGGGGTTGCCCTGGCGTGGCTTACGTTCCGTCTGCGTGGACCGGTGGATCGGCGCATCGTGCTGCTGATTCTGCTGGCCCTGGCGTTGCCGCTGGTTCAGCTGATCCCGCTTCCGCCCGCAATCTGGCACAATTTGCCGGGGCGCGACCTGGAAGCGGCCGCGCTGCGCCTGACAGGGGATGATCTGACCTGGCGCGCCTTTTCCATCGCGCCATCGTTGACGGTCGCGTCCCTGCTTTCGCTCGGTCCGCCGCTGCTGGTCATGGCACTCGTTGCCGCGCTCCCCCGGGCTGGACGCGAAAGGTCAGTGCAGGTCATTCTGGCGATGGCCCTTGCGGCCGCAGTGCTGGGGGCAGCGCAACTGGCAGGCGGGCCGCAGGCGCTGCGCCTCTATCCGGTTTCGCATACCGGCTGGCTGACCGGGTTTCACGCCAATCGTAACGCCGCCGCCGACCTGTTGCTGATTGGCCTTGTCGCGTTGTTTGTCCTGACCGGGACGGATGGCGGCGGGGCGAGTGCGCGGCTGCGCGGGTCTGCTGGACTGCGCATTGCGCTGGGCCTCGTCCTTGTCGCAGCGATCGTGCTGACCGGATCGCGCGCCGGGATTGCGTTGCTGGCGCTGTTTCTGGCCGTTCAACTGGTTCGCAAAGCGCCTGCATTGGCCGCCTGGGTGAATCGACGGGGGCTGGTTGCGGGCTTGGGCTTTGCCCTGTTCGCCGCGGCGGGCCTTGCGCTGGTGTTGCGCAGCAATGCGGCGCTGACCGCAGTCGCTACCCGCTTCACCCTGACAGGCGATGCGCGGGGCGACATCTGGCGCGATGCGGCCTTTGCCGCCCGCACATACTGGCCCGCGGGTTCCGGCATCGGCACCTTTGTGCCCGCCTTCCTTCGCGCCGAGCGGCTGGAGGCAGTGGATGCAAGTTTTCCCAACCGCGCGCATAATGATTATCTCGAATGGATGGTCGAGGCGGGCCTGCCCGGCGTCGTGCTGGCCATCGCCGGGGCGGTGGTGATCGCCATGATGGCGCGGGAGGCATGGCATGATGAGCAACGCCGCCCCCACTGGCAGTTTGCCTGGTGGATTCTGCTGGTGATAGCGCTCCATTCATGCGTTGATTATCCGCTGCGCTCCATGGCAATAGCGTGCCTTGCGGGCGCGGCGATCGGCCTGCTGGCACGGGTGCCCGGTGGTGGCCGAGGGAGAGCGGAATAATGCGGGTAATGCGCCGGATACTGACCATCGTTGCGCTGCCTGCCCTTTGTGCCTGCCAGCCGGTCCTGCACCCCAAGCTGCCTGCTGGACAGGCAGGGTATGATGCCATCGCCCTTTCGCCCGAAGAAGCCAATCCGCCCGCCTATCTGTTGCAGGCCGGTGACCGGGTGAATATCCAGGTCTATGAAGAGCCTGAACTCAGTGCGACGGGCGCGCAGGTCGATGCGTCGGGCGATCTGCACCTGCCGCTGATCGGCCGGGTCGAAGCGGCCGGACGCAGTCAGTCGGAACTCGCGCTGGATATCGAACGGGCTTACGGGCGGAATTTTCTGCGCAAGCCGCAGGTCAATGTCGCGGTGGTGGAGGCCATGCCCGGTTCGGTCGCGGTCGAAGGCGAAGTGAAACTGCCGGGCGTCTATGAACTGAAACAGGGATCGACGCTGCTTGCCGCACTGGCCAGGGCGCAGAGTCCCACGCGGACCGCGAAGCTTGACCAGATCCTCATTTTCCGCACGGTCAATGGCCAGCGCATGGGCGCGCGCTTCAATCTCACTGATATTCGTTCCGGGCTGGTGCCCGATCCGCAGGTGCACGATGGCGATGTCGTCGTTGTGGGCTTTTCTGCGGCCAAGGGCCTCTATGAAGATCTGCTGCGCGCCGCGCCGATCTTCAACCTGTTCGTCCTGCTCGATCGCAACAACAGATAATCCGCGCCTGGAAAGGGGATGGAAAAGATCGTGACTCAAGCCGCAACTGACCGCGCCGTTTCGCGCTCTTACGGGATGACCGGCGGCTATTCCGATGCCGGGCTGGGCGGGTTTCTGCGTCACGCGCTGGCGCTATTGCAGCGTAATGCCGTGCTGGTGGCGGGGGTCATCGGCCTCGCGCTGGCGATCGCGCTTGTCTCGACCATGCTGGCGACCCCGCGTTACACCGCTTATACCAGCATCCAGATCGACGACCAGAGCGAGCAGGTGCTGGGCGATGAGCTGGGCGGGCAGACCGCAGCGAACAGCGGCTGGGATATTGACCGTTTTCTCAATACGCAGCTTGAAATTTTGCGCAGCCGCGCGCTGGCGGAAAGAGTTGCGCGCAAGCTCGAGCTGGCCCGCGACCGGGCATTTTTTGAGGCGATGGGGGCCGAACTTCCGCAATCCGGCGGCGGGGCGGTGGCCAGCGGCGCGGCGGCGGGCCTTGTGCGCGGCGGTCTGACGGTCGACCTGCCGCGCGAGACCCGTATCGCCAGGCTGGGCTTTTCCAGCAACGATCCTGAAGTCGCGGCGAAACTGGCCAATGCCTACGCCAGCGAATTCATTCAGGCGACCTTGCAACGGCGCTTCGACAGTTCCGCTTATGCGCGCGATTTCGTCGGCAAGCAGCTGGAGGAAGCGCGCGTCCGGCTGGAAACATCCGAGCGCGAACTGAACGCTTATGCGCGCGAGGCGGGGCTTATCCGCACCCGCGACGTCACCTCGCGCGACGATGCGCGCGGCACTGACAGCGTGACTACGGCGAGCCTGCTGCAATTGAACGAAGCGGCGAACAAGGCGCAGGCCGAGCGAATCCAGGCTGAAAGCCGCTGGGCCGCAGAAAACAGCACGCCCTTGCTGGCCTCGCAGGCGGTCCTTGCCAGCCCGGCGGTGCAGGGGCTGATTTCCCGGCAATCCGCCTTGCGTGCTGAACTTGGCGTTGCGCGCGGGCGCTATCTGGAAGGGCATCCCAAGGTTCAGTCGCTCGAATCCGAACTGGCGGCGGTGACTTCCCAGCTCGGCCAGGCCGCGCGCGAGGTGCGCAGCGGCATTCGTGCCGATTTCGTTGCGGCGCGCGATGCGGAATCGCGCCTGAGGGCCCAGGTCAGTCGGCTTCAGGGGGCAACCCTGGCCGAGCAGGACCGCTCTGTGCGTTACAACACGCTGGCGCGCGAAGCGGACACCAATCGATCACTCTACGACGGACTGCTGCAACGCTTCCGCGAACTGAACGCCGCATCGGGCATTTCGGCGAGCAATATCGCCGTGGTGGACGCAGCGGTTGCGCCGGGTGCCCCTTCGTCGCCCAATCTGGCCAAGAATCTGGCGATCGCGCTGCTGATCGGGGTGGTGATAGCCGGGGCGACAGTGTTCCTGCGCGATCAGCTGGACGATGCGATCCGCGTGCCCGAAGATGTCGAGGGCAAGATTCATCTGCCGCTGCTGGGCGTGGTGCCGATCTCTGCCGATGGCCAACCCACTGCGGCACTGGCTGATGCGAAATCGCCGGTGGCAGAGGCGTATAATTCGCTGCGCGGTGCCTTGCTCTATTCGACGCCGCAGGGATTGCCGCCGGTCATGCTGGTGACCAGCGCCCGCGAGTCCGAAGGAAAGTCCACCACCAGCTATGCCATCGCGCGCGGCGTTGCGCTGACGGGCAAGCGAGTGCTGCTGGTCGATGCCGACTTGCGGCGTCCTTCGCTGCATCGCCTGCTCGGGACGGACGGCAAGCGCGGCCTGTCCAGCCTGCTGACTTCATCCGATTCGGCGGCGAGCGCGATTGTCGATACGGCGCAGGACGGCCTTGCGCTGCTGCCGGCCGGTCCGATTCCGCCGAGCCCGACCGAGTTGCTCAGCGCGCCGCGCATGGCCGCTGTGCTGGAAGAACTGTCAGCGGCCTATGACATGGTGGTGATTGACAGCTCGCCCGTGCTGGGGCTGGCGGATGCGCCGGTGCTGTCCGCGATCGTTGACGGGGTGCTGCTGGTGATCGAGGCGGATGCGGCGCGCGGCGGTGCGCTCAAATCCGCGCTTCGTCGCCTGCGCGCGATGGAACCGGTCATTCTGGGCGCTGTGCTGACCAAGTTCGATCCGGCGAAGGCTGGCAACGCTTATTCCTCCTACTATGGCTATGGCTATTACAGCTATCAGGAGGGCGAGGTGCGCTCCTGATGCGGGCAGCACGTTTCGCATCCTTCACCCTTTGCGCGATTTTCGGGCTGGCGGCGCTGGCCAGCGGGCTTGATCGCATGGCGCTGGCCAGCCCGCAGATCGCGGCGCTGCTGCCGGGAACATTCCACGCCCGCAGCGACCTTGCCGCCGCTACCGCGCTTGCAGGCCGCGCGAGCGCACAAGCGTCAACCGCAGCATTGCAGGCGATCCGGTCCAATCCGGCGGATGGACGTGCCGCGGCGCTGCTCGGCGCGGGTTTGCTGCAGGCGGGCGAGGGCGAACGGGCCGCGAGGGCGTTCCGCGTGGCGGCACTGGCGGGATGGCGTGATCCGTTGACGCAGGCCTATTGGTACCAGATGGCGCTCAAGGCGGGCGATTACACCGCCGCCAGCCGTCGCGCCGACGCCCTGCTTCGTGCGGTCCCGCAGGCAGTGTCGGCGGCTGCGTTGCTTGCCCCGCTGGAAGCCAGCGCAGCGGGGCGGCATGCGTTGATCGCGCGTCTGCGCGAAAAACCGCCATGGAGGGCATCCTTTGTGGCCATGAATGATGTCGATGGCGCGGATGCGGCGCACGCACGCACGCAAAGCCTGCTGGAATTGGCCGCGTCGGGCGAACGGCTTGGCTGTTCGGAGATCGCCCCGGGCGCACGGGCGCTGCTCGGTCACGGGCTTGGCAGGGAGGCGCGGCAATTGTGGAGGGCGCATTGCGACACGCCAGTGGCAGCGGGCCTTGCCGATGCTGACTGGTCAGCGCTTGCCCTTACACTCAAGGATGGCGCTGCGGGTTCTCCCTTTGGCTGGATGCGTCACCCTTCCGCCGATATCGCCCTGTCCGCTGTTCCACAGGCGGATGGCGGGTTCGGCCTGCGCCTGTGGAACAGTGGCACGGCCAGCGCGCCGGTTCTGTCGCAGCCGGTTTCGCTCGCGCCGGGGCGGTACCGCGTCCGCTTTGGGTCGGGGGATGAAACCGCACCGGAACGTGGCCGGGTCATGCTTGGGGTAAGCTGCGATGGCACGGCCCGCCGTCCGGAGGCCGGGCCACGCGGGATGGGATGGCAGATCGTCACCCTGCCCGCATGTGCCAATCCGCTGCTCTCGCTGTGGCTGGCGCCCGGCGGCGGCGCGGTCACGCTCGGTCAGCTGCGGCTCGATCCGGTTCGGTAAGCGGGCTTCAGCGGGGTTCGGACCAGTCCCTTTGGCCGATCCTTTGTGCCGGATTGCCGCGATAGATCGCCATCGCCGCACTATCCTCGAACAGCGCCGCGCGTGCGCCCAGTACGGATCCGGCGCCCATGGTCACGCCTGGGCCGACGAAGGCTTCGGCTGCGATCCAGCAGCCCTCGCCGATCTGGACCGGGCGAAGCTCCAGCGCAAAACCGGGGTCGTTTGCGCGATGAGTGCTGGCGCAGATATGCGCGCGCTGGCTGACGACGCAATGATCGCCGATGTCTATCCGGCCCTGATTGTAGAGGCGCGCACCCGGCCCGATCAGCGCGCCCTTTCCGATGACGAGATTGCGCGGAAGCCAGATGATTACGCTGCCATGAACGCGTGTTCCCGCGCCGACGCGCGCCCCGAACAGGCGCAGCAGCAGCCGTCGCCAGCGGTGCAGTGCAGGCGGGGTAAATCGTGCCAGCAGCAGCCAGCACAACCCCCAGATCACCCGTTCGAGCCGGTTTGCCAGCGGGAAGCTGGCCCCGCGCGCAAGCGGTATGAAACGGCTGGCGTCATCCATGGCCTGTTCTTTCCGCAGGTTCCTCGATCAGCCGGTGATAGGCGATTTCCCACTGGCGCGCGATGGTTGCGGCCGAATATGGCCCCGCCGCGAGCGCCCGGGCGGCATGAGCCATGGCCAGCCACTGTGCTGGCGACAGGCAGAGCGCCCTGTGCAGCGCGGCTGCGATCGTTGCCTGATCCGTGCCGCAATCGATCGCTGCACCGCAGGCGAAACCATCGTCCAGATTGCAATGGCGGCTCATCAGCGTAGGCGTTCCCGCAGCCCAGCTTTCCAGCATGGCCATCGGCAGGCCCTCGCTGAAGGATGGCAGCACCAGAAACGCCGCCTCGCGCAGCAGGTGCTGCTTGTCCGCTCCGAAGACCGGCCCGGCGAAGCGCGCGCCCGGCGTCGACTCGATCGTGGCGGCCAGCTGCGCAACATGCGCATCCTCGCCCCAGCCCGCGACGATCAGCTCTGCTTGCGGCGGACGAACCGCATCGAGCGCAGCCCATGCGGCGAGCAGCGCAGGCAGGTTCTTCTTGGGATGCAGGCGTCCGAGATAGACGATCCGTGGCCCGCGCTGCCTGATCTGGCCTGCGTCCACAGGCGGTGCGGGATTGGCGATGACGGTGCATTCGCCGCGTCCAGTGGCCTGCCGGATCGATCGGGCTTCGGCGGGGCAGAGCGCGTGAAACAGCCGCGCCGTGCGCCAGTTTGCTTGTTCGAAGGCATGGCGTGCCAGTGCTTTTTTCCAGCGGCCTCGCGCCAGTATCCACGGCTCCAGCATGCCATGCGGCGAGATCAGGCAAGGCTTGCCGGTTTCCCGCGCCCAGCGTGCCGCGACGAGCGAAGGAAACTGCCAGACGCCGTGCAGATGCACCAGATCGGTCTGTGCGTCACGCAAGGCCTGGCTGAGACCCGGAGCGCACGCGAAGCGCGCCCCGCCCCATACTGGCAAGCTGTGCACACTTACGCTGCCGAACCGCTCACGGTCGAGCGCGCTGAAGCGGTCCGCTGCGGCCAGCACGATCGGCGTTGCGCCCAGCCCTTCAAGCAGTCGAGCGTGAGTCGCCAGCGACTCGAACACGCCGCCGCCCGCGCGCGAGGCTGATGCCGTCAGCAGCGCGATGCGCTTGCCCGTCAGCAGGCCGCTGGCCGGGTCAGCCATGCCATTGGGCGGCACGGTCGCGGCGCCGTTCGGCGGGCGTCTGTGCGCCACCCTGCGTCATTGCGCGCTTCTGCCTCTGCGGGACGGCGCTGATCGCGCTCAGCGTCGGCATGTCGAGAATGCGCATGAGGAGCACCATCAGCAGTAGCGGAATGAACAGGAAGAAATTGGCCTTGAGCACGCTGACCAGGGCCCCGTCGCGAAAGGCGAAGATGCTGCTGGGCAGGAACAGCAGATAGGCGAGCACTGCAAGGCCACCCTGCCGGCTGGCAGCAAATTTCCGATAGACCCAGCCGAAGAACCACCCGGCCAGCGTACACCAGATGATGATGCCGGCCCAGCCAAGCTGCGCCCAGCCTTCGCCGGGCAGGGAATTGGTCATGCCCAGCGGGAAGCCATGGTCGAACAGATTGTAAAGCTGGATTGGCGGCCCGATCGGCTTGCCGCTCCACAGCACGCGCGGGACCGGCTCGGTGAACACGGCCAGATTGTTCAGGAAATAGCCGAAGGTTCCGGTCCGCTGCGGAATCGCATAGACCAGATATTCGAAATATTCGAGATTGGCGAAATCCATGCCCGCCATGAAACTGGAGGTGCCTTCGCGATAGGTGGGGAGGCCGGGCTGCACGCCTTGCGAGAGCACCTTGCGCAGCCCCGCGCCGCGATCTTCACCAATGAGGCTGAAGCCGAACAGCAGCGTGACCAGCGCCACGCCGGTTCCGACCCTGGGCCAGAGGTGCTTCCGGTCATAGAGATACAGCAGCACCACTGACATGACCGCAACCACGAAGGCGCCCCGTGCCCCGGTTGCCGCCCGGTACATGATGAATGCGCCGACCGGCAGCAGTGACCACCAGCGGAACCGCAGCAGCCATGCCAGGCTGGCGCACAGCGGAATGAGCATGAATTGCGCATCCTTGAAATAGCCGTTGCCGGTGGTGTTGATGGCAATACCGGTGGCCTGATCGCGGATCATGTCGGACCGTCCGGCGAGCGTGTCGCCATAGAGGCTGGCCATTGACCACACTGCAATGGGTGCGCAGGCCAGCGCCACCAGCAGGAAGGGCTTCACCATCATCCGGCGTTCGATCTGGTGGCTATCGGATGCCGGAAATTCCAGCCGGACAGGCGCCGTCCACAGGCAGGTCAGCAGGAAGGCCGCCAGCCCCAGCATCGAGCCGAAGATGACAGTGACCTTGTCGGAAAGGCTGGGTGTGAATTCGTAGAAATAATAGATTGCGCGATAGTCCATGATCCGCGCGACGATCGGCCGCACCACGAACACCAGCGCGTGAAAGGCAAGGTAGAAGGTGGCAGGGTGAAAGATGCTGGCATAGGGGCGCGAGAGGTAGATGAGGACGCAGACGGCCCAGAAGACCGTGGCCAGCAGAAGCGCGAAATCATACATGGCCGGGCCTGCTGCGTCGCGTGATGAAGGGCGTGATCGCGCTCATTCGCCGGAGAAATACCTGATCGTACGCTCCAGCCCTTCGCGCAGCGGGGTGTTCGCCGACCATTCCAGCAGTGCTTCCGCCTTGCCCGTGTCAGGCTTGCGCTGGCGCGGATCGTCCTGCGGCAGTGGTTTGAACACCAGCCGGGACCGGCTTTGTGTCAGCTCGATAATGATCTGCGCCAGTTCGCGGATCGTGAATTCGCAAGGATTGCCCAGATTGATCGGACCGGGCACCGCAGCATCGCGTTCCATCATCGCGATCAAACCGCTCACCAGATCGTCAACATAGCAGAAGGAACGCGACTGGCTGCCGTCGCCGAAGATCGTGATGTCTTCGCCGCTCAGAGCCTGCAGGACGAAGTTGGATACCACGCGCCCGTCATTGGGGTGCATGCGCGGGCCATAGGTGTTGAAGATGCGCGCGACCCGGATCGGGATCGCGTGCTGGCGATAATAGTCGAAAAACAGCGTTTCGGCGCAGCGTTTCCCCTCGTCGTAACAGCTTCGCGGGCCAATCGGATTGACATTGCCCCAATAGGCCTCGCGCTGGGGGTGTTCGGCGGGATCACCATAGACCTCGCTGGTGGAGGCCTGCAGGATCGGAATGCGCAGCCGTTTGGCCAGACCGAGCATGTTGACCGCGCCGATGACGCTGGTCTTGGTCGTCTGCACCGGGTCGAACTGGTAATGGACGGGCGAGGCAGGACACGCAAGATTGTAGATCTCGTCAATCTCGACATAGAGGGGGAAGGTGATGTCGTGCCGCATCAGCTCGAAGCGCGGATGGTCCAGCAGATGCGCAATATTGGCGCGTGCGCCGGTAAAGAAATTATCGACGCACAGCACCTCATGGCCCGCGTCAAGCAGCCGCTCGCACAGATGCGAACCCAGGAAACCGGCGCCGCCGGTCACCAGTACGCGCTTTTCTATCGCGTAACGGTTGCGCAGTTGTTCTGTCACTGTTGATCCATCCCCACTGCCTTGCGAAATTCGGCGACCCTGCCCGCCAGCGCCTGATCGCCCGGATCGAGCAAGATTTCAACGGCATCGGCAAAATGTCCCACATCGCCGGTCATCGCCAGCGCCGCCGATGCCTGCGCCATCGCTTCCCAGCCAGCCTGATCGGCCGAAATCCGGGCGATTGCAGCGCCGGTTTCAATGTCTGCACCCGCTGTTACCACATAGCCATTGACGCCGTGACGTACGAGCGCGTCGCAAGCGCCCACCGCGCTGGATGCGATTACGGGCAACCCTGCTGCCAGCGCTTCATTGACGACCAGGCCCCATTGTTCCTCGCGGCTGGGCAGCAGCAGCAGCAGGGCACGCGCCATCTGCTGCGAGATCTGGCTGGCATTCAGGAAGCCGGGAAAGTCGACCCGATCGCTGATGCCAAGCCGCTGCGCTTCCAGTTTCAGCGTCGGCGCAAGCGGCCCGTCACCTGCCATCACCAGCCTGCGCGCAGGCTGGCCGGAGAGGCTGAGATAATGCGCATAGGCGCGCAGCACGCCCAGCGGATCCTTCTTCTGCACGAACCGTCCAACGAACAGCACGGGCCGATCTGCAAATGCACTCGCCTGTGCTGAACCCTGCCCGGCCAGTGTGCGAATACGGGTGACGCTGACCGTGTCGTATCCCGGCTCGATCCGTCGCCTGGCGAAGCCCAGTGTCCGGCAATAAGCGGCCTGGCGATGTGCCCCGACCAGCGCCGCATCATAGGCGCGCAGCAGCGCACTCTTGACCGCTTCCTTCCAGCCGGTGCGTGCGCGATCGTCATGTTTGGATTCGGTCATCATGATGACGCGAACCCCAGACAGGCGCAGCGCCCAGGACAGGATGATCGCTTCGGGCAGGCTGTAAGGCAGCCCCATGAACACACTGTCGCAGCCACGCAGTGCGCGCCAGCATGCCAGCAGGCGGCGCGGCCAGCAGACTGCCTCAAACGCCCGACCGGGAAACAGCGTGCGCTTTTCCGCGCCGCCAATGTTGCCGGATGCATCCCAGGCATAGTCGTGTGAACGAGTGGCAACTTCCACCGCACGCACATGGAAGCGCCCGGCCAGCTGGCGCGCCACCGCTTCGCAGCGGTCGATATGATATGCCGCGAACTGGCCCCACAAAAGGCCGATTGTTGGCAGCTTGTCCTGTATCATGCTTCCTATGCGGAACCTCCGGCGCCGGTTTCATAATCCGGCAGGGAAGGTCCGCATAGAGAGGGTGCACGCCTTATCGACCGTAAAGCGTGATCGTGCCTGCGTCGAAATTCCCGGCAGACATGGCGATCCGCAATCCGTTCAGCCCGCCGTCCGCCCGCCATGGCAGCATCCGCGCGGATGCGGTGGAAGCCCCCGGCGATGCTGCATGATTGTCCGCGGCACCGAACATGATACCGGCGCCCAGGGTGTAACCGGGAATGAGCAATGCGCCGAAGAAAAGCGTCGAGGCAGCCAGGCTTTGCGAAGCGAAGGTTCCGGTCCCGGAAAATGTCGCTCCACCGTCATTGCTCGTTCGTGCATCGAAATATGCGTTGGATCCGTGATCGTGGCTGACGCCCGTGAACACGATCATCAGATCCGCGTAGGTTTGTGCGATGGTGGTAAAGTCGACGATGGGAACCCCCACAGGCGATGCGCTGGCGATCAGCGTCCATGCCGATGAACCGCCGCCGCCAGCGCTTGCCGAAAGGGTGGTGCCGCTGATGCTGAGGCCGCTGCCCAGACCAAGCCAGGCCACCGATCCGGCGCTGTCATCCCAGAAGGGGATGCGGTCCGCGTCGGGAGCGGCCAGAGGGGCGCCCGCCAGCAAGCCAAGCGGCGGCGCACCCGCAAGATCGGCATAGTTGCCGCTGATCGCCACGCTGGCAAAGTTGGGCCTGTTGGCGATGGACGACCAGTCAGGCATGGGCAGCCGCGCCGCATCGATCACCCCGGACCCAATCGCTGCCGCGTCCAGCGGGGGAATGCGCGCGGGGTCGAACTGCCCCGAAGTGACCTTGCCCGCAGGCAGATCGGGAATATCGGTGAGGTCGACCGGACCGACCGTTGCAGCGGCGGCGGGGAGCATGCCGCTCGCCCGTTGCCAGGCGCCCGTCTGGCCATTCCATTGCAGTTCGACATGGTCGCCGAGGTTCCTCAGTTCGACCGCAGCTGACAAATCCAGCCCTGCATTGCCGGGGGAGAGGCGGATGATCCGGTCCCCAGCCCCACCGCCGCCATGCCACAGCCGCAGGCGCTGCCCATGCACATAGGCATGATTATTGCCGATCGCGACCTCGACCACCCCGGCCCCGGTCGGGGCAAACAGGTGAGCGGGGGTGGTGGGGTTGACCGTATCCGTGGAGCCGGGATCAGGCGTGCTGTAATTCCCGCCATCCGGTTGGCTGTAGGGGTTGGGCAGAAACCGGCGGGCCAGTTCCACAAAGGGCAGTTCGACAAAATGGCCATAGGCGTCGACATAGCGGCTGGCCTCGACATCGTCAGCCGACAGGCACACTGTGGCCGCCTCGAAATGACCGCCGAGAAAGTAGATGGAATTGAAGAAGCCGCTGTTCGCATCGCGGCCTTGCTGTGTGCGCTTGGCCGAACGGACATGGATGCGGATTGACCGGGCGGGCTGGTTATAGATCCCGGCGGGGGCACCGCTGACCTGTTCGGTCAGGCTGGCGGGGCCGGACAGCGAAACCACCGAATAGGCGGCCTGCCGATCGGCCCAGGCGGTAATCTCCAGATCGATATCAGTGGCGATGTTCTGGCCCCAGCCCGGCAGGTTGAGCTGGCAGTCAATCGTGGTCAGTGTGCCGCGCGTCCAGCTGCCAAGATGGAAGTTGGGGATGCGGTCAATCACGCAATCATTGAGCTGCGCGAACGGCACCGGCAGCGCCGGATCGCGATGCGCATGACCGTAATTATAGAGGAATCCGCCCGTCGGGCCACCGCCGATCCCGCCGCCGTCACTGTCATAGAAACGGCAATGATCGTAAATCTGGCCGATCCCGCCAATCACTTCGGCCGCCTGGAAAGCATTGCCGAAACGGCAACCGCGCGCGGTCAGGAAACCGCCCCCGCCCCCCGCATTCAGCGCGTCGCCATTGGTTGTGTGAATATGGCAATCCACCAGGAGATATTCATGGGCCGGCTGCGCCCCCCCGATGTAGAACAGCTCGCCCTTGAAGCCGGCGATTTCGACCCCGATCAATTCGATCCGGCCAATCTGGCTGTCCTGCAGCCAGAAGGCCTTGTCCGTCACGTCCCAGCCATCGCCCGTTGCCGGATCGGCCGGCCAGCCATGATTTCCCGTGCGCGCCCGCCCGCCGATCAGATGGACATGATCGATGGTCAGCTTTTCGATTGAAAGCGGGCTGGGCAGGGTGCCGACATCGCCGAGCACGAACAGGCCGCCGCCGCGCCAGACCGCGTTGGGGGCGGCATCCCCGGCGGTGGTCTTGACCAGGTACCAGTCGTTTTCCATCGATGTGCCATCACGGCCCCGGAAATTGAGGTAGCTGTCACCGCAGGCGGACCGCAGCGCGACTGTGGCGGTTACCGTCAGCGGATGGCCATCGCGCGCATAGAGCTGATCGGCAGGGTTTACGCGCTGGGTCGCCCAGACTGAATAGGCGCGCTGTTCGAACACGACCTCGCCAATGCCAGTGGCGGCGGCATAGTCGAGCGCGGCCTGGATCGCGGGCTGATCGTTGACCAGATTGGTCCCGGCCGGATCGCCCTGCGCGCCGCATTGCTCGACACTGATCGCCCCGTTTGCGCCGAGCAGGCGGAAGATGCGGCCATTGGCGGACTGGAAGACGCAGGCGGGATGCGCGGCCAGCAATGCGGCATCGCACAGCGCATCATGCACATAATGGCCCGCTCCCAGTCCGGCGGCGGCGTGGCCGGTGGTGGCGATGCGGTCCACTTCGGGCGCGACGTCACTGACGCTCAGCTCGCTGAACAGGCAGGGGCTGAGGGCGGCAAGCGCACGGCGGGCAAGGCCGCGCGCGGCAAGGTCGATAGCGGTCATTGGGCAATCCTGTATTCGAGCGTGCCGGAGGCGATGGTGATGGCGATATAGAGCTCAGCGCCTTCTTCAGTCTCGATCCACACCGGCTCGCAGGCGTTGCCGGTGAAGCGCGCCCATGCGCCACCGTCGATGGTCAGCGGATGCCGGTTCGTTCCGCCGTCCACAGACCGTTCCACCGCAACGCTGCCCTGCCAGTTCCCGCCCAGCACAAGCATGACCGGGCGGGCACGTAGCGGCGTGAACGGGCCGATCAGACCCGATGCACTGATGCTGCCTGCAAGCGGTGCAGGAGGGGTGGCGGCCTGCTCTGCGTTCACTGTTTGTACCGGCAAGGGGTTGCCACCGGTTACCAGCGACAGGTCGCCGTCATGATCGGCAAAGCCCAGCGCGATGGCGGGGGCAAAGCCGGCTGGCACGGAAATGGGATAAGGCGCGGTCATGCGGGTTCCTTCTCGATTCGTCGAATGAACCCGAAGCCAGCTACACATGTGCCCTGGTGTAGGAAAATGGATTTTGCGCACCGTGCACTTGCCGCTAGGGCGCAGGCATGAAAGCCGCCGTCTTCCACCCGGGCACTCAGCACAGTTGGCAGACCGCCACCGCGCTGCAACAGCTTGGCTGTCTGGAATGGTATGCGACCAGCATTTTCCATGACCCGGGCCGCTGGCCCTATCGGCTGGAGCGATATCTTCCGCCGCCGCTGGCCCGGCGGGTGGGGGCTGAATTCCGCCGCTTCCGCCACGATGGGCTTGACCCGGCCCTGGTGCGCACGGCGGGGCTGTTCGAATGGTTCGAACGGGCGGCGGCGCGCATGGGTGCGGGCGGCCTGGCAAGGCGGCTGGACCGGATCGGCAACCGCCGTTTCGCCGGATTGCTGGCCCGCGAAATTGCATCGCCGCACCCCTTTGCCCTGTGGGGCTATGACGGCAGTTCGCTCGAAACCTTCCGCATGGGCCGCACTCACGGACGCCATTGCATTCTCGACCGGACGATTGGCGACATGCGCGCCTATCGCGCGGCGATGGAGCCGTTGCGCCAATCCCATGCGCAATGGTTCCTGCCAGGCGCCGCGCTGGTGGATGATGCCGCGATCGAGCGGGCTGACGCCGAATATGAAACGGCGGACACGATCCTTGTCGGGTGCGAGTTTGCCGCACGGACCATTCGCGATCATGCGGCCGGGGGTGCGGCGGTCGTGGCCAGGCTGCGTGTCCTGCCTTATTGCCATGACGAAACGCTGTTCGGTGCGCTCCCCGCACCAGCGCCGCTGCGGCGGGACGAGCCGCTGCGTTTCCTGTTCGTCGGCCATCTTTCCCCGCGCAAGGGCATTCAGCATGTGCTGGAGGCATTCAGCCGCATCCCGCCAGCTGCCGCCAGTCTGACGCTGGTGGGCGACATGGCGATCCCGCGCACGGCCTTTGCGCCCCACGCGCATCGCGTGACCTGGTTGCCGACTGTGCCGCGCAGCGCCGTTCCCGCGATCATGGCTGCACATCATGTGCTGCTGCTTCCAAGCCATTTCGAGGGGGCGGCGATTACCGTCCACGAAGCACTTGCGTCTGGAATGGGCGTGATCCAGTCCCGGCAGGCGGGCGATGCCGGGACGGAGCAGACCGGTATCATTCTGGAGCAGGTCTCCAGTGAGGCGGTGCACGATGCGATGTTGCAGGCGATTGACGCGCGCGACCGGGTGGAAGGCTGGCGCAACGCGGCGCAGGCCCGCGCGCGGCTGTTCAGTTTCGAACGATACCGCGACAATATCGCCGCCCTGCTGCGCAGTCTTGATGGTTAGTCGCCCAGCAGCGCTTCGAATTCGTCCAGTGGCATGCATTCCGCCTTTTTGCAGGCGATAAAGGCTGTGAAGCATCGCGCAGAAACGGGCGCACGCAGGGCACGCGTGTGCCACGCGGCCACCAGGCCCGACACCGAACCCAGGATCCCGGCCTTCAGGCAATCGTTGCGCAGGCCGAAGCGGAGATTGTTGAACAAGGCCCCGGCCAGGCGCAGCGGCAGGGCGCGGGCGGGCGCGTGGCGCGCATAGAACAGCAAGGTGTTGCGGCGGCCATGGAAGTCGGGCTTGTACGCGCGGCGGAATGCGGGCTGGAGGTGGTCAATGGGGTCCGACCGGCCCAGCACGACGCGCCAGTCGGCTGATATCAGCCGGATCGCCAGATCGCCTTCCTCGCCCATGTAGAAATAGTCTTCGGGAAAGCCGCCGGCCTGCAGCGCCGCGTCCTTGCGCACCCCATGCGCACAGGCCGCAAAATTGACTGAAACCTGTCGCTGCTCGCCTTCCCTGCGTTGCAGGATGGCGTCACTGCTGTGAATGTTGCGGAACGGCATGGCGACCAGCGCGACGCGTGGGTCAGCGAATTCTTCCAGCGCCTGTGCGATCGTCCGGGGCGATACCAGCATGGAATCATCGTCGAGCGGAAATACGATCGGGCACGAGGCTGCCTCCAGCCCGCGATTGCGATGATAGCAGGGGCCGCGCGGCGTTTCGCTGCGCAGAAAGCGAATGTCGGGATGAGCTGCGGCCATCGCCTCGGCCAGCCCGTCGCCGGAGGCATCGTCGCAGACGATGATTTCGACCGGCACGCTCTGCCGCCGGGCCAGCGCCACCGCGTCGAGCACCATTTCGCGCCGGTTATGCGCGGTAAAGACAATCGTGGCCTGGGGGAGTTGCGCAGTCATCGCCACAACAGCCTGATCAATTCATCCGTGGCATCCAGCTCTGGCGCAAGCCAGCGGTCGAAAAATGCGTCGGTCATCTCTCTGCGCTTCTTGCCCCCGTCCATTGCCCGCCGTGCCGCCCTCAGCGCTGCGGCCATGGACGGGCGCAGGCGTTGCCGAAGCGTGAAGCTTGGCCAGTGCAGTGCCTTGCGCAGCGGGATTGAGGTAGCGCTCCAGCCCATCTGCGCATACGCACCTTCGCGGATGCGATTGAATTCGGCGTCGAACTGCCCGAGGAAATGCTGGGAAATCTGCCCCTCGCGGATCCGGAAGGCCCCCAGCCGCTTGTCCAGCCAGCGGGTCTTCAGGCCCCTGCGCATATTCAGGAAGAAGGCGTAATCGGTACAAATCCGCAAATCATAATCGCTTTCGGGCAGAAAACGCGTGCGTTCCCGTTTCCAGAAGACGCAGTCGGAATAGAGCTGGCGATAGTAAAGCGAATGATCGACAAAGCTGAGCCCCTTGATAAGTCCGCCGTTGACCAGCCGCCGCCGGGTTTCGTCAAATCCGAAATTGTCGGAATAGACAAGGTCGAGGGAAGGATCGGCGCGAAAGGCGCGGTCCACTTCGGCAAGGCTGCCGGGCAGCAGCACATCGTCCGCGTTCTGCCAGTAGAGAATATCCCCCCGGGCAATCCGTGCCCCCTTTTGCAGGGCATGAAGCTGGCCCTGATCCGGAGCGCTTTCGACATGAATTTCGAGACCGGGAAAACTGCGGGCAAGTTCCGCAGTGCCGTCTTCGCTCGCCCCATCCATCAGGATGATTTCGAGAGGGGCAAAGCGTTGTTTGCGGATGCTGACAAGCGTGGCCGGCAGATGCGTGGCCGCGTTGCGCGCCGGGATGATGATGCTGAACCGGGGCATGTTCACGCGCTTGCTGCCACCACAGAGCGCACGAAAATGCCATCGACCTGCAGCACTTCTTCCGCAGCCGTGTCCGCGAAGCCTTCGGGCATGGCGATGCAGCGAAATCCCTCATCCTCCATGAACGAGATGATCTCCCACGATCGCGCCCCGCCCTTGTAAAGCGTGGCGAGGCTCATTTCGATCAGGGCAACGCTGGTGCGGGCCAGCACGGCGCGCGCACCCTTGAGCACTTCAAGTTCGGCACCCTGCGTATCGATTTTCATAGCGAAGGGCGCTTCCCAGTTCTCCTCGACAAGTTCATCGAGCCGGTGAAGCGCGACCTCGACTTCCGTCTCGAACGCGGTTGCTGGTTCAATGCGTGTCGAATGCTCGGTCACTTCAAGCAATGAGGAGCTGACGCGGTTCAGGGAGACCCGTATTGCAACGCGGCCAGGTCGCGAACCGAGCGCGCAGGCAGGGGCCACATGCCAGTTATCATCCTTGCCTGCCGCCCGTGCCAGTTCGGCATGAACTTCGGGAATAGGCTCGAAGGAAATGATCGGCCCAGCCCATCCTTTCTGCCTGATCTCGGACGCGAACTGGCCCGTATTGGCCCCGATGTCGAGCATGGTGCGTACGCCCGGTTCGTGACATTTCAGGGCGAGCAGCGCGTTGGCATCGCGTCGCGGCCGGGTTCGTTTGAGCGACAGGCCGACCCGGGCGAGCGCATGATTTATGTACATATCCAGCATGCTCATGGTCGTTCGCGCCGTCGCGTGGAATTGATGGCTTTCAGAAAGATACGCCCTGCCATTGCCAGATCGCCTGGCACCAGCACACCGGCCTGCCCCGCGATCCGGCAGATGAGCACGACCATGCCGAAGTCAATCGCTGCCACGGCCCACGCCATTCCGAGCGCGCCAAATTTTGAGGCGAGAAGCCCCCCGACTGCGACCCCGGACAGGGAAAGCACGAGATAGGAAAAAGCGTAGCTGGTGTGCCGATTAAGCGAAATGAGCGCATTGGCCAACACCGTCCAAATTCCCGCAAGCACCACTGATATGGCAAGGGGGGTGATGAGCCAGCGGCTCACGGTCAGATTTCCGCCCGTCCATGCAGCGATCAGTTGCGGCCCGGCGGCAATCATAATCAACGCCGCCGGCAAAACAACGATCCCGATGACGCCAAGGTTCACCGCCAGCAGGCTCGTCATGCGGTCATGATCGTTGCGCGCATTGGCAACGGTAAAACGCTGGATCGAAGCCGCGCTCACGATTGTCGCGATTTGCAGGGCGAGACGCGTCAATGTTCTGGGCACGGTGAGCGCGGGCACTGAAGCAGGACCCCCGGCGGATCCAAGCATGGCGGACGAACCCTGGAATAGTGTGGCATTGGCTGCCGGGAGCAGCATGAACGCGCCTGCAGGCCGGGCAAGGCGGTAGAGTTGGCGCATGCTGGTGCGGCTGTGCGACTTTTCCCGCAGCCATGGCGCTGTGCGATGCAACAGCACCAGGCCCAGGATGATCACTGCGATCGCAATCGCGAGATAGGCGATCACAATGGCCCTGATCCCTTCGCCGGCGATCACCAGTGCGATGGTGGCAGTTGCTTCGACCAGATTTGCGGACAAGAACAGGTATCCTCCGAAGGCGTGACGGTCAGATGCGCTGAAGGCGGCCATTATCGACGCTCTCGGCAGGGCCATGAGGCCGTAAAGAACCAGCAGCAGGATCACCATTCGCTGGTCACCTTGCATGACACCGGACAATGAATCGAGCACGGTCGGCTGGATACCGAAAACAACCAGCGCGGCCAGTGCGGTGACACCGGAAATTGCCAGCAATTGCATGCGCTGAACGGCCCTGAACAAATGCGCGGCCCTTTGATTGCGCCCTTTGGCCGTCAATGCGACCATCTCGTTCATCGCCGCGGACGCAATGCCAAAATCCGCCATGGTCAGATAAGCGGGTATGGCGAGCAGCATCAGCCAGACGCCGTAGGTTTCCAGCCCCCAATGTGCGATCATCACCGGCACCAGCACCAGTTGTGCGCCGAGCTGAATTGCCTGCCCATAGGCCCCGACGACGATGTTCCGGAAAAACCGGGTTTGTATTGCATTGTGCAGACGGCGCCTGATCATGTTTGTCCCGCTGCCCTGTCAGCGCCGAACGGATCAACCCCGATCCGGGAAGATGCCACGCTGCTGTCGATATCCCACCGCTGCGCAGCCCGCTCTGCTCCGGCCTGGCCCAGTGCCGCGCGGCGGGCCGGATCGTCCGCCAGCGCCACGATCGCGTCGGCCAGCGCGCGCGCATCATCGGGCGCGATCGCCAGCCCGCAACCCTCCACCTCCGCGGCAAGGCCAGTCCCCGCCGCCGCCATCGCAATCACCGGTCGGCCCGAGGCGAGCATGTTGCCAAGCTTGGAGGGCAGGACCAGGTCCGCCACACCCGCGCGCTGGGGGAGCAGATGCATGTCGGCCAGCGCCAGGAAGCGGCCCAGTGCCTCGCGCGGCTGGAGATCGTGGAACTGCACATTGCCTGCCATACCCGCCAAGGCCTGCAGCGCGGCGCGGCGCGGACCCTGGCCGCAGATGAGGATGGCGATGTCGCGCCGCCGTTCCAGCAGGCGGGCGGCCTCGATCACAGTTTCAAGCCCCTGCTTGCTGGCGATATTGCCCGAATAGAGCGCGATGGTGCGCCCCTCCAGCCCCCAGCGGGCGCGATAATCGGCCGCCTCCACGGGTGCGAGTGCGGTGACCGCGGCGTCCGCCCAGTTGCGCAGCTCCGTCAGCCGTTCGGCCGCCACACCCTTGGCCTGAAGCCGCGCGATCATCTGCGGGCTGATCGAGGAGACCCGCTGCGCGCTGCGCAGGATGCGCCGTTCGCACCACAGGGCGATCCGCGCGCCCAGGCTGGCGGGGCGCAGCAGGCCGAGGGCGAGTGCGGCCTCCACCTCCAGATCCTGCACATGCACCCATAGTCGCGCACCCGCCAGTCGCGCGGCCAGCCGGGCGACGGGGACGCTCAGCAGCGATGGGGCGATTGCGATCACCAGATCGGGGCGGCGGCGTGCGGCCCACAGCGCCACGGGCAATGCCGCCGCCGCGAAGCTGGCGTGATGCAGCACGCGCCCCATCGCCCCGGCGCGGGCGGGAATATAGTGCGGGCAGCGGGTGATCCGCACGCCCCCTTCGCTTGTGCTGCGCCACAGCCGCGCCGAACCGGGGGCGGGGCGCCAGTCGGGGTAATAGGGGCGGGCGGCGATGACGCGCACCTCATGCCCGGCGCTTGCCAGCCATTCGGCCAGCCCGGTCGTGAACGGGCCGATGCCCACCGGTTCGGGCGCGTAATTGAGGCCGATGACGAGGATGTTCATCGGCGCAGGCCCAGTTTCGTGGCAAGCTGCCAGATTCCATCGCGCAGGATCTTGCTGGCGGTCTTGCCGGGCAATCCGCAGCGTTTCATCGCGAGGGTGCGAAAAGCGTCAGGCTCCATTTCGGCGGGAAATCCGGCGGCGGCGAGATCGAAAAACAGATCGCGCAGGCCATAGCGCTTTTCCGCCGGCAAGTGCCACAGCGGCAGCGCTTCGTCGCCCGGGGCGAGGTTCGAGTAGCGCGGGCTGGTCCAGATGCGCTTGAGCCAGGGGTTGGCGAGGGTGACGCGCGCGCCGCACCCGCCGAGCACGATGCTGAAGGCATGTTCCTCGGTGCGAATGGCGGCGCCCGGCCCGCCGGCGCGGCATGCATCCTGAAACAGGGCTTCGAAACTGGCGGCGTGGCTGCGCCATGTGTCCAGCCGCGCGGCCAGGAATTCCCCGCCATAATGCGGTGGCATACGGTTCTGGCCGAACATGGCGGCGGCGGCGTCGCGCATTTGCGCCCGGCTCATTCCGTTAATGTCGGCAGCGGCGGGCGTATCGACTTCGTAAGCGCCGAAATCGCTCTGCCGCAGTGCCGCCATCAGCGGTTCCAGGGGGCGAGTGACGATGATGTCACTGTCGAGCAGCAGCAGCAGCAAACCCCGCTCGCGGGTTGCCGCGAAATGCGTGAACACGTCCATGAAATAGAAGACATTGCCCCATGAAGTGGCCGCACCGGGGGGCAGCCTGTGAGTCAGTGGCAGGAGATGGCGCTCCACCCCCAGCCTGTCCAGCAGCGCAGCCAGGTCGACACCGTCAATCAGGGGCGGCTCGACATTGCTGAAAAACGCGAGCTCCAGCGCGGGGTTGGTGATGCGTGCGCTGGCGAAAAACACCGCGATGCAACGCCAGTACACCGCCTGCACCTTCGGCTCGGCCGAGCCGCCGCCGGCCGAGGGGAACAGGCTGCTTTCGCCCGGCGCGTCAGCGATGAAGCCGGTGGCCAGGATGGGTCGGTCCGTCATCCCTCTTCGTGCCTGCTGTCGAGGAGGATTTTGAGATAGGGGCCGATCCTGTGTCTGATGCGCTCCACCGGGTTGCGGCTGTGCATGGCGACGAGGCGGCGCCAGTCGCGCACGTGAACTCCGCGTTCCTCCCGCCAGCGCAGCCGCAGGCGCGCGACTTTGCTCAATGCCGGATCAGCCGAAGTTCCGCTTCCTGGATTGCCAGCGCATGTTCCGCCGACCGCGCTGGCCAGCACCACCGGAACACCCGCCGCGCGCGCGCGCATCGCATAGTCGAGATCGCCAAAGATATGCGTGAGCGACGCATCGAGATTGCCGAGGACACGCTCGGCGGCGCTGGACACCAGCACAATGTTGCCGCTGATCGTATCGACGGGTTCGGGTGTGCCGGTCGGCATAACCAGGCCGAGACGAAAGGGGCGGCGCGGGTTCGCCCGGCGGTGTCCGCCATAGGTAATCTGCGTCGGGTCATCCGGATTGGCGGTGGCCGCCGCCACGATGATTGCCGCACCCCGCTTTGCAATCCGGTCTGCGTCCTTGACCAGGGCTTCGATCGTGCCGGGTTGCAGTTCGACGTCATCGTTGAGCCATAGATAGA
This sequence comes from Novosphingobium sp., assembly GCA_024236235.1. Lineage (GTDB taxonomy): Bacteria > Pseudomonadota > Alphaproteobacteria > Sphingomonadales > Sphingomonadaceae > JACKKV01. The sequence continues at coordinate 156,119 of JACKKV010000003.1, read as the reverse complement.
AATCATGATCCGCATGTGCAGACTTCGCTTCTTCCCAGGCGCGCCGCATTCCGCCGTTCCAGTAAAGCGAACCATCGCCACTGATGATCCGGGCCTGCGGCATGAGCTGGCGCACCATATCGCTCGTCCCGTCTACACAGCCATCATCAACCAGGTATAGCCGGTGCATGTCGAACAAGGGCTGATCCGCCAGTGACTGAAGGCAGCGCAGGGTTAGCTCCCGCCGGTTGTGGCAGGTCATCAGCACGGCGATGCGTGGCGGGCTGGGAGCGGCGTTCATCCTGCCTGCTGCCTATAGGGTGAAGGTCGGCGCAGGGGAATCCTCACCCTCCACCATTCCGTCCGCGAGCCAGCCGCGCAGGAGGTTCATGTCGCGTGCGCGGCCCTGCGTCTCGCGGCTGGCAAGTGCTGACAGCACGGATCGGGCCTTGCCAGCCAGCCAGCGCGCGCGCCCGCCATGGCCGGAAAAAGCGCGCTGGGCCTGTGCGCCGCCAATCCCCTGCCCTGCGAGGCGTGCGCGCAGCGCGGCCAGCAGAGCGCCGCTGGCAGCGGCGCGGCGCAGGTCGGCCAGCGCCTGTGCCGCGGTCGAACGACCGGGTTCCTGCAGCAGCAGATCGGGCGCGGCCTCAAGCACGCGGGGCGCCACCGGCAAGGGGCAATTGCATTGCGCCAGCAGGCCGGGACGGATCCAGCGATCGGCCAGCGCGAACAGCAGGGCAGCGCCTTTCGTCCATCCTTCGTCGCGCCCCATGGCCCAGAAGCGATCCCATTCAGGCGGAAAGCGATCAGCCATGGCCACGCAGTCAAGCAGGGCGCGCGGGCCGCAGTTCAGTCGAAAATCATATGCGCCGTGAACGACGAGATGCACCAGCATGTCATCGCTTTCGGGATAGAGCAGCGGATCGTCATCGCGCCAGCGCCGCGCCCGTTGCCGCATGCGTATGTCGCGCGGCAGCGGGCCGGGAGCCTGCGCGGTCGGCTCGGGCCAGCAGCGCATGTGGAGTTCCACAAGCGTCCCCTGCGGACTGGCGAGCGGCGGCAGATGCTTCAGCAGAAGGACGGTATCGGCCGGTGAAAGTTCAAACGGCTTTTGCTGGACGTATCCCGCCACCTTGAGCGCCTCGAATGCCGCAAGCGCCTGTTCCGGGCAAAGCAGCAGGTCAAGGTCGCCCAGCACGCGCAGGGCAGGCTCGTCATAGGCATACCAGGCGAGGAACGCGCCCTTGAGCGCAACCGGCTGCCCGGTCCCCGCGCGCGTCAGGATCGCCTGGATTTCGAGCAGGTCGCGCCGCTGGACAAGCGCGCGGATCGCTGCGTTGCGCCGGCCATCCTGCCAGCCCTGCCAGATTGGCGGCGGAATCGCGCCTGCCTGCGCCAGTGTTGCATTGCGCAGATGCAGCAGCGGGCGCAACCCGTGCATCCCCGCCATCCGGTCAAGTTCGCGCCAGGCGCGCATGGGCAGTGCGCGATAAGCTGCCGGATCGGGTGGTGTTTCGGCCAGCAACGCCAGCAGCAGGCGTCGCAGGCGGGGCCGGTCCACCCCGCGCCCCTCAGCCCGGGACGGAGAATGTGCCGCTGACGCGCCCGCCGCCCTGTCCACCGCGCCGGCCATCGACACTGGAGACGCCGGTGTCGAGATCGATCACCAGCCGTTCGCCGTTCAGCGTGTCACCGCCCCGGCGCAGCGAAACGCCACCAGCCATGGTGATGATCCGGCGATTGAAATCGTAGATGGCCACCGCGCCGCGCGCCGTTTCATCGCCGCGCGTCACATTGACCCCGCCGGTCGCGGTGATCCGCTGAATCCTGAGTGATCCCGCGTCGTCATATTCGACCGTGGTCCGGGCCGATTGCAGGCGCATCCCGGCCTGGGTGATATCGACATTGCCTGACAGGATGACCCGGTTCTGCCGGTCCTGCAATTCAATACGATCGGCTGCGTAATTGACCGGAGCCTTCGAATCATGATGGCTGAAAGCCTGGGCGTAAAGCTGCATGCCCCCGAAGGCGGCGATGGTCAGGGCGAACCCGGCCAGCGCGTGGCGCAGCGGGGCGAAGATGCGGGAAATCAGCTTCATTGAGGTATCCTCAGCTTGCCAGGGCGCATGCGCAGATTGGCATGTCCCGCCAGGGTAACGGTGCGTGCGGACAAGTCGGCATAAATGCTGTCCGCACTGAAAGTGCCGGCCGGAACCGCCCCATCCACCGCGCCATGGCCCACCATCGTGCGGTTTTCGAGATCGATTTCAACGTTGCGCGCAACCATGCGGTAACCGTCAGCGGCGGTCAGTTGAACCGCGCCGTCAATCGTGACCTGTTCATGATCGATATCATAGCGGCCCTGCTGGGCAATCAGCACAGCGGGGCCATCGCTCAGCAGGATTCGCGCGCTCAGATCCTTCATCCGCACCACCGCTTCGCTGGCGCTGTGCTGGATGGCGCGCGCTGCGGTGAGCGAGAATGGCCGCCCCTGCTCGTCCGTGCCGCGATACATCGCATTGTCCACGCGCAGGCGATCCGGCACGATCGCCACCTGATCGCGATCAAGCAGGAAGCTGACGTCGCCGCGCGGCGAAAAGGGCGTGATCATCATCAGCGCCAGCAAAACGCCGATCAACGCGGGCAGCGCCTTGCCCAGAAAAGCGACCAGGCGGTCATGCGATCCGCCCGGCGTTGCGAACAGGCGGCGGCGGTCGCGAATGATGTCGGCTTCGGCGCTCATCTTGGAACCGGCTGCTCCCTGCCTCTATTCGTGACTGAAGATATCGTGATCGGGCCAGCCGGCGATATCCAGCATGGCGCGGGCGGGCAGAAAATCGAAGCAGGCCTGCGCCATTGCGCTGCGCCCTTCGCGTTCCAGCCGCCCGGCGAACACGCTGTGCAGTTCATGCAGATAACGCACGTCGGATGCGGCATATTCGCGCTGCGGCTCGCTCAGTTCCGGCGCGCCCCAGTCGCTCGATTGCTGCTGCTTGGAGATTTCCTTGCCCAGCAACTCGCTGACCAGATTTTTCAGCCCATGCCGGTCGGTGTAAGTGCGGGTCAGCTTGCTGGCGATCTTGGTGCAGAACACCGGGGCCGCCATCACCCCCAGATAATACTGGATCGCGGCCAGATCGAAGCGCGCGAAGTGATAGAGCTTCAGCCGTGCGGGATCGGCCAGCACCTCTTTCAGATTGGGCGCGGCGAAATTGCTCTCGGGCGAAAAGCGCACCAGATGCTCGTCCCCGTGCCCGTCACTGATCTGGACCAGACACAGCCGGTCACGCCGGGTGATCAGCCCCATCGTTTCCGTGTCAACTGCAACCGGCCCCGGCGCGAGCACGCCAGCGGGCAAATCTTCTTCATGAAAATGAACTGCCATGGCTGCTCACTAGGACGATTGGGGAAAGAGGGAAAGGGGGCGCTGGCCTGCACGATGCGTTCGCATTAGGCGAAGTGCATGAACGAGTCCGTTCCCCCCACCTGGCGACCGGCCATGGAACCGGCGCTGGCCACCCGCGAAGCGCGCGCGCTGGGCGGTTGGCTGCGGGCCGAAGAGGCTGCGGGCAAGCAGGTCTTCCCCCCGCGCGGGCAACGGCTGCGGGCGCTGGAACTGACCCCGCTTGACCAGGTCAAGGTCGTCATTCTCGGGCAGGACCCCTATCACGGCCCTGGTCAGGCGCATGGCCTGTGCTTTTCCGTGCCGGGCGGCGTGCGCCAGCCCCCCTCGCTGGTCAATATCTTCAAGGAATTGCGCAGCGATCTGGGGATCGCGCCGTCACCTCATGGCAATCTGGAACATTGGGCGCGGCAAGGGGTGCTGTTGCTCAACAATTCGCTGACGGTCGAGGCGGGGCAGGCCGGTTCGCATGCCGGTCGGGGCTGGGATGCGATCACTGATGCGGCCGTGGCCGCAGTGGCGGCACGTGCTGAACCTTGCGTCTTCGTCCTGTGGGGCAGCCATGCGCAGGCCAAGGCCGCACGCGTGGCCGGGCTTGGGGCGGGAACGCATCATCTCGTCCTGCGTTCTCCTCACCCCAGCCCGCTTTCCGCTCATCGCGGCTTCTTTGGCTCGAAGCCGTTCAGCCAGGCCAACCGTTTTCTGGAACGCAATGGGCGCGGGGCGATCGACTGGGCCTTGCCGGAGACATAGGCCTCAACCGAATCGGGTGACGTAACCTTTTGCGAACTCGTAATAATTCTTGTTCCAGCTGAATTCGCACACGCCCACGCCCGGCTTGCCGTCGAAGACAATGGTGGCGCAGCCGGTGTTGATGCAGGTCATCTCGTCATGTGATGATTCAAGAATGCCGAACATGGTGTAATCGATGACCGACACCCGGCCATCCTCGTCCGTGACCTTCACATGGAAGGTTTGCTGCAGCATGTTTTCATCATAGGTGAAGTCGTAATCGACCCGGTCGATGTGGCGCATCTGCCCGTCCTTGAACAGGAAACCGCGCAGCTCGGTCCGGCCGAAACCCTGCATCTCGAAGAAATGCATGGAGCTGTCACCAGTGGTGGCGTGAATCCACTTGTAATGCTGATTGAGACCCCAGACGCGCGGGCCCCAGCTGTGATCGCGCACCAGGAACCCTTCGTGATGGATATCCAGCCCGTCGATTGAAACGTCACAGACCATGCGGCCATGCTGTTCGGTGCGGTTGTCGCCAAAATAAGGCGGGTTGCCCTTGGGGTGCGTGCTGAACGGATAGGGCGGATGAGTGGCGTCGAACCGGCCCTTGAACTTGATCCGTTCGCCGTTCCATTCCAGATCGACGCGTTTGAACGGTTCCACCACTTGCATGCGCGCCGGACCGAGCTGGAAATCGTCGAAATTCATCGTGTCGGGCAGCTGCCCCTCCACAGATTCAATCACCTGTTCGGGAAAATCGGGACCGAAAAAGCAGGCGACCGCGCGACCTTCCCCGGTGCCGAGCATGCTGGGGTAAATGAAACCGGCGATCCGGTGTTCGGGGAACAGCAGAATATGCGCCAGCGATTCCCGCCCGTTTTCAGCCAGCTTGTGGCGATAGGCGTTTTCGGTCGGAAATTGAGTAAAGGGATCGTTTGAACCGGCCATTAGCGCTCTCCACAGGTTTGGTCCGAATCACGTTCGGGATTTGTCGGATGTCTTGTAATGAAAAAGCCGCCCTGGTGGAGCAGCTTTTCCCTTGTTGTCCAGGCCTGGGGATCAGCGGGGCAGTTCGGAAACGCCCATTAACGCTTCGTCGACCGCGCGGGCACACTGGCGTCCTTCGCGAATCGCCCAGACCACCAGCGATTGTCCGCGCCGCATGTCGCCGCAGGAATAAACCATGTCTTCGCTGGTCCTGTAATCCACGACATTGGCATCGACATTGCCGCGATCAGTCAGCGCCACGCCGGACTGGTCCAGCAGGCCTTTCTGGCGGGGGCCGAGGAAGCCCATGGCCAGCAGGATGAGATCGGCTTTCAGCGTGAATTCGCTGCCCGGAATTTCTTCCATCTTGCCGTCTTTCCATTCGACCCGGACGCATTCGAGGCCGGTCACCTCGTTTTCGCCAATGGCCCGCTTGGTCAAGACGGCCCAGTCGCGATCCACGCCTTCGTCATGGCTGGTGGAGGTGCGCAGCTTGAGCGGCCAGTCGGGCCAGGTCAGCGCCTTGTTTTCCTTTTCAGGTGGCTTGGGCATGATCTCCAGCTGAGTGACGCTGGCCGCGCCCTGCCGGTTGGACGTACCCACGCAGTCAGAACCGGTATCGCCGCCGCCGATCACCACCACATGCTTGCCAGCGGCGCTGAGTGTGCCGTTGGGGGCTGCGGTTTTCTCATCGTCGCCTGCATTGCGCTTGTTCTGCTGCATCAGGAAATTCATGGCGTAATGCACGCCGGGGAGATGTGCGCCCGGAATCTGCAGCGGGCGCGGGTTTTCCGCGCCGCCCGACAGCACGACCGCATCGTAATTTTCCTTGAGCGACTTGAACGAGATGTCGACGCCTACTTCGGTGGAGGTGCGGAAGGTCACGCCTTCGGCCTCCATCTGCTTCACGCGCCGGTCAATCAGCTGCTTTTCCATCTTGAAGTCGGGAATGCCATAGCGCAGCAAGCCGCCGATCCGGTCATTCTTCTCGAACAGCGTCACCGAATGGCCAGCCCGCGCCAGCTGCTGGGCACAGGCCATGCCGGCGGGGCCGGAACCGACCACCGCCACACTCTTGCCGCTGCGCCGGGTCGGCACCTGCGGTTCGATCCAGCCTTCCTTCCAGCCGCGATCGACAATCGCGCATTCGATCGACTTGATCGTTACCGGCTGGTCGACGATGTTGAGCGTGCAGCTCGCCTCGCAGGGGGCGGGGCAGATGCGGCCCGTGAATTCGGGGAAATTGTTGGTCGAATGCAGGACTTCCAGCGCGTCGCGCCATTCACCCTCATAGACCAGATGATTCCAGTCAGGGATGATGTTGTTCACCGGACAGCCGTTGTGGCAGTACGGAATACCGCAATTCATGCAGCGCGCGGCCTGCGTGGTCAGTTCCCCTTCGGGCAGGGGAATCACGAATTCCCTGTAATTCTTCAAACGTTCCCTGGGATCGGCATAGGTCCGATCGTGGCGTTCATATTCGAGGAAGCCGGTTTCCTTGCCCATGTTCAGTACCTGATCCTTATTCCGCAGCCACGCTGGCGGCTTCGTTGCGCTCCGCTTCGAGCTGCTTGAGCGCACGCCGGTAATCACGCGGCATCACTTTCACGAATTTGCCCAGTGCATTGCCCCAGTCGTCCAGCAGTTCGGCGGCCCGGGCCGAACCGGTGTGCAGCTTGTGGCGTTCGACCAGGATCTTCAGCCGTTCGGCATCGTGATAGAGCGGGTCGCCCATGCCGTAATCATTAACGCTGCTCGGCCGCTGATGCGGGCGACCGGTGCCTTCTTCGTCGTGCGGGGCGGGGGCGATCCGTTCCAGATCGACCTGGGCCAGATTGCACAGCTGTTCGAAGCTGCCATCGTCGTCATAGACATAGGCGATGCCGCCCGACATGCCCGCGGCAAAATTTCGTCCGGTCTTGCCCAGCACACAGACGACGCCGCCGGTCATATATTCGCAGCCATGATCGCCCGTGCCTTCGACCACCGCGATGGCGCCTGAATTGCGCACGGCAAACCGTTCGCCGGCCACGCCGTTGAAATAGGCTTCGCCCGCGATGGCGCCGTAAAGCACCGTATTGCCCACGATGATATTCTCGGTCGGGTCGCGCTTCACGCCCTCCGGCTGGCGAACGATGACCCGCCCGCCCGAAAGCCCCTTGCCGACATAGTCATTGGCATCGCCCACCAGATCGAGCGTTACCCCATGCGCCAGCCAGGCACCGAAGCTCTGCCCCGCCACGCCGGTGAAATTGATCCGCAGCTGTTCAGGCTTCAGCCCCGCGTGGCCATGCCTTTCGGCGATCCGCCCTGACAGCATTGCGCCCACCGTACGGTTGACGTTGCGAATAGTGCGATCAAGCACCATCGCTTCGCCGTTTTCGATGGCCGGGCGGGAGGCTTCGATCAGCTCATTGTCCAGCGCACCGGCCAGCCCGTGATCCTGCACCTCGGTGTTAAGGAGCGGCTTGCCTTCGGCCAGGTCGACCTTGTGCAGCAGGCGGGACAGGTCCACGCCCTGCGCCTTCCAGTGGCTGATCGCCTGTTTCATCTCCAGCCGGTCCACCCGGCCGACCATTTCGCTGACCGTGCGGAAGCCCATTTCGGCCATGATCGAGCGCAGTTCCTCGGCGACGAAGAAGAAATAGTTGATGACGTGTTCCGGCGCGCCCGTGAACCGCTTGCGCAGCACGGGATCCTGAGTCGCCACACCCACCGGGCAGGTGTTGAGATGGCACTTGCGCATCATGATGCAGCCTGCCGCGATCAGCGGCGCGGTGGCGAAGCCGAACTCGTCCGCGCCCAGCAGCGCGCCGATGGCAACGTCCCGGCCCGTGCGCAATCCGCCGTCGACCTGCACGACGATCCGGCTGCGCAGATCGTTCAGCAGCAGGGTCTGCTGCGTTTCGGCCAGGCCGATTTCCCATGGCGAACCGGCATGCGTCAGGCTGGTCAGCGGGGATGCGCCGGTCCCGCCTTCATAACCCGAAATCGTGACATGATCGGCCCGCGCCTTGGAGACGCCGGCGGCGACCGTGCCCACGCCCACTTCGGAGACGAGCTTCACTGAAATACGGGCTTCGGGCTGCACATTCTTCAGATCGTGAATCAGCTGGGCCAGATCCTCGATCGAATAGATGTCGTGGTGCGGGGGGGGCGAAATCAGGCCCACACCCGGCGTTGAATGGCGGGTCTTGCCGATGATCTTGTCGACCTTGTGGCCGGGCAGCTGCCCGCCTTCGCCGGGTTTCGCGCCCTGCGCCATCTTGATCTGGATGTCGTCGGAATTGACCAGATATTCCGTGGTCACGCCAAAGCGCCCGCTCGCCACCTGCTTGATGCGCGAACGCATGGAATCGCCATTGTCCAACGGCCTGAAGCGAGCCGGGTCTTCCCCGCCTTCGCCGGTGTTGGAGCGGCCGCCGATCCGGTTCATCGCCAGCGCCAGCGTGGTATGCGCTTCCCAGCTGATGGAGCCATAGCTCATCGCGCCGGTGGCGAAACGCTTCACGATTTCGCTGGCGGGTTCGACCTCCGCAATGTCCAGCGGCTTGTCCGCCTTCTTCAGCTCCATCAGCCCGCGGATCGTGAGCAGCCGTTCGGACTGTTCGTTAATGGACTGAGCGAATTCTTCGTAGTTGCGGTGATTGTTGCCGCGCACCGCATGCTGGAGCTGCGCGATATTCGCGGCAGTCCACGCGTGATCTTCGCCCCGGATGCGGTACTGGTACATCCCGCCGACATCCAGCATCCTGCGATAGATGGGGTTGTCGCCATAAGCGGCGGCGTGGCGGCGCACCGTTTCTTCGGCCACTTCGGCCAGCCCGACGCCTTCGATCGTCGTCGCGGTGCCGGTGAAGTAGCTTTCCACGAATTCGCTGTTGAGGCCGACGGCGTCGAAAATCTGGGCGCCGCAATAGGACTGGTAGGTGGAAATGCCCATCTTGGACATGACCTTGAGGATGCCCTTGCCCACCGCCTTGATGTAGTTCTTCTGAACTTCTTCACGGGTCAGCGGCAGTTCCTTTTCGACGCGGATCTGTTCCAGCGTCTCGAAGGCGACATAGGGGTTGATGGCTTCTGCGCCATAGCCGGCCAGTGCACAGAAATGCTGCACTTCGCGCGCTTCGCCGGTTTCGACCACCAGCCCGGTCTGCATGCGCAGCCCCTGGCGCACCAGGTGATGATGCACCGCTGCCGTCGCCAGCAGCGCGGGCATGGGGATCCGGTCCGGCCCCTGTGCGCGGTCGGACAGGATCAGGATGTTCTTGTCGGCCAGCACGGCTTCGGTCGCCGCGTGGCACAGTTCCTTGATCGCACCGGCCAGCCCGGCAGCGCTGCTGGCTGCGTCCCAGGTCATGTCCAGCGTGCCGGTACGGAATGCCTTGTCCAGCGCCTTTTCGACGCGGCGGATCTTGGCCACATTTTCGTCCGTCAGGATCGGCTGCGCGACTTCCAGCCGTTTGTGCGAACCTGCATCGTGCCCGAACAGGTTGGGGCGCGGACCAATCATTGACAGCAGGCTCATCACCAGTTCCTCGCGGATCGGGTCGATCGGCGGGTTGGTGACCTGTGCGAAATTCTGCTTGAAATAGTCGTAGAGCAGCCGGGGGCGGGCGGAAAGGACCGCAATCGGCGTATCGGTGCCCATCGATCCGATCGGGTCGTCACCGCTTTGCGCCATCGGCTCGAGGAACTTGGAAACGTCTTCCTGCGTATAACCGAAGGCCTGCTGACGATCGAGCAGGGTGGTGGTTTCCTCCGGAATGTCGCCTTCCTGCAGTTCGACCGTGTCGAGATCTTCCAGCTTGTATTGCGATTGATCGAGCCAGTCCGCGTAAGGTTCCGCCTTGCTCAGTTCCGACTTCAGTTCCTCATCCTCGATGATCCGGCCCTGCTGGAGGTCGATCAGCAGCATCTTGCCTGGCTGCAGGCGCCATTTGCGGATGATGTCTTCTTCAGCAAACGGCAGGACGCCGCTTTCGGAGGCGAGGCAGACCAGATCGTCCTTAGTCACGCAGTAGCGCGCGGGGCGCAGCCCGTTGCGGTCCAGTGTGGCGCCGATCTGGCGGCCATCGGTAAATGCGACGGCGGCGGGGCCATCCCAGGGTTCCATCAGTGCGGCGTGATGTTCGTAGAAAGCGCGCCGGTCCGGATCCATCAGCGGATTCTTGGCCCAGGCTTCCGGGATCAGCATCATCATCGCATGAGTTAGGCTGTATCCGCCCGCCAGCAGCAGTTCGAAGGCGTTGTCGAGGCAGGCCGTGTCGGACTGCCCATGCGGGATCAGCGGCCACATCTTGTCCAGATCCGGCCCGAGCAGGTCGGATTCCAGCGTGCGCCGCCGGGCATTCATCCAGTTCACATTGCCGCGAACCGTATTGATTTCCCCATTATGCGCCATGAAGCGATAGGGGTGTGCGAGCCGCCAGCTGGGGAAGGTGTTGGTGGAAAAACGCTGATGCACGAGGCCCAGCGCGGTCTGGCAATCGGGATTGCGCAGATCGTCGTAGAAACTGTCCACCTGATTGGCGAGCAGCAGCCCCTTGTACACGATCGTGCGGCTGGAGAAGCTGGGCATGTAGAGTTCCGCCAGGCCCGGCATGTTCAGTTCCACCGCCTGTTCATCGAGCGGATTTTGCGTCTGCTTGCGGATGGCCAGCAGCTTGCGCTCGAACGCGTCCTGATCTGCGCAATTTTCCCCGCGCGCGACGAAGCACTGGCGGATCACCGGCATGGATTCGATCACCGCTTTGCCAAGGCCGTCAAGCGATACCGGCACGTCACGCCAGCCGATCAGCTTCTGGCCTTCCTTGCGGATGACCTTTTCAAACAGGTTGACGGCAATCTCGCGGGCGTCCGCGTCGCGCGGGAGGAAGCACATGGCCACGGCATAATCGCCCGGCTGGGGCAGGGAATGCCCCGCGCAATTGGCCCAGTTGCGAAACAGCAAATCGGGAAGCTGGAGCAGGATGCCAGCGCCGTCACCCATCAGCGGGTCCGCGCCCACCGCGCCGCGATGGTCGATATTGGCGAGAATCTGCAGCGCCTGTTTCACGATCGAATGGCTTTTTTCGCCTTTGATATGAGCGACAAAGCCCACACCGCATGCGTCATGCTCATTGCGCGGATCGTAAAAGCCCTGGGGCGCTGGGTAACCCATCAATATTCCTATCCTGTCAAAGGTCCGGCATTCTGCACCCCATGCAGGCAGCCGAACGGTTTGCGCGAATCGCCCGACCGCAAGGCACGGCGAAAGAGCGCGAAACTCCCCCATGGCGACAGGAGGCGCATTTTGCAACCGCGAAGGGAATGTGAACAGCCTGATGGAGGCTGGGATTCAGCTTCCTGGCGGTGGTTGCGGCCTGGCGGGCGGCGTCAGGCCGCGCCGCTCATTTTCTGAAGCGTGGCCAGTGCGGCGCGCAGCGCGCGTTCGGTTTCGGCAGGATCGGTATGGCGCGCGGCCATGCGCGGCGCGGACGCGGCGCTGGTGGCCGAGGCGGCGGCGGGATCAGCACCGTTCTGCGTGGCCAGCGCGGGGCGCTTGCTGAACGCCCGGGGCTTGTGTGTGGCAGGCTGGGCAAAGGGGCGCTCGCTGGATGGCACAGCGTGGCTGTGATCCTCGTCCTCAACTGCGGATGGCGCAGCCGGGGCGGGCGTCTGGAAATTCTCAGCCGCAGCGCTGCGGCCCTGCTGGCCGGGGAAAATCACCACCGGCTCGACCTCTGCCGCGACCGGTTCGGGTTCTTCGATGCGGACGAATTCAGGCTGCTGGACGAAGGGGGTCTTCATGTCCAGCAAGGAGCTGTAGGAATCCTGTTCCGAAAGTTCCCACTCCTCCTCGTCGACCTCGTCCGGGTCGTCTGTAACGGGCGTCGTATCGGCAGCGGGCGGGGCGGCAAACGGCGCATCTGGTTGCGCGAACTGCCTCGCGCCGCCCTTCAGCGGAAGCGAGAAGGCGCCAAGGTCAATCGCGTCGTCATCGTCCGCGGGCGGCAATTCATCGAATGCCACGGGACGCAGGGCGTCAGGAATATAGGGCACGGGCGGGGCGGACTCGGGCTGCGCAAAGGGGGCGGGTTGAGCGAAGGGTGCGCTCACCGGCTCCGGGGCCATTTCGGGCAACGCAGCAGCCGACGCTACTTCGGCCTGGCCGCGGGTGTCCATTGGCGGCTGGGGCGCGGCGAATGTCGGGGTGTCGGCCGTCCCGCGCTGCTGCATGGCGCGCGCGAGCCGTTCGACCAGTTGCGCGGTGCCGAGCTGGGTGAGGGGGCGTTCTTCAAGCGGCTCGACATCAGGTTGCCCTGCGGTGTCGGCGGGCTCGTCCGAACTGGCCATCGACTGGGGTGCTTGAGTGGCAAGAAAGTCGGACAGGCTGAGATCACCTTCGGCCAACCCATCCTCGTCATCGAACTCGGGCGCGATGAAAGCGGGCGGGGTGCTGTTCTTGAGTGCCGAGGTGAGCGATTCGAATGTCGCGCTGCTGTCCTCGTCGCTTTCGTCGTCATCATAGCTGTCCGGTTCGCAGAAACCGGGCGCAGGCTCGACAAAGGCCGGCCGTGTTTGCGGCTGTGCGAAGGGCGCAGTCTCGCCTGCCGCTGCGTCCGGTCCGTCGTCATGGTCGAGCATGTCTTCGATATCGAGATTCGGCAGCGAGAAGCGCGGCGGTTCGCCCGGCGGCTCCTGATCAGGGGCGACGGTACTGCGCAGGTGATCGCGGATTGCTTCGTCGGAGAGCGAGAAGCGAATCGCCTGCTCGGGTTCGGGTATTGCCGCGCCGGGCTGCGCGAAGGGGCGCTGCGCGTCCGCCGCTTGCACCTCTTCGGAAGCGACGAACTGGTCGTCCTGGCGCTGCGGCTCGGCGGTAAGGGTGGCTTCCGGTCCAATCGGCGAGGCATCGGGCTCGTCCTGAGTGTTCTGGTCCTGCGCGCTGATTTCTTCCATCGCACCGTCCAGCTCAAGCGTCGCGTCGGCTTCATCCTCATCAGCGAAGGCGGGCGCATCGAACTGCATCGTGCTCGCCACGCTGACATTGTCATAGGAAGAGTTGGGGAATGGCACCTGCTGGAAAAGCTCGCTCGGCCCCTGATCCTCGCTCATCGCCAGGGACCGCCGCTTGACCGGCATTGCACGATCCTCGCGGTTGTCAAGCGCATCGCCACCCACTTCGTCGTTGACCGAAAGCGGGCGGCGCGGGGCATTATTGTCCGCAGCCCGATCCTCGCGCAGCGTCGCATTGCGCACGGCCATGCGGGTTTGTTCCGGTTTCGCGCGGCCTCCGCCTGCGACCTTGCGGGCGATCAGCACGCCCGAGACCGCGCCCAGCAACGCCGCGCCAATGGCCAGCAGCGCGCGGGCGAAAAAGCCAAGCGGCGGCGCGGCGGCGGCAATGATGCTGTCGAGATGCGTGACCGCGACGAATTTTTCGAGCAGGGGCGCGGGCAGCACGAAGCTGCCGAAGCCGAGCAGCGCGGCAAACCACAGAGCCACGATGACCGGGAAGACCGGATGAGCACTGATCGGTGCGGGCCTGGCGTTTCCACCCTTGCTTTTCGCATTCGCCACTGTGTCTGAACCCCCTGAATTCTTAAGATTCCGGCCAGCGCGCGCCCTGTCAGGCGGCAAAGGCAACGGATGTCATCGCATTTCGGCCTAACAGTGTTTGGTAAACAAGCTGATAACGTTGGGCATTTCGGCTCCAGTCGTGATTGCGGCGCACGTGATCCAGTGCGGTCGCGCGGATCCCCGGCCAGGTTGAAGGCCGGTCAATCGCGTCGGCCAGCGCGGCGGCGCAGGCGGCCGGATCGTCGGCTGTGAAGAGGAATCCCGTCTCACCGCCGCGAATCAGTTCGCGATGCCCGCCCACATCCGAGGCGGCGACCAGCTTGCCTTCGGCCATCGCTTCCAGCGGCTTGAGCGGCGTCACCAGATCGGTCAGCCGACTGGCCTTGCGCGGATAGGCCATGATATCGGCCAGCGCGTAATAGCGGGGCACTTGCTGATGCGGCACGCGCCCGACCATGCGGATCGCATGGCCTGCCGGTGAATGGAGCACCTGCCGGGCGACGGCATCCGCGACCGGCCCGCCGCCGACGAGCAGCAGGCGGCAATCGGGATGCCGGGCGATCAGCGCGGGCATCGCCGCGACCAGATCGTCCAGTCCCTCGTAATCGTAGAAACTGCCGATGAATCCGATCACTGGCCCGCTGCCCAGATCGAGTTCTTGCGCGAGCTGTTCGTCGCGCGGTGGCGGTTCGCCGAACAGTGAAAGGTCCACCCCGTTCGGCATGATGGTGATGCGGCCCGGCTCGAACCCGCGACTGACCAGATCGTCGCGCAGGCCATGGCAGATGGTCACCACATGATTGGCCTGCGCGATGACCCGGTTTTCCAGCGCACGGGTCAGCCGGTATTTGAGCGATCCCGCACGCCCGGTCCCGTTTCCGACCGCCGCGTCTTCCCAGAAGGCGCGGATTTCATAGACCAGGGGGATGCCCCGGCGCCGCGCCACCCGTGCCGCCGCCAGACCGCACAGGGCCGGTGAATGCGCGTGCAGTATATCCGGTCGCCACTCATCGCAGAGTTGCTCAATCCGGCTCGCAAGCTGGCCAATCTCACGCCATTCGCGCAGCCCCGCCGGGCCGCCGGTCAGGCCGCAGGTGCGGTAAAACACCAGCCCGTCCGCTTCCTCGCGCTCCGGCCCGTCTGCGCGGTGGCGCAGCCCGGTGACGCCCGCCACCTCCAGTCCCAGCCGTTGCTGGGCCTTCAGGATCGCGCGCGTGCGAAAGGTATAGCCGCTGTGCAGCGGCAGCGAATGGTCGAGTACGTGGAGAATGCGGGTCATGACGGCGCCTTACCTGCCATGACAAGCTTAACGGGCCGTCAACCCCAAGCTGTTAGGCCGCAAAGCTGTTCTCTTGCCCGATTGGGGTCTGCACGTGATCGATTATTTCGCCATTGGCCTGACGCATGGCCTGCTCGCGCTGGTGGCGCTGCGGCTGCTGATGCGCGGGGAAGATGGCGGCACGGACGCAGCCCGAACCGACGGCCCGGACCCGCCTGGCCCGGCGCGCGGTGCCAGAAGGCGGCAACGGCGGCGACGCAATGCTTGAGCTCGTCCTCCTCGCCTTTTTCGCCACGCTGCTGGTGCTCGGGCTGCGCCAGCCGTTCATCTGGGTGCTGACCTATATTTATGTCGACCTGGTCGGCCCGCAGAAGATTGGCTGGGCGATCCTGCCCAAGGTTCCCTTTTCGCTGATCGCCTTTGCCGCTGCCTTCGGCGGCTGGTTGCTGTTCGACCGGAAACAGGGGGTGCGCTTTTCATTCCGGCAGTTTCTGCTGCTGCTGCTGCTCGCCTATTGCGCGCTGACCCTGCCGATGGCCGCGTTCCCGGAAGAAGCGGCGCTGAAATGGGACTGGGTGTGGAAGTCACTCGTCTTCGCGATTTTTCTGCCCCTTGCGCTCACCAGCCGCCTGCGGATCGAAGCGGCGGCGCTGTTCATCACCCTGTCGATCGGTGCGATCGCGATCGATGGCGGGATGAAGACGGTGTTCGGCGGAGGCGGCTATGCCATGCTCAAATTCTTCGTGCTGGATGACAGCGGCATTTACGAAGGCAGCACCATTTCCACCGCCGCCATCGCGATCATCCCGCTGGTCATCTGGCTTGCCCGCTTCGGCACGATCTTCCCGCCCGAACGGCGTGTTACGCTGTTTGCGGCGGCGCTGGTCTTTGCCTGCCTGCTGATCCCGGTCGGCACTTCCACGCGCACCGGGATGCTGTGCGCGGTGGTGCTGGGCGTGGTGATGATGCGCACGGTGAAATATCGCTTTGTCTTTGCCGGGGCGGCGGGGCTGGCGATGCTGGCCGCGATCCCCTTTCTGCCCAGCAGCTTTACCGAGCGGATGGGGACCATCGGATCCTACCAAGGCGATGAATCCGCTTCCACCCGCCTTGCCGTGTGGAAATGGACGCTCGATTATGTGAAGGAAAAGCCGCTGGGCGGCGGATTTGACGCCTATCTGGGCAACAGCTTCACTTACAACACGCGCGTCGAGACGAGCGAGGGCAATTCGACCAGCGTCAGCACGCAGCAGGTGACTGACGAAGGGCGCGCCTTCCATTCCGCCTATTTCGAGATGCTGGGTGAACAGGGCTGGCCCGGCCTGGTTCTGTGGCTGACCTTCCATGCCCTGGGCCTGCTCAACATGGAGACAATCCGGCGACGCTTCCGCAAGAGCGATAATGCGGTCGAAATGCGCCAGGGCCAGTTGGCCAATGCGCTGCAACAGGCGCATATCGTCTATATGGTTGGCGCGTTGTTTACCGGCGTGGCGTTTCAGTCCTTCATCTACATGATCGCCGCGCTGGAAATCGGCCTTGCCAATATCGTCCGGCGCGAAGGCGCGGCACGGGCCGCGCGGCGACCGCAGCGGCCAGCACAAGCGGCTGGAAGCCTCGCGGAAGGAGAAGCGGCATGACCCGGGCACCGGCGCATCCGGACAAGGCGGAACTGCGCGCGCTGACGGGCATCCGCGGGATCGCCGCCTGGCTGGTGGTGCTCTATCACGCCCGCACACTGATGGTTGGCACCGCGCCAGCCTGGCTGATCGAAATGCTGGCCAAGGGGTATCTTGCCGTCGATCTGTTCTTCATGCTGTCGGGCTTCGTCATGTGGTACAATTACGGGCCGCAATTCGGACGGGTGGGGCTTGCTGCCAGCGGCCCGTTCCTGTGGCGGCGGCTGGCCCGTATCTGGCCGCTGCATGGCTTTATCCTGGCCGCGATGTGCGCCTTTGCGCTGGCGCTGCTGCTGACCGGGCGCGATCATGGCGCCTATCCGTTCGCGGAGCTGCCGTTGCACGTACTGTTAGTGCAGAACTGGGGCTTCACGGCGGATCTTGCGTGGAATCATCCTGCATGGTCGATCAGCACCGAACTGGCGGCCTATATCCTGTTTCCGGCCCTGGCGGTCGGCGCGGTGTGGGACCGGCGCGGCACGCCGGTGCTGATCGGGGCGCTGGCGTTGATACTGGCTGCGCTGCATGCGGTGTTCGCAGTCAGCGGGGAGAGCAGTCTGGGCGGCCAGATCGCCCGGCTGGGCCTGACTCGCTGCATCTTCGAATTTGCGGCGGGCACGGTGCTGTGCGCCCTGTGGCAACGCTGGCGCGATCTGCCGGCGGCGCGTTCGCGCTGCTGGCTTGCGGTGCTGGCCGTGCTGGCTGCGGGGATGCTGGCCCGGCCCGGTGAAAGCGCCTTCGTCCCCGCGCTGTTCGCGGCGCTGCTGCTGGCTCTGGCGCTGGATCGCGGGCCGGTCGATCGCGTGCTGTCCCGCCCGCTGCCGCACTGGCTGGGCGAAGTCAGCTATTCAACCTATCTGGTGCATTTCTTCCTGCTGGTGCTGTTCAAGATCGCCTTCGTCGATGCCAGTCTGCGGATGGGCTGGGCGCAGCTGTTCGGCTATCTCCTGCTGGTGCTGGCTGCGTCAGCCGCGCTTTATCACGGCGTCGAAAAGCCGGCTCAGCGCTGGATCAACCGGCACATGCCCGAGAGGCTGCACCGTCCGGGTCAGGCGACTGCACGCAGTTGACGGCGGGCGTGGCGGCGCATCCAGCCCTCAAGCACCGGCGCGATTGACGTGCGCCACTTGGTGCCGTTGAAAATGCCGTAATGGCCGACCGTTTTGGCGAGATGATATTGCTTCATCTCGTCCGGCAGACCGGTTGCCAGGGTCAGCGCCGCCCTGGTCTGGCCGATGCCCGAAATATCGTCCCGTTCGCCTTCAACCGCGAGAATGGCGGTGTCAGTGATCGCGCCCAGATCCACCTTCTTGCCGCGATGCATGAAGGTGCCTTTGGGCAGGGCGTGCTTCTGGAACACCAGTTCGACCGTCTGGAGATAGAATTCCGCCGTCATGTCGCAGACCGAGAGATATTCGTCGTAGAATTCCTTGGTCGCATCGGCGCTTTCATCATCGCCCACCACCAGATGCTTGAACATCTCGTAATGGCTCATGATGTGATTGCCGAGATTCATCGACATGAAACTGGCGAGCTGCATGAAGCCGGGGTAAACCTTCCGCCCGGCGCCCGGATAATGCATCGGCACGGTGGCGATGACGTTGCCCTTGAACCAGCTGAGCGGGCGCTGCATGGCCAGTTCATTGACCGTGGTCGGCGCCTTGCGCGTGTCAATCGGCCCGCCCATCATGGTCAGCGTGGCGGGGCGGCAAGGGTGTTTTTCCGCAGCCATCACCGCCGTGGCGGCAAGGGCGGGAACCGAAGGCTGGCACACTGCCACCATATGCGCGCCCGGCCCGATGAAGGCGAGGAACTCGACCAGATAATCGATATAGTCGTCAAGGTCGAACTGGCCTTCTTTCAGGGGCACCATCTTGGCGTCAGCCCAGTCCGTCACATAGACTTCGGCATGTTCCAGCATGCGTTCAACCGTGCCGCGCAGCAGGGTGGCGTAATGGCCGCTCATCGGGGCCACGACCAGCAGCCGGGGGGCATTGGCGGGCAGGCCTTCATGCGTGAAATGTTGTAGTGAACCGAATGGTTTGGTCATTGCGACCGTTTCGCTTACCCTATGTTCGGTGCCATCGACCGTAACATGATCGATCCCGAACTCCGGCTTGCGGCGCGGGGCAGTGGCATGTGCAAAAACGTCGAGCGCGGAAGCCATGACCGGCCCAAGCCCGAGATAGCCGATTGCCAGACGCGGGTTCGAAAGTATTTCTGCGCCTACCGTGGCCCAGGCGCTGGCACCGCGCAGAACGGCACGCTGCATTTCGAAGGCGTTGTAAAGCAAGATAAATCCCCAAATCAAACAGGGTAGGGCAAGCTACCCGGACTGAACACTTTGCACCGAACCGGGCGTTGTTGCAATGCAACAGCAACTGGAGCGGTGAAGATTTCGGGAAAATCGGTTCAATTCAAATCCGGTCTGGCGTTGCGTCACGGCGCGTCACGGCCTAAGTGGCCCGCGCCAGATGGACACCCCTGCACCCCAGAACGGCAGCCGCCGCCGCATGTTTGCGCGATCCCGCCGCGAACCCGTGGCGGGCGAAGCGCCCGCCTCGCGCGACATGCGCCCGCTGGCGATGATCGCGCGCGCCGCACTGGCCTATCCCGGGACGGTGGCGATGGCGCTGCTCGCGCTCACGGTTACGGCCACAGCCACGCTGGCCATCCCGTCAGGGTTCAAGCTGATCATTGACCGGGGTTTTGCCGCAGGTGGCGACCCGCACGATATCGGGCGCTGGTTCCAGTATCTGCTGCTGATCGTGGGCGTACTGGCGATCGGCACGGCCTTCCGCTTCTATTTCGTATCCTGGCTGGGCGAACGGGTCGTGGCTGACATCCGCAGGCAGGTGCAGCAGAACCTGCTGCGGCTCTCGCCAGGCTTTTTCGAGGAAAACAGCCCCGGCGAGATCGCCTCGCGCATGACGGCAGACACCACCATCATCGAACAGGTGGTGGGCAGCACGATTTCCATTGCCCTGCGCAACCTCATCCTCGCCATCGGCGGCACGGCTTATCTCTTCGCGCTGGCGCCCCGGCTGGCACTGGGCCTGATCATCGGCATTCCGCTGGTGGTCCTGCCGCTGTCACTGTTCGGCCGTCGCCTGCGCCGCGCCTCGCGCAGCAGCCAGGACCGCATTGCTGATGTTGGCGCGATGATTGCCGAAGTGCTCGGCGCGATGAAGATCGTGCAGGGCTTCAATCAGGAACGGCGCGAGGAAGAGCGCTTTGCCGCTGCTGTGGAACGCAGCTTCAACACCGCGCGGCGGCGCATCCTGATCCGCGCGCTGATGACCGCGATTGTCATCGCCGTGGTGTTTGGCACCATCACCCTCCTCATCTGGCGCGGCGCGCTGGGCGTGGCCAGTGGCGAGATCAGCGGCGGCACCATTGCCGCATTCATCATCACCTCGGCCCTGGTCGCGGGCGCATTCGGCGCGCTTACCGAAACCTATGGCGATCTGCTGCGCGGGGCGGGCGCGGCCAGCCGTCTCAGCGAATTGCTGACCGCCCGTCCCGATATTGCGGCACCCGCCCGCCCGCAGGCCCTGCCCGAACCGCCGCGCGGCGCGCTGTCGTTCCAGAATGTCACTTTCCGTTATCCGACCCGGCTTGAAACGGCCGCCCTGGACGATTTCACGCTGGTGGTCGAGCCGGGCGAGACGGTGGCCATTGTCGGCCCTTCGGGTGCGGGCAAGTCCACCATATTCCAGCTCGCGGAACGATTCTACGATCCGCAGGCGGGTACGATCCGCCTTGATGGCGTCCCGCTCACCAGTGCGGACCCGGCCGCGATTCGCCAGCGCATCGCCTTCGTTCCGCAGGAAGGCACCCTGTTTGCCGCCAGCGCCCGCGACAATCTGCGCTATGGCAAGTGGGACGCGGCTGATGACGAGATCTGGCAGGCTGCCGAAGCGGCCAATGCCGCCTCGTTCCTGCGCGCCCTGCCTGAAGGGCTGGACACCTTCCTTGGCGAAAGCGGCGCCCGCCTGTCCGGCGGGCAGCGCCAGCGGGTGGCGATCGCCCGCGCCCTGTTGCGCGATGCGCCGATCCTGCTGCTGGACGAAGCGACCAGCGCGCTGGACGCGGAGAGCGAACAACTTGTGCAGCAGGCGCTTGACCGGCTGATGGAACAACGCACCACGCTCGTCATTGCGCATCGCCTGGCCACCGTGCGCGCCGCCGACCGGATTGTGGTGATGGAGGCAGGGCGGATCGTCGAACAGGGCACGCATGTCTCGCTCAGCGCGGCAGACGGGCTTTATGCGCGTCTCGCCCGGCTGCAGTTCGATCAGGCCGATTGAACCTGCGGTGCCGGTCCATGCACCAGACCCGCGCTCACCGCCCGTTCAGATTGCCTTGCCAAGGAATGCGCTCATGACCAGACCCATGCTCACGCTTTGCGCCGCGCTGATGGCGCTTGCCCCGGCGATTTCCGTGCACGCGCAGGAGGCTGCGCCCGAAACGACAGAAGCGGTCCCGCCCCCGCAGATGCATTTCGGCAATTGGGGGATCGATACCGCAGGGCTCGACCCGGCAATCCGGCCCGGCGATGATTTCTTCGCTTATGTCAATCGCCGCTGGATCGCGGAAAATCCGATTCCCGCCGAACATGGCCGCTATGGCGCCTTCACCATGCTCAATGAAAAGTCGCAAGCCGACGTGCGCGCGCTGGTCGATGAACTGGTGGCGCAGCGTCATGCGCCGGGATCGCTGGAACAGCGGATTGTCGATTCCTACCGCGCCTATCTCGATCAACCGTCGATCGATGCGGCGGGCCTTGCCCCGGCATGGCCCTATCTGAGTGCGATCTATCAGGCGAAGTCGCTTGAAGAACTGGCCGTGCTGTTCGGAAAGCCGGGCTATCCGTCACCCGTTGGGGCCTGGGTGATGGTCGACCAGAAGCAACCCGATCGCTACACCGTCGGGCTTGGCGCGGGCGCGATGGGTTTGCCTGACCGCGATTATTACCTGAAAACCGATGACAAATCGCGCGAGATCCAGGCGAAATACCGGGCCTATATGGCCTTTTTGCTGGGCAAGGCCGGTTATGCTGACCCGGATGGGGTGGCGCGCACGGTCTATGCATTTGAAGACAGTTTCGCGCGGCTGGCATGGGACCGGGCGGTCGCGCGCAATCGCGACCTGACTTATAACGAGCTGACTCACGCTGAAGTGTCGCAACTGGCCGGGGCCGTGCCGCTCGACACCATGCTGGCGGTTTCCGGGCTGGGCGATGTCACCCGGTTCGTCGTGCCTCAGATCCCGCCAAGCGCGGAAAAAGCGAAAGAGCTGGGCATCTCCGCCGAGGATCTGGGCAAGATCGGCGGTGGTTTTCCGGCGATGATGAAGCTGCTGGAAGAAGCGCCGCTGGCGACCATTCAGGCATGGATGGCCGTGCGGTTCCTGTCCGGCAATTCCGACGTGTTGCCGCGCGAGATTGACGATGCCGCCTTCGATTTCTTCGGACGCACGCTGCGCGGCACGCAGGAACAGCGACCGCGCTGGAAACGGGCGATAGACAATGTCGAAGGGCAATTGGGCGAAGCGCTGGGCCAGTCTTATGTCACACGCTATTTCCCGCCGGAAAACAAGGCCGCCATGGATGCGCTGGTCAGCAATCTGCGCAAGGCGATGGCGCAAAGCCTCGCTGAAAATGCGTGGATGAGCGACGCGACCAAGGCGGAAGCCGAAGGCAAGCTGGCGCTGTTCACCACCAAGATCGGCTATCCTGACAAGTTCAAGACCTATGACGGGCTTCAGATCGCGCCGGACAAGCCGCTGGAAAATGGCGTGGCCGCAGGTGCATGGGGCTGGCGGGACGATCTGGCGAAGCTCGGCGGGCCGGTCGACCGCAGCGAATGGTTCATGCTGCCCCAGACGGTCAACGCCTATTACAACCCGACCACGAACGAGATCGTTTTCCCGGCGGGTATCCTGCAGCCGCCCTTCTTCAACGCGCAGGCGGATATGGCGGTCAATTACGGGGCGATCGGCGCAGTGATCGGGCATGAGATCGGTCACGGGTTCGACGATCAGGGGGCCAAGTCGGACGGCACCGGCATGCTGCGCGACTGGTGGAGCGAGGCTGACGGCAAGGCCTTTGCCGCGCTGGGCGCGAAGCTGGCTGAACAATATGACCGGATGTGCCCGCTTGACGATGGCAAGACCTGCGTCAACGGGCGGCTGACGCTGGGCGAGAATATCGGCGATCTGGCCGGGCTCAGCCTTGCCCTGCGGGCATATCGCATGGCGCTGGGCGGGAAAGAGGCACCGGTGATTGACGGTTTCACGGGCGAGCAGCGCTTTTTCCTGGCCTGGGCGCAGGTCTGGCGGGCGGCCAATCGCGAGGACAATCTGCGCCAGCGGCTGGTGACCGATCCCCATTCGCCCGAGCAATTCCGCGTCAACGGCGTGGTCCGCAACATGGACGCCTGGTACGATGCCTTTGGCGTCAAGCCGGGCGATGCGCTGTATCTTCCGCCCGAAGAACGGGTGCGCATCTGGTGATAAGCGGGCGGGGCGCCTGGCGGATTCTTGACATCCGCGCCGCGCCCGCCTTCACCCTGCCCAAGCTGTTATGGACCAGACCCTCACCGCCATTCTGCTCGGCATTGTCGAAGGACTGACCGAGTTCATCCCGGTCTCTTCGACCGGGCATCTCATCCTCGCGACGGAACTGTTCGGCTATGACGCGCATCAATGGGCGCTGTTCAATGTCGTGATACAGCTTGGCGCGATTCTGGCGGTGGTGGTGCAATACTGGTCCACGTTCTGGGAGGCGGGCCTGGGCATATTGCGGGCGGAAAAACGCTCGCTCGCCTTTCTGCGCAATATCCTGGTCGCCTTCCTTCCCTCGGCGGTACTCGGCCTTGCCCTCAAGGACCAGATCGACATCATGCTGGGCAGCCCCTCGATCGTCGGCTGGGCGCTGATCGCGGGCGGGATCGCTATTCTGGCGATCGAAAAAGTCGCCCGCCCGGGCGCGGATGTGGGGGTCGGTGAACTGCCGCTGAAGCAGGCCATCGGGGTCGGCTTTGCACAGTGCCTGGCGATGGTCCCCGGTGTCAGCCGTTCCGGCGCGACGATCATGGGCGCGCTGGCGATGGGGGTGGGGCGCAAGACGGCCGCGGAATTTTCATTCTTTCTCGCTGTGCCGACGATGATCGGGGCATCGACGCTGGAACTGGCGGATAACTGGGATGCCATGGCCAGCGGATCGGGCGGTGTGGGATGGGGAGAGATCGCGGTGGGCTTCATCGTCTCCTTCATCGTGGCGCTGGTCGTGATCCGGGCTTTCGTCGCCTATGTCAGCCGCCACGGCTTCGCGCCCTTCGCCTGGTATCGCATCGCGATCGGGGCGCTGGCGATCGGCTGGCTGGCCGCGCGCTGACGCTGGCTGACAGGGATCAGTCCGTCCGGGGTTTTGCTGTCGGCTGGTCCGGCGCAGCCTTGTCAAGCAGGCCTGCGGGGGGGCGATGCTGCTCGATCATTTCGGCGGCTTCGTCCAGGGCGCGCGCTTCGCCAATGGTGACTCCGCCCGGCCCGGGATCGCTGTCGCTCTGCTGACAGGCGGTCAGCGCAAGCATCGCGATCAGCCACAGGCCGGACGGGGTCTTCATGGCCGGATTACTCGGTCGCGGGTGCGGCAGCAGCGGACGCAGCCGCGGCTGCATCAGCCGCAGCGGCTTCGGCTGCCTTGGCAGCGGCGGCCACCGGGTCTTCCCCGTCAGCGCTCGCTTCCTCGCCTTCGCTGGCATCGTCAGCCGATTCGGAGGTGCCTTCGTCATCTGCAACCGGTGCCTGGACATCGGCGCTCATGGCTTCATCCGCCGGAATTTCGACCGTATCGGCCTCAGCCTCTTCCGAAGCGCTGTCCGAGCTGCCGCAGGCGGAAAGCGCCAACAGCGCGGACGACAGCATGGCAGCGGCGATGATCTTTTTCATGAGGGTTCCTTTCGTGATCGCGAAACGGGTGCCGGAGCCAGAGCCCGGCAGGCCGGGACTTGTAGCAGAGCTGCGTCATGAGGCAAACGCGCCGTCTTGCCGCAGGCGAATGGCGCAAGCGAATTGACGCTGGCGGCTGAGACGGGCAGAGGCGCACACAAATTGCATTGCAGACTGACGAACGGACCGGCCCAAGCCATGAGACAAACTGACAGGGAGCGCGAAACCCGCGCCGCACAGAGCGCGCCGCTCTTTGCGGGGGTGCCCGATCATGTCGGCGTGTCCTTCGAATTCTTCCCGCCCAAGACCGAGAAGATGGAAGCGCAGCTGTGGGAGGCGATCACCGAACTGGCGCCGCTCGGCCCCCGCTTCGTTTCCGTCACTTACGGCGCCGGGGGCACCACGCGCGAACGCACACATGCCACGGTCGCCCGGATCGCGCGCGAAACGGCCATTCCCGCCGCCGCTCATCTGACCTGCGTCGAAGCCTCGCGCGCGCAAGTGGACGAAGTCGCCCGCGCTTATTGGGAGGCGGGGGTGCGCCACATTGTCGCCCTGCGCGGCGATGCGCCTGCTGGCCCCGGCACACCGTTTATCCCGCATCCCCATGGCTATGCCAATGCGGCCGAACTGGTGGCCGGGCTGAAAGCCATCGCCCCGTTCGAGATTTCGGTGGCGGCCTATCCCGAGTGCCATCCGGATTCGCCGGGCCGGGCCGAGGATCTCGACAATCTGAAGCGCAAGCTCGATGCGGGTGCGACCCGTGCGATCACTCAGTTCTTCTTTGAACCGGACACGTTTTTCCGGTTCCGCGACGATGCCGCCGCTGCCGGGATCGGCGCGGAAATCGTGCCGGGCATCATGCCGATCACCAGCTTTGCCGCCGTTCAGCGGATGAGCGGGCTGTGCGGCACGGCAATCCCTGGCTGGCTGGCGGACCAGTTCACCGGGCTGGACGATCACCCGCAGGCACGCCAGCTCGTGTCCGCCACGCTGGCGGCAGAACTTGCCCGCCGCCTCTGCGCGGGCGGGGTCGACAATCTTCATTTCTACACGCTCAACCGGGCGGAGCTGACTTATGCCATCTGCCATCTGCTGGGCGTTCGCCCGAAGGAGGCATGATGAGCGCAGAAGGTGATTTTCGTGCCGCTGCGGCGGAACGTATCCTGGTCTTTGACGGGGGCTATGGCACCTCGATCCAGAACTATGCCCTGCAAGAGGCCGATTACCGGGGCGATCTGGACCTGCCGCGCGACCAGAAGGGCAATAATGACCTGCTGTGCCTGACCCGGCCAGACGTGATCGGCGCGATTCACGCCGCCTATCTCGATGCCGGGGCGGACATGATCGAAACCAACACCTTCAGTTCCACCCGCATCGCGCTGGCCGATTACGGCTGTGAACATCTGGTGCGCGACATCAATCTTGCCGCCGCGAAACTGGCGCGTGCCGCATGCGCTGCGGCGCAGGCGCGCGATGGTCGTCGCCGCTTCGTGGCGGGGTCCATCGGGCCGACCAACAAGACGCTTTCGCTGTCGCCCGATGTCAACGATCCGGGCTTCCGCGAAGTCGATTTCGACACGCTGAAAGCCACCTATCGCGAACAATGCGATGCGCTGATCGAAGGCGGGGTGGATTTCCTGCTGGTCGAAACCTGTTTCGACACGCTCAACGCCAAGGCAGCGGGCATGGCGGCGCGCGAAGCGGAAGCGGCGGCGGGCCGCGATGTGCCGCTGATGCTGAGCTTCACGATCACAGACATGAGCGGGCGCAATCTGTCCGGCCATACGATCATGGCCTTCTGGTATACGCTGCGCCATCTCAAGCCGCTGACCATCGGCGCCAATTGCGCCTTCGGGGCAGACAAGCTGCGCCCCTATCTGGCGGAACTGGCCAAGGATACGGACGCGCTGATCCTCGCCTATCCCAATGCCGGCCTGCCCAACGAACTGGGCCAGTATGACGAACTTCCGGAAAAGACCGCCGCGTTGATCCGCGAGTGGGTGGATGACGGGCTGGTCAACATGGTCGGCGGCTGCTGCGGCACGACGCCCGCGCATATCGCGGCCGTTGCCAGGGCGGTTGCGGACCTGCCGCCGCGCCGCATTCCGCAGCTTGGCGTGAAAACGCGGCTGGCGGGGCTTGAACCCTATACGATTGCAGCCTGATGAGCGTTGCCGGAACCGCCCTGTTCGTCAATATTGGCGAGCGCACCAACGTCACCGGATCGGCGGCGTTCAAGAAGCTCATCATGGCGGACGATTATGCCGCTGCCGTGGAAGTCGCGCGCCAGCAGGTGGAAAACGGCGCGCAGATCATCGACGTCAACATGGACGAAGGCCTGCTTGACGCGACGCTGGCGATGACCACCTTCCTCAAGCTCATCATGGCCGAACCCGATATCGCGCGGGTGCCGGTGATGATTGACAGCTCCAAGTGGGAAGTGATCGAGGCGGGGCTGAAATGCGTTTCCGGCAAGCCCATCGTCAATTCGATCAGCATGAAGGAAGGCGAAGCGCCCTTCCTTGAGCAGGCGCGCAAATGCATGGCCTACGGCGCGGCCGTGGTGGTCATGGCTTTTGATGAAACGGGGCAGGCAGACACGAAGCAGCGCAAGGTCGAAATTTGCGAACGCGCTTACAAGCTGCTGACAGGCATCGGTTTTCCGCCCGAAGACATCATCTTCGATCCCAATATCTTCGCCGTGGCGACAGGGATCGAGGAACATGATCGTTATGCCCTCGATTTCATCGAGGCGGTGCGCGAGATCAAGGCGCGCTGCCCGCATGTCCATTGTTCGGGCGGGCTTTCCAATCTCTCCTTCAGCTTCCGCGGTAACGAGATCGTGCGCCGCGCAATGCATTCCGTGTTCCTCTATCATGCCATTCCGGCCGGGCTCGACATGGCGATCGTCAATGCCGGACAGCTTGACGTTTACGACCAGATCGAACCTGCGCTGCGCGAAGCCTGCGAGGATGTGATCCTGATGCGCCGCCCCGGCGTGGGCGCGGATGGCAAATCCTCCACCGAACGGCTGATTGAGCTGGCGGAAAGCTACAAGGGGCAGGACAAGGCCGCTGAAAAGGCGGCAGAGGAATGGCGCGGCTGGGAACCGGTCCGGCGGCTGGAACATGCGCTGGTCAAGGGGATCGATGCGCATATCGTCGCGGATACGGAAGAAATGCGGCTGGCCGTGGCGGCTGCGGGCGGACGCCCGATCGAGGTGATCGAAGGTCCGCTGATGCAGGGCATGAACACGGTGGGCGACCTGTTCGGGTCCGGCAAGATGTTCCTGCCGCAGGTGGTGAAGAGCGCGCGTGTGATGAAGAAGGCGGTAGCGCATCTCATCCCCTTCATCGAAGCCGAAAAGGAAGCGGGGCAAAGCGCCAAGGGCAAGATCGTGATGGCGACCGTGAAGGGCGACGTGCACGATATTGGCAAGAATATCGTGGGCGTGGTTCTGCAGTGCAACGGGTATGAGGTGATTGACCTTGGCGTGATGGTGGCCTGGTCGACCATCCTTGAAACCGCGCAAGCCGAAGGCGCGGACATCATCGGCCTGTCGGGCCTCATCACCCCCTCGCTGGACGAGATGGTGACGATGGCACAGGAAATGCAGCGCGCCGGGATGGATCTGCCGTTGCTGATCGGCGGGGCGACGACCAGCAAGGTGCATACCGCGCTCAGGATCGATCCCGCCTATGACGGACCGGTGATTCACGTACTCGACGCCAGCCGTGCGGTGGGGGTCGCCAGCCAGCTGCTGTCCGACACGCAGGCAACCGGCTTTGTCGCATCGACCGCGCAGGAATATGCGACAATCCGCGAGACGCGGGAAGGCAAGGGCCAGTCCGCCCTGCTTTCGCTGGAAGCGGCGCGGGCCAATGCGTTTCCCGCGGACATGGCGCTGAAAGCGCCGCCGCCCGCGCATCCGGGCGTACACAGCTTCGCCGAATGGGATCTGGCCGATCTTGCGCAATGTTTCGACTGGACGCCCTTCTTCCGCGCGTGGGAGCTGGCGGGGACTTTCCCGGCCATTCTGGACGATGCGGTGGTGGGGGAAAGCGCGCGATCGCTCTATGCCGATGCGCAGGCGATGCTGGAACGGATCATCGCGGAAAAATGGCTGACTGCGCGCGGCGTCTGCGCCTTCTGGCCGTGCCACCGCGATGGTGACGATGTGCGGCTGGACGATGGCACGCTGCTGCCTTTCCTGCGCCAGCAGGTGAAAAAGTCCCGCGATCGCGCCAATTTCTGCCTGGCCGATTTCATTGACCCGGCAGGAGACTGGATCGGTGGTTTTGCCGTGGGCATTCACGGAATCGAACCGCATCTCGCCCGGTTCAAGGAAAACCACGACGATTATAACGACATCCTGCTCAAGGCACTGGCAGACCGCTTCGCCGAAGCCTTTGCAGAACGCTTGCACAGCCATGTGCGAACCACGCTGTGGGGCTATGCGCCGGATGAACAATTCACCAATGAGGCCCTGATCCGCGAGGAATATCGCGGCATCCGCCCCGCGCCCGGCTATCCAGCCTGTCCCGATCACAGTCTGAAGCCGATCCTGTTCGATCTGCTTGATGCGGGCAGGAATGCCGGCATTACGCTCACCGAAAGCCAGGCGATGCTGCCGACTTCGGCGGTTTCGGGCTTCTATTTCGCACACCCCGACAGCCAGTATTTCGGGGTTGCCCGGATCGGGCGCGACCAGCTGGAAGAATATGCCGCGCGCCGGGACATGGCGCTGGCCGAGGCGGAGCGCTGGCTGCGCCCCAATCTCGACTGAACGTTATTTCCGCGCTAGATTGCGGGAATTGAGGATGTGAGGAGACAGGCCATGCTGGGCATGGGCGAAGCGGGCGAAAACTGCCCGTTCAATTTCAATTTCGACCCTGCGACCTTCAAGGTCGGCGACTTTGTCAGCTATCGCGTGACTGGAAGCCTCTCCGACTGGCCGTTCGCGGGCGAGCTGGTGGAAGTGCATGAAGATCACGTGATTATCGCGGGCGACGGCAATGATCCCAGCGTGCGCTATCGCGGAACCCGCGAATCCCGCCCGCTGGTGGACGAATCACAGATCTGAGCAGCCTTTGAGTGCCACTTGAGACCATGTGTGTCGCGCTTAGCGGCCCTTTAACCTTGTTCCGCTAGGCAGGAGCGCATGAAAAACCATGCGCTTATCACTCTCGCTCGCTCGCCACGCCGTTCGGCGCTGACTCTTGCCGCACTGGCTCTGGCCGCCCTCCCGGTCGGCAGTCTGCTGGCGCAGGGGGGCGAGGCACCCTATCGCCATGTCGAAAGCGGCAAGAGCTATGGCCGCCTGCAGGAGGCGGTGAACGCGATCGGCGCGGGCAAGGGCACGATTGCCGTTGCGCCCGGGCGTTACCGCGATTGCGCGGTCCAGACGGCGGGCGATGTGTCCTACATGGCGTCGCAGCCGGGCCAGACGATCTTCGATGGCGGCGCGTGCGAAGGCAAGGCGACACTGGTGCTGCGCGGTTACAATGCCAGCGTGTCCGGCCTCGTGTTCCAGAATATCGCGGTCCCCGACGGGAACGGGGCCGGGATCCGCCTGGAAAAGGGCAATCTGACGATTGCGCAGAGTTGGTTTCGCGACAGCCAGCAGGGCATCCTTGCCGGAGCTGACGGCGCCGGGCGAATCGTCATCGACAAGTCCACGTTCACCCGTCTGGGCACCTGCGCCTATTCGGGCGGCTGTGCGCATTCGATCTATATCGGCAATTATGGCCTGTTACGCGTCACACGCAGCCGTTTCGAGGAAGGGCGCGGCGGCCACTATCTGAAAAGCCGTTCAGTGCAGGTCCAGATCGCTTCCAACAGTTTCGATGACACACGCGGCCATGGCACCAATTACATGATCGATCTGCCTGCCGGCTCGACCGGGCAGATCACGAACAACTGGTTCGTCCAGGGCGCTGACAAGGAAAACCATTCCGCGCTGATCGCGGTGGCGGCAGAGACGCAGGAAAATACGGCGGATGGATTGAAAATCGCGGGCAATGACGCACGCATGGCCCCGTCCGTGCCATGGAACAGCACATTCGTCGCGGACTGGTCGGGTGATCGGCTGGCAATTGGCGAGAACCGGCTGGGCAAGGGGATCAAACCCTTCGACCGGCGGTGATGCCTATTTGAGAATATGGCCGGCGCGGTCGCGCTTGGTTGCCAAATAGCGTGCATTATGCGGATTGGCGGGCAACTGGTGCGGCACGCGTTGCTGCACCGTAACTCCGGCCTCCGCCAGTGCAGTGACCTTGGCCGGATTGTTAGTCATCAACCGGATCGGTCCGACCCCGAGCAGCTGCAGCATGCGCGCGGCGATCGGGAAGTCGCGGGCCTCGTCCGGCAGGCCAAGCCGCTGATTCGCCTCGACCGTGTCAAATCCCTGATCCTGCAGGCGATAAGCCCTGAGCTTGTTGATGAGGCCGATACCGCGTCCTTCCTGACGCATGTACAGCAGGATGCCCCATCCGCCGCGTCCGGCCTCTTCGGCCATCGCCGCCAGTGCCGCGTCCAGTTGTGGTCCGCAGTCGCATTTCAGGCTGCCGAGAATATCGCCGGTCAGACATTCCGAATGCAGCCGGACCAGCGGTGAACGGTCCCCGCTCGCCTGTCCGATCACCAGCGCGATATGTTCGCGCAGATCGTCAGCGCTGCGAAAGGCGATGATTTCGGCCTCATCCGCGGCTGAAACGGGCAGACGCGCGCGGGTGGCAATGGCCAGGCGCTGCGGCTGCTTCCATGCGTCAAGATCCGATGCGGCAAGCGGCACCGCCTCACCAGCGGCATCGGGATCAACCATGAACGCGGGCAGTATTCCGGCCAGTCGCGCCAGCTCCATCGCCACCACCGCTTCCCTCCGCCAGGTCAGATTCTCGGCCTTGAATGGCCCCTTCAGCGGTGAGGCAAGGTCAAGCGCGGGATCGGCGATCGGTTTCGCACTGACCAGGTCGAAGCCTTCTGCGCCACGAATCAGGACCGGAGCATGCGGTTCTGCCGCCTCGCGCTGATTGGCGAGTTTGAGCGTTGCCGCGCGCGCCGCCGAAATCAGCATCGTCTGGCTGTGCGCCGCCCCCGTCAGTGCCGTTTCCACCGGTAGCAGCACCGCCCCGCCATCCAGTGCGAGCGGCCAGCCGTGGCGCAATGCATCAATCGCCTGCGCCGCGCGGCGCGATGGACTGGGGCTGGTTCCGGTCAAAGGTTGAATTCCGTTATCAGCGGAACATGATCCGATGGTTGCGGCCAGTCGCGGCAATGTTCGGAGACCCGGTGAGCGACGGCTTGCCGCGCCAGTTCGGGCGACGCCCACATGTGGTCCAGCCTGCGCCCCCTATCGCCCGCTTTCCAGTCCTTCGCGCGATAGGACCACCAGCTGTAATAACGCTCTGGCGCAAGGATGTGTTCGCGCCCGATGTCGCTCCAGCCATGCGCATCCCGGAAGCGTTGCAGCGTTTCCACCTCGATCGGGGTGTGGCTGACGACCTTGAGCAACTGCTTGTGATTCCACACATCGCATTCCAGCGGGGCAATGTTGAAATCGCCGACGATGAGGGTCGGGCGATCGATTCGTTCCGCCCAGCGCGTCATCCGTTCGAGGAAATCCAGTTTCTGGCCGAACTTCGGATTCTCATCGCGGTCGGGAATATCGCCGCCGGCCGGAATATAGACATTTTCCAGCACCATGCCCTGCCCCGGGCCTGTCAGTTCCACGCCGACATGGCGCGCTTCGCCATTGTCCTGCCAGTCATGGCGCGAAAATTCGCGCAGGGGGATGCGGCTGACGGTGGCGACGCCGTGGTAGCCTTTCTGGCCGTGCACCGCGTGATACACATAACCCAGCGCATTGAACGCTTCGTAGGGAAACAGCGATTCGACGGTCTTGATTTCCTGCAGACACAGCACGTCAGGCGCTTCTTCTTCGAGAAAGCGTGCGACGATCGGCATGCGCAAGCGAACCGAATTGATGTTCCAGGAAGCGATCTTGACCATGGCACAGGCCTTAGGGCCAAGCCCTGCGTCCCGCAACAAAACGAAAAACCCTCGTCCCGGGGGCATTGGGACGAGGGTTCGTTCGAGCGTTCGTCACGCTGTCCAAGGCGACCTTGGGGAGAGACCGGGGTAACAGGGGGGAAAACCCGCCTCTCGCCGCCTTGTGAGTATCTTTTAGTCCGCCCCTGCTTTCTGCCGAATGAACGGAACGCTTCATTTTGACGCTTGCGGCGAACAATTGAGGGCCGGGGCGTTTGTTCTCAGCGACGACCCGTGCGGCGGGGATCTTTGAAGCTGAATGTCGAGTTGGGAACGTCGATTCCATAGCGGTGATTCGAGAGGCGCACGGTGGTGCGCTTGTTCTGTGAATCGAGCGCCACCCAGCTGACCAGTTCGAGCCCGCCGGGAGCCCCGGCGTCTTTCACGAATATCATCGTGATGGTGCCGAATTCCGGGCGTTTGGGGTCGCGCACCTCGATGCTTGTGACATCGGCGTTGCCGGTGGGAACAAGCCGACCGTAGCGGCTCACATCGCGGGAAGGGTCCAGCAGTGCGCCAAGCGGGCTTTTCTTGATCGGCCAGCGCTGGACCTGGTTCACCTCGTAATCGATCAGGGTCAGAGCAGAACCATCCCCGACGATCAGCATCTTCGCGTCGTCCTGATACTGGAAGCGGATCTTGCCCGGGCGCTTTAGCGTGAGCACCCCGGTCAGGCGTTGTCCGCTGCGGTCAGTCTGCACGAAATCGGCGCGCAATGTCGAAATGCCGCGCAGGGCCGCAACCGCGCGATCCATTGCGGCGGGCTGTGCGGCCTGCGATGGCGCACTTTGCGACGGGGTGACCGCGAAGGCGGTTGTAGCGGGAACGGCCAGGGCAAGCGCCCCGGCAAGGCCGACGCGAATCGGCGCGGAGATGAGTGCCAGTGTCTTGTTCATGCCCTCTCCCTTGCAGTTGCGGGCTTGAACTCGCGGTGAACCCGGAAAGGGGCCTTACTTGATCTTGGCTTCCTTGAATTCGACGTGCTTGCGCGCGACCGGATCATATTTGCGGAAGCTCATCTTTTCCGTGATGTTGCGCGGGTTCTTCTTCGTCACGTAGAAAAAGCCGGTGTCAGCGGTGGAGACCAGCCGGATCTTGACGGTTGCAGGCTTCGCCATGGCGTGTTCCTAAATTCCATAAATGCGGCCGTGGCGGCCGAAACAATAAAGCGGCGCGCCAGCACCGCCCTTCCGGGCGCGGCCATTGCGACACGAAGGCAGAAAAGTCAAGCGCGCGGGCGTGCGACCTGCGCCTACCAATCCACCTTGCCGCGACCAGCCTTGACCGCCCCGCGCCGTTTCTTGCCCTCCAGCCGTTTCTGCTTGCCCAGCCGGTTAAGCTGCGACTTCTTGCGTTGTGCCGGCTCGAGCTGCGCCTGTTCGAGCAATGCGCCGAGGCGCGCCCGTGCGTCGGTGCGGTTTGCTTCCTGTGTACGATGGCTGCGTGCGGTCAAAACGATCTCGCCCCGGGCGTTCATGCGGCTGCCCGCCAGCGCCTTCAGCCGGTGGAACACCGGCGGCGGCAGACGCAGGGCGAAAACATCGAGCCGCAATTGCACTGCCGTGGCGACCTTGTTCACATTCTGGCCGCCCGGCCCGGATGCGGCGATGAAGCTTTCATCCACCAGTGCCAGCGCCCGTTCGGTCAGATCGTTAGCTTGCGTCAAGCCGCGTCACTCGTGAAAGCCAAGTGCGGCAAACTCCGCTGGCAGCGGCGCATGAGCGCGGATTGGCGGCTTCGCGCCCCGTTGCACCACCAGTTCGGCGGCATGAAGCATGGTGCGTCCGGCGCGCGGATCGGGTCTGCCATAGACCGGATCGCCCAGCAGCGCATGACCCAGGCCGGCCTGCGCATGAACGCGGATCTGGTGCGTACGGCCTGTGACCGGCGTGAATTTGACCAGCGAGAGCCCGTCCGCCACGGTCAGCCGCCGCCAGTGGGTGATGGAAGGCTTGCCCTGTCGTGCGACGATCATCCGCCAGCCATCGGCAGCGGAACTGATCTTGGATAATGCCAGTTCGATCGTGCCGCTTTCCTGCGCGATCTCGCCCGTGACCAGCCCGAGATAGGTCTTTTCGACTTCGCGCGCCTCGAAAGCTGCCGCGAATCGCTTGAGCGCCTTGGGGTTGCGGGCCAGGAGCAGGCAACCGGAGGTATCGGCGTCGAGCCGGTGGACCGGCGCGGGCTGGCGCTGAAAACCCAGCCGCAGCATATCGAGCTGATCGCTGAGCGCGGTCCCGCCGCGCCGGGGGCGCTCGATCGGCAGGCCACCCGGCTTGTCGATCACCAGCGCTTCGGCATCTTCGAACAGGATCGGGATGGCATTCATGAAAGAGCGGCGGCGATGCGGGCCAACGCCTCGCGCAGGGTGGCTTCAGCGGCAGCGAAGCTGATTCGAAATCCGTTCCTGCCGCCAAATGCCGATGCCGCGACCACGGCGACGCCATGATCGAGCAGATGCAGCGCCAGCGCCTCGTCATCCTTGAAGCGGTCCATCAGCGGGGTCGCATCGACGAAGAGGTAGAACGCGCCGTCGGGAACCGGGCAGGACAGGCCGGGCACAGCATTCACCCCGGCCACCACCAGGTCGCGCCGCGCCTTAAACGTCGCGCGCCAGTCGGCAAGGAAATCCTGAGGGCCGGTAAAGGCCGCGACGGCTGCGGCCTGGCTGATCGAACAGGGGTTGCCCGAGGAATGGGATTGCAACCGTTCCATCGCCTGGATCAGCCATTCCGGGCCCGTCGCCACACCGATCCGGAAGCCGGTCATTGCATGGCTTTTCGAGACGCCTGAAACGGTCAGAATCCGGTCGGCCAGGTCGGGGGCAATGGCGGCTAGCGTGGTATGCGGTTCATCCGCATAGATCAGTGGCGCGTAAATATCGTCAGACAGCACCAGGACACGGGGATGGCGGCGCAGCACATCGGCCAGCGCGCGCAGCATCCCGGCGGGATAGACCGCGCCGGTCGGGTTGCCCGGGCTGTTCAGCATCAACCATTGCGTGCGCGGCGTGATCGCCGATTCGAGCTCTCCAGCAGTAAACCGGAAACCGTGCGCGGCATTGGTGAGGATCGGCACGACATTGCCGCCGGCGAAGCGGACGATTTCGGGATAGCTGACCCACCAGGGGCTGGGAACCAGCACATCATCCCCATGACTGACGGTGGCCATCAGCGCATGGAAGATCGCCTGTTTGCCGCCCGCGCTGACCGTCACCTGCGAGACGGGAACGTCCAGCCCCAGATCGCGGCGGAAATGCAGTGCCGCAGCCTGCTTCATCGCTGCGGTCCCGCCAACCGGGGTATATCTGGTCTGGCCCGCATCGAGCGCGGCCCTGGCCGCGTCCAGCACATGCGCAGGCGTGTCAAAATCCGGTTCCCCGACCGAGAGCGAGATGATGTCGCGCCCCTCAGCCCTTAGCTGGGTCGCCCGGTCAGTCATGGCGGTGGTGCGCGAGGGGGCGATACGTTTCAGCGCTTCGGAAATCATCATGCCAGCAACCTTGCTTCCATCAGCCCGCGCAGGGCATTGCCAATCAGGAACCCCTGGGCGAGGTCTTCCAGCCGCACTTCGCCTTCCACCGCCCGGCCGCTGTCCAGCAGGGAGCGCCGCAATACGCCGGGCAGCAGGCCCAACGTGGCTGATGGTGTCACCAGCTGCCCTTCGCGTTCGATAAAAATATTGGTGAAGGCCCCCTCGGTGACCAGCCCGTCATCGCGCAGCAGCAGTGCCTCCGCCGCGCCTGCCGCGTGGGCGACGCCCAGCGCATCTTCGTAAAATCCCCGGTCGCTGGTCTTGTGGCGCAGCCGCCAGTCACCCGGATCGACCGGCACAGGCAGCAGGACGCAGGCGAGCGGCACTGGGAGCGGCGGGGGCAATGGCGCGGCTTCGAGCGCAGTAGCGCCGCTGCGCGCCAGTACGAGCCGCAGCCGCGCCGCCGATTCGAGTTCGAAGCACAGCGCCTGGATCTGGTTGCGGGCAGCGTGCCGGTCAAAGGAAAAGCCCAGTTCGGCGGCGCTGGCCTTCAGCCGTTCGAGATGGAGTTCGAGCAGGGGAACCCCCTCCTCGGGATCGAAGCGCATGCTTTCTATCAGATCGAAAGCGGCGACGCTGTCTTGCGCATGGGAATGGCGCACAAATCCCCCCTTGATCAGGCACTCTCGCCATTCCTGCAGGCTATGCGAATCCGCCACGATCGCCGAACCCACGCCCAGTACCGCGCGGCCTCCACCGCCTTCTCCAGGGGTCAGCCGCAAGGTGCGGATTGCCACATTGAACGCGGCATCGCCAGTTCCGTCTGGGGCGAAGGGGCCAATCCGCCCGATTGCGCCGCAATAGGGTCCACGCGCGTCGCGTTCCACCTCGCCGATCAGTTCCATCGCCCGGATCTTGGGCGCGCCAGTGATCGAACCGCAGGGAAACAGCGCGCGAATCATGTCCGCTGCGCTGGTTTCCGGCTTCAGGCGCGCACGCACGGTGGAAACCATCTGATGCACCGTGGGATAGGTTTCGACGGTGAAGGGCGCGTCCACCGCCACGCTGCCCGCAATGCTGACCCGGGCAAGATCGTTGCGCATCAGGTCAACGATCATCAGGTTTTCAGCCCGGTCCTTGTCCGAAGCGGCCAGTTCGCTGGCCAGGGCCGCGTCTTCTGCGGCGGTGCGCCCGCGCGGGCGCGTACCTTTCATCGGCTTGACCTTGGCTGCTTCGCCGTGGATCGCAAAGAACAGTTCTGGCGAAAAGCTGAGCAGCCAGTGCGAACCGTCGAACACCAGCCCGCCATAGCCCGCGCCCGCATCCGGGCGGATGGCTGCGTAAAGCGCCAGCGGGTCGCCGCGCCAGCTGCCCGCCAGCGGGAATGTGAGGTTTGCCTGATAAATGTCGCCGGACCGGATCGCTTCGCGCAACGTCTCGAAAGCCTGCACATATCCGCCGGGCGATATTTGCGGTTCCAGCGGACCTATGGCGGGGGGTGAACTTTCCCCTGCATGCGTGGCCAGCCATTCAGGTATCTGCGCGGCGGGAATGATTGTCGCTTCGTCAAACAGGCCAAGCCACACCAGCGGCCCGCTCGCGCCGCAGCGCGCTGCCGCCAACGGGGCCAGCCGCGGTTCCAGCGCCAGTCCCGCCTCATAAGCGATATATCCGGCCAGTGTGCCCCCGCCTTCGTGCCGCGCACGATCAGCGCTTTCGAGAACTTCGGCTACTTCTTCGGGGCGGCGCGCGACGAACAGGGCGCGCGGCCGTTCGAACAGCCGGGCATCACTGGCGCCCGAGCTGCGCGCGTCATCCAGCAGGACAAAGGGTTCGCGCCTGGCCATTTTTCCGCCTTAGCCGCTTTGCGCCGCAAGTCGAGCGCTTGACCATGCGCGACGCGCTGTCCAGAACCAGCGCCTGACGCGATTTGAAGGAACTGACCGGCATGAGTGACATTTTCATCGGGTTGGGCGCCAATGGCGAACGGCAGGTGCTCAATCTGGGGCGGGCCAACCGCCATGGCCTGATCGCGGGCGCCACCGGCACGGGCAAGACGGTAACGTTGCAGGGCCTGGCCGAAAGCTTCTCTGCCGAAGGCGTGCCGGTGTTCGTGGCAGATGTGAAAGGCGATTTGTCCGGCATCGCCATGCCCGGATCGCCTGCCTTCAAGCATGCGGACAAGCTGGAAGCGCGGGCGAAGGAACTGGGCATGGATGATTACGCCTATTCCGACAATCCGGCGATCTTCTGGGATCTTTATGGTGAGCAGGGGCACCCCATCCGCACCACCATTTCGGAGATGGGGCCGCTGCTGCTGGCCCGCCTGCTGGACCTTAACGAAACGCAGGAAGGGGTGCTGCAGATTGTCTTTCGCTATGCCGATGAACAGGGATTGCTGTTGCTCGACATGGGTGATTTGCAGGCGATGCTGGCGCATACGGCGGAAAACGCGGCGGAACTGACCACGAAATACGGCAATGTCACCAAAGCCAGCATCGGTGCGATCCAGCGCCAGCTGCTGTCCTTTGAAAGCCAGGGGGCGGACCGGTTCTTTGGCGAACCCGCGCTGGAAATCACTGATTTCCTAAAACTGGACGAACAGGGGCGCGGCTATGTCAATGTGCTGGCCGCAGACAAGCTGATGCGCAGCCCCAAGCTGTACGCCACTTTCCTGCTGTGGCTGCTGGCCGAATTGTTCGAAGTGCTGCCCGAAGTGGGCGATCCGGAAAAGCCCCGGCTGGTGTTCTTCTTTGACGAGGCCCATCTGCTGTTCGACGATGCGCCCAAGGCCTTGCAGGACAAGATCGAACAGGTCGTGCGCCTGATCCGTTCCAAGGGGGTCGGCGTCTATTTCGTGACCCAGAACCCGATTGACGTTCCGGAGGAAGTGGCAGGACAGCTTGGCAATCGCGTGCAGCATGCGCTGCGTGCCTTTACCCCGCGCGACCAGAAGGCGATCAAGGCTGCCGCCGAGACGTTCCGCGTCAATCCCGATCTCGACGTGGAAGCCGCGATCACCGCACTCAAGGTCGGCGAAGCGCTCGTGTCGACGCTCATGGAAGATGGCGCCCCCAGCGTGGTTCAGCGCACGCTGGTGAAGCCGCCGCGTTCCCGGCTGGGGCCGCTGACGCCCAAGGAACGGGCGATCATCCAGTCAGTCAGCCCGCTGGACGGAAAATATGATACGGCTGTGGATCGCGAGAGCGCGGAAGACGTGATCGCGCAGAAAATCGCTGACGCGGCCGCCACCGCGGAAGAAGTGGCCGAAAAGGGCGAGGCCGAAGTGGGCAAGCGCGAACGCAAATCCGCCAGCCTGTGGGACGGGATCGGCGGGAAAGTGGCCAAGGCGGCGGCTGGGGCGGCGGCGGCCAGTGCCGGATCGATCCTGGCCGGCAAGCTTTCCGGCAAGACCAGCCGTGCCAACCCCAAGGCAAGCGCGGCCAGTGCCGCTGGCGGAACCATCGCGAACGAGATCGGCAAGGCCATCGGCATCCCGGGGCTGGGTCGCTTCGCCCGCAATCTTATCGGCGGGCTGATGCGCTGACATTGTGGCAGATAGAGTAAAGCGCGCCGGACCTCTCAGCGAAGTCCGGCGCGATTGGTTTACTTGGCGCGGCTTACTTGCGCGGGCTTACTTGGCGTTGTCGTTACCGGTGCGGTCACGACCCTTGGCGCGCATCTCCTTGAAGGCGGCGCGGCGCTCTTCATTGGTCACCGTGCCATCGCCATTCGCGTCAGCCTTGTCGAACATGGCCATATGCGCGGCGTCAAACTCGGCCTTGCTCACCGAACCGTCGCCATTGGTGTCAGCGCGCTCCTTCATCTTTCCGGCATGGTCACGCATCTGGCCACGCCTGCTTCCGTCCATGTCATCCTTGCCCTTGCCGTGTCCGCGCATGCCCTGACCGGCGGCAAATTCCTCGCGGCTCAGCACGCCATTGCCGTCACTGTCGAGTGCGTCAAAACGCGCATCCTTGCGGGTTTTGCGGTCAGCATCATTGATCACGCCATCGCCATTGGCATCCATTTGCGCGAACATTTCGGCGCCGTGTTCCTGCGCCTGTGCGCGGGTCGTATCGCCGCGATCCTTCATGCCCGGTCCTGCATAGGCAATGCCGCCGGCACACAGCGCGGCCGCGGAAAGGGCAATGGTCAGTTTACGCATCTTCATACTCCTTTGAACGACGGGGTGAGTTGCTGGAGGGGGGTCTGGCCTCCCTGCCGCAACTCTGAAATGTAGTATGGCCGCACGAATTTGCGCGAACCTTGCTGAACGCTCCATAGAGCGACGAATATTGTCGCAGGCGGAACGAGGCATTCATCGCCGCGCAAGCTTGCCGTCAAAGCGGCAGACAGGCATCGAGCAGCCATGCCAACGCGTCTCCGTTCAACTGCGGGGCAAGCGCCTTGGCCACGCGCGCGTGATAGACGTTCCACCAGTCTTTTTCGGCGGAGGTAAGCAGCGCCGGGGCCACCAGCGTGCGGTCGATCGGCACCAGGGTGAGCGTTTCAAAGCCTAGCCAGTCGCCTTCCGCCCCAGCGATTTCGCGTGGCTCCACCAGCACCAGATTTTCGATGCGGATGCCGTAGGCGCCTGACTTGTAGTAACCAGGTTCATTCGAAATGATCATGCCCGGCAGCAATTCCTGCTCGGTCCCTGCCTGCCCGCCGGCGGCCTTGCT
This sequence comes from Novosphingobium sp., assembly GCA_024236235.1. Classification (GTDB taxonomy): domain Bacteria; phylum Pseudomonadota; class Alphaproteobacteria; order Sphingomonadales; family Sphingomonadaceae; genus JACKKV01. The sequence goes on along the minus strand of JACKKV010000003.1, from coordinate 115,331 downwards.
GATGCGTTGCGGGCCTTCGTGGACGGACAGGAAACTGCCGACCCCGTGGCCGGTGCCATGCGCATAGTCGAGGCCTGCCTGCCACAGGAACTGGCGCGCCAGCGTGTCCAGCTGATATCCGGCAGTGCCACGGGGAAAGCTGGCGGTGGCCAGCGCGATATGGCCCTTCAGGACGCGGGTGAAGCGTTCGCACACTTCGGCGGGCGGTTCACCCCCGCTGATCCACACCGTGCGCGTGATGTCCGTGGTTCCGTCTGCATACTGCCCCCCCGAATCCACCAGATAGACGCTGCCGGGTTCGAGCAGGCGATTGGTGCCCTCGCACACCCGGTAATGGACGATCGCGCCGTTGGGTCCGCTGCCCGATATGGTGTCGAAGGACAGGTCGCGCAATTCGCCCGTTTCACGGCGCAGGGCATGCAGGCGTTCGGCGGCGTCCAGTTCGCTTACTTCGCCTTTGGGCGCCTCTGCTGACAGCCAGTGAAGGAACCGGCTCACTGCCGCCCCGTCCCGCAATTGCGCCGCGCGGTGCCCGGCCTGTTCGACCGTATTCTTGACCGCGCGGGGCAGCACGGTGGGGTCGCGATGGATGGCAAGCTCGGCCCAGCCTTGTTCGAGCTGGTCGAAAATCGCGGCGACGCAGCGCTCCTTGTCGACCGCCACCCGTTTTCCGGCGAGTGCTTCGAGCGCGGCGGTAAAATCGTCGCGCGGGCGAACCTGCACGGCCTGGCCCAGATGCGTGGCCACTTCGGGCGGAATCTTGCCAGGCGTAACGAACAGATCCGCATCGCCCTTGCTGTCCACGATCGCAAAGGCGAGCACAACGGGCGTGCGCGCCACGTCGCTTCCGCGGATGTTGAACAGCCAGGCGATGGAATCGAGCGCGGCGATCACGACCGCATCCAGGCCCTCCGCGCGCAGCCAGCCCGACAGATCGGCCAGTTTTTCCGCGCTGGAACGCCCGGCAAAGCGATCAGGATGAAGGATAGCGGGCGCTGCGGAAGGGGTGGGGCGGTCCGCCCAGATGGCGTCCAGCGGATTGCTGTCCACTGCCACCAGCGCGGCCCCCGCCTTTCCCAGCGTCTTGGCGGTCGCCTCCGTCCAGCTCCTTGAATGAAGCCAGGGATCATAGCCGATTCGTGCACCTGCGCCGGCCTGCGCGCGAAGCCATTTGGCGGGGCTGGTCTGGGGCACGGATTCGTGATCCCACAGATTGGCGTCGACCTGATCGCGCGCCTGCAGAGTATAGCGGCCATCGACGAAGATCGCCGCGCGCTCCGCCAGCACCACTGCCGTCCCTGCCGAACCGTCAAAGCCGGTCAGCCAGCGCAGGCGTTGGGCATATTCCCCCACATATTCGGACATATGCTCGTCCGACAGCGGGATGACGAAGCCATCCAGTCCGCGCGCGGCAAGCTCTTTCCTTAAAGCGTCCAGTCTGGCCTCGTAAGGCGACATCAGCATTGCGACCGGCTCCTTCGGGTAATAGTGGCAGGTCTAACATAAGGCCGCGCGCGCGTTTCGCCAGCCAGCCGCAAGGAAACCGGATGAGAAAGCTGTTCTGCCTTGCCCTGCTGGCCTTGCTGAACGCCGCTCTGCCCGCATCAGCCAGGGATTTCATGACCGATCAACCCGCTTCCCCGCCAGTCGCCGCAAAGCGCGACCATGTTACCGAACATCACGGCATCCGCATCAATGATCCCTACGCCTGGCTGCGCGACCCCGCTTACCCGACGGTCAATGACCAGGATGTGCTGGATCATCTGCAGGCCGAAAATGCCTGGTTCGAGGCGCGCATGGCCGCGCAGGAACCACGGGTGGATGCGCTGTTTCGGGAAATGCGCGCGCGCATCAAGGAAGCAGACAAATCGGTGCCGCAAAAGGACGGCGATTACCTCTACTGGATCGAGTTTGAGGAAGGCGCGGAATACAAGAAATGGTGGCGCCGCCCGGTCAGCGCGCCGGCTGATGGCAGCGCTGACCAGCTGATCCTCGATGAAGTGGCATTGGCCAGCGGCAAGGAATATTTCAGCCTCGGCGCACTTTCGGTCAGCCAGGACGGGCAGCTGCTGGCCTATGCGGTGGATGACAACGGTTCAGAACGTTACACGGCGCGGATCAAGGATCTGCAGACCGGCGAACTGTTGGCTGACGAGATACCGGGAACACTCTCGGCGCTGGTCTGGGTCGGGGGTGACAAAGGCATCGTCTATTCGCTGGCCAATGAACAGTGGCGCACGGACAATGCACGGCTGCACTGGCTGGGCCAGCCGGTGTCCGGGGATGTCGAGCTCTACCACGAAGATGACGAAGGCTTCCGGGTCAGCGCCTCGCTTTCGGCCAATGAACAATGGTTGCTCATCTCCAGCGGCGATCATGAGACCAGCGAGGTGCGGATGATTCCCGCGTCCGACCCGCTGGCGCAGCCCGTGCTGGTGCGCGCGCGAGAGAAGGGCGTGGAATATGACGTGGATGAGCGTGACGGCACCTTGTTCGTTCACACCAATGACACTCACGAGAATTTCCGCCTGGCGACCGCGCCCCTTTCCCATCCTGGCAACTGGACCACGCTGATCGCCGGTTCGGACGATTTCTATCTGACCGGGGTGTCGCTGTTCCGCGATTACTACGTTACCGAGGGGCGGCTGCGCGGCCTCGACCGGATCGAACTGCATTATTACGAGGATCCCAGCCGGATTGAGCCAGTTGCCTTTCCCGAAGAAAGCTACACTGCAGGGCTGGACGACAATCCCGAATGGGCAATGGACCGCCTGCGCCTGTCCTATGCCAGCATGGTCAGCCCCAATACGGTCTATGATTACGATGTGGAACAGCGCTGCCTCGAAACGCTGAAGGTGCAGCAGATCCCCTCCGGCTATGATGCATCGCTCTACACGACTGAGCGGCTCGAAATTCCGGGGCGCGATGGCACGCTGATCCCGGTCAGCATCATGTATCGCAAGGATCGGGCGGCGAACGGCCCGCTCCATCTTTATGGCTATGGTGCTTATGGCATTGCCATCGATCCAGGCTTTTCGACCACGCGGCTGAGCCTCGTTGATCGTGGTTTTGCTTATGCCATCGCGCATATCCGGGGCGGCGACGATCTGGGCCGGGCCTGGTACAAGGCGGGCAAGCTGGAACGGCGGACCAACACGTTCAACGATTTCGTGGATGTGGCAAAGGGGCTGGTCGAACGCGGCTATACGGCGCCCGGCCGGATCAGCATTTCAGGGGGGTCTGCAGGCGGTGAACTGATGGGTGCGGTGGTCAATTCCGACCCCGGCCTGTGGGGCGCAGTGGTGGCGCATGTGCCCTTCGTCGATGTGCTGAGCACCATGCTGGATGCGTCGTTGCCGCTCACTCCCGGGGAATGGCCCGAGTGGGGCAATCCGATCGCTGACAAGGCGGCGTTCGAACTGATCCGGTCCTACAGCCCCTATGACAATGTGCGCGCGCAGGATTATCCGCCGATGCTGGTGACGGCGGGGCTAAACGATCCGCGCGTGACCTATTGGGAGCCGGCCAAATGGGTGGCCCGGCTGCGCGAGTTGAAGACCAACGATAATGAACTTTTGCTCAAGACCAACATGGGCGCGGGGCATGGCGGCAAGTCCGGCCGCTTCGAAAGCCTGCGCGAAACGGCGGAGGAATTCGCCTTCATTCTGTGGCAGATGGGGTTATGAGGAGGGACGGCTCTCTTTCCGGCAAGTTTCCGATTATTTCAGTCGTTTGACACATTATGGTTGAATATTGTTAACCATATGCGCCTAGGCAGGGTGAACTGACCGCCGGGTTGCTGGCGGCGCCATGCAGGCCAGGGGGCAGTTCGATCATGATCCGCAGCAAGACCGTGTTCGTCGTCGGCGGCGGTGCCAGCAGCGAACTGCAATTTCCCAGCGATGCCGAATTGCTCGCCCGGATCAGCCAGAGTTTCGATTTCAGTCGTATCGGCACCGAAATGCAGACGCGCGACGGTGTGTTTCTGTTGCAGAACCTCATCAAGCTGGCGCAACGCCTGAGCAAGGGCGAAGAAGCCTTGCGTCAGGCATCAGAACGCATTCGTATCGCCAGCAAACTGGCCACCTCGATCGAGGCGATCATTGACCAGCATGACAATGATCCGCTGGTCGCCGCATGCGGCAAGCTGGGCATTGCGCATTTCATTTGTCAGGCAGAGGCCAAGTCTATCCTGCGCGATGCGCCGCGCGCGCCGGGTGAATTGCCGATTCAGGGTGAGGACACCTGGCTCTACCAGCTGGGACTGCTGGTTACCGCGGGTGTTCCGCGTTCGCGGGTCGAACAATGTCTGGAAAATCTGGCGATCATCAATTTCAACTACGATCGTTCGGTCGAACATTTCCTCCCGCATGTTCTGGTGGTCGCGTTCGGAATGAGCCTGCAGGAGGCACAGCGTCTTGTCGCGCAGCGCCTCACCATCGTTCACCCCTTTGGCACGGTGGGCCGTCTTCCCTGGCAGGGTGGCGAGAACGCCGATGTTGAATGGGGTAGGGAGCAGCCATGGAATATCCAGAACCTGGCCATGCAGATACGCACTCCGGGCGAAGTGATGCGCGACCAGCGCGCGCTGACAAACATTCGCGCGCTGGTAACCGGTGCCAAGCGGCTGGTGCTGCTGGGTTTCGGTTATCAGCCGCAGAATGTCGACATGCTGATCGACTATTCGCTGTCGCATGACCCCGAAGTGCTGGGAACGCTGATGGGTGTGCCCAGTTCAAGCCATGAATCGGTTTACAAGATGCTGCGCCGCAAGACCGGCATCGAGAAGGACGATCTAATCACCCTGACCAATGCCAAATGCAATCACCTTATGCGCGATTTCAGCCTCCTGCTGGAAAGCTGACGGCCCCGCCGGTTACAGCGGGTTGCCGTCGCGATCGCGATAGATCTCGCGGCGGCCGACATGATTGGCCGGGCCAACCAGGCCATCCGCTTCCATCCGTTCGACCCATTTCGCGGCCGTATTATAGCCGACACCCAACTGGCGCTGGAGCCAGCTGGCCGAGGCTTTCTGGCTTTCGAACACGATCTGGCAGGCCTGGCGATATTTGCGCTCGTTCGGATCGTCGCTGGCAGTCAGTTCGTCATCGAAGTTGAATCCGCCATCCTCTGGCTCTTCCGTGACCGAATCGACATATTCCGGGCTGCCCTGCATTCGCCAGTGATCGGCCACCCGTTCCACCTCTTCATCGGCCACGAAGGGGCCATGCACGCGGGTCAGCGCGCCGGTATTGGGCTTGTACAGCATGTCACCCTTGCCCAGCAGCTGTTCGGCCCCCTGCTCGCCCAGGATTGTCCGGCTGTCGATCCGGCTGGTCACCTTGAAGCTGATCCGGGTCGGCAGATTGGCCTTGATCACACCGGTGATGACATCGACTGACGGGCGCTGGGTGGCCATGATGAGGTGAATGCCCGCCGCCCGGCTCTTTTGCGAAAGTCGCTGGATCAGAACTTCCACTTCCTTGCCAACGGTGACCATCAGGTCGGCCAGCTCGTCCACGATCAGCACGATCTGCGGCAGCACTTCGTAATCGAGCTGCTCTTCCTCGAACAATTCCTCGCCCGTGTCAGGATCGAATCCGATCTGTACCCGGCGGCCCAGCGGCTTGCCCTTGGCGGCCGCGGTCCGCACGCGTTCGTTAAAACCGGACAGATTGCGCGCGCCCACGCTCGACATCATGCGATAGCGCCGCTCCATCTCCTCGACCGCCCATTTGAGCGCCCGGACCGCCTTGGCCGGTTCGGTGACCACGGGGGAGAGCAGGTGCGGAATATCGTCATAGCTCTTGAGTTCGAGAATCTTGGGGTCAATCAGGATCAGGCGGCAATCGCGCGGGGACAGCCGATAGAGCAGTGACAGCAAAATGCAGTTCAGCCCCACCGACTTGCCCGAGCCGGTAGTGCCCGCAACCAGCAGGTGAGGCATCGCCGCCAGATCGGCGACGATCGGTTCGCCCGCGATATCCTTGCCCAGGATGATCGGCAACATGCCCTTGTGATGAGCGAAGGCCTCGCAGGCGACGAGTTCCTTGAGTGAAACCGTCTGCCGGTCAGCGTTGGGCAGCTCGATCCCCATCACTGTTTTGCCGGGGATCGAGGCGACGCGCGCGGAGATCGCGCTCATGTTGCGAGCGATGTCTTCGGCCAGGCCAATCACCCGGCTGGCCTTGATGCCGGGCGCCGGTTCGAGTTCGTACATGGTGACCACCGGCCCGGTGCGCACCGCCGTGATTTCGCCCTTCACGTTGAAATCGTCGAGCACGTTTTCCAGCAGCCGCGCATTGCGTTCAAGCCCGAGTTTGTCGAGCTTGGGCGCATGGGCTGGCGGGGGATCGTCCAGCAGATCGATCTCCGGCAATTTGTAATTGTCGAACAGGTCAGCCTGACGGGCCTTGCTAGTGAGCCTGGCCGGCATTGGCGGCTGGCTCGGATCCGTGATTTCAGGCGGTCGACGTGATTCTGCTTCGGCCGGTGGCGCGACGCGCGCCTCTCGCTGCGGCTTGGCCTTCTTTGGAATGAACGGGATTCCTCCGTCTTCAACCCCGGCAGGTCGCCGTTTCAGCATGGCGGGCAGGGTCAGCAATTGCGCCCAGTCGAAGGCGAAGACGCGCCCGGCAAGGCCAAGCCCGGCGACAAGCGCGATCAGGGCAAGGGCGAGTATGGTCCAGCCCTGCGCGGCAGGCGGCAGCAGACCGGCGATGGCGTGAATCGCCTTTGCGCCCAGCAGGCCGGTGATTCCGCCCATCGATGCGGGCAATGATCCGCCGGGGCCGGTAAAGCCCAGCGCGAGCACCGTTGCCATCAAGGCCATCGCGAACAGCAGTACCCCCACGGCGCGCCACCAGCGCAGGCCATGCGGGGTTTCTTCTTCATCCGCGTCACGCCAGAGCTTGCGCGAAAAAGCGTAAAGCAGCGGCAGCAGCAGCACGGCCACCGGACCGAACAGAAAAAGTGAGCGTTCGGCCACCCACGCGCCGCCCAGGCCCATCCAGTTCGCCACTTGCGCGCCAGCGGCGGTGGAAGGTGACGGATCGGTCTGGTGATAGCTGGCCAACGCCAGGCCAAGGAACAGCATGGCGGCAAACAGGAGCGCAGCGCCGCCCAGTTGCAGGGCGCGGCGCAGCGAGCGGCGGAATGCCGCGCGCCAGTCCGCCTTTGGCGCCTTGCCCATCGCGCGTGTGGCCATCATCATTCCCCTGTGGCGATCAGGGGTAGAATCGCAGAGGCGGGAGTCCGCGTCAAGGAAGGCTGCGACCGGCGTGAAAACTCAGCTCAGGCCGTCGATGGCCGCCCAGCGGTTCCACTTAAGGCGCCGTGCATTGCGCGGGTTCATGCCACCAAGCGCGATGACCGGCGTAGCGGCGCGGCATGCCATCAGCCGGAAACGCAAGGGGCCCAGCGTGCGCCCTCCGGGGTGGGAGCGGGTCGGGAATACCGCAGAAAGCATGATTGCATCCGCCCCCATGCGGTTGGCCCGTGCGATTTCGCGCAGCGAGTGCGCAGTGGCGATCGTCACCATCCGGTTCCTCCGAAGGCCGAGCGCAAGCGGCGCGCCATAGACGCCGTCCGCGCCCATCCTTCGGGCGGTCGCCCTGTCGGTGGAAACGATCGCGACATGGCCCTTGTGGCGGCAAATCCGCTGCAATCTGGCGAAGCGCTTTGCCCTTTCGTGCGGGGAAAGATGATAATCGCGGAAGATGAATCCCGCCGGCACCCTCAAAGAGCGCAGCGCCGGTTCAATCACATGCTGATTGCGCTGGTCGGAGAGCAGCCACAATTGCGGGAGGGTCTGGCGCTGGCGCATGGCATCGCTATAGCGGCGCGCGATGGAAAGTGCAGCCACTCCGCTCGAACAGATCCGCCAGCGCATCGCACAGGCCGCGAAGATCGCGGGCCGTCGTTCCGCCGATGTCGCGCTGGTGGCAATCAGCAAGACTCATCCTGCCGAGGCCATTCGCCCGCTGATTGCGCAGGGCCAGCGGATCTTCGGTGAAAACCGGGTTCAGGAAGCCGCGGCCAAATGGGCCGCCCTGCGCGAAGAATGTCCGGACATTGCGCTGCATCTGGTCGGCCAGCTCCAGTCCAACAAGGCCGACGAAGCGGTGCGGCTGTTCGACAGCATCCAGTCGCTTGACCGCGCCTCGCTCGTCACTGCGCTCGCCAGGGCGATGGACCGGACGGGGCGGCAGGTGGAATGCTTCGTCCAGGTCAATATCGGGGCGGAACCGCAGAAGGGCGGCTGCGCGATTGCGGAGCTGCCGCAACTGCTGGACGCAGCGCGCGGCGCAGGCATTCCCCTTGCCGGGCTGATGTGCGTACCACCGCTTGATATCGAACCGGCCCCCTTCTTTGCCTTGCTTGACAAACTGGCCGCAGATCACGGCATGGCTGGTCGTTCGATGGGGATGAGCAACGATTTCGAGACCGCGATCATGCTGGGGGCAACGCATGTGCGCATCGGCAGCGCGCTGTTCGGGCAACGCGCCGGCTGATACTCAGATCGTGAATTCGCGCACTTCGCCGGGCTGCTGGCTGGCAACGTCTTCGGCCGCATTGGCTGCCGCAAGCAGCCGCCGTTCGATGCTCTTCATCCGTTCAGGCTGGGAAATCTTGTGGCCCAGCAGGTCAGTAACATAGAATGTGTCGGCCGCACGTTCGCCATAGGTGGCGATGTGGGCTGACTGGATCATCAGGTTTTCCTCGAACAGGGCACGGCTCAACCGGTTCAGCAGGGCCGGGCGATCGCGTGCGTTGACCTCGATCACTGTGTAATGGCCGGACGCCTTGTTATCGAATTCGACGCGCGGGCGCACATGGAACGCATCCGCCCGCATGCGCGGCAGCGGGCGCTTGGCCAGTTGCGGCACCAGTTCGACACGATTGGCCAGCGCATCGATGATCGACTGCTTGAGTCGCGTCAGCTGGGCGTCTTCCATGAAGGGTCGGCCAAGCGGATCCTGCACCAGGAAATTGTCCACGGCCTTGCCGTTGCGGGCGGTATGAATGCGCGCATCAATGATGTTGCCGCCGGCCAGATGAATGCCACCGGCGATGCGGAAAAAGAGGCCGGGATGGTCGTTGGCGATGATCGTGACCAGCGTGGCTCCGCGCGCAGCGTAATATTCGCAATGGATCGAGAGGGGATCGGAAAGCTCCTGCGCCGCCTGGAACTGGACAAGGTTGAGCGCGATGACGTCTTCGGCCTCGGCAATCCAGTATGCGTCGTTGAGCATCGATCCGATGCTGCCCGTGAGCGCGGATTTCTCGCCCAACAGCGCGGCGACCGCCGCCTTCTTGCCGGCGATGCGCTGTTCGCGGCCTTGCCCCTTGTGGCCCAGCCGCAGCCGTTCTTCGGCCCGGTCATAGAGATCGCCGATCAGCTGACCCTTCCAGCTGTTCCAGATGCCGGGGCCGACCGCGCGAATATCGACCACGGTCAGGATCGTGAGCTGGCGCAGGCGTTCCAGCCCTTGCACGGTGCCCACGAAATCCTCGATCGTCTTGGGATCGGACAGGTCGCGCTTGAAGGCCGTCGCGCTCATCAGCAGGTGATGGCGCACCAGCCAGCTGACCAGTTCGCTCTCGCTTTCGCTCAGCCCCAGCCGGGGGCAGACCCGCAGTGCCAGTTCCGCGCCCAGCACGGAATGATCGCCGCCGCGCCCCTTGGCGATGTCGTGCATCAGCACCGCGACATAGGACACCCGGCGCGAGGCGACTTCGTGAATGAGGCGGCTCGATCGCGGATGAGCTTCTTTCTCGTCGCCCTTTTCAATGCGCGAGAGCAACCCGATGGCGCGGATTGTGTGTTCGTCCACCGTATAGTGATGGTACATATCGAACTGCATCTGTGCGTTAACGCGGCCGAAGTCGGGCACAAAGCGGCCGAACACCCCCGCTTCGTTCATCCAGCGCAGTACTTTTTCGGGATCGTTCTGGCCGGTCAGCACCTTGAGGAACAATTCGTTCGCGCGCTTGTCACGCCGGATCGTTCCATTGATCTTGCCCGCATCGCGCGTGGCCATGCGCATGGTCGAGGCGTGAATGTCCAGCCCTTCTTCTTCGGCCAGTGCGAAGAGTTCAAGCAGGCGCACCGGATCCCTGGCGAAATAGTCGTCCGACGGGGCCTTGATCTTGCCGCCGAACACAGTGAACCCGCGCACCACGCGTTGCTTTGCCCGGAACCCGGCCAGCAGCCCGCGCGGTTTCTTGCTGGCGAACTGCTCATTGAGCTGATCGAGGAAAACCGCGGTGAGATTGCCGACGCGCTTCGCCTGCAGGAAGAAGAACTGCATGAACCGTTCGACCGCGCTCTTGCCCGGCCGGTCAGTGAAATTCATGCGCGCGGCCACTTCGCGCTGCAGGTCGAAGGTCAGCCGATCTTCCTCGCGCCCGGTGATCGTATGCAGATGGCAGCGTACCGCCCAGAAGTAGTTTTCCGCCCGGCGGAAAGCGCGATATTCATTGGCGCTGAGCAGGCCGACATCGACCAGTTCGGCAGGGGTGCGCACCTTGTAGATATACTTGCCGATCCAGTAGAGGGTGTGCAGATCGCGCAGTCCGCCCTTGCCTTCCTTGACATTGGGTTCGACGACATAGCGGCTGTCACCCAGCCGTTTGTGGCGCACATCGCGCTCTTCCAGTTTTTCGGTCAGGAACTGCTGTTCGGTGCCTGCAACCACCTCAGCGAAGAAACGGCGGTCCGCCTCTTCGAACAGATCCTGATCCCCCCAGACGTAGCGCCCTTCGAGCATGGCGGTGCGAATGGTGAGGTCGGCCTTGGCCATCTTGACCATCTCATTGAGCGAGCGGCTCGAATGGCCGACGGTAAGTTGCAGATCCCACAGGAAATAGAGGATCGCCTCAATCACCTGTTCGCACCATGCGGTCTGCTTGCCGGGCGTCAGAAAGGCAATGTCGACGTCCGAATGCGGCGCCATTTCGCCCCGGCCATAGCCGCCGACAGCCATGATCGCGATACGTTCGCCCGTGGAGCGGTTGCCTGACGGATAGAGTTCGCTCGTCACATGATCGTGGATGGTGCGGATCAACTGATCGGTGAGAAAGGCCTGCGCCTTGGCACAGGCGTGCCCGGCTGCGGGATGTTCGGCAAGGCGGCGGGCGATTTCTGCCCGGCCCCCGGCCAGCGCCTGTTTCAATGCGGCCAGTACGCGCGGGCGCGCCTTGCTGCCATCTTCGCTGACGGCAGCGGCGATTTCTTCCGCCAGCTTGCGCCGGTCAATCACGGCGCGCTGGTCCGGTATGCGCAACGCGCTCATGCCGGGCACCTCGCTTCAGGCGCGGAACTTCGCAATGGGCTGTTGCCGGGGATAGGCATTCTCCGATCCTGCGGCTATGGCTCGTGCCGCTTGGTCATAATGCTCTAGGGGGTTCTCAACTTGCTGTCACTATTGGCTGGCGCCTCTGCCCCCCTGATGTGGGAAGACCTGGGCCTGAGGCCGGGGATTGATCTGGGTTTCTTCACCCTGCGGTTCTATTCGCTGGCCTATATGGGCGGCATTCTGCTGGCCTACTGGCATCTGAGCAGGATGGTAAAGGCGCCCGGCGCCCCGCTGGCCCAACGCCATGTCGATGACCTTTTCTTCTATTGCACGCTGGGTATCATCATCGGCGGGCGGCTGGGCTATGCCACTTTCTACCAGCCGTCGCTGTGGGCCGATCCGGCTGCGCTGGCCAGCCTGTGGCACGGCGGGATGAGTTTTCACGGCGGTTTGCTGGGGGTGGCGCTGGCCATGGGCTGGGTGGCCTGGCGCGGTCAGCTCAACCTTGTCAGGGTGAGCGATTATGTCGCCGTCAATGTCGGTTTCGGCATGCTGTTCGGGCGGATTGCCAATTTCATCAATGGCGAGCTGTGGGGCAGGACCAGCGATGTACCCTGGGCGATGGTCTTTCCCGGCGCCGGCCCCGTGCCGCGCCATCCTTCACAACTATACGAAGCCTTACTGGAAGGCGCGCTGATGATCGCCATCATGCTGCCGCTGTTCTGGAAAACCCGCGCCCGCTGGCGTCCGGGCCTTTTGGTCGGCATTTTCCTGACCGGCATCGCGCTTGCGCGCTTCACGGTCGAATTCTTCCGCGAACCCGATGCCCAGTTGGCGGGGTTTGCCATGCGGACCGGGCTTTCGATGGGCCAGTGGCTGACGCTGCCGCTGCTCATGCTGGGGGCGGGGCTGGCCATCCGCGCGTTTATGCGCCCCGCGCTCGGCTCTGCGGAGCGTGACGAGGCGGCATGAGCGAGGACGACAGCGGCAGGCTCAGCGCAGTATTCAGGCGCCTTATTGCCAACACCGGGCCGATCAGCCTGATGCATTACATGGGCGAGGCGAACGCACGCTATTACGACAGCCGTGATCCCTTCGGTCATGCCGGGGATTTCGTGACCGCCCCCGAAATCAGTCAGATGTTCGGCGAACTGATCGGGCTGTGGCTGGCTGACATGTGGATTCGCGCGGGACGCGAGGAACCCGTGCACTATGTCGAACTGGGGCCGGGGCGCGGCACGCTGGCACGCGATGCATTGCGTGCCGCGCGGCGTTACGGGCTGGAACCGCGTGCGCATCTGGTCGAAAGCTCGACCGCGCTCAAGGATATCCAGCAGGTCACCATCCCGGGGGCTTTCTGGCATCACGATCTCTCCACCGTACCGATGGAAGGGCCGGTGCTGCTGGTCGCCAATGAATTCCTCGACGCGCTGCCCGTGCGTCAGCTGGTGATGACCGCACAGGGCTGGCGCGAACGGATGGTCGGGCTGTCAGGCGACCGGTTCGTGCCCGTGGCCGGTGCGCAACCGATGGACGCGGCGCTTCCCGAAGCGCGCCGGGCGGCTGCAGAAGGCACCATCATTGAAACCTGTCCCGGCGCCGCTGCGGTGATGTACGAAGTGGCCGGGCGGCTGGTGGCGCAGGGCGGCGCGGCGCTGTTCATCGATTACGGTTCGGATGAAGTCTACACCGGCTCGACCCTGCAGGCCGTGCGCGAACATCGCAAGGTCGACCCCTTCCTTGCGCCCGGCGAGGCTGACCTGACCGCGCATGTCGATTTCGCGACGCTGGCGACCATCGGCCAGTCGCGCGGTGCGAAATGGCTGGGTACGGTGGAACAGGGGCGCTGGCTGCGCGAATTGGGGATCGAGGCGCGGGCCGATGCGCTGTCCGAATTCGCACCGCAGCATGCCGATGCGATCCGTTCGGCCAGAGACCGGCTGATCGGCGAAGGTCAGATGGGCGCCCTGTTCAAGGTCATGGGCTTTGCTGCCCCGTCCTGGCCCGATGGCGTGGGGTTCTGAGCCTGGTCGGCGGAACCCCTCAGACGTCCAGATTGGCGACGTTGAGCGCGTTTTCCTGAATGAAGTCGCGGCGCGGTTCCACCACATCGCCCATCAGCCGGGTGAAGATTTCGTCCGTCACATCGGCGTCTTCCACCTTCACCTGCAGCAATACGCGATTGTCGGGATCCAGCGTGGTTTCCCACAGCTGCTCCGCGTTCATTTCGCCCAGTCCCTTGTAGCGGGCGATGGACAGGCCCTTGCGGCCAAAGGCCAGGACCGCATCCAGCAATTCGCTCGGCCGGGTGATGAGGTCGCCGCCCGCCGGTGCGCGCTGCGGCGTGTCTTCGCCCGCTTCGCTCTCGTCGACCGGTTCGGCTTCTTCCGCGCCGCTTCTGACCAGGCGGCATGGGCGGGCATAGACTTCGGCGTTCTCACTAGCGAGACGGTGGAGTTTACGCGCTTCGGCGCTGGTCAGGAAACTGGCCTCGATCGGGTGCACATCGGTTACCCCGCGCCACAGCCGTTCGAACCGGACCGCGCCATCCGGGCCGAGATGCGCGCTCCAGCTTGCGTCATCATCGCCCATTTCGAGGCGGGTAGCCGCAAGTTCCAGCGCCTGCTGGCGGTTGGTGCCGTCCAGCGCCGGATCCAGCACGCCTGACAGGGCCATCTGTTCGACCATGGCGGGGTTGTATTTGCGCGGCACGAAGCCCAGCAGGCTGCGAATGCGCAAGGCATGATCGACCAGTGCGCGCAGCTCTTCTCCGCCGCGCGCGCCGCCCGCGCTTTCCAGCACGCGGCCCTGCAGGCCTGCATCGACCAGATAGCGGTCAAGCGCCGCCGCATCCTTGAGGTAAACCTCGCTGCGGCCCTTGTTGACCTTGTAGAGCGGCGGCTGGGCGATGTAGAGATGGCCGTTGCGGATGATCTCCGGCATTTGCCGGTGGAAGAAGGTAAGCAGCAGCGTGCGGATATGCGCGCCATCCACGTCAGCGTCAGTCATGATGACGATCTTGTGGTAGCGTAGCTTCTCGATGTTGAATTCATCGCGGATGCCGGTGCCCATCGCCTGAATCAGCGTGCCGACTTCCTTGGATGAGATGATCCGGTCAAACCGGGCGCGCTCCACGTTCAGGATCTTGCCCTTAAGTGGCAGGATTGCCTGATAATGCCGGTCACGCCCCTGTTTGGCCGATCCGCCCGCGCTGTCACCCTCGACCAGGAACAGTTCGCATTTTGCAGGATCTCGTTCCTGGCAATCAGCCAGCTTGCCGGGGAGCGAGGCGATATCCATCGCGCCCTTGCGCCGCGTCAGTTCGCGCGCCCTGCGCGCTGCTTCGCGAGCGGCGGCGGCGTCGATGACCTTCTGGATGATCGCCTTGGCATGAGCCGGGTTTTCCTCCAGCCATTCACCCAGCTTGTCGCTCATCAGGCTTTCCAGCGGCTGACGCACCTCGGAAGAAACCAGCTTGTCCTTGGTTTGCGAACTGAACTTGGGATCGGGCAGCTTGACCGAGACGATCGCGGTCAGCCCTTCGCGCATATCCTCGCCCGAAAGCGAAACCTTTTCCTTTTTCAGCAGGCCCGAGCGATCAGCGTAATTGTTCAGCGACCGGGTCAGCGCGGCGCGGAAGGCGGCCAGATGCGTGCCACCGTCGCGCTGCGGGATGTTGTTGGTGAAGCACAAGACGTTCTCGTAATAGGAATCGTTCCATTCCAGCGCGACATCGATCCCGATTCCGTCCTTTTCCGCTGATACGGAAATCGGATCGGGAACCAGTGCCTGCTTGTTGCGATCCAGCCATTGCACGAAGGCCGCAATGCCGCCTTCGTAAAACAGGTCATGTTCGGCCACATCCTCGTGCCGCTTGTCGCGCAGCAGGATGCGCACGCCGGAATTGAGGAAGGCCAGTTCGCGATAGCGGTGTTCGAGCTTTTCGAAGTCATATTCGATGACGTTCTTGAACGTGTCAGTACTGGCCAGGAAAGTCACCCGTGTGCCCTTCTTGCCGGCCGGTGCGTCACCCTTCTCGATCAGCGGTGCCACGGTATTGCCGTGTTCGAAGCGCATCCAGTGTTCCCGGCCATCGCGCCAGATCGTCAGCTCCAGCCATTCGCTGAGCGCGTTGACCACGGATACGCCGACGCCGTGAAGACCGCCTGACACCTTGTAGGCGTTATCGTCACTGGTGTTTTCGAATTTCCCGCCCGCGTGCAGCTGCGTCATGATGACTTCGGCGGCGGAAACCCCTTCTTCAGAGTGAATGCCGGTGGGGATGCCGCGGCCATTGTCTTCGACCGAAACCGAACCGTCGGGATTGAGTTCGATCAGGACAAGGTCGCAATGCCCGGCCAGCGCCTCGTCAATTGCATTGTCCGAAACCTCGAACACCATGTGATGCAGGCCCGAACCATCGTCCGTGTCACCAATATACATGCCAGGCCGTTTGCGGACCGCATCCAGACCCTTCAGAACCTTGATGCTGTCAGCGCCGTAACCGTTCTTTTGCGGTTGATTTTCGGGAGTTTCCGTCATGGCCACGATATAGGGATCAGCCACGCGATAGGAAAGCGGGGATTGCGCCCTTCCACAGGAAATCGCAGGGGCAAGGGTGCAGGCGGCAGAGGTGGAAACGGCCGCTTCCCCGGACTGGGGGAAGCGACCGTCAGTGTTTCGCCTCGATCATGATGCGCTCAAAGCAGGGTGACGGCAAACATCAGCCCGCTGGTCGAAGCAGCAATTATGATCGGAAAGACCTGATTGGCAATTGCACGCATGGTATTCTCCTCTGGTTGAATACCCTTCACGGCTCCATCGCCCGTCCATTTCCACGCTTGATCAATGCTGCAAGGCAGAACATTTCGCAAACGCAAAAACCTCCACACGCCTTGCTGTTTTTGCAACTGCGCGCGTAAGCATACCTAATGCTGCGATTTTCTATGGCATTGGCGCAGGCGTTTGATGTGCTAAACACAGGCCATGAAGCGCGAACGCTACGAAGAACTGCTGGAGGAACTGCAGCTGGAGCTGGCCGGTATGGCGCGCTGGGCCAGGGCGAAGGGCGAACGCATCTGCGTGATCTTCGAAGGGCGTGACACGGCGGGCAAGGGCGGCGCGATCAAGGCGATCAGCGAACGGCTCGACACGCGCCAGTTCCGCATCATGGCGCTGTCCAAGCCCACCGAGACGGAACGGTCGCAATGGTACTTCCAGCGCTATGTCCCGCACCTGCCTGCGGCCGGGGAGATCGTGCTGATGGACCGCAGCTGGTACAACCGCGCGGGGGTGGAGAAGGTCATGGGCTTTGCCAGCGAAGCCCAGGTCGAGACCTTCCTGCGCGAAGCGCCGGTGTTCGAGAAGATGCTGGTCGATGACGGTATCCGCCTGTTCAAATACTGGCTGACCTGCGACCAGGCAGAGCAGGAGGAGCGCTTCGCCGAACGGCGCGAAGATCCGCTCAAACGCTGGAAGCTCTCGCCGATCGATGTCGAGGCGCGCCGCCGCTATGCCGATTACACCGCCGCGCGCGAGGCGATGCTGGCCGCCACGCACAGCGGCTGGGCGCCCTGGACACTGGTTGATTTCAACGACCAGCGGCAGGGGCGCCTCACGCTCATCCGCAATCTGCTGGACCGCCTGCCCGACACCGCGGTGGCGCCCGACGGACTGGAGTGGCCCGCGCTCGGCCATCCGCCGCTGCGTGAGGCGTTCACCCGGTTGCAGCCTATCGCGCATTACCCCGGCGGGGAGGACTGACGCGGTGCCGCCCCTTGCGCATACCGCCGCTGCCTTTGCCGACTGGCTTGCCCGCCTGCGTCAGGAGGCGGTCGAGCGCGAGCTTGAATGGATGGTCTGCTCCACCGGTGCGGCGGAACAGGCGGCCTATGCCGAAGGCCTCAGCCCCGGCGACTATCTCGACCGGCTGGAGGCGATGAGCGAGTGGCGCGGCTGCGGCTGCGGCGGAGGGAGTTGAACGGGCGCTGACCCGGCCCGGTCAGGCCGCTGCCCCGGCATAAGCGGGATAGTCGCTGTAGCCCTTCTCTTCGCCGACATAGGCATAGTCGAAATTGACCTCGGCCAGCGGCAGTCCCTCGCGAAAGCGGGTGACGAGGTCAGGATTGGCCATGAAGGGCCGCCCGAAGGAGATCGCTTCGGCCGCGCCACGGGCGATGAAGTCCGCCCCTTCTTCCGCGCTGAACCCGCCGTTCTGGATGACCGCACCCCTGTAGGTGGCGCGCAGCTGCGCCATCACCGGATCGTCGGGCAGATCCATGAAACCGGCATGAATCGGCTCGATCAGGTGGACATAGGCCAGCCCGGCGGCTTCGGCGATCGTCCCGATGGCATGAGCGAGCGCTCCGGGATTTTCATCTTCCATCCCCTTGCGCTTGCTGGTCGGGCTGATGCGCAGGCCGACCCGGCCGGCTTCCACCTTCGCCGTCACCGCTGCGATCACCTCGCGCAGGAAGCGCGTGCGGTTTTCCAGACTGCCGCCATAGCCATCGGTGCGCCGGTTCGTGGAAGAGGTCAGGAACTGGTCAATCAGATAGCCATTGGCGCCGTGGATTTCCACGCCGTCGAACCCGGCTTCCAGCGCGTTGGCGGCCCCTTGCGCATAGGCTGCCACCATCTCGTCAATATCGGCCTGGGTCATCTCGCGCGGGGTGACAAACGGCTTCATCGGCAGGAACAGGCTGTCATCGCCCGGCGCGCGCGGAGCGAAGGTTTCGCCTTCTGCCGCGATGGGAGACGGGGCGATCGGCTGCGCGCCGCCATTATAGTCAGGCAGCACCAGCCGCCCCATGTGCCAGATCTGGCAGAAGATGCGCCCGCCCGCATCATGCACGGCCCCGGTCACGCCCTTCCAGCCCGCAAGCTGTTCGGCCGACCAGATGCCTGGCACCCGATACCAGCCCATGCCGCCGGGATGCACCGCCGTCGCCTCGCTGATCAGCAGGCCTGCATCGGCGCGCTGCGCGTAATAGGTGCCCATTACCGGCTGAGGGACATTGGCTTCGCTGGCGCGCCCGCGGGTGAGCGGGGCCATGATGATGCGATTGGGCAGATCGAGCGTGCCGAGCGTCAGCGGCTGTAACAGGGCGTCAACGGACATGGGGAGCCTTTTCATCAGTAAACGGATTTACCTGTCCCTAGCCTGCGGGTTACGCCGAGGGAAGAGGGTGGCGGCGCGACTGGTGCTGAGCTGGCGTGCGGGCCGGTTCTTCCCGCCCGAATCGGACGTATCGGACACATCATAAAAGAAAAACTCCGCCCCTCCCCGCTTCGGTTGAGACAGCGGGACCGACGGGGCGCGAGCTGGGCCATGCGCGGTGCATGGCAGCTTCATCGGCTGTAGGAAAGGGCCCTGACCCTAGGCGGCGTGGACAAATTCCACGCCGCCTAGTCGCGGTTCTCGCAGGCAATGCCGTTGCGGTCGCGGTCCAGATGCGGGGAATAGCCGGGCTCGCCCTCGCGCATCGGGGCATAGCCGGCCGCGCGCGCCTCGCTGCAATAGGCGAAGAAAATGCCTTTCAGCCGGGTGTCCTTGCGGTAGCGGGCCGACCACGGATTGTCAGCTGACATATGCGACGTGACACTGTCCGGGCTGATGGTGACGTCAGGCAGGACCGGGCGCGCCAGCCACACCACGAGCGTCGCCAGCGCCGCGACGGTCCACCCCAATGTGCTCCCGATACTGCGCGTCATGGCGCGGGTTTGCCTGAAAAGGGGTTAGGATGAGGTTAAGGGGTGTCCGCGCCGCCCTCGTCACCCTTCGCGATCCTCGCCACTCCCGCGCAGGCAGGGGTCCACGTAACGCTGGATTTTTTGTGGAGCAGCCCGTTTTCCCGAGAGCCTATATGGGCCCCTGCCTTCGCAGAGGCGAAGGGTCAGGGACGGTCCGAATCCGGGCCGCGCCCATCACTCCGCCGCTTGCGTCGTTCCCGTGCCGCTGTCGCCGAACATGTCCGGTTCGCCTTCGTCCACCGGGCCCTGTTCATTGGCGGCGCTGGCCTTGCGGCGCGAATCGAAACTGGCCCACACATCGTTCCAGTTGCCGCGCGTCGCGCCCTTGGAATATTCGGTGGCCCGCGTTTCGAAGAAATTGGCGTGTTCCACCCCGTTCAGCAGCGGCGCCAGCCACGGCAGCGGATGATCGTCCACCATGTAGATCGCCGGGAGGCCAAGCTGGCTGAGGCGCCAGTCGGCGATGAAGCGGATATATTTCTTGATTTCCTTGGCCGTCATCCCCGGCACCGGGCCGGCTTCGAACGCCAGGTCAATGAAGGCGTCTTCCAGCCGCACCGTCTTCTGGCAGCAATCGATGATGTCTTCCTTGACCGCCTTGGTCAGGCAGCCGCGTTCCTTGACGAAGGCGTGGAACAGCTGAGTGATCCCTT
This sequence comes from Novosphingobium sp., assembly GCA_024236235.1. Taxonomy (GTDB): domain Bacteria; phylum Pseudomonadota; class Alphaproteobacteria; order Sphingomonadales; family Sphingomonadaceae; genus JACKKV01. Next base: position 95,626 of record JACKKV010000003.1, on the reverse strand, counting down.
CGCAGTGCAGGCTTTCGTCGCGCACCGACCAGGTCACGATCTGGCCCATCCCCTTCATCTTGTTGAAGCGGGGGAAGTTCATCAGCATGGCGAAGCTGGCGAACAGCTGCAGCCCTTCGGTGAAGCCGCCGAACATGGCCAGCGTGCGGGCGATATCCTCGTCACTGTCCACGCCGAACTGCTGCAGGTAATCGTGCTTGTCGCGCATTTCCTGATATTCCAGGAACATGCCATATTCGCTTTCGGGCATGCCAATGGTGTCCAGAAGATGCGAATAGGCGGCGATGTGAATCGTCTCCATGTTGGAAAACGCGGCCAGCATCATCTTCACTTCGGTCGGCTTGAACACGCGGCCATATTTGTCGTGATAGCAATCCTGCACTTCCACATCGGCCTGCGTGAAGAAGCGGAAGATCTGCGTCAGCAGATTGCGTTCATGGTCCGAAAGCTTCTGCGCCCAGTCGCGGCAATCCTCGCCCAGCGGGACTTCCTCGGGCATCCAGTGGACCTGCTGCTGGCGCTTCCAGAATTCATAGGCCCAGGGATATTCGAAGGGCTTGTAGGTCTTGCGGGCTTCGAGAAGGGACATCGTCTGGGACTCCGAAAATCTGATCGTCCGGGCCTTGCGGCCTCATAGCACAAAAGGTGCGGTTACGGGCAGGCCGTCACTGACCGGCCGTTACTGACCGGCCGTCACTGGCACGCGAGGCATTCCTCATAATCGGTCTGCCCTCCTGCGGAGAGTTCGAACTTGGGCGCGTCAGCCGTGTTGTCCGCTTCCACCCCGCCTGCAAATCCGGCGCGCTGCACCGATTTGCTGCGCAGGTAATAGAGCGACTTGATGCCCTTCTCCCAGGCCTGGAAGTGCAGCATCATCAGATCCCACTTGTCGACATCGGCCGGGATGAAGAGGTTGAGGCTCTGCGCCTGGTCAATGAAGGGCGCCCGGTCCGCCGCGAATTCCAGCAGCCAGCGCTGGTCGATTTCGAAGCTGGTCTTGTAGACCGCCTTTTCTTCGGGGCTGAGGAAATCGAGATGCTGGACTGATCCGCCCTTTTCAAGGATCGAGTTCCACACATTGGTGGAGTCCTTCGATTTTTCGGCCAGCAGCTTTTCCAGATAGGGGTTCTTGACCACGAAGCTGCCCGACAGCGTCTTGTGCGTGTAGATATTGGCCGGGATCGGTTCGATGCAGGCGCTGGTGCCGCCGCAGATAATGCTGATCGACGCGGTCGGCGCGATCGCCATCTTGCAGCTGAAACGCTCCATCACGCCCTGTTCCGCCGCATCGGGGCAGGCCCCGCGTTCAGTGGCGAGCAGGGCCGACGCCTCATTCGCCTTGGCGCTGATGTGCTTGAACATCTTGAGGTTCCAGGCCTTGGCCATCGCGCTTTCGATCGCGATCCCCTTGGACTGGAGGAAGGAGTGATAGCCCATGACGCCAAGGCCCACCGAACGTTCGCGGCTGGCCGAATATTTGGCCCGCGCCATTTCATCGGGCGCGCGGTCGATATAATCCTGCAGCACATTGTCGAGGAAGCGCATCACATCCTCGATGAACTGCTTGTCGCCGTTCCATTCGTCCCAGTTTTCGAGGTTGAGCGAGGACAGGCAGCACACCGCCGTGCGATCATTGCCCAGGTGATCGCGCCCCGTGGGCAGGGTGATTTCCGAACACAGGTTGGAGGTCGAAACCTTCAGCCCCAGCTCGCGGTGATGCGCCGGCATCATCCGGTTCACCGTGTCGGAAAAGACGATATAGGGTTCGCCCGTGGCGAGGCGGGTTTCGACCAGCTTCTGGAACAGCGAACGCGCATCCACCGTGGCGCGCACGCTGCCGTCCTTGGGCGAACGGAGCGCGAATTCGGCCCCTTCGCGCACCGCCTGCATGAATTCGTCAGTCAGCAGCACACCGTGATGCAGGTTCAGCGCCTTGCGGTTGAAATCGCCCGACGGCTTGCGGATTTCCAGGAACTCCTCGATCTCGGGATGGGAGATGTCGAGATAGCAGGCGGCTGAACCGCGCCGCAGCGACCCTTGCGAAATCGCCAGCGTCAGGCTGTCCATCACCCGTACGAAGGGGATGATGCCGCTGGTCTTGCCGTTGAGGCCAACCGGTTCGCCAATGCCGCGCACCTGGCCCCAGTACGTGCCGATGCCGCCCCCGCGCGAGGCCAGCCAGACATTTTCGTTCCAGGTGTTGACGATGCCTTCGAGGCTGTCATCGACCGAGTTGAGATAGCAGGAAATGGGCAGGCCGCGCCCGGTGCCGCCATTCGACAGGACCGGGGTTGCGGGCATGAACCACAGCTTCGAGATATAATCGTAAAGCCGTTGGGCATGGTCCTGATCGTCCGCATAGGCATCGGCCACGCGCGCGAACAGATCCTGGAAGTTTTCGCCCGGCAGCAGATAGCGGTCAACCAGCGTTTCCTTGCCGAATGCGGTCAGCAGCGCATCGCGGCTGTCGTCAGTCTGGATGGTGAAGCGGCGGTCACGCACGCCCTTGCTGTCAATCGGCTCGGCTGCGGCCTTCGCCACTTGCGCCATGGCCTGCGCGGCTTTTTCCGCAACCAGCCCTTCCGATCCCTGATCCGTCCTGCTCATGCTCACCGCCGGGGTTTGCGCCTTTCCATCTGCATCAGGCGCTGCGGCAGGCTTTGCGGGCGCAACGGCCGCAGCTTCGACAGCCTCCGTTTCAAGCGCCATGTCCGATCCGTCTCCAGTCCTGAAATCCATTATATCCCCCGGTTCCACCCTTGTCCGCGCAACGGCGTTGCCGCCATCGCTGTTCCGCATTCGTTCGAATCGACCGGGTAACCCCCAGCCTATCATTTCGCCGGGTGGAGAAGGGAAAAACTTATCCCCTGACTGTCCCCAGCTTCCGGTCTGCCGGGGCTTCCCGCCGACCCGAATCCGCTTTGCTGGCCATTGCGGGCCTCGCATCGCTGAATCTAGGTCTAGTGGGTGCCCCCCGGTACCGAACCACTAGCCATAGTGGCTTTTTTGGAATCGGGCGCAAGAGGGTAAATGGCGATTAACCCCGACGGAGCAAGGGTGCGCTGCAGCATGACGGGGGCGACGCGTGGAGAAAGCTTGACTCGCGCGCTGCGCAAGAGTCGAAATTTATTTTTTCACACAGGCGCGCAGGTGATAAATTTTTGCTCAAGATCCGCCCGTGGCCGGCCTGTCGGAAAATTGCGCACCCGAAACGAGGAACCCGAATGCGACGCCGCAATGCCTTTCGCGCGATCATGCGCCCGCCTATCCTGCGCCGTTCGATCATCGTTGCGCTGATCGTTGGCGCAGCCTTGAATCTGATCAACCAGGGCGACGCGCTGCTGGATGGGGCACAACCGGTCTGGTGGAAGCTGGCGCTGACATTCTGCGTGCCGTTCTGCGTTGCCAGTTACGGCAGCTATTCCGCGCTTGTTTCGGCCGCACCGGATGGCAATAATGCGCCACCGTGCTGACTCGTCCGGGCCGCATTCCGCCCGGATTGCAGAGCGTGCGGGCGGAGGCGATTTGGCATGGTGAAGATACTCAGCGCCATTATTTCCGGGCTGATCGTTGGCGCCCTGGCGCGCTGGTTCTATCCCGGCAGGATCGACATCAGCATGGTGATGACCATCTTGCTGGGCATCGGCGGTGCGGTGGTCGCCAGCCTGGTGACCACGCGCGGGGAACAGGGGCTGAGCCAGGTCGGCTGCGTATCTTCCGTGCTGGGCGCGATGGCGCTGATCTTCCTGGGCCAGCAATTCCTCTGAACGCTGCGGCTCAACGGGGCGGGGGGATTGCGTCCCCGCCCCGCGCCGGTTGCTCAGCGGCCCTTGGCCTTGTTGAAATCCGCGCCCGATTGCACCATCACTTCGGCAAAGGGGCCGGTCACGATCGCGGTCGCCCCGCCATCCACGGGCAGGGCCACGCCATTGACATAAGCGGACCCGTCGCTCGCCAGGAACAGCGCGGCTTCGGCGATGTCGCGGGGGAAGCCTGCCCGTCCCGCCGGCACCAGCTTGCCGATCCGTTCGCTCAGGAAGGCTTCGAATTCGCTCGCGTCTTCGGACGGCACGCCAAAGGCATTGGCCATGATCGGGGTCATGATCACGCCCGGACAGATGGCGTTGGAACGGATGTTGTGCGGGCCCAGTTCCGCTGCGGCCTGACGCACGATGCCGATCACCGCATGTTTGGTGGTGGTATAGGCCGCGAATGACCAGCCGCCTTCCAACGCTGCGGCGCTGGCGGTGGAAATGATCGCGCCGCCGCTGCCCTGTTTGATGAACTGTCTGGCCGCATGCTTGTGGCCGAACATGACCGAGTTGAGCAGCAGGGCGTTGGTGCGGTTCAGCCCGGCTTCGCCCAGTTCCAGAATGGACGACTGGTCTCCCGGCGCGCCAGCATTGTTGAACATCACGTCGAGCCGCCCGAACGCATCCACCGCGGCACTCACCAGCGCGCCGATCGCTTCATCGCTGGTCACATCGGTGTGGACATATTTGACCTTGCCGGGAAAGCGGGCCTCCAGCGCCTTGCCGGCATCATCCTGAATGTCGCCCACGGCAACTCTGGCGCCTTCTTCGACAAACAGTTCTACCGTGCCCAGCCCGATCCCGCTGACGCCGCCGGTGATGGCCGCGATCTTGCCTTCCAACCTTCCCATTATTCCAGTCTCCCGATGCGGCTGCGGATTCTCCGCACCCCGTGCGCGGTCTTCTATCAGAGCCAGCCATGCTGCCAACCCGGCAAATCTTCGGAAATTCGTCGCCCCACCGGGGTCAGGGGAACAACACCGTGTCGCGGGCCTGCTTGCTGGTGGCCGGATAATCCAGCGTGTAATGCAGCCCCCGGCTTTCATGGCGGCGCAGCGCCGAGCGCACGATCAGATCCGCGCATTGCAGCAGGTTGCGCAATTCGATGAGGTCCGTGGTTACCCGGAAATGGCCGTAGTAATCCTCAACCTCGTCATACAGCAGCTTGATCCGGTGCGCGGCGCGTTCCAGCCGCTTGGTGGTGCGTACGATGCCCACATAATTCCACATGAAGCGGCGAATTTCAGTCCAGTTCTGCTTGATGACCACTTCCTCGTCCGAATCCGCCACCCGGCTTTCGTCCCACGGGCGGATCGCGGGCGGCGCATCGAAGCTGGACCAGCGTTCGAGAATGTCGTGCGCTGCCGCTTCGCCGAAGACGAAACATTCCAGCAGCGAATTGGATGCAAGGCGATTGGCCCCGTGCAGCCCGCTTTCGGTGCATTCGCCCGCGGCATAAAGGCCAGGCAGATCAGTGCGCCCGGCCAGGTCGATCAGCACCCCGCCGCAGGTATAATGCTGGGCCGGGACCACGGGAATGGGACCAGCCGTCATGTCGATCCCCAGGCCCAGCAGCTTGGCGTGGATCATCGGGAAATGTTCGCGCACGAAGCCAGCTGGCTTGTGGCTGATGTCGAGATGGACGTAATCCAGCCCGAAACGCTTGATCTCGGAATCGATCGCGCGGGCGACCACATCGCGCGGGGCCAGTTCCATCCGCTCTGCATCGTAGAATTCCATGAACCGCTTGCCGGTGCGCGGGTTGATCAGCCAGCCACCTTCGCCGCGCACCGCCTCGGTCACCAGGAAGTTCTTGACCTCCAGATTGTAAAGACAGGTGGGGTGGAACTGCATCATCTCCATGTTGGACACCCGCGCGCCCGCGCGCCAGGCCATGGCGATTCCGTCACCCGTCGCGCCGCGTGGCGAGGTGGAAAAGAGATAGCAGCGCCCCGCGCCGCCCGCCGCCAGCACCGTGGCCCGGGCGGTATGCGCCTCCACCTTGCCGGTCGCCTCGTTCAGCGCATAGACGCCCCAGACCCGGCCCGATCCTGAATAGCGCGCCTCGTGCCGCCCGGTGATCAGGTCAATGCAGCTGCGCCCCGGCAGCAGGGTGATGTTGGGGTGCGCCTGCGCCGCGCTGACCAGCGCATCCTGCACCGCGCGGCCCGTCGCATCATCGACATGCACGATGCGGCGGTGCGAATGGCCGCCTTCGCGCGTGAGATGCAGCGCGCCTGCCTGCTGGTTGAAGGGCACGCCCAGGGCGATCAGCCGTTCGATCGCGTGCGGTGCGCGCTCGATCACATATTCGACCGTTTCAAGGCGATTGAGCCCGGCGCCCGCCACCATCGTGTCGCGAATGTGATTTTCGAACGTGTCGCCCGCGTCCAGCACTGCGGCGATGCCGCCCTGCGCCCAGGCGGTGGAACCGTCGCTCAGCGTTCCCTTGGCCAGCACCAGCACCTTCAGCCTGGTGGCAAGCGTAAGCGCGGCGGTCAGCCCGGCCGCGCCGGAGCCGATGATGATGACGTCAGGTCGGGGCTGCTTCGATGCCATGCCTGCCCTTCATGCCGGGGCAAAGGGCAAGGGGCAAGTGCGGCTGGTCACGCCCGTCCGCCCGGATCAGTGGTCAGTTGCACGAAGACATCCTCCAGGTCGGCTTCGCGGGTGGTGACATCCTCGATCACCAGCCCCTGTTCCTGGACCAGCGCCATGACCTGCCCGGCGGTGATCCGGTCCTTGTCGTAAGTAATTTCGAGCACCCGGTCGTCCCGCTTGGCGGACCGGGTAAAGGCGGGGTGATGCGGCATCTGGTCCATCGCGCGGTCCAGCGTCAGCACCACGATCTTCTCGCGCATCATGCCCACCAGTTCGCGTGTGGGCTTATTGGCGATAAGCCGGCCGTGATTGATGATCGCGATCCGTTCGCACAGTTCTTCCGCCTCTTCGAGGTAATGAGTGGTCAGCACCACGGTCACCCCTTCGCGGTTCAGTTCGCTGACCAGTTCCCACAGCTGGCGGCGCAGTTCCACGTCCACCCCGGCGGTGGGTTCGTCCAGCACCAGCACCGGCGGCGAATGGACCATCGCCTTGGCAATCAGCATGCGCCGCTTCATCCCGCCAGAGAGCGAACGGGCATAGGCGTTGCGCTTGTCCGCAAGGTGCACGGCGCGCAGCAATTCATCCGACCGGCGCAGCGCCTTTGCCACGCCATACAGCCCGGCCTGGTTTTCCAGCACTTCGAAGGGGGTGAAGAAGGGGTCGAAGACGATTTCCTGCGGCACGATGCCGATGCAGGCCTTGGCGTTGCGCCGGTCACGGTCGATATCGTGGCCCCAGATTTCAACCGTGCCCGATGTCTTGCCGACCAGCCCGGCCAGAATGTTGATCAGCGTGGATTTTCCCGCGCCATTGGGGCCGAGCAGGCCGAACACTTCGCCCTGCGGCACATCGAAGCTGACCCCGTCCAGCGCCAGCTTGCCAGCCTCGCCACCCGCCCCGGCATAGCGTTTCACAAGGTTGCGGATCGAAATGGCGGGAAGGGCGGCGCTCATGATGCGCGAACCCATGCGCCAGCGCCGCCCCCGCGTAAAGGGGGCGCATGGCCGCGCGGTGGTTTCAGTGACTGGTTAGGGCCAATTTAACCATGTGCGGATATGAGCCTTTCATGTGACCGGAGCTATGCCACCATCAATGGGACTCAGGGGTTGTCTCTTCAACCGCGTCTTCGGGCGCGTTTCGCGCGCATGGCGTGCGGGCCTGCTGGTGCTTGGCGCGGGCGGCATGCTTGCGTCCGGGCCCGCCATGGCGGGCGAGACGACCGTTCGGACCGAGGCCAGCATTCTAGAAGCGCTGAGCATCGTCAAGGGCCAGGACATGGACTTTGGCGTGATTGCCCCGTCCACTACCGGCGGCACAGTGGTGATGACCGGCGGAGCCAGCGACAGCTGCGTTGCCAATGGCGGGCTGGTTCACACCGGCGCCTGCCAGCCTGGCGAATTCAGCGGCTTTGGCCTGCCCAACCGGATCGTCCGGATCAAGCTTCCGCCCGCCTCCAAGATATCGCTGAACGGCCCCGGTACAGCGATGGTGCTGGACAAGATGACGCTCTATCCCACCAGCGGATTGCTCAAGGTCGGCAATGGCCTGGGCTTTGTGCAATATCGCGTCACCTCCTCGACCGGTATCTATGAATTCGACCTTGGTGGCACGCTGAACGTCAACCCCAACCAGCTCAGCGGTCATTACAGCGCTACTTTCCAGGTGCAGGTGATCTATAACTGACCGCCTCGCGGCTTCGCCTGTTGCCCTGATGCGCGCGGCGCGATAAGGCGCGGGCCATGATTCAGCCGCCCGAAACCACCCTGGTCGAAACCACCCGCGTCTCATGCGATGGCGCAGGCGCCATTCGCGGCGGGGCCGCCTATCGCCCGGCCGCGCTTGGCCATCCGCGCGTATGGCTGGAAATTGACGAACACGGCTATGTCGACTGCGGCTATTGCGACCGGCGCTTCGTGCTGAAGGGTGGCCCGGCTGACGGGGCCGATCAGGCCAGCCTGCCCGATATTGCCTCTGGCGCCTCCCTGTAACCCCCCTATATCGGTCAGCATGACCGAACGCACCGATCCGCGCGGCCTGCTCTATATCGATGGCAGGCTGACTCCCGAAGACGCACAGGCGCTGGCCCGCGAAACGCTGGCCCAATGCGACGATGGCGAACTTTACCTGCAATTCATCGCCAGCGAGGCATTCGGGTTCGATGATGGCCGGTTAAAGACCTGCGATTATTCGCGCGATGCGGGTTTTGGCCTGCGCGGCGTTTCGGGGGAGATGACGGGCTTTGCCCATGCCAACGAGATCAGCGCCGCTGCCATTCGCCGGGCGGGTGAAACGCTGCAGCTGCTCGATCCGGCCAGCGGCCAGCCCGCCGCCGCGCCGCGCCGCAACAATCGCCATCTCTATACTGACGCCAGCCCGCTGGACCTTGTCCCCTTTGCTGACAAGGTCAGCCTGCTGGAACGGATCGACGCCGCCGCCCGCGCGCGCGACCCGCGTGTGGCGCAGGTCAGCGCATCGATAACCGGCAGCTGGAGCGTGGTCGAAATCGTGCGTGCCGACGGCTTCGTGGCGCAGGATATCCGCCCGCTGGTGCGGCTTAACGTCAGCATCGTGGCGGAAAGCAATGGCAGGCGCGAGACCGGCAGTTTCGGCATGGGCGGGCGCTATCTCTATGACCGGCTGTTCGAGGAGGCCGAATGGAACCGCGCGATTGACACCGCGCTGGATCAGGCGCTGGTCAATCTGGACAGCGTGGCCGCTCCGGCGGGCGAAATGACCGTGCTGCTCGGGCCCGGCTGGCCCGGCGTGCTGCTGCACGAGGCTGTCGGCCACGGGCTGGAAGGCGATTTCAATCGCAAGGGCACCAGCGCCTTTTCCGGCCGGATCGGCGAACGGGTGGGTGCGCCGGGGGTGACGGTGGTGGACGATGGCAGCATCGCGGACCGGCGCGGCTCGCTCTCCATTGACGATGAAGGCACGCCCACGCAGGAAACCGTGCTGATCGAGGATGGCATTCTCAAGGGCTATATGCAGGACCGGCTGAACGCCCGGCTGATGGGGGTGGAACCCACCGGCAACGGGCGGCGTGAAAATTACGCTCATGCTCCGATGCCGCGCATGACCAACACTTTCATGAAAGCGGGCGATGACGATCCGGCGGAACTGCTGGCGCGCATGAAGAACGGCATTTTCGCCAAGAGCTTCGGCGGCGGTCAGGTCGATATCGTATCGGGCAAGTTCGTCTTTTCCTGCACCGAGGCTTACAAGGTGGAAAATGGCAAACTGGGCGCGCCGATCAAGGGTGCCACGCTGATCGGCGACGGGCCGAGCGTGCTGACCCGCGTCAAGGGCATCGGCAATGATCTGGCGCTGGACGAAGGCGTGGGCATTTGCGGCAAGGGCGGGCAGAGCGTGCCCGCGGGGGTTGGCCAGCCGACCCTGCTTATCGAAGGGCTGACCGTGGGCGGGACGGGCTGATTCCGCTCATCCTGCGTTAAGCTGTCCGGGCGCATCCTTCGGCCTTTGACGGGAGACGATCATGCGCAAGACATTGACTGCCCTCGCCTGCGCCGCTGCTGGCGCGATGGCGCTGTCCGGACCGGCGGCTGTTGCCAAGCCGAAGCTGAGCGGGGAAGAACAGCTCGCCAAGCTGCTCGAAGGGCGCGAGGCGGGTGAACCCAGATCCTGCATCAACCTGTTCGATTCGCATAACCTCAAGGTCATTCACCGCACCGCGCTGGTCTATCAGCGCGGGGACACCGTGTGGGTGAACCGCCCCGCCAATCCCCAGTCGCTGGATTATTACGATGTGCTGGTGATGAAGCGGACCAGCAGCGAATTGTGCAAGCAGGATATCGTGACCACCATGGACCAGAGCACGCATATGTTCACCGGCTCTGTCTTCCTGGGCGATTTCGTACCCTACAAGAAGGTGAAGTGAGCGCGCGGCAACCCGGTCATTCCCATTCGATCGTGCCGGGCGGCTTTGACGTATAGTCATAGACCACCCGGTTGATCCCCTTCACCTCGTTGATGATCCGCGTCGCCACGCGGCTGAGGAAGGCGGCGTCGAACGGATAGATATCCGCCGTCATGCCATCAGTGGAAGTAACGGCGCGCAGCGCGCAGACGCAGTCATAAGTGCGCCCGTCACCCATCACGCCCACCGTGCGCACCGGCAGCAGGACGGCAAAGGCCTGCCAGATCGCATCGTAAAGCCCGGCGTTGCGGATTTCGTCCAGATAGACCGCGTCCGCCTTGCGCAGGATGTCGCAGCGTTCCTTGGTCACTTCGCCCGGAATGCGAATGGCAAGGCCGGGGCCGGGGAAGGGGTGCCGGCCCACGAAGATATCGGGCAGGCCCAGTTCGCGGCCGAGTTCACGGACTTCGTCCTTGAACAATTCGCGCAGCGGTTCGACCAGCTGCATGTTCATCCGTTCGGGCAGGCCGCCGACATTGTGGTGGCTCTTGATCGTCACGCTTGGCCCACCGGTAAAGCTGACGCTTTCGATGACGTCGGGATAGAGCGTGCCTTGCGCCAGGAAATCGGCCCCGCCGATCTTCTTCGCCTCGTCCTCGAACACGTCGATGAAGGTCTTGCCGATGAACTTGCGCTTGGCTTCGGGATCGCTCACCCCGGCCAGTCCGTTCATGAACAGGGTTTCGGCGTCCACATGCACCAGCGGGATGTTGTAATGACCCTTGAACAGGCTGACGACCTGTTCCGCCTCGCCCAGTCGCATCAGCCCGTGATCCACGAAGACGCAGGTCAGCTGATCGCCGATCGCTTCGTGAATCAGCACTGCCGCCACTGCTGAATCGACCCCGCCCGACAGCCCGCAGATCACCTTGCCGTCGCCCACCTGGGCGCGGATTTCCTCGATCTTGGTCTTGCGGAATTCGGCCATGGTCCAGTCACCGGCCAGGCCGCAGACATGGCGCACGAAATTGGCGAGCAGGCGCGCGCCATCGGGCGTGTGAACCACTTCGGGATGGAACTGCATGGCATAGATGCGGCGTTCATCATCCGCGATGACCGCATAGGGCGCACCGGGGCTGGCGGCGACGGGGCGGAAGCCGGGCGCCAGCCGCGTCACCTTGTCGCCATGGCTCATCCACACCTGATGGCTTTCGCCCGGATGCCACAGCCCGTCAAACAGCGCACAGCCTTCGGAAATATCAATGAAGGCGCGCCCGAATTCGCCGCTGTCCCCGGCCAGAACCTCTCCGCCCAGCTGGTGCATCAGTGCCTGCTGGCCATAACAGATGCCGAAAATCGGCAGCCCGCTGTCCAGGATTGCCTGCGGAATGCGCGGGCCGTTTTCATCCGTCACTGACGCCGGGCCGCCTGACAGGATGATGCCCCTGGGGCGCATCCGGGCGAAGGCTTCCTCGGCCTGAGTAAAGGGCGCGATTTCGGAATAGACGCCCGCTTCGCGCACGCGCCGGGCGATCAGTTGAGTCACCTGGCTGCCGAAATCGACGATCAGGATGGAATCGGGAAGATGTGCTGGGTCCATGGCGCAGTGCGTTATGCCGGGGAAGGCCGGGTGTCCAGCGGCTGCGGGTGGACTTCCCCCGCTGCCCTGACCCGGCTAGGGCCTTGCGGCATGACCGCATCGCGCCCCGTCCCGCCTTCGCTGCTACTGCTGCTGCCACTGTATGGCGGGCTGAACGTGCTGGCCGGGTTCATGGGCAACAAGCAGGGCGGGTTCGGGCCGGTCGCGGTGGAGCTGGGCCTGCTGGCCTATATCGGGGTGATTGCCATTTCCTCCACCGTGGCCGAACTGCACGGCCGCGCGCTGGCGCACCGGCTGATCCTGTTCGGCTTTGCCCCGGTGGGCGCGGCGCTGGCGCTGATTGCGCTGGTGCTGGCCATTCCGCCCGCGCCGCAGATGGATGCCGGGCGCCTTGCCGCCTTCAATCTGGTGTTCGCGCAGAGCCCGCGCATCATGCTGGGCGGGATCGCGGCCTATTTCGTCTCGGTCTTCATCAATGTGCGGGTTTTTTCCGCGCTGGGGATGCGCGGCGGAACCACCGGCGGCGGCGTGATGCTGCGCGGGGCGCTCGCTTCGGCGGTGGCGCAGGCGATCGATGGATTGATCTTCATCACCATTGCCTTCTACGGCGTATTCCCGATTCTCCCGCTGCTGGCGGGACAGATTGCGGCCAAGCTGGTTTTGAGCTTTACGGCGGTGCCGTTGCTGATCCGGCTCGGCATGTTTATCGGGCGCAGGCTTGACGCAGGGGCGGGGAGCGATCGGGAGTGAAAGTGATGAGTGCCAGTCCGGACAATGCGGTCGATACCGCTGCCATGCTCGCCAAGGCCGAAACGCTGATCGAGGCGCTGCCGTATATGCAACGCTATGCGGGCAAGACCTTCGTGGTGAAATATGGCGGCCATGCCATGGGCGACCCTGAGGCCGCGCGCGATTTCGCCGAGGATATCGTGCTGCTGCAGGCGGTGGGCATCAATCCGGTGGTGGTCCATGGCGGGGGGCCGCAGATCGGCGCCATGCTGAAGAAGCTGGGCGTCGAATCCACTTTCGTGGACGGGCTGCGGGTGACGGACAAGGCCACCGCCGAAGTGGCCGAGATGGTCCTGTCCGGCGCGATCAACAAGGAACTGGTGGGCTGGATTGCGCGCGCGGGCGGCAAGGCGCTGGGCATTTCGGGCAAGGACGCCGGGATGGTCACCGCCACCAAGGTGCAGCGCACCACCAAGGATCCGGACAGCAATATCGAACAGGCGGTGGACCTGGGCTTTGTGGGTGAACCGTCGCGGGTCGACACCACCATCCTCGAAACCGCCTGCGGGGCGGGGATGATCCCGGTGGTCGCTCCCATCGGCGCGGGCGAGGACGGGCATACTTACAACATCAATGCCGATACGATGGCGGGTGCGGTGGCTGCGGCGCTGGGCGCGGCGCGGCTGTTCCTGCTGACGGACGTGCCGGGCGTGCTGGACAAGGACCGGAACCTGCTGACCGATCTGACCCCGGCCGACATCGCCCTGCTGCAGGCTGACGGGACGATTTCGGGTGGCATGATCCCCAAGCTCGAAACCTGCGTCCATGCGGTGGAGGCCGGATGCGAAGCCGCCGTCGTGCTGGACGGGCGCGTGCCGCATGCCATGCTGCTGGAAATCTTCACCTCGCGCGGGGCAGGCACGCTTATCCGCGCCGGTTGATAGGGCGCGCGCGCTTCGCTAACAGGCCGGTGCGGCCGCTTCGGTCCGCCCGGCAGAAAGGTTTACCGCGTGATCCTCGTCACCATCGCCCAGATCCTCCATCTGCTGATCAATGTGATCGTCACCATCGTGATCGTGCAGTTCGTGCTCGGCCTGCTGATCGCCTTCAACGTGGTGAACATGAGCAATCAGTTCGTGGCCGCGATCTGGACCGCGCTCAATGCCCTGCTCAACCCCATGCTGCAGCCGATCCGGCGCATCCTGCCCAATACCGGCGCGGTCGATTTTTCGCCGCTGGTGCTGATCATCGGCCTGCAGATCCTGCTGATCATCGTCAATAATCTGGCCGTCGCGGCGATATGACCGCGCAGCGGATTGACGGGAAGGCCTTTGCCGAAGGGTTGCGCGCGAAAGTCGCCGCGCTGGCCGCCACCTTCGAACGACAGGCCGCGCGCAAGGCGGGGCTGGCTGTGGTGCTGGTGGGCGAAGACCCGGCGAGCGAGGTTTATGTGCGCAACAAGGGCCGTCAGACGGTGGCCTGCGGCATGGCCAGCTTCGAACACCGCCTGCCCGCCACCACCACCCGCGCCGAACTGCTGGCATTGGTCGAAAAGCTGAACCGCGATCGCTTCGTGGACGGGATCCTGGTCCAGCTGCCACTGCCCGCGCATCTTGACGAACTTGAAGTGATCGCCGCAATTGCGCCGGACAAGGATGTGGACGGCTTCCACGTGATCAACGCCGGGCGGTTGGCGGTGGGTCAGCCGGGGTTCGTGCCCTGCACGCCGCTGGGTTGCGTGATGCTGCTGAAAGACCGGCTGGGCGATCTGTCCGGTCTCGATGCAGTGGTGATCGGCCGCTCCAACATCGTCGGCAAGCCGATGGCGCAACTGCTGCTGGCCGAAAGCTGCACTGTCACCGTGGCGCACAGCCGCACTCGCGACCTGCCCGCTGTCGTGCGCCGGGCCGATATTGTGGTGGCTGCCGTGGGCCGCCCCGAAATGGTGCGCGGGGAATGGATCAGGCCGGGCGCGACAGTGATTGATGTCGGAATCAACCGCGTGCCTGGCGCGGAACCGGGCAAGACCCGGCTGGTGGGCGATGTTCATTTCGCCTCGGCCAGCGAGGTGGCAGGCGCGATTACCCCGGTTCCGGGCGGGGTCGGCCCGATGACCATCGCCGTGCTGCTGCGCAATGCACTGGTCGCGGCCTATCGCAACGAAGGGCTGGAGCTGGATTCCGCCGCGATCTGAGCGGCCGGGCGCTTGACCGCTATTGCAGCGTCACCCGCCCGTCGTCATCACCGTCGCGGCGGGCGAAAAACTGCATCAGCTGGATCAGCAATTCGCAGCGCGTGGCCAGATCGGGCGCTTCCAGCAGGGCCTGCTTGGCGGCGGCATCGAAGGGCGCGATCTGCGACACCCCGTTGATGAGCGAGAGATCGTCCAGCCGCGAAACCGAGGTCCAGTCCACGCTATACCCCTGCGCATCGGCGAAATGCATCGCCTCCCGCTCGAACCCGGCGCGTTCCACCGCGCTCAGCGCCTCATGCTCGGGATCGTCGATCAGTTCCGCCTCGACCTGGCGGAAGGGCGTGGCCACATCCAGTTCGCGCCCGATGCGAAAGCGGCTCTCCCCTTCCAGCACGATATTGTAGCGGCCATCGTCGAGCGCCTCGACCTCGTCGATCCGCCCGACGCAGCCGATGCTGAACAGCGGTGCGCCTTCGCCCGGTGTCTGCGGCTGGATCATCGCGATCCGGCGGTCGCGCGCCAGCGCATCGCTGACCATCGCGCGATAGCGGGGTTCGAAAATATGCAGCGGCAGATGCAGGCCGGGAAACAGGATCGCGCCGGTCAGGGGGAAGATGGAAAGGCGGGTGAGGGCCACCGGCCGGCGCTCAACCGAACAGGATCGTCGACAGGCGGCGGCGCGTGGCGGAAACCCAGGGATCCTCCAGCCCGATCGCCTCGAAGATCTGCAGCAGCTTGGCCCGCGCCGCGCCCTCATTCCAGGCGGGGTCAGCCGCCACCATCGCCAGCAGCGTGTCTGCCGCCTCGTCGCGCTGTCCCGCGGCAAAGGCGGCGGCGGCAAAGGCCAGCTGCGCATCCATGTCAGCGGGATTCGCCCGTGCCGCATCGCGCAGACCGGCCAGTTCGGCATCGTCAGGCGCGTCCTGCGCCAGCACCAGGGCGGACCGGGCCTGGCTGACCAGCGGATCGGCGGCGATTTCCGCCGGCAGTGCGTCAATCACCGCGCCCGCCTCGGCCAGTTCCCCGGCCACGGTCAGCGCGCGAATCAGGCCGGCATGAGCCGCTGCGCTGTCAGGCGCGATCTCCACGATCTGGCTGAAGATGGTTGCGGCGCGCGGCCCGTCGCCCGCTGCCAGCACATCCTCGCCCATTGCCAGCAAGGGGGCGATATCCTGCTGCGCGCCGGGGCCCGGTTCCACCGGCAATTGCGCCAGCAACTGGTCCAGCACCTGGCGCAGTTGCGATTCGCTGCGGGCATTGGTGAGATTGGCGACCGGCTTGCCCTGGAACAGCGCGTAGACGGTGGGGATTGACTGGACCTGGAACTGGGCGGCGATGAAGCCTTCCTCGTCCACATTGATCTTGGCCAGGATCACGCCCTTGTCGGAATATTCGGCGGCGATCTTTTCCAGCACGGGGGTAAGCTGCTTGCACGGGCCGCACCATTCGGCCCAGAAATCGAGAATGACCAGGCTGGTCATTGACGGTTCGACCACATCCTTGCGGAAGCGTTCGACCGCTTTCTCTTCTTCGACGCTCAATCCCATGCTGGCCAAAGTGCTGCTCCCGTCGCTGCCGTGTGAAATCACAATGTGGGGTGTTGCCGCCAATTGTGAAGGGCCAATGAAAGCGAACGATTTTCCTCTTGCGGGGCGGCAGGGGCGATGCTAACCGCGCGCCTCCTCACCGGGCCATTCGCGCCCGGACACGCCAGTGAGCGGGCGTAGCTCAGGGGTAGAGCACAACCTTGCCAAGGTTGGGGTCGAGGGTTCGAATCCCTTCGCCCGCTCCATTTTCTTCTGCCTGGTACTGAAACGCATTGATGCGGTTTTTCCGCGCCACGCCCGTGCGCAGACAAATGTTGGTTTCCGGCCGAAACAATGCCATCAACCGCGCATGTTCCAGCGCGATTCAGGTGCCCTCAGGATCGAGAATGCGGGTTTTCTCGCAATCGTCCTTTTCATCACTTTCGCCTTTGCCTGGCTGGTTGCGCCGTTTTTCGGTGCGATTTTGTGGGGGCTGGTGGCGGGCATCCTGTTCATGCCGCTCAATCACCGGCTGACTGCCCGGCTCGGCGGACGGCCCAACCTGGCCGCCGGGCTGACCCTGGCCCTGATCATGCTGCTGATCATCCTGCCCGGCATTCTGGTGGGGATCAGCCTGATCCAGGAGGCGGCAACGCTGTATGAAAAGCTGGAAACGGGCCAGATCGACATCGCCCGGGCGATCAGCGATTTCCGCGCGATCCTGCCCGACCGGGTGGACCGCTGGATCGGCGCATCACAATGGGGCGAACTGGCCACGGCGCGCAGCCTGCCGGATTCGGTCGTCGCTTCCGGCCTGCAGAATATCGCCTCGCGCGCGCTGATCTTCGGGCAGGGGGCGCTGCGCTTCATCGCGGCGCTTGGCCTCATGCTCTATCTCACCTTCTTCCTGCTGCGCGACGGGGATGTGATTGGGCAGAAGGTGAAGGAAGCGGTGCCGCTGGCCCCGGAGCTGCGTGATGCGCTGGCGGAACGCTTCATCATCGTGGTGCGCGCCACGATCAAGGGGTCCGTGGTTGTCGCCGTGCTGCAGGGACTGGTCGGCGGAGTGACCTTCTGGCTGCTGGGCATCGAAGGCGCGCTGCTGTGGGGCCTGCTGATGGGCCTGTTTTCACTGGTTCCGGCAGTCGGGACGGGGATCGTGTGGCTTCCGGTTGCGCTTTACCTGCTGGCGACCGGCGCGATCTGGGAAGGCGTGGCGCTGATCCTGACGGGGTTCTTCGTGATCGGCCTGATCGACAATCTGCTGCGCCCGGTGCTGGTCGGGCATGAAACGCGCATGCCCGATTTCGTGGTGCTGATCGCGACGATTGCCGGGCTGGAAACCATGGGGCTCAACGGCTTCATCGTCGGCCCGATGATCGCGGCCCTGTTTATCACCGTGTGGCAGATCGTGACCGAATTCAGGAACGGCGCGGAACGCTGACAGTCTGGCGCGGATTGCCGCCAAACCGGTTGCGGCCCGCGCGCGCTTGCGGCATGGGCAGCCGACAGAAACTCTCTCGCGCGGAATGCAGGATTTATGGCCAAGACAAAGGATCTGGACGGCAGGCTGGTGGTGCTGGTGGGCGGCAGCGGCTTTCTCGGTACGCGGGTCGCGCAGGAACTGCTGAGCCGCGGTGCCCGGCTGCGGGTGGCCGCGCGTCACCCCGAACGCGCCTATCGCCTGAAGCCGCTGGGCAATCTGGGCCAGATCCAGTTCGCCTATTGCGACGTCGGCAGGCCCGAAACGCTGGCAGCGGCAATGGCCGGGGCGGACGCGGCGGTTTATCTGGCCGGGACATTCGGGCCCGATGCGGATGCGGTGCAGGCGCGCGGACCCGGCGTGGCGGCGCAGGCCGCGAAGGCCGCTGGGGCCGGTGCTCTCGTGCATGTGTCCGCGATCGGCGCGGATGCTGAATCCGAAGTGCGCTATGCGCGCACCAAGGGCGAAGGTGAAGCGGCGGTGCGCGCGGCGTTCCCCGGGGCGACGATCCTGCGACCGTCAGTGATCTTCGGCGAGGATGACCAGTTCATCAACATGTTCGCGGGGCTGATTGCGCTGCTGCCCGTCCTGCCGGTGTTCGGGCCGGATGCGCAGATGCAGCCAGTGCATGTCGACGATGCGGCCAATGCGATCGTTGCGGCCCTGTCCGATCCGGCGAGCCATGGCGGCAAGACATACGAAATTGCCGGGCCCGAAGTGCTGACGATGGGCCAGATCAACCGCGCCATCGCCAAGGCCCAGCAGCGCAAGACGCTGTTCGCGGACCTGCCTGATTTCGCCTCGGCCGGCTTCGCCGCGCTGACCGGCTGGCTGCCCGGCGCGCCGATCAGCCTTGATCAGTGGAAGCTGCTGAAAGCGGGCAATGTTCCCTCGGGCGATTATCCCGGCCTTGCCCAGCTTGGCATCAAGCCCAGGCCACTTGGCCTGTTCCTCGATCGCTGGATGGTCCGCTATCGCAAGCACGGCCGTTTCGGCGCCTCCGCCAGCGCCTGACCTGATCCCTCAGGCAACTGGCTCCACGATCAGCACGGCGCCGTCGCTGCCGGTAATCCGCATGCGGGTGCCGGGCACGGCGTCCGGCCCGCGCGCCAGCCACTCGCTGTCGCCATGGTGGACGCGGCCCGTCCCGCCTTCAATGGCCTGAGTGACCACCACGGTTTCGCCGACCAGCCGCGCCCCGCGCCGGTTCATGTTGGGGTCTGCCGCTGCCACCGGATTGCGGCGCAGATAATTGCGCCCGGCGAACACGGCCACGATCGCCAGCACCGCGAAAATCACGATCTGCAACGGCAGGCCGATCGGCAGTATCCAGGTCAGCAGTCCGGTGATGATCGCCGCGCCCGCCAGCCAGATCAGGAACACGCCGGGCACCGCCATTTCGGCGGCGCCCAGCACCAGCCCGATTGCAAGCCAGGCCCAGTGCGGATCGAGATTGTTGAGCTCGTTCATCATTCGCGCCCCGTCGCGGGCGGCATGCCGGTGCGGCCCGCAAAGGGCCCGCGCGATGCGGGCGCAGCCGGGCTGGCCCCGCCATCGCCGCCGGTGCCGCCGCCCAACGCCTCGCGGGCCAGTTCGCCGATCCCGCCCAGCGTGCCCATCAGCTGAGTCGCCTCGACCGGGAACAGGATGGTCTTCGCATTGGGCGAGGTGGCGAATTTGCCGACCGCTTCGGTATATTTCTGGGCGACGAAGTAATTGATCGCCTGTGCGCCGGATTCGGCGATGGCCTGGCTGACCATCTGGGTGGCGCGCGCTTCCGCCTCGGCTTCGCGTTCACGCGCTTCGGCATCGCGGAAGGCGGATTCGCGGCGCCCTTCGGCGGCCAGGATCTGCGATTGCTTTTCACCTTCGGCGCGCAGGATCTTCGAGGCACGTTCGCCCTCCGCCTCAAGGATTTCCGCACGTTTGAGCCGTTCGGCCTTCATCTGGCGGGCCATCGCTTCGGAAATGTCCAGCGGCGGGCGGATATCCTTGATTTCCACGCGGGTGATCTTCACCCCCCAGGGCGAGGTGGCATGATCGACCACGGACAGCAGGCGGGCGTTGATCTCGTCACGCTTGGACAGGGTTTCGTCCAGATCCATCGATCCCATCACCGTGCGCAGGTTGGTGGTGGTCAGCGCCATGATCGAGGCATAGAGATTATGCACCTCGTAAGCGGCCTTGCCCGCATCCAGCACCTGGAAGAAAACCACCGCGTCCACGCCGACCATGGCGTTGTCCTTGGTGATGATTTCCTGCCCCGGAATATCCAGCACCTGTTCCATCACGTTGACCTTCTGGCCCACGCGGTCAATGAACGGGATGATCAGGTGCAGACCGGGTTCGGCCGCCAGGGTGAACTTGCCCAGCCGTTCGATCGTGTAGACGAAGCCTTGCCGCACCACCCGCACGCCCATCATCAGGAATATGATGACCAGGCCCAGCAGCGCTATCAGGAAACCACCCATGATTACTTCCCCTTTCATCCGGAGCCGATCCGCCGCACTATCCGGCGCGGAACCCCCTCTTAGCAGAAAGATGCGCATAGGATGAAAGATTTACCAGCTGATGACCGCCGCATGATCGGCACGCGTGCGGTGCGCCCGGTGGGCCTTGGCTGCATGAACATCGCCTGGGCCTATGGCCGGCCCCCCGGCGCGGCAGAGGCGGCGCGGCTGCTCGATCAGGCGATCGACCTTGGCTATGAACATCTCGACACGGCGCGGGTCTACGGGCTGGGCAAGAGCGAGCGCCTGATCGGCGAGACGCTGCACGGGCGGCGGGACCGGTTCGTGCTGGCGTCCAAGACCGGCATTCTGGTCGACGGGGACCAGCGCCGGATCGATTGCCGGCCGGAATTCATCCGCGCTGCGCTTGAAGAAAGCCTGCGCCTGCTCCGCACGGATCATATCGATCTCTATTACCTGCACCGTTTCGACGTGAATGTGCCGATCGAGGAATCGGTCGGCGCGCTTGGCGATCTGGTCAAGGAGGGGAAGATTGGCGGGATCGGCCTGTCGGAAATGAGCGCGCCGACGCTGCGCCGCGCGCATGCGGTGCATCCCGTCACCGCCATGCAGACCGAATATTCGCTGTGGACGCGCGATGTGGAAATCGCGGTGCTGGACGCCTGCCGCGAACTGGGCGTCGCGCTGGTCGCCTTTTCGCCGCTTTGCCGCGGGCCGCTGGTGGGCACGCCCGCCGATCCGGCGCAGTTCGATGCCAAGGATATTCGCAACGGAATGCCCCGCTTCACGCCGGAAAACTGGGCGCATAATCGCCTGCTGGCAGACCGGCTGGCCGCGCTGGCGGGCGAGGCGGGCGTCACCCCTGCGCAGCTCGCGCTGGCCTGGGTGCTGTCGCGCGGGGACCATGTGCACGCGATCCCGGGCACGGGCCGGATCGCGCATATGGAAGAAAATTTCGCCACGCTCGACCGGGCGATCACGCCGGATATCATCGCCCGCGCAGGCGAGGCGATCAGCCCGCAGACCACTGCCGGGCCGCGCTATCCCGCGCAGATGCGCGTGGGCATCGATACGGAGCAACTGGCCGAGGCGGGGTAAGCGGTTTCAGGCACCGGCGCTGGCGGCAGCTTTCGAGGCATTTGGTCGCAAACCTGACTGTCCGGATACGAGAACATTGCGGACGTTGATTGGATTCGGCAGTCTCGACGTATGAGCAACCTAGAACCTCATCATCAGCGACCGAGTCCGAGTGTCCGTGAGGCAACTGCAGGCCTTCGTGGGCTATGGGCTGCCAAGTTCTGGATAGTGCTTCCTGTCCTGATCTCATTGCCCATCTTGTGGGCTTTCGGAGACGGGGATTACATTGCGCCAATCCTATGCGCTTTGTG
The DNA here is from genome assembly GCA_024236235.1 of Novosphingobium sp. GTDB lineage: Bacteria > Pseudomonadota > Alphaproteobacteria > Sphingomonadales > Sphingomonadaceae > JACKKV01. The sequence goes on along the minus strand of JACKKV010000003.1, from coordinate 73,942 downwards.
GGTTGGATGCATCGTTCTTGGGCTGCGCTTTTATCGGTCAAATTCTGTCGGAACGGTTCATCATTCAATGGGTCTCCACACAATAGTTTGGTCAACGATCTTAGCTTTGATGACATTTGCGTGGACAATTGCCGTTGCGGTAGGTGGCGTTTGGAGGTGGAGCCCGCCCCACTGGTTGTGAATCATAATGTCCGCTAACCCCGACATTCCGGCTCCAAGCCCGATCATGGATAACCCCCGAAAACAGCCGTTTGCCACGACACCACTTCATGCGCCGGCCTGTTCGCTTGCGCAGCCATGGCCGTGCAGCTAGGAAATCCGAAATAGAGTCAGTTCCGCGCGCGGCGCGCGATCAACAATCGGGAGAATGATATGCGTGCATGGGTGCTGCCGGGCGGCAAGACCGGCGTTGACAGTCTTGAGCTGCGAGAGCTGCCCGATCCCCGGCCCGGCCCGGGCGAAGTGCTGATCCGCCCGCGTGCCTGGTCGCTCAACTATCGTGACCAGATGGTGCTGGGCGGGGCGTATATCTCCGGCGCGCTCAGCGAGGATGCGATCCCGCTGTCCGACGGCGTGGGCGAAGTGGTGGCGGTGGGCGCGGGTGTGACCGCGTTCAAGCCGGGGGACCGGGTGGCCGGAACCTTTCACCAGAACTGGGAAGACGGCCCCGTTCCCGCCGATCCCGGCCCGTCGCTGGGCGATGGCATCGCCAGCGGCATGCTGGCCGAACTCGTCACCCTGCCCGAACGCGGCGTCATCCATTTGGCGGCGAATCTCGATTATGCGCAAGCGGCGACGCTCCCCTGCGCGGGCGTGACCGCGTGGAACGCGCTGTTCGAAGGCCCGCAGCCGGTCAAGCCGGGGCAGAAGGTGCTGCTGCTCGGCACCGGCGGCGTCTCGATCCTGGCCCTGCAACTGGCCGCAGCGGCGGGGGCGGTGACCATCATCACCTCCTCCTCTGACGAAAAGCTGGCACGGGCGAAGGCGCTGGGCGCCACGCATACGATCAATTATCGTGACACGCCCGATTGGGGGAATGAGGTGTTTGCCCGCTTCGGCGGGGCGGACAAGGTGGTGGAAGTGGGCGGGGCAGGCACGCTCGAAACCTCGCTGATGGCCGCCGCGCCCAATGGCGAAGTGGCGATGATCGGCGTGCTCCAGCCCGAAGGCGGGCCCAACCCGGTCTGGCTGATCCTGCGCCAGTCAAGCCTGCGCGGTATCTTCGTGGGCTCCGCAGGCATGGCCCGCCGGCTCAATGCCGGGATCGAGGCCAATGGCATCCAGCCGGTGGTGGGCGCGCGCTTCGCGTTTGACGATGCCAGGGCCGCCTATGCGCATGCGGTGTCGAAGGATGCCTTCGCCAAGACGGTGATCGAACTGGGCTGAACCGGGCGCTGAACGGGCCAGGCGAACCGGCCGTTCATCGCGCCCGCGCTCAGCGGCGGGTCAGCGCCGCCTCGCACTGCGTCATCAGCGCGGCGATGATCTCCGCCACCGGTTCTTCCTGCCTGACCATGCCGACTGACTGGCCGGCCATCAGCGATCCGTTTTCGACGTCGCCATCAATTACCGCGCGGCGCAGCGCGCCTGCCCAGTAATGTTCGATCCGGAGCTGGGCTTCGCCCATTTCCACCGCGCCATCGTCCAGCAGCTGCGCGACCTCGCGCTGCTTGGCGGTGAATTCTTCCGTGCCCTTGTTCCTGAGCGCGCGCACCGGAATCACCGGCAGGCGCGCATCGACCTGCACGCTGGCCACCGCATCGCGGGCATTGGCGCGGAAGAAGGCCTGCTTGAAGGCGGGGTGCGCGATGGATTCGCTGGCGCAGGCAAAACGGGTGCCCAACTGCACGCCCGCTGCGCCCATCTCCAGATAGCCGGCCATGCTTTCGCCCCGGCCGATCCCGCCGGCCACGAAGACCAGGTATTCATCGGCCAGTTCGGGCAGAAATTCCTGCGCCAGCACGCTGGTCGCCACCGGGCCGATATGGCCGCCTGCCTCCATCCCTTCGATCACCAGCGCGTCCGCGCCGGAGCGCAGCAGCTTCTTGGCCAGCGCCAGGGTGGGTGCGAAGACGATCACTTTTGCACCGAAGGCCTTGATCGCTTCCACGCTGCCCTTGGGCGGAATGCCGCCTGCCAGCACCACGTGGCTGACCCCGTGTTTTTCGCATACGGCGATCAGCTCGAACAGTTGCGGATGCATGGTGATGAGGTTCACGCCGAACGGCTTGCCGGTCAGCGCCCGCGTCCCCGCGATTTCCCCGTCCAGCAGTTCGGGTGTCATCGCCCCGCAGGCAATCACGCCAAAGCCGCCCGCATTGGAAATGGCCGAAACGAGGTGCCGTTCCGAAACCCAGCTCATCGCCCCGCACAGGATCGCATATTCGCTGCCCAGGAATGCAGCGCCACGCGCCATCAGCTGTGAAGTCTTGGGATATGCGCTCATCAGTACTCCGCCGGTTTGATCGTCTGTCAGGCGCGAGAGCCTTAGATGCCCCGCTCCCCCCCGACAAGCTGCGACGTAAAAGACCGGGCGATCAACCACATGGCGCGGCCATGTTGGCATGGCTGCGTTATGATCGCTTATATCGATCACTGTTTAACATATAATCGAGTTTGATGATTAAACCTGCTGGTGTAACTTGCCTCTCATTGGCCCGGTCAAACAGGCCTCATCACAAACGGAAGGAAACCACGCCATGAACACCCCCGGAAAATGCCCCGTGATGCACGGCGGCGTCACCGAAAGCGGCAAGTCCAACCTGGGCTGGTGGCCCGAAGCGCTCAACCTTGACATCCTCCATCAGCATGATGCGAAGACCAACCCGCTGGGGCCGGACTTCGACTATCGCGAGGAACTGAAGAAGCTCGACGTCGCCGCGCTCAAGCAGGATCTGGCCGCACTGATGACAGACAGCCAGGACTGGTGGCCGGCCGACTGGGGCCATTACGGCGGGCTGATGGTACGCATGGCCTGGCACGCGGCGGGTTCGTATCGCCTCGCTGACGGGCGCGGCGGTGGCGGCACCGGCAACCAGCGCTTTGCCCCGCTCAACTCTTGGCCCGACAATGTCAGCCTCGACAAGGCCCGGCGCCTTCTGTGGCCGATCAAGAAGAAATACGGCAACCGCATCAGCTGGGCCGATCTGATGATCCTGGCGGGCAATGTCGCCTATGAAACCATGGGCCTGAAAACCTTTGGCTTCGCCTTCGGGCGCGAGGATATCTGGCATCCCGAAAAGGACGTCTACTGGGGCGCCGAGAAGGATTGGCTGGCCAAGGACCGTTATGCCGAGGCAGGTGACGAAACTTCGCTCGAAAACCCGCTGGCGGCGGTCCAGATGGGGCTGATCTATGTCAATCCCGAAGGGGTCGATGGCAAGCCTGATCCGCTGAAAACGGCGGCGGCCGTGCGCGAAACCTTCGCCCGCATGGCGATGGATGACGAAGAAACCGCTGCGCTCACCGCCGGTGGGCACACGGTGGGCAAGGCGCATGGCAATGGCGATGCGTCGCAACTCGGCCCCGATCCCGAAGGCGCCGATGTCGAGGCGCAGGGTTTCGGCTGGGCCAACCCCGGTGGCAAGGGCGTGGGCCGCGATACGATCACCAGCGGCATCGAAGGTGCCTGGACCACGAACCCCACCGTATTCGACATGGGCTATTTCGACATGCTGCTGGACCATGACTGGGAACTGGCGAAAAGCCCCGCCGGTGCCTGGCAGTGGCAGCCGGTGAACATCGCCGAGGCGGACATGCCGGCCGATGTGGAGGATCCCTCGATCCGCACCATGCCGATCATGACCGATGCTGACATGGCGATGAAGCTGGATCCGGCCTATCGCGCGATCATGGACCGGTTCCGGGCCGATCCGGAATACTTCAAAGACACCTTCGCGCGCGCCTGGTTCAAGCTTACGCACCGCGACATGGGGCCGAAAGCGCGCTACTTCGGGCCGGAAGTCCCTGCAGAAAATCTGATCTGGCAGGATCCGGTACCTGCTGGCCCGACCGGCTACGATGTTGCGGCGCTGAAAGCGAAGATCGCGGCGAGCGGCCTGTCAGTGAGTGACATGGTCACCACCGCCTGGGATGCGGCGCGCACGTTCCGTGGATCGGACATGCGCGGCGGCGCCAATGGCGCGCGCATCCGGCTGGCCCCGCAGAAGGACTGGGCGGGCAATGAACCCGAACGCCTCGCCCGCGTGCTTGCGGCACTGGAACCGATTGCCGCCGAAGCGGGCGCGAGCCTTGCCGATACGATCGTGCTGGCCGGCAATCTGGGCGTCGAACAGGCCGCGCAGGCGGCGGGTGTCGCCATTGCAGTGCCATTTGCGCCGGGCCGGGGCGATGCGAGCGCCGAACAGACCGATGCCGCTTCGTTCGATGTGCTCGAACCACTGGCCGACGGCTTCCGCAACTGGCTGAAGCAGGACTATGCGGTCAAGCCCGAGGAGCTGCTGCTTGACCGTGCGCAGCTGATGGGGCTGACCGCCCCCGAGATGGTTGTGCTGATCGGCGGGATGCGGGTGATCGGCACCAATCACGGCGGCACGCGCCATGGCGTGTTCACTGCCCGCGAAGGATCGCTGACCAACGACTTCTTCGTCAATCTGACGGACATGGCCAATCGCTGGGTGCCGACGGCGAGCGGGCTTTATGAAATCCGCGATCGCAGGAGCGGCGCGGTGAAGTGGACTGCCACGCGCGTGGACCTGGTGTTCGGATCGAATTCGATCCTGCGCGCTTATGCCGAAGTCTATGCGCAGGATGATGCGCAGGAAAAGCTGGTGCGCGATTTCGTGGCTGCCTGGACCAAGGTGATGAACGCAGACCGCTTCGATCTTGGGTAAGCTTTCCGGGCGGATCCCCAGTCCGCCCGATGACCCGGGCCTTCCCGCCTTCCCCTCCGGCGGGGAGGCCCGCTTCTTTTGCACATTGCGCGCCTTCATGGAGCTGGTGGGGCATCGCAAATTTCCGCGTCGCCATTAGGACGATGTAAAGCATGTCTCGCTACGCCTTGGTTTCCAGCCGCTTCCGGGCTGGAAGCGCGTGCAGTGAAGAGTGAAAATGAGCGCAAAAGGATTCTTCAAGGGATTGGCCGGTCGCAAGGCGGACGGTGATGACGGCCATGACGGTGGTGTTGCCATCATCCGGCAATCTGACCAGAGTGGGCGGATCGGGATCCTTGACGATTTCGAGGCGGGAGGATTCGCCTGGTTGTGGGCGAGCGACGCCCAGGGCCATCTTATCTATATTTCGCCAGGCGCTGCCGATGGGCTGGAATGCGATCACGCCGATCTGCTGGGCAAACAGTTGACCGAGTTGTTCGAGCTTGATCCCGACAATCCCGATGAACGTTCCGACCGGCCCTTGAAGTTCCAGCTCAGCGCGCGCAGCAAGATCAGCGATCTGACCCTGCGGTTTGCCCTGGGCAAGTCACCGCATGATGTTCGCCAGACCTGGTGGTCGATTTCCGCTCATCCCAAATTCGACAAATCCGGGGCGTTCCTCGGCTATCGCGGCAGCGCGCAGGATGTCACCGTCGAATATGAGCGCAAGCTGCAGGATTCGCGGCTGGCGGAATTTGATCCGCTGACCGGCCTCGCCAATCGCTATCGCATGAATCGCAAGCTGGAAGGGACGCTGGCGTCCTACAAGGCGGCAAAGCGCAGTTGCGCGCTGATGATGCTCGACCTCGACCGGTTCAAGCATGTCAATGACACCATGGGCCACCAGGCGGGCGACGAACTGCTGAAACAGGTGGCCGAACGCCTGACCCGCATTGTCGGTGACCGGGGCGAGGTGGGGCGCCTGGGCGGTGACGAATTCCAGATCATCCTGCCCGATATCGACGATCGCGGTGCGCTGGGCGAAATTGCCGACAAGCTGATCCAGATCGTCTCGCAACCCTATCCGATTGACGACAAGCGCGCCATCATCGGGACGTCGGTCGGGATCGCGATCGCGCCTTATGACGGGCTGGAGAAGGACGAGCTGACTCACAGCTCGGACCTTGCGCTTTACGCCGCGAAGAATTCCGGGCGCGGCCAGTTCCGCTTCTATTCCGCCGATCTGAAGGACGAGGCGGAAGAACGCCGCCTGCTGATGGAGGATTTGCGCGAGGCGCTGGCCAATGATGCGCTGGAACTGCACTATCAGCCGGTAGTGCGCACGGACGACAATCTGGTGGTCAGCTTCGAAGGGCTGATGCGCTGGGAACATCCCGAACGCGGCTATGTCAGCCCCGGCATGTTCATCCCGATTGCGGAGGAATCGAATCTCATCATCCAGCTGGGTGACTGGGCGCTGCGCCGGGCCTGCCGCGATGCGGTGCAATGGCCGCAGTCCGTGCGCGTGGCGGTCAATGTCTCCGCGCTGCAATTCGCCAACCCCGGTTTCCCCGAAGCGGTGACCGAAGCGCTGGCCAGTTCGGGGCTGGAACCGGACCGGCTGGAGCTGGAGCTGACCGAAAGCGTCTTCATGGGCGACAGCGAAGCGGTGGACCAGACCTTCAAGACGCTGAAGGAATTCGGCGTGCGCCTGGCGCTCGACGATTTCGGGACCGGCTATTCCTCGCTCAGCTATCTGCGCTCCGCCCCGTTCGACAAGATCAAGGTGGACAAGAGCTTTGTCGATTCCTGTACCGCGAAAGACCAGAACAGCGCCAAGATCATCGCCGCGATCATCGGCCTGTCCAACGCGCTGGGTATCGAAACCACGGTGGAAGGGGTCGAGGCCTTCGATCAGCTCGATCTGGTACGCTCCAAGGGTGCGCGCTATGTTCAGGGCTGGATCTATTCCAAGGCGCTGCCGCAGCCGGTCATCATGGAACGCATGGCCGAAGGCACCTTCCGCATCGAACCGGACGGGCCGGAACGCTATCGCTCGGAACGGCGCACCGTGTTCCGCCGGATTGGCGTGATTCACGAAGATCACCGTTACAGTGCGGTGCTGCGCAATCTGTCCAAGACCGGCGCAAATGTGGAAGGCCTGCTTGGTGTCCCGGTGGGCACCGATCTCGTGCTCGATCTCGGCAATGGCCAGCTGGCGGTGTGCAAGGTTTCACGCACCCGCGATGCCGAAATCGGGGTGGAATTCGAAACTCCGCTGGTCAGTGACGGGGCTGGCGGATTGTGTACCCGCCATCGCGTGTCGCCCTATGCGCTGGCGGCGGCAGGCATGCCTCTGGAATCCCTGCCGCAGGGCAATTACCCCATGCAGCTGATCGGCGGCGGGCCGGCCAGCAAACCCAAATTCATGGAAGCCACGGTCGCCATGCCGGGGGGCAGGCGCTCGCAGGCTGCCTGACCGCAGGCTCAGCCCTGTGAGTCCAGCCCATAGGCGGTGTGCAGCACGCGCACGGCCAGTTCCGTCTCGTCCGCATCGATCAGCACGGAAACCTTGATTTCGCTGGTCGAGATGGCCTGAATATTGATGCCGCGTTCGGCCAGCGTGCGGAACATGGTGGCCGCGATGCCTGCATGGCTGCGCATACCCACGCCCACCACGCTGATCTTCGACACCTTGCTGTCCGAAATCAGCCGGTAGAAGCCGATCGCATCCTTGCGTTCTTCGAGCAGCGCCATGGTCCGGTCCAGATCGGCGGCGGGCACGGTGAAGGTCACGTCAGTCTCGCCCTTGTCCTTGGCGATGTTCTGGATGATCATGTCGACATTGATGTTGGCCTGCGCCAGCGGCCCGAAAATCGCCGCCACCGCGCCTGGCCGGTCAGCGATGCGGGTCAGCGTCACCTTGGCCTCGTTCTTGTCAGCGGCGATGCCGGTGATCAGCTGGCTTTCCATTTCCAGATTCTCCATTTCCTTGGCCAGTTCTTCGTCGGACACGATCATGGTGCCGGGAATTTCATCGGCAAGCGGGGCATCGTCATCAATGAAGGATGACAGCACCTGCACACGCACGCCTTCTTTCATGGCGAGGCTGACCGAACGGGTCTGCAACACCTTGGACCCGACCGAGGCCAGCTCCAGCATTTCTTCATAAGTCACATGCTTGAGCTTGCGGGCCTTGGCCACGATGCGCGGATCAGTAGTGTAGACCCCGTCGACATCGGTATAGATGTCGCAGCGGTCAGCCTTGACCGCCGCCGCCACTGCGACCGCCGAGGTGTCCGAACCGCCCCGTCCCAGCGTGGTCACGCGGCCATCGTGGCCCATGCCCTGAAAACCGGGGATCACCGCGATCTCGCCAGAGGCCATCGAGGCCAGCACGGCCTGCGAATCGATGGTTTCGATGCGCGCCTTGGCATGCGCATTGTCCGTGCGGATGGGCAGCTGCCAGCCCAGCCAGCTGCGCGCCTTGCAGCCCATCGCCTGCAGCGTCATCGCCAGCAGGCCCGAGGTCACCTGTTCGCCGCTGGCCACCACCACGTCATATTCCGCCGGGTCGTAAAGCGGATTGGCCTCGCGCGCGAAGCCCACCAGCCGGTCAGTCTCGCCGGCCATGGCCGAAACCACCACCGCCACTTCATGCCCTGCTTCCTGCTGGCGGCGCACGATATTGGCCACCCGCCGGATGCGTTCCGTACCGGCCATCGAGGTGCCGCCGAATTTCATCACAATCCGAGCCAAGCTGTCTGCGCTCCCCTGCTGGAATCACGTTTCGCGCGCTGCTAGTGGACCATCATGGCCAATGCAACCATTCGCCCCGACGAGGCAGATCATTTCGGCAGGCTGGCGCAGGACTGGTGGGACCCCAGGGGCGCTTCCGCCATGCTGCACCGGCTCAATCCCGTGCGGCTTGCCTTCCTGCGCGACGCGCTGGACGCGCATTGGCGCCTTGACCCGCAAGGGGGGCGGCCGCTGGCCGGGAAATCCGCGCTCGACGTGGGGTGCGGCGCCGGCTTGCTGGCCGAACCGCTGGCTCGGCTGGGCGCGGCGGTGACCGGGGTGGATGCAGCGCCTGAAAACATCGCGGTGGCCACGGCGCATGCCCGGGGCGGCGGCCTGGACATCAGCTATCGCCATGGCGAGCTGGCCGCGCTCGGCCTCGGGCAGTTCGATCTGGTTTGCGCGATGGAAGTGATCGAACATGTCGCGGACAAGCAAAGTTTTGCGAATCAGCTGGCGGACCGCCTTGCGCCGGGCGGGCTGATGGTGCTGTCGACGCCCAACCGCACGCCTGCCTCGCGCCTGGTGATGGTCGGGCTGGCCGAACGGCTCGGCGCGATTCCTGCAGGAACGCATGACTGGGACGATTTCATCACCCCGGACGAGCTGGATGACATTCTCCGCGCAGCCGGACTGTGCATGAGCGCGCCGGTCGGTATCGCCTTCTCACCCGGCAAGGGGCTGCATCTGTCAGCCGATCTTTCACTCAACTATCTGGTGACTGCGGTCCGCGCCTGATCCTCAGGGCTTGTCGCCCTCGCGCGTGGCGATCAGCCTCGAATCGGCCAGGGCCGCGGTGCGGTGCATCACCTGCGCCTGATAATCGGGGCTTCGGAACATGCCGAGAATCGATTCGATATCGGGATATTCGACGACCAGCATGTCATCCCAGCGTTCATCATCCCGGCAGACCGGATGGCCCAGCACAGAACCGGCCCAGACCACCCGGCCACCCAGGGCCATGACCATGGGCGTCACCGCGGGGGCATAGCGTTCGTAATAGGCCGCTCTGCCGCTGCACGGCGCCAGCGTATCGTTCGGACCGTAATCCGCCGTGTCGCGAAACCGCAGCAGGTTGAGCATGGTGACCGGCACGCCCTGCGGCACCTGCCGTTCAAGTTCTGCCAGCGCCGCTTCGCTGATGGTGACGGTGCGCATGGTTCAGGCCCCCTTTCGATGCATTACAGCTTCAGCGTGGTCAGGAATTCCAGCAGCGCCGCACTCGCCTCGGCGGGCCGTTCCTGCTGGATCCAGTGCCCGGCGCCCGGCACGATCCGTTCCATGCGCAGATCGTCGCACACCTCACGCTGGTGTTCGACGCAGCCGGGGAACATCGCCAGCACGATCTCCCGGTCGCCGCAGAAAAAACCGGCGGGCTGGCGGATGTGCTGATCGCCATAGGCGCGCACCTGACGTTCATTTTCATCCCAGTTGCGATACCAGTTGAGCGGCCCGTGAAAACCGCCGGCCGCGAAGGCTGCGGTATAAACGTCCAGCTCCGCATCGCTCATGAAGCTCAGCGGGCCGGGCGCTGGCGGCGTCATGCCCGGCAGCAACCTGTCATCCATCGGCCGCTCTTTCGTCCATTCGAACAGCGGGGCATCGCCTGACAGAGCGAAATAGATCCGTTTCAGCGAATCGCGGGGGTCCGCTTCCAGTTCCGCTTCGGCCGGGCCGACCGGCTCGAAATAGCGCATGTAATAGAAGCGGTTCGGATAGGCGGTGTCGAACCATTCATGCGCGCCAATGTCCGCAGCCAGGCGATGCGGCACGCTGTAGGAAAATACCGCCGCCACTTCGTCGGGGAAGCGCAGACCGCAACGCCAGGCCACGGGCGAGCCCCAGTCATGCCCCACTGAAACCCATCGTTCACGCCCCAGCCCACGGGCGATGGCCGCCATGTCATCGGCATGGTGATCCATCGTATAAAGCGCGGGATCGTCCGGCTTCACGCTGCGGCCGTAGCCGCGCATGTCGGGGACGGCGACGGTGTAGCCCGCGTCAATCAGCGGTCCGACCTGATGGCGGTAGGAAAAGCCCAGTTCAGGCCAGCCATGCATAAGGATAACCAAAGGCCCGTCGCCTGCGACAATCGCCGCGATCGGCCCCGCCGCCCCTTCGAAATAGCGGGTGTTCGTGGCTTCCAGTTCCTGCCAGTTCATCTGCATTGCTCCTCACCCAAGGGCTGCGGTCCATTCATCGTCCCTGAATCCCAGCAGCAACCCGCCCGGATATTCCACCACGGGCCGTTTGATGGTGGAGCAATGTTCCACCATGATTGCAATGGCGCGGTCTGCATCAAGGCCTTCCCGGGCCGCATCCGGCAGCTTGCGAAATGCGGTGCCGCGCCTGTTCAGCAAGGCTTCCCAGCTCAGCACATTCACCCAGTCACGCAGCCTTGCCGCCTCGATGCCAAGTTTCTTGTAGTCATGGAACGTGTATGCGGCGCCCCGCGCATCAAGCCACGCACGAGCCTTCTTCACGGTGTCGCAATTGGGGATGCCGTAAACAACGATGTCCAATTTCAGCTCCTATCGCCTGCCTGCCAGATGCGCATCGGCGATGGCCACCGCCAGCGCGTCTGCCGCATCCGGCCCTTCCACCTGAACGCCGGGCAGAAGCACTTTCAGCATCGCCTGGACCTGCACCTTGTCCGCCGCGCCGGTTCCGACCACGCTCTTCTTCACGCTGCGCGCGGCATGTTCCGAAACCACCAGGCTCGCCCGGCCGCAAGCCGCCAGCACGGCCCCGCGCGCCTGCGCCAGCTTCAGCGTGCTTTGCGGGTTCTTGTTGACGTAGATTTCCTCCACCGCCGCCCGGTCCGGGCCATATTGGCCGATCACCGCAACGACGGCATCGAGCAGATGCAGCAGCCGTTCGGGCAAGGACGCCCTGGCGTCAGTCTGGATCTGGCCATTTGCGACATGGCTGATCCGCGCGCCGTCACTGCGGATGAGGCCCCAGCCGGTGCAGGAGAGCGAAGGATCGAGGCCGAGGATCAGCATGGAGCGGACCTAACCGGAATGGTCCGCCGCGCAAAGGGCAGGGTCAACCCTTTGCCGGAAGTTTCCGCTGCCGGGGCTGCGCTTCGAGGTTCGGACGCTGCACGTTCCAGACCAGTCCGAGCTTTTCCAGCGTGACGATGACCCACATCGACATGTCCACTTCCCACCAGCGCAGTCCGGTGCTGGCGGCGCGGGCATGAGCGTGGTGATTGTTGTGCCAGCCTTCGCCCAGCGTGATGTAGCCGAGGAACAGATTGTTGCGCGCTTCGTCCAGATTCTTGAAGTTCTGATAGCCGTAACGGTGACCGAAGCTGTTGACCGCGGCAATCGCATGCAGCGCCAGCGCCATGCGCAGGAAACCGGCGATCATGATCGTGCCTGCAACGGCTTGCGGGCCGCCCAGTGCCAGTCCCCACAGGCCCGGCGCCACCACCAGCCCGACCGCAAACCAGAGATAACGCGTCTTGTGCGCCCATTCGATCACCGGATCGCCGACGATGCCCTTGCCGTAGAGGTCGGGGTTGGTCATCGCCTCGCCATAGGCCCAGCCCAGATGCGCATGCTTGATGCCTTTGAGCCCGCTCAGCGGACGGCCGTAATCGTCGACGAAGGGGCTGTGAATATCACCGGGCTTGTCGGACAGCGCATGATGGCGCCGGTGATCCATGCACCACCGCTTGAGCGAGCCATAGACGCCCATCTGCGCCAGGATCGCCAGCGCATAACGCATGGGTGTGGAGGTTTCGAAAGCCTTGTGCGTGAAATAGCGATGGTAGCCGATCGACATCGCCAGAATGTTGAGCACATAGAAAAAGGCAAAGCCCGACCATTCGACCCAGCCCGTCGGCATCATCACCGCCCAGACCACGGCCAGCAGCGCGCCGCCCTGCTTGATCGCGGCATAAAGCATGTGTTCGCGCCGCCGGTCCGCCGCATCAGGCCCGCCATAGCGCACTGCATTGCGCCAGCGCTCGATAATCAGTTCTTCGTAAGGCCTGGCGGTGGATGGGCGCGGGCGGACTTCCTGCGGTGTGCGCAGCGCGGCTGCCGCAAGCTGCGGCTCGTCAGTTTCGCCAATGCGATCGGCCATATCCGTTCCACCCCAATGCCAAGGCACCGGGCGGAACGTAAACCAATTTTTAACCGTCGTAAAAGGCTGAAATCACGTAATCCGACGTCCCGATGCGGGACGGGGTCGATCAGCCCAGCTTGGCCATCACTTCGTCCGAGACGTCGTAATTGCCCCACACCGTCTGGACATCGTCATCATCGTCCAGCGTGTCGATCAGCTTGAACAGCGTCTGAGCGGTTGCTTCGTCCACTTCCACTGACAGATTGGGCTTCCATGCCAGCTTGACGCTTTCCGCTTCGCCCAGCGCCTGTTCCAGCGCGCTGGCCACTTCATGCAGGCTTTCCATGCCGGTCCAGATCGAATGGCCGTCCTCGCCCGATTCGACATCGTCAGCGCCGGCTTCGATCGCCGCTTCCAGCACTTTTTCCTCGTCCCCGGCAGAGGCGGGATATTCGATCAGGCCGAGCCGTTCGAAGCCATGGCTGACCGCGCCGCTCGCGCCCAGATTGCCGCCATTCTTGGAAAAGGCCGTGCGCACATTGGTGGCGGTGCGGTTGCGGTTGTCCGTCAGCGCCTCGACGATCAGCGCGACCCCGCCCGGACCATAGCCTTCATAACGCACTTCTTCATAATCATCGCCTTCATTGGCCGATGCCTTGTCAATCGCGCGCTGGATATTGTCCTTGGGCATGGACTGCGCCTTGGCGTTGTTGACCGCCAGACGCAGGCGCGGGTTCATGTCGGGATCGGGCGTGCCCATCTTGGCCGCAACCGTGATTTCGCGCGAAAGCTTGGAAAACATTGCCGAACGCTTTTTGTCCTGCGCGCCCTTGCGGTGCATGATGTTCTTGAATTTGGAATGGCCTGCCATGGTCTTCGGTCTGCAACGATTGGTGAAAAGATGGCGCCCCCTAACCCAAGCGAAGCCTGCGGGCAATCACCCCGGCGCGGGTTCAGGCAGGCATGTGGCGGGTCAGGAAGTCCAGCACGGCGGAATTGAACGCGTCATTCTTGTCTCCGGCGACCATATGACCCGCTGCCGCAACATCGGCCACTTCCAGATGCGGCACCTGTTCGCGAAACGCGGCAATGCCCTTGTCGCGCACCACATCGCTGAGCAATCCGCGCACCAGCAGCACCGGCAGATCGGGCTGCTGGCCCAGCGCCCGGGCCGATTGCTGGATCGTCTCAACCACGGCGGTGGAGATGTTGGCCACCAGGATTTCCGGATCCCAATGCCAGTAGAGCCGCCCGTCATCGTGCTGGCGCAGGTTCTTCATCAGCCCGCTCGGGTCATCGGGCCTGGGACGCTCCGGATGGTACAGCGCCACAGCATCGGCGGCTTCGTCGAGATCGGCAAAGCCATTTGCATTACGGGCCATGAAGTCGCGGATGCGGTGTACGCCTTCGTCTTCCAGTTCGGGCACGATATCGACCAGCACGACCGCGCTGGGCCGCAGCCCTCTGGCCACTGCGTGAATGGATGTGCCGCCGCCCATGGATGCGCCGACCAGGGCGAAAGGCGCGGTCACGTCGGCCAGCACTGCCTCCACATCCAGCACCAGATCATCGAAACTGTAGGAACTGTCAGGCGACCAGTCGCTCTCCCCATGGCCGCGCGCGTCAATATTGATGACGCGGTAGCCCCGGCCGGCCAGGCTGCGCGTTGCGCCCGACCAGCTGTGGCGCGTCTGCCCGCCGCCATGCAACAGCAGGACCACCGGCGCGTCTTCAGGCCCGCCCGTGTCCGCCACGAGTGCAAGGCCATCGGCCGTCCGGTATTCCCTGCGGCTGAGCATTATCCCGTTACCCCAGTCCCAAGGCCGCCTTGTAGGTATCCAGCACCATTTCCATCTCCGCCCGGTCATCGGGCTTCATTTTACGCAGGCGCACGATCTGGCGCATGATCTTGGCGTCATAGCCGACGGCCTTGGCCTCCGAATAGACGTCACGGATATCGTCAGCGATGCCTTTCTTTTCTTCTTCCAGGCGTTCGATCCGTTCGATCAGCAGGCGCAGGCGGTCGTCAGTGGCTTCGGCCATGAATTACTCCGGTTAATTAAGGGGGTGAATCAGTCACGGCGCCCTCTTAGTGGCCCGCAGCGTTTTTCCGCAAGCTCGCTTCCATGCGGGCGAGCTGTTCGGGTGTTGCTTCGGTCTGGTAGCTGGCTTTCCATTCATCCATCGGCATGCCGTGAATCGCTGCGCGTGCTGCCGATTTGTCCAGCCCTGCGCCCGCTTCATTGATCCAGTCGGCCAGGCAATTGCGGCAAAATCCGGCCAGCCCCATCAGTTCGATATTCTGTGCATCGTGGCGCTGGCGCAGATGCCGCACCAGCCGACGGAACGCGGCAGCCGCCACATCGTCCGCCAGTTCGTCAATCGGATCGCTCATCGCCTGACCTTCCCTTGCTTTGTCACAAGGCTCTGCCATAGGACGCGCATTCATCATTTCCAAGGAGCCAGAGCATCTTGTCGAAGCTTGAACCGCGCGCTCGCAAGGTCAAGATACTGGCCACGGTCGGCCCCGCCAGCCGCGATCCCGAGATGTTGCGCCGCCTGTTTCGTGCCGGTGTCGATGCCTTCCGCGTCAACATGAGCCATGGGGCGCATGAAGATCACGCTGCCGCCATCGCCTGCATCCGCGAGATGGAAAAGGAATTCGCCCGCCCGATCGCGATTCTGGCCGATCTGCAAGGGCCGAAGCTGCGCGTGGGCGCATTCAGGGGGGGCAAGGCGGTGCTCCGCCATTCCTCGCACTTTACCTTCGATGCCAATCCTGAACCCGGCGATGAAAGCCGCGTCTGCCTGCCCCACCCCGAATTGTTCGGCATTCTGGACAAGGGGCAGCGTTTGCTGGTCGATGACGGCAAGATTCGGCTGCGGGTGATCCGCGCCGGACCGGATGAAATCCTCTGTTCCGTCGAAGTTGGCGGGGTGATTTCCGACCGCAAGGGCGTGAACGTGCCTGATGCGGAAATTCCCATCCCGGCTCTGACTGACAAGGACCGGCGCGATCTTGCCTTCGCCATCGCACATGGTGCGGACTGGATCGGCCTGTCGTTCGTCCAGCGCCCCGAAGACCTCGCCGAAGCGCGGCGGCTGATGGGCGGCCATGGCGCGCTGTGCGCCAAGATCGAGAAGCCCGGTGCGGTCAACCGCCTGCCCGAAATCCTGGAACTGGCGGACGGGGTGATGGTGGCGCGCGGCGATCTGGGGGTGGAACTGAACCCGGAAGAGGTGCCGCCGCTGCAAAAGCGCATCGTCAATGCCGCGCGCATGCTGGGCAAACCCGTGATCGTGGCGACGCAGATGCTGGAATCGATGATCTCCGCGCCCACCCCGACCCGCGCCGAAGTGTCGGACGTCGCCAATGCGGTCTATGACGGGGCCGATGCAGTGATGCTGTCGGCCGAGACGGCGGCCGGGGAATGGCCCGAAGAAGCGGTGACGATCATGGACCGCATCGCCCGGCAGGTGGAGCGGGACGAAGGCTACCGGGCGCGGGTGCGCCTGCTGGACACGCCACCTGATCCCACCACGGCGGATGCGCTCAGCCATGCCTGCATGACGATTGCCGACACGGTGCCGATCAGCGCCATCACCGTGTTCACCGGCTCTGGCAGCACGGCCCGGCGGGTGGCGCGCGAACGGCCCGGCGTGCCGATGCTGGTGCTGACGCC
The DNA here is from genome assembly GCA_024236235.1 of Novosphingobium sp. Lineage (GTDB taxonomy): Bacteria > Pseudomonadota > Alphaproteobacteria > Sphingomonadales > Sphingomonadaceae > JACKKV01. The sequence continues at coordinate 57,552 of JACKKV010000003.1, read as the reverse complement.
ATCGGTGCGCACGGCACGGCGCGTGGCGCTGTTGTGGGGCGCGCATGCCGTGACCACCAGGGATATCGGCAGCTTTGAAGAGATGATTGCCAAGGGCAAGCGGATGGCGCTGCGGCATGGTTTTGGTACGGCGGGATCGAAACTGATCGCGCTGGCGGGGGTGCCATTTGGAACCCCCGGCGCGACCAACCTGCTGCATGTGGTGACGCTGAGCGGCGACGAGCTGGGCAAGGCATAGCGAGGCGCGGCCCGGTGCCACCGTTTCGGGTTTGCAATACCCGTTCGGCAAGGCACCAGCGTCAAGCCGGTATTGGACAGGGCGCTTTGACGGCCTGATGCGGCGCTGTATGTTCGGCCTTTTCGCCCTTATGGTGCGGTGCCCCCATTACCGCAGCGCCATGGCGATCAGGCTGGCGGGTTGTGGACTGCGATATGACGACTGAGGCTGTGATTGCGGAAATCCTTGCCGCGCATCCGCGCGAACAGTCCGCGCTCTTGCCCATCCTTCATGATGTACAGGCCGAATTCGGCTACGTGGATGCCGCGGCTGAGCGGATCATTGCCGATGCGCTGAATCTCAGCCGGGCCGAGGTGCATGGGGTGGTGAGCTTCTACCACGATTTTCGTTCCGCGCCCGATCCGCGTCCGGTGGTCCAGATCTGTCAGGCTGAGTCCTGCAAGGCACGCGGGATTGACACGCTGATGCAGGCGGCGCGGGATGCTGCCGGGGAGCGGGTGCGGCTTGCGCCCGTCTATTGCCTCGGGCTGTGCAGCGTGGGGCCAAACGCGCGAGTGCGCGATCAGCTGCATGCGCGGCTGGACGAGGCGCAGCTGGTCAGCCTGGTCAAGGCGCAATGACGGCGGTGCGCATTTCTGACGACGCGCTGGCACTGGCCTGCGGCGCCGATGCGCTCGCCGCCGCGTTCGAGGCGGCAGGGTGTGCGGTCGAACGGGTGTCGAGCTGGGGGATGCACTGGCTGGAACCGCTGGTGGAGATCGACGGCATGGGCTTCGGTCCGGCCACGCCCGAAGATGTCGATGCCATCCTTTCCGGCAAGAGCGCCAAGGCAATCGGGCCGATTGCGGCTCATCCCTTCATCGCCGGGCAGCAGCGGCTGACTTTCGCCCGGGCGGGCAGGACGCGGGCCCTCAGCCTTGAGGATTATGAGCGCACAGGCGGCTGGGCCGGGCTGGAACGGGCGCGCCGGATCGGTCCCGAACATGTGCTCGATGAAGTTGCCCGATCGGGCTTGCGCGGGCGCGGCGGGGCCGGGTTTCCCGCAGGCGTCAAGTGGCGAACCGTGGCCCAGGCGCCGGGCGCGAGGAAGTTCATCGTGTGCAATGCGGACGAGGGCGACAGCGGCACTTTTGCCGACCGGATGCTTATGGAAGGCGACCCGCTCCAGCTGATCGAAGGCATGGCGATTGCCGCCCATGCCGTCGGTGCGGCGCAGGGCTATATCTACATCCGTAGTGAATATCCGCATGCGATCCGCAAGCTGCGCGACGCGCTCAAACTCTGTGCCGATATCATCGCGCCCTTCACCATTGATGTGCGGGTGGGCGCGGGGGCCTATGTCTGCGGAGAGGAAACCTCGCTGCTCAACAGCCTTGAAGGCAAGCGCGGCGAGGTGCGGGCCAAACCGCCACTGCCCGCGCTGCAGGGCCTGTTCGGCTGCCCGACGGTGGTCAACAATGTGCTGACCCTGGCCGCAGTGCCGCACATCCTGGCTGAAGGCGGGGCGCAGGACTATGAAGCAAGGGGCACGGGCCGGTCGAAAGGCACCATGCCGATCCAGCTGGCGGGCAATATCCGGCACGGCGGGCTTTATGAAACATCCTTTGGCATCACGCTGAACCAGCTGATTTTCGAGATCGGCGGGGGGACTGCTTCGGGCCGCCCGGTGAAGGCGGTGCAGGTGGGCGGCCCGCTGGGCGCCTATCTGCATCCCGGCCAGTTCGACATTCCCTTCGATTACGAAGCCTATGCGGCGGCGGACGCCCTGATCGGCCATGGCGGCATCACGGTGTTCGACGATACGGCAGACATGGCGGCGTTGGCGCGTTTCGCGATGGAATTCTGCGCGGCGGAAAGCTGTGGCAAATGCACCCCCTGCCGGATCGGTTCGGTGCGCGGGCAGGAGATCATTGATCGCATCCTGTCCGGCGGGCGGCAGGCCGATGCAGTCGAATTGTTGCCGCAGATGCATAATGCGCGACTGGCACAGCGCAGCCAGGCGGAAGAAGTGCAGCTGCTCGAAGAATTATGCGCGGTGATGAAGGACGCCTCGCTGTGCGCGCTGGGCGGGTTTACGCCCTATCCGGTCGTGTCCGCGCTGCGCCACTGGCCCGCGGATTTCGGCCTGGGCGCGCGATGAGCGGGGTTGTGACGGCTCCCGCCCGCAGGCTGGGCCTGGCCGAGCCTGGCGACCGGGCGATCGAGCGCAGTCTCGCGCTCGAGGCGCCGGTGGCGATCGAATACAACGGGCTGGGTTACGCGGTGATGATGGCGACGCCCGCCGACCTGGAGGCATTCGCCATCGGCTTTACCCTGTCCGAAGGACTGGTGCGCGCCAGCCACGAGATCGAGGGGGTCGACGTGCATGCAGTTGCCGGAGGGCAGGTGGTGCGCATTACCCTGCCTGATACGGCGATGGAACCGGTGATCGCGCGGGCCCGGGTGCGCGTTTCGGAAAGTTCCTGCGGGCTGTGCGGCATGGAGAACATCGAGCAGGTGCTGCGCCCGCTTCCGGCGATCACGGCGCGCATCAGAATTGACCGGAGGGCGATTGCGCGCGCGCTGGCCGCGCTGGATGCGCATCAGCCAATGGGCCGGGCCAGCGGCGCGATGCATGCCGCCGCGTTCTGCGCAACAGACGGCACCATCGTGGAGGCGGCGGAGGATGTCGGCCGCCACAATGCACTGGACAAGCTGATCGGCCGACTGGCGCGCACGGGGCGCGATCCGCGCCGCGGCTTCATCCTGCTGTCGGCGCGGTGCAGCTTCGAACTGGTGGAAAAGACCGCGCGCGCCGGCTGTCCGCTGCTGGTGACCATTTCCGCGCCAACCAGCCTGGCGGTGGAACGGGCAACACAGGCGGGGCTGGCACTGGTGGCGTTGGCCCGGCCCGACAATGCGCTGATTTTCTGTGATCCGCATGCTATTGTGGACACTGCGGGAGATTGCGATGGGCTATGAACCTCAGGCCGATTTCGGCACGCCCGAAGTGCGGGCGGACACGCAGGTAACGCTGACGATTGACGGGCGCAGCGTGACCGTGCCCGCAGGGACCAGCGTGATGCGCGCGGCGACGACCAGCGGCGGCGCGATCCCCAGCCTGTGCGCCACTGACAGCCTTGCCGCCTTCGGATCGTGCCGGATGTGCCTGGTCGAGGTGGAGGGCATGCGCGGAACGCCCGCGAGCTGCACCACGCCGGTCGCGCAGGACATGATCGTGCGGACCCAGACCCCCCGGCTCGAAAAGCTGCGGCGCGGGGTGATGGAGCTGTATATCTCCGACCATCCGCTCGACTGCCTGACCTGCAGCGCCAACAATGATTGCGAATTGCAGGACACAGCAGCCGAAGTCGGCCTGCGCGATGTGCGCTATGGCTATGCGGGCGCTCATCATCTGGGCCAGCAGCCGGATCTCTCCAATCCCTATTTTCTCTTCGCCCCTGACAAATGCATCGTCTGTTCGCGCTGCGTGCGGGCCTGCGACGAGGTGCAGGGCACGCTGGCGCTGAGCGTGGAAGGGCGCGGCTTTGCTTCGAAGATCAGCGCCGGGCAGCGCGCGGACGACTTTCTTTCCAGCGATTGCGTGTCATGCGGCGCCTGCGTGCAGGCCTGTCCGACCAGCGCCCTGATGGAAAAAAGCGTGAAGGAACACGGCAAGCCTGAACGGGCGGTCATCACCACCTGCGCTTACTGCGGGGTTGGCTGCACCTTTCGGGCCGAAATGCGCGGCGAACAGCTGGTGCGCATGGTGCCCTGGAAGGATGGCAAGGCCAACCGCGGTCATTCCTGCGTCAAGGGCCGCTTCGCCTGGGGCTATGCGCATCATCAGGACCGCATCACCACCCCCATGATCCGCGAGTCGGTCGATCAGCCCTGGCGCGAAGTATCATGGGACGAAGCGCTGGCCTTCACCGCCGGTCGCATCAGCGCGATCAAGGCGCAGCACGGAGCGCGTGCGCTGGGCGGGATTACCTCCAGCCGCTGCACCAATGAGGAAACCTTTCTGGTCCAGAAACTGGTCCGGGCCGGGTTTGGGAGCAACAATGTCGATACCTGCGCGCGCGTGTGCCATTCGCCCACCGGCTATGGCCTGAAGACGACGTTCGGAACCAGCGCGGGCACGCAGGATTTCGACAGCGTGATGGATGCGGACGTGATCCTGGTGATCGGCGCCAATCCAACGGACGCGCACCCGGTGTTCGCCAGCCGCATGAAGCGCCGGCTGAGGCAGGGTGCGCAGCTGATCGTGATCGACCCGCGCCGGATTGATCTGGTGCGTTCGCCGCATGTGCAGGCCGCGCATCACCTGCCGCTTCAGCCCGGCACCAATGTCGCGGTGCTGACGGCGATGGCGCATGTCATCGTTACCGAAGGGCTGGCGGATGAGGATTTCGTGCGCGACCGCTGCGATTGGGACGAATATCAGGACTGGGCGCGCTTCGTGTCCGATCCGCAGCACAGCCCCGAATTCCTCGAAGCAGTGACGAAAGTCCCGGCGGCCGAGCTGCGCGCCGCCGCGCGGCTCTATGCCACAGGCGGGAATGGCGCGATTTACTATGGCCTCGGCGTAACCGAGCATTCGCAAGGTTCCTCAACCGTGATGGCGATCGCCAATCTGGCCATGGCAACGGGCAATATCGGGCGCCCGGGCGTGGGCGTGAACCCGCTGCGCGGCCAGAACAATGTGCAGGGCGCCTGCGACATGGGCAGTTTTCCGCACGAACTGTCCGGCTATCGTCATATTTCGGACGGGGCGACGCGCACGATGTTCGAACAGGATTGGGGGGTAGCGCTGGATCCCGAACCGGGGTTGCGCATTCCCAACATGCTGGATGCCGCCGTCGATGGCACCTTCAAGGCGATCTACATCCAGGGTGAGGACATCCTCCAGTCCGATCCCAATACGCACCATGTGGCAGCGGGGCTGGCGGCGATGGATTGCGTGATCGTGCATGATCTGTTTCTCAACGAAACGGCCAATTACGCGCATGTGTTCCTGCCCGGTTCGACCTTCCTGGAAAAGAACGGCACCTTCACTAATGCCGAACGCCGGATTCAGCCGGTGCGCAAGGTGATGGAACCGGCCAACGGGCTGGAGGACTGGCAGGTAACGCAAGCGCTGGCCAATGCGCTGGGTCTGGGCTGGGCCTATACGCATCCGGCGCAAATTCTTGACGAGATCGCGCGGCTTACGCCGACCTTCGCCGGGGTCAGCTGGGACCGGCTGGAACGCGAAGCATCGCTGCAATGGCCGGTCAATGACCAGTTCCCCGACGGCGCGCCGGTGATGTATGTCGATGGCTTCGTGCGCGGCAAGGGACACTTCGTGGTGACGGATTATGTGCCCACGGATGAAAAGACCGGGCCGCGCTATCCGCTGCTGCTGACCACGGGCCGCATCCTCAGCCAGTACAACGTCGGTGCGCAGACCCGCCGCACCGCCAACACCGCCTGGCATCCCGAAGATGTGCTGGAAATCCATCCGCTGGATGCGGAAAATCGCGGGCTCAAGGAGGGCGACTGGGCGCGCCTTGCCAGCCGCACGGGGGAGACGAGCCTGCGCGTGTCAGTGACTGACCGGGTCGCGCCGGGGGTTGTCTACACGACCTTCCATCACCCCGAAACGCAGGCCAATGTGGTCACCACCGATTATTCGGACTGGGCCACCAACTGCCCCGAATACAAGGTTACTGCGGTGCAGGTGACCCCCTCCAACGGTCCCAGCGACTGGCAGGAAGATTATGCCGGGCTGACCGCGCGTTCCCGGCGCATCGCGGCGGAGCCTGCTGAATGAGCGGGACGCAGGACCGGCTGGTCTATATGGCGAACCAGATCGCGCGCAATTTCGCGGTGCAGGGAGAAGCGGTCGCGATCGCCGCAACTGCCCGGCATATCCTCGATTTCTGGGATCCGCGCATGCGCGAAGCGATCTTGGCAGGCGATCGTGCGGGCCTGTCGGATATTGCGGCGGGGGCGATTGCCCGGCTTCAGGCCAGTCCCTAATAAAACCAGCGCTGGCGCCAGGCATATTTGCCGGTCACCGCCTCACCCGCCGCATTGCGCGCAGGGCGGAAGCGGAACCGTTCGCTAGCGAGACGGCAGGTAATCGCGTCAGCCTCTGCATCGGGGCTTGGTTGAGTGACGCGGCAATCGCGCACCCGCCCGTCCGGATCGACGGTGAGCAGGATGGTCACGCTCTGCCCGATGCGCAGGTCGCGCGTCTTTTTGGGATAATCCTTGGCGGAGCTGATATCGCCCGCAATCTTTTCCAGCCGTGCCGCCGCGCCGCCGCCCTGCCCGGTGCCGCTGCGCCCGCTGCCCGTGCCGATCCCGTCACCGCCGCCGCCGGTGCCTGCGCCCGCATCCGCCGCACCTGATGCGTTTTCATTGCCGGTCGAGGAAACCGGCGGTGCCGGTTCGGGCTTTTTGGGGAGCGTGCGACGCGGCGCGGAAACCTCTTTTGGCTTCGCCTTGCGCCCGTCCTCGGCGGATGCGCCCTCCGGTTCCGTGCTGGCCTGCGGCGGGGGTTCCGGCTCCGTGGTCGCCACGGTGACGCTGAAGGTGGAGATGACTTGGTCCACGACGACTGCGGAAAGATCGGGGGCGAAGGCCCGGATCAGCCCGGCGAAGACCAGCAGATGCAGCAAGGCAACCACAACCATGGTCGTTATGCGTTGCCCGCGCGAAGGCGTCAGATCAAGTTGCGGGCGTCCGGTCATGGCCTCCCGCTTCACGCAGTGCAAAATGGACAAGGGCCGCGCCGGTCACGCGGAGCGGCCCTTGCGCAGAGGGGCGATTACATGCGGTGCAGGGCACACAGCTTGTTGCCGTCAGGATCACGCAGATAGGCAAGGTAAAGCTTGCCGAAGCTGCCTTCGCGCACGCCCGGCGGATCTTCGATCGAGGTGCCGCCATTATCGACGCCGGCCTGGTGCCAGGCGTCAACCTGTGCGGGGCTGTCCATGTTGATGCCGATGGTGCCGCCGTTCGCACCGCAGGCGGGCGCGCCATTGATCGGCTTGGTCAGTGCGAAAATGCCGTCATTGTGCATGTAGAAAACCCGGCCGTTCTCATCCTGCGTGCCCGGCTGGGCACCCAGTGCGACGAAAGTGGCGTCGTAGAATTTGCGGGCCTTGTCCATGTCATTGGCACCGACCATCACGTGGCTGAACATTACTCACTCTCCTGATTGCGAATCGCTCCGATTCGAGTGGACTCTAATCCATCCGGTAGCCGCCATCGACATTGATTGTCTGCCCGGTGACGTAACTCGCATCCGGCCCCAGCAGGAATGAACAGACAGCGGCCTGCTCGCTCGGCAGGCCGCGCCGGTTCATCGGGATGATCGACTGGTTATAGGTTGCCTTGAATTCCGCGAACTCCATGCCCGCCACCTTCGCCTTGCGGGCCATGGTACCATCCAGCATATCCGTGTCGATTGATCCGGGGCAGATGCAGTTCACCCTGATATCGCGCGTGGCGACTTCTGCGGCGAGCTGTTGTGTCAGGCCGATCACCCCGAACTTGCTGGCGCAATAGCCGCCATAATTGGCAAAGCCGAACCGGCCGGCCAGCGAGGAAATGTTGACGATGGCCGAGGTCCGCCCATGCGCCAGCATCGCCTGCACCCCGGCCTTGCACATGCGGTAGACGCCGTTGAGATTGATATCGATGGTCGAAAACCACAGCGCATCGTCCATCTCGGCGATGGATGCGGCGGCGGCTTCGCTGGCGATCCCGGCATTGTTGACGAGGCCGGTGAGCGGGCCGAGTTCCTGCTGCGTGCGGGCGATGGCTTCGCGCACCTGATCGTCGCTGGTCACGTCCAGGTCCAGCGCGATGGCGCGCCGCCCCATGGCGCGGATTTCCTCCGCCACCGATTGCGCGCCCTGCCAGCCTTCGGCCCGTTCATGCTCCGGCAACTGCGAAGGGTCGCGGGCAATGGCGGTCACCGCCACATCGGCCCCGTCCCGGGCCAGCCGCAGCGCGATTGCCCGCCCGATTCCGCGTTTGCGCGCCGCACCCGTCACCAGCGCTACCATGCCATCCAGACTTGCCATAAAGCCCTCTCACCTTCACTTTTTCCGAAGAATCGTCGAACTATACAGCTTCACCATCGGATGGACAGGGCAATATGACGCGTGCCAATGGACATGGCGCGCCCTGCATGCTGCAAGGCGCAGGGGCTTGTTCAAAGTCCGGGGTGAAGCAAGGCAGGAGGTGCCAGTGACTGCCGAATGGATCGTACCGGTAATCCTGTCAGGCGGCAGTGGTACGCGCCTGTGGCCGCGCAGCCGCGTGGAACTGCCCAAGCCGTTCCTGCCCCTGCTGGGCGACGATACGCTGTTCGAAGCCACGCTGGCGCGTTGCGCGGATGAGCGGCATTTCGCGGCGCCCATGATCGTCACCGGCGCGCGGCACTTGCCTCATGTCGAGGCGCAGGCCCCGGCCGAGGCGGAACTGATCATCGAACCGGAGGGCAAGAACACCGCGCCCGCCATTGCCCTTGCGGCGCAGCGCCTGCCGGGCGATGCGGTGATGCTGGTTTGCCCCAGCGATCATCATATCGCGGACGAGGGCGCCTTTCTTGACGCGGCGCGCGCCGCGGCGCGGCTGGCGCGCGAAGGCTGGCTGGTGGCCTTCGGGATCGAGCCGGACGGGCCGGAAACGGGCTTTGGCTATATTCGCCGGGGCGAGGCGATACCCGGCGGCTTTCGTATTGCCAGCTTTGTCGAAAAGCCCGACCTTGCGACGGCCGAACGCTTTCTGGATGAAGGCGGTTACAGCTGGAATAGTGGCCTGTTCGCCTTTCGCGCGGATCGCTATCTGCAAGAACTGGCCCGTCACCGCCCGGCCATGGCTGACAAGGTGCGGCTGGCGGTGATCGAAGGCCATGGCGACGGGCGCAAATTCTTTCCCGAAATGCACGCATTCAGCCAGATCGAGGCCGAATCGGTCGATTATGCGGTGATGGAGGAAACGGATCGGGCAGCGATGGTTCCGGCCGCCATGGGCTGGTCCGATATCGGCAATTGGGATGCGCTGTTCGATGCGCGTGCGCGCGACGCCAGCGGCAATTGTGCGCTTGGCCCGGCGGAGCTGGTCGATTGCCGCAATGTCATGGTTGACAGCGATGGGCCGCGCGTTTCCGTAATCGGCCTCGAAAATGTTGTGGTGGTGGTGCACGATGGTGAAGTGCTCGTCACCACGCGCGAGGGTGCGCAGCAAGTGGGCAAGCTGACCGGGGCAACCAGTCAGTGAGTGCAATCCTGCCCATCCGCATGGTCGAGAAGCCCTGGGGGGTCGGGCAGTTGCCCGCGCCCTTCGCGGCGGAAGGGGGCAAGCGGATCGGCGAAATCTGGTTCGAACCGCCCGCCGCGCTGAACCGGTTGCTGGTCAAATATATCTTCACCAGCGAAAAGCTCTCGGTCCAGGTCCATCCGTCGGACGCAGCCGCCCCGGCGGGGCATGGCGGCAAGGAAGAATGCTGGCTGGTGACCGCTGCCGAACCGGGCGCCAGGCTGGGCATCGGTTTTCGCGAAACCATCACCGCAGCGGCGATTCGCGCCGCCGCGCTGGACGGTTCGATCGAACGATTGCTGGCCTGGCACGAGGTGCGCAGCGGCGATTTCTTCTACATTCCCGCAGGCACGGTGCATGCGATTGGCGGCGGCATCAGCCTGATTGAAATCCAGCAGAATGCCGATATCACCTATCGCCTCTATGATTATGGGCGGCCGCGCGAACTGCATCTGGATGAAGCGGTCGCGATTGCCACTGGCGCGCCGCATGATCCGGCTTTGCGCTGTAGCCTGCCGGAACGAGGCACCCGCGTGCTGGTGGACGGGCCGCATTTCCGGCTGGCGCGGATCGACGGCGCTGCAGAGCAGGGCGGGGTGCTGAATGATCGCCCGCTGCTGGCGATACCGCTGCAAGGTTTCCTTGCCGTTGGCGGGGTAAAGGTTGCGCCGGGCCAGGTTGCAATCGCGCACGATATCGCAGAGGTGGACGGGGGTACGGGCTCGACCTGGCTGCTTGCCCAGTCGCTTGACAAAACCGGGCGGGATTTCTCCTGATCGCGGGCTTGACCAGCCGGAATGGTTCACGCAGAAATCCATTGAAAGGTTTTGAGATTTGAGTGTTTCCGCGCTTGCGATTGCTGCCCTTGTTTCCGCCGCGCCGGTCACTGCGGTGGAGGCCCCACGTGATCTTGCCGTTCTGAATGCGGTCAGCGCCGCGCGGATCGCTCAGGACACCGCGCCCGACGGGCAGGCGGGCGATGCCCCTGCTGCCGATCCGGGCGACGGGCCGCCGCGCATTCCCTATCAGGATGTGTCTGCGGCCCAGAGCGATCAGGAAATTCTGGTCACCGGCGAAATGGAGCCGACGCCCGGCGACCCGCTGGAACGCGCCAACGCCCAGACTTTCAAGACCGTGCAGGCGATAGACAAGGCGGTGGTCGGCCCGATCGCGCATCAATATACCGAAAGCGTGCCCAAGCAGGCGCGCAAGGGCATTCACAACGTGCTGTCCAACCTGCACGAACCGGTGGTGTTCCTGAACTTCCTGCTGCAACTCAAGATTGGCAAGGCCTTTGAAACGCTGGGCCGCTTCACGCTCAATTCCACCGTGGGCGTTGCCGGGCTGATCGATGTGGCCAAGCGCGAGCCTTTCAACCTGCCGCACCGGCCCAACGGGCTCGCCTATACGCTTGGCTATTACGGTGTCGGGCCGGGCCCTTATCTGGTCCTGCCGCTGATCGGTTCGACGACGCTGCGTGACGTTTTCGGGCGGGTCGTCGATCTGTCGATCCTGCCTGCCGTGGCTGGCCCACCCCTCAACGATCCCGCGGTTGCGCTGGGCCGCGGCGTGATCTCCTCGATTGATGACCGGGCGCGCAGTGATGAACTGATCGTCCGGCTGCGCGATGAAAGCCCCGATCCTTATGCAACCATGCGCGATTACTATCTGCAGAAGCGCCAGGCGGAGATCGACGTGCTGCGCGGCAAGCGGGACAATGCGGATATTTCGATAGACGCCATTCTCGCGCCCTATCTCAACGGCGGGCAGGATATGGTCCCGGCCGAACCGCCGGTCGTTGGCAGTGACACAGCGCCGGGCACGGATGCCCCGGTCAGCGGCGAGGCAGAGCCAGTCCCGGCGGCCTAGCTCAGGCGCGAGCGTTCAATCACAGGATATATTTCGACAGGTCCGTGTCGCCGGCAAGGTCCGCCAGCCGTTCCTCGACATAAGCCGCGTCAATCACCACGGTTTCACCCTTGCGGTCTTCCGCCTCGAAGCTCAGTTCTTCCAGCAGCTTTTCCATCACCGTCTGCAGGCGGCGCGCACCGATATTCTCGACGCTTTCGTTCACCTGCGCGGCAATCTTCGCGATCGCGCGGATCGCGTCCGGGCTGATCTGCAGATCGACCTGTTCGGTGCCGATCAGCGCCTGATACTGTTCGACCAGATTGGCGCGCGTATCGGACAGGATCGAAACGAAGTCTTCCTCGGTCAGTGCCTGCAGTTCGACCCGGATCGGCAGGCGGCCCTGCAATTCGGGCAGCATGTCGCTCGGCTTGGCGACATGAAACGCGCCGCTGGCAATGAACAGCACATGGTCCGTCTTCATCGGGCCATACTTGGTGGCGACCGTGGTCCCTTCGATCAGCGGCAGCAGATCGCGCTGCACGCCTTCGCGGGAAACCGATCCGCCGCGCACATCGCTGACCGCGATCTTGTCAATCTCGTCAAGGAAGACGATGCCGTTGTTCTCGGCATTGGCCAGCGCCACCCGGGCGACATCGTCCTGGTCCATGCGCTTTTCGGATTCCTCTTCGACCAGCTTGTCCCAGGCATCGGGCACTTTCAGCTTGCGGCGCTTGGTCGGCGCGCGGCCAAAGGCCTTGCCCATCATGTCGGACAGGTTGATCATCCCGACATTGCCGCCCAGCCCCGGGATTTCCATCGGCATCGAAGGGGTGTCTTCCACCTCCACTTCGACTTCCGCATCATTCATCGCATCCTGGACGATGCGCTGGCGGAAACTTTCGCGCGTTGCCTCGGATGCGCCTTCACCGCACAGCGCGTTGAGCAGCCGTTCCATCGCCGCATGGCTGGCGGCTTCGCGCACCGCTTCGCGGCGGCGTTCCTTTTCCAGCCGGATCGCTTCTTCAGCCAGATCGCGGGCAATCTGTTCGACATCTCGCCCGACATAGCCGACCTCGGTGAACTTGGTCGCTTCCACCTTCACAAACGGGGCTTCGGCCAGTTTCGCAAGCCGTCGGCTGATCTCGGTCTTGCCGCAGCCGGTGGGGCCGATCATCAGGATGTTCTTGGGCGTGACCTCGTCACGCAGCTCGGGGCTGAGCCGCTGGCGTCGCCAGCGGTTGCGCAGGGCCACGGCCACGGCACGCTTGGCGTCCTTCTGGCCGATGATGTGTTCGTCCAGCGCGGCGACGATCGCCTTGGGGGTCAATGCTTCGGTCATGGAATGATCTGTCAGATGGTTTCGACCGTCACGCGGTCATTCGTGAAGACGCAGAGTTCAGCGGCCACTGCCATGGCGCGGCGCGCAATCTTTTCGGGATCGTCCTCATAATCGCTGAGCGCGCGGGCCGCAGCCAGTGCGTAATTCCCGCCCGAACCGATCGCGGCGATGCCGCCTTCCGGTTCCAGCACATCGCCATTGCCGGTCAGCACCAGCATGGTTTCGCCGTCAGCCACGATCATCAGCGCTTCCAGATTACGCAGATATTTGTCAGTGCGCCAGTCCTTGGCCAGTTCCACCGCCGCGCGCATCAACTGGCCGCGATATTGTTCCAGTTTGCGTTCGAGCCGCTCGAACAGCGTAAAGGCGTCCGCCGTCGCGCCCGCGAAACCGGCAATCACCTTTTCGCCTTCGCCGATCCGGCGGACCTTGCGGGCGTTGGGTTTCATCACCGTGTTGCCCATGGACACCTGCCCGTCGCCCGCGATCACGGTCTTGCCGTCGCGCTTCACGCCGATGATGGTGGTGCCATGCCACTGGGTGAGGCCGTGGCTTGCCTGCGAGTCAATCATGAAAGCGATATGGGAGAGCGGCCCGCCGGGTTCAAGCGCGGATCAGCTTCCCGGCGCCGCTCCGGGTGCCCCGACCGCGCCGATATTGCCGAACAGATCCTGCAGGAAGCCGCGTTCGCGGCCCAGCGTCGGGGTCTTGTCCCCTTCGGGATCAAGCCGCACGATCTGGTCAATCCCGCTTGTCTCCACCGCGCTGACGTTGCCGGCTGCGTCAAAATGCACCGCCAGCACCGAATGTTCGCGAATCTTGGCCGAAAGGAACGGTTTGCGATGAGTTTCGCTGGAAATGTAATACCAGGTCGGCTGGCCATAATGGCTGGTAAAGGTGGGGCGGCCCAGCGTGCCTTCGACTGACTGCTGGTTGTCGAGCCCCGGCTGGATCGAATCGGTCAGCAGTTCTTCGGCGATATAGCCGCGCCGGTCCTTGATCGTGGTGCAGCCCGCCGCCAGCATGGCCACCGCCAGCACACTGGCCGCGATCCCGATCCTTCCAAACGCTTTCATCACCCGCATCTCCGACACACAGATCAAACCGCCGATTGCCAATGCCGCAACCCGGCCTATATCGGCGGAGCCTTAAGCCGCATTGGCGCGCGGCGCAATGGCGCTTGGCCGCCATGGATTGAATTGCCGCTGAACAGGAACCCGCCTTCACCATGTCGCTGCTCTCCCGCCTGTTTCGATCCCGCCGCGATCCGCGCGATGCACTGCGCCCGTTGTGGCACCGCGTGGTGGAAATCGCGCGCGAACCGCGCTGGTACGCCGAAGCGGGGGTGGCGGACACGATTGACGGGCGGTTCGACATGATCGCCGCCGTGCTGGCGCTGGTGTTGCTGCGCATGGAAAAGGAACCGGCCATGGCGCAGGAATCAGTCTATCTCACCGAATTGTTCGTGGACGATATGGATGGGCAACTGCGCGAGATCGGTATTGGCGACATTGTGGTGGGCAAGCATATTGGCCGGCTGATGTCGATGATGGGCGGGCGGCTGGGCGCGTATCGCGACGGGCTGGCGCGGGGCGGCGATGCGCTGGCCGAAGCGGCGGGGCGCAATGTGCGGATGCAGGATGGCCGCGCGCCTGATGATCTGGCCGATGGCCTTGCCGCACTGGCCGCGGTGCTGACGCAGACGGATGCGCAAGCCCTGCTGGCAGGGGCAATCGTCCGATGAACGCGCCGGAATTTTCACGCCTGCTGGACCTTGCGCGGCCCGGCACGCCCTCCCGCCAGCTCGAAGCCAATGCGCAGGAACGCGCCGCGCTGGCCCGCCGGTTCGGCCTGGTGTCGATCGAACGCCTGGTGGCCGGGCTTGAGCTCGACATCGACGGCGGGGTGGTGAGTGCGAGCGGCCATCTTTCCGCCGCCTTCACGCAAAGCTGCGCAGTCTCGGGGGAGGATATGCCGATCGTGGCGGAGGAGGAACTGGCGCTGCGCTTCGTTCCGCAGGGCAGCTATGCCCCTGACGAGGAAGTCGAACTGAGCGGGGATGATTGCGACGAGATCGAATATGCAGGCGGCGTGATCGATCTTGGCGAAGCGGTGGCGCAGAGCCTGGCGCTTGCCATCGATCCCTTCGCTACCGGCCCCGATGCGGAGCGGGTGCGCAAGGAAGTGGGGCTGGACGAGCCGGAGCGGGAAAACCCCTTCGCCGTGCTCAAGGGGTTGAAGCCGCAGGAGGGCTGACGCCCCCCGTCAGAACGGGATATCGTCGTCCAGATCGTCACCCAGCCCACCGCCGGCAGGCGCGCCGCCGCCCTGGTTCCAGCCGCCGCCCGAACCGCCTGACGAAGCGCCGCCCGAAGCCGGGCCATCGTTCCAGCTTCCGCCGCCGCCGCGCGATCCGCCGCCACCCTGCGCGCCGTCCAGCATGGTCAGCGTGCCATTGAAGCCCTGCAGCACTACTTCGGTGGTGTAGCGATCATTGCCTGACTGGTCCTGCCACTTGCGCGTGCGCAGCTGGCCTTCGATGAAGACCTTGCTGCCCTTGCGCAGATAGCGTTCGCAGACATTGACCAGCCCTTCGGAAAAGACGGCCACATTGTGCCATTCGGTGCGTTCCTGGCGTTCGCCGGTATTGCGGTCCTTCCATTGTTCGGAGGTGGCGATGCGCAGGTTGCAAACCTTGCCGCCGTTCTGGAAGCTGCGGATTTCCGGGTCTGCTCCCAGATTGCCGATCAGCATGACTTTGTTGAGAGACCCGGCCATTTCATTTCCTTCGCTAAAGACCCAGCGCCAGCGCGCTCCAATAGGTGATTCCCGCGAAGACGTAGGCCAATCCGAAGAGGTAGAGCAACATGAAGACGGGCCATTTCCACCCGTTTGTTTCGCGCCGGGCGACCGCAATGGTGGAAAGGCACTGCGGCGCGAAGACAAACCAGGCGAGAAAGGCGAGCGCGGTGGGCAGGCTCCAGTCCGCAGCCAGCTTGCCACCCAGCGCGCTGGCGGCCGCGTCTTCGTCTCCGGCGCTGACCGCATAGGTCGTGGCGAGCGAGGATACCGCCACCTCGCGCGCGGCCATGGCCGGGATCAGCGCCAGCGCGATCTCGCGGTTGAAGCCGATGGGTTCCACCACCACGGCAAGGCCGCTGGACATCCGGCCCGCGATCGATGCGTCAAGCTGGCTTTCGCCGGGGGCGGCCTTCGGGAAATTGAGCAGCAGCCACAGCACCACCGTGACCGTGAAGATGATCGTGCCCGCGCGGCGCAGGAACACCCAGGCCCGCTGCCACAGGCCGATCGCCAGGTCCGACAGGCGGGGAAGCTGGTATTTGGGCAGCTCCATGATGAAGCCGCTGGCCGCCCCGGCAGTGATTGAGCGGCGCAGGATCAGCGCGACTGCCATGGCGCCGATGATCCCGGCGACATAGAGCGCGAACAGCACCAGCCCCTGCAGGCCGACGATGCCGCCGACCAGCCGGTTGGGGATGAAGGCGGCGATGATGACCGCATAGACCGGCAGGCGCGCCGAACAGGTCATCAGCGGGGCGATCAGGATGGTGGTCAGCCGGTCCTTGGGGTCCGCAATGCTGCGGGTCGCCATGATGCCCGGAATGGCGCAGGCGAAGCTGGACAGCAGCGGGATGAAGCTGCGCCCGGACAGGCCGACGGCGGCCATCATCCGGTCCATCAGGAACGCGGCGCGGGCCATGTATCCGGTCGCTTCCATCGCCAGGATGAAGAAGAACAGGATCACGATCTGGGGCAGGAAGACGACCACGGAACCGACGCCTGACAATATTCCTTCGGTCAGCAGGTCGCGCAGGAAGGATTGCGGCAGATGCGCCTGCGCCAGCGCGATCAGTGCGCCGATTCCCATCTCCAGCGCGTCGGCAAAGGGGGTCGCCCAGGCGAAGACCGCCTGAAAGATGATGAACAGGGTTGCAAACAGGATGACCGGCCCCGCCCAGGGGTGCAGCAGCAGCTTGTCCAGATGCGCGTGCAGGCGGTGGCGCGCGGTTTCCGACAGGATCGCGCCCGCCGCGATATTATGTGCGGCCAGCCGGCGTTCGGGCAGGGTCAGATGCGGGCGGCGGTGCGGCGCTGCGGCCTGCGCCCGCGTTTCCGCCTTGCCGATCGCGTCCGTCAGTTCGGTCAGCCCGCGCCGGCGCACCGCCACCGTGGGGATGACCGGAACCCCCAGCGCCTGTTCCAGCGCGGCCGGGTCCAGCACCAGCCCGTCCCGTTCGGCGAGATCAACCATGTTGAGCGCCACCACCACCGGGCGGCCCAGTTCGATCAGTTCCTGTGCGAAGACCAGGTGTTGTTCGAGGTTCGAGGCATCCAGTACCACCACCAGCACTTCGGGCTGCGCTTCGCCGGGAAATTCACCCAGCACCACCTGGCGCGTCACCTCTTCATCGGGGCTGGTGGCGTCAAGCCCGTAACTGCCTGGCAGATCGACCAGTTCGAGCGTTTCGCCCGAGGGGAGAAGCATGCGGCCGGATTTGCGTTCCACCGTGACGCCGGGATAATTGGCGATCTTCTGGCGCGCGCCGGTCAGCGCGTTGAACAGCGCGCTCTTGCCCGCATTGGGGTTGCCGACCAGCGCTGCGGTGCGCAGGCGCATTACAGCGCCTCGACCTGCATGGCGCGGGCATGGTTGCGGCGGATCGCCACGCTCATCCGCCCAATCATCACCGCCAGCGGATCTCGCCCGGCAAACACGCCGCGATGCGCAATGGCGACGCGTGCGCCTTCATCCAGTCCCAGCGCACGCAGGCGCTTGCTTTCTTCGGGAGCGAGCAGCGACCAGTCGACCGCAACGATCCGTGCGCGCTGGCCAATCGGGAGTTCCTCAAGCGTCATCGCCCGCTCGCTGCCAGATTGGACGCAATGTTGCAACTGATTATCATTAAGAATTACTGCGCAGGGTAACGCAGGCGGCCCAGGAAACGCGCCATGCTGAAATGGTGCTCCCCGGCAGGGATCAGCCGCGCCTTTGCCTTCTCAAAGCGGATCACCCCGGCGATCCGGCGATCGAGGAAGGCCAGCGTATCGGCCTTGCCCTCGCTCTCGTCATTGACCAGGACCGCGAGGGTGGCCGCATAGATCGCGGCCAGGATCGCGCGTCTGGTGTAGTGATTGTAATCGCTCGACGCATCGCCCGCGAGGCGCCACATCAGATCCGCGCTGTGCCAGCCGCGTTGCAGCGCGGCGCGGGCATTGCCCGGCAGGGCCATCACCGCCAGCGCCCGGCGCAGGCTTTCTTCCTTGCCGCGCACCGCATCCAGCCGGAAGCGGACCAGCCGGGCGATCCGTTCGCGCACCGGCAGGCCCGCCAGCACGTCCGCAGGCAGGGCCGCGGTCATGGCGCGATCGACCGTTTCGATCCAGCTCGCGACCATCGCCATCGCGCCACCGGAAAAGGCATAGGCCGCAACCGCCGGGTCCACCCCTGCCTGCGCTGCTGCCGCAGCAACGGCGGTATCGCTCCACCCGTCGAATGCGGCGGCGTCGGCTATGGCCGGGGCCAGCGCCAGCCGGATTTCGTCAAGGGTCGCCTCGGCCAGGTCCATGGTGTCAGAATGTCGGGCCGTAGACGGGGCCGTCATCGGCTGCCGACGCGGGCCTCGCCCGTGCTTCGATCTCGGCCAGTGTAGAGCTGTTCGTGCCCTGGAGGGCGGCATAGTCGCGCGCCGAACGGCCGGAATTATCGGCCCTGTCGGGGTTTGCACCGGCTTTCAGCAGCACCCGCATCATGGCAATGTCACGGCGGTGGACGGCGGACATCAGCGGCGTTTCGCCCGCATCATTGGCATCATCGATGCGGGCGCCACCGTCAATCAGCGCCTCCACCCCCTCGATGAAGCCGATCCGCGCCGCCATCACCAGCGGGGTCACGCCCTTTTCATCGCCGATATTGGGGTTGGCGCCATTGCCGATCAGGAAGGTGATCCAGTTCGCGTCGCGCTGCGATACGACGATGTGCAGGGCGGTTTCCCCGGTGGAGACATCGCGCGTGTTGACCAGCGTGTTGCCGCCCGGCCCGTTCAGATATTCGAGGACGTCCTTGCCGTCTTTCTTCCTCACGGCTTCGAGAAAGCGATAGGAGTCGGAAAATTGCGCCTGCGCCGGGGCGGCCAGCAGCACGCTTGCCGCAAAGGCCGCAAGGATCGATACTGTCCACTGCTTCAGTCCGCGCATTTCCATGACCTCCAGTTTTCCCCTCCGCCGGAAGATTCGCCCCTTGCTGACTTCCGGTTAGCAGAGCATGAACCGCCGCACCATGATGAAGCGCATGATTATCGCCCTTTCGCTCGCCCTGACCCTTGCCGCCTGTGGCGAGGGCAGCACCGGTACGGAGCCCCCGCCACTGGCTGGTGCCAGAATCGGCGGCGCCTTCACCCTGGCCGACAAGCATGGAAAAACCGTGCGCTGGGCGGATTTCGACGGGCGCTATCGCATCGTCTACTTCGGCTATGCCTATTGCCCCGATGTCTGCCCGCTGGATGTGCAATCGCTGATGAAGGGGTATCGCCAGTTCGCCGGTGAGCAGCCGGAGCTGGCCGCGCAAATCCAGCCGATCTTCATCACCATCGATCCTGAACGCGATACGCCCGCAGTGGTGGGGGAATTCGCCGCAGCCTTTTCCGACCGGCTGCTGGGGCTGACCGGGACGCCGGAGCAGGTCAAGCAGGCCGCGCGCGCCTTTTCCGTCTATTACGCCAAGGGTGAGGCATCTGACGAAGGCGGCTATCTGATGGATCACAGCCGCGCCGCCTATCTGATGGGGCGCAAGGGTGAACCCATCGCCCTGCTGCCGGTTGATGAAGGGCCTCAATCCGTCGCCAAAGAGCTGGCCAGATGGGTGCATTAAGGGAAGCGTTCTGGGATCTGCCCCTCGCCGAACTCTCGCGCGAGGAGTGGGAAGCGCTGTGCGACGGATGCGGGCAATGCTGCCTGCACAAGCTGGAGGACGAGGACAGCGGCGAGGTGCTGCACACCAATGTTGCCTGCAAGCTGCTGGACCGCACGACTGCGCGCTGCAGTGATTACCGCCATCGCAAGGCCTTCGTGCCCGATTGTCTGCGCCTGACCCCGAAGATCGTCGATGACGTGCCCTGGCTCCCGGCCAGCTGTGCCTATCGCCGCCGCGCCGCTGGCTTGCCCTTGCCCGGCTGGCATTATCTGATCTGCGGGGATCGCGATGCGGTGCGCCGTGCGGGGGCCTCGGTCATCGGGCGCGTCATCAGCGAAACGGATGCGGGCCCGCTTGAACAGCATCTGGTGGACTGGCCCCAGGCCTGGGCCGGCGGCGGCGATGATTGACTGGCTGCGCCGCGAAATCAGCGAACCCGCGATCATGCTGGGCGGGGCGCAGCGGCCCATTACGATCCGCCGCCATCCCACGGCGCGGCGCATGACCTTGCGCCTCGCCCCCGACGGCAGCGAAGTGCGGGTCACCCTGCCCCGGTGGGGACGGACGCGTGAAGCCATCGCTTTTGCCGAAGCCCGGCGCGACTGGCTGGAGAGCCAGCTCGCCCGCGTTCCCCGGCGGCAGATAATCGGCCCTGGCGCCAGCATCGCCTGTCGCGGTGCCGAGCTGGCGATTGACTGGCGCGCGGACCTGCCCCGCACGCCGCGGGTTGAGGGTACACGGCTGGTGCTGGGCGGGCCGGAAGCGGGGCTGGCGCGGCGCGTGCAGCGCTGGCTGGAGGGGGAGGCGCTACGTCTGATGCAGGCGGACCTTGCCGGATATTGCGCGGCAGCCGACCGACCCGTTCCGCCCCTGCGCCTGTCGCGCGCGCAGCGCCGCTGGGGCAGTTGTTCCAGCAGCGGCACGGTCCGGATCAACTGGCGGCTGGTGCAGGCGCCGGATTTCGTTCGCCGCTCCGTCGTCGCGCATGAGGTGGCGCATCTGGTCCACTTCGATCACAGCGCCGCGTTTCACGCCTTGCTGCGCACGATTTACGAAGGCGATACGGGCGCGGCGGACCGCTGGCTGAAGCGCGAGGGGCGCGGTCTTTATGCGTCTTTCGGCTGAGCAGCGCCGTCCGGTTCCTAACCGGGTGTTAACCAGACTTTGCTTGAAGGGCGCGATGGGACGGATCCACTCCCGCCTGCTGGCTGCGCTTGCGCTTGCGACCATGGCCTGCCCGGTCGCGGCGCAGGAGGCGCAACCGTGCGATCTGTGTTTCGGCGGTCAGATCCGCCAGGGCGAAATTCCCCTGCGCATCGAGATCGTCAGCGGCATCGATTTCAGCCGTCTGGCGCTGACCGGCGATCAGGACGGTTCGGCCGCGCTCGATCCGCAGACCGGCCACCGGCAGACGGATCGCGGGCTGATCGATCTGGGCGGGATGGCGTTCCAGGGCCGGGCCAAGGTCAGCGGCGAAGCCATGCGCCAGGTGCGGATCGAACTGCCGCAGCGCGTCACGCTCTACAGCCCGCTGGGCGGGCAGGTGGAACTCAGTGATTTCGTCACTGACATTCCGCTGATCGCCGCGCTGGACGCATCGGGGCGGCTCGAATTCCGGTTCGGCGCGCGGTTGCAGACGGTCGGGGCGATGGGCGGTACGTTCCGGGGCCGCATCCCGATCCGCATCGATTACAACTGAATCGCTGGCGATCAGGCGCGGCGCACTCTATCTACCCGCGCATGAGTTTCTGGAAACGCATTTCCCCGGTCGGCGCGGCCAAGGATTTCAGCAATGAATTCCTGCGGCCCAACCCTTATCGCTGGCGGATCATGGCCGTCTCGGCAGTGGCCACCTTTTCCATCTTTTCGGTGATGTGGAACGAAGGGGCCAAGGGGCCGCCCGCGCCGCCCGAAGTCACCTGGATCAGCACACTCAGTCCCGACCGGACCGATGCGGAAATCATTGCTGCCAATATCGCCAACCAGAAGGAGAAAGACCGGCTGGCTGCGGAGCAGGCCGCGCGTGATGAAAAGGTGAAGGACGTCTATCGCGCGCTTGGCCGCGCGTCAGGAATGGACGTCGACAGGATCGAGCGGGAGGCGAAAGCCGAACGACTGGCCGAAGAACGGGCCGAAGCCGCCCGCAAGGCCGCGCAACGGGGACAACCGGTTGACCAGCCTTAGGCAGGACGAACGCTGGCTGGCAGTGGCTGCGGCCCTGGCCACGCGCGCGCGCCCGGCCAGCCACCCCAATCCGGCGGTCGGCGCACTGATCGTCAGCCAGGGGCGCGTGGTCGGGCGCGGCTGGACGCAGCCCGGCGGGCGGCCACATGCCGAAGCGGTGGCGCTGGCGATGGCCGGCGCTGCGGCGGCCGGGGCAACGCTGTATGTCACGCTGGAACCCTGCGCGCATGAAAGCGGGCGCGGTCCGTCCTGCACCTCGCTGATCCTGCAGTCAGGCATAGCGCGGGTGGTGGCTGCCGTGCAGGATCCCGATCCGCGGACCGCCGGCAGCGGCTTGGCCGCCTTGTCCGGCGCGGGGATCGAAGTGCGGCTGGTGCCGCAGCAGGCAGCCGGGGACAGCCTCGCCGGCTACCTCACCCGTCAGCGGCTCGGCCGCCCGTATGTGACACTCAAACTTGCGACATCGCTTGACGGCTGCATCGCCACCGCTGACGGCACCAGCCAGTGGATCACGGGGGAGATCGCGCGCGCGCATGTTCATCTGCAACGCTCAAGGGCCGATGCGATCCTGGTCGGCGGCGGAACGCTGCGCGCTGATGGGCCGCGCCTCGATGTGCGTCTGCCAGGGCTGGAGCATCGCAGCCCCGAACGATGGGTGCTGACACGCGGCAAGGCGCCGGAAGGCTGGCGGGGCCTGTCGGCGCCTGATGCGCTGGGCGCCCGCATGCCCGGGGTCCAGTATCTCTATGTCGAAGGGGGTGCGGCGGCGGCGGCGGCCTTTCTCGCCGCTGGTCTGGTGGACCGGATCGAATGGTATCGCGCCCCGATCATCATCGGGCGGGGGCTGCCCGCGCTGGGCGATATCGGGCTTGCCTCGCTCGACGCGGCGCATGGCCGCTGGCGCCGCACGGACATGCGATGCCTTGGCAGCGACACGCTGGAAGTCTACAGCCGCGTCCCATGTTCACTGGAATAATCACCGCCGTCGGCACGATCCGCGAAACCCGCAAGGCGGGCGATCTGCGTGCGATCATCGCCTGCCCCTTCGATCCGGCGTCCATCGCCATCGGCGCATCGATCGCCTGCTCGGGCGTATGCCTGACGGTGGTGGAACGCGGCGGGGCCGCAGGCGACGCCTGGTTTGCGGTGGATATCTCGGGCGAAAGCGAAGCCTGTACCGTGCCCGGGCGCTGGGTTGCGGGGCAGCAGCTCAATCTCGAACCCGCGCTCAGGATCGGGGACGAGCTGGGCGGGCACATCGTCACCGGCCATGTCGATGCGGTCGGCATCGTGGCGGCGCGCAGCAGCGAAGGCGATTCGACGCGGCTGACCATCGCCGCGCCCCGGGCGATCGCCGCCTTCATCGCGCCCAAGGGATCGATCACGGTCGATGGCGTTTCGCTCACCGTCAACGCGGTGGAAGACCAGGCCGATGGCAGTGCGCATTTCGGGCTGAACATCATCCCGCATACCGCGCAGGTCACCACGCTGGGCGCGCTGAAACCGGGCGACAGCGTCAATCTGGAGATCGACGTGCTCGCCCGCTATCTCAAGCGGATGGAAAGCCTGAAGGGCTGATCGCCCCTGCGGGGGTTCAGCCTGCGACCGCCGCCAGTGCGCTGACGAATTTTTCCATATTGGCGCTGGTCAGCCCGGCCACGTTGATCCGGCCCGAACCCGCCATGTAAATGCCGTGATCCTGGCGCAGCGTCAGGATTTGCTCCTTCGACAGGGTCAGGATCGAAAACAGCCCGTTCTGGCTGGCCAGGGGGGCCAGATCCATGCCGCCGACCCGGTTGTCCGCCGCCGCCAGCTGTTCGCGCATCAGCCTCATGCGCGCGCGCATGTCGGCCAGCTCGTCCAGCCATTGCCGGGTCAGCGTCTCGTCGCGCAGGACAAGGCGGACCGCAGCGGCGCCGTGATCGGGCGGCTGCGACCAGTTGGTGCGCGCCAGGTTGTGCCCGTTGGACAGGATTGCCGTGGTCCGCTCCGCATCGCGGCTGAGCACATAAAGCGCGCCCACGCGATCGCGATAGAGGCCAAAATTCTTGTCGCAGCTGTAACAGATGAGCGCTTCGGGCACGGCATCCACTACCTTGCGCAGCCCCGCTGCATCCTCGTCCATCCCCTGGCCAAGCCCCTGATAGGCAAGGTCGATGATCGGCAGGATCTTGCGATCGGCCAGCAATGCGGCAATCTCGTCCCAATCCTGCGCGGTGTAATCGATCCCGGTCGGGTTGTGGCAGCAGCCGTGCAGCAGGATGACATCGCCCGCGCTGGCCGCGCCGATGGCCGCGCGCAGCGCATCCATATCCGCAGTGCCATCGCTGCGCGCATGTTTGTAGCTGACCGCTTCCATGCCGAGGTCGGACAGGATCTGGGTGTGATTGGGCCAGGTCGGATCGCCCATGATGATGCGGTTGCTGCCCGCGCGCTTGACCAGCGCGAAGGCCAGCCGCAGCGCGCCGGTTCCGCCGGGCGCCTGCATGCCGTCAATCCGGCCGCCCTTGGCCGGATCGGCCCCGAAAATATAAGGCATCAGCGCATGGACGAAGCCCATGTCTCCTTCCGGGCCGAGATAGGCCTTGGAATCCTGCGCTTCCAGCAGTTGCGCCTCGGCCGCCTTGACCGCGGCGAAGACGGGGGTTGCCCCGCTTTCCGTGCGGAACACGCCCACGCCAAGGTCAACCTTGTCGGCGCGCGAGTCGGCGTCATAGAGTTTGATCAGCGCGAGCAGCGCATCGGCGGGCTGTTGAGTCAGGGCGTCAAGCATGGCGGGCGCTCCATGGCGAGAGCCGCGCAGGACTTCAAGGCGAAAATTGCCTCATCCCCGCCCGGCCGTATGCGCCGCTGGCACAAAGGTTCAGAACGGGATCCATTTCTGAGTCTTGCGGATCTTCATGTAGCCGGCATTGACCCCCAGCCTGAGCCCCGCGCCCATGCGGATCGGGATCAGCACGATATCGCCGCTGCGCAGGTAGCTGGCGTTGAACCCGCCCACCACATACAGCTGCCCTTCCGCAGCCGGGAAACGCTTGTAGACGTCTTCCGTGTCATAGAGATTATAGACCAGCACGAAGGTGTTGCCGGCATTCGCGCCGACGTCGAAACCGATCGACGGGCCAGTCCAGTAGACCGGCTTCTGCCCCTCGACCTTGTGATAAAGTGTGCCTGAACCATAACGCAGCCCGACCACCACCGCGCCGCCGCCTTCGCGCCCGACGATATAGGCATTGGGTTCGCCCTGCTTGTCCAGCCAGCTTTCGATCATCCGCGCCAGCCCTTCGGCGCCCTTGCCGAACACCCCTTCCGCCGCGCCGATCAGATCGTCCTTCTTGTAAGTATCGCCCTGCGCGGCCGCGACTTCGGGATCGCCCGCCGCCTGGCTGGCAGCCTTGGATGCGTCGCCGGATGTCACCACCGGTTCGGCATAGGCCGGATCGCTGGTGCCGCCCATCGGCGTGCCATTATAAGTCTGCTCGTCGCCCGGCAGGGTTTCCGCAGGCGCGCTTGCCTGGGCCGGGCTTGACGCCTCTTCAGGCGTGCGGGCCAGATCGCCGTCAATCGGCATGTCCTGCGCAGCGGCACCTGCGCTCAACATCAGCCCCAGAGCGGCGGCGATGGATAGCGCGGCGCGGCGCAGCAGCGGCGTGAATGGCTTTGTCATGCGAACCCCGATCCCGGTTTGGCGACTGTTCAGGCGCAGAGAAGAATCCACCCGCGCTGAACGGGCAATGAAGCCTCGACGGGCCGAGTCGCATTTCGGACGAGCCGAGCATCGCGCCCGTTTGACACGCCCTGCGCTTTTTCCGTTTGCAGGCCTTGCCGGGGACAAAGTGCGAAGTTATAGCGCCGCTTCCTCGGCACTGGTCCGGAGACGTGGGTGAGTGGCTGAAACCAGTTCCCTGCTAAGGAACCATACTCGTAAGGGTATCGAGGGTTCGAATCCCTCCGTCTCCGCCATCTCTTGCTGATTCCCGTCAGCGCAGGCAGATGATAATCAGCGCCGCGCAGGCGATCACTACCCAGGCATCGAACGCATGGCGCAGCAGGCGCGGCGCGCCGCGCAGTTCCATGAACTGGAATCCGACCAGCCAGACCTTGGCAAACGCAGTGACAAGCACGCCTGCAATCGCGAGCCTGACGTCGCCCGAACCGCCTTGCGCGGTTTCGCCGAACCACCAGCCGATGGCCGTGGCGATCATCAGCAGCGCCCATGCGATGGTGGCGGGACGGACCGTCAGGCGGGAAGGGGAGGAGGTGTCGTTCATGGCCGGTCAGATCAGATAGAACAGGGCGAACAGCACGATCCACAGCAGATCGACCAGATGCCAGAAGGTCGCGCCGCTTTCGATTGTGCGCAGCGCCTTGCTGTCCAGTCGCTCGCGCCTGCTCACCCGGCGCAGCGCGATCAGCACGCCCAGTCCGATCAGCACGTGGAACAGGTGAATCCCGGTGAAGACGAAGAAATACATGAAGAAGTCGTTTGTGGCCGGGGTGATGCCATGCGCGATCTTGATGCCCCATTCGAGGCTCTTGTTCGCGACGAACAGCACGCCGGTGAGTATCGCCAGCGCGAATTGGAGCGCAGCCCCCCGGGTGTCCGGGCCGCTGCCCGATTGCACGCTTTCCCGGCAACGTTCCACCGCCGTTGCTACCAGCCATGATCCGGAAAGCAGGAGCAGGGTGTTGAGCACCCCGATCCACAATTCCAGCGATGCTCTCGACTGCGCAAAGACCTGCGCCTGATCGCCATTGCCCAGCGCGATCAGCACGAAGAATACGGTGAAGACCGCAAGATCGCCCGCCACGAAACACCAGATGCCCAGTTCGCCGGGCACATGGGGTTTGGTGCGCTCGCTCACAGCGCTGGAAACTGCAGAATCGGGGCTGGTCATGTCATGCACGGGTCGCGCGTTGATGCGTCCGCCGCTCAGCCACGAGCACTTCCGGCGCCCTTCAGAATGCCCCAGCTCATCACCAGGATCCACAGGAAGAAGGCCGTGAACGGAATCCACAGGGCGACAATCCCGCTCCACGAAAAAATCCCGCTTTTGAAAAAAAGGATCATCAGGCCCGGTGCATAAAGCACGGCCGCCCACAGGTTGAAGAACGCGATCCAGCGCGGGAAGGGTTCTTCCCCTTCATTTGCGAACAGGATGGGGAGCGCGATCACCAGGCACCAGCCGCTGAAGACCGGCACTGAAAACAGCGCCAGAAAATAGGCGAAATCGATCAGCATCTGGACGACCGCGGGATCATATTCGTCAGGCCGGAATGACATCAGCGCCCAGCTGAACGCCACCAGCACGGCCACCACCGTTCCGGATGCGCCAAACATCAGCTGCAGGTAAGAGAAGGCTGGCGCCTTTTCGAACCGGCGCGTCTGCGCCGCAATGCCCGCCGCAAGTGCGCCGAACAGCGCGAAGGAGAAGATCAGGAAGACGGATCCGATGCGGATCGCGACGACGTGGTCCGAAACGCGGCGGGCAAATTCTGCAGCCGGTTCGTCAGGCGACAGCATTGGCGGCAACATGCCCCCCAGAATCATGCCGCCAATGATGAAGAAGGTGACGGCCACCACCCCTGACCATCCGCAAAAGCGCATCGACCTGTAGAACAGGTGATCCTTGCCACTGTGCGTGTCGATGCCGTTCATCCCCGTTTTCTCCCGAAATACCCGTCAACGCCGGACCGTTGCACAGGATTCAACATTATCTTCAAATGCGGGTCTATCTTCCGCATTTTACCTGCGCAAGGCCATTGCGGATGAAGGCTGGCCGCCGGTCACGACCCGAAACCGTAAATTGCATGGACGGCGGTGGTTCGAGCCGCGACGGTGCATGTCTGATTCTGTTGACGCAGCGCCGATTGCACGGAAGATATGCGGCATGATCGCCCAGACCATCCAGCTTGCCCTTGCCCCCGTCTTCCTGCTGGTGGCCATCGGCAATATCATGAACATCCTTTCGACCCGGCTTGGCCGGATCGTCGATCGTTCGCGCCTGCTGCTGGACCGCCACGCCGAAACGCAGGGCAGCGATCATGACGCGGTGGTACTCGAAATCCGTTTGCTGGACCGCAGGATTGAACTGGTGGGACGGGCGATATTGCTGCTGGTCGTCAGTGGCCTGATCGTTGGGCTCGTGGTGGCGCTGCTGTTCGTCGAGGAATTCCTGGGCGTTGATATCCAGCGGCTGGCGGGTGCGGCTTTCATCCTCGCCATATCCCTGCTGATGTGGGCGTTGTTGCTGTTTCTTCAGGAAACCCGCAAGGCGGCGGCGACCCTGCGTATTCCCGGCCAGTTTCTGGAATTGCACCGGGACATCTGACCGGTCCGGCGCAATGCGCGTTCAGGCCAGCAGCTTGGGTCCGTGTTCGCGGATCGAACTGGCGATCATCGGTTCCATCATCGTCAGCATGAACGGGAGGTCGACGGTTATCGTCACATGATCGTCGGCAATGTCGATGCCGCCCGACACCGTCTGTCCCATCGCGGTGATGACCATGTCCATCCGGTCATCGCCTGACCAGCTGGTATCGACATTCGCCATGCCGCCGGGCACGAAGCTGGCGATGTCGGCGGTGCGGTCGCGCAGCCGGGCGCGGATGTCCTGGCGTGAATGCGCGTGAGGCAGGGTGATTTCCATGACCGGACTTGTGGCAGGCAAATGCCCGGCGGAAAAGGGGGATTGGCTGCTGCGATTGCCCATGCCCGCTAATTTTTCTCGCATCCCGGACGGGCGCTGTATATCCCGGCCGCGAACACAGGAGCGTAGAGTATGGCGTTTCAGCCGCACTTCAAACCGGTTCCCGGCTTTGGTCACGTTATCGAGAGCTGGCAGGAATGGTGGCGCGCGGCGGTCAAGGGCACGGTCGATCAGGCGGCGGTGATCGCGTCGCGGCGCGAGGAGTGCCAGCTTTCCTCACGCTATCTCTTCATGCTTGCCATGTCGGCGGGCATCGCGGTGCTGGGTCTGCTGCTGTCTTCGCCTGCGGTGGTGATCGGCGCCATGTTGCTGTCGCCGCTGATGGGGCCGATCATCGGGCTGGGCTTCGCGCTTGCCATCGGCGATGTCCCCTGGCTCAAGGAAGCGGCGCGTTCGCTCGCCGTCGGTACGGTGCTGGCCGTCTTGCTGTGCGCGCTGGTGGTGTTCGCCTCACCTTTGCAGACGGTGACGCCGGAAATCGCCGCGCGTACCCGGCCCAAT
This sequence comes from Novosphingobium sp., assembly GCA_024236235.1. GTDB lineage: Bacteria > Pseudomonadota > Alphaproteobacteria > Sphingomonadales > Sphingomonadaceae > JACKKV01. Next base: position 28,498 of record JACKKV010000003.1, on the reverse strand, counting down.
CTGTTTGACCTGCTGGTGGCGCTGTTTTCCGCGCTCGCCGGTGGCTATGCCATGATCCGGGGGGGCGCGGGCACGGTGGTGGGCGTGGCCATCGCCACCGCCCTGATGCCGCCGCTGGCGGTGGTCGGCTTCGGCCTTGCGACGCTCAACTGGACGGTTTTTTCCGGGGCGCTGCTGCTGTTTGTCACCAATCTGATGACTATCGCGCTGACGGCGGCGGTGATGGCGCGGGCTTACGGGTTCAGCAGCCGCCTGTCGGAACGCAACACCTTGCTGCAGATGATCGCGATCGTGCTCAGCTTCGTCGCGCTGGCCGTCCCGCTGGGCATTTCCCTGCGCCAGATCGCCTGGGAAGCGCAGGCCTCGCGCGAAATCCGCGCGGCGGTGGAGGACGTGTTCGACGGCAAGTCGCGCCTGTCGCAGATCGACATCAATTTCGATGCCGAACCGGTGGCGGTCAGCGCCACTGTACTGACCCCCGAATTGCGGCCCGATGCAGAGCAGTTGAGCGCGCATGCCATCGCGCGTCGCCTGGGCGAAACCGCCGAGGTCGCCATCACTCAATATCAGGTCGGCACCGGATCGAAAGCCGCCGAAGAGGCAGAGCTGGCCAAGGCGCGCGCGCGCGCGGAAGCGGACCGGGAGCGGGTCGAACAGCTTGCCACCCGCCTTGCCCTGGTTGCCGGGGTGGATGAACAGGAACTGGTGATTGACCGGGAACGGCGCCACGCCATTGTCGAGGCCAAGCCGATGGCGGGCGCTGGCCTGCAGGTCTATCGCGAACTGGAACGGCGGATTTCCGCAACCGAGCCGGAGTGGCGGATCGAATTGCGCCCGCCCGCCCGCCCGCTGCCGGCGGTGAGTTTCGCAGACGGCAAGCTGACCGAGGCTGGCCTGCAGGCGTTTGATCTGATCGTCTGGGCAGCACAGCGGATCAATGCCCCGGTCGCGCTGTCCGGGCCTGAAGCGGAACGGTCAGCGCTGGCCACCAGCCTTGAGGCGCGGGGGGTGCGGGTCAGGCAGGTCAATGGAAACGGACAGTCAGGCATGGTCAGTGCGGCCTGGGGAATGCCGGACGGCTGACGGCAAGGTAGAGGAGAGAGACGATGGCTGTCGAACTGAGGGTGCTCGCCTACGGGGCGATCCTGCTGCTGGTGCACATCCTGCTGGCGGGTCATTTCAAGACGAAGCAATATGGCATTGGCTGGAACATGGGCGCGCGTGACGAGGAACTGCCGCCGATGAATGCGGTCGCCGGGCGGCTGGCCAGGGCGCAGGCCAATTTCACGGAGACCTTCCCCATCGCCATCGTCGCGCTCGGCGGTGTGGTGCTTGCCGACAAGACCAGCCAGGTGACTGCCATGGCCGCCTGGGCCTGGCTTGGCGCTCGGATGCTCTATCTGCCGCTTTACTGGGCGGGCGTCCCCCGGATCCGCACGCTGGTGTGGATGGCGGGCACGATCAGCCTGCTGGTGGTGCTGTGGCTGCTGGCGTCAGCCTGACGTTTCAGGCGGCGGCGAGCAGCTGATAGGGTTCGATTTCGCCGGCAAGGTAAAGCTTCTTGGCCTTCGCCCGGCTGAGCTTGCCCGAACTGGTGCGCGGCAAGGTGCGCGGCGGCACCAGTTCGACCACGCAGTTCATGCCGGTGATCGCGCGCACCTTGTCGCGAATCTCCTCGCGCAGGGCGACCCGCTTGTCCGGGTCGGAGACGCGACAGTGCACCAGGACCGCAGCCGTTTCTTCGCCATTTTCGGTTTCCATGGCAAAAGCGGCGATGTCGCCATGATTGAAGCCGGGCAGCTGTTCCACCGCCCATTCGATATCCTGCGGCCAGTGATTCTTGCCGTTGATGATGATCATGTCCTTCGCGCGGCCGACGATGAACAGATAGCCATCGGCCATGTAGCCCATGTCGCCCGTGTCCAGCCAGCCATCGACCAGGCATTCGTCAGTCGCTTCGGGATCGCGGAAATAGGAATGCATGACGCTGATGCCCCTGCACCAGACCTTGCCGATCTGCCGGTCTTCGCGGGGAAGCCCGCCTTCCCCCCGGATTTCGACGTCCATGTCACGCACTGGCTTGCCGCAGTTGACGATGGCGCGATAGCGCGCCGGGCGTGACAGATCGCGCGGGGTGCCGGACAATCGTTCCTCTTCCACCAGCTCCACCCGGATCCCTTCGCCTGGCGGCATGATGGTGACGGCCAGCGTCGCTTCGGCAAGGCCGTAGCTCGGCAGGAAGGCGCTGGCCCGGAAGCCTGCATCGGCAAAGGCGTTGACGAAGCCCTGCATCACATCGGGGCGGATCATGTCCGCGCCATTGCCCGCGATACGCCAGCGCGACAGGTCGAAGCGTTCCGCCACATGGCTCTGGCTCGAAATGCGGCGTGCGCAGATGTCATAGCCGAAGGTGGGCGAATAGGAGAGCGTGGTGCCCTTGTTGCGGCTGATGAGGTCCAGCCAGGCCAGCGGGCGGCGCGCGAAATCCTCGGTCTTGAGGTAATCGGTCGAAACCTGGTTGGCGATAGGCGACAGCAGGCAGCCGACCAGCCCCATGTCGTGATACCAGGGCAGCCAGGAAACGCAGCGGTCATCGGCTTCCAGCTTCATGCCATGGCCGTGCCCCGCCAGATTGTTCAGCAAGGCTTCGTGCGTCACCGCCACGCCGTGGGGAAACCGGGTAGAGCCGCTGGAATATTGCAGATAGCAGATGTCGCCGGGGCGTGCTTCGGGCAGTGCGTAATCGGGGGCGAATTCATCCGCCAGCTCTTCCCAGGCGATCCCGGCACAGCCCTGGCGGGCTGCAGCCTCACCGGTCATTTCGGCGATTTCGGAGGGATAGAACAGCATTGCCGGATCGGAACTCGCCAGCTGCACCGCCAGCTGTTCGATATAATTGGCCTTGCCGCCAAAGCTGGTCGGCAGCGGCAGCGGTACCGGCCAGGCGCCGGCGTAGATCGTGCCGCAAAACAGGGCGGCGAATTCCGGGCCGGTTTCCGCGATCAGCGCGATCCGGTCCCCCGGCTTGATCCCGCGCGCGATCAGGCGGCGGGCCATCGCCAGCGCATCCTCGCGCAGTTGCGCATAGGGATAGGCGCGTTGCAAATTCCCCCTGGGATCGTGGAAATTAAGGCCGCGATTGCCCTTTGCCGCATAATCGAGCGCCTCGCCAAATGTGGCGAAGTCGGAAAAACGGCGTGGCAAAGCGCATTGATTGGGTGTCGGTTCAAGCGCGGAGTCAGTCATGTCTCTGTCTGCAACCTATTGTTTTAATATGTTTCCAGCTCGCATTCAGCCTATGCAAACATGCACGGGGCAGACGCCGGGCGAGCCGGCCTCTACCGCGAAAGGCTCCCCATTCCTATGCGAGTGTGGCACGAATATGGCCATGAATGCGATGCCGAAGGCCCGAAGCGGGCGCAAGCCCCGCCCCAAACCCCCGCTCGACGAGGCACGCCTGCAGGACATGGCGCTTGCCTATGTGGCGCGTTTTGCGACCAGCGCAGCGCGTCTGGAGGCCTATCTGGCACGCAAGCTGCGTGAACGCGGCTGGGAGGGGAAGGGTGCGCCTGATCTTGCTGCGCTGAGCGCGCGTTTCGACGAACTGGGCTATATTGACGATGAAAGCTTTGCCCGCGCGAAAGCGGGCGGGCTGCTGCGGCGCGGGTATGGTTCGCGCCGGATCGCACAGGCGCTCAGCGCTGCGGGGATTGCAGAGGATCTGCGCGATGCGGCGCGGCCAGATGCGCGCGCGGCGCGGCTGGCGGCGCTGGCCTTGGCACGGCGGCGCAGGCTGGGTCCGTTCGCTGCGGCGGGTGAGCCGGTTGCTGATCCGGACGAACGCCGCAAACGGCGCGAAAAACAGATTGCCGCGCTGATCCGTGCGGGCCATGAGTTCGCGCTCGCCCGGGCCGTGATTGACGCGGACAGCATCGCGTCGGCTGAAGCCTGGGCGGAAAGTGAAGAGGACTGAAGATGCAACGGAGCAAGTCAATGCGCGCATGGGCGATCCTGCCATTGCTGCTGTGCGCCTGCTCGCCATCGACGGGAGACAGCGCGGCATCGGCACAGACCGTGGCGGCACCGCAAGCGGGCGCGCGCCATCCTGAATCCGGTCTGCGCGTCATTCCACTGAGCGTCACCTTTGCGGGCAAGCGCCATGTTTTCACGGTCGAAGTGGCGGGCAGCAGTGCCGAACAGGCGAAGGGGCTGATGTTCCGCACCCGGATGGGCGCGGACGAAGGCATGCTGTTTCCCTTCGATCCCCCTCGCCAGGCCAGTTTCTGGATGAAAAACACGGTGATCCCGCTGGATATCATCTTCATCGGGCCGGACCGGCTGGTCAGCAACATCGCCGCCAATGCCACGCCCTATTCGCTTGATCCGCTGCCATCGTCCGGAACCGCTGCGGCAGTGCTGGAAATCAATGGCGGGCGCGCGGCCGAACTGGGCATCGTGCCCGGTGCGAAAGTGGCATGGTGACACTGCGCCGGTGCGAGTTGCACTTGCGCAGGCGGGGCGCTTGCGGCTAACGCGCGCTGCATGGGAATCCTCTCGAAAATCTTCACATGGTGGGATGGCGCGACCATCGGCACGATGCTGAACAGCGCGCTGACGGGCGAACAGGTCGGCACGGATGCGCAGGGCAATCGTTATTTCCGCGCGAAGAAGCGCCTGCCTGACGGGCGGGAACGGCGCTGGGTGATATACGAAGGCGCCAATGACGCCAGTCGGGTTCCCGCGGAATGGCATGGCTGGCTGCACGGTTCGTTCGATGGCGTGCCTGAAAGCCACTTGCCGCCGCCCCGCATCTGGGAAGCGGATTACAGCCCCAATGCCACCGGCACACCTGCGGCCTATCGCCCGCAAGGCGCGCTGGAACGCGGCGGCCGCCGCGCGGCGGCCACCGGCGATTATGAAGCATGGACGCCGGATAGCTGACGATGGCCCGCGCCATCGCCCTGATTCTGGCGGGCGCGCTCGCAACGCTTTCGGCCTGTTCGAAGGACGGACCGGAAGGTGACGCGCCCGGCACGGCCATTCCCGAAGATGCGGCCCGCCAGCTGGACAAGCCTGCGCCGCCGCGCGCCGCCGCCTCGGCCCTGGGCGGCACGCCGATGGCAGAACGCGTCGCCACGCTCGGCCTGCTGAACAAGCGCAACAATCTGAGCGAGGATATCACGCTCAAACCCGGCGAATCGAAGCGGATCGGCAATGTGGTGGTCAAGCTGTCGGCGTGTGAACGCACCCCGGCCTGGGAACGCCCGCGCGAAACAGGCGCTTTCGTTCAGGTGCTGGTGGAAGAGCGCAAGGATGTCGATTCGCCGCTGCGCTGGAGCAAGGTGTTCTCCGGCTGGCTGTTCAAACACTCGCCATCGCTCAATGTCGTGGAACACCCGGTCTACGACGTCTGGGTCAAGGATTGCGCGATGAAATATCCGGGCGAAGAAGCGCCCGCGTCATCCACACCGGCGTCATCCGTGCCCGCTCGCCCGGCGGCTGCTACGGCGCCAGCGCCCGCCGCTGCTTCGCCCAGCGCGGCGAATGCCTCGGGCAATGGCGGCGCGTCCGCGCCTGACTGAGCCGCTTCCAGCAATTCGACGTAACGCTGCTGGCTGATTTCGATCGCGCCCAGTGAGGCGAGATGGCCGGTCATGAACTGGCAGTCGAGCAATTGCACACCCGCGCGGCGCAGTGCCGCCACCAGCCAGGCCAGCGCCACTTTCGACGCATCGCGGGTGCGGCTGAACATGCTTTCGCCGCAAAAGGCCCGGCCAAAACCCACGCCATAAAGCCCCCCGACCAGCCGGTCATCCAGCCAGCATTCGATCGAATGGGCATGGCCTGCGTGATGCAGCGCGCGATAGCTGGCCATGATCCGTTCGCTGATCCAGCTCTCAGGATGTTCGGGCCGGGGTGCGGCGCAGGCGGCGATCACATCGGCGAAGGCGCGATTGCAGGTCACCGCGAATCGGTCCCGGCGCAACGTGCGGGCGAGCGAGCGCGAACAGCGAAATCCCTCCAGCGGCAGGATTGCCCGCTCGCGCGGCTCGATCCAGTAGACGTCGGGATCCTCGCGGCTGTCAGCCATGGGGAAGATGCCGCTGCGATAGGCGGCCATCAGCAGGTCGATGGGCAGTTGCGGGGGCGGGGGGGCGTGCACGGGCCGCAGATATAACAGAGCCCGGCGGAAACAGGAATTGCGGCGTTTGCGGACTGAGCGCGGCGCGATGCGGGCGGCGTGTGCTGCGCCTTGCCAAGGGGCGGCGCAGCGTATAGAGGCGCTCCCGCCTGCAGGGGTGTAGCTCAGTTGGTAGAGCATCGGTCTCCAAAACCGAGGGCCACGGGTTCGAATCCTGTCACCCCTGCCATTCGGCCAGACTGGCGCGCAGGCCGCCGGTTTCCTTCCCTGCGGGCCTTCTGCTTCACGATCGCAGGCAGAGCCTTGCATCTGGCGCGGGGCGCGGCTAAATGCGCAGCCATCTTCCGACATCGGAAACGCCTTGCCCCTCCCGGAACCTGCCCGGGGCGGCGATGAGCCCGTGGCGGAAGCGGTGTCAGTGCAAGAGGCGAGAGTCGAGACGTAATCATGGCAAAAACCAACCCCGGCGAATTCCTCCGTCAGGTCCGGGCGGAAGTGTCCAAGATCGTGTGGCCGACGCGGCAGGAAACCGTGACGACCGCGATTTTCGTGGCCATCCTGATGACCCTGCTCGCGCTGTTCTTCCTCGGCATCGACTCAATCTTCAGCGCGGTTGTGCGCTGGCTGCTCACGCTCGCCTGAGCCTTCCTGAAATTCTTGCATAACGGATAGAATCAATGGCCCGCTGGTATATCATCCACGCCTATTCCGGTTTTGAAAACAAGGTCCGCGACGCGATCCTCTCCGAAGCGGAGCGGATGGGACTGGCCGCCGCTGTCGAAGCGGTGGAAGTGCCCACCGAAACGGTGACCGAGGTCAAGCGCGGCAAGAAGGTGCAGGTCGAACGCAAGTTCATGCCCGGCTACGTCCTGGCCAAGCTCGATCTCAATGATGATGTCTATCACCTCGTCAAGAACACCCCCAAGGTCACTGGCTTTCTGGGATCGAGCGGCAAGCCGCAGCCGATTTCGGAGAAAGAGGCCGCCCGCTATTTCGGTGCGCGCGAGGAAGCCGCCTCCCAGCCCAAGCGCGAAATCAGCGTCGATTACGAGATCGGGGATTCGGTCAAGGTGCTGGACGGCCCCTTCGCCAGCTTCAACGGCGTGGTCGAGGAACTGGATTTCGACAAGAACAAGGTCAAGGTCAGCGTGTCGATCTTCGGTCGCGCCACCCCGGTGGAACTCGATTTCGAACAGGTCGAGCTTGTGAAATAGGCTTTTGGCCCCTATGGGGCCGCCTTTCCGGCAGCGCCTTGCGTGATTCTGTCCGGAAACCCATGCGGGAGGAAGGCACCCGGTTCCCGGGTGCCAACCGTTCGTACCGCTTATCATGAGGGTGTGCCACCGCGCATGCCCGACAGTGTGAAAGGAGGCCATCATGGCCAAGAAGATTGACGGCTATATCAAGCTGCAGGTGCCTGCGGGCACTGCGAACCCGTCCCCGCCGATCGGCCCTGCGCTGGGTCAGCGCGGCGTCAACATCATGGAATTCTGCAAGGCGTTCAACGCCGCGACCGACAGCCTCGAAAAAGGCATGCCGATCCCCACAATCATCACGGTTTACGCTGATCGCAGCTTCACTTTCGTGACCAAGACCCCGCCTGCCAGCTTCCTGCTGAAGAAGGCGGCGAAGCTGAAATCGGGTTCCAAGGAACCGGGCAAGGTTTCCGCCGGAACGATCAAGCGTTCGCAGGTTTCGGAAATCGCCGAAATCAAGATGGCCGATCTCAACGCCAACGACATCGAAGCGGCGACGAAGATCATCGAAGGCTCTGCCCGCGCGATGGGCCTCGAAGTGGTGGAGGGCTGAGATCATGGCAAAGCAGACCAAGAAGCAGAAGGCGCTGGCCGCCAAGCTTGACGCTGAAAAGCTCTATGGCGTTTCCGAAGCGCTCCAGACCCTGAAGGAACTGTCCAGCGTGAAGTTCGACGAGACCGTCGAGATCGCAATGAACCTGGGCGTCGATCCGCGTCATGCCGACCAGATGGTGCGCGGCATGGTGTCGCTGCCTTCGGGCACCGGCAAGGACGTCAAGGTCGCCGTTTTCGCCAAGGGCGACAATGCCGACAAGGCGCTGGCCGCCGGTGCCGACAAGGTGGGCGCTGAAGACCTGATGGAAGATATGCAGGCCGGCAATCTCGATTATGACCGTGTGATCGCGACGCCTGACATGATGGGCATCGTCGGCCGTCTCGGCAAGGTGCTGGGCCCCAAGGGCCTGATGCCGAACCCGAAGCTGGGCACGGTGACGCCGAATGTCGAGCAGGCGATCAAGGACGCCAAGGGCGGCCAGATCGAATTCCGCGTCGAAAAGGCCGGGATCATCCATTCCGGCATCGGCAAGCTGTCTTTCACCGAAGATCAGCTGAAAGCCAATTTCGATGCTTTCGTCGACGCCATCGTCAAGGCCAAGCCGAGCGGTTCGAAGGGCAAGTATGTCCGCAAGGTTTCGCTCAGCTCCTCGATGGGGCCGGGCCTCAAGATCGACACGACCGAGGTCGCCGGCGTCTGATCTGACCGCCAGCGGCAGGAAAATCCGGGCCGGGAGGGGTAACCTTCCCGGCCTTTTTCGTGCTAGCTGGCGCGCGCGGATTTTGCTGGAACGCGCGGGAGAGGCGAAAAATGATCGATCTGCATTATGTGGCGACCGCCAACGGGCTGAAAGTGGCGATCGCGCTGCGCGAAATGGGGCTCGATTACCGGGTTATCAATTATGATCTTTTTGCCGGTGCGCACCTTACCGTCGCCTTCAAGCAAATAAACCCCAACAGCAAGCTGCCTGCGATCATCGATCATGCGCCAGCTGATGGCGGCGCGCCCTTTGCTGTGTTCGAAACCGGTGCGATCCTGCAATATCTTGCCGAAAAGACGGGCCTCTTTCTGCCCGCCGATCTTCGCGGAAGATCGCTGGTTCAGCAATGGCTGACATGGCAGGTGGCGGGTCTTGGGCCGATGCATGGCCAGGCGCATCATTTCCTGCGCTATGCGCCAGAGCGGTTCGACTATGCCTCTGCGCGCTATGCCAACGAGGCACTGCGTTTGCTCAAGGTGATGGATTACCGGCTGGGGCAGGCGGATTATCTGGCGGGCGAATATTCGATCGCGGACATGGCGGCTTTCCCCTGGGTCGGCGGGGCGGCGCTGATCGACATCGACATCGCTGAACTGCCGGCGCTCGCGGCATGGGTGGAGCGGGTTGGCGCGCGGGAGGCCGTGCAGGTCGCGCTTGCGGCCAGGGATACTGCGGTTCCTGCAGAATATATGCAAAAACATGCCGTGCTCACGCCCGAGCAATGGTCGAACATGTTCGGGGAAAAACTGCTTGCCGCGTCCGATCTGCGCTAGATCGTTTCAGATTCCGCCCGGCGTGCAATCCTTGCCAAGCGCTTTCAGCCCGGTGATGAGCACCGCGATGCAGGCGTCAAGCGCATCGCGCCGGGTTGAACGGACCACGAAATTGGCGCCAACCCGGCCTTCGCGGAAGAAGGGGTAGCTGCCGATCTGGCATCCTTCATGTGCGCGTTCGGTGCAGCCCAGCAGATCGGCTACCTCGCTTTCGGCAACCCAGCAGCCGATCGTTTCCGAAATCAGCGGCAGTCCGCCTTCCAGCGTTCCGGTCAGCCCTTCCAGCATGCCAGCGGTGATCGCGGGCACACCCGCCATCAGATAGACATTGCCGATTTTCAGTCCGGGTGCGCCTGACATGGGGTTTGGGATGAGATCGGCCCCTGCGGGCGCGCGGGCCATGCGTAGCCGTCCTTCGTTAAGCCCGCCGCGCGTGCTGTAATAGTCTTCAAGGATCGCGCGCGCTTCAGGGTGGACGATCACGCTCACGCCCAGCGCCTTGGCTACCGCATCGACGGTGATGTCATCATGGGTCGGGCCGATCCCGCCGGTGGTGAAGAGGTAATCATGCTGCGCGCGCAGCGTATCGACCGCACCGATGATCGCATCTTCCAGGTCCGCCACGACGCGCACCTCGGCCAGCCGGATGCCCTGCACCTGCAGCCAGCTGGCGATCTGGGCGATGTTCCTGTCGTGAGTGCGGCCCGACAGGATTTCATCGCCAATGACGACAAGCGCGGCGGTCCAGATGCGATCGACGTTGCTCATGGGCGCTCACCTAGGCCAATTCGCCCGGCTGCGCCACTGTCTGCCGGTCGAAAATCAGCACGCCGTCTTCGACTGGCCGCTCGCGCAGGTCGCGCCGGTCTTCCATGTAGTCCTGATTGAGCCGCCATGGCAGGGCGGTGGCGCTTTTCGGCATCAGCGGCAGGGCGCGCTGGATATAACCGGACGAGAAATCATAGACATTGTCTTCCTCCAGCGCGTGATCGGCGGGCAGCACCGGCCTGACCTTGTCACAGCCCGTTGCGTGCATGCGGTTGAGCAGCTGGCAGACATAGCGCGCCGTAATGTCGGCCCGCAGCGTCCAGCTGGCGTTGAGATAGCCGAACACCACCGCCAGATTCGGCACGTTGGAAAACATGCAGCTGCGATAATAGAAATGCTTGCGCCAGTTGATCCGCTGCCCGTCCAGCGTGGCCCTGATGTTCCCGGCGATGGACAGGCGCAGCCCGGTGGCAGTGACGATGATGTCCGCTGTCAGATGCCGCCCGGATTCGAGCACCACGCCGCGCTCGTCAAAGCGGGCGATCCGGTCAGTCACTACCTCGGCACGGCCCTCGCGCACGGCCTTGAAGAAGTCCCCGTCGGGAACCAGGCACAGGCGCTGTTCCCAGGGGCCGTAGGGGGGAAGCCAGTCCCGCTCATTGTAATGCTCGCCCAGCGCCTTGCGCGCGGCGCGGGTAAGAAAGGTGGCCATCCTGCCAGGCTTTGCGCGCGAGGTCTTGAACACATAATCGCTGAAACGGATATTCCTGGCCCGGGCGAGGCGATAGGCCAGACGGGCGGGCAGCATGGCCTGCCCCAGCCGCGCCAGCCAGTCCCGGCTGGGGCGCGCGCCCATCCAGGTCGGCGTGCGCTGCAGCATGGTGACATGCGCGGCCTGCCGGGCCATCGCCGGGACCAGCGTGACCGCAGTCGCCCCCGATCCGATCACCACCACCTGCTTGCCCGCGTAATCGAGTTGTGCAGGCCAGAATTGCGGATGGACGATTGTGCCGGTGAAGGCATCGCGCCCGGCGAAGGGCGGATCGTGCGGATGATCGTAATCGTAATAGCCGGTGCCGAGATAGAGAAAGCGGGCGGTCATCCGCCGCTCTGGCCCCCCGTCCGCCAGTGTCACATGCCAGCAGGCGTCCTCCTCGCGGAAATCGGCGCTGACCACGCTGGTGCCGAAACGGATGTGCGGGCGCATGGCGAAGCGATCGATCACCCGGTCCAGATAGGCGCGGATCCGGTCGCCCCCGGCGATGGAGTCCGCATCAGTCCAGGGCTCGAACTCGAAACCCAGCGTGTACATGTCGCTGTCGGACCGGACACCCGGATAACGGAACAGATCCCAGGTGCCGCCGGGCTGGCTGCGCCGCTCGATCATGGCATAGGTCCGGTCGGGACAGAGCATGCCGAGATGGGCAGCCATCGAAATGCCGGAAATCCCGGCGCCCACGATCAGGACATCGACATCGGGTGACATAGCTGCGGTGGCCTAATGCTTTTTGGCATTGCGGGGAAGGGCGTTGCCTGTTTGGTGATGACGCGCAGGCCACGCATCGTTAGGAAGCGCGCGCATATGCAAAAGCCCGTCCTGTCACGCCGCGCGCGGTCCGCGCTCACTGCAACCGGCCCTGCCGCACTGGCGCTGGCCCTGTCGATCCTGACAAACAGCCCCGCGCATGCCGCCGATGCCGAAGCGCAGGGGCGTGAGATCGTCGTCACCGGGCGCGGTCTGGATGCCAGCCCCGCGACCCCCGCTTATGACGTGCAGGTGTTGGAGCGCGAACAGATCCTGTCGAGCGGTTCGGGCCGGATCGAGGATGTGCTGGGCAATGTGGCCGGGTTCCAGCAATTTCGCCGTTCCGATAGCCGTTCCTCCAACCCGTCCGCGCAGGGGGCCACGTTGCGCGCGCTTGGCGGTAACGCGACCAGCCGGTCGCTGGTGCTGCTCGATGGCGTGCCGATGGCCGATCCCTTTTTTGGCTATGTGCCTTACAGCGCCATTGCGCCTGACCGGCTCTCATCCGTGCGGGTAACGCGCGGCGGGGGTTCGGGTGCGTTCGGTGCGGGCGCGGTGGCCGGAACGATCGAGCTGGACAGCGCCAATGCGGCGGAACTGGGTCTGTTCAGCGGCGGGGTGCTGTTCAATGACCGGGGAGAGAGCGAGGTAAGCGCCAGCATCGCCCCGCAGCTTGGCGCCGGGTTTGCCGTCCTTACCGGGCGCTGGGACCGGGGCCGGGGCTTTTATACCACTCCGGCGGATCAGCGCGCGCCCGCGAGTGCGCGCGCGAAATATGACAGCTGGTCGCTGGGCACGCGGCTGGTGCAGCCGCTTTCGGACGAGATCGAACTGCAGGCGCGCGCCCTGATCTTCGATGACCAGCGCACGCTGCGCTTCAGGGGAGCGGACAGCACCAGCAGCGGGCAGGACGCCAGCATCCGCCTGGTCGGGCGCGGGGACTGGGCCTTTGAGCTGCTTGCCTATGCGCAGTGGCGCGATTTTTCCAACATCGTCATCAGTTCGACCCGCTTCGTTCCGGTGCTGGACCAGCACGACACGCCATCCACGGGCATCGGCGGCAAGGCAGAGTTGCGGCCCCCGCTTGGCGAGGATCATGTGTTGCGGCTGGGCGCGGATTTCCGCCGCGCGCGCGGGCATATGGAAGAAACCGCGATCAGCGCCTTTTCCGGCAATGTTACGGCCGAGCGCCGGGCAGGCGGGACCAATGACGATTTCGGCCTGTTTCTGGAGGATGACTGGACCATTGGCCCGGTCATCCTGACTGGCGGGGTGCGGCTGGATCGCTATGCGATTCGCCGGGGCGATTACCGCGAACAGAACGGTGCGGGCGCGCCGGTTGCGGATGACCGTTTTGCCAGCCGTTCGGACTGGGAGCCGACGTTCCGGGGTGGCCTTGTCGCCGATGTGGCGCAGGGGGTACGTCTGCGCGCGGCCGGATACAGCGGGTTACGCCTGCCCACGCTGAACGAGCTTTACCGGGGCTTCGTTGTCTTTCCCGTCACCACACAGGCCAATGAGGAACTCGGCATCGAGAAACTGCGCGGGTTCGAGGGCGGAATTGACTTCACTCCGCGCGAAGGGGTGCAGCTTTCGCTGACCGCGTTCGACAACCGGTTGAAAGGCGCCATCGCCAATGTGACGATTGCCGAAAATCTGCGGCAGCGGCGCAATGTCGATGCGATCCGCGCCCGCGGGATCGAACTTGCCAGTGCGATCGACCTCGGATCGTTCCGTCTTGACGGTTCGCTGGCCTATACGCACGCCCGGGTGAAAGGCAGCGGCGCTGCGGCGGCGCTGGACGGGATGCGCCCCGCCCAGACCCCGGCATGGGCAGCCAGCGGGACGCTGTCCTGGCGTCCGCGCGATGGCTGGCTGCTGGCCACCACGCTGCGCCACGTCGGCGCGCAGTATGAAGATGATCTGGAAACCGACGTATTGCCAGCAGCGACGACGCTGGACGCCTTTGCGCAGATTGGGCTGATGCCGGGCCTGTCACTGGTGCTGCGCGGGGAAAACCTGTTCGACGAAAAGATCGTGACCCGCAATCAGGGCGGATCGGTGGATCTGGGGACACCGCTGACGGTCTGGGGCGGGGTGCGCTTCGGTTACTGACCGCGTCGGTCGAAATGCGCGGCAAGGTGATCGAGCACCGAGGGGTGCAGCGCATTGATGAATTCGACGCCCATTTCGGTGCGGTCCTTCCAGCGCACGATTGCATCGATCGGGCCGATATTCTCGATCCTCAGCGCGATCGCATCGCCCTCGCCAAGCCAGCTGTGATTCTGGAACATGCGGCAGCCGGTGAGCGAGAGATTGGAAATCTGCACATCATGCACGCGGCCATTGCCAGAGCGATAGCGCCCCTCCATCTTGACCGGCAAACGCATGTCGCGCCGTTCGCTCATCATGATCCCTTGCCTGCGATTGCGACTTGCGCCCCTTATAGGGCAAGCGAGTGGCTTTAGCCAATCGCATCCACACCGTTGTGACTATGCGAGATGCTGCGGCTTGGATCGCGTGCCGCTTTCGCCTAGGACTTTGCCATGGAGCATGTTCGTCTGACGCCCAAGGAACGGCGCAAGCAAAAGATCATCAACGCTGCGGAGGAGCTGATCCGGCAGACGGGCGGCACGGATTTTTCGATGATCCTGCTGGCGGAGCGGGCGGGCGTCAGCCCGACCACCCCTTACAATCTGTTCGGCACCAAGGGCGGGATTCTCTATGCGCTGCTCAATCAGTCAGCGGATACGGTTTATGTCGAAGCGCGCCGGCCGCGGGGAGCGACCGCGGTTGAACGGCTGCAGGATTCGGCGCGCGGCCTGGCTGCGGTTCTGGTCCGGGATCCGTCCTTCTACAAGCCGCTCTATACTTTTCTGCTTGCCATTCCCGACCCGGTCTGGCGCCCGGCCTTCACCTTGCGTTCGCAGCAATACTGGCGCGATGCGCTGACCGGGGACGGTCCGGCGGAGATCGAGGACAAGGAACTGGACCGGCTGGCCAACCGGCTGCGCTTTCACGCGCTGGGTTGCGTCGAAGTATGGGTGCATGGCGAACTGGCGGACAGGGATTTCGGCCCGGAGATGGCGCGCGGCGTGGCTGACCTTTATCGCGGCTGGCAGGCTGCGTCGTCTGGCGGCGCTGACGCGATGGACGGGGCAAAGGGTTAGGCGGCGTGGACAAATTCCACGCGAACCACGGCCGGAGGCCAAAAACGTCAGTTTAAGGAGTGAGGACGAAGGACATGCTGGCATATTCAAGGACGAACGACGCAAAAATGGCGTTTTCGGGTCCGGCCCCTGCGGGGTTCGGCCCAATTGGACGCCGGCCGCGTTGCTCAGCCTTGAAAGAGAACCACTCTTCCTTCGGCTTCGCGCCTTACCAGCGCCCAATTGGGCATCGAACCGTGGTTCGCGCGGAATTTGTCCACGCCGCCTAGGTCGCAGCGCTCAGGCCAGCCCCGCCGGTCCGCGATTTTGCAACAACAAGAATCATGTAAGGCAGCAGTCCATGTCCACCCCGCCTGACGACAAACCCGTCTATCGCCTGCTGACCGGCAAGGATGACCGTGCCTTCTGTGATCGCGTGTCCGAAGCGCTGGCGCAGGGCTGGCGGCTTTATGGTTCGCCCAGCATCAGCTGGAACATCGAAAGCAACTGCATGAAAGCCGCCCAGGCCGTGGTGTGGCACGATGCCGAGGTCGTGAAGAAGGGCTGAGCTCACACCGCATCAATGCGGAACCGTGCCCAGTTCGAAGCCCGTCTTGTCATGCAGGGCGAATTTGTCGACGATGTCGGCACTGGCTTCATTATAGCCGATCACTTTCACGTTCGCTCCGCCGCGATCCAGCTTGCTGACGACCTTGTCCAGCGCGTCGACTGATGAAATGTCCCACAAATGTGCGTGCGTCATGTCAATCACGACATTGGGCGCGGTTTCCCGTTCGACCTGCATCTGTTCGGCAAAGCGGTGGACCGATGCGAAGAAGATTTCCCCGCTGACGCGATAGGTTGCGGTCTGGCCATCAGGCGTGGCCTCGCGTTCGATCCGGAACAGGCGCTGCACTTTCTGCGCGAAGAAGATGCCTGACAGCAGCACGCCCGCCGCCACGCCCAGCGAAAGGTCGTGCGTGCCCACCACCACGGCCACGGTCGTCAGCATGACGACCGAGCTTTGCCAGGGGTGGCGGCGCAGGTTGGGAATGGAATTCCAGCTGAATGTGCCGATGGAAACCATGATCATCACCGCCACCAGAGCGGGCATCGGCACCTGGCCAACAATCGGTCCGAACAGCACCAGCAGCGCGAACAGCACCGCGCCGGCCGTGAAGGTGGACAATCGCCCGCGCCCGCCCGAAGTCACGTTGATGACTGACTGCCCGATCATCGCGCAGCCGCCCATGCCGCCGAACAGCGCGGCGACGATATTGGCGATCCCCTGGCCCCTGCATTCGTAACGCTTGTAGCTGTCCGTGCCGGTCATATCGTCCACGATCTGCGCGGTGAGCAGCGATTCCAGCAGGCCGACCGCCGCCATCGCCAGCGAATAGGGCAGGATGATCTGCAGCGTTTCCAGCGTCAGCGGCACTTGTGGCAGTGCAAATTGCGGCAGGCCCGATGGCAGCTGGCCCATGTCGGCGACGGTGTTGACCGGCAGGTGCAGCGCGATGGACAGTGCGGAGAGCACGATGATCGAAACCAGCGGCGAGGGCACCGCCCGGGTCACGCGCGGAAAGAGATAGATGATCGCCAGCCCGGCCGCGACCATCGCATAAGTGTGCCAGCTCACGCCGGTGAGCTGCGGCAGCTGGGCCATGAAGATCAGTATGGCGAGCGCATTGACGAAGCCGGTGATGACGGATCGCGAAACGAACTGCATGACCAGGTTCAGCCGCAGCAGCCCGGCGATGATCTGGATCACCCCCATCAGCACCGTTGCCGCGAACAGGTAATCGACCCCGTGATCGCGCACCAGCGGCACCACCAGCACCGCGACAGCGGCGGTTGCCGCCGAAATCATGCCCGGCCGCCCGCCGGTAAAGGATATGACGATGGCGATGGCAACCGATGCCCACAGCCCGACCGCCGGATCCACGCCCGCGATGATCGAAAAACCGATCGCTTCGGGGATGAGAGCCAGGGCGACGACCAGCCCCGCCAATATGTCGGCACGCGGCTGTGCGAGCCAGCCGCGCCAATACGCGCCGGGATCAGGCATGGTGCTGTTTCCCTAAGTCGGGCGGTGCGAAAATGACCGCGCTGGTGGAACCTTGATGAACCTGGCCCCTAGCCCGATTGTGCAATGCAGCGCAAGTCGCGCCCTATTCCGCTGCCTCCAGCCGCTTGCGCTCGCTGGCCTGCCGTTCCCACATTTCGGCGTAAAGCCCGCCGCGCCGCAGTAGTGCGGCATGGCTGCCGCTTTCCGCCAGCCGGCCGTGATCCAGGACCAGAATGGTATCGGCATCGGCGACTGTGGAAAGCCGGTGAGCGATTGACAGGCTGGTGCGGTTTTCCGAAACGCGGTGGAGCGTAGCGAGGATATCCTGTTCCGTCCGCGTATCCAGCGCACTGGTCGCTTCGTCCAGCAGCAGGATCGGCGGGTTCTTAAGCAGGGTGCGGGCGATGGCCACGCGCTGCTTTTCGCCGCCTGACAGCTTCAGCCCGCGTTCGCCCACCATGGTGCCAAAGCCCTTGGGCAATCGTTCGATGAAGGGCAGGATCGCCGCGCCGCGCGCCGCCTCCAGCACCTCTTCGTCGCTTGCCCCGTCGCGGCCATAGGCGATGTTGTAGCCAATGGTGTCATTGAACAGCACGCTGTCCTGGGGAACGATACCGATCATCGCGCGCAGCGACGCCTGAGTGACCTGCGCGATGTCCTGCCCGTCAATCAGGATGCGTCCTTCCCACGGATCGTAGAAGCGGAACAGCAGCCTGCCGATGGTGCTTTTGCCTGCGCCGGACGGGCCGACCAGCGCGACATGGCCGCCTGCCGGAACCTCGAAACTGAGGCCGTGCAGGATGGTGCGATCAGGATCGTAACCGAAGGTAACATTGTCGAAGGTCACCGCCGGGCGGCGGATCACCAGCGCCGGTGCGCCGGGCGCGTCCTGCACTTCCACCGGCGTATCCATCAGCCGGAACATTTCTGCCATGTCGATCACGCCCTGGCGCACGGTGCGATAGACCATGCCCAGCATGTCGAGCGGGCGGAACAGCTGGGTAAGATATGTGTTCACCAGCACCAGATCGCCCACGCTCAACTGGCCGCGCGACCATTGCAGCACGGTATAGCCCATGGCACCGCCCATCAGCAGATTGGTGATCAGCGATTGCGCGATGTTGAGCAGACCGAGGCTGTTTTCGCTTTTCACCGCCGCATCGGCATAGGCGCGGGCCGCATCGGCATAGCGGGCTTCTTCGCGCGATTCGGCCCCGAAATATTTGACGGTCTCGTAATTCAGCAGCGAATCGACTGCCCGGTCCAGCGCCTGCCCGTCCAGCCGGTTCATCCGCACCCGCAGCTGTGTGCGCCATTCGGTGATCCAGCGCGTCACCAGCACATAGGCGATGACCGCCGTTGCCGTCGCGGCGACCATGCCCCAGCCGAACAGCGTGTAGAAGATTATCCCCACCGCAATCAGTTCGACCGATGTCGGGGCGATGTTGAACAGCAGGAAATAGAGCATGGTGTCGATGCTCTTGGTCCCGCGTTCGATGACCTTGGTAACCTCGCCGGTGCGGCGGGACAGGTGAAAACGCAGTGACAGGCGGTGCAGCCGGGCAAACACATCTTCGGCCAGCGCGCGGGTCGCATCCTGGCCGACGCGTTCGAACACGATGTTGCGCAGATTGTCGAAACAGACCGCGGCGAACCGCCCGGCGGCATAGGCCAGCACGAAGGCCAGCGCCACCATCGCCAGCTCATTGCCCTGATTGGTCATGGTGTCGACCGCGCGCTTGTACGCGAAGGGCAGGGAAAGGGTGACGGCCTTGGCCGCCAGCACCAGCAGCATGGCCAGCACGATCCGGCGTCTCAGCCCGGGGCGGTCCGCCGGCCACAGATAGGGCAGGAAGCGGCGCAGGGTGCGCCAGCCTTCATCGCGGCTGATGGTCTTTCCGTCGGCTGTATCGGGCGGCATTGCCCCCAAGTGGGGGATGATGCGCGAAAGGGCAATGGCGATCGTGCAAGCGGGGCATGCTTGCGGTTGACAGGCCAGCCCGGGCTTGCGCAGATGCGGCCATGTCCGGCTTCGCCATCGATGTTGTGCTGCGCACGCATAATCGCGCGGATATGCTGGAAGCAGCGGTGGAATCGCTGTTCGCGGCGGACCGGACCGGGATTGCGCTGCGCCTGCTGCTGGTCGACAACGCTTCCAGCGATGAAACCCCCCGGCTGGTCGCGCGGCTTGCCGAACGCCACGCCCCGCTGCTGGTGCCCCTGCGCGAGGAGAAGCCGGGCGGGCAGCACGCGCTCAATTGCGCGATTGCGCATGCCAGCGCGCCGGTGATCGCCTTTTTCGACGATGACGAACGCGTTCCCCCCGGCTGGCTGCAGGCCATCGCCCGCGAAATGGACGGGACGCAGACCGTCTTCGTGACCGGCCCGTGCCGCCCGCTGTGGGAAGGCGCGCAGCCGCCGTGGCTGCCCGATGGCTATGGCGGGGTGCTGGGGATCATCGACTATGGGGAACAGCGCCTGCGCTTCTACCGCGATTTTGGCGGCATGCTGACACAGGGCAATTGCGCGCTGCGCCGCCAGGTGTTCGAACGGACCGGCCCCTATCCCGCGCAGCTGACCACGGCGGAGGATCGCTGGCTCAACGCCTGGCTGGAAGCGGAGGGCGCTGAAGGCTATTACTGCCCGCAGATGGCCGTGCTGCACCTGATGCAGCCGGACCGGTTGAACAAGCGCTATTTCCGCCGCTGGGCGATGCGCGAGGGGCGCGATCGCGCGGTGGCCGATGCGCTGGCGGGGATGCCGGGCCTGCTGCGCCAGCGCTGGTATATGAAGCAGCTGCTGGATGCTGCGGCCACGCTGCTGTTGCGGCGCGGCGGGGCGAAGTCGCGTTTCCGGGCCGAACTCGACCTGCGGCAGGCCTGGGCCAATCTGCGCGAAAGCCTCGCGCGCCGCGCCGGATCAGGCTGAGGCCGGGCGGGGCCAGCGCGCCATCAGCGCCGCCAGCGCGATGCGCACTTCCAGATGGGCCGGGTGGCGGGTCAGGAACAGTGCGGGCAGCCACAGGGCAACCCCTGCCGCTGCGCCGATCATCAGGGTGAGGAAGCCCGCCTGCGTGCCGTCGCTCACATGCAGCAGCAGGTACAGCGGCAGGCAGGCAGCCACCGCGCAGAGCGCGCTTTGCCCGTAAATGGTGAACAGGCGTCGCACCGGCAGGGCCAGCAGGCGGGTGAGGAAGGCGGCATAGATCGCCCACCAGACGAAGCCATAGCCGACGCGGCTGATCGCGGCGGCTTCGAGCGAAATCGCGGCGGCAACGGCCAGGATGGTGACGGCGGCCAGCGTTTCGCCCAGATTGACCCACACCAGCGTGCGAATCCGGCCCAGCAGGATCGGAATGTCCATCTGCAAGGGCATGGCCACGAACAGCATCTCGCCGATCGCGGTCCAGAACAGCAGCGGGGCCACTCCCATCCAGTTTTCGCCATAGAGCAGCCGCACCAGCGGTTCGGCGGCCACGGCCAGCCCGCACATTGCTGCCCAGTTGAGCGCGGTGTTGCAGGCCATCAGATGCAGATAGGGTTCGGTCAGCGGTTCGCCCGCGTCCCGCTTGCGGGCGAAGGCGGGATAGAACACCGAATTGATCGCACCGGTCACCAGCGTGGAAAGTTGCGCGGCCAGCGCCCCGGCGCGGCTGAACAGGCCGGTGGCGAAGGCGCCCAGCAGGCGGCCAACGATCAGATCCTGTGAACGCTGCCCGATCGCCGCGCTGGCGCTGATGAGGAATGAGGATGATCCGAAGCGCAGCAGCGGCGCGATGATCGCGCGGCGCGGTCGCAGCCGGGGCAGGACAGGGCGCATTGCCTGCGCCACACTGGCCCTGACGATCGCCGTGACCAGCGCGCCCCAGGCCAGCGATGCCGGTCCGAACCCGTCCCAGGCCAGCATGATCGCCGCGATATTCCCGGCCAGCGCGCTGCCCGCATTGACCCAGAACAGGCCCTTGAAGTCCATGTCGCGCACCAGCAGCGCGGCGGAAACGA
>JACKKV010000003.1:0-2500 GCA_024236235.1 Novosphingobium sp. | reverse complement strand
ATCAAGCCGGGAAATAGCTGGTTCTCCGCGAAATCTATTGAGGTAGAGCGTCGGATGTATGCCGATGGGGGTAGAGCACTGGATGGGCTAGGGCTGCGCGAGCGGTACCAAACCTAACCAAACTCCGAATACCATCGAGTCTTATCCGGCAGACAGACGGCGGGTGCTAAGGTCCGTCGTCAAAAGGGAAACAGCCCTAACCTACAGCTAAGGTCCCCAAGTCATCACTAAGTGGGAAAGCATGTGGAAATCCCAAAACAACCAGGAGGTTGGCTTAGAAGCAGCCATCCTTTAAAGAAAGCGTAACAGCTCACTGGTCTAAATAAGGGTTTCTGCGGCGAAGATGTATCGGGGCTAAAGTGATGCACCGAAGCTTAGGGTTCATAGTTTACTATGAGCGGTAGCGGAGCGTTCCGTAAGCGAGTGAAGCCGAAGGGTAACCGACGGTGGACGTATCGGAAGTGCGAATGCTGACATGAGTAGCGACAAAGAGGGTGAGATGCCCTCTCGCCGAAAGACCAAGGGTTCCTACGCAATGCTAATCAGCGTAGGGTGAGCCGGCCCCTAAGACGAGCCCGAAGGGGGTAGTCGATGGGAACCACGTTAATATTCGTGGGCCTGGAGATGTGTGACGGATCGCGGAAGTTGTTCATCCTTATCGGATTGGATGGGCAGCCAGGTGGTTCCAGGAAATAGCCTCTCCATATAGACCGTACCCGAAACCGACACAGGTGGTCAGGTAGAGTATACCAAGGCGCTTGAGAGAAGTATCCTGAAGGAACTCGGCAAATTGCCTCCGTACCTTCGGAAGAAGGAGGCCCTGGATCGAGGCAACTCTTTTCAGGGGGCACAGGCCAGGGGGTAGCGACTGTTTAGCAAAAACACAGGACTCTGCTAAGTCGGCTTCAAGACGACGTATAGGGTCTGACGCCTGCCCGGTGCTGGAAGGTTAAGAGGAGGTGTGCAAGCACTGAATTGAAGCCCCAGTAAACGGCGGCCGTAACTATAACGGTCCTAAGGTAGCGAAATTCCTTGTCGGGTAAGTTCCGACCTGCACGAATGGCGTAACGACTTCCCCACTGTCTCCAGGATATGCTCAGCGAAATTGAATTCTCCGTGAAGATGCGGAGTACCCGCGGTTAGACGGAAAGACCCCGTGCACCTTTACTGCAGCTTCAGAGTGGCATTAGGAAAGAGTTGTGTAGGATAGGTGGGAGGCTTTGAAGCGACGGCGCCAGCTGTCGTGGAGCCATAGGTGAAATACCACCCTGCTGTTTTCTGATGTCTAACCTCGCACCGTTATCCGGTGCAGGGACCCTCTGTGGCGGGTAGTTTGACTGGGGCGGTCGCCTCCTAAAGAGTAACGGAGGCGCGCGATGGTAGGCTCAGGCCGGTTGGAAACCGGCTGCAAGAGTGCAATGGCATAAGCCTGCCTGACTGCGAGACTGACGAGTCGAGCAGAGACGAAAGTCGGTCATAGTGATCCGGTGGTCCCTCGTGGAAGGGCCATCGCTCAACGGATAAAAGGTACGCCGGGGATAACAGGCTGATGATTCCCAAGAGCTCATATCGACGGAATCGTTTGGCACCTCGATGTCGGCTCATCACATCCTGGGGCTGGAGCAGGTCCCAAGGGTTTGGCTGTTCGCCAATTAAAGTGGTACGTGAGCTGGGTTCAGAACGTCGCGAGACAGTTTGGTCCCTATCTGCCGTGGGCGTCGATACTTGAAAGGAGTTGCCCCTAGTACGAGAGGACCGGGGTGAACATACCTCTGGTGTACCTGTCATCCTGCCAAGGGTGCCGCAGGGTAGCTATGTATGGACGGGATAACCGCTGAAAGCATCTAAGCGGGAAGCCTCCCTTAAGATTAGGTATCTTCGAGTCGTGATAGACCATCACGTTGATAGGCCGGGTGTGGAAGCGCAGTAATGTGTGAAGCTAACCGGTCCTAATAACTCTGTTCGCGCTTGTTGAATCCCACCATCAACGACAGTCCTGCAAGTGGACGGTCTGCGTTGGCGGACGAGACATCGCAGCCAGATTTGCCCTTCTGGTGCATCGATTAAACCCGTGACACGCCGGCTTCATTGCTTGGTGACCATAGCGTCTGTGCCCCACCCGATCCCATCTCGAACTCGGCCGTGAAACCGGACTGCGCCGATGGTACTAACGCTCAAGCGTTGGAAGAGTAGGTCGTCGCCAGGCATTGCAGCCGACGTGAGCACGGAGAAACCCATTCATAATGCTTTGAAAAGCCGCTGCCGGATATCCGCGCGGCGGCTTTTTGGTCTCTGCCGAGGCCAGTGTTGGTGCCGCGGGGTGGAGCAGTCCGGTAGCTCGTCAGGCTCATAACCTGAAGGTCGTTGGTTCAAATCCAACCCCCGCAACCAACAGAACCCCGACCGCCCCTGCTGGCGTGTCGCTGCGCGAATAACCTGAAGGCTCGGCTTTGGCGCTGTCCCCCGGACAGCGCGTCGCCTGCGCTTGGTTCAAATCCAA
>JACKKV010000002.1 GCA_024236235.1 Novosphingobium sp. | reverse complement strand
CGGATGATCAGCGGCTCACCCGGTTCCACCTCAATCTCCGCTTCGCCCAGCGCCGCCGCCACGACGGGCGGCAGGGCCGGGAATTCGAAAGTGGCGATCACGCTGGCCTGTTCTTCCCCGGCGCGCACCAGCGCGGTTTCCGCGCGATTGCCCAGCACCAGCCCCAGTGCGTCCAGCAGGATCGACTTGCCCGCTCCGGTCTCGCCGGTCAGCACACCCAGCCCGGAATCGAACGCGAGATCGAGCGCATCGATCAGCACGACATTGCGAATGGCGAGTTGGGTCAGCATCGGTCTGCGCCAAGTTCTAGCCTATGGCGCAGGCCTCGTCACCGCCCGCCGCGCGCAGTCCACAAGGGAATGGGCACGGCCCCGCCCCTGGCATTAAATGCAAACGATTCGCATTTGCTATTGACTCATTGCGAGTCACTCGCAATTAGAGCGCCTCCTCTCCATCGAACAGGGTGCCCCATGTCCAGAACCGTTCCGTCCCTTCGTCCCCAACCCTCCACCGCGACCCTGTTCGCTGGCGTGATGGGCGCGGCATTGTTTCCCGCGACTCCGGCGCTGGCCGCTGCGGATACAGACGCAGCGGCGGGTCGCAGCGACATCGTGGTGATCGGCCGCCAGCAGGCTGACGCCAATCCAGACGCCGACCCGCAGGCTCCTTACAAGATCGACCGTTCGAGCAATGGCAAGTTTACCGAGGAAGTGCGCGACACGCCCAAATCGATCACCATCATCCCCAAGGAAGTGATCGAGGATGTCGGCGCCACCACCTTCCGCGAGATCGCCCGCACCACCCCCGGCGTCACCCTGGGCACTGGCGAGGGCGGCAATGCGTTTGGCGACCGGATCTTCATCCGCGGGTTCGAGGCGCGCAATGACATCTATATCGACGGCATGCGCGATCCGGGCGTCTCCAGCCGCGAGGTCTTCGCGATCGAGCAGATCGAAATCGTCAAAGGCCCGTCCAGCGCATTCATGGGCCGGGGCACCACCGGCGGTTCGGTCGGCCTGCAATCCAAACGCCCGCAGTTCGGCAATGACTTCACCGTGGCGGAACTGACCGGGGGCACGGACAATCTGCTGCGCGGCACGGTCGACGCCAACTTCCAGCTGGACGAAACCGTGGGCCTGCGGGTCAACGGCCTCTATCACACCGCTGACACGCCCGGCCGCGATCGCGTGGATTCGGAACGCTGGGGCGGTGCGGCGGCGCTGGAATGGCGGCTCTCGGATGCCTTCAAGGTTGCAGCTGATTACTATCACTTCCGGCTGGACGGCATGTCCGATTATGGCCACCCCTTCGATCCGGCAACTCAGGAACCCTATGCCGTCAATGCCGACAATTTCTATGGCGCGGTAGGCCGGGACTTCCTGAAAAACGGCGCGGACATCGGCACAGTGGCGTTGGAGTGGGAAGCGTCCGAGGCGATTAGCCTGCGCAGCCAGAGCCGCTATGGCGAAGTCTTCAATCGCTATGTGGTGAGCGTGCCGCGCGCGCCGCGCACGGCAACCGCTGATGATGCCGCCAACGGGTTCGCCATCGGCGAACTGGTGGTGGATACCGGTACGCCGCAGCGCAACGCAACGACGCGCTATTTCTCCAACATCACGAGCCTTACCGCAGAATTCTCAACCGCCGGCATCGGACACACGCTGGTCGCCGGCGGAGAATATGCGCATGAGAAGATCACTAACCGGCGCTATGCTTTCCCCGCCTTCGTGGAGAACGAGGGCGGCCAGCAGATCGGCACGCCCAGCGGCTTTACCCGCAGCCTGTTCGATCCCGATCCGGTGCTTGGCTATTCCATTCCGGCCCAGGTCGATACCAATGCGGCCCCTTCGGTCACGACGGTGGAAAGCGTCTCGCTCTTCCTGCTCGACACGGTCAAACTCTCTCCTCAATGGGAAATCCTGCTGGGCGGGCGCTATGACACCTTCGATATCAAGGCCACGGGTGCAAGCCGGGGCACTGCCTTTGCGGCCAGTTCGGATGTCGATTTCTTCAACTGGCAGACCAGCCTGCTTTACAAGCCGGTCGAGGCGGTCAGCCTTTATGCCAGCTTCGCCACATCATCGAATCCCAGCGGCGAACAGCTCGATTCCACCAGCCCCACTTATGGCGGGATTCTGGGCGTCGAAAATTTGGAGCCGGAACGGAACAAATCCTACGAAATCGGCGCCAAATGGGAAATGGCGGGTGGCCATCTGCTGCTGACCGCCGCCGCCTTCCGCATCGACAAGACCAATGCGCGCGAACAGACCACACCGGGGGTCTATGAACTGGTCGGCAAATTGCGCAGCGAGGGCTTCGAGCTTGGCGTCAACGGCAATCTCACGCCGCGCTGGGCGCTGTTCGGCGGCTACACTTATCTCGACGCCAAAATCCGCGACAGCGCCGATGCCGTGCTGGACGGCGCGCGCTTTGCCAATGTGCCCCGGCACAATATCTCGCTGCTGACCAGCTATGCCGTCACTGACAGGTTCACGCTGGGCGGGCAGGCCTATTACCGCAGCCGCATTTTTGGCGGCACCACCGGCGCTGTCACCGCCTCCGTGCCGGGGTACTGGAAATTCGACGCGGTCGCCCGTTACCAGCTGGCCGATAACATCCAGCTGCGCGGCAATGTGCTCAACATCTTCGACAAGCGCTATTACGATGCGATCTATCGTTCGGGCACGCCGTTCAGCTATGTCGCGCCGGGGCGTTCGGCCACGCTCAGCATCGAGGTGACGTTCTGATGCTGCTCGCCATTCCCGATGTGCTGACCCCCAGCGAAGCGGCAGGCCTGCGCGAAACCATAGCCGCGGCCGAATGGGTCGATGGCAATGCGACCAGCGGCGCGGGCGCGGCCAGCGTCAAGCGCAACCGGCAATTGCCGGAAGACGGCGCGATCACCCTGGCCGCACAGAAGGTGGTTTCCACCGCACTGATGAGCAATGCGGCGTTCCTCTCCGCAGCGCTGCCTCACACCGTGTTCCCGCCGTTGTTCAACCGCTATGGCGGCGGGGAGAATTTCGGCCTGCATGTGGACAATGCGATCCGCTTCCACTCCGGCAGCGGCGCGCGCATCCGCACGGATCTGTCGGCTACCCTGTTCCTGACCGATCCGGAGGATTACGAAGGCGGGGAACTGGAGATCGAGGGCGGCTTCGGCACACTGTCTTACCGGCTGCCTGCCGGGCACATGCTGCTCTACCCCTCCACCAGCCTGCACCGGGTCACGCCGGTGACGCGGGGGGAACGGATTTCATGCTTCTTCTGGCTGCAATCGCTGGTCGCAGACGCGGCGGCACGCGAAATGCTCTATGATCTGGACCAGAGCGTGCAGGCCCTGTCTGCCGAACGCGGCAAGGCGGACACCGAGGTGCTGCGGCTGACCGCGCTCTATCACAACCTCATCCGCCGCTGGGCACAGGTCTGATCGTCAGCTCAGGCCCCAGTCGGCCAGCACGTCCTGCCCGCCTTCGCCCACCTGCGGGGTCGGGCGGGTCAGCGCACCGGGCGTCGCGGACAGGCGCGGCGCGGGCGCGGGGTGAATGCGTCCGGCAAACTGCCGGAAGGTGCCACGCGTTACCAGATGGGGATGCGCCCAGGCTTCGCTGATTGACAGCACCGCGCTGATGCAGATGTCCTTCCCTTCGGCCATGGCCAGCCATTCATGGCGCGGGCGCGAGGCGAATATTTCCGCGAAGATCGCGCGCAACGCAGGCCAGTTCGCGCGATCGTCCCGGCTGGGAATTGCAGCCGGATCGAGCCCCAGCAGCGCCAGCAGCGCGGCATAGAATTGCGGTTCCATCGCGCCCACGGCAATGAATTTCCCGTCACCAGCCGGATAGACGCCGTAATCGGGTGAACCGCCATCCACGCTGTTGGCCATCCGCTCCTCACTCCACAGCCCGCCTTGCAGCATCGCCTGGAAGGCGGACATCATATGCGCCACGCCGTCCACCATCGCCACGTCAATCACCTGGCCCTGCCCGGTGCGGCGCGCATGATGCAACGCCATCAAAATGCCCGAGACGAGATACATCGCCCCGCCACCGATATCGGCAACCAGATTGAGCGCAGGACTGGGCGCCCGGTCAGGGAATCCGGTGGGATAGAGCGCCCCGGCCAGCGCCGCATAATTGATGTCATGGCCCACCGCGCTGGCCATCGGCCCGTCCTGCCCCCAGCCCGTCATCCGGGCATAGACCAGCGCGGGATTGGCGGCCTGCAGCTGCTCCGGGCCAAGCCCCAGCCGTTCCATCACTCCCGGACGCATGCCTTCCATCACCACATCGGCGCGCGCGGCCAGCTGGCAGGCCATGGCGCGTCCATCCTCGCTTTTCAGATCCAGCGCGATGGACCGCTTGTTGCGGTTGTAGAAATCGAATTCGGGCGGCGCGGTGTTGGGCCGGACATCGCCGGGCCGGTCAATCCGCACCACATCCGCACCAAAATCCCCCAGATAAGCGCCCGCGAACGGCGTCGGGCCAATCGCACCGAATTCCAGCACCTTCACATCGCAGAGTGGACCTGCCATCGCGCATCCCCTTGTGGTCACAAATCGCTTGGCGCGGGCAAGCCATTGGCCCTACCAATATTCCGATTAGGCAATCGATCGGCTGACGCCAAGGGAGAGAGGCACATTATGCGCGGCACCGGCATGCTGACCGAAGCGGTGGCGAAAAGCCCGCATGGCACTGCAACGATCTGCGCCGGTCGGCAGCGCAGCTGGCGCGAGATGAGCCAGCGAGTGCCGCGCGCGGCGGCAGGGCTGGGCGCACTGGGACTTGAACCGGGCGGCACGGTGGCGGTGCTGGCCATGAATTCTGACCGATATCTCGAACTGTTCTTCGCCATTCCCTGGGCGGGCGGGATCGTCGCCCCGCTCAACATTCGCTGGTCCGAAGCCGAAAACGCCTATGCCATCAATGACAGTGACGCCGCGATCCTGTGCGTGGATGACGCATTCCTGCATCACGTGCCCCGCCTGCGTGCGCAATCTCGCGGACTGAAGGCGTTGGTGTGGATCGGTGACGGTCCGACGCCCGACGGCATGACCAGCTATGAACAGATGATCGCCAGCCATGAACCCGTGGAGGACGCAGGTCGCGCGGGCGATGATCTCTATGCGATCTTCTACACCGGGGGAACAACCGGCCTGCCCAAGGGGGTGGCCATGTCGCACCGCGCCATCTGCTATGGCACGATCTCCTATCTCGCCCTGCTGCCGAGCATAGAGGATCTGAGCTTCCTTTATATCGCAGGCTATTTCCATTTCGCCGCCGCCAGCGCGCTGTTCTACATCACCATGGCGGGCGGCACGCATGTGATCCTGCCCAAGTTCGAACCGGTACCGGTGATGGAGGCGATCACCCGCCATCAGGTGACCAACATGGTCATGGTGCCGACCACGGTGAACATGCTGCTCAATCACCCGGACTTCGCCCGCTATGACCTCTCCAGCCTCCGGACCTGCGTTTACGGCGGCTCGCCCATGCCCGAGACGCTGATGGCTGAAGCCGCGCAGAAACTGCCGGGCTGGGAGTTCTACCAGATTTACGGAATGACGGAGACCTGCGGCTTCGCCACGATGCTGCGCTGGCGCGACCACGTGTTCTCTGGTCCCAAGGCCAGCCGCATCCGTTCCGCCGGGCAGCCTGCCCCGGGCGTGGAGGTGAAGATCGCCGCGCCCGATGGCCGAGCCCTGCCCCCCGGCGAACTGGGCGAAATCTGCATGCGCAGCGATTATCTGATGAGCGAATATTTCAACAAGCCGGAACAGACCGCAGAAGTGCTGCGTGATGGCTGGATGCATTCAGGCGATGCCGGCTATCTGGACGAGGACGGTTTTCTCTTCGTCGCTGACCGGGTCAAGGACATGGTCGTCACCGGCGGCGAAAATGTCTTTTCGATCGAAGTGGAAAGGATTCTGTTCAAGCATCCCGCCGTGCTGGAAGCCGCCGTGATCGGCATCCCGAGCGAGGAATGGGGCGAAGCCGTGCATGCGGTGGTGGTGCCCCGCCCCGGCATGGCTGTGGACGCAGATGAACTGATCGCGCATTGCCGCGCTTTCATCGCCGGCTACAAATGCCCCAAATCGGTGGAATTCCGTGACGAGCCGCTACCCGTTACCCCGGTGGGCAAGGTGCGCAAGAATGTACTGCGCGATCCCTGGTGGGAAGGCCGGGAAAAGAAGATCGGTTAGGCGCCGGGCCCGCTTAGCTGGCTTCAGCGTTGGGTGCGTATCTGCTCATCAGCTTGAAGGCGCGCTGATACCATTCGCTGCCGGGATAATTGGAACCCAGCACTGCGGCGTATTTCTTGGCCTCTTCCGGAATGCCCAGCGCCAGGCTGGTTTCAGTCAGGCGATAGAGCGCTTCGGGGGCGTGGCTGGTGGTGTCATATTGCTCCACCACCTTTTCAAACCGGATGCGCGCGGAAATCCAGCGGCCCGACTTTTCATAGAAACGCCCGATTTCCATTTCCTTGCCGGCCAGGTGATCGCGCACAAGGTCAATCTTCAGCCGCGCATCGGCGGCATATTCGCTCTCAGGATAGCGGCGGGTCACATCGTTGAGCGCCTGCAGCGCCTGCGCGGTGGTCTTCTGGTCACGCTGCACATCGCTGATCTGCTCATAATAGCACAGGGCGATCAGATAATAGGCGTAAGGCGCGTCCTTGTTGCCGGGGTGAATCGACAGGAACCGCTGCGAAGCCTGGATCGATTCGTTGTAATTGCGGGCGACGTAATAGCTGAACGCGCTCATCAACTGGGCGCGGCGGGCCCAGGGCGAATAGGGATGCTGGCGCTCCACCTCGTCAAACAGGGCGGCGGCCTGCTTGACCTTGCCGCTGTCCAGCCGTTCTTTCGCAGCGGCGTAGAGCGTTTCGACGTCGCGCGCGACGTAGCTGGTGTCCTTCTTGTTCTTGCCGCCGCCGCACCCGGCGGTAAGCAGCAAGGCGGCCGAAACACTGGCCGTGAGGACGAGCTTGAGGGGCGAGCGAGCGCGCATGTTCTTCGTCAGCATGGCGTGCCTATAGCCAGCGCACCGCTGAACGCCAAGTGAAGTGTGCGCCCCCGGATGCGGAAATCGGTGAATTGCCCTTCGCACCCGCCGGCTCAGCCGACGCGGTCAGGCTCCGCATCCGAATGGATCACCAGCCCCAGCCCGCGTTCCGCCGTGCCAAGGTCGAGATAATCGCGCCATTGCGCGATCCTGCCATCGCGCATTTCCATCACCCCCGTCACCGGCAGCGGCACCGGCGGCCGGCTGCCGTCATTGAGGATCAGATAATCCACCCGTTCCGTAAACACGACATTCCCGGCAGAGGCGATGTGCAGCGTTTCGATCTCCACCTTGAAGGCGGTGAACAGGGCGGTGATGTAGCTGCGGATTTCGTCCTGCCCGTGGCGCGGCGGCAGCGGCATGTCGATATAGCTGGCGTCATCCGTGAAGATGCCCAGCATTCCTTCGATGTCCTGCGCCTTCCACATGTCCATGAACCGCAGCACCGTGCGTTCATCCGCGGTCTTGCCGTCTTCAGGGGTCAGGGGCATGCATCTTTCTCCTAAGTGACCGGGGCCGCTATTCCTCCCCCATTCTCAGCGCCGCGATAAAGGCTTCCTGCGGAATGCTGACATTGCCATATTCGCGCATCTTGGCCTTGCCCTTTTTCTGCTTTTCCAGCAGCTTTTTCTTGCGGGTGATGTCACCGCCATAGCATTTGGCGGTCACATCCTTGCGCATCGCGCTGATCGTTTCGCGGGCCACCACCTTGCCGCCGATCGCCGCCTGGATCGGGATCTTGAACAGGTGGCGCGGGATCAGCTCCTTCAGCCGTTCGCACATGCCGCGCCCGCGTTCCTCGGCCACGTCGCGATGCACGATCATGCTGAGCGCATCCACCGGGTCGCCATTGACCAGAATGCTCATCTTGACGAGATCGCCTTCGCGCAGCCCGATCTGTTCGTAGTCGAAGCTGGCATAGCCGCGGCTGATGCTTTTCAGCCGGTCATAGAAATCGAACACCACCTCGTTCAGCGGCAGCTCGTACGTCACCTGCGCCCGGCCGCCGACATAGGTCAGGTCAGTCTGGATACCGCGCCGGTCCTGGCACAGCTTGAGGATGGAACCGAGATATTCGTCAGGCGTATAGATGGTCGCCTTGATCCACGGCTCGTCAATCTGTTCGATCCGGCTGGGATCGGGATAGTCGGCGGGGTTGTGCAGCAGGATTTCCGCTGCACCCTCGGTCTTGGAGGCGCGCAACTGGATGCGATAGACAACGCTGGGCGCGGTGGTGATCAGATCCAGATCATATTCGCGGGTCAGCCGCTCCTGAATGATTTCCAGATGCAGCAGCCCCAGGAAACCGCAGCGAAAGCCAAAGCCCAGCGCGGCGCTGGTTTCCATTTCATAGCTGAAGCTGGCATCATTCAGCCTGAGCTTGCCGATGCTTTCGCGCAATTTCTCGAAATCGGCGGCATCGACCGGGAACAGCCCGCAGAACACCACCGGCTGCACTTCCTTGTAGCCGGGCAGCGCCTTGTCCGCCCCGCCCTTCACCGTGGTGATCGTGTCACCCACGCGAGCCTGCTCCACCTCCTTGATCTGCGCGGTGACGAAGCCGATTTCACCGGGGCCGATTTCAGGCAGGTCAGTACGTTTGGGGGTGAAGCAGCCAACCCGGTCAATCAGGTGCTGCGTACCGCCCTGCATGAAACGGACCTGCAGCCCCTTGCGCAGCACCCCGTCAATCACGCGCACCAGAATGACCACGCCGAGATAGGGATCGTACCAGCTATCGACCAGCATGGCCTTGAGCGGGGCGTCGCGATCGCCGGCGGGCGGCGGGATCCTGGCGACCACCGCTTCCAGCACATCTTCGATCCCGATCCCGGACTTGGCGCTGGTCAGCACCGCTTCGGACGCATCGAGCCCGATGATATCCTCGATCTCGGCCTTCACCTTTTCCGGTTCGGCGGCGGGCAGATCGATCTTGTTGATGATCGGCACAATCTCATGATCATGCTCGATCGACTGATAGACATTGGCAAGCGTCTGCGCCTCAACCCCCTGCGCGGCATCGACCACCAGCAGCGCGCCTTCGCAGGCGGCAAGGCTGCGCGACACCTCATAAGCGAAATCGACATGGCCCGGGGTATCCATGAGATTCAGCTCATAGGTCTTGCCGTCCTTGGCCGTGTAATTGAGCCGCACGGTCTGGGCCTTGATCGTGATGCCGCGTTCACGCTCGATATCCATATTGTCGAGCACCTGCTCGCTCATCTCGCGCGCGGTCAGCCCGCCGGTGAACTGAATCAACCGGTCCGCCAGCGTGCTCTTGCCGTGGTCGATATGAGCGATGATACTGAAGTTGCGAATAAGCGCGAGGTCGGTCATCGCGCGCCCTTACCCAAGCAATGCACACTTGTCAGCGTGCAAATTCAGGCGGCCTGGTTCGATCGCCGCATGTTCTTGACCTGAACCTGCATGAATTGCGGCTTGGTCGTGGGCTGGCCCTGCACGGCGTTGAGCGGATAATGGCCCGGCGGCAGCGAGGCGAGCGGCATGCCCGCCGCAGCCAGCGCATAGGGCGAAACGCGATGGCGCGTGCACAGCCCGCCCGACCCGTCACTGATCAGCGGGGTTTCGAATTCCAGCCCCTGCATCGCATCCTGCGAGCGCGCGACATGGCATACGACCAACTGGCCTCCGCCCAGATCCAGCACCAGCCCCGTACCCACGGGCACACCCAGCAGCCCTTCGATCCGCGCGCCGGTCTTGGACAGGTCGCGGATCGTCGCCTCATAGCGGTGATCCTCGTGAATCACGCCGACCATGCGATACATGGAGCGGCGTTCGGGCCGGTGCTTCTGCGGACCTTCCGGTTCGATCCGGAACACCCCGTCCTCGAAGCGATCCAGCACCTCGTGCTGCGCGATGGCCTTCGAATAGATGAAGCCCTGAACCAGCTTTGCACCCTTGGCGCAGACCAGATCGAGCTGGTCGAACGCTTCCACCCCTTCGACCGTGGTCTGCATGCCCAGAGCGCCCGATAGTGCGAGGATGGCCGAAACGATGGCCGCATCGCTGCTGTCCTTTTCGGTGCAGCTCTGGACGAAGCTGCGGTCGATCTTGAGCTTGTCGAACGGCGCATTGCGCAGATAGCCGAGCGAGGAATAGCCGGTGCCGAAATCGTCGAGCGCCAGCTTGACCCCCATCCCCTTCAACGCCCGGAAGATCGAATCATTGGTGTCGGAATCGCCCATGAAGACACTTTCGGTGATCTCCAGTTCGAGCCGGTCCGGTTCCAGCCCGGATGCGGCCAGCGCATTGGCCACCACCGCCGGGAAGCCCGCGGTCGCGAACTGCACCGCCGAAACATTGACCGACACCTGGACCTTGCCCGGCCAGCGCGCGGCATGCGCACAGGCGGTACGCAGCGCCCATTCGCCGAGCGCGTTGATGAGGTTGGAATCCTCGGCAATCGGGATGAACACAGCCGGGCTCACCGGGCCGCGATCGGGATGCGTCCAGCGCATCAGCGCCTCGAAACCGACCACGATATTGTCCTCGACACGGACTGTCGGCTGGTAGTGCATTTCGAGCTGGTCCTGCGCCAGTGCATCGCGCAGATCCTCCTCGATCATGCGGCGTTCCTGCGCCTCGTCCTTGAGGTCAGTCGAATAAAAGCGGTACTGGCCGCGCCCGCCGCCCTTGGCCGCATAAAGCGCAAGGTCGGCGCTGCGCACCAGTTCATCGCTGTCAATGCCGTCATAAGGCGCGATCGCCACCCCGACCGAAGCGCCGATGATGCACCGCGAACCTTCGATCGTATAGGGCTGCGAGAGCATCTGGATGATCCGCCCGGCGATATCGCCCAGCTTGCCGCGATCGTCCACGTCCGGCAAAATCACCTGGAATTCGTCGCCGCCAAGCCGCCCGATTTCGCCCTGATTGTTGACGATGCGCTGCAACCGCTGAGCGACCTGCTTGAGCAGTTCATCCCCGGCCGGATGGCCCAGCGTATCATTGACATGCTTGAACCGGTCCAGGTCCAGCATCATCAGCGCGCAGCTGCGCTTGGCGGATTTGTAAGCAGTCAGGATGGAATTGAGCCGCCTGGTCATCCGGTGGCGATTGGCGAGGCCGGTCAGCGAATCATATTGCGCAAGCCGGGCTGAATCGCGCTGTTCGCGCCGCTGGGCGGTGATATCCTTGCCATGCCCGGAATAACCCGCAAAATTGCCGTCGTCATCGAAGCTCGGTCGCCCGGTGACCGCCCACCATATCTCCCTGCCTTCGCACACGGCGCGCACCGGAAAATCGGTGATCGAGTTGCGCACGCCAAGCAGAAAGCCAAGCGGGCGGCTCGCACCTTCGGCCTCTTCCTCAACCTCGTCGCGCTCCAGCACGAAAATTTCGGACAAAGGCTTGCCGATCAGTTCTTCCAGCGGCTTGCCCACTTCCTTCGCCGTGGCGTCGCTGAGATAGCTCAGCCGCCCTTCGGCGTCAGTCGCCCAGAACCAGCCCTGCCCCGAATTTTCATAGGTTTCGAGGATCCTGATCCGCTCGCGCGGGTCAATCCGCGCGGACGAGCGACTTGCAGGCCCGCGCGGTGCGCGTCCTCCCAGTCCTTTCAGCAATCCACCAATTGCCATCGCTCGATACTCCACGCCCGGCGGCTCAGCCACCGGAACTCCAGTCTTCCACATAAATAAAATGCCTTAACCATTCGCAAAAATGCGGCGGAAAGACTCACATATATGACAGGGTGCGACTGAGCCTTCAGCCGGTCTTGCGCAACAATGCGTTGTGCGCGTGATCGCCGCTCCTCAGCGCAGGAAAGTTTCCGGTCGCATCGCGTTCGAGCGGGGTTTCGAACTGAACCCCCATCCGGTTATCCTCGCACCAGCGGGCGGTGACGGTCATTTCGTGATCTTCGCTCAGCGCCATCTTGAAGATCGTGCCGGTTGGCACGTTCCACAAGCCTTCGACCAGCGCGCCGGAAACGGAAATATTGCGGATGGTTCCGTTGTAATACTGGCCGCCGTGCTCCAGCACGACCTTGCGCAACATGGTCTGGCGGTTTGCGCGGGCAGAGCGCGGACCGCGCGCCACTGCGGCAAGCCCTGTTGCCAGCCGTTCACTCGCAGCCGCAGCACTCAGTGCGCGCTCGTAGATGAAGCCCTGGATGTGGCTGCAACCATGCAGGCGGACAAGTTCCAGTTCGTCCAGCGTTTCCACGCCTTCCGCCGTCGTATCCATACCCAGCGCCTGGGCAAGGCTGGTGATGGACGCGATGATCGCGCCATTGCGACTGCCCGGCTGAGTGGCCCCCCGCACGAAGCTCTGGTCGATCTTGATCTTGTCGAACGGCGCCTTGCGCAGATAGCCGAGCGAGGAATAGCCGGTGCCGAAATCGTCCAGTGCGAGGCGCACGCCCACTCGCTTGAGTGCGGCAAACATGGCGTCGGTGTTCGCATCGTCATCCAGAAATACGCTTTCGGTGATTTCCAGTTCCAGCCGGTCAGGCGCGATGCCGGCCTGAGCGATGGCGCTGGTCACGATTGCCGGCAGTTGCGGATTGGCAAATTGCAGCGGCGAAACATTGACCGCCACCCGCACTTCTTCCGGCCAGCTTGCCAGGTCGTGACAGGCGGTGCGCAGGGCCCATTCCCCGATCGCCGAAATCAGTCCCGAATCTTCCGCCACATTGACGAAGGACGATGGTGAAATTGCGCCCTTGACCGGATGATTCCAGCGCAGCAGCGCCTCGAACCCCGCGATCCGTTCCGTCGCCGTGTGAATCACCGGCTGATAATGCAGTTCCAGCGTGCCATTGTGCATGGCATCGCGAAGATCCTGCTCCATCTGCCGCCGATCCTCGGCATCCTTGTGCAGATCGTCGGCATAGAAATGATAGCGGCCTCGCCCGCCGTCCTTGGCCGCATAGAGCGCAAGATCGGCATTGCGGATCAGTTCTTCGCTGGTTTCGCCATCATGCGGGGCCAGCGCGATCCCGATGGACACGCCGATGACCACCCGATGGCCTTCGATGGAATAGGGCTGCGAGAGCGATGAGATTACTTCCTTCGCCAGTTGGGCGAGATCGCCCCGCTCCGTGTGACCGGGAATGATTACCTGGAATTCGTCGCCGCCAAGCCGGCCGACCTGGCCATTGCTCCCGATCGCGCGATCCAGCCGCTGCGCGACCTGCGTCAGCAGTGCATCGCCAGCCGGGTGGCCCATCGTGTCATTCACCTGCTTGAAGCGGTCCAGGTCGAGCAGGAATACGCAGCATTCGCGGTGCATCTCAAGCGGCGCGGCCAGCAGCTTTTCGAGCATCTGCGACATTTGCAGCCGATTGGCGAGGCCGGTGAGAGAATCGTAATGCGCCAGCCGCGATGCCTGTTCCTGCGACCGCTTCTTTTCGGTCAGGTCATGCCCGGACCCCCTGAAACCCGCGAAATTGTCAAAGCCATCATAAACCGGCCGGCCGGTGATCGACCACCAGCGTTCATCCTTTACCGCCGCGCGCACCGCCAGTTCGACAAAGGCGGATCGGGCAGACAAATGGAAGGTAAGGGTCCGCTCCCCCTCCCCGCTCTCTTCCGAAAGATTGAACAGTTCCATGAAAGGCCGGCCCAGCAGATGGCGGCGCGATCGCCCGAGCGCATTGGCGACCGGGGCGGAAACATAGGTCAGATTGCCGCGCCGATCCACTTCCCAGAACCAGATCTGGCCCGTGTTTTCAACGTCGCGCAGGATGTCGTGCGCGCGCGCGCGGGTGCGCTCCCTCTCTTCCGCCTCTTCCTCCTGCTTGCGCAGCACCTCGATCTGGCGCCGGCTGACGATCCAGGCGAAGGGGATCGCCACCACCAGTGCCACGATCCCGGGTAGACTGCCTTCGACGATCACCACTGCGGCCCAGCAGGGCAGCTCGACCACCAGCAGCATATGCCGCCGGGCGGCCTGGATGACCCCGGCAATCGCGGAAACGGTAATCAGCGCGGCAATCGCGACTGACCACTCGGCCTTCCCCACTTCAGCCCACAGCGCCATCGCTCCGCCGAAGAGGGCCATGGGCACGGATTGCAGTACGCCGATTACCAGAAACTTGCGGAACCGGCCCTCACCCTGCTCAGTCTCGAACCGGGCCAGCCAGAGCGACGCAAAGCTCAGCGCGGTGGCGGCAAGGATGGCAGAGGCACTGGCCAGTGGTGGAAACGAGAGGGTTCCGGCCATGACCAGCAAGGCGGCCACAAGAATGACCGGCCCGGTCAGATACCAGTTTGGCGAGATGACCGGGCGGTTCATATAATCGGTTCGGCGTGACGGGTCGGGAACCTGCGCCAGTCGCGCGCCCAGTCTGTTTTTCGGTCGTTGCGTCGGACGCGGCTGCGCGCGCGCGGCCGCACGCCCCGCTGCGCCGCCATCGCCCGTTTCTGACGACTGTTTCTTCCGAAGCCCGACCATCCGGCTAATTTACTGATGCGGTTTTGAAAAAGGGTTAATCGCAGGGGCGCAAAGACGATTGCGAATCTGTGTCGGGAATGGCTTGAACTGGCGGCGCTGGCACGGCAATGTCGCCGTCCCGTTTGCTAACCCGATGTGGAATTGCATGTGCCCGCTTCTTTCGCCGCCTACTCCTTCCTTTCCCGCAGAATTCCAGGGGAACGGGAATGACGTCGCCGGTGCAGGAAGAAGCACCATACCGGACCGTGCGGCTGGGCGCACGCAAGCTGCGGATGGGCCGTTGGGGCGGCGGGAATGACACCCGCGCGCTGCCACTGCTGATCTTTAACGGGATCGGCATCAACATGGAGGTGATGGAGCCACTGGTGCAATCCATGGCCGCCGAACGCCCTGTCGTTATGTTCGACATGCCCGGCATTGGCGGCTCGCCCGCCCCGCTGGTGCCTTACGCGGCATGGCAGGCGGCGTCCTGGGCGGCGGAACTGCTGGAGGGCGAGGTGATCGGGCAAGCGGACGTTCTCGGCATCAGCTGGGGCGGCGTGATTGCTCAGCAATTTGCACTCCAGCACCGCAAATCGGTGCGCCGCCTCGCGCTTGCCACGATCGGACCGGGCCTGCCCTTCCTCGATGCGCGGCTCAACATTCTGGCGCGCGTGCTGGATCCGCAGCAATTTGCGGGAATGATGCGCGGCAATGTCGTTGCCGGGCTGGCCGATGCGGACCTCAAGGTGCTCGGTCGCAGGTTTCAGGAACGGTTACGAACCCCGTCGACGCGTGGTTATATCTATCAGCTGGGCGCAATTTCCGGCTGGTTCAGCACCCCGGCGCTGCCCCTGCTCGATCTGCCGACGCTGGTGATGGCCGGAAGCGAGGACCAGATCGTCCCGCCCGCCAACTCGCGCCTGCTGGCCGATCTCATTCCCGACAGTCGGCTGGAGGTCATCGAAGGTGCCGGGCATCTGCTGATGTTCAGCCATCAGGCGCAATTTCTTGCGCTGCTGCGCGAATTCCTTGACGCGGATGACAGCGCATTGAAGAAAGTAGCATAATTTGGGTCAGAGAGAGGATGACCAATGCGGCATCTGGCGATAATCGGTTCGGGTCCGGCGGGATATTATACGGCGGAAGCCGCGCAGAAGCAGTGGGGCGACGATGTACGGGTCGATATTTTTGACCGCCTGCCTGTCCCCTATGGGCTGATCCGCACCGGAGTCGCGCCTGATCACCAGTCAATCAAGGCGGTCTCGCGCCGCTATGAAAAGACCGCACTGAGCGACAATGTCCGCTTCGTGGGCCATGTCACCATCGGGCAGGACGTGACGGTGGAGGAATTGCAGGGCCTGTATGATGCTGTGATCTTCGCCACCGGCGCACCGAATGACCGCCCGCTCGATATTCCCGGGGACCGGTTGAACAACATTTTCGGCAGCGCCGCCTTCGTTGGCTGGTACAATGGCCATCCGCAATTCGCCATGCTCGACCCGGTGCTGACCGGCAAACATGCGGTGGTCGTCGGGCTTGGCAATGTCGCGCTGGACGTGGCCCGCATCCTCTCGAAAACTCCGGCGGAATTCGAAGGGAGTGACATCGTCGCTCATGCGCTGGATGTGCTGCGCAGCTCGAAGCTTGAAAAGATCACCATTTTGGGCCGACGCGGGCCGCACCAGATCGCGATGACGCCGAAGGAGCTGGGCGAACTGGCCAATCTTGACCGTGCCAGCCCGCGCGTCGATCCCGCGGACCTGCCGGATGAAGGGGAAGACGCGCTGCTGGAACCGGGCATGCGCAAATCCGTCACCCATCTGCGCAGCTTTGCCGCCATCCCGGAGAGCGAGCGGGCCGACAAGTCGATCGAGATTGAATTCGATTTCTACGGTGTGCCCCGCGCGGTGCATGGCGACGGCCGGATCGAGGCGCTGGAAGTGGCCGAAACCGCGCTGCAGGGCGGGCGGCTGGTGGAAACCGGCAAGACTTACGAGATTCCGTGCGATCTCCTGGTCAGCTGCATTGGCTATCGCACATCGCCCATTCCCGGCGTGCCGTTCGACGATCGCATGGGCCGCTTCGCCAATGACGAAGGGCGCATCCTGCCCGGCCTTTACTGCGTGGGCTGGGCGCGGCGCGGGCCGACCGGCACCATCGGCACTAACCGGCCCGACGGGTTCGATGTGATCGAGAAAATCGCCGCTGACCTCGACGCGGGCGTGCTCGGCCCCGGCGGCAAGCAGGGGCGCGCGGCATTTGACCGGCTGGCCGAAGCGCGCAAGCTGGATATCGTGACGTTCCGCGACTGGAAGAAGATCGAGGAAGCGGAAGAACAGGCCGCCCGCGACGGCGCCCCGCGCGAAAAATTCGTGGACATCGGCAAGATGATCGAAGCGCGGGGGTGAAACCCGCGCCAAGGCGGGGTTGCGAAACCCCGCCTCAGACCCGCATCGGCATCAGCACATAGAGCGCCTGGCTCTTGTCATTCTGGCGGATGAGCGTGGGCGCACCGGCATCGGCCAGGTGCAGTTCCACGCTGTCGCCTTCGATCTGGCTGAGGATATCCTTGAGATAATTGGCGTTGAAGCCGATCTCCAGCCCTTCGGCGCCATATTCGGCGGCCAGTTCTTCCGCCGCCGTGCCATTGTCAGGCGAAGTGACGGACAGGGTGACCTTGTCGCGTTCCAGCCCGATCTTGACCGCGCGCGTCTTTTCCGTGGCGATGGTCGCCACGCGGTCCACCCCTTCGAAGAAGGAACGCGGATCGAGCTTGAGCAGCTTGTCATTACCGGTGGGGATCACCCGGCTGTAATCGGGGAATGTGCCGTCAATCAGCTTGCTGGTCAGCACCACGCCGTTTTCCCCGCCCAGGGTGAAGCGGATCTTGCTGGCTGACAGGTCAATCTCGACATTGGTGTCGAGCGATTCTTCCAGCAGCTTGCGCAGTTCCGCCACCGCCTTGCGCGGCACGATCACGTCGGGCATCCCTTCCGCTCCGTCCGGGCGGGGGATGGTGAAACGGGCCAGGCGGTGCCCGTCTGTGGCTGCGGCTTTCAGCACCG
The DNA here is from genome assembly GCA_024236235.1 of Novosphingobium sp. Taxonomy (GTDB): domain Bacteria; phylum Pseudomonadota; class Alphaproteobacteria; order Sphingomonadales; family Sphingomonadaceae; genus JACKKV01. Next base: position 297,017 of record JACKKV010000002.1, on the reverse strand, counting down.
GCTGCGCTTCATCCGAAACATGCAGGAAGATGCCGTTGAGGTAATAGCGGGTTTCTTCGGTCGAGATGGCAAAGCGCGTGCGATCGATCAGTTCGGCCAGCACCCGTGCCGAAATTTCGAAGCTGGTCGGCAGATCGCCTTCGACGATCATCGGGAAATCATCACGCGGCAGGGTCGGCAGCGAAAAGCGGCTGCGGCCCGATTTCACCACCATGCGGTTATCGGCCGCTTCGAGGCTGACCTGGCTGCCATCGGGCAGCTTGCGCGCGATATCGAACAGCAGATGCGCGGACACGGTGATCGCGCCGGGGCTGTCCACGGATACGGCGGAAAGGCTTTCCACCACCTGCAGGTCAAGGTCCGTCGCCATGACCTTCACCGTCCCGTCACCAGCGGCTTCGATCAGCACGTTGGACAGGATCGGGATGGTATTGCGCCGTTCCACCACGGACTGCACATGAGACAGGCAGCGCAGGAGATTCGCCCGTTCGATGGTTGCCTTCATCGTTCCTTCCGGTCCCCCTTGGGCGCGCGGGGGAATCGCCCACGCGCTTCACATGAAAATGGATCGCAATCCTTAACGCGGCAGTCTGGCGCGGCAAGCAGGAATGGCGGATTTACTTGAGAATCTGGGGATAAGAATCACCCCAGCATCGCCATCCCGCCGTTCACATGCAGCGTCTGCCCGGTGATATAGCCTGCTTCCTTCGACGCAAGATAGGCCACCGCCGCGCCGATATCCGCGCCTTCGCCCATCCGGCCCATCGGGATCTTCGCGTTCAGCGCGTCCTTCTGCGCATCGGGCAGCACATCAGTCATCGCGGTGCGGATAAATCCGGGGGCCACGCAATTGACAGTGATTCCACGGCTGGCCAGTTCCTGTGCAAGGCTTTTCGACATGGCGGTGACCCCGCCCTTGGCCGCGCAGTAATTCATCTGGCCCGGGTTGCCGGTTGCGCCGACGATGCTGGTGATGTTGACGATCCGCCCGAACCGCGCCTTCATCATCGGGCGGGCGGCGGCACGCATCAGGCGGAAGGTGGATTCCAGATTGACCCGGATCACCTGATCCCATTCCTCATCCTTCATCCGCATCGCAAGATTGTCGCGCGTGATCCCGGCGTTGTTCACGAGGATGTCGATCCGGCCCAGCGTGTCGATGGTCGCCGGCACCAGTTCTTCCACCTGTTCGGGGTTGGACAGGTCGCAGGTTACTTCGACATGATCATGGCCGAACTGGTCATTCAGTTCATCGCGAAAGGCGCGCAGCTTGGCCGGGTTCGAACCCGACAGCGCCAGCCGCGCCCCCTGCCGCGCCAGCGCGCGGGCGATTTCCGAGCCGATCCCGCCCGAAGCGCCAGTCACCAGCGCGGTCATCCCTGTAAGGTCGAACAGTTTTTCCATGATCAAATCCCCCAAGATCAGAGTTCTTTCGCCAGCGCCTCGATATCGGCCATCGTGACCACGCTGGCCACCGTGACATCCTCGACCGTACGCCCGATCATCGGGCCGAGCACCTTGCCGCCCAGTTCCACGCAATGTTCGACCCCGGCGGCCTTCATCGCGATCACGCTTTCGCGCCAGCGGACCCGCCCGCACACCTGTTCGACCAGCAGGCGCTGTTCTTCCGCCGGATCGCTCACCATGGCGGCGGTGACATTGGCATAGACCGGCAGACGCAGCGCCTGGACCGGGGTCTTGCCCAGCGCTTCGGCCATCGCATCGGCAGCGGGCTGCATCAGGGGGCAGTGGAACGGGGCGGACACCGGCAGCAGCACGCCGCGCTTGATCCCGTGATCCTTGACCATGGCGACCGCCCGTTCGATCGCCTCGCGGTGCCCGGACAGCACGACCTGCGTCGGATCATTGTCATTGGCGACCGTGCAAATCTGGCCTTCCGCCGCCGCATCGGCCAGCGCCTGCGCCTTCTCCACATCCGCGCCCAGCAGCGCACACATCGCGCCGATGCCCACCGGCACTGCGGCCTGCATGGCCTGCCCGCGCAGTTTCAGCAGCCGCGCCGTATCGGCCAGCGAAAAGCCGCCAACCGCGCACAGCGCGGTATATTCGCCCAGGCTGTGCCCGGCCACGCAATCGCCCTTTTCAGCGATCGACAGCCCGCCTTCCCGTTCGAGCACCCGCAGCGTGGCAATGGCATTGGCCATGATCGCGGGCTGCGCATTTTCAGTCAGTGTCAGCTGGTCTTCCGGTCCTTCGAACATCAGGGCGGAGAGTTTCTGCGACAGCGCTTCGTCCACTTCCTCGAACACTTCGCGGGCGATCAGGCTGGCGTCGGCCATCTCCTTGCCCATGCCAACCTTCTGGCTGCCCTGCCCCGGAAATACGAATGCGCGCATGATCTCACTCCTTTTGCCGCGGGCGGTTATTGCCCTGCAGCGTCTCCCGCAAGCCCGAAAGGCACAATCCTGTTGGCAGCATCATGGCCGATATCCGCCGCGCCGAGAAAGGCGATGCCCCGCCGCGCGCACCAGTAACGGGCGATTTCCTCCGGCTGCGCACCGAACGGCCGGTCATTTTCCGGAACATCGCTGATCCGCCCCAGCCGCAGCCCCGCAATCCCCGGCAGATGCGCGGTGACATGAAAGAACAGCCGGTCAATCGCATAGAGATGTTCGGAAACCTCCTCCACCATCACCACATGGCCGGTGAGATCGGGCATCAGCTCCGTCCCGCACAGCATGGCCAGCGTCATCAGGTTGAAGGCGACAGCCGGGCGGCCATCAAGCGAGGGTTCCAGCCCTGCATTGTCCCCGTCGAACCAGCGCAGCACACGGCGCACGGCATCCTTCCCCGCATCGCTCTGCACGCTGACCGGCATGGGCGCGTGCACCGGCCGGCCAATCCCCGCGCGATAAAGCGCGCCGAGCAGATACCCCATGTCCGAAAACCCGACCCAGGTCTTGGAGCGGGCCGCCGGGCCCATGCCCATGATCGCGCGTTCGGCGATCCGGTTGGAACCATACCCCCCCTTGGCAAACCACACCGCATCGAAGGCAGGATCGTTCGCGCATTCCAGCAATGCGGCCAGCCGCAGCTCATCAGGCCCGGCGAAATGCCCGTCCACGGCAAAGCATTGGTCGTGAATGAACAGCCGGTGCTGCGGGAATTCCGCCGCCGCCAGCGTTTGCAGCGCCTGCGCGTGGTCGCGGGTGATGGGCGTTGCTGGCGCGCAGATGGCGATACGGCTCATACTGCTTCCTAACCGCCTTGTGTTGTCCGGCACAACTGCATACCGAAGCGCCATGACTGACGCCCCTTCTGCCCTCACCGCTCATCCCTGGTTCTTTTGCGGCATCGGCGGGTCGGGCATGTTGCCGCTGGCGATGATCCTGAAAGGACAGGGCGCGGCCATCGCCGGATCGGACCGCAGCCGCGACCAGGGCCGCACGCCGGAAAAATTCGCCTGGCTCGAAGCGCAGGGAATCGAACTGTTCCCGCAGGATGGCAGCGGGATCACCTCGGCTGACCAGACCCTCGTCGCCTCTGCCGCGGTGGAAGATACGGTGCCCGAAGTGATCCGCGCAAAGGAACTGGGCTGCCTGCGCACCAGCCGTGCCGAACTGCTGTCCGCCCTGTTCAACCGCTCCGCCTGCGGCATCGCGGTGGGCGGGACCAGCGGCAAGAGCACCGTGACCGGAATGCTCGGCTGGATCATGCATCAGGCCGGGCGCGACCCCACGATCATGAATGGCGCGGTGATGAAGAATTTCGTTGCGCCGGGCACGCCCTTTGCCAGCGCGCGGGTGGGCGCGGGCGATGTCTTCGTCAGCGAAGTGGACGAAAGCGACGGGTCCATCGCGCTTTATCGCCCGCGCGTGGCGGTGCTGCTCAACGTCAGCCTCGATCACAAGGGCATGGACGAATTGCGCGCGCTGTTCGGCGGCTTTCTGGCGGCCAGCGCGATCGCCGCGATCAATGCCGACGATGCCGAAGCGCTGGCCCTGCTGCCGCACGCGCCGCAGGTGCTGACCTTTGCGATCGAACAGGACAAGGCGCAGATCGGCATCGTGCCGGGCAGCATCGCCGATGGGCCAGTGCGCCAGGCCGCGCTGGTGGTGGACCGGCACGACGGCAGCACGCATCCGCTGCGGCTGGAACTGCCGGGGCGGCACAATCTTTCCAACGCGCTGGCGGCCATCGCGGGCGCAGTGGCGGCCGGCGTTGGGGTGAGCGATGCCGTGGCCGCACTGGCCAGCTTTCGTGGCCTCGCCCGCCGCTTCGACATTATCGGCACCAGCCCGTCAGGCATCACCGTGATTGACGACTTCGGCCACAACCCGGAAAAATGCGCGGCCACGCTGCGCACGCTGAAAAGCCAGCCGGGCCGGGTGATCGCCTTCTTCCAGCCGCACGGATACGGCCCGCTGCGCCAGATGGGTCACGAACTGGCCACAACCTTCGCGCGCGAACTGGGTCCGGACGATGTGACGGTGCTGTGCGATCCGGTCTATTTCGGCGGCACGGTGGACCGCAGCGAAGGGAGCGAACGGATCACCCACCTGATCGAACAGGCGGGCGGGACCGCGCACTATATCCCCGCGCGCGAGGCCTGCGGCGAATACATCGCCGCCATCGCCCGCCCCGGCGACCGGATCGTGGTGATGGGCGCGCGCGACGATACGCTGACGGGGTTCGCACGGGGGATTTTGGCCGAACTCGGCTGATCCCCGCCCTCAAACCAGCGAGATCCCGTCTTCCCCGTCCGTGGACACGGACAGCGCGCGCCATTTCAGGAGCTCGTCGACTAATGCGCGGGCCTTCTCCTCCGCCCAGGTCGTCGAATCCGTGCCGGCGGCAATCCGTACCGGCGGCTCGTCCATCTCCACCAGCCTGACCATCAGTTGCCCCAGCCGGTCGGGATCGCCCACCTGCTGGTGATTCATGCCCTGGCGAAATTCGCGCCCTTCGCGTGCGGCGTCAGCATAATCGGCCACATCCAGCTGATCATAGACGGCAGAGCTTTCATCGAAGAAATCCGTGCGGAAATAGCCGGGTTCGATCAGGATCGCATGAATGCCCAGCGGGAGCAGTTCCTGCTGCAGCCCTTCCATCCAGCCTTCCACCGCGAATTTGCTGGAGCAATAGACTGATCCGCCGCCGCTGGAACGCAGGCCCCCGATGGAACTGATCGCGAAGACATGGCCGCTGCGCTGCTGGCGCATGTGCGGCAGGATCGCGCGCGTCACCGCCATCGCGCCGAACACGTTCACTTCAAACTGATGGCGGATCTGCTGATCGGTCATGTTCTCGAAAAAGCCGAGCAGGCCATAGCCCGCATTGTTGACCAGCACGTCAATCCGCCCGAAGGCGGCCAGTGCCCCGGCCACCGCGCTTTCGATCTGGTCCTGCTCCGTCACATCCAGCGCAACCGGTTTCAGCGCATTGCCCGCCCCGGCAAAGGCGGCCTCCACTTCGGCCAGCCTGCGCCCGCAGGCCACCACATTGTCCCCTGCCGCCAGCGCGGCACGCGCCATCGCCGCGCCCAGCCCGCGATTGGCGCCGGTGATGAACCATGTCCGGGGTGCAGTGCCAGCCATCTCGAATCCCTTCCCAAATAATTTTCGGGTTAAGTGGTGCCATATCGCCTGCCGCTTGCCAATGGGATGACCCGACAGGCGATATGCCCCCGGCCCTGCCCGAATCTGCATCGCTGCTTGCAATCGCGCGCGAAACCGGTATGTGCGCCGCTTCCCAGCCTGTGGCCGGGAACTGAAGAAAGCCGGAGGGGCCCCTGCATGGTGCGGGATCAGCCAGCGATCGGCATGGAAATGAAAGGAAAGCGCACATGGCTCTTTACGAGCACGTGTTTCTCGCGCGCCAGGATCTGAGCCAGGCTCAGGTCGATGCACTGGCCGCCGCCGCCACTGAAATCGTGGAACAGAATCAGGGCAAGGTCACCAAGACGGAGACCTGGGGCCTCAAGAGCCTGGCCTACAAGATCCAGCGCAACCGCAAGGCGCATTTCGTGCTGCTCAACATCGAAGGCCCGGCCGGCGTCGTTGCCGAACTGGAACGCCAGACCCGCATTAACGAAGACGTGATCCGCTACCTGACCATCCGCGTGGATGAACATGAAGGCGGCCCTTCGGCCATGATGCGCAAACAGGATCGTGAGCGCCGTCCGCGCCGCGACCGCGACTGAGCCAGGGAGGAAGCATAATGTCTCGACCGTTTTTCCGTCGCCGCAAGAGCTGCCCCTTTGCCGCCAAGAATGCGCCGAAGATCGACTACAAGGACGTGCGTCTGCTGCAGGGCTTCATGTCCGAACGTGGCAAGATCGTCCCCAGCCGGATCACCGCCGTTTCCGCCAAGAAACAGCGTGAACTTTCGCAGGCGATCAAGCGCGCGCGCCATCTGGGCCTGCTGCCCTACCTCGTGAAGTAAGGAGCGGACTCATGGATATCATTCTGCTCGAACGTATCGAGAAACTGGGCACCATCGGCGATGTCGTGACCGTCAAGGACGGCTACGCCCGCAACTTCCTGCTGCCGCAGAAGAAGGCGCTGCGCGCCAACGACGCCAACCGGAAGGTCTTCGAAGCCAATCGTGACCGTCTGGAAAAGGAAAATGCGGATCGCCGCAGCGATGCCGAAAAGGCCGGCGAAAAGGTTGCCGGCACGGAAATCGTGCTGATCCGCGCCTCTTCCAACTCCGGCCAGCTCTATGGCTCCGTCAACGTTCGCGACATCGTCGCCGGGCTTGAAGAAAAGGGCCATCAGATTGACAAGCGCCAGGTCATCATGGGCAGCCCGATCAAGACGCTGGGCGTGTTCGACGTGACCGTGGCCCTGCACCCCGAAGTGCGCGTCACCGTGAAAGCCAATGTCGCCCGTTCGGACGACGAGGCCGAACTGCAGAGCAAGGGCGTGGACGTCATGGCCCAGATGTTCGAAGAAGAACGCGCCGAAAGCGAAGGCTTCACCGAAGCCGTCGACCCCAATGCGGAACCGGGCGAAATTCCCGAGGAACTGCTGCAGGGTGCGGAGGAAGACAGCGAAGCCTGAGCCGTTCGGCCAGTTCGCCATTCCGGCATTACGAAGACCCCCGGCCCACCGCCGGGGGTTTTCTTTTGCGCGGCCTATCCGCTCAGGAAATCGGCCAGTGCTGCGCCCAGCACCGGTTCGGTGACGCTGCTCATATGCGTGCCGGGAACGAAGCGCAGCTGCGCATCGGGCAGAAGATCGGCCAGCGCCTGCGGGTCGCCATTGTCGCGGTCCAGATCGCCGCACAGGACCAGCGTGGGAATGTCGATCCTGGCCAGCGCGGCGCAATCAATATCCTCCACCGCCCTCAGCAGCAGCCGCGCCGCCACGCGGTCCACCTTCATCGTCTTCATGAACTGCACCGCCATGAAGGCCGGATCGGTCCGGCTGACCGTTTCGAACCGGTCAATCGCATCAATGAAGAAGGCCGAACGCTGCGGCCAGCCCGACAGCCCTTCCAGCCCCATCCCGGCGAGGATCAGCCGCCGGGGCCGCAATCCGCCGATCACCGCGCTGGCGGCCGTGCGCGCGCCCAGCGAGAAGCCGCCAAGGTCGAAGCCGGTCAGGCCCAGCGCGTCCACGATCGCGGCAACGTCGCGCCGCAGCACCCCCGGGGGATATGCCGCCGGGTCATGCGGGGCGGCGCTGGCGCCATGGGCGCGCAGATCGGGCATGATCGCCTCGCAGCCATGATCCGCCAGAATGCGGGCGTGACCAAAGCGGATCCAGTTCATCTGCGCCGAAGAAAACAGGCCATGCAGCAGCAGCACCGGCCGCCCCTGCCCCATGCGATGCACCGCCAGTTCCTGCCCGTCGAAGGAGCGCACCAAATGAGTCTGGACAGCATCGGCGTTCATGGATCGATCATCGCCGCTGGCACCGGATAAGTCCAGATCGGTCAATATACGCGCATTAAAGGGATTGCCATCATGCTCCGGCTAGCCTTAAGCGCTTGATGGCGCAACAATCGAAACGGCTACAGGACGGAATTTGACAGGGATGGCCGAAGCGGACCCGCAAATGGCAGACCGGATGGACGCCGCTCCGGCTTACGCCAGCGGTGCGCGCGACAAGCGCAAGCGCCTCTTGCTGATCGTTTCCGTCCCGCTGCTTCTGATCGTGGCGGCGCTCGGTTACTGGCTGCTCAATCTTGGCAAGGTCAGCACTGACAATGCCTATGTGCGTCAGGACAATGTGGGTGTGGCAAGCGAAGTCGGCGGCCATATCGTCGATGTACGGGTCAAGGAAAACCAGCTGGTGGCCAAAGGGGCTCTGCTGTTCACGATCGATCCCGAACCATTTGAGGTGAAGCTGCGGCAATCGGACGCAAGCCTTGCCGAAGCGCAAAGTTCGGTCACCGCCTTGCAGAACGACGAGGCACTGTCCGGCGCGGATGCCGCCGCTGCCCGGTCGGATATCGCCTTTGCCGAGGCGCAATTGCGCCGCCAGGAAGCGCTGTGGACGCGCGGCTTCACCACCAAGGCCGATCTGGACGCGGCGCGCCATGCCGTCGAACAGGCACGCGCTGACCTGCTGGCGGCGAAGGCGCGGGCCACTGAAGCCAGCGCGAAACTGGCCCGCGGCGCAGCCGTTCCTGGCGAAAATGCCCAGATCGCGGCCGCACGGGCGCAGCGCGAACAGGCGGAGCTGGACCTGCGGCGCACTCAGGTGCGTGCCCCCATCGCAGGCCGCATCGCCCAGTCGGAACGGTTGCAGAAAGGCCAGATGGCGATCACTGGCCTGCCCATGGTCACCATCATCGATGAAGACAGCAGCTATATCGAAGCCAATTTCAAGGAGACCCAATTGACAGACATGCGGGTCGGCCAGCCGGCGGAAATTGAAATTGACGCTTATCCCGGGGTGACGCTGAAAGGGCATGTCCTGTCAATCGGGGCAGGCACCGGTTCCGAATTTTCCGTGCTGCCGGCACAAAACGCCACTGGCAACTGGGTGAAAGTGACGCAGCGCGTTCCGGTGCGCATCGCCATTGATGAAAAGAGCCCGCGACAGCTCATCGCCGGGCTGTCCGTGCAAGTCACCGTGTTCACGAACAGGGCGCCGGTCAGACAAGGAAACTGAGCCTTGGCATCGCCTCCTGACAGCGACAAGCCAACCGTTCAGGTCGGCAGTGTGCCGCTGGTTTACATCGGCATTCTGCTGGCAGCCACCTTGCAGGTTCTGGATACGACCATCGCCAATGTGGCGGTGCCGCACATGCAAAGCTCGCTCAATGCCACGCGCGAAAGCGTGCTGTGGGTGCTGACCTCCTACATCGTCGCCTCGGCCATCGCCCTGCCCTCGGCCGGCTGGCTGTCCAGCCGGTTCGGGTCGCGCCGCCTGCTGATTACCTCCACCGTGCTGTTCATCCTGTCATCGATGCTGTGCGGCATGGCCGCCAATCTGGAACAGATGGTGTTGTTCCGTTTCATCCAGGGTTTTGCGGGTGCATATCTGATGCCGCTCAGCCAGACCATCATGCTCGATGTCACGCGCCCCTCGCGCCACGGGCAGGCCATGGCGCTGTTCGGGGCCGGGGTCATCATGGGCCCGATCATGGGGCCGGTGTTCGGCGGCTGGCTGACGGAGAACATGAACTGGCGGTGGGTCTTCTACGTCAATCTTCCGTTTGGCGCGATCGCACTGCTCCTGATGATCACGCAGCTTCCGCCCTGGCCAACGCGCAAGCTGCGGTTTGATATTACCGGCTATGCGCTGGTCGCAATATGCGTCGGCAGCCTGCAATTGCTGATGGATCGCGGCGAACATATCGACTGGTTCGACGCCGCCGAGGCATGGGTCTATGCGCTGCTGTTCTGCTGCACTGCCTGGATTGGTGTGATTCACCTCGCCACCAGCCGCAATCCCATTTTCAATCGTGCATTGTGGCATGACATGAATTTCACCATTTCCCTGGCGATCATGGCGGTGACGGGTCTCACCGCCTATGCCACTCTGGCGCTGATGCCGCCGATGCTGCAGCAGCTGTTCGGCTATTCGGTGATGACCACCGGCCTGGTCATCGCGCCGCGCGGCATCGGGGTCATGCTGTGCGCACTGGTGGCGGGGCGGCTGGTGCGCAAGGGTTTTGACCTGCGGATCATGGTCGCGCTGGGCTTCACGACCATTGCAGTCTCGATGTTCGACATGGCCAGCTGGTCACTGACCATCGAACGGCATCATATCGTTACCGCCGGGGTCATTCAGGGCGTCGGGCTGGGCCTGCTGTTCATTCCGCTCAACACGCTGGCCTTCAGCACGCTGCCCGCGCCGCTCAGGGCCGATGGATCAAGCCTGGTCAATCTGTTCCGCTCAATCGGTGCGTCGGTCGGCATTTCGGTTTCATCCGTCCTGCTGGCCCGCTCGATCCAGACCAATCATGCCGAACTGGCCCCTTATATTTCGACTGAAACCATTGGCATAACCGATCCGGAACGGGCGGGCATGTACGGGAAGTTCGGCGAAAGCATTCTGGCCATGGCCGACGCGGAGATCAACCGCCAGGCGGCGATGATCGGTTATATCAACGATTTCTGGTTCATGGGCTGGCTGTGCCTGGCCGCGGTTCCGCTGGTGCTGCTTATCCGCAGGTCAGATCAGGGGATGGCCCCGGTCACTGCCGAGGCCATTCACTGAACAGCCGCCGTCAACCCTTCCTGAGATGGCGGCGTCCCAGCAGTTCGGCAATCTGCACGGCGTTGAGCGCGGCGCCCTTGCGCAGATTGTCCGATACGCACCACAGGGCGAGACCTGACTCTACAGTCGGGTCTTCACGCACGCGGCTGATATAGGTCGCGCTATCGCCCGCGCATTCCACGGGGGTGACGTATCCACCGTCCTCGCGCTTGTCGACCAGCATGATGCCGGGCGCCTCGCGCAGGATATCCTGGGCCTGGCTGGCTGAAATTTCCTTTTCGAATTCGATATTGATCGATTCGGAATGGCCCACGAACACCGGCACGCGCACACAGGTGGCGTTGACCTTGATCTTCGGGTCGAGGATCTTCTTGGTCTCGGCCACCATCTTCCATTCTTCCTTGGTCGATCCATCGTCCAGGAAGACATCAATGTGCGGGATGACGTTGAAGGCGATCTGCTTGGTGAACTTGCGCGGTTCGACCTGGTCGCCGACGAAGATCGCCCGGCTCTGTTCGAACAGCTCGTCCATCCCCGCCTTGCCCGCGCCCGAAACCGACTGATAGGTTGAAACCACGACGCGCCTGATCGTCGCCGCATCATGCAGCGGCTTCAACGCCACCACCATCTGCGCGGTGGAACAGTTCGGATTGGCGATGATGTTGCGCTTGGTATAGCCGTCAATCGCATCCGGGTTCACTTCGGGCACGATCAGCGGCACGTCGGGGTCCATGCGATAGAGCGAACTGTTGTCAATCACCACGCAGCCTTGCGACGCCGCCTTGGGCGCATAAATCTTGGTCGGTTCCGACCCGGCGGCAAACAGCGCGATATCCCAGCCGGTGAAATCGAAATGTTCGATATTCTTCACCTTGAGCATCTTGCCCGTATCGCCGAATTCCACCTCGGTCCCGGTCGAACGGGAACTGGCGACGGCGGCAATCTCGTCACAGGGGAATTCCCGCTCTGCCAGAATGGCCAGCATTTCCCGTCCGACATTCCCGGTCGCACCGACAACAGCTACGCGATAACCCATCTGTCTTACTCCTTGCGGCCCTGCCAGGGATTGCGGGCCGATATATCTGGCTGGACGCCATGAAAAAGGCGCCCCGGCTGGTATGCCAGGACGCCCCTTTCGCTTGTTCGCTTGGGGTGGCGCTGGGGGCTTAGCCCTCCTGGCTCACATTTTCGCGGCGCTCCGCAATACGTGCCCGTTTACCCGTGCGGCCGCGCAGGTAATAGAGCTTCGCCCGGCGCACCACACCGCGGCGAACCACGGTAATGCTGTCAATGTTAGGCGAATAGAGCGGGAAGACACGTTCCACGCCTTCACCGAAGGAAATCTTCCGGACGGTGAAATTGGAACCCATGCGGCGGTTGGAACGAGCGATGCACACGCCTTCGAAATTCTGCACACGTTCGCGCGTGCCTTCGATAACTTTCACACCCACGCGCAGCGTATCGCCAGCGCGAAAAGCAGGGATTTCCTTGCCGGCTGCGGAGGTCGCCTTGGCGATTTCCTCGGCCTCGATCTGCTGAATCAGGTTCATTGACCCTGTTCCTCATTGTCATGCCGCGCGCCAGAGGCAGGCTGGCCCCGAACGCCCCTGTGGCGTTCCCAAAGGTCCGGCCTGCGTAACCGTGTATCATCTTCCGCCCGTTGTTTCCGCCAGGCGGCGATTTTCGCATGATCCCCCGATCGCAGCACTTCAGGGATCGTGCGCCCTTCCCATTCGACAGGTCGGGTGAAATGCGGATATTCGAGCAGACCTTCCTCGAAGCTCTCCTCGCACCCGCTTGAAGCCGCGCCCATTACGCCGGGAAGCAGGCGAATGCAAGCGTCAAGCAGCATGATCGCGGCAGGCTCCCCGCCCGACAGGACGATGTCGCCGACGGAGACTTCCTCAATGGCGCGCCCGGCGAAAATCCGCTCGTCGAATCCCTCGAACCGACCACACAAAATGATGACGCCCGGCCCCGCCGCCAACTCGCGAATCCGGGCCTGTGTGATCGGGCGCCCGCGCGGCGTCATGGCCAGGACGGGGGCGCCGGGATGAAGCGCACGGGCATGATCCACCGCCGCCGCCAGCACATCCGCCCTGAGCACCATCCCCGCCCCGCCACCGGCGGGCGTGTCATCAACGGTGCGGTGCTTGTCCGTGGCGAAATCGCGGATTTGCACGGTGTCGAGCGACCATGTGCCCTCGCCCAGCGCGCGACCGGCCAGCGACACGCCCAGCGGCCCGGGAAACATCTCGGGATAGAGGGTGAGGACGGCGGCGGAGAAGGTCATTCAAACCGCCCAATTCTCAACCTTCAGCCCCGGCACGTCCGCAAAATCCTTCTCATTGCCCGTCACCACAATCAAATCGTGCGACAGCGCATGGGCTGCGATCAGTCGGTCAAAACTGGCTCGCTTGAAGGGCAGCGTCGCGTAAGCAAGCGCCGCCTTGTAATCGAAATCGAGGACAGGGACTTCTTCGAGAAACGCCCGCAGCAATTCCATTGTGGGGGGATCGCCGCGTTCGGTGCCAAAGGCGACTTCGGCCAGGGCCACCGCCGAAGTGACCATTTCGCCGTCTTCGCATTCAGCTGCACGGCGAACGACGTTTTCCTCAGCCCGCACCGTCATCGCGACAATGATGTTGGTATCCAGAAGATATTTCACTTGCGGGCCGTTCGGTCATCATTCGCCGATGGCCGAGGCTCGAACGAGCGATCGCCCGGATCGACATAATTAAGGCCCGCAGCCGATCCCGCGACCTTGGCGATGTTGAACTTGCGCCTGGGTTGCTCAACCGGTTTATATGACAGGAGCTGTCCGTCTTCCACAACGAGGTCCATCTCCATCCCGGCGGTCAATTTGGTCCCGGCGGGAATGCGAACGGCCAAGGAATTGCCTGACTTGAAGACTTTCGTCGTGTGATGTTGCTTGTCGCTGGTTTTGAGCCACGGCGCAGATCCAAAAACCCGCTGGAGTTTGAAAGCGCGTTGCTCCTCATTCACTCGATCATGCTTGCTCATGCCGGTCTCCGTATATACGCGATGTATATACTACTCCACCCAGGCAGCGTCAATCAGCACACCCTTGAGATCGCTCCATTCCGGCACCGCTTCCACCCGCATCGGGACCATGAAGCGTTTGCCGCCTTCCCGCTCGATTTCCAGCACGTCGCCCGCGCCGAAATTCTCGACCGCGACGACGGTGCCGAGTGGTTCGCCGGTGGTGGAAATCGCGGGGAGGCCGATCAGGTCCGCATGATAATATTCGCCCTCGCCCAGCGGCGGCAGGGCAGAGCGCGGCACGGTCAGCGCCGTTCCGCGAAGGGATTCAGCCGCGTTGCGGTCCGCAACTTCGGCAAAGCGGGCAATCGCCCCGCCCTTGCCGTCATCCTTCAGCTTTTCCAGCGTCAGGCTGGAATCGTTGAAGGCGCGGTAGCGCCTGAGCGCCGCCACGCCTTCACCGAACAGCTTGAGGCGAACTTCGCCCGTCACCCCGTGCGCGCCCGTGATGGCGGCGAGTGTGACGGGCCGGTCCTGCGCCAAAGGTCAGCCTTCGCTCTGCTCTTCAGCCGGGGCTTCTTCAGCGGGAGCTTCCTCGGCGGCCGGGCCGCCTTCGGCGATTTCCTCAGCGATGGCAGCAGCCTCAGAAGCGTCTGCGTCTGAAGGTACTTCTTCCGCAACCGCATCAGCCACCGCTTCGGCGGTTTCATCACTCTTCACCGAACCGGTCGCGTCATTTTCAGCTTCGACGGCAGCCTTGGCGGCTTCTTCAGCCTCGGCCAGCTTGGCCGCCTTTTCTTCAGCGCGTTCCCTGGCGGCTTCGCCCGGTTCGCCCTTCTTCGGGTTGTTGCGCGGGGCGCGTTCCACGACACCCGCCGCATCGAGGAAGCGCAGCACGCGATCGCTCGGCTTCGCGCCGACGCCCAGCCAGTAGCGGGCGCGGTCTTCGTTCAGGCTGACGCGGGCCGGATCGTCCTTGGCCAGCATCGGATTGTAAGTGCCGATCTGTTCCAGATACTTGCCGTCACGCGGGCTGCGCACGTCGGAAACGACGATGCGATAGTAGGGACGCTTTTTCGCGCCACCGCGCGAGAGCCGGATTGCAACTGCCATTGAAAATTACCTTTCCTGTGTAAACGTCTGAAATTACTTCTTGTTCAATAAATTTTGAAGGTCCGGGGGCAGCTGTCCGCTGCCCAGGCCCGGGAGGCCGGCACCGCCGCCCATGCCGCCACTCATGCCGCCGCCAAGCCCCGGCATGGCAGCGCCCAGCCCGCCCTTGCCGAACAGGGCGCCCAGGCCCTTGAGCCCGCCCATCTTCTTGATCTGCTTCATCGCCTTGCCCATTTCCTGGTGCATCTTGATGAGCTTGTTCACATCCTGCACCTGCGTGCCGGAACCATTGGCGATGCGGATCTTCCGTTTCGCGTTGAGCAACGCGGGATTCACGCGCTCCTTCGGGGTCATCGACGAGATGATCGCATCCATGCGCACCAGCACCCGGTCATCCATGCCGCTGGCCGCCATCGCCTGCTTGGCCTTCTTCATGCCCGGCATCATCCCGGCCAGCATGCCAAGCCCGCCCATATTCTGCATCTGGCGAAGCTGGGTGCGAAGGTCGTTCATGTCGAACAGCCCCTTCATCATCCGCTCGGCCATGCGTTCGGCATCTTCCTGTTCGACCGCCGCCGCCGCTTTTTCGACCAGCGAGACGACATCGCCCATGCCCAGGATGCGCCCGGCCACGCGCGCGGGCTGGAATGCCTCGATCGCGTCGATCTTTTCGCCGGTCCCGGCAAATTTGATGGGCTTGCCGGTTACCGCGCGCATGGACAGCGCTGCGCCGCCGCGTGCATCGCCATCCATCCGGGTAATCACGACGCCGGTCAGATCGACCTGCCCGGCAAAGCTCTGCGCCACATTGACCGCATCCTGACCGGTCAGCGAATCGACCACCAGCAGCGTTTCGCGCGGGGTGGTTGCGGCGGCGACCGCCCGCATTTCCGCCATCAGCGCATCGTCAACGTGCAGGCGGCCCGCCGTATCCAGCATCACCACGTCAATGGCCTGCAGCTTCGCCGCCTGCAGCGCGCGATTGGCGATATCGACCGGCGCCTGTCCGGCGATGATCGGCAGGGTCGCAACACCCGTCTGTTCGCCCAGCACGGCCAGCTGTTCCTGCGCAGCGGGGCGATTGACGTCAAGCGACGCCATCAGCACCTTCTTGCCCTGCTTTTCCTTGAGGAATTTCGCGATCTTGGCGGTGCTGGTGGTCTTGCCCGAGCCCTGCAGGCCGACCATCATGATGACGACGGGCGGCGCGGCAGCAAGGTCCAGATCGGCGGGCGTTTCCCCGCCCAGCATCTCCACCAGTTCGTCATGGACGATCTTGACGACCTGCTGGCCCGGCGTGACCGAACGCAGCACCTCGTGCCCCACGGCCTTTTCCGTAACGGCATCGATGAAGCGGCGGACCACCGGCAGCGCGACATCGGCTTCGAGCAGCGCGATGCGCACTTCGCGCATGGCGGCGCGGACGTCGTCTTCCTTCAGCGCGCCACGGCCGCGCAACTTGTCGAATACGCCGCCGAGACGATCAGAGAGGCTGTCGAACATGCGCTCCGTCACTCCTTCACCCGCAGTGCTGCGGCTTAAACGCGAAAAACGCCGGCGGACGAAAACTCGTCAGCCAGCGTGGGTTTGAAACCACTGTCTTCGGTTGAATGGTGGAGCCTAGCGGGATCGAACCGCTGACCTCTACAATGCCATTGTAGCGCTCTCCCAGCTGAGCTAAGGCCCCGCGCCATTCAAATTTGTGTTCCCGAAGGAACTTCCCGCCCCGTTACCGGCTTGGGACGCCGCCCTCTAGTGGCGAGTCCCGCGCTTGGCAAGAGCTTAGTTTTCGTCGTCGTCGTCAGACGTCTTGGCAACGCCCAGATCGTCATCCCCGCCCAGATCGACGTCATTGTCCGGCGAATCGGCGTCATCGTCGATGTCTTCCAGATCGTCATCCGCCAGATCCGAATCCGGTTCTGCGGCCGTCTTGGCCTTCTCTTCCTCGAACGGCATCGGCTGCTTGGATTTCAGCACCGGTTCGGGATACCACTGATTGCCGCATTCGACGCAGGCAACCGGTTCTTCCTTGCCCAGATCGTAGAAGCGGATGCCGCATTTCGGACAGCTGCGCTTTGTGCCCCATTCAGGCTTTACCATGAATAATCCTCAAATGACCGGCCAGCGATGGCGCGGCGGAAAGCTTCAGAAAATGCAATGATCGCATTGCCCCGCAAAGGAGCGCGGCGCGCGCCTTGCCATAGCGCGCAGGCGCTGTCAAAAGCCGCGCGCAATCCGGCCCCCTGGCCCGGCCCCCAAGCAAGGTGCACCGCTTTGACTGCTGTCGATCCACACATGATGCGCCCGCGCCGATTCGAGGCTGCCCGGCCGCTGCGCGGAACCATCCGTGTCCCGGGCGACAAGTCGATCAGCCACCGCGCGCTGATGCTCTCTGCTCTGGCCGTGGGCGAAAGCCGCATTTCGGGCCTGCTCGAAGGGGAAGACGTGCTGGCCACTGCCGCCGCCCTGCACGCCATGGGCGCGCAGATCGAACGGCACGGCGCGGAATGGCGCGTGCATGGCGTGGGCGTGGGCGGGCTGCTGCAACCGGCAGGCGCGCTCGACATGGGCAACAGCGGCACTTCCACCCGCCTGCTGATGGGGCTGGTCGCCAGCCACCCGGTCACCGCGACCTTCACCGGCGATGCCAGCCTGTCGAAGCGCCCGATGGGCCGGGTGATCGAACCGCTCGGCCGGATGGGCGCGGACATCACCGCCAGCCCCGGCGGCACGCTGCCATTGATGCTGCGCGGATTGTGCCCCGCAGTGCCGATCAGCTACCGCCTGCCGGTGGCGAGCGCGCAGGTGAAAAGCGCGATCCTGCTGGCCGGGCTGAACACTCCGGGAATCACCACCGTGATCCAACCGGTGCCGACCCGCGATCATTCCGAACGCATGCTGGCCGGATTCGGCGCGCGACTGGAACTGGGCGAGGAAGACGGCGCGCGAATCATCCGCATTCACGGCCAGGCGGAATTCTCGCCCCAACAGATCGTGGTGCCGGGCGATCCATCTTCCGCCGCCTTCTTCGCGGTTGCCGCACTGATCGTGCCGGGCAGCGAAGTGGTGATCGAGAATGTCGGTCTCAACCCCACCCGCGCCGCGCTGTTCACCGTGCTGCGCCAGATGGGCGGCCGGATCGAGGAAGTGAACCCGCGCGAAGTGGGCGGGGAACCGGTGGCCGACCTGCTGGTCCGCCATTCCGCGCTGACCGGGGTGGAGGTCGATCCCGCCCTCGCCCCCAGCATGATCGATGAATTCCCGGTGCTGTTCGTGGCCGCAGCCATGGCGCAGGGCCGCACGACCACCAGCGGGCTGGAAGAATTGCGGGTCAAGGAATCCGACCGGCTGGCAGTGATGGCCGCCGCGCTGGGCGCTGCGGGCGCGCAGGTGGCGGAACGGGAAGACGGGCTGGTGATTGACGGAACCGGAGGCGATCCGCTGCCCGGCACCACCGGGGAAGCGGTCGCCACCCACCTCGATCACCGCATCGCGATGAGCATGGCGGTGGCCGGCCTTGTTTCGCACGCCGGGGTGGAGGTGGACGACACCGGCCCGATCGCCACCAGCTTTCCGAATTTCGAAGCGCTGCTGGATGGGCTGGCGGGATGAGCGACTGGCTGGCCAACGCCATCGGCCTTGCCGGAAGCGCGCTGTTCATCGCCGCTTTCGCTTATACCAATATCACCGGGCGTCTGAACAAGCTGTGGTTCAACCTCGTCAATCTGGCGGGCGCAATCCTGCTGCTCATCTCGTTGAGCGTGAATTTCAACCTCGCGGCATTCGTCCTCGAACTGGCCTGGGGATCGATTGCAGCTTACGGCCTCTTGCGCGCATTGCGTGAACGGATGACGGGGCCGGTGCCATGATCATCGCCGTCGATGGCCCGACCGCATCGGGCAAGGGCACCATTGCCAAGGCGCTGGCCGCGCATTTTGGCGTGCCGCATCTCGACACCGGCCTGCTCTATCGCGCGGTCGGCTATCACTGCGCACGGACCGGCGGCGATGTGAACGATCCCGCTGCGGCAACGGCGGCCTGCGCCTTTCCCGAAAGCCTGCTGGCCGAACCGGAACTGCGCAGCGAGGCGACCGGCGGGCTGGCCAGCCGCGTCTCCGTTCATCCGCAAGTGCGCGCCGCCCTGCTGGAACGACAGCGCGCCTTTGCCCGCCAGCCCGGCGGGGCGGTGCTGGACGGGCGCGACATCGGCACGGTGATCGCGCCGGAAGCGAAGGTGAAGCTGTTTGTCACCGCCAGCGTCGCGGCGCGGGCCATGCGCCGCTGGAACGAAATGCGCGAACGCGGCGAAGATCATACGCTGGCCGGGATCGAGGCGGATCTGCACCGCCGCGACGAACGCGACCGGACCCGGGCCGAAGCGCCGCTGGTGGCGGCGCCGGACGCGATCCTGCTCGACACGTCCGCACTGGGCCGGGACGCAGCGATTGCCCGCGCCATCGCCCTTGCCGAACAGGCGCTGCGCGCGCATTGATCACGTCACGGTTTCGAGGCGCGCGATTCAACAACAGAAGCTGCCTGAACGCAACGATGCCACTGACGGGAGAGCAAGCGACATGGCCAGCACATTGATCCAGAACCTGACCACGGCCTGGGCCGGCGACGAAGCGTTGCTGATCGCTCAGTATGTTGAAGACTGCACCTTTGAAGACAAGGCCTTCGGGATCGTTCATCACGGCCATGCTGGCCTGCGCGAGGTGTTCGCATTCAGCTTCAGCATGATGCCGGACTTCCGCGTCGAATATGGCAATGAAGTGCTCGGCCCTGATTGCGGCGCGGTCGAATGGACCTTCACCGGGTCATTCCAGGGCGAATATGACGGTGTGCAGCATGCGGGCACCCCCGTGCGCATTCAGGGCGTCTCGTTCATGACCTTCCGCGACGGCAAGATCGTGACCAATACCGATTACTGGAACGTCAAGGCGATCGAACAGCAACTGGCAGGCGCGGCGGCCTGAACCCCAAGGCAGGGGCCGGCACTTTCCGCTTTCCTACAGCCCGCCTGACCGGGCAGGATTGCCTGGACGGCGTGGACAAATTCCGCACGGCCACGGCCGGAGGCCAAAAACGTCAGTTTAAGGAGCGAGGACGAAGGACATGCTGGCATATTCAAGGACGAACGACGCAGAAATGGCGTTTTTGGGTCCGGCCCCTGCGGGGTTCGCGTGGAATTTGTCCACGCCGCCTAATGACCGGCACCATCGCACGGCTGCTCCCGCACCCCTTGCGCAACCGCTTCAGGCACAGGCCCGGATTTTTTCTTATTGATGTGTCCGATGTGTCCGATTTGACCTGGTCATGCGGGCGGAAAAGCTTGCATTTCACCCTGATTTCGCCTAGTCGCGCGCCCGTTCGACGGGTCATGGCCCGGTCGGCGGCTCATCCAGGACAAGGCTGGCCAGCAGGCGGCGCATTGCCGCAAGCCCCCACCCCCGTTCCGGCGGCCATCGCCCGATCATGCCCCCGAGAATGCCTGTGGCGGCATTCGGCCCCATTGGCAGTTCGGCCAGAAAGACCAGCGGAACCAACCGCTTGGCCGGAAAATAGTTAGTCAGGATACCTCGATTTATGGCCACTTCGGCAAATCCCACCCGCGATGATTTCGCGAAACTCCTCGAAGAACAGCTCGGCGGCGCTGACGATCTCGGCTTTGAAGGCCGCGTCGTAAAGGGCACCGTCACCGCCATCGAAAATGACAAGGCCGTGATTGACGTCGGCCTGAAGAGCGAAGGCCGCGTCTCACTGCGCGAATTCTCTCATGGCGATCAGGATGGCAACATCAAGGTTGGCGACGAGGTTGAAGTCTTCGTTGACCGCGTCGAAAACGCCGATGGCGAAGCCATGCTCAGCCGCGACCGCGCCCGCCGCGAAGCCGCCTGGGACAAGCTGGAAAACGAATTCGGCGAAGGCAAGCGCGTGGAAGGCCGGATCTTCGGCCGCGTCAAGGGCGGCTTCACCGTCGATCTCGACGGCGCCGTGGCCTTCCTGCCCGGCAGCCAGGTCGATATCCGCCCGGTGCGCGATGTCGGCCCGCTGATGGACATTCCGCAGCCCTTCCAGATCCTCAAGATGGATCGCCGCCGCGGCAATATCGTCGTTTCGCGCCGCGCGGTGCTGGAAGAAACCCGCGCCGAACAGCGCAGCGAACTGATCGACAAGCTGGCTGAAGGCCAGGTGATCGATGGCGTGGTCAAGAACATCACCGATTACGGCGCCTTCGTGGACCTCGGCGGTATTGACGGCCTGCTGCATGTCACCGACATGAGCTACAAGCGCGTCAATCACCCCAGCGAAGTCATCAATATCGGCGATACGGTGACCGTGCAGATCGTGCGCATCAATCAGGACACGCAGCGCATCAGCCTGGGCATGAAGCAGCTGGAAAGCGATCCGTGGGATGGCGTTGCCGCCAAGTACCCGGTCGGCGCGAAGCTGTCAGGCACCGTCACCAACATTACCGAATATGGCGCTTTCGTGGAACTGGAAGCGGGCATCGAAGGCCTGGTCCATGTTTCGGAAATGAGCTGGACCAAGAAGAACGTCCACCCCGGCAAGATCGTTTCGACCAGCCAGGAAGTCGATGTCATCGTTCTGGAAGTCGATTCCGACAAGCGCCGGATCAGCCTCGGCCTCAAGCAGGCCCAGCAGAACCCCTGGGAAGGTTTCGCGGAAAAGCACCCGGTGGGCAGCGAAGTGGAAGGCGAAGTCAAGAACGCCACCGAATTCGGCCTGTTCATCGGCCTGGATGGCGATGTGGACGGCATGGTCCACATGTCGGACATTGCCTGGGGCATTTCGGGCGAAGACGCGCTGGCCCTGCATCGCAAGGGCGAACAGGTCAAAGCCATCGTGCTTGACGTCGATGTCGAAAAGGAACGCATCTCGCTCGGCATGAAGCAGCTGGAAAAGGGCGCACCTGCGGCCGGTGCCAGCAGCGCCAGCAGCGGCAAGCGCGGCCAGGTAGTCACCGTGACCGTGCTCGAAGTGCGCGATGGCGGGCTGGAAGTGCAGGCGGGCGAAGACGGGGCCACCGGCTTCATCAAGCGGTCGGATCTCGGCCGTGACCGCGACGAACAGCGTCCTGACCGTTTCCAGGTCGGCCAGAAGATCGACGCCATGATTACCGGCTTCGACCGTTCCAAGAAGCCCAACTTCTCGATCAAGGCCCGCCAGCTGGCCGAAGAAAAGGAAGCCGTGGAACAGTATGGTTCGTCCGATGCCGGTGCCTCGCTTGGCGACATTCTCGGCGCGGCCCTCAAGGCCAAGGACTGATCCCACCCGATATCCCGGCCCCCGTTACGGCGGGGGCTGGCCTCGACCAGTAAAAGCCCGTCCGGCTCATCCCTCACCCTCGTGGGGGGCAGGCCGGGCGGGCTTTTGCTTGTGCGTGAGGAGCAGGCACCGACGGGGGCAGACCGGCCCGCTGGCCACACGCTGCGACCTGCGCTGAAAGCATGAACCTATCGTGCGCGCCCGCGGTGCCACGTTCCCGCAAGTGGGTGGTAGCCTCCCCTGGCTTGAGGCTGCGCGCTCTGCCTGACCGTGGAAATCAGTGATCTCAATGGCGTTGGCGGCAGCCTGGACGAACCATCGGGCAGGCTGGGGTCAGAGAGCTCGCCTGAAGCAGCTCTGCAGGAACGGACCGCAATCAATCCAGCACATCCCCAAAAGACAAAGCCCCCCGCCGGTGGCGGAGGGCTTGTGGTGATGGGAATGGAGCCCGCAGCCAGTGGCTGCCTGGTCCGACTAAGATCAGATCCCGGCGATCGCCTCGTCGACCAGCTTGCCGTCTGCAGCGGCATCATGCTTTTCAGCGATCAGAGCGCTGGCCGCAGCGGTTGCGGCGCTGGCCGCGCGCTGGCGCAATTCGTCCACCGCCGCGCGTTCCTCCGCGCCGATCTTGTCTTCAGCCATCTTCTTGCGCCGTTCGATCATCACCTTGGAGTCGGCTTCCGCCTTGGCGACGATCGCGTCCGCTTCCTGCCGGGCGTGGTCGATCATCGACGCCGCGTCTTTCTCGGCATTGGCGATCTTGTCAGCATATTCCTTGCGCAGCGCCTCGGCCTCGGCGCGCAGCGCCTTGGCTTCATCGAGCTGCTGCTTGATCGCGGCGATCTTGCCGTCGAGACCACCCGCAATCGCCCCCGGAACCTTCTTCCACAGAAGGATCACGATGAAGACCAGCATCGAAATGCCGACCCATGCGCTCGGCCCCAGACCCAGTGCTTCGGGTCCGGCATGATGCCCGGCGTCTGCGCCGTGCTCGACGCTCGCATGAGTTTCTGCGCCATGTTCCGCAACGGCGGCTTCGCCCGCCGCCGGAGCCATGTGCGCGCTGTGATCCACCGTTTCAGCGGCGACGTCTGCGGGATTAGCCATGGCTCAACGCTTTCTTGACTGCGGCATCGGCAGCGGTCTTGGCGACCTTCACCCCGGCAAGGCGCTGCACGATATCCTGGGCCGCTTCACTGGCGACGCTTTCGATTTCGTTCAACGCTTCACCGCGGGCTGCGGAAATCCGCTCCGCCGCTTCGGCCAGCTTCTTGTCCAGCCGCTTTTGCGCAGCGGCCAGCTTCTTTTCATTCGCGGCGGCGGCATCGGCCTTGGCCTGGGCAATGATCGCCTGTGCATGGGCACGATTGTCATTCTCCCGCAGCCGCCAGGCTTCTTCTTCCGCATCGGCCTGCTGGCGCGCGGCACCGGCTGCGGCCAGATCGTCAGCGATCTGCTTGTCGCGCAGGGCGACCGTGTCCATCACGCGCGGGACCATGCCCCGGCCGATGACAAGAAAGACGAACCCGAAGAAAACCAGCAACCAGAAGACCTGGCTGGAATAGGTTTCGGCAAGCTGGGCTATCTGAGGCATCGGGCGTATCCGGAAAAATGCGCAAAAAAGGGAAGCGACCCGGCCGGACAGATCCGGCCGAACCGTTCAGATCAGTTTTCGTCAGGCAACGAAGATGAGGATCATCGCCACGACGAAGGAGAGCAGGCCGAGAAGTTCGGCGGCGGCGAAGCCGATGAACAGGCGGCCCTGCTGACCATCAGCAGCGCCCGGATTGCGCAGCGCGCTTTCCAGGAACGAACCGAACACGTTACCCACACCGATGGCGGCCAGACCGGCACCAATAGCAGCAAGACCGGCACCGATCAGCTTGGCAGCTTGAGGATCCATAAGATTAACTCCTTTTCCTTGAATTCCGTTGGGATCGATAAATCGCTTAGTGAAGATTCTCGGCGTCGTTGATGTAAAGCGAGGTCAACAGCGCAAAGACATAGGCCTGGATACCGGCGACCAGAATTTCGAGCGCGCAGATACCGATCATCAGCAGGAAGCTGGGCAGGCTGACAATGAGGCCGAAGGTGGCACCGGCATTCAGCCCGTCGATCACGAAGCTGGAGAGAACTTCCAGCAGGACGTGACCGGCCATCATCGCCACAAACAGACGCAGGCCAAGGCTGAAGGGGCGGATCATGAAACTGACCAGCTCGATCATGAAGATCAAAGGGATCATCACCAGCGGCGTGCCATGCGGCACGAACAGCGAGAAGAAATGCAGCTTGTGCTTCCAGAAGCCGACCACCAGCACGATTGCGAAGGACAGGATCGCCAGCACGCCGGTGACGGTGAAGTGGCTGGTGAAAGTGAAGGGGTGAACCCCGGCCAGCGCCAGCGGCAGCGGGATCAGGCCCAGCAAATTGGCGAAGAGGATGAACATGAACAGTGAGAAGATGTAAGGCACATATTTGCGCCCGGCCTTGCCCACATTGGCTTCCAGCAGATCGTCAATGAAGCCGGTGAAGCTTTCCACCGCCATCTGCCAGCGGCCGGGCACGAGCTCGCGCTTCATGCCGCCAGCCACAAAAATCCACAGCGCGACGGTGGCGATCGCCATCCACAACGCACTGTTGGTGAAAGCAATGTTGTAGCCTGCGATTTCCCAGTGAGCCGAACCGAACATCGGTTCGATCGCGAACTGGTGCATCGGGTCTACTTTGCCCTGTTCGGCTGCCACGCTCTTTACCGTCCCTCTATCATGCCAACAGCGCCCCTCTGCCACCCCGCGCAGGGGGATCAGTCAGGGCGCGTGTTCGCCATCCGGATAATATTCCTGAAAGCAACACCTATTCCAAGGAACAGCATCACCAACAGACCCCATGGCGTGGTCCCGGCAAAGTGATCGATCACCCAGCCGATTACCGCACCACCAAGAATCCCACCGAGAAGATCGGCGAGGACCCGGTTGCCGCTGCGATAATTCGCATCGACCCCCTGGACCTGCAGCCGGTTGCGTTCCTCTTCACGCTCGCGCGCGGCCTGAAGCCGCTTTTCGAGCGCGTCGATCCGCGCATCTTCGGCAATGGGTTCCCGTGCGGACGGTTCATCACTCATGCCATGCCTCCTACTGGAAATGCGCGGCACACGCAAAGACTGCCCGCCAAGGGCGCCGCCCCCTTAGGCGCGGGTCATAGGCGAGTCAACCGGGGGATGGCATTGACAGGGAGGGCATGCGACGACGCCTTCAGGGGCAGCGCGGATCACGGATCGGCGGCGCGCCGGTGCGGGTCTGCCAGCTGCCGTCAGGGGCCTGGTATTTTTCACCCGGCGCGGTGCGCGCAATGGCCAGGCAACCCGAGGTAAAGGCATATTCTTCCAGCGTTGCGCTGGCGGCCTGCGCCTTCTCCGCATAAACCGCGCGGCGTTTGATGTTGAGATCCTTGACCATGCGAGCAATATCGGGCGATGCGCTGCCAACCGTCCCCAGGTAGCCGTCCATCTTTTCGCCGATCTGGCCTGCCTTGCGGGCGGCGTCATAGGCGGGGTCACGCTGTGCATAAGCGATGCCAGCCACACCCCCGATGGCGAGAGCCACGGCCGCAGCGCTCAGTGCAACCCGGCGAAGCTTGGTGCGATTAACCGGCATGTTCATCAGAAAATCTCCGCATTCTCGTCAATCGTGTTCCCGGCATCGGCAGCCAGGCGGTAAATCACTTCCTGCTTGATGTTGATGTTGAGCTCGATAACGATCGGCTTGTCAGGTGCGCTTACCGAAACGCATCCGCCAAGCGCCAGCGCGCTCCACACAACAGCCGCCAGGCCAAGACATGCCCGCATCGCGGCCCCCTCCGTTCCGGTTCTGCATCTGCGCATGGCGGCGCTTGTCGCAGCAAGGGACGGAGCGGTCAATTCGGGAAGGATCATGGCATGGTCTCTCTTGCCGGGGCCTGAACGGGCGATTCACCTGAAGGATTGCTGTTGCCGGCCGAGCGCGCGGAATGCTCTGCGGCCTCGTGCCGCAGAGCCTTGCCCGTGCTGTCAATCAGGCCAATCTCGCGCGGATCGCGGATGAAGGCGGGATCGTACATCGCCTTGACCGAGGTAATCAGCTTGTAGAAGGGGGCGCGGACGTTGACATTGAAGCGTACGGGCAGCTTCGCCACCTGCCGCGTCAGGAAGTTCTGCTTGGTGCCGGCGCCCTGCTTGACGCCTTCAAAACGCACGCGCGTGACCAGTTCGCCGGTCAGTTCGCCATCCATGCCGATCCGCATTTCCGAATAGTTGAGCGATTTGAGCGCATCGAACGCATAATTCGCCATGGGCGACAGATCCTTGTAACTCAGTGCACCGACATAGGCGACATTGCCGCCCGGCGGGCGCGAGACGAGCAATCCACCCTGCAGATGACCGCCATCCTTGTCGAACACCAGCGGCAGCGTCCCGTCGAAAGTCCCCGTCGCCGCCAGGTTGGAAAGTTCCATCCGTTCGACAAAGCTGGCCGCATCCAGCCCTGTTATCTCCAGTGTGAAGCGCCTCTCTTCCGACGCGCTGAGTGGAATGGTCACCGGCTGCATGCGCAGCTGGCCACCCATGAACGGCCAGCTCGCCGCCGCGACCGCCATGCGGTTGCCCGGCACCAGGGCGAACAGCAGCACACCGTCATTCACTTCGATCCCCGGATTGATCGATCGGATGGTCAGCCGTTGGCCAGGAGCAGTGACCAGACCCAGAAGGTCAGTGAACCGGATCGTTCCGGCGACCCCTTCGACCGGCCCGAACGCAGCCGCAAAATCGAGGTCATCGGTTGAAAATTGTCCGCTGCTGGTCACCCCTGACTCATTCCAGTCGATCCGCCCCCGGCCCGTCACTGTCCCCCTGGCATTGGCGACCACGCCAAGCGCCAGGCCGGTCAGCATATCGGGCTGCAGCGCATTATCGAAAACCAGTCGGTCGACAGCGAGATCGGCATGGCCCGCGCCGCTGCCAAGATCATGCGCAATCGTTACGCCGGTAACCACGCGCCCGCTGACGGGTTCACGCAGCAGCGTGTCAGCCGTGATCATATTATCAGTCAGCGTGAGCCGCGCATCGCGCGCCACCATCGGCTCAAACCGGTCAAGCGCCTCGCGGTCTTCCACCCGCATTGATACGCCGGACAGTTCCAGCCTGCCGCCAGCGAAGCGCCACGCCCCTGCCGCATCAAGCAGGTCGAGCGGGACCGACGCCAGGCTGATATCGGCATCAGCAAAACGCCCGGCCACCTCCGCGCCCAGTTGCGCATGCACATCGTCAAGGCTGAAGCGCGTCCCCGTCTCTTCCGGACCCAGCAGGACATTCAGCTTGCGCGCATAGATCGATCCGGGAAAGGCAAGGCCGAGCGGGCCGCTGGTGATCCGCACCGGGCTGTCGCCAAGATGCCCGGCAAGATCCAGCCCTGGCGAACCGGCGGCGATGCGCGTGCCGCCCGCGTCGCTACGCAGGATCGCGCCATTGCGGCCAGGGCACAGGGTCAGCCCACGCCGTTCCATCGCAATGCCGCCAATCTGGAGCGCATCAAAGCTCATTCGCGTGCAGCTTCGCCACAGCGCCAGGCCGGACTGAGATGACCAGTTGCCGGACAGTGGCACTGTCAAACCGCGCGCCATCCCGCCGGGAAGCGGCCCGTCGGCGCGGATGCTGCCCGAAAACCCAAGCGCACCGGCATCGTTCTGCACCAGCAGCAGCTGCGGAATTGCCAGACGGCTTTCGCGCGCCGCGTATTCCGGCATGGTGAGCGCAAGGATGGCGCGCCCGGCCGCATCTCGTTCCATCCGCCCGGTGATCTGCGGCAGCCCCGCCCCGCCGGTCGAGAAATTGCCGAGGAGGCGAAGCGGATCGTTGCGTTTCGCAGTCGCCCGGACCCGCGACAACGCCAGCAATGTCTGCCCGCTGCCCCCGCGCAGGCGGGCGGTGGGGATGATGAGATTGTTCTCATCCCCATCCAGCCGCAGTACCGTGTTAGCGGCAAAGGTGCTGCCCCGCTCTTCCTTGCGTAGTGCCGTTCCAACTGCTTGCGCCAGTTCACCGACCAGACTGCCTTCGCCTGAGCGGACAAGCATTTCCAGAGTGGAGCCGAGGCCCGTACCCAGCCGCAAGCCCGTGCCATCCCAGTCCGCTTCCCATTCCAGCCGGGCAAACCCGTCACGCGCGCGCAGGCGGCCGGTTCCGTTCAACCGTCCGATCACTGCCGGTGCGGTGACCAGGCCGAGCGCCGCCAGGTCGTAACGCGCGGTCAAGCTGCTACCCTGCCATTCCAGGTGACCTTTGCCCTGCACGCCCGACAGACGATTCGTGCCGCTGTTCGCCGCGCCGAGGCGCAGGTCCACATCGCCGGTCGCGCCGTCAAGCAGTTCGGCAAGGGTCACCGACAGCGATGCACCGCCGCCAGCGAAACGCGTTCCGTCCGCACAGCTTGCCGGACCGATCCGCAGCGGGCCCTTGAACGCCGGTTTGCGGTCGCTGACATGGATCGTGCCGAACAGCGTCGCCTGGCTGGCTGTGCAGCCGCCGCGCTGCAAGAGCGGTGCATTCACCGCAAGGAGGCCCTGAAAACCGTCATGCAGCGAGCCCGCCCCTTCGGTCTTCGCGCCGATGGGGCCGTAATCGCTTACAATCAGCGCACGGCCATCGACCAGCGCAAGCTCCATGTCCGGCAAGCCCTGCGGCGTATCACGCTTGGCGAAGATCACCTTGTCCAGCGAACCGAAGCTCAGCTTCCCGTCATGCAGGGTGCCATACAGGCGCGGGCGCACCAGCCGCGCGCTGCCGATGACCGGCAGGCCGAATTGCGGATCGATCCGGATTTCCGCCCGTTCGATGGTCAAATCCGGTCGGTCCGGATCGCCTACCACAATCTCAGTCAGCACCTGATAGCGTGGACCAATCGATTCAATCCGGTATGTGGCAGGAATTCCCAGCGAATCGAGCTGACTGGTCAGCAACCGGTCGGCCAGATCGACGCGCGTAAACCAGCCATAGGCCAGCAGCGCGACCAGCAGTGCGGCGGCAATTGCCAGCACGCGGCGCAGCCGCCGCCGCTGACGCGGGGCGGGCGCTTCCCAGTCCTGCTCTGCTTCGTCCCCGGTTTCTGCCATCGCTTCCTACACTTGCGCCTGAGCCTGCACAAAGGCAATGCACAGCAGATGAACGAGCGAACGCAGGACGAATTGCCCGGTCTGGCGGCAAGCAAGCAGGCCCATGATGGCGCGGGCCATCGCGCGCGTCTGCGCAAGCGGCTGCTGGATGGCGGGGCAGAAGCCCTGGCGGACTACGAGGTGCTGGAATATCTGCTGTTTGCCGCACAGGCACGAGGCGATACCAAACCAGTCGCCAAGGCGCTGATCAAACGTTTCGGCTCGCTTGCCGCCGTCCTGAACGCCGATCCCGGCGCGCTGCGCAATGTCGACGGCATGGGCGATGCCAGCGCCGCATCGCTCAAGATCGTCGCGCTGGCCGCGCGGCGCATGGCGCGCAGCGAAGTGGAACAAAAACCGGTACTGGGCAGCTGGCAGGCGCTGCTAGATTATCTGGCGATCGACATGGCGCATCTCACGGTGGAACGCGTGCGCGTGCTCTATCTCAACGCGCAGAACCGGCTGGTTCTGGATCATCACGTCGGTGACGGTTCGATTGACGAGGCGGCGATTCACCCGCGCGAGGTGATCCGCAAGGCGCTGGACATCGGGGCCACCGCGCTGATTCTCGTTCACAATCATCCATCAGGATCGCCCGAACCCAGCCGGGCGGATATCCAGATTACCAATCGCATTGCAGAAGCCGGGCGATTACTGGGAATCGTGGTCCACGATCATGTCATCATCGGGCGGCAGGGACATGTCTCGCTGAAGGCGAAGGGCTTGATCTGAAGCCCCCCTGCCCCTAGCGGCTGCGCGTCCCCAAAAACCGGAGTCGAACATGGTCCCCCGTTATGCCCGCCCTGCGATGACCGCGATCTGGGAGCCTGAAGCGAAATTCCGCATCTGGTTCGAGATCGAGGCGCATGCCACCGAAAAGCTGGGTGAGCTGGGCGTTGTGCCCGAAAGCGCGGCCAGGGCCCTGTGGGACTGGTGGGCCACCAACCCCACGATCGACGTCGCCGCGATTGACGCCATCGAAGCCGTCACCAAGCATGATGTGATCGCCTTCCTCACCTGGGTGGCGGAACAGGTGGGCGATGAAGCTCGCTTCATGCATCAGGGCATGACCAGTTCGGATGTGCTGGACACCACGCTGGCAGTGCAGCTGGCGCGGGCCAGCGATATTCTCCTGGCTGACCTCGACGAGCTGCTGGCCGCCATCAAACGCCGGGCGCAGGAACATAAATATACGCCCACTATCGGGCGCAGCCATGGCATTCATGCCGAGCCGACCACTTTCGGCCTCAAGTTGGCGCAGGCCTATGCCGAATTCGACCGCTGCAAGCAGCGGATGATCGCGGCGCGCGCGGAAATCGCCACTTGCGCCATATCTGGCGCGGTCGGCACTTTCGCCAATATCGATCCGGCCGTGGAAGCACATGTCGCCGCCAGGCTGGGCCTCACGCCGGAACCGGTTTCCACCCAGGTCATCCCGCGGGACCGGCATGCCATGTTCTTTTCGGTACTGGCCGTCATCGCCAGCTCGATTGAACGGCTGGCGGTAGAGATTCGCCATCTGCAGCGCACCGAAGTGCTGGAGGCCGAGGAATATTTCTCCCCCGGCCAGAAAGGTTCCAGCGCCATGCCGCACAAGCGCAATCCGGTGCTGACCGAAAACCTGACCGGGCAGGCGCGCGTCATTCGCGGCTATGCCGTTCCGGCGCTGGAAAATGTGGCATTGTGGCATGAACGGGACATCTCCCACTCGTCCGTGGAACGCTACATCGGCCCCGACGCCACCATCGCGCTCGATTTCTCGCTGGCGCGGCTGACCGGGGTGATCGACAAGCTGCTGATCTACCCTGAACGGATGCAGAAGAATCTCGACCGCATGGGCGGGCTGGTCCACTCACAGCGCGTGCTGCTGGCGCTGACTCAGGCCGGGGTCAGCCGCGAAGACGCCTACCGCCTGGTCCAGCGCAACGCGATGAAGGTCTGGGAATCGGACGGGCAGCTTTCCCTGCTTGATCTGCTCAAGGCCGACCCGGAAGTATCCGCAGCGCTCAGCCCTGCCGAACTGGAAGAAAAATTCGACCTCGATTATCACTTCGCCCAGGTCGATCGCATTTTCGAACGGGTATTCGGTTAACCGGCGCACGGACCGATAACGGAAGTCAGGCCTTCCCATCACCGGGCAACCCGCCTAGCATTGCCGGGAATGCTGCAACCGAGGGAAGGAGGCTGGCAGTCCATGCAAATTGTCAGAACGATCATCTGGGTGTTGATCCTGGTGCTGCTGCTGCTGTTCACCATCAACAACTGGCGCCCGATCGAAGTGAAGATCTGGGAAGATCTCGTGCTCGAAACCAAGGTGCCCGCACTGGTCATTTTCTCCTTCCTGCTGGGACTGGTGCCAGTATGGCTCTATCATCGCGGCGCTGTCTGGCGCTTCAACCGGCGCATCGCAGCACTGGAAGGCGCAGCCCGCAGCGCGGCACTCTCCAGCGCCCCCGCCGATCACATCGATGCCCCGGCGCCTGCCCTCCCCGAACAAGAGGCCCAATGAGCAACCCGATCTTTCTCGCCGTGGACCTCCCCCGGATTGATGCAGCGAAGGCGCTCGCCACTCAGGTCAAATCGCATATCGGCGGGCTGAAGTTAGGCCTCGAATTCTTCTGCGCTCATGGCCATCACGGCGTGCACGAAATGGCGCAGATCGGCCTGCCCATCTTCCTCGATCTTAAACTGCATGACATACCCAACACGGTCGCATCCGCCATGCAGGCCATTCATGTGCTGGAACCGGCCATCGTGACCGTGCATGCCAGCGGCGGGCGGGCGATGATGGAAGACGCCAAGGCCGCAGCTGGCGAACACACCAGGGTCGTGGCGGTCACCATGCTGACCAGCCTCGATGAAAACGATCTGGCGCGCACCGGCATCGCGGGCACGCCGCACGATCAGGTCATGCGGCTGGCTGAACTCGCACAAACGGCAGGTCTCGATGGCATTGTCTGTTCCGGCCAGGAGGTTGGCGCGGTGCACAAGCAGTGGAAGCAGGGCTTCTTTGTGGTGCCTGGCCTGCGCCCCGGCGGCAAGGCCACAGCCGACCAGAAGCGCGTGGTCACCCCGCGCAAGGCGCGCGACGATGGCGCCAGCGTGCTGGTGATCGGTCGCCCGATCAGCCGGGCGGATGATCCGCTGGCCGCCGCCCGGGCAATCGAAGGCACCTTGTAAGGCTTCACCCCGACGGCGCTTTGGCCTAACGCCACCAACCATGACCGGCCCAGAAATCAAGATTTGCGGCATCCGCACGGCAGAGGCGCTGGACGCCTGCATCGCCGTACGCGCCGATTATGCGGGATTTGTTTTCTTCCCGCCCTCCCCGCGCCATGTGACGCCCGGCGAAGCGGCTGACCTTGCCACACGCGCCGGAACGCGGATCGGCAAGGTCGGGCTGTTCGTGAACGCGGATGATCTGGAAATTGGCGAAGCGATCAAGGCCGCCCGGCTCGATGCGCTGCAATTGCACGGCGCGGAAAGCCCGGAACGCGCGGCGCAGATAAGATTGCGCTTCGGCCTGCCGGTGTGGAAAGCCCTGCCCGTGTCCTGCGCGGCCGATGTGGAACGCGCGCAGGCCTATCGCAGCGCAGCGGACCTGATTCTGTTCGACGCAAAAACGCCGAAAGGGGGGTTGCCCGGTGGCATGGGGCTGGCGTTTGACTGGTCGCTGGTCGCCGGGGTGAAGCACAGTCTGGCCTGGGGGCTGGCAGGCGGGCTCAATCCCGGCAATGTGGCCGAAGCGATCCGGATCAGCGGCGCGCCGCTGGTGGATACATCCTCGGGCGTCGAAAGCGCGCCGGGCGTCAAGGATGTGGACAGGATTGCGGCCTTCTGCCAAGCGGCCAGGACATGAGCACGAACCCGAACTCCTTCCGCAACCAGCCTGACGAACGCGGCCATTTCGGCGCGTATGGCGGGCGCTATGTCGCCGAAACGCTGATGCCGCTGATCCTGGAGCTTGAGCGGGAATATCGCGCGGCCAAGGCCGATCCGGCTTTCCAGGCCGAATTTGACGATCTGCTCGAACATTATGTGGGGCGGCCCAGCCCGCTCTATTTCGCACCGCGGCTGACGGAAGAGCTTGGCGGGGCGCAGGTCTGGTTCAAGCGCGACGAGCTTAATCACACCGGCGCGCACAAGATTAACAACTGCATTGGCCAGATCCTGCTGGCCATGCGGATGGGCAAGACGCGAATTATCGCGGAGACTGGCGCGGGCCAGCACGGTGTCGCCACTGCCACGGTCTGCGCCCGCTTCGGCCTGCCCTGCGTGGTCTATATGGGCGCGACCGACGTGGCGCGGCAGGCGCCCAATGTGTTCCGCATGAAGCTGCTGGGCGCCGAAGTCGTGCCGGTCACCGCCGGGGCCGCGACGCTTAAGGACGCCATGAACGAGGCTCTGCGTGACTGGGTCGCCAATGTGCATGACACCTTCTACATCATCGGCACCGCCGCAGGGCCGCACCCCTATCCCGAACTGGTCCGCGATTTTCAGTCCGTGATCGGGCGTGAAGCGCGCGAACAGATGCTGAGCCGCACCGGCCGCCTGCCCGACCTGCTGGTCGCCGCGATTGGCGGCGGCAGCAACGCCATCGGCCTGTTCCACCCCTTCCTCGACGATGCCAATGTGAAGATGCTCGGCGTCGAAGCCGCCGGCCACGGACTCGACAAGGAACATGCTGCCTCGCTCGCCGGCGGACGCCCGGGTATCCTGCATGGCAACAAGACCTATCTGTTGCAGGACGATGACGGCCAGATCCTCGAAGGCCATTCGATCAGCGCCGGGCTGGATTATCCAGGCATCGGGCCGGAACATGCCTGGCTCAAGGAGTCGGGCAGGGTCGAATATACCTCGGCGACTGACAGGGAAGCGTTGGACGCCTTCCAGCTGCTGTGCCGCACCGAAGGCATCATCCCCGCGCTCGAACCCTCCCATGCGATCGCGGCGGTACAGCAGGTCGCACCGACGATGGACAAGGACCAGATCATCCTCGCCAATCTGTGCGGGCGCGGGGACAAGGATATCTTCTCGGTGGCGGAGCATCTGGGGGTGAAGCTTTGAGCGACACCAACCAGAAAGAGAAACCGGCAAAGTTTTGGGACTTCAACCCGAGACGCGGGGCGCTATGTTTTTGCGCGGCGCTATTCCTCGCTCCGGTGAGCGCTGCGGTTGATTATCTGTTACGGATGAATGTTGGCTGGCAACCGGTTTTGTTCGGTTCGCTGATTGTAGCAGCGATTGCTGGCATCTGGGGTACATTGACGGAGCACATCGACTTTTGACCCGCCTCCAATCCGCCTTCGCCAAGGGCCAACCTGCCCTCGTCTGCTTCGTCACCGGCGGCGATCCGACGCCGGATGCCACGCCTGCCATCCTCGATGCGCTGGTCGAGGGCGGCGCCGATGTGATCGAGTTGGGCATGCCCTTCACCGATCCGATGGCCGACGGCCCTGCGATCCAGGCCGCGAACCTGCGCGCGCTGGCTGCAGGCACGACCACAGCGGACATTTTCCGCATTGCCGCCAGTTTCCGCACACGCCACCCGGATGTGCCACTGGTGCTGATGGGCTATGCCAACCCGATGGTCACCCGCGGGGCGCAGTGGTTTGCCGATGAATGCGCAAAGGCCGGGATCGACGGCGTGATCTGCGTCGATATCCCGCCGGAAGAGGACGCCGAACTCGGCCCCTTCCTGCGCGATGCAGGCATTTCGCTGATCCGCCTTGCCACCCCCACGACCGATGCCGCGCGGCTGCCCGCCGTGCTGGAAGGATCGTCGGGCTTCCTTTATTATGTCTCGGTCGCGGGCATCACTGGCATGCAGCAGGCCGGACTTGCCAGCATCGAAGCGGCGGTGGCAACGCTGAAAGCGGCATCCGACATACCCGTGGCCGTGGGCTTCGGCGTGCGCACTCCCGAACAGGCCGGTCCCATCGCCAAAGTGGCCGATGGCGTCGTCGTCGGCTCGGCCCTGATCGATCTTGTGGCCAGCCACGGCACGGACGCCGCCGGGCCGGTGCGCGAATTGACCCGCGCCCTCTCGCAAGCGGTGCATGAATCGCGTAAGGCGGACGCATGAACTGGCTGACCCGAATCCGTTCCCGCCTCCCTTTCAAGTCCAAGCGCGAGTCGAGCGAGAACCTGTGGGTGAAATGCCCCAATTGCGCGGAAATGCTGTTCGCCCGCGAATATGAGGCGAATCTGTTCGTCTGTCCGCGTTGCGGCCACCATGGCCGGATCGGGGCGGACGAGCGCCTTGCCCAGATCATGGATGAGGGATTTTCCGTGCTGCCCGCCCCCCGGGTCAAGGAAGACCCGCTGAAGTTCAGGGACAGCAAACGCTATTCCGACCGGCTGAAGCAGGCCCGCGCCGCCAGCCCCCATCATGATGCCTTCACGGCTGCGCTTGGTTCGATCATGGGTCACAAGGCGTTGGTCGGGGTGCAGGACTTCACCTTCATGGGCGGATCAATGGGCATGGCCGTGGGGGCCGCGCTGGTCGCCGCCGCACAGCGCGCGATTGACGAAAAATGCGCCTTCATTATCTTTACCGCCGCCGGCGGCGCGCGAATGCAGGAAGGCATCCTCAGCCTGATGCAGATGCCCAAGGCCACGGTGATGACCCGGCGACTGAAGGAAGCCGGACTGCCCTACATCGTGGTGCTAACGGATCCCACCACAGGCGGCGTCACCGCCAGCTATGCCATGCTGGGTGATATTCATATTTCGGAACCGGGCGCGCTGATCGGTTTTGCCGGGCAGCGCGTGATTCAGGATACGATTCGCGAAAAGCTGCCCGAAGGGTTCCAGCGCGCGGAATATCTCCACAAGCACGGGATGGTCGACATGGTGGTGGAGCGCAAGGATCTGCGCGAACGCCTTGCGGACCTGCTTGACTATCTGGCACCCGCACAGGCGGCCTGATCGCTCACGCGGGGTCGCCAATGGCTGACAAGGCGACATCCGAAAACCCCCTTGTCCAGGCGCAGCTTGACCGGCTCGGCACGATGAGCGCAGGGCAGGACAAGCTGGGCCGTTCGCGCCTGCGCCGCCTGCTGGACCGGCTCGGCAATCCCGAACGCCACCTGGCGCCAGTCTTTCACGTGGCAGGGACCAATGGCAAGGGATCCGTCTGCGCTTATCTGCGCGCCGCGATGGAGGCTCAGGGCCTGCGCACTCATGTCTTCACCAGCCCGCATCTGGTGCGGCTGAACGAACGTTTCCGCATCGCCAACCGGCTGATCGGGGATGCAGAACTGGCCGCACTGCTGGCGGATGTTCTGGACGCAGTGAATGGCGACGAAACCACTTTTTTCGAAGCAACCACCGCCGCCGCCTTTCTTGGCTTCGCACGCCATCCTGCCGATGCCTGCGTAATCGAGGTGGGGCTTGGCGGGCGGCTGGATGCGACCAATGTGATGTCTGGCGCGGCCGTCTGCGGGATCGTACAACTTGGCTTGGACCATCAGGCCTTCCTCGGTGATTCGCTGGAAGGAATCGCGCACGAAAAGGCCGGCATCGCAAAAGCAGGCGTGCCGCTGGTGACGCTGGACTATGCGCCGTCAATTGCCGCCTCCGTGGCTGAAACCGCCGCTGCGGCCAGCGCACCAGTGCTGGCTAAGGGCACTGCGTGGGATGCGCAGATCATCCGGGGCCACCTCCATTATCGGGATACCCAAGGTAAGCTTGTGCTGCCCCAGCCCGCGCTGCCCGGCGCGCATCAGGCCGATAATGCTGGGCTGGCCATCGCCATGCTGCGCCATCAGCAGGCGGTCAGCATTGATGAAACGGCACTGGCGCAAGGTCTTGCTGCGGCCAGCTGGCCCGCACGCCTCTCGCGGCTGGCCCAAGGCCCGCTCACCGCCTTGTTGCCCGCGCAGAGCACGGTCTGGCTGGACGGGGCGCATAATCCGGCCGCAATGGCGGCGGTCATCCGCCATCTGCGCGATGAATTGCGTGACGGCGAGCGACTGCAGATTGTCATGGGTCTGCTCAGGGACAAGGATGCGCACAACGTTCTCGCCTGTTTCGAAACGGTGGACTGCGCGATCCGCACGGTGCCCATCGCCGGATATGAAGCGCGCGATGCGCAGGAACTGGCGGACATGGCGGGCCAGCTTGGGCTTCAGGCAACAGCGATGAACAGCATCGAGGGCGCGCTGCGCGATATTGCCCGCGAGACCGATGGCCGCGCAGGCAAAGTACTCATCACCGGTTCACTCTACCTCGCCGGGCAAGTGCTGAGGGCGAACGACGAAATACCGCAGTAGCCCTAGGCGGCGTGGACAAATTCCGCGCGGCCACGGCCGGAGGCCAAAAACGTCAGTTTAAGGAGTGAGGGCGAAGGACATGCTGGCATATTCAAGGACGAACGACGCAGAAATGGCGTTTTTGGGTCCGGCCCCTGCGGGGTTCGGCCCAATTGGGCGCCGGCCGCGTTGCTCAGCCTTGAAAGAGAACCGCTCTTCCTTCGGCTTCGCGCCTTACCAGCGCCCAATTGGGCATCGAACCGTGGTTCGCGTGGAATTTGTCCACGCCGCCTAGGCATTGGCCAGCGCCGCCGCGTCCAGACCCGCTGCCTTGCCGAGTCGGCGAATCCGCACCCATTCGAGCAGGCACAGGACAACGGCCAGAAAGCCGATGCCGGTGGTCAGAATGAAGACATGGTAATAGCCCTGCTGTTCGATCATCCGGCCCAGCGCGCCCCGGCCCAGCGTCCCCACCAGAAAGGTCAGCGAGGACAGCAGCGCATATTGGACCGCGCTGTATTTCTTTGAGGTAATCGAGGAAAGATAGGCGACCAGCGCGGCACCCGCGATCCCGCCCGCGACATTTTCGCCCGCGATGGCGAACATCAGCTTGGCCAGCCGTTCATCCCCGCCCAGATGTTCGACCAGCCAGGTAAAGCCGATCAGCCTGGATCCCGCCGCCATCACCGCGCCGCCGACCGAAAGATCGGCATAGAGCAGATTGGTCAGGGCTGCCGTCAGCGCGCCAAGCGTCATCACCGCCATCCGTCCGATATAGGCGAACAGCACGCCGCCCAGCGCCACACCCAGCATCAGGGCGCCAACCCCGAAGAACTTGGAGGCAATGGCAACCTCTTCCTTGGAATAGGCGAGCTCGCCCAGATAGAAGGGATAGGCAAATGTTCCCCAGATCGTATCGGTTATGCGGTAGGACAGCACCAGAGCCAGCACCAGCACAGTCGCCCATTGCAGCCGCCCGACAATATCAGTGAGCGGCAGGATCAGCGCGCGATAGCCATGATCGAGGATCGCATCCGCCGTGCCGCTGGCGGCCACGGGCTCTGCCAGAACATTGCGGCCCTGTTTCTGCCGCATCACCAGCAGGGCGGCGATAATGGCCGGTACGACAACCGTGGCGATCACGATCATCGGCCCCTGATATTTGATGAATTCCGTCGAATCCGGGCGCGCGGCCGGATCGCTGCCCAGCGAGCGGACCATGAACACACCCACCGTCACCAGCGCCCAGGCCCACAGCGCGGCCACCACGCCCAGCGCAACGGCGCGCACGCGCGGAGTAAGCTGCCCTGCGGCCCGCAATTCCGCCAGCGTATCCGCATCGGCAGCGATGCTAGCCATGCTTTGTGCGTTTTCGGGCGCGAACAGGCTCGCCACGCCCACCGCCAGCATCAACCCGCCCATGATCGCATAGACCGCGGGCCACCCCAATGCGTCGGCCATGAACAGGGCCAGCGCGCCGCCCACCAGCACGGCGGAACGGTAGCCCAGCTGATAGACGGTGGAGAGCATATCGATGGTCGCCTCTTCATCAGCCACATCGACGCGCCAGGCATCCACGACCACATCCTGCGTGGCCGAAGCAAAGGCCCCAATTCCTGCCAGCAGCGAGAACCAGCCGATTGCCCCCTGCGGATCAAGCGTGGACAGCACCAGCAAGATTCCGCCGAGCAGCAGCTGGGCCGACACGATCCATTGCTTGCGTCGCCCAAGCCCGCGCACCAGCGGAATGTTGATGCGGTCAAGCAGGGGCGACCAGAGGAATTTGAAGGCATAGGCTAACCCGATGAGCGAAAAGACCCCCATTGTTTCGAGGTCCACCTTCGCGTCGGAAAGCCAGGCGTAAAGCGTGCCGAGCAACAAGGCATAAGGCAGCGCACTGGCG
The DNA here is from genome assembly GCA_024236235.1 of Novosphingobium sp. GTDB lineage: Bacteria > Pseudomonadota > Alphaproteobacteria > Sphingomonadales > Sphingomonadaceae > JACKKV01. The sequence goes on along the minus strand of JACKKV010000002.1, from coordinate 257,634 downwards.
AAACCGAACAACGCCATGAAGCCAGTCTTGCGATTGCCCAGCGCCGCGATCAGCCTGCGCCAGCCGGGCTTGTCATCGCTTGCCTGTGCCTGATCCATCCTGCCTGCCTTCCCGATTTGCGTGATCGCGAAACTAGCGGCGGATTTCCTGTTGGGAAGGCCATGCGCACCATCTGTCCCCGCTTTCCCCCGGCCGATCGCCCGGCTAAGGGCCGGAGCATGACAGAAAAACGCCCTGACGGTGAACGGATCGCCAAACTCCTCGCCCGCGCCGGGATCGCCTCGCGCCGCGAGGTCGAACGGATGATCGGCGAAGGGCGCGTGGCGCTGGACGGCAATGTGCTGCAAACCCCGGCCACGATCCTGCCCAACCTGCACGGCGTGACCGTGGACGGCAAGCCGGTGGCCGCTCCCGAAGCGGCCCGCCTGTTCCGCTTCAACAAGCCTGACGGCCTGCTCACGGCGGAGCGCGATTTTTCAGGCCGTCCGACGATCTACACCGCGCTGCGCAATGCCCTGCCGCCCGGCACGCCCCGGCTGATGCCGGTCGGGCGGCTCGACCTCAACACGGAAGGCTTGCTGCTGCTGACCAATGATGGCGGGCTGAAACGCGCAATGGAACTGCCGTCCAGCGGCATTCCGCGCACTTACCGCGCGCGCGCCTTTGGCGATGTTTCGCAGGCCCAGCTTGAAGAGCTGATTCACGGCCTGACGATTGACGGGGTTCGTTACGGACGGATCAACGCCAACCTGGAACGACGCACCGGGCGCAACCAGTGGATCGAACTGACCCTGACCGAAGGCAAGAATCGCGAAGTACGGCGCGTCCTGGAACATCTGGGCCTCAAGGTTTCGCGGCTGATGCGCCTTGCCTATGGCCCCTTCGTGCTGGGCGATCTGCCACGAGGGAGCGCACAGGAAGTCAAACAGGTGGAAGTCGAACGCTTCCGCAAGCAGCTGGACAGGCAGAAGAAATGATCCGCATCATCGCCGGAGAATGGCGGGGACGCAAACTTCAGGTTCCTGAAGGCGACACCACCCGCCCGACTGCTGACCGGACCCGCGAAACGCTGTTTTCCATGCTGGCCAGCCGGCTTGGTTCCTTTGAGGGGTTGCAGGTCGCCGATCTCTTTGCCGGTTCCGGCGCACTTGGGCTGGAAGCGCTGTCGCGCGGCGCCGCAAACTGTCTGTTCGTGGAACAGGACGCCGCCGCAATTCGCGCCCTGCGCGGCAATATCGCCGCACTCCGCGCCCAGCCGCGCTGCGACGTGCGTGCCGCCTCCGTCCTCTCGCTCGGCCCTGCGAAACAGCCACTGGACCTGATCCTCCTTGACCCGCCCTATGGCACCGGCGCAGGCGCGGTGGCGCTTGACCGGCTGGCCCGGCTCGGCTGGATCGGCCCGGCAACTTGGATCAGCACCGAATGCGCATTTGACGAACGGCTGGACGTGAAAAGCTGTGCGCTGGAGACAGATCGAAAGGTGGGCAAGGCGCGTATCAACCTGCTCCGCCTGGCGGGTTGAACGATGCGACGATGTTCCCTAGTTGTTCACTGGTGAGCGATATCGAGGAATCAGGCGCGGCAGACGCACAGCAGGAACATGGCGGCGCGGATTGGCTGGCCCATCTCAACCCGCCCCAGCGCGAAGCCGTGCTGACCACCGAAGGGCCGGTGCTGATGCTGGCCGGCGCGGGCACGGGCAAGACCGCCGCACTCACGCACCGGCTGGCGCATCTCGTTCATTCCCGCCTCGCCTGGCCGAGCGAAATCCTGTGCGTCACCTTCACTAACAAGGCCGCGCGCGAAATGCGGGAGCGGGTGGGCCAGCTGATCGGCCCGGCGGTGGAAGGCATGCCCTGGCTGGGCACCTTCCATTCCATCGGGGCGAAGATGCTGCGCCGCCACGCCGGAGCTGTCGGGCTCGAGAGCAATTTCACAATTATCGATACTGACGACCAACTGCGGCTGCTCAAACAGATCGTCACAGGCGCCGGGCTGGATGAAAAGCGCTGGCCAGCCAAGCAGCTGGTGAGCCTGATTGACCGCTGGAAAAATCGCGGGCTCAACCCGGACGATCTCGATGCGGCAGAGAATGAGGCCTATGCCAACGGGCGCGGACAGGAATTCTATCGCATCTATCAGCAGCGGCTGAAAGCGCTTAACGCCTGCGATTTTGGCGACCTTTTACTACATATTCTCAACATTTTCCGGCGCGAACGTGATATACTGGAGCAATATCAGCAACGCTTCAAATATGTGCTGGTGGACGAATATCAGGATACCAATGCGGTCCAGTATCTCTGGCTGCGATTGCTGGCCCAGTCCCGCAAGAATGTCTGCGTGGTGGGCGATGACGATCAGTCGATCTATTCATGGCGTGGCGCAGAAGTCGCCAATATCCTCCGATTTGAAAAGGATTTTCCGGGCGCAAAGATCATCCGCCTCGAACAGAATTACCGGTCCACCCCGGATATTCTGGCAGCGGCGTCGGGATTGATCGGCGAAAACAGCCAGCGGCTGGGCAAGAACCTTTGGACCGAGCGGGCGGGCGGCGATCCGGTACGCGTCATCGGCGTATGGGACGGGCCGGAAGAGGCGCGCCGCGTAGGCGAGGAAATCGAGCGGCTGGCGCGGGAAGGCGCACCGCTGGACAAGGTGGCCATCCTCGTGCGCGCGCAATACCAGACCCGCGAATTTGAAGATCGTTTTATACAAATCGGCCTCAACTATCGGATAATTGGTGGTTTTCGTTTCTACGAACGCGCCGAGATCCGTGACGCGCTCGCCTATCTGCGGCTGATAGCCCAGCCTTCGGACGATCTCGCCTTCGAACGGACCCACAATCAGCCCAAACGCGGACTGGGCGCCAAGGCACTGGAAGCGATGCATCGCCATGCCCGGGCCACGGGCAAGCCGCTGGCCGCCGCCGCGCTTGATCTCGCCAATGGCGACGGCCTGCCCCGGCGCGCCGCCGCTACAATCGCCGCCCTGCTGCGCGATTTCGCGCGCTGGCGCGATGCGGTCGACACGCACTCCCCTGCGGAGCTACTGCGCATGGTGATGGAGGAGTGCGGTTATAATGCCATGCTGGCGGCAGACCGGTCGGCTGAAAGCGCGGGACGCGCGGAAAACCTCTCCGAACTGGCGCGCGCGATGGAAGACTATGAATCGCTCGGCGCCTTTCTGGAACATGTCAGCCTGGTGATGGATAATGACGCGGCGGACGACACGGAAAAGGTCACGATCATGACCATTCACGCCGCCAAGGGACTGGAGTTCGACAACCTCTTCCTGCCCGGATGGGAAGAAGGGGTCTTCCCGAGCCAGCGCGCGCTGGATGAAGGCGGGTTAGCCAGCCTGGAAGAGGAACGGCGCCTGGCCTATGTGGCGATCACCCGGGCACGACGGCGCTGCACCATTCTTCACGCAGCCAACCGGCGTATTTACGGGCAATGGAACAGTTCCATACCGTCCCGCTTTATCGAGGAGTTGCCGCCTGCGCATATCCAGCGCGAAAGCACCATGACCGGCGGCGCCTCGCTCTGGCGGGCGAATTGGTCAGAGCGTGAGGATCCTTTCGCGCATGTCGCGCGCGATCGCCCGCAGCGCGCGCAAACGCGCGGCCCCGGCTGGCAGCGTGCGGCAGTATCATCCTACGACCCCACCCCGCGCCGGGTAGCGGAAAACCGGCGCAGCGCAGCCAGTTTCGCGGCGAAACCGCGCGCGGATATCGCCATCGGAGCGCGCGTGTTTCACGAGAAGTTCGGCTATGGCCAGGTGCTGGCGCAGGATGGCAACAAGCTGGAAATCGAATTCGAAACGGCCGGGTCGAAGAAGGTGATCGACAGCTTCGTCCGGCCTGCGGAGTAATTCACCGCGACCGGGTTCCGGTTGGCGCGGATCAGTCCGAAGAGAGCGTCAGGAAGCTCGGGATCGGGCCATTCCACCCTTCATCCGCCCGATCATTTACCGATTCGGGCGCGGCGGCGCGACGCGGCTGCTTTTTCGGCGCAGCGCTTCGTTCGGATTTGGGCGCGCGCTTTTCAGGCCGCGCATCCCCGGGCTTCTGCTCGACCCGCGGCGCAGGCTTGTCCTCGCGCGGCCGTTCACGGCGAGCCGGGCGCGGCGCCTCCCCTTCGGCGTCCACCACTTCGAAGACCGGTATCTTGAACTTGGTCAGTTTTTCGACGTTGGCAATCGCTTCGGCATCTTCGTCGGCCACGAAAGTAAAGGCACGCCCCTTCGCCCCCGCACGGCCCGTGCGACCGATCCGGTGGACATAATCGTCGGGATGCCAGGGCGTGTCGAAATTGAAGACATGGCTGACACCCTTGATGTCCAGCCCACGGGCGGCAACATCCGAAGCGACCAGAATGTTGATGTCGCCCGACTTGAACAGGTCCAGTTCTGCAATCCGGCTTGACTGGTCCATGTCGCCATGAATTTCGCCCACCGCGAAACCGTGACCTTTCAGACTTTTTGCCAGTTCGCGCACAGTCGTCTTGCGATTGCAGAAGACAATGGCCGTGCTCACATTGTCCGTGCGCAGCAGATGACGCAGCACTTCGCGCTTGCGTCTGGCTGCAACGGGCACCTTGTGCTGCACGATATTCTCGTTGGCCGAGGCCGGGCGTGCCACTTCGATCTGCTTGGGATTGGACAGGAACTTGTCCGCCAATTTCTTGATCGGCGCGGGCATGGTGGCCGAAAACAGCAGGGTCTGGCGCGTCGCGGGCAATTTGGAACAGATGAATTCGATATCAGGGATGAACCCCATGTCGAGCATCCGGTCCGCCTCGTCGATCACCAGCAATTCGCAGCCGGTGAGCAAGATCTTGCCGCGTTCGAACAGGTCCATCAGCCGACCGGGCGTGGCGATCAGCACATCGACGCCCTCATTCAGGGCCTTGATCTGATCGCCCATCTGCACGCCGCCAATCAGCAACGCCATCTTGAGATCGTGATTCTTGCCGTATTTCTCGAAATTTTCGGCAACCTGCGCCGCCAATTCGCGGGTCGGTTCGAGAATCATGGAACGCGGCATCAGAGCCCGGCGGCGGCCGTGCGCCATGATATCGATCATCGGCAGGACGAAGCTGGCGGTCTTGCCGGTGCCGGTCTGGGCAATGCCGATCAGATCGCGCATCATCAGCACTGAAGGGATCGCCTGCGCCTGAATGGGCGTCGGCGAATCATAGCCGGCAGCGGAGACCGCTTGCAGCAATTCCTCTGACAGGCCGAGGTCGGCAAAATTCATAGGCAGCGTATTGTTCCGGAATGCGACGACAGGCACACAACGCCCCTGTCTGCGCAACGCGATGTCCTGAAAACTCCGCGAAGGTCGGCGCGCCCTTTGCCCAGATCGGGCCAAAAGTCAAGAAATGGCGCTCAGTCCTTCACCGGGACCAGCCGCCGCAAATGCCGCACGTCGCAGGACGCGCCCGAACGGGATTGCAGGCGGTCGCGCCGCGCACACAGCATGCCGTCCTCATTGCGTTCGACATAGAAGCCCGAATAAAAATCGCGGGCGCGGCAGCTGCTTTCCAGCGACGCGCCCACCACTCTTCGGTCGCGCATGAACAGGATCAGGCGATTGCCCTTGTCGACCTGCACCCCGGCGATGGCTTTCACAGGGACGCATTCACTCATCCTGCGTTCCTCGAACTGCCGCGGCATTTCGTCACGCGGCAGATCGCCCACAAAGCCTTGCGGGGCGAGCGGCTGACGCGGCGCGACCCGGATGATGACCCGGCGCTCTATCCGCACCTGGTCCTGAACAGGGATCGTGCGAAATTCCTCAAACCCCAATGCCCCGCCCGCACCGTCCGGCTGAGTGCCTGCCGCAGCTTCGCCAGGCGGCGGCGCCAGCATCGCGTCACCAGGAGCTGTCGCGGGAAGCGCCAGCAGAGCGACAGGCAGAGCCATGGCGATGAGCCCATTCATGAGCGAAAAATCGAACTCCCCGGCAAGCAATGTTCAAGGCGCTACAAAACCGCGCCATGAACTGGCAATAGCGGCTGAGGTTGAATGTTGCCTTAACCCCCGCGCTGCGGCGCACAAGAGCTGACACGGGGACTGGCGTGGTTGCGGCGAATTGTGCATAGGTCGGCTCAATGAGCGATGCAGACCAGTTTCTTGCCGAAGCCGCCGAACTGCTCGGCCCCTCGGGGCTTACCCGCGACCCAGACCTGGTCTCGCCCTGGCTGACTGACTGGCGCGGCGTCTACACCGGGGCGGCACTGGCGCTCGCCTCCCCCGCGTCTACCGAACAACTTGCCGCGCTCGTTCGCCTGTGCGCAAGCCATGGCGTGCCCATCGTGCCGCAGGGCGGCAACAGCGGCATGGTGGGCGGTGCAACCCCGGATGACAGCGGTCATTCGCTGCTGCTGTCACTGCGCCGGATGAACCGGATTCGCAGCCTCGATGCCGAGGCACGGCAGATCATTTGCGAAGCGGGCGTCATTCTGCAGGATCTGCATGAAGCAGCGGCGCGCGAGGGCCTTCGATTTCCACTGACACTGGGGGGCAAGGGTTCGGCCACGGTCGGCGGGCTTGTTTCGACCAATGCCGGCGGCACGCAGGTCTTGCGCCACGGCTGCATGCGCGCGCAGGTTCTGGGTTTGGAAGCCGTAATGGCCGACGGCAGCAGGTTTGACGGGCTGACAGTGCTGAAAAAGGACAATCGCGGTTTCGATCTCAAGCAGTTGCTGATCGGTTCGGAAGGCACATTGGGCATTGTGACCGCTGCCACTCTCGCCCTGCTTCCCGCGTTTGCCGGTCGAGCGGTATTGTGGGCGGGCGTTCCCACCATTCAGGCCGCGCGCGCGCTGCTGCTGCATTGCGAACGGCAGGCGGGCGACGCGCTTGAAGGCTTCGAGGTCGTTCCTGCGCACAGCCTGGCTGCGGTACTGGATCATCTGCCCGGCAGTCGCTCGCCACTGGGGGGGCAGCATCAATGGCATGCGTTGATCGAACTGGTGGCTGATGCATCGTCAGTGGATGCACTGCCCGAACTCGCGCAATCCCTGCTTGAAAGTGCCTTTTCGGCCGGGCTGGTGGAGGATGCAACCATCGCGGCGAACGAAGGGCAAGCCGAAGCCTTCTGGCTGCTGCGCGATTCGATCGCGTCGGCCGAACGCGCGCTGGGCCCGGCCCTGCAGCACGATATTTCAGTGCCGGTGGACAAAATGCCGGATTTTGTCAGCCATGCCAGCGCGGAAGTGGAAGGCCGCTTTCCCGGCACCAGGGCCATCGCCTTTGGCCATTTGGGCGATGGCAACGTTCATTTTCATGTACTGGCCCCGCCCGGGGCAGTTCACGGCGAATGGCAACGCAACGAAGGCAGGCCGATCACCAGCTTCGTCTATGATCTGGTCACTCAATGGGGCGGTTCGATCAGCGCCGAGCATGGCATCGGCCAGGCCAAGCTGGACCAGCTCGAACGGCTGGGCGATCCGGCGAGCCTCGCGATGATGATTGCGGTCAAGCGCGCGCTTGACCCCGGAGGGCTGCTTAACCCCGGCAAGCTGGTCCCGCTTGCACCGCGTGAAATGACCGCTTAAAGCGCCGCGAGCATAGACTGCGCGCGAGCGCACCCGTTCCAATCGCCCCTCACGGAGAGACAGCCATGGCCAGCGCGCCGCAATCCACCCTCCCCCTGTTCTATAATGACCTGACCCCGCTTAACAGCCGCGATCATGCCACCTGGCGCACGCGCGTTGCGGACAAGGCAAGCTGGCTGGTCGGGCAGCATGCGATTCCCCTCACGGTCGAGGAATTCCCGCAGGCCCAGCATTTCTATCCGATCGTGTTCAGTGGCGGCGACAACCCGGTTCCGCTGGCGCTGATGGGGCTGAATGAAGGCGTGAACGCCTTTGTCGAAGATGACGGCAAGGTGGATGATCGCGCCTATATTCCGGCCTATGTTCGCCGTTACCCTTTCCTCCTCGCCCGACTAAGCGCGGACAAGGAAGAACTTTCGCTGTGCTTCGACCCGTCCAGCGATCTGGTCGGCGAATTCAAGGATGGCGAAGCGATCTTCGAGGATAAGGAGCCGACTCAGCGAACCAAGGAAATGCTCGAATTCTGTCAGCGCTTCGAAGAAGCGGGACGCCGCACGGGCGCTTTCATCGAAGAGTTGAAGGCAAATGACCTGCTGATGGACGGTGAAGTTGCCATTCGCCGCGACAATGAACCCGACAAGCCATTCCTCTATCGCGGCTTCCAGATGATCAACGAGGAGAAGCTGCGCGAAGTCCGGGGTGACAAGCTGCGCAACTGGAACCGCAACGGATTTCTGGCGCTGGTTTACGCTCACCTCTTCTCGCTGGACCAGATGCGAGTCGTTTTCGGGCGGCAGGTGGCGCAGGGCAAGGGTCCGAAAGTTCCTGCCAACGCCTGAACCGGCTCTGGCCAGCTACATTCGGGAAGCGCCGCAACCGCCAGTTACGGGGCTGCGGCGCGCCTGATTCGCACATCATCTGCGCCTAGGCCGGTTTACCTTGAAAACCCGTCGCATAAGGCCTAGTTTAGGAAAGTCTGGCGGGTTTTCCCTCATGGCCCGTTCGGACAGGTGCATTTTGCACCTCCTCCCTGAACCTTGGCCACCCCGTGCTCGCACGGGGTGGTTTTTTATAGGCAGGAATGCGCGGCGAAAGATCATTCGGCGGCCAGTGCACTCACGCCGCCGCGCGCCGTTACAGCCACTTCGTCGGCAAGTCGCCGGACCAGCCGGATCAGCATGGCCAGGGTCGCATCGAAGCCGTGTCCCGGCTCGACCAGCTGCGCATCGAGATAAAGCGAACGACAGAGTTCCAGTTGCAAACCGTGCAGACCGTTCGACGGGTTGCAATGTCGCTCCAGCACGTAGCCGCCGGCATAGGGCCGGTTGTGCGCTGCATGAATGCCCTGCATGGCAAACTCGTCAAACGCAGCCGCCGCGATCGTGCCGACGCAGGAAGCACCGAACCGGTCGCCCAGCACGACTTGCGCAGGCGTCCGGTTGGCTGCACCGGGTACCAACGGCGGCATTGAATGCAGGTCAATCAGCAAGGCGGCGCCCCAGCGGCGCTGCAACGTCGCGAGTATGGCCTGCAAACGCTCGTGATAAGGTCGGTGTATACCCTGCATTCGCAATTCCAGCTCAGCAGCGGGCAGCGGCGCTTTCCAGATTTCGCCCAGCCCGGCCAGGCGGCGCGGGATCAGTCCCAGCCCGCCGCGCATCCGGCGACTTTCAGACCGGGTATTGCCTGCATCCCGCGCCGGAGGCTCGATCATCGTCCAGTCCATGTCGTCAAGCGAACGGTTGAGATCGATCATCGCGCGCGGCGCATGTGCGATCACTAGTTCGGCCCCCGTCGCCTGTGCCAGCCGCAAAGCCAGCAGATCGGCATAACGATCTTCCAGTCGCAAACCTGAAGGTCCGGGGTTGCGCATCCGCGCGCTCAAACCCGGAGGATAGCTGCGCCCGCCATGCGGCGCGGCGACCAGCACCGGGATCGGGGAGACTGAACTCTGCTGAAAGGAAAAGGCGGGCAGGCCACCGCTTCCGGGAATCTCGCCCCCGGGCAAAAGCCCATCGGCGAGATTGGGGGCGACATGATCCTGCACCTGCCCAAGCTGGAACAAATGCAATCCTGTGTCAAAGCTGGTCATCGGCAGATTGTGGTAAGAATTTTAACGGGCGATGCGCTAATGGCTCCGCTTAACGAACGGAGGGCCGCGATGATCCGCATTCTGCTGGCAGAAGATGATGAAGCCATGCGCACATATTTGACGCGCGCGCTGGAAAATGCGGGTTACGAAGTGGTCTCGGTCGATCGCGGCACGGCGGCCGTGCCCCTGCTCGAAACGCAAGAGTTCGATTTGCTGCTGTCCGATATTGTGATGCCGGAAATGGACGGAATCGAACTGGCCCAGCTTTGTGCTGATATCGCACCTCGCACCAGGGTCATGTTCATCACCGGCTTTGCGGCGGTTTCCATGCGCGCATCGCGCGAGGTTCCGCGCACCAAGGTGTTGTCCAAGCCGTTTCACCTGCGCGATCTGGTGATGGAAGTGGAACGGCTTTTCGCCGATCAGGCCACTGCCCGGCTTTGATCGGCAGGACCGCGTTTTACCTGCTTGCATAGCGGCGGACCTGCCGCTAAACGCGCAGCCCGGCCACCTGATGGCGCGCCGCTGCACGAATGGTTTGGGCGTATAGCTCAGTGGTAGAGCACTGTGTTGACATCGCAGGGGTCGGAAGTTCAATCCTTCCTACGCCCACCATTCGCACTCCCCGGTAATCAGCCCCGAAAATCCGCACGGCCCGGACGCATGACTGCATTCGCGCAGCTTGCCGAAGCCATGCTGGAATCCTAAGCAGCGGGCACAGGCCCGGCATTACTGCCCGGGCAAATCACAGACTCGCGGGAGTGGAAATGAAAATTACTGAAACGGGCGACTATCTTCGCATTGCCCTGCAGACACTGGAAGCGAAGATCGCTCCCGAAATGACCACGCCTGACGGACAAGCCGCCGCTGCCATCCTTGGCCGGGTGCTGAACGAACTGGCGCGGCGTGAAACCGTGTCTGCCCCGGCCCTTGCGGCCAATCTCGCAACAGGCCGCGACATTCTCGACAAGCTGTCCAATTTTGCCGCCACACATCTGCCAGCTGCCGTCCCGTCAGCCGATACTGGCCGGAGCGACGAATCGCAGTTCTCGCCCCTTGCCGGGGAGCATGAGCGGCTGTCGCAGCGGCTGTGCTCACTTGCCGCCGCGCTGGCTGATGCCCGACCCGGGCTGGACGGCGATCAGCAAGGTGCTCTTTCTGCGCTCCTGCTGGACATGGCGCGGTGGGACGAAGCCTTCGTCAGCACGCAGCGAACCCTCCCGCTGCCGCCAGCCCCGCAGGCACCCGCGCATCGCGGCACGCCCCTGACTCAGGATCTGCTCGAAGCCTTCCTACGCACTGTCCATCCCGACGCAGGCAGGGTCACGGTCACCCAGTTCAAACCCATTCCTGGTGGGTTCGGCAAGCAAACATCGCGTCTGCGCTATATCGACGCAGCGGGCATCGAACATGACGCGATCGTGCGCAAATCCGATCCCGTGCCAATGACGGCAATGGGCGCGTTCAGCATCGCCAATGAATTCGCGCTGCTTCGCGCGGTACATGACGCGGGCATATTACCGCTCGCCGAACCGCTCTGGCTGGCCAGGGACTTCCCGGGGGTCGATGCCGATTTCTATATCATGTCGGCCCTTGCGGGTGCGGTGCCCAGTTCGTTCCTTGGTGCGGCATCTGCACGCATTCCGGAAAACATCATTCTGGAAATGGCCGAAAAAATGGCGCGTCTGCATCGGCTCGACCTGAACGAGCTTGCCCCGTACCTGTCAGCGCATGACAGTCCGGCTGTGCTGAACGAAACGGTCGAGCAATGCTATCGCCGCCTGATCGCGCAATGGAAGGATTACTATGCCGCCGGTGATCATCTGCCCGCTCCCTTCGTGATCTATCTGCTCGACTGGCTGGGACAGAACGTGCCGGCCAACCCTGCGCGCCCGGTGCTGGTCCATGGCGATTTCAACGTGCATAACATACTGGTCGATGATGGCCGGATCACCGGTATCCTCGATTGGGAATGCGCCAACATGGGCGCGCCCGAACAGGACCTGGCCTATGTCCGCCCGATCATTTCCCAGCATATCGAATGGGATCGCTTCATCGATCATTACGAAGCATCGGGTGGTCCGGTCATCGATCGGGCGGCGATGGATTTCTACATGGCTTTCGCCGCGATGCGGCTCTGCGTCATTTTCAACAAGGGGGTTAAGAACCTTCAGCAGGGCGCAGTTTCGGATATTCGTTACGGGATTATCGATCTCGACCTGACCCCCGAATTCATGGCTCAGGCGCTGGCCTGCACCGCAGGGCGCTAGGCAGCATGGCGGCCGGGTCGAAAATACCCGGCCAGTCGCCTGCTTGCACCTGCTCTCCCAGATGCTAAAGGGCCTGCAACTCTCCTCCCGGCTAGACAGGAAAGACATGGCAAAGATCAAGGTTCAGAACCCGATTGTTGAAATCGATGGCGACGAGATGACGCGGATCATATGGCAATGGATCCGCGAACGGCTGATACTCCCCTATCTCGATGTGGACCTTGAATATTACGACCTTTCCATCGAAATGCGCGATGAAACGGATGACCAGATCACCGTCGATTGCGCCAACGCCATCAAGAAGCACGGCGTCGGCGTGAAATGCGCCACCATCACGCCGGACGAAGCGCGGGTGGAAGAATTCGGCCTCAAGAAAATGTGGAAGAGCCCGAACGGCACGATTCGCAATATTCTGGGCGGTGTCGTTTTCCGCGAACCCATCGTGATTGACAACGTGCCGCGCCTGGTGCCGGGCTGGACGGACCCGATCGTGGTTGGCCGTCACGCCTTTGGCGATCAGTATCGCGCCACCGATACGCTGATCCCCGGCCCCGGCACGCTGCGCCTGGTGTTTGATGGCGAAGATGGCCAGACCATGGACCTTGAAGTCTTCAAGTTCCCCAGCGCCGGTGTGGCGATGGCCATGTACAATCTGGACGATTCGATCCGCGATTTTGCCCGCGCCAGCTTCAACTATGGCCTCAACCTCGGATGGCCGGTCTATCTCTCCACCAAGAACACGATCATGAAGGCCTATGACGGGCGCTTCAAGGATCTGTTCCAGGAAGTATTCGACAACGAAGGCTTCAAGGAAAAGTTCGATGCCAAGGGCATCACTTACGAACACCGCCTGATCGATGACATGGTGGCCAGCGCCCTCAAATGGAGCGGCAAGTTCGTCTGGGCCTGCAAGAATTACGATGGCGACGTACAATCCGACACCGTTGCTCAGGGCTTTGGCTCGCTCGGCCTCATGACTTCAGTGCTGATGGCCCCCGACGGCAAGACCGTGGAAGCGGAAGCCGCGCATGGCACGGTGACACGCCACTACCGCCAGCACCAGCAAGGCAAGGCGACCAGCACTAACCCCATCGCCTCCATTTTCGCCTGGACACGAGGCATCGCCTATCGCGGCAAGTTCGACAACACGCCCGATGTTGTCCGGTTTGCCGAAACGCTGGAGCGGGTGTGCATCGAAACCGTCGAAAGCGGCAAGATGACGAAGGATCTGGCGCTGCTCATCGGTCCTAGCCAGGCTTGGATGACCACCGAGCAGTTCTTCGAAGCGATCGTCGAAAATCTGGAAAAGGAAATGGCGTCCTGGTCCTGAGCGGGGCATGAGCGCAACCGAAGCCAAGGCACGCCTCGTCGTCCGACAAGCGCGACCGGGCGATGTTCCGGCCATCGCTGCGCTGGTCCGCCGCGCCTATGACGACCTGCCGCCATATACCTACGGGGAAATTCGCGGTCAGCTGAACAATTTTCCCGAAGGCTGCTTCATTGCCAAGCTGGATGGCAAGCTGGTCGGCTATTGCGCGTCCATGCGCGTCAGCCAGGCACTCGCGCTCAAGCCGCATACTTGGAACGAGCTGACCGGCAATGGCTATGGCTCGCGCCACGACCCCGTGGGCGACTGGCTCTACGGCTATGAAATGTGCGTTGACCCCAAGGTGCGCGGCACACGCATCGGGCGGCGCCTTTATGAAGAACGGCGCGCCCTGGCTGAAGAGCTTGAGCTGTCTGGCATCGTCTTTGGCGGGCGCATGCCCAACCTGCGGCGGTTGTGGCGGCGGGTCGAAGGCCCGCAGGATTACCTCGACCGCGTCGTTTCCGGCAAGCTGCACGATCCGGTCCTGCGCTTCCAGCTGGCCAACGGCTTCGAGCCGGTCGGAATCCTCGAAAACTACCTGCCCGAAGACAAGAAATCCAAGGGATTTGCCGTCCACATGGTGTGGCGCAATCCCTTTGTGGAACGCGACCAGCCCAAGTCGCAGCGCCTGCCCCGCGGCGTCGAAAGCGTCAGGATTGCGACCTGCCAGCTCCAGGCCCGCGCCGTTTCGGGCTATGAGGAATTCATGAAGACGGTCGAATATTTCGTCGATGTCGCCGCCGACTATGAATCCGATTTCATTGTCTTTCCCGAACTTTTCACACTGATGCTGCTGTCATCGGAAGAGCAGGAGCTTTCCCCGATCGAAGCGATTGAATCGCTTTCCCGCTACACCCCGCGCATCCGCAAGGCGCTCTCGGAAATGGCGCTCAATTACAACATCAACATCATCGGCGGATCGCACCCGACCCGCATGGACGATGGCGACATTCACAACGTGGCCTATGTCTGCCTGCGCGACGGTTCGGTTCACGAACAGGAAAAGATTCACCCCACCCCCAACGAAGCCTATTGGTGGAATATCAAGGGCGGGGATTCGATTGACGCGATCCAGACCGATTGCGGTCCGATCGGCGTACTGATCTGTTACGACAGCGAATTTCCCGAACTGGCGCGCCGACTGGCCGATGAAGGGGCGCGGATCATTTTCGTTCCATTCGCCACGGACAGTCGCCAGGGTTATCTGCGGGTGCGCTATTGTTCGCAGGCGCGCGCCATCGAAAACCAGTGCTTCGTAGTGATGAGCGGCAATGTCGGCAATCTGCCCAATGTCGCCAACATGGACATCCAGTACGCACAAAGCTGCATCCTCACGCCCTGCGATTTCCCTTTCGCCCGTGACGGAATCGCGGCCGAGGCGAGCGAGAATGTCGAAACGCTGACGATCAGTGACGTGAATTTGGCTGACCTCAGCTGGGCACGGGCTGAAGGCACAGTGCGCAATCTGGCTGACCGGCGTTTCGATCTCTACCGCATCCGCTGGTCGCGCAAGATGACTCACGGCGGCCACGATCCGGAAGGCCCGCCGCCCACACACAAGGGTGGACCGGGCGGGGGCTGACATGTCCGGCAGTGCCATGCTGGCCTTTTTCGCGCTCGCGGGATAGGGGTTGGAGGAAATGGCGGCAGAGCTTTCCAACTCCCCGGTTCTATCCGATGCGCTCGTCATTCTTGGCGCGGCGGGCATCGTCATCCCCGTCTTTGCGCGCTTTCGCATAACGCCGATCATCGGCTTCATTCTGGTCGGATTGGCCGTTGGCCCGTTTGGCCTTGGCCGGATGGTCTATGAACACCCCTGGCTCGCCCATATCACGATCACCGATCCGGAAGGGCTGGAACCCTTTGCCGAATTCGGGATCATCCTGCTGCTGTTCACCATCGGGCTCGAACTGTCCTTCAACCGGCTCTGGTCCATGCGCAGGCTGGTGTTCGGGCTGGGCGCACTTGAACTGATCTTCATATCCGGCCTGCTCGCGGCATTTCTTTCGATGCTGGGCCAATACTGGACAGGCGCGCTGGGCCTTGGCCTGGCGCTGGCCCTCTCATCCACCGCGCTGGTGCTGCCGATTTCCGGTACGAAAACACCAGTGGGCCGCGCCGCGCTATCCATGTTGCTGTTCGAGGATATCGCCATCGTGCCGATCATCTTCCTGCTCGGCGCACTGGCTCCCTATGCCGCAAGCGACGGCGTCAACAGCCTGGTCGAAACCTTGTGGATCGGCGCGCTGGTGGTGATCGGGATGATGGTGGTCGGACGGCTCGCCCTGCCGCGCCTGTTTGCGCAGGCCGCGCGCACCAAAAGCCCGGAACTGTTCCTGGCGGCGAGCCTGCTGGTGGTGATCGGCGCCAGCCTGGCCACCTCCGCCGCCGGGCTTTCACCCATTGTCGGCGCGCTGTTGGCGGGCCTGCTGATCGCGGAAACCGAATATCACACCGAGGTGGAAGGCATCACCGAACCGTTCAAGGGGCTGGCGCTGGGGATATTCCTCATCACCGTGGGCATGAGCATCGATCTGATGACGATCTGGGATAATCTCGGCCCAATTGCGCTCGCGGTCGTTGGCGTGCTGACCCTGAAAGCGCTGGTCACCAGCGTGCTGCTGCGTCTCATGGGCGCACGACGCAGCACCGCTACTGAAACCGGCATATTGATGGCCAGCCCTTCCGAAACCACCCTGATCGTGCTGGCGACGGCGACTCAGGCCCTGCTGATCCAGCCCGGCACCGCGATGTTCTGGCAGATCGTGACGGCCATTGGCCTGACCGTGACGCCCTTGCTCGCCAAGCTGGGCCGGATGGTTGGCCGCCGCATTGAACACGCCGGCGCTGGTGGACTGGAGTTGGATGGCGCAGGCGATTCGCGGGTCATCATCATCGGCTTTGGGCGTGTCGGCCGCCTCGTTGCAGATATGCTGACCGTGCACGGGAAGTCCTTTGTCGGGATCGATACTGATGCCGACTTGATCCGCGAAGCCAAGGCAGAAGGGTACCAGGCAATATTTGGCAATGCCGCACGGAATGACGTGCTGCAGCGCCTCGGCATTGAAACCGCACCTGCCGTCATCCTGACGATGGACGAACCGATCCTGACACAAAGCCTTACGCGCAAGCTGCGCACCCAGTTTCCCGATCTGGCAATCATCACACGTGCGCGCGACACCAGCCACGCCGCCGCGCTTTACCGCGCCGGGGCCAGCCACGCAGTGCCTGAAACGCTGGAAAGCTCGCTGCAGCTGTCAGAAGCGGTTCTGGTCGATCTGGGCGTGGCGATGGGTCCGGTCATCGCTTCGATTCACGAAAAGCGGGACGAATATCGCGCACAAATTCAGGACGAAGGGAAGTTGGGTTACAAGCCCAAGCTGCGAACCTCCACCAGCGAGGCCTAGCCGGCCAGCACGTCCCTCACCGCCGCCAGTGCCGCTTCTGCCTTGTCGCCATCCGGCCCGCCGCCCTGCGCCATGTCAGGGCGACCACCCCCGCCCTTCCCGCCCAGCGCCGCAACACCGGCGCGCACCAGATCGACCGCGCTGATGCGACCAGTCAGATCGTCTGTCACCGCCGCTGCAAAGGCTGCCTTGCCATCGTTGACGGCGCAGATCGCGGCCACGCCCGAACCAAGCCGCTTCTTCGCCTCGTCAAGCAGGCCGCGCAGTTCCTTGGGGTCGAGCCCTTCCAGCACCTGGCCTGAAAACGTCACGCCATTGATGTCTTCATCGGCAGCGGCCTGACCTGCCCCGCCGCCACCCAGAGCCAGCGCCTTCCTTGCATCAGCCAGTTCGCGTTCGAGCCTTTTACGCTCTTCAATAAGGGTTGCCACCCGGTTCGCCGCGTCATCCGGCGTGGCTTTCAGCGCGCCGGCAATCGCTTTCAGCGCATCCTCGCGCCCGATCAGCCATTGCCGCGCCGCTTCCCCGGTCAGCGCCTCGATCCGGCGCACGCCCGACGACACGGCGCTTTCCGAAATGATCCTGAACAGGCCGATATCGCCCAGTGCCTTCACATGCGTCCCGCCGCATAGTTCGACCGAATAGCTGCGGCCCGTGCCGCTCCAGTTGTTCCGCCCCATGGACAGGACGCGGACTTCCTCGCCATATTTCTCGCCGAACAGGGCCATCGCCCCCGCATCGATCGCTTCTTCCGGACTCATCAGCCGTGTCACGACCGGCTCGTTGAGGCGGATTTCGGCATTCACTTCCGTCTCGATCGCCGCGATATCCTCGTCCGTCAGCGGCTTGGGGTGCGAGAAGTCGAAGCGCAACCGTTCCTCCGCCACCAGCGATCCCTTCTGCGTCACGTGCTGGCCCAGCCAGTTGCGCAGTGCCGCATGAAGCAAGTGTGTGGCGGAATGATTGGCGCGGATCGCATCGCGGCGCACCTTATCCACTTCAAGATGGACCGTATCGCCCAGCACGATGGCCCCGGCCTTGATCACGCCATGATGCGCATGCAGCCGCCCCAGCGGTTTCGAGGTGTCCTGAACCTCGATCAGCAGGCCCGCGGGGGTGCTGATGCTGCCGCTATCACCCGCCTGACCGCCGCTTTCGCCATAAAACGGCGTCTGGTTGGTCAGGACAATGACCTCGTCGCCTGCAGCAGCGGCAGTCACTTCCTTCCCATCCAGGATCAGGGCGACGACGTTGCCCTCACCCCGGGTGGAAGTATAACCGGTAAATTCGCTCGCCCCCTCGCGCTCGGCGATGTCGAACCAGTATTCGCCATCCGCGGCCGCACCGGAACCTTTCCAGGCCGCCCGCGCGGCTGCCTTCTGCCCGGCCATCGCCTCGTCAAACCCGACGCGGTCCACCCCGATCCCGCGCGCGCGCAAAGCATCCTCGGTCAGGTCATAGGGAAAACCGTAAGTGTCATAGAGCCTGAAGGCGGTTTCACCGGGTAGTTCGTCGCCCTCGTTCAATGCCGACGTCGCGTCGTCGAGCAGCTTCAGCCCCTTGTCGAGCGTCTGGCGGAAACGGGTTTCTTCCCGTTCCAGCACTTCCTCGATCAGCGGTTGCGCGCGCACCAGTTCAGGGTAGGCCTGACCCATTTCGCTGACCAGCGCGGGCACCAGCCGGTGCATGAGCGGATCCTTCGCGCCCAGCAGATGCGCGTGGCGCATGGCGCGGCGCATGATCCGGCGCAGGACATAGCCGCGCCCTTCATTCGAGGGCAGCACTCCGTCTGCCAGCAGAAAACCGGTGGAGCGCAAATGGTCGGCGATTACCCGGTGGCTGGCGCTCTGGTCACCCTGCGCTTTCACCCCGGTAAGCCCTTCGGACGCCGCAATCAGCTCGCGGAATGTATCGATATCGTAATTGTCATGCACGCCCTGCATGACGGCCGAGATGCGTTCCAGCCCCATGCCCGTGTCAATCGAGGGGTGCGGGAGCGAGCTGCGGGTTCCGTCTGCCGCCTGGTCGAACTGCATGAAGACCAGATTCCATATCTCGATGAAACGGTCCCCATCCTCATCCGGGGATCCGGGCGGTCCGCCCGGAATATGCTCGCCATGATCGTAAAATATCTCGCTGCACGGCCCGCACGGGCCAGTGTCGCCCATTGACCAGAAATTGTCATTGGTGGGAATACGAATGATCCGGCTTTCCGGCAGGCCTGAAATCTTGCGCCACAGATCGAACGCCTCATCGTCGGTGTGATAGACGGTGGCCGTGAGCTTGTCAGGCGAGATTGCCCATTCCTTGGTCAGCAGGGTCCAGGCATGGATGATCGCCTGTTCCTTGAAATAATCGCCGAAGGAAAAATTGCCCAGCATTTCAAAGAACGTGTGGTGGCGGGCGGTGTAGCCGACATTATCGAGATCATTATGCTTGCCCCCTGCCCGCACGCATTTCTGCGAACTGGCAGCACGAGGAATTTCGCGGGTTTCAAGGCCAGTAAACACGTTCTTGAACGGGACCATGCCCGCGTTGACGAACATCAGCGTGGGATCGTTATAAGGCACGAGCGGCGCTGACGGCACCGGCTCGTGCCCGTTCGCTTCGAAAAACGCGAGGAATGAGCGGCGGATATCGTTCGTAGAAGTCATGCGCTGCCAGTTAGGCGAGCCATCGCGCCTGGACAAGCGTATAAACCGCGCCAGCCCGCATGAAGCCGCCCCTCAATCCGCCTTGCGCGCGGTAACAATCCATGCAGCTGCAGGCAAGGCCAGCACCCCTCCATCATGCGGTTTGCCCGCGAGCCAGCGCGCAATCTTGCCCAGTGCATCTTCACGCGCCGCATCGGCCATCTCGAACAGGGCACGTGCGGGGGGCCCGATCTTGCGAAAGAATGCGAGCGCATCCGTAACGGGATCGTCACCCGCGCCAACCACAAAACCGAAATCCACAGGCTCGAAATCAATCTCGCGCCAGCCCGCCTTCGCCAGGATGGAGCGCGTCCGATCGTCATCTGCGAACGCAAAAGGCCCCGGCGCAAACGGATCATCCGGAGCGGGCAGGCCGAGCAGCCGGGAAGGCTCAGTCACCCAGGCATTAAGCGCGGGCGCGCGAAAACTGGAAAAGAGCACGCGCCCACCGGCTTGCACAATCGCATGAAAATTGCCGAACGCAGCTACCGGGTCGTCGAAGAACATCACCCCGTGACGTGATGTAAGCAGATCCGGGCTGAACGACGCATCGGCCCAGGTCGTTGCATCGGCACAGTCAAAGGCAAGATTGGTGCAGGCCGCACCGCGCTGGCGCGACGTCTCGACCAGTTCCGGCGAGACGTCGATGCCCCTGATCCGTGCATGCGGGCGCGCCGTGGCGAGCGCGATCGATAATTCCCCCGCGCCGCAACCAATGTCGAGTATCGCCTCGCCTGGCATAGCGGAGAGCCGCTCCAGCATGATCTGGGTCAGGCCCGCAAACGCACGGTCAGTCCGGTCGAAACTGCGCGCCCAGACCTTGCCGGTCGCATCCTGCCAGTCAGCTTTGGTTGCCATGTGCCGGGTCTAGCTGCCCTCCGACAGACCGCAAGGGGGAAATGGAAAAGGCCGACGCCCGCCAACAAAGGCAATTCGCGTCGGCCCCGTTTCCGCAAGCGCGCAGGTCAGCGCGCCTCTTGAGGATCAGGCGTCGTCGTCCGCGTCCGGACCCGACATCATCTCCTCGGCGACCTGATCGGTTCGGCCGCGAATTGCAGCTTCCAGACGATCGCAAACTTCCGGGTTATCCTTCAAATATTGCTTGGCATTCTCGCGCCCCTGACCAATTCTGATGCTGTCATAACTGAACCAGGAGCCCGATTTTTCGACAAGTCCGGCCTTGACACCAAGATCGATGATTTCGCCAACCTTGGAAATCCCTTCGCCATACATGATATCGAATTCGACCTGCTTGAAAGGCGGCGCGACCTTGTTCTTGACCACTTTCACCCGCGTCGCATTGCCGGTGATTTCGTCACGTTCCTTCACCTGGCCGGTACGACGGATGTCGAGACGGACCGAGGCATAGAATTTCAGCGCATTGCCGCCCGTGGTCGTTTCCGGGTTACCATACATGACCCCGATCTTCATGCGCAGCTGGTTGATGAAGATCACCATGCAGCGTGATCGGCTGATCGAGCCGGTAAGTTTGCGCAGGGACTGGCTCATCAACCGGGCCTGCAGGCCAACGTGGCTGTCGCCCATTTCCCCTTCGATTTCAGCACGGGGCACCAACGCGGCAACCGAATCGACCACCAGCACATCAATCGCGTTGGAACGCACGAGCGTATCGACGATTTCCAGCGCCTGTTCGCCCGTGTCAGGCTGCGAGACGATCAATTCGTCAATATCGACGCCAAGTTTCCTGGCATAGGCAGGGTCAAGCGCATGTTCGGCATCCACGAAGGCGGCGGTCCCGCCCGTCTTCTGCGCTTCGGCGATGACGTGGAGCGCCAGCGTGGTCTTGCCCGAGCTTTCCGGCCCATAAACCTCGATCACGCGGCCGCGCGGCAAGCCGCCAACGCCCAGCGCAATATCGAGTCCGAGCGAGCCGGTTGAAATCGCTTCCACCTGCATCGCTTCGCGGCTGCCCAGCTTCATCGCCGAACCCTTGCCGAACGCACGGTCAATCTGTGCGAGCGCAGCTTCGAGCGCCTTTTGACGATCCATCGAATCCCTGTCCTTACCTTCAACCAGTTTCAGTTGCGTCGCCATGCCATGACCTCCGTCAGTTTCCAAATCGGCCTTGCGTTCCGATCCGTCTGCGGAGTTTGTATCGCGTTTGTTCTTTCGGAACAAGTGGGGAACGAAAAATTTTTCGCCTGTAATCTAGCGGGCAGAACTCAACACTTCCGCCACTTTTTCACCGATCTGCTGGACCGAGAACGGCTTGGCAATGAAATGCATGTTCTCAAGGTCGATCTGGTTACGCAGTTGTTCCTCGGCATAGCCCGACATGAACAGTACCGGCAGGTCGGGCGCGATCTTGCGCAGTTCGCGGGCCATCGCGGGGCCATCCATGCCGGGCATGACCACGTCGCTTACCACCAGGTCGAAACGCCCGCCATCTGCGACATGCTCCAGCCCTTCCTCCCCATCAGCGGCCGTGACAATCTCATAGCCTTCGCGCGCCAGGGCACGTTCGGCAACCGCCCGGACCATGTCCTCATCCTCTACCAGCAGGATACGCCCGCCGCCCGACCAGCTTGCCTGCTTTGCGACCGGCCGTTCCGTCCGGCTTTCCACCACTGCGTGATGAACCGGCAGATAGACGATGAAGCGCGCGCCCACTGCCCGGCCCCCGGCCGCACCGGGCACATTTTCGGCAAAGATGAAGCCACCCGACTGCTTGACGATGCCGTAAACGGTCGAGAGGCCGAGGCCGGTCCCCTTTCCCTTCTCCTTCGTGGTAAAGAATGGCTCGAATATCTTGCCCAGAAATTCGGGCGGTACGCCGCCACCGGTATCTTCCACGATCAGCGCCGTATAATCGCCGATCGGGATGATATCGCTCTTCATCCGACGAATGTCAGCGGCCATGATGCGCCGCGTGGCCATGGTCAGCTGGCCCGATCCGTCACCGCGCGCGTGCATCGCATCGCGGGCATTGACGGCAAGGTTGACGATCACCTGTTCAAGCTGCTGCGGATCTGCGCGGACAGCGCCCAGATCGCGGTCATGGTGAACCTTGAACTTGATCTTCTCGCCCAGCAGCCGCTTCAGCAACTGCGAGACTTCAGACACGACATCCGGCAATTGCAGGATTTCAGGGCGAAGCGTTTGCTGGCGCGAAAAGGCCAGCAACTGACGCGTGAGCGATGCGGCGCGATTGGAATTGGCGCGGATCTGCTGGATATCGTCATAATCGCTGTCACCCGGCGTATGGCGCAGCAGCATCAGGTCGCAATAACCGATGATGGCAGTCAGCACATTGTTGAAATCATGCGCCACGCCGCCAGCGAGCTGCCCCACCGCCTGCATCTTGGTCGCCTGGGCCACCTGCCGCTTGAGCCGCGCCTCTTCCGTCGTGTCGACCAGGCTCAGCAGTACCGCCGCTTCGCCCAGACCGCGCACCCCGGCAAGGCCAAGCGAAACCGGTTCGTCCGCCATCCGCCGCAGGCGCACCGCCATGTCACCTGAACTCGGCGCGCCCTGCGCAAAGCGCCGCACCGCATCGACCAGCGCGGCCTTGTCTTCGCGGACCGCCAGATCGGACGGATAGGGCGGCAACGGCTTGCCTTCGATACCTGCTGCGCGCTGGAATGCCGCATTGGCAAACAGGAACCTCCCGTCACGATCGGCCAGTGCCAGACCTAGCGGCAACTGCGCCAGAAGTGCTTCAAGCTGGGGAGCCGCCCCGCCTTCGGTCACCGCCCCGCCGCCGATACCGATGCCCGAATCGAGCAACAGCATCAGCGAAGGGGTCATATCCGCGGACGGCATCCCGTCCGCCTCGCCCGAATCGCCAAGCGGCACCTGAACCAGCGTTTGCGGATCGCCCTGCCGCCCTTCACGCGCGAAGTAGATACGATCGCCCTCATCCACCCGCAGCAGGCTGGCGAAATCCTGACCAGCCATGCTAGCGCTCGCATCACCCGAGGTGCGGCGCGCAAAGCCGGCACTGGCCGCGCGAATCGCGCCTTCCGGCCCAACGATTGCCGCTTCGACGCCAGCAGCAGAAAAACAGGCGCCGATGCTGCCGGCGAGGGCTTGCGCCATCGTCTCGACCGGATCGGCCGAACGAACCGGTTCGAATCGCCAGGACAGGTAATCGCCGCCGCGCCCGCAACACACCACCGCCGCATCCCAGCACAATCCGCCAGTATCAGCAGCGGCGATGTGTTCGGCCAGTGCCGAACCATCGCGCCAGGCGGCGCGCGCCGCCCTGGCCAGCCGCTCGTGCGATGGCCCATCCACCCTGATTTCAGGCGGAGCATGTTCCACGCCGAACCATTTCTGATAGGCAGAATTGGCGCATACCAGACGATTGGCGCGGTCCGTTATCGCAATGGCACAATCCGGCTGCTCAATCGCCGCAACGGTGACTGACCAGTCAGCTTCGCCGGCCACATCGGCACGGGGCACCACGCGGCGCCGGGACAGTGCAAATCCGGCCACCCCAAGCACCAGCAGCGCGCCACCATAGGCCGCTGCCACGAGCGGTTCACCGGTGATGCCCCAAATCAGGGCCAGGCTGACCAGCAGAGCCAGCACAACTGCATAAAGCTCAACCGATGCGGGCCGGCGCAATTCCTGTCCCGAAATGTCCGGCATCAAACACGCCCCCTGACGATCACTCCTGCGGCCTCATATCTGTTCGATCAGCCGCACTCGCATGCCTGCCAGACGCGCCTTGCGTTTGCGTGCGATCCACAGGCGCCAGCCAAGACTGGTTACCAGATATCCGACGGCGGCGGAAACGATTGCGAGGACGACCAGACCGAAGGCGGTGACCAGCGTTGCCCCCGTCAGCCACTGCAGCGCATCCTGCAACTCCGTGTGCTCCATCGCGGTGTTCACTGGTGCCACCACGGTCATCGCGTCGACCTGCAGCAGCCAGCTGCCAAGCCGGTAAGCGACGATCCAGATCAGCGGTGTTGTGAAGGGATTGGTGATGAATGTGGTCAGCGCCGCGACCGGAACATTGGCACGCACCGAAAAGCTCAGCAGAGCGGCG
Organism: Novosphingobium sp.; assembly: GCA_024236235.1. Lineage (GTDB taxonomy): Bacteria > Pseudomonadota > Alphaproteobacteria > Sphingomonadales > Sphingomonadaceae > JACKKV01. The sequence continues at coordinate 233,224 of JACKKV010000002.1, read as the reverse complement.
AAGAAAATCTGGGCGAAAGGGATGATTATTCCCACTAGAATCCCTAGCGCCACGCCGCGCGGAACGGAACGCCGCGTGAAACGCCACAATTCCGAGCGCAAAACGCGATGCGCGAAGGGCCGCACCAGACGGTTGCGTTCCATCTGCTCGCGGGTGGGCATGTTGCGCCGTGTCCAGGATATTATCGTTACTATCACCGCGCCTGTCTTCACTCTCATCTGTCCCGCCAATGTGGCGGGCGGGTATCATCGATAAGCGAGCCCTGGCGAACAAGGGCTTAACGAAGCAGTCCATTGCCAAGCCGACGGCAAAGCGCAAGCGGGCATCGGCACAGCGGGCCAGACATGCGTCAGCCGCGCTCGCGCAACAGCCGCGCCTTGTCCCGTTTCCAGTCCCGTTCCTTGATGGTGTGGCGCTTGTCCGCCGCATTCTTGCCCTTGGCAAGGGCCAGTTCAACCTTGGCCCGTCCGCGTGAATTGAAATAGACCGATAGCGGAACCAGTGTCATCCCCTTGCGCTCCACCGCCCCCTGGAGCCGGGCAATCTCGCGCTCGTGCAGCAGCAGTTTGCGCGGGCGCTTCGGTTCATGATTGTAGCGATTGCCGTGGCTGAATTCGGGAATGTTGGAATTGACCAGCCATACCTCGCCGCCCCTGACCTCGGCATAGCTTTCCGCAATCGACCCTTCCCCGAAACGAAGGCTTTTCACCTCCGTACCGGTCAGGGCGATCCCGGCTTCGAAGGTGTCATCGATATGATAGTCAAAACGCGCGCGGCGGTTCTCGGCGACGGTCTTCTTCTTGTCGAAGGTAGCGGGTTTGGGTCGAACCATGGTCGCGCGCATGTAGGCGCTGGCATGCGCCAGGGGAAGGCCCGACGCACATGGGCGGGCAACCGGGCCAGCACCAGCCTGAATCTGCGCTCCGGACGACTCGCCTAATGCAAATGAGAATTTGACGCAGATCAACGACAAGATCGAACCTTGCTTTATTGCGATCAATTCTTATTAGCGTTCGCAACACGATTCGAGGAAATGTGATGAAGATTGACCTGCGCACATCTGCAGCGCCCTGTGCCTTGCTGGCCGCCTTGCTGGCAGCCCCTCTGCCAGCCCTGGCTGAAACGGCCGAGGACACCGGCACGCCCCGGGTGAACGAAGCAATCGTGGTAACGGCGAGCAAGCAGGACGCGCGCACGATCGGTGGCGCGGTGCAGGTACTGGACGCGGAAGACCTTGCCGAATTCGCATATAGCGACCCGATCCGGGTGCTGCGCCAGGTCCCCGGTGTCAACCTGCAGGAAGAGGATGGCTTTGGCCTGCGTCCCAATATCGGGATCCGCGGGTCGGGAACTGACCGTTCCGCGCGCGTGGCGCTGATGGAAGACGGCATCCTGATTGCGCCTGCACCCTACGCCGCCCCGTCGGCATATTACTTCCCGAGCATCGCGCGCATGGCGGGGGTCGAAGTTTCCAAGGGTCCGGCTGCGATCAAGTACGGCCCGATGACAGTCGGTGGTGCAATCAACTTCAGCTCCACCCCCATCCCGGAAGCACCGGCCGGATTCGTCGAAGCACTGGCGGGAACTGACAAGGCGCGTCGCGCCCATGGCTGGGCCGGCGGATGGACCGCGCTGGGCGACGGGCTGGAGGTCGGCGGCCTGATCGAAGGACTCTACGATCACTCAGGCGGGTTCAAGCGGATCGACCGCGGCGGTGACACGGGCTATGAAATCACTGACATCGTCGCCAAGCTGGGCCTGCGCAGCACTGATGGTCGACACGAACTCCAGTTCAAGTTCCAGACCTATGATGAAACGAGCGCGGAGACCTATCTCGGCCTGACGCTGGACGATTTCCGCGACGCCCCATACCGGCGCTACAACGCCAGCCAGCGTGACCGCATGGATGCAGAGCACCAGACCTATCAGCTGAGCTATCGCTTCGATCCGACCGATGACATGCATCTGACACTCGTCGCATATCGCAATGATACGCGGCGCTCGTGGTACAAGCTGAACGATGTGCGCAACACCGCCGACACTGGTTGGACGGCGATCAGCAATGTTCTGGCCGATCCTGCCGACTATGCATTGCAACTGGCCGACCTTGCAGGCGCTGAGGGTTATACCAGCCGCGCCAATGCCCTGCGGGTACGCGACAACAATCGCCGCTATCAGGCCACCGGGCTTCAGGCTGTGATCGACTTCAGTTTTGCGACCGGATCGCTTGGCCACGAGCTGGAACTGTCCGCACGCTATCACGAGGACGAGGAAGACCGCTTCCAGCACGACGACATTTACCAGATCGCGGACGGGCAGATGATCCTGACAAGCGCAGGTGCGCCGGGTAGCCAGTCCAACCGGCTGGGCGAAGCCAAGGCCTGGGCGTTCTATATTCGGGATACCATCACAGCCGGATCGCTCACACTCACGCCGGGACTGCGTTACGAAACGATTGACCTGCGGCGCACCGACTGGGCCGGTTCCGATCCCGAACGCACCGCGCCCACGGCGATCTCGAACAGCAGCGTGGATGTCTGGATTCCCGGACTGGCTGCAACCTGGGAGTTTTCACCCGGAATGCGGCTTGTCGCAGGCGCCCATCGCGGTTTTGCAAGCCCCGCCCCCGGCTCGGCGGCCCATGCGGAAACCTCGTGGAATTACGAAGCCGGCGTCAAACTTGGCCGTGACAACTGGCATGCCGAAATCATCGGTTATTTCAACGATTACGCGAATCTGGTGGGCACCTGCACCAATTCTACCGGCGGCGATTGCACCATCGGTGACCAGTTCGACGGCGGCAAGATACATGTGAAGGGCGTGGAAGTGACCGGCGGCTATCGTTTCGGCGATGTCGAAAACCAGGGCTTCGCCGTACCGCTATCCGTCGTCTATACCCTGACCAGTGCCGAATTCCGCAGTGCCTTCAACAGTTCCTATGAACCTTGGGGAACGGTGAGAAAGGGCGATCGCCTGCCCTATTTGCCGCGCCATCAACTGACCCTGAACGCCGGGGTGGAACTTGAGTCCGCCCGCCTGTCCGCCAGCCTCAATCTCGTCAGCAAGGCGCGCGCGGTGGCGGGCAGTGGCGCAATCCCGGCAAACCAGAAAGTCGATGCGCGCGCGCTGGTCGATATTGCCGGGGAAGTCGACCTGTTCGGCCCGGTGTCACTGTTCGGCACGGTCACCAACCTGTTCGACAAGACTTATAACGTCGCCTTCTCTCCTGCAGGCGCCCGTCCTGGCGCGCCGCGCATGGCGATGGCCGGGGTCCGGGCGCGCTTCTGAACATGACATTGCCAGGCTGTGCGCACGCCGATTGACGGATCCGTGTTCCCGACGGCATGATCACCTTCCAATGGGGAGAGTGCAATGCAACTGGGAAGGCTGGGTATCTGGGCCAATCTTGAGGGATTGAGTTCACTCGAAACGGCTGATTTCGCAAAGCGGACGGAAGCCGCAGGATATTGCGCCCTGTGGTTTCCAGAAGCGCGCGGGCGCAACGCCATGGCATCAGCCGCCTGGCTGCTCGCCAGCACTGAACGGCTCATCGTGGGCACTGGCATCGCCAACATTTACGCCCGTGATGCCCAGGCTACATTTGCAGCTCAGCAGGGGCTGAACGAACAGTCAGGCGGGCGCTTCCTGCTGGGACTGGGTGTGTCGCACAAGCCGTTGGTGACTGATCTGCGCGGCCATGACTATGGCAAACCCATTGCCGCAATGCGGGCATATCGCGATGCGATGGCGGCATGCGAATATGGTTCGGTCCCGCCTGCGGAGCCGCCACTGACGGTGCTTGCGGCGCTCGGCCCGAAGATGCTGGGCCTTGCGCGCGACACGGCGGATGGTGCTCTGCCGTACAATGTCACACCCGAACACACCCGCGAAGCACGGACCATTCTGGGGAGCGGCAAGTTGCTGTGCGTGGAACAGATGGTCGTCGATGAAACTGACCCCGAAAAGGCGCGTGACATCGCCCGCAGGAATTTCGGATTCTACACGCTGCTGCCAAATTACTGCAACAACTGGCGCAGGTTGGGTTTCGAGGACGCGGATTTCGCCAATGGGGGGTCGGACCGCCTGATCGATGCCAACATCGCCTGGGGCGGGAACGAAAAGATTGCGGAGCGAATCGAAGCCCATTTCACCGCCGGGGCGGACCATGTCTGCATTCAGGTGCTGACAGACAGCGAAAAGCCCGAAATCGCGCTGGTCGAAAAACTGGCGAAAGTGCTGCTCTGAAACTTCGCCCGCAGCAGCTCAGGTCAGGCCCGCATGGGCGAGGCCCGCATCCACTGCGGTACGCGAGGCATCGCTGCAGGGGATAACCGGCAAGCGGACTTCGGCACTCATCCAGTCCAGCACGCGCGACATCGCATATTTTACCGGACCGGGCGAGGTGTCAGTGAACAGCGCGCGATGCAGCGGATGCAACCGGTCGTGCAATTCCCGCGCATGCCCCATATCGCCGACAGCGCAGGCCCGCTGAAATTCGGCGCAAAGACCGGGTGCGACATTGGCGGTGACGGAAATGCAACCCACCCCGCCATGCGCAAAATGACCCAACGCCGATTCGTCGCAACCCGAAAGCTGGCAGAACCGGTTGCCAATCGCCTTGCGGTAATCGGACACCCGCTCAATCTCGCCGGTCGCATCCTTGACCCCGGCGATATTGGACAGCTGCGCCAGTCGGGCCATGGTTTCAACATTCAGGTCGACGATCGAACGACCGGGAATATTGTAAACGATGATCGGAATGGAGATGGCATCGTTCACTGCCTTGAAATGGCGGTACATGCCTTCCTGATTAGGCTTGTTGTAATAGGGCGTGACAACCAGCACCCCGCTCGCCCCCGCCTGCTCCGCATGGCGGGCAAGGCTGATGGCTTCCGCTGTCGAATTCGACCCTGCACCGGCGATGACCGGCACCCTGCCCCCCGCCACTTCGATGCAGATTTCCGTGACGCGGCGGTGCTCTTCATGGCTGAGCGTGGGCGATTCACCCGTCGTTCCGCAGGGGACCAGCGCCGACGATCCGCTTTCGATCTGCCATTCGACAAGGCGCCGGAAAGCGCTCTCATCAAACGATTCATCGCGAAAAGGGGTTACAAGCGCCGGAATAGAACCGGAAAACATGGACTTCGCCTCATCATCTGCCCCATGTATGGAAAACGGATCGTCCGATTCCGTGCCCGCCAAGGGTTTGTGTTCAGCGCCTGATAAGGAGCCAAAGACCAAAATGTCCAGCATGCTCCGCTTTCCACTGATCGCAACCATGCTGGTGGCCCCGCTGCTGACCGCGTCCGCGCCGCCCAATGTAACCGATGCGGGGTCGTGGGATGCCGCGCGCGCATCGCTTGTCGCCAGCCAGCCCGGGCAGATGGCGCAGGCCATCTCCCGCTGGGAACAGCTCACATCCTCCGCCGCGTTCGGCTTTGACGATTACGCCAATTTCCTGCTGACTTACCCCGGCTTCCCGCTTGAAGCGAAGCTGCGCGGCTATGCCGAAGGCAAGCTGCAGCAGCAGGACGTTCCCGCCAGCCGCACTGCCGCATATTTTGACAGGTTTCCACCGCTCACCAATCCGGCCCGGGGAAGCTATGCGATCGCACTGGCGGCGTTGCAACGGCCCGAAGCCTATGAGATGGCGCGCGCGGCGTGGCGCGGCGGCAGCCTGAGCGCGACAGCGGAGGCGACCATTTTCTCGATGTTCGCCAATCGCCTGTCCGCTGACGATCATGACGCCCGGATGGATGCGCTGCTATGGCAGCGCGACACGATAGCGGCGCAACGCCAGCTTGCTTACGTTAGCCCGAACACGCGCCAAACCTTCATGGCGCGCCTCTCTGCCGCGCAAGGCAGCAATCCGGACGCGCTGGGCATCAGTGTTCCCGACAGCGCCCTGCGTGATCCTGGCTACATCTTCAATATCGTCCGGCAGATGCGCAAGAGCGGCCGCACCTACGATGCGGTCAACCTGCTCGCCACCCGGCCACCGCTTGCCAGCCTGCCGCACGATCAGGCGGACTGGGTTGAAGAGTTGCTGGTCACCGCGCGAGCCGCTGCGGCCCTTCCTGCCATGCGCATTGCAGCCTCGATCGACGATGCGTTTGCCCCGGGCACCGATATCAGCGCCATGTCCTATGGCCTGCGTGACGATTACACCTCGCTGATGTGGCTGGGCGGCACCAAGGCGCTGTGGACCCTGAACGACCCGGCATCCGCCGCGCCGCTGTTCTACCGCTATGGAGCGGCGGCACGGACCCCGCAGACGCGTTCCAAGGGCTTTTACTGGGCCGGACTGGCCGCATCGAATGCGGGCGATTCTGCTGCGGCGCAGAAGTATTTTTCAATGGCCATCGCCTATCCCGATCAGTTCTACGGGATGCTGGCACTGGAACGGCTCGGCAAGCCGATACCCAGCCTGAAACGCGAACCGGATGCGATCCCGACGCGAGAGGAACGCGCCGCGTTCTATGCCCGCCCGATCGCCGCAGCCGTGCGCGAAGCGGCACGTCAGGCTCCATGGAGCACATCCGTGCGCTTCTTCCGCGAGATTGCCGACCAGGCGAGCAATGAAGCCGAACATGTTCTGGTCGCAGAACTGGCGCAGAGCCTTGGCCGCCGCGATCTGGCGGTCATCAATGGTGAAAAGGCGCAGGAACACGGCTACGACGATTTCCACGCTCACGCCTTCCCGACCATTCCCACTCCGCCCGGCACTGACTGGACAATGGCGCATGCCATCACCCGCCAGGAAAGCCAGTTCGCCCAGAATGCCATCAGCCACGCGGGCGCGCGCGGGCTGATGCAACTGATGCCGGGCACCGCGCGCGAACAGGCGGGCAAGCTGGGCATGGCCTACCTCAGCGCCTCCCTGATTAGCGATGCGGATTACAATATCCGGCTTGGCAGCGGTTATTTCGCGCGGATGATGGATTACTACGGGGGCAGCTATCCGCTGGCGGTCGCGGCCTATAACGCCGGCCCCGGCAATGTGAACAAATGGCTGCGTGCCAATGGTGATCCGCGTTCGGGCGGACTGGACTGGATCCGCTGGATCGAGGACATTCCCATCTACGAAACCCGCAATTATGTGCAGCGTGTGCTGGAAAATGCGGTGGTCTATCAGCAGATGAACCCCGACAAGGCAGGCTATGGCGGGCCGAAAGGGATCAGCTGGTTTCTGGGCAAGCGGACACCGGGGTGACCGGCGCAGCAATATCGCATGAAAGCAGATGGCAATCCGATTACCCCGGCGGGTCTTGCCGCACTGAAGGCCCGTTACGATCACCTGCTTGGCAATGAACGGCCAAGGATCGTGGAAATTGTCAGCTGGGCAGCGGGCAATGGCGATCGCAGCGAGAATGGCGATTACCTTTATGGCCGCAAGCGCATGCGCGAGATTGACCGCGAGCTTGCGCATCTTGCAAGACGGATGAAGGCGGCCAGGGTGATTGACCCCGCCCTGCAAGTCGATCGGACCCGCGCATTCTTCGGCGCCACGGTGACGCTGGCCGATGAGGATGATAACCGGAAATTCGTGACACTGGTTGGCGACGATGAACAGGACGCGGGCAAGGGACTGATCGGATGGTCCAGCCCGATGGCGCGCGCGCTGCGCGGGGCGACGGTGGGCGATCTGCGCACGGTTCGCCTGCCGGGCGGCGCGAAGGAGTGGGAAGTGGTGGCGATCGACTATGCCTAGGCCACGCAGTCGCGTCCTGATCGCCGCAGCGCTGGCCGCCTGCCTGTGTGCGCCAGCCAGCGCACGCGACAGCCTTGGCGTATTCGGCAATTGGGGCGCGTTTCGCGATACGAGCGTGCCGCGCTGCTACGCCATTGCCATGGCCGAACCCAGCACTCTGGAGCGCGACTATGAACCCTTCGCCAGCGTCGGGACGTGGCCGCGGCGCGGCATTCGCAGCCAGTTGCATGTGCGCCTGTCGCGCAAGTTGTCAGCCACCCAGCCGATCACGCTTATCCTCGGCCGGGAACGCTTTACCCTGGTCGGTGGTGGCGGCGATGCATGGGCGCAGGACAAGCGCATGGATGCCGCCATTATCGCGGCCATGCGTTCTGCCGGAACCATGATCGTGAATGCGACAGATCATCGCGGACGCCGCTTTTCCAACAGCTTCGATCTGTCTGGCGCAGCCACCGCGATGGACGCGGCCATGGTCGGCTGCGCGCGGATTCGCTAGCAAATCGCTGCACCATTCCCTATAAAGTCCAGCAATCATGCCAGACACCGCTCTCATGCCGATCCCGGGCCAGCTGGACCCGGTTCCTGTCCCGCGCGATATCACGCCGCGCGCCGATGGCCGCGTGGACCTGCTCGGCCTGCCGCGCCCGCGCATTGCCGAACTGTTCGCCAGCGCCGGGTTAGATACAAAACAGGCCCGGCTGCGCGCCAAGCAGGTGTTCCACTGGCTGTATCATCGCGGCGTCACTGATTTCGAGCCGATGACGGATATCGCCAAGACCATGCGTCCCTGGCTGGGCGAGCGTTTCGTCATCGGTCGCCCCGAAGTGATAGAGGCGCAGCATTCCACCGATGGCACGCGCAAATGGTTGCTGCGCACGGCCGATGACCATGATTTCGAAATGGTGTTCATCCCCGACGCCGATCGCGGCACGCTGTGCGTGTCCAGCCAGGTAGGCTGCACCCTCAATTGCCGGTTCTGCCACACCGGAACCATGCGGCTGGTGCGCAACCTGACACCGGGCGAAATCGTCGGCCAGGTGATGCTGGCGCGCGATGCGCTGGGCGAATGGCCCAAGGGGCGCATGGATCTGCCGGATGACGAGAGCGAGGCGGAATATACCGCTGACGGCCGCCTGCTGACCAATATCGTGATGATGGGCATGGGCGAGCCGCTGTATAATTTCGACAATGTCCGCGATGCGCTGAAGCTGGTGATGGACGGCGACGGTCTGGCCCTGTCCAAACGGCGCATCACCCTGTCGACCAGCGGCGTCGTGCCGATGATGGAACGCTGCGGGCAGGAAATCGGCGTCAACCTGGCAGTCTCGCTTCACGCGGTCACCAAGGAGGTGCGCGACGAAATCGTGCCGATCAACAAGAAGTTCGGCATCGAGCAACTGTTGCAGGCCTGTGCCGATTACCCCGGCGCCTCCAACGCCCGGCGCATCACCTTTGAATATGTCATGCTGAAGGACAAGAATGACACCGACGCCGACGCGCATGAACTGGTGCGACTGCTCAAGCACTACAAATTGCCGGCCAAGGTCAATCTGATCCCCTTCAATCCCTGGCCCGGCGCACCCTATGAATGCTCCACGCCTGAACGGGTGAAACGTTTTTCCGACCTCATCTTCGAGGCGGGGATCTCGGCCCCGGTCCGCACCCCGCGCGGGCGTGATATCGATGCCGCCTGCGGCCAGCTGAAGACCGCAGCGGAAAAGAAAAGCCGCGCGGAACTGGAACGGCTCTATGCGGAAAAAGAGGCTGCGCTCCGCTGATCGCGTGCGAGCGGCAACTCGCCGCTGCCAGCAATCCGCCGTTCATCCGCAACGGGAGAGAGTGGCGCGAAACTGTTCAACGCAAAGGAGCGTATCATGCGCAAGACCCTGTTCATCGCCCCGCTCGCCCTCGCACTCGCCACCACCCCCGCGCTGGCTGACCCGCCGCCTTGGGCACCTGCGCATGGTGCGCGCGAAAAGCATGTGTATGACGGCTATGGGCGCTACGTCGAACCGCGCCCGATTACCCGCAATTCATATATCTGGCGCGGGCGAGACGGACGCTATTACTGCCGCCGCGACAATGGCACGACCGGGCTGGTGATCGGCGCGGGGGTTGGTGCGCTGGCCGGGCATGATCTGGCCGGGCCGGGCGACAAGACGCTCGGTACGATCCTGGGTGCGGTGATCGGCGGCGCGCTGGGGCGGGCGATCGATCGCGGCGATCTCAAGTGCCGTTAGAACGCTCAACCTGAGGATAGCGGCATGAAGCCTGTTGGGTATCAAGCCCGCCCGATGTAACCTGCGCGGCCCGGACGCCGGATATAGCATCAGTAAGAGGCAAGCGCGCGGATGAGACGACCTGTGATACTAGTGACGGGCGGAGCAAAGCGGATCGGTTCCGCCATCTGCCGCGCCTTCGCCGCCGCAGGCTGGCATGTGGTGATCCATTACGGAAGTTCCCGCGACGAGGCGGAACAGCTGGCTGCAAGCCTCCCTTCGGCTGGCATTGCACAGGCCGAACTCAATGATTGGGATGGCGGCGTGGCGATGGTCGAAAGCGTGGCGCGCGATCATCATGACTTCCGTCTGCTCGTCAACAACGCCTCGGTCTTCCGCCACGATCTGGTGAGTAGGCTTGACCCTGCATGTTTTGATGAAGCGATGCAGGTAAACGCCGGAAGCGCCGCGCGCATGGCCCAGGCATTCTTCACCCATGCGCGCACCGGCAACGAGCGCACCGTCATACAAATGCTTGACCAGAAGCTGGACAATCCCAATCCAGATTTCTTCTCCTATACGATGAGCAAACACGCGCTGGCAGCAACGGTGCCGATGCTGGCGATGGCCCCGCGACGCAGGGGCGACAGGATTTACGGATTGTGCCCCGGTGCGATCCTTCCCAGCCACGACCAGTCTCCTGACGAGGCGGAACGTTCGCACCGGCTCAACCTGCTTGGCCGGCTGACGGGGCCTGACGAAGTGGCTGATGCAGCCCTGTTCCTGTCCCGCGGCGCGCTGGAAAGCGGTTCGCTGCTGTTCGTCGATTCCGGGCAACACCTGCTCAACCAGCCACGCGACGTGATTTACCTTGAGCGCGAGAGGGCGGGCGCATGAAACGCCATGCGCTGCCCACCCGTCTGTGGCACTGGTTGAACCTGGCATGCATCACCGGCCTGTTCATGTCGGGTCTCAATATTTCCAACGCGCATCGGCGCCTCTACTGGGGCGAGTGGGGCTTCGCGCCGGAAGATGCCTGGCTGTTCGTCCCCCGCTTTCCCGGCTGGATGACAATCCCCGGGCATTACGATTTGGCCGCTGCGCGCGACTGGCATGTCCTGCTTGCCTGGCCCTTCGCCATCGGCCTGCTGTTCGCCTGGGCAGCGATGATGCTAAACGGCCATTTCCGACGCGATATCATGACCAGCACCGCGGAATGGCGACCCGCAGCGATCTGGCACGACATCGTCCAGCATCTCAGGCTCGACTTCACGCATCACGGGTCGAAATACAATTTCCTTCAGAAGCTCGCCTATGGGGCGGTTCTGGGCATCCTGTTGCCACTGATGATCGCGACCGGCATGGCGATCAGCCCCGGCATGGATTCGGCATGGCCGTGGCTCAGCGAAATGTTCGCTGGACGGCAGAGCGCGCGGTCCATTCACTTTCTGACCGCGTGGGCGATCTTCGCCTTTTTCGTGATCCATATCGCCCTGGTGCTGCTTTCCGGGCCAGTCCGGCAGATCCGCGACATGATCTGCGGAGGCGAGGCATGAGGCGGCGGGCGGTCATCGCCGGGATCGGCGCGCTGTTCACCAGCGCTTGTTCGCGCCTGTCCGACAGCAAGGCCGGCGACGCGCTGCTTTCGGCCGCAGAAGACTGGCACCGCAAAGCACACCGCCTGCTTGGCGGACGCGGCGCACTTGCCCGCGAATATGACCGGGCCGACATATCGCCCTTCTTTCGTGGCAACGGCTCTACCGATCCGGACAGCGCGGAATACAAGGCGGCCGTCCAGAATGGTTTTGCGGACTGGCGGCTGACGGTGCGCGGGTTGGTGGATAATCCGCTGTCCCTGTCATTGGCCGACATCGCAGCTCTGCCCCAGCGTACCCAGATTACCCGGCATGACTGTGTGGAAGGGTGGAGCGCGATCGGAGAATGGACCGGTCCGCAACTGGCATTGGTACTGGAACAGGCCGGACTGAAGCCTGAGGCGCGTTTCATCATCTTCCATTGCGCCGACCGTCTGGCCGGAAAGCCATACTATGAAAGTATCGACCTTGCCGATGCATTCCATCCACAAACCATCATCGCGCACCGGCTGAATGGTGAAGCGCTGCCAGTCCGCAATGGGGCCCCGCTGCGCATGCGGGTGGAACGCCAGCTCGGCTACAAGCAGGCCAAATATCTGACCGCCATTGAAGCGGTAGCCAGGCTTGACGGGATCGGGCAAGGCAAGGGCGGCTATTGGGAAGATCGTTCGGGCTATCAATGGTATGCCGGAATCTGAGACCGGAGAATTGAGGGAATGAGTGCACGCATTATCGACCGGGTCATTGGCGGCGCGATAACGACCGGCGTACTCGAAATCGTGCATGCTGACGGCTCGGAACGGCGCTTTGGCCGTCCCGCGCCGGGCTGGCCCGATGTCCGGATCCGGCTGGCTGATCCGAAGGTCGCCCGCGACATCATCCTGTCGCCGCGCCTCGGCGCTGCCGAAGCCTTCATGGACGAACGCCTGCTGATCGAACGAGGCGATATCATGGGCCTGATCCAGCTGATCCGGGGCAATGCGGTGTGGGAACGGCGCGGCGCGATCGGCAAGGCACAGCCGCTACGCCAGGCCCTGAAAACCGCCACCGCGTCGCTTAACCAGCTCAACCATCACCGCGCTTCAAAGGCCAATGTCGCGCATCATTACGACATCGGCAACGATCTCTACCGGCTGATGCTGGACAAGGATCACATGCAATACAGCTGCGCCTACTGGCCGCGCGAAGGGATGAACCTGGATGACGCACAGGAGGCCAAACTGGCACATATCGCGGCCAAACTGGCACTCAAACCGGGACAGGAGGTGCTTGACATCGGCTGCGGTTGGGGTGGTATGGCGATCTATCTGGCGCGGCATACCGGCGCGCGGGTGACCGGCATCACGCTGAGCGAAGAACAACTCGCCCTGGCGAAGGAACGGGCCGAACAGGCGGGCGTGTCTGACCGGGTGAGTTTCGAGCTGGTTGACTACCGCGATCTGCCCGCGCGGGGCAAACGCTATGACCGGATCGTTTCAGTGGGCATGTTCGAACATGTCGGGCGGCCGCAGTTCCGCCACTTCTTCCGCGCCTGCGCCAATCTGCTGAGCGATAACGGGGTGATGCTGCTGCACACGATCGGACGCATGGGCACGCCCGGCGCGACGGATGCCTTTACCCGCAAATACATCTTCCCCGGCGGTTATATCCCGGCGCTCAGCGAAACGCTGGCGGCGAGCGAACAGTTCCGCCTGATCGCGACTGACATCGAGACGCTGCGGATGCATTACGCCTTCACCCTGCGCGAATGGTATGCCCGCTGCATGGCCCATCGCGGGGAGATCGAGGCGATGTATGATCCGCGCTTCTTCCGCATGTGGACCTTCTACCTTGCGGGCGCGACGGCCGCCTTTGAAAGCGGCGGGATGTGCAACTACCAGATCCAGTTCGCGCGCAACCGCCATGCACTGCCATTGACCCGTCACTATCTCGCCACGACCGAGTCCGCGCTGCTTGATGCGCGCTGACATGGCGCAGCCGGTTGCGCCTGCGCTGCGCGGCTGATAGGCGCCGCCGCACTTTCCAATGCGGAGCCCGAAATGTCCGACATCAAGCGAGTCGTCCTTGCCTATTCCGGTGGCCTTGACACCAGCGTCATCCTCAAGTGGCTGCAGGTCACTTATAATTGCGAAGTGGTGACATTCACTGCCGATCTCGGCCAGGGGGAAGAGCTGGAACCCGCGCGCGCCAAGGCGCAGCTGATGGGCATTCCCGACAAGCACATCTATATTGACGATCTGCGCGAGGAATTCGTGCGCGACTTCGTCTTTCCGATGTTTCGCGCCAATGCCCGCTATGAAGGCGATTATCTGCTCGGCACCTCGATCGCGCGCCCGCTGATCTCCAAGCGGCTGATCGAGATTGCGCGCGAAACCGGCGCTGACGCCATCGCACACGGCGCCACCGGCAAGGGCAATGACCAGGTCCGCTTCGAACTTTCCGCCTATGCGCTTGCGCCCGACATCAAGGTAATCGCGCCCTGGCGCGAATGGGAACTGACCAGCCGCACGGCCCTCATCGCCTGGGCCGAACAGCACCAGATCCCCGTGCCCAAGGACAAGCGGGGCGAAAGCCCGTTCTCCACTGACGCGAACCTGCTGCACACCTCATCCGAAGGCAAGGTGCTCGAAGACCCGTGGGAAGAGACGCCCGATTATGTCTATTCGCGCACCGTCAACCCGGAAGACGCGCCCGATACGGCCGAATATATCACCATCGATTTCGAACGGGGCGACGGCGTCGCGCTCAATGGCGCGAGCATGAGCCCGGCCACGCTGCTGACCGAACTCAACGAACTGGGCCGCAGGCATGGCATCGGGCGCCTCGACCTGGTAGAAAACCGCTTCGTCGGCATGAAAAGCCGGGGCATGTACGAGACGCCCGGCGGCACGATCTATGCGGTCGCGCATCGCGGGATCGAACAGATCACGCTCGATCGCGGCGCGGCGCATCTCAAGGACGAGCTGATGCCCAAATATGCGGAGCTGATCTATAACGGTTTCTGGTTCGCGCCCGAGCGTGAGATGCTGCAGGCCGCGATCGATCACAGCCAGCAGAAGGTCAGCGGCACGGTCAGGCTCAAGCTCTACAAGGGCAGCGCGTATCTGGTTGGCCGCAAGAGCGCGAACAGCCTCTATTCCGAACGGCACGTCACTTTCGAGGATGATGCAGGCGCTTACGACCAGAAGGATGCTGAAGGCTTCATCAAGCTCAATGCCCTGCGCCTGCGGCTACTGGCCAAACGCGATCGCTGATGCAGCATTTTGATTCCGCAACGCGGAATCGGACCCTTTGACGGGCGATGCCTGACTTGTCCACCGCAAAAGCGATGATTGTGGATAAGTCATGCATTTTTTGCTTGCACCGACTCGGGCTGCAGGCGCAGCATCCACTTGTCGAAAGGAAGTTAAGACCTCTCCAATCGGCCACGCAAGTGGCAGAAAGGGAACAGGAATTTGCAACCTTATGACCGAACGGCAGGTTTGCGCGAACTCGGAAAACACGCCTCAGCGACGTCTTCGGACCGAGGTGGTGGCGAACCGCAGGGATCGCGATCTGACCAGCCGTGGGAAGGCCGGAAATCCGGTTTGAAAAAGGCGCTGCAAAGAATCCGCAGATTCGGTGTAGCTGCACGATTCGGACCATCATGGATATCCAGCCGCGGAACCGCCAGGCGGGAAGGGAAAACTCTCCGGAGCAATCCCGAACCGCCTGACGGGACCGGCAGCCGGCGCGAGCGCCGGGCGACATGTCCAATCGGGCCGAGAGGCCCTTAGGGATGCGAAGCCGGTGCATGGCCGGTGAGAATGAGGTCGGCAGCAATGCTGGCCTCATTTCTTTTGCGCAATTCCCGTTCCCTTGCGCAATTCCCGTAATTCGCTTCAGCAAACCGCAACGCAAATCAGCACACCACGGTCGCCATTCAGCGCGCGCGGCGAGCGACAACCCGCCGCGCAACGCCCGCGATCATTTCGCCTTGTCGAGCTGCCCGCGCACCGCCCCGTTGGGGAAGGCTTCCGTGTGGACATTGACGTAGTGAGCGGAAGGATCGGCAGCGATCAGCTTGGCCGCGTCCACCGGGATCGCCAGGCACAATTCGCCGTCATCGCCGGTCACTTCGATGGTGGCGACGGGGGCGCCATCCGCACCCTTGGCCCCGGCGTGAATATGCGCGGCGGTCGGCTCCCCAATCCCGGCCACTTTCAGTTCGTAGCACAGATCGCCCGAGCCCGCATCGAGCGAGCCGGTGAAGCTGCCCGAGCCGTCCGGCGCACCGCCGGCGGTTTCTTCCGCGCCGGAGAGGGTGGACTGGAGCATGGCCGGCTTGGCCATGGCGGATTGGTTGGAAAGCGCCAGCGCGGCAGCGCCAGCCAGCGAAGCAATCAGGAACCTGTTCATAGCTGCATCCTCTTACGCCCCCCGCGCGGCGACACCGCGTTCCATGGGGGACTCAGGGCATTTACGCCTTTCGCGGGCCGCCGGGAATAGGGATTCGCGCGCGCCGCCCGGCCCGCCGAAGGTGGTTAATCCCGCATTGCAGCGCGACGAACCGGGCCATGAACGGGGCGAGCAGCCACCAGACGGGTGCCCGCGCCGCGCCGGGGCCTGTATATCCCGCCCCGATGATGCCCCGCCGCACCCCTGCGCCCTTGATGGCCCTGCGCAGCCTGATCCTGGCCGGATCGCTGCTGCTGCCGCTGTCCGCCAGCGCCCCCGCGCTAGCTGAAGGGACGGCAAACGAAGGGATCGTGGCGGAGGCGGTGGAACTGCCCGCCACGCTGGCCCTGCCCGCGCCAGCCGCACTTGCCGAACCGGCCCCGCCCGCGCCAGCAACAGGGGACGATCTGGGCAGCGGCATGGCCAGCTATTACGGCAGCGAACTGGCCGGGCGCCGCACCGCCAGCGGCGAACGCTTTGATCCGGCGGATCTCACCGCCGCGCATCGCACCCTCCCCTTCGGCAGCAAGGTGCGGGTCACGAACACCCGCACGGGGCAGAGCGTGGTGGTGCGCATCAACGATCGCGGCCCCTTTGCGCGCGGCCGGGTGATTGACGTGTCACGCGCCGCCGCCAGCCGGATCGGGCTGATCGGCCCCGGTCATGGCGAAGTCAGCCTGGCCCTGCTCGACGGCTGATCCGCCGCTTCCCCCGCCCGGCAAATCGGACGGATCGGACACATCATAAACAAAAAACCGGGGCTCCCCCTCACCCCTCCGGCGCGCTGTCCTCATCCTCCTCGCTCGCCGGTTCCATTTCCTCCAGCTCGACCCGGAGCAGCACCTCGCCGAAATCGCGGGCCAGCAGCTGGGCGCTCTCGTCGCGGGTGCGCCGGTCAAGCCGGGCGAGATGAGCGAGCAGCAGCGCGGATTCAAAGCGCCGCCGCCGCCCCACTTCCTCGCCGTGATAGAAGACCACTTCCTCCACCCCTTCCAGCGCGCGTTCGGCCAGCACGGCTTCGGCATGTTCGCGCGCCAGCACCAGCGCCGCATCCCAGGCCTTGCGGAACTGCGGGTAGAAATGGCGGGTGCGATAGGCGGTGTCAGGCGCGATGCGCACCTCGCGGCAGGCCTGGCGGACATTGCCGCAGGCGGCCAGCGCCTCGCAGAACTGGGCGCGGCGCAGGGCAGTAAAGCCATCGCGGCGCTGCACGGCGGGGAGATATTCCTCCTCCCCGTCCTCATCCTCCGCCGCATCCAGGTCAAGGCCGGGGGCAGTGTCCGGATCAAATTCGGGGTCAATATCGGGACCAGCGCCCGCTGCGATGCGTGAAGGATCGTCCATGCCGGTTCGCCTCATGCTGTGTGAGAGGGAACCGGATCAGCTATACAGAATGGGACGTGTAGGACAGGGGAAAAATGGGGGACCTCACCTTCGCCATCTGGCATGGACCGGAGCGATGCAGAGCGGGCGCGACTGCGCCTTAGGCCAGAAGCCAGGCGAGCGGGAGGCGAAGCTGAAGCACCGAAGGCGCGACAACCGAACGCTGGCGCTTGAAGCCAAACGAAACTGGGCTTTCATGCGGGGGCGCGTGTGCAGTGTAGGGGCCGCGCAGGGAGGCATGGATTGGGGGCTGTAGGGAAGAGTCAAACCTTAACTGATTAGAGACTTTGTCGAAGGGCTGAGGCTATCGCGAATTTCATCGGCTAATCGGTGGTGTATCGCTCCGAGATTACCTCCCTGAACGAGGTAAAAAGCTTCCGCTGCAATCCGAAATACATCGACTAAGAGACGCTGCGTAATCCGAAATTTCTCGTCATCAATCTCAAAAATTCGTTCAAAAGGTACGCGCAAGCTCATGTATTCGGGAGCTGCAGAATGCACCGTCTTACACATTTCACCATAGCGCGTATGCAAAGCATCAACGCGAAGGACCATTACGTCCTTCCCAGCAGACAAGAATGTTGAGCGGGCAACCGCAAATAGCTCCCAGACCGCTTCTATTTCATTCGCCTTGTGGCCTTCGAGAATCAATAGCGCCCTTACGACATTTTCCACCCCGCTACGCAGCATTGAGATTGATGGCTTATATGCTGAGGTCAGATGAAAAAAATACGCAGCTGAGCAGTCAGATAGAAATTCGTCGAAGGCGCCGGACTCCTTCAAAGTGCTATTTGCATCGAAGACCTTCTGCCAACAGAGCAACGCATGGAATTTTCGATATAAGTCCTTCTCGCTGGGACCACAAAGAATATTACCCGATAATTTAAGATCGAGATTTTGTAGGAACTCGGAAATAGAGGCGATCTCTCTTTGTGGATCTGCCATCTTTAATAGATTCCTGTAATTTCCTGAATTACCTGATTCCAACTCCGACCTGATTTGCGATCGCGTGCAATTTTCATCCTCGCATCTCCTCTCACATCCAAGATTTTCTCCAATGCCTCGAGGAGACGAGATATTTTTCCTGGCGATGCTTCATTCACATTACAGACAATATGACCGATAAGCTCGTACTTTGATTTTTTCTGCCAACGCGGAATGTGGATATCAAGAATCGAAACCGAAAACTCAGCGATATCTTCGTTTAACGGGAATAATTCCTCATCAACCAAAAAGCTCGGAAGCACACCGACAAGCATCGCGGTAGTTCCACTGCTAACCGCATGGCGAAATCGACTTGAGCCATGCCTTGACAGCATTGCTAGTTCGGAACTGTATTGACCAAGCGCATTAAAATCGAGGTCATCGTATGATTTCATAAGCCATGCGAACTCTTCCATGAATCGGGAAAGTGCGCGTGGATCAGCACGCTTGCTAGCACGTTTTCTTTTTTCGGGGTCAGATACCATCGTCACCAACTCGTTCTAATAGCTCGTTTGTAATGCCAGCGATTGCCCGCTTGGCGTCTTCCTTGTTCGAGTCCAGGATCAGGCGTTGATCGCCTTGGTTCTTCGCGATCTGGGTCCGTTGCGGCAATACGGTCTTGAAGCGCTTACCGGCCCACTTTTCATCTGAGTCCAAGAATGAGAGAGCATCGTAGTAGACCGTTGTCCTAGCGTCCATCATTGTCAGAACCACGCCAGCGTTCTCGATCTTATGCCCATGGTTTTTGATCACCCGGGCAATTACCCCTGTCAACAAGTCGATACCAACTCGGGAAAGCGGTTCTGGCCGTACTGGGATCACATAATAATCTGACGCAAGTATCGCGCTGGTCATGAAAGTGGAGGGCGTAGGCGGAGTGTCTATAACAACGTAGTCGTAGACATCAGCCTTCGCCAATGCCTCAACATATCGCTTTAGGCGCAACTCACGCCCAGATCCTGGAGCCATATCAAGTCGATAGATTTCGAGATTTCCGGCCAAAATATGAAGATTATCGCGATATTTCCATGGCCTAATGTCCTCGACATCGAGCGGCTCAGTCTCCGAAATTCCGCTTATTGGACTGACGACCGGGATCACACCGTCGTTGAAAAGGTCGAATATTGTGTGCGTCGTCGGATCGGCTCGCATCTCCACATAATCATCACCACTGTAGAGACATTGGGTGGCATTGAATTGCGGGTCGACATCGACGATCAGTACACGTTTATCGTGCCGACGAGCCAAGGCATCAGCGACGTTTACCGCCACGGTCGTCTTACCAACCCCACCCTTCATGTTCACGAAAGTAACAACTTTCATGTTGCACCTCTCCAAAAAATACCAAAATTTTCAATGCCTAAGATTTGCTTGGAGTACAATCCTCTGTTCGACTCGTATCAACCACCAGATTCCTTTCCACAATGACGCGGATTTGGACCTCTCCATATCTATAGTGGCGCTCTTTCCGCCGCCACAACCTTCCCCAACATCGGCCTGAGATACCGCCCCGTATAAGACCCCTCTACCTTCGCCACCTGCTCCGGCGTCCCCTCCGCAACAACCTCACCCCCGCGCACGCCGCCATCCGGCCCCAGGTCGAGCAGCCAGTCGGCGGTCTTGATCACCCCGGCCTGCGCCGGGGCAGGCTACCGGTTGTGCTCGATCACCACCACCCCGGGTCAAGCCCGGGGCAGGCCTTCAGTCGTCGTCATTCCGCCGCTTCCACCCGGCGGGACAGGAGCGGGGCGAGGTACTGACCGGTGAAACTGCGCGCCTCCTTGGCCACTTCTTCCGGGGTGCCCGTTGCAACAACCTCCCCGCCCCTGACACCGCCTTCGGGGCCAAGGTCGAGCAGCCAGTCGGCGGTTTTTATGACATCCAGGTTGTGCTCAATGACGACGACTGAGTTCCCCCCGTCCACCAGCCGGTGCAGCACTTCCAGCAGCTTGCGCACGTCCTCGAAGTGCAGGCCGGTGGTCGGTTCGTCGAGGATGTAGAGCGTCTGCCCGGTGCTGCGGCGGCTGAGTTCCTTCGCCAGTTTCACCCGCTGCGCCTCCCCGCCCGATAGCGTGGTGGCCTGCTGGCCCACCTTGACGTAGCCCAGCCCCACCTCGTTCAGCATGTGCATCTTGTCGCGGATCGGCGGCACGGCCTTGAAGAACTCCTCCGCGTCCTCGATCGTCATGTCGAGCACGTCGGCGATCGAGTGGCCCTTGAACTTCACCTCCAGCGTTTCGCGGTTGTAGCGCTTGCCGTGGCATTCCTCGCAGGTGACGTAGACGTCGGGCAGGAAGTGCATCTCGATCTTGATCAGGCCGTCGCCCTGGCACGCCTCGCACCGCCCGCCCTTGACGTTGAAGCTGAACCGCCCCGGCTTGTACCCCCTTGCCGCGCTTTCGGGCAGGCCGGCGAACCAGTCCCTTATGTTAGTGAAGGCGCCGGTGTAAGTGGCGGGGTTGGAGCGCGGGGTGCGGCCGATGGGCGACTGATCGATCTCGATCACCTTGTCGCAATATTCCAGCCCCGTGATCTTGTCATGCGGCCCGGCGATAACCCGCGCGCCATTCAGCGCACGGGCGGCCCCGGCATGCAGCGTGTCCACCGTGAAGCTGGACTTGCCGCTGCCCGATACGCCCGTGATGCAGGTGAATGTGCCGAGCGGGATGGAGGCGGTGACATTGCGCAGGTTGTTCGCCCGCGCACCATGCACTGTCAACTTGTGGCCATTGCCCTTGCGCCGCTGTGCCGGGACTTCGATTTTGCGCGTGCCGTTGAGATAGGCGGCGGTCAGGCTCCGCTCGCTCGCCAGCACTTGCGCCAGCGTGCCCTGCGCCACCACCTCGCCCCCGTGCACCCCCGCGCCGGGGCCGAGATCGACCACATGATCGGCGGCGCGGATCGCATCCTCGTCATGCTCCACGACGATCACCGTATTGCCCAGATCACGCAGCCGCTTGAGCGTTTCCAGCAGCCGGTCATTGTCGCGCTGGTGGAGGCCGATGCTGGGTTCGTCCAGCACATAGAGCACGCCTGACAGCCCGCTGCCGATCTGGCTGGCGAGGCGGATGCGCTGGCTCTCCCCGCCGCTGAGCGTGCCGCTCGTCCGGTCGAGGTTGAGGTAATCCAGCCCGACATTGTTGAGGAAGCCCAGCCGCTCGTTAATTTCCTTCAGGATGGCGCGGGCGATCTGGTTCTGCGTATCAGTCAGCTTTTCATGCAGCGTCGCGAAGAATTCCACCGCGTCCGCCACGCTCAGCCGCACCGGCCCGGCGATATCCTGCCCCGCGACTTTCACCGCCAGCGCCTTCTCGTTCAGGCGTTTGCCGCCGCACGCCTCGCACGGCTGCGCGGTCTGGAACTTCGCCAGTTCGTCACGCATCCAGGCGCTGTCCGTCTGCATCAGGCGGCGATTGAGATTGCCGATCACCCCCTCGAACGGCTTTTGCACGGTATAGCTCTTGCGCCCGTCCTTGAAGGTGAGTTCTACCGGCAGGCCGCCGGTGCCGTGCAGGATGATCGCCCGCTGGTCCGGCTCCAGCCCGTTCCACGGCGTCGTCAGGTCAAAGCCATAGGCGCGCGCCAGGCTGTCCAGCACCTGCATGTAATAAGGCGAAGGCGGGTTCGACTTGGCCCAGGGCACCACCGCGCCCTGCTTCAGCGTCAGCGCCTCGTTCGGGACCACCAGCTGCGGGTCGAACAGCAGCTTTTCGCCCAGCCCGTCGCAGGCCGCGCAGGCCCCCTGCGGCGCGTTGAAGGAGAACAGGCGCGGTTCCACCTCCTCGATCGTGAAGCCCGAGACCGGACAGGCGAATTTCTCGGAAAAGACGATGCGGTTGGCGGGAAGCCCCGCGCCCTTGAGGTTCTTGCCCTGCGCCTCGTCCTCACGCCCCGGCACCACCCCATCCGCCAGATCGACATAGGCCAGCCCGTCAGCCAGTTTCAGCGCGGTTTCGAAACTGTCCGCCAGCCGCGTTTCAATCCCTTCGCGCACGGCCAGGCGATCCACCACCACTTCGATGTCATGCTTGTACTTCTTGTCGAGCGCGGGCGCTTCCTCGATCGGGTAGATCTCCCCGTCAATCCGCACGCGGGTGAAGCCGGCCTTCTGCCATTCGGCCAGTTCGCGCCGATATTCGCCCTTGCGCCCGCGCACCACGGGGGCGAGCAGATAGGCGCGCGTCCCTTCGGGCAGGGTCATCACCCGGTCAACCATGTTGGAAACCGTCTGCGCCTCGATCGGCAGGCCGGTGGCGGGGCTGTAAGGCACCCCCACCCGCGCCCACAGCAGGCGCATGTAATCGTAGATTTCGGTAACGGTCGCCACGGTCGAGCGCGGGTTGCGGCTGGTGGTTTTCTGTTCGATCGAGATGGCGGGCGAGAGGCCGTCGATATGTTCGACATCCGGCTTCTGCATCATCTCCAGGAACTGGCGGGCGTAGGCGGACAGGCTTTCGACATAGCGCCGCTGCCCTTCGGCATAGATCGTGTCGAACGCCAGGCTCGACTTGCCGCTGCCCGATAGACCGGTGATCACGATCAGCGCATCGCGCGGCAGATCGATATCGATGCCTTTGAGATTGTGTTCGCGCGCGCCGCGCACGGAAATGGTGGTGAGTGCCATGGTGGGCGATGTGGGGCCTTGGTTGAACAGAGTCCAGAGGCGCATGCACCGCGCCCCCGCAGTGCGCAATGTTCCACATCTGTTCGCACGTATCAACCCGAAGTTAACTTTTTGGCCAATAGTCTGATTCGCGGGGCACCGCGCGTCCGGGGCGTGCGGAAAAATGCACAAGGAGACCAGGAAACATGAGGACGCATATCATCTTCGCGGCGCTGGCATTTGGCGCCGCCGCATTGCCGGGCGCAGCCATGGCCGACGATCCGCGCGATCCCGAAATGCAGAGCGAACAGGCCGTGGCGCTGGACCGGGCCAAGGTCCGCCAGCTCAATCTCGACATGCTGGCGCAAGTCACCGCGCGCGATGCGGGTTATGCCGCGGCGTGGAAACAGTATGAGGAAGCCAAGGCGAACGAGGCGCAGCACGCCGAAGCCTATCGCATCCGCATGGCCGCCTATCAGCAGCAGCAGTCGCGCTATGCCGCTGACCGCCAAAGCTACGAACAGGCCATGGAAGACTGGCGCCGCGATGTCGCTGCCTGCCGCGCCGGGGATCGCACCGCCTGCCAGTAAGGCACAAGCCGGACCCGGTCCCTCCTTCGTCCCGAAGCGCGGGAACGGGGGAGAGGCCGGGCCGCAATGAACAGGAACACGCCATGACCGCAATCCGCCTGTCTCCCGCCATCGGGGCCGCGCTGGCCCTGCTGGCCGTGCCCGCCCTGGCCGCGCCCGCCGATGCAGAGGCGCAGCGCGCCCGGCTGAACCGCGAACAGGCACAGGCCGCGCAGGCGCAGCTCAGCACCAACGCCGCCAGCCAGCAGGCGCATGATCTGGCGATGGCGGATTTCGACCGGGCCATGGCCGCGTGGAAGGCCGATGCCATCGCCTGCCGCGATGGCGACCGCACCCGCTGCCGGTAAGGGGCCAGGCCAGCGGCGCGTTGCACGCTGCCCTAATCAGCCGCGCGCCGCCGAGCCCAGTTACGCCGCCTGAACCGTTCGACAAGTGTGCCCCGTTCCGGGTCCGGTTCGGCCAGGAAGCGTTCAATCGCTTCGGATTCAAGGCAATGCAGAATCCGCCCGCCATAGGGATGCGCGCGCCACAGCTGTTCCATCCGGCAACGGTCATCGTCGCCCAGATCGTCGATGAAGATGTCGGGATCGATGGCGGGCACATGCAAGGCGACTTCCCATTGCGCAGGATCATAGGCCGGCTCGCGCACCATCGCCTGGAAAGCGCGCCATATCCCTTCCACCAGCGCGCGCGGTTCCACCGCCATCGCTGACAGCTGCCACACCTCGTGGCCCGCTTCACACCAGATCAGCCGCGCTCCGTCACCCCAGCCATACACTTGCGTATCCGCATGATAGACAAGCAAGGCGACGAAACCTTCACAATCCACTTCCCACACCGCATGGGGCTGGCCCGAACAGATCGCTTCGAGCCATTCCACCATGTCCGGGAAGGGATCGTACATGTCACTGCATCGGATGTAGCTGTCGCCGGTCAAGCCGCCGATCGTCATCCGTATCCAGCCTGCATCGGGCAGCGTGAAGGCGGCATCCACCGCCTTTGCCGCTGCGCCGCCGACGACCCATGACCGGGTTCGAGAATCGACGGGTTGCGCTTCACGCGGGGGCAAGCCTTCGCGTTCCTTGCGAACCGGCATCCGCTGGCCGACGAGTTGATAAAAATCGCCGATCTGGTCTGCGATCCGCGCAGCCGCAGCAAGCAGTTCGTCATCCTTTCGGACCAGTTCGTGAATTTGGATATTCGATTGCCAGAAATCTGCCGTCATCAGGGTGCGATCCAGCACCTCGCGCACCCAGGTCCCCTTCGAACGCCATGTCACAACAGCTTGCCCTGTTTCGACTGGTCTTCGCGTTTCGCAGCTTTCAGCACGCTGGCGTCCACCCAGGGGATATCGGGGCGTTTGCCCGCGAACAGTTCGGCCAGCGTCAGGATTTGCAGGCGCGGATGCGTGCGCCCGGTATATTCGTTCTCCCACACGCCCACGGCGGCGGCTTCCTTCTCCATCGGCCCGGTGGGCAGGGCGGCGCAGATGAACACGCCGAAGGGGGCCTTTTCGCGCTCCATCGCAGAATGGAGGTCGCGGATCATCTTCACATCCACATGCTTGCCGCCCTTGACGGATACGATGGCCTTTTCAGTGCGCTTGCCGTCGGGCTTGAAATAGATCAGCCCGTCGATCCCGCCATCCGCGCCTTTCTTCTTCCCGCCGAAGGGCAGCGCATCGACCAGGCTGACGGCCCACCACTGGAACTGGTATTTGTCGCGTTCCGCCAGATCCATCGCGGCGGCCAGATCCTGCGGGCGGCCTTCCACGGTGAAGGATATGCCCGGAAAGGCATCCTTCATCCGCTTTTCGATCAGCGAAATGGCCAGATGAGTGACATCGATGCCGATCCACTGCCGCCCCAGTTTCTGCGCGGCATGAACGGCGGTGCCGCAGCCGCAAAAGGGATCGAGCACCACATCGCCCTCGTTCGACGAGGCGGCGATGATCCGTTCGAGCAGGGCAAGCGGCTTTTGCGTGGGATAGCCAAGGCGTTCACCGGATGTGTTGCCGACCCTATTAATGTCGGTCCAATTTGTTCCGACTGGCTTCCCCTTGGTTTCGTCAAGGTAGATTTTGAGTCCATCCATCCTAGGAGACCCATCTCTTTTTTTCAGAATTCGACCTTCTGCCCACCATTGCTCCAACTGTTCAAGCGATGCCCCCCATGAACGATTTTCGGGCGGCCTTGTGCCACGCCATTCAAATTGACGGTTTTTATTTGCGGACGAGAACGTAAGATTTTCAGCTTTATACAGACGCCCATTCTCGTCCGCCTTGAAACGCTTCATCTGTTCAGGGCCGTAGTCGGTGTAAATGGTATTGAAGGAGTAATGATCAGACTTCGTATAAAAGAAAATCACATCGTTCGATCGAGTGAATGCAGCGGTCTTCATGTTGTGTGCATTTGTGCGCTCCCACACAATTTCATTTCGAAACTGTCTGGCCCCAAACACCCCATCCAGCAGCAGCTTGAGATAGTGGCTCGCGGTGGGATCGCAGTGGAGATAGAGGCTGCCCGTCGGCTTCAGCACCCGGTGCAGTTCGATCAGCCGCACCGCCATCATGGCCAGATAGGCCATCATGTCATTCTCGCCCAGGAAGGCGCGCATCGCCCGCAGCAGTTCGAAGGCGGCGGTGTTCCCGCTCTTCATCACTTCGTCAAAGGCGGTTTCCGCCGTGTCGTTCCAGTGCCAGGTATCCTCGAAGGCTTCGATCTGCGCGTCGCTGTCCTGCCCCTCGGGCGATTTGAACAATATGTTGTAATTGGCGTTGGAATTGAACGGCGGGTCGAGATAGATCAGGTCCACGCTGCCGTCCCGCACATGTTCGCGCAGGACGTGCAGATTATCCCCGTAATAGAGCGTGTTGGACATGGCTGCACTTGTGCCGCGCGCACCGCCCGCTGGCAAGGCCGCGCCGCCATTATCCCCGGCCCGCTCCGCTGCGCCCGCTCGCTCAGCTTCTGTTCAAACTGGCCCTGTTCAACCGGGCCAGCTTAGGGCAAACCCCCCGCGTCCACGAACAGGAGTGCTTCCCGCCGTGAAATCCCTCAATCTCTTTGCCAGCGCATCGCTTGCCGCGCTGGCCGCAGGTTACCCCGCCATGACCCTTGCCCAGGACGCAACCCCCGCCCCCGCTGAAACCGCCTCCGCAGCGGCGGCAGCGCCCTTTACCGATGCCAACCCCTTCGCGCATGCATCCACCCTGCCGTTCGGCGTGCCCGATTTTGCGAAGATCAGCGATGGCGATTACCAGCCCGCGATCGAGGCGGGCATGGCCGCGCATCTGGCCGAGATCGAAGCGATCGCCAGCAATCCCGCCCCGCCCACCTTCGACAACACGCTGGTGGCGATGGAACGTTCCGGGCAGTTGCTGACCCGCGCCTATGCCGCCTTCGGCGCGGTGCTGAGCGCGAACACCAATGACACGCTGGACGCGGTGGAACAGGCGCTGTCGCCCAAACTGGCCGCGCATAGCGATGCGATCCTGCTCAACCCCGCGCTGTTTGCGCGCATTCAGGCGCTGTACGATGCCCGCGCGCAATTGCCCGCAGGCAGCGAGGAAGCGCGGCTGCTGGAAGTGACTTATCAGAACTTCGTCAACGCCGGGGCGAAGCTGGACCCGGCGGCCAAGGAACGGGTCAAGCAGATCAACACCGAACTTTCGACGCTGGGCACCGATTTTTCCCAGAAGCTGACAGAGGCGACCAAACGCGCCGCGCTGGTGGTGGACCGGCGCAAGGAACTGGCCGGGCTTACCGATGCCGAAATCGAAGCGGCCGCGAAGGAAGCGGCGGAACGCGGGCTGAAGGGCGCATATGTCCTCCCCCTCATCAACACCACGCAGCAGCCGCTGCTGGCCAAGCTGGACAATCGCGACCTGCGCAAGCGGTTGTATGAGGCGAGCGTGACCCGCACCTCGCTGGGCGATGAAAACGATACGCGCGCGATCATCATCAAGATGGCGAAACTGCGCGCGGAAAAGGCGCAGGCCATCGGCTATCCCGATTTTGCCAGCTACACCATGTACGACCGGATGCTGCGCCAGCCATCGGAAGCGCTGGATTTCATGAACCGGATGGTGCCCGACCTGTCCGCCAAGCAGGCGGCGGAGGCGGAGGAGCTGAACGTTGCCATCCGCGCGCAAGGGGAGTTCTTCACGGTTCAGCCATGGGACTGGGATTATTATTCGGAAAAGGTGCGCCGCGCGAAATATGATTTCGACGAGGCCGAGGCCCGCCCCTATTTCGAAATGAAGCGCGTGCTGGAAGACGGCGTCTTCCATGCCGCCAGTCTGGTCTATGGGCTGCGCTTCGAACAGCGCACCGACCTTCCGGTCTATCAGGAAGATGTGACCGTCTATACCGTGTTCGATGCGGACGGGTCGGAACTGGGCCTGTTCTATTTCGATCCCTTCGCCCGCCCCAACAAGCAGGGCGGCGCCTGGATGGGCAATTTCGTGGAACAATCGCGCCTGATGGGCACGAAGCCGGTGGTCTACAATGTGCTCAACATCCCCAAGCCACCTGCGGGCGAGCCGGTGCTGGTGACCTTCGATGAAATGATCACCATGTTCCACGAAATGGGCCATGCGCTCCACGGGCTGTTCGCGGACCAGACCTATCCCACCATTTCGGGCACGAATACGGCGCGCGATTTCGTGGAGTTTCCCAGCCAGTTCAACGAAAACTTCGCGACCGAACCGGAAGTGCTGGCCAATTTCGCCAGGCATTACCAGACGGGCGAACCGATCCCCCAAGCGCTGCTGGACAAGATCGACCGGGCCAGGAAATTCAACCAGGGCTATGCGCTGGGCGAAGTGCTGGCCGCCGCGCTGCTGGACATGAAATGGCATGCCTTCGGGCCGGATGCGGCGCCAACGGATGCGGACGCCTTCGAAATGGCAGCGCTGGACAGCCTTGGCCTGCGCACCGATCTCGTTCCGCCGCGCTATTTCAGCCCCTATTTCCGCCACATCTGGGACCATGGCTATGCCGCAGGTTATTATTCCTACCTCTGGACGGAAATGATCGCGCATGATGCCTTTGCCTTCCTGAAGGCTGGCGATGGCGTATCGCGCCGGGGCGGCGACCTGTTCCGCAAGATGGTGCTGAGCCGGGGCAATACGATGGATTACGCCACGCTCTATCGCGCCTATGCCGGCCGCGATCCGAGCCCTGATGCGATGCTGATCGCGCGCGGGCTGATGGAAGAACCGGCACCGGCCGAAGTGTCCGTGCCTGAACCGGCCCCGCCGGCCAGCGGCATTCCGGGGAGCTAGGACGCGACCAGCGCGCGCGCGCCGGGTTCGCCCAGCCAGCGGGCGCTGACGCCCCAGACCCGCTCGACCATGGCAGGGCTGAGCGCGGCTTCGGGCGCGCCATCCGCCACCACTTCCCCGCCGTCCAGTACCAGCACCCGATCGGCGTGATTCATCGCCAGCGCAAGGTCATGCAGCACCAGCACCACCCCCGCCCCGGCCTTTGCGGCGCTGCGCAGGGTGGCGAGCAGGGCCAGCTGGTGGCCAAGATCAAGCGCGGCCAGCGGCTCGTCCGCCAGGATCCAGCGCGGTTCCCCGGCCAGCACCCGGGCCAGCAGCGCGCGGGCCCGCTCCCCCCCCGAAAGCGTCGAAACGGGGCGCTGCGCAAGGCCTGCCAGATCAAGCGCCGCCAGCGCGCGTTCCACCGCCGCTGCGCCCTGCGCGCCTGCCGCATCGCCGTGCGGCAGGCGGCCCAGCGCGACCAGCGGGCGCACCGCCATGTCCCATGCCACCTGTCCGTCCTGCGGGAGATAGCCGATCGCCTGCGCCCGGTGTCGCACCGCCAGCGCATGCAGCGGCGTGCCATCCAGCATGACTGACCCGCCCTGCGCACCAAGCAGCCCGGCAAGGCTGGCCAGCAGGGTCGATTTGCCTGCCCCGTTCGGCCCGCAGATCGCGGTGATTGCACCTGCATTGAGTTGCGCGCAAACCCCGCGCAGCCGTTCGCCCAGCGAGAGGGTGCGTGCCTCCAGCATCAGGCCAGCTCCCGCCGCATCTTCAGCAGCAGCGCCAGGAAGAATGGCGCGCCCAGCAGGCTGAGCGCGATGCCCAGCCGCAATTCGGTGACCAGCGGCAAAATTCGGCACAGGCAATCGGCCAGCAGCACCAGCAAGGCGCCCGCCAGCGCGCTAGGCCCCAGCAGGCTGGACGGCCTGCGATCCGTCAGCGGGCGCACCAGATGCGGCACGATCAGCCCGACAAAGCCGATGATCCCGGCCACCGCCACCCCCGCGCCCACGGTCAGGCCGACCCCGGCGATCAGCCAGAATTGCAGCCGGGCGGGTTCCACCCCCAGAGATCGCGCCGCCGCTTCGCCCAGCGTCAGCGCATCCAGCCCGCGTCCGGCCATGGCCAGGCAGGCAATCCCCAGCGCGGTCAGCGGGGCGGCCAGCGAGACATCGTTCCAGCTGCGATCCGTCAGTGCGCCCATCAGCCAGGTGACGATTTCGGACATGGCGAAGGCATTGGGCGCGAAGCTGATGATCAGCGAGCTCAGCGCGCCGGCAAGGCTGGCCAGCATCATCCCGGCCAGGGTAAAAAGTGCGATGCCGCCCGTCCGGCCCGCGATCAGCGCGAGCAGCGCCATCGCCCCCGCTGCCCCGGCCAGTGCGAAGGCCGGCAGCAGCAGCGCCGTCCCCAGCCCCAGCCACAGGCTGAGCACCGCACCCAGCGCCGCGCCAGGGGCAATCCCGAACAGGCCGGGATCGGCCAGCGGATTGCGCAGGTAACCCTGCATCGCCGCCCCCGCCGCGCCCAGCCCGGCCCCGACCACCAGCGCCAGCAGCCCGCGCGGCAGGCGCAGTTCCATCAGGATCGCCGCAGCATTGGGCGTGCTGGCCGGATCGACCCATACCCGCCCCGCCAGCA
Source organism: Novosphingobium sp. (assembly GCA_024236235.1). GTDB lineage: Bacteria > Pseudomonadota > Alphaproteobacteria > Sphingomonadales > Sphingomonadaceae > JACKKV01. Next base: position 202,789 of record JACKKV010000002.1, on the reverse strand, counting down.
GCGAGAGCGGCAGGGCGATGGCAATCGCCGCAATCAGGAAAATCACCAGCCGGTTCACGAAGCGATTTCCCGCCGCAGCTGTGCCAGCCGCTCCGCCGCGCGGATGATGGTCGGTCCGCCGCAATAGAGCAGTTGCGGCGCAAACCGCGCGCGCCGCACCCCCTGCAACGCATCCAGCGCGGGATGCGCGAGCATGCGGTCGTCGCCATCCCCCGGCGATCCGGCGGTCAGGATCAGGCGCGGCGGATCGGCCAGCAGGCGTTCCAGCGGCAGATGATCGGCCTGGCGCAGCCCCATGTCGGCGCTGTGGCTGGCAAAGCCGGTGCGGCGCATGAGATCGCTGACCAGCGCATCCTTCCCCGGCACGATCCCGCCAGATTGCCACATCACCGCCGGGACGGGCGGTTCGCCTGCGGGCGGGGCCGCCACGGCGAGCGCCTGCGTGATCCGCGCGGCCAGCCGCTCCCCGCGTTGGGGGTGGCCGACCAGCCGCGCCAGGCCGCGCAGCTGGGCCAGGCTTTGCGGCACGTCGTGCTCGATCGCGAAGCTCACCACGCGGATGCCCAGCCGGTCAAAGGCGCTGCGGGTGGCGGGAGGCAGGAAGGTGCCCGCGATGACCACATCGGGGCGCAGCGCCAGCACTTCTTCCACCGTCCCGCCGGTTACCGGCAGGCGCCGCGCGGTGGCCAGATCCATCGAACTGGCGCGCGGATCGCGGCTGTAATGCGACAGCGCCAGGATCTGGCCTGGCTCCGCCACCTCGACCAGAACCGCATCCGCGCAGGGGTTGAGGCTGACGATGGTGGGGTGCCCGCCCGCTGCGCGCTGCGCGCCGCCCGGACCGCAAGCGGCCAGCAATGCGGCGAACGCAGGGGCGAGCACCAGACGGATCATTTCCTCAATCGCACCCCGACATAGGCCGCCCGCCCCTCCGTGCCGTAACCTGCGGCGATGACATAGCGTTCATTCCACAGGTTCTCCACCCGGCCGAACAGCTCCACCCGGTCATGCACCCGCCACGATGCGCGCACATCGCCCAGCACATAGGATTCCAGCCGGGAATGGTTGCCGCGATCGTCCCAGGCGGCGCCGTTCCAGCGGATGTCCAGCCCCAGCGCCAGCCGGTCATTCACATCCCAGTCGAGGCTGGCGGTGACCAGGTGTTCGGGCCTGCGGGCAAAGCGGTTGCCCCGGTCGGGATCGCCCGGCGTGCGGTTTTCCGTATCCGTGTAGCTATAGGCAAAGCTGGTCGTCAGGCCGGGTTGCAGTTCCAGCCCTGCCTCTAATTCCGCGCCCTGCGCACGGCCCTTGCCGACGTTATAGTAGAACCCGAAAGGGCGGGTGGCGCACAACGGATCACTCCCGCCCCAGCAGCTGAAGAAGTCAACCAGATTGCGGGAATCGCGGCGATAGGCGGTGAGCGCGAGAAACACCGGTTCGCCCCGGCGGCCATGGGCAATACCCGCTTCGTACCCCTTGCTGCGTTCGGGCGCGAGCGCCGGATTGCCGTATTGGGACAGCAATTGATAGAGCGTGGGTGCCTTGAACCCTTCGCCATAGGCGGCGCGCAGGCGCCAGCCGGGCGCGAATTCGAACGCGCCATTGGCGCCGAAGGTCCATTCTCCGCCAAAGCGCGAATGATCGTCATAACGCAGCCCCGCCGCCAGTTGCAGGCGATCGCCATAATAGCCGAGCAGGGCATGCCCGCTGGTGGTATTGGCCTTGCCCGCATCGGGTGCATTGGCAAAGCGCGACCATTCATGATCCGCGCCGAAATCCAGCGCGAACCCTGCTGGCAGGCTGACCCGCCCGAACAGTTCCGCCCGTTCCGACCGCCCGTCAAGGGCGTAGGGAAAGTAGGGATCGTCCCCCACCCGCTCCGTATCAGCCAGCGCATATCCGGCGTTAAGCGTCAGCGCATCGCTTTCATACATCGCACCGATCCGGCCCGACCAGGCGGTGAGCTTTTCCGACACATCGGCATCAGCGAACGTGAAAGCGGGCGGGGGGAAACCGTCCAGTTCCACCTTGCCGCGTGCATAGCGCGCATCGGCAACCAGGCTGAGCGCATCGCTCAGCCGATAGCGCGCCCGTCCGCCGATATTATACTGGCGGAAGCCGTCATCCTCCGTCCCCGATGCGGCGGCGGAATGCCCCTGTCCGTCCACGAAGCTGCCTGACAGCCCGGCCTCCAGCCGCTCGTCCGCATAACCCGCCGCGCCCGTGGCGGTAACCCGCCGCGCCCCGCCATATTCAAGGCTGGCGGAATAGCCATTCTCGATCCGGGTGGTGATATTCATCACCCCGCCCATCGCCTGACTGCCCCAGACCACCGAATTGGGGCCACGCAACAGTTCGATGCTCTCGATCGTGCCCGCTGCCAGTTGCGACAGGTCGAATTCGGCATTGGCGCTGGCCGGATCATTGGCGCGCACGCCATCGATCAGCACCAGCGTCTGACCAGCAGGCGCGCCGCGCACGCCCAGCAGGGTCAGGCTGCCCAGCGGCCCGGTGCGGGTGAAAGTGGTACCGGGCAGACGGCGCAGGACCCGGGTGATGTCCGCCCCCTGCACCTGCTCGATCTCCTCGCGCCCGATCACCGTCACCGCCTGTCCGGTGCGATCGATCGATTGCGGCAGACCGGTGGCGGTAACAATGATGTCCGCCCCGCCCGCAGCCTTGTCATCGGCCAGCGCGGGTTGCGCACAGGCGCAGGAACAACCGATAAGAAACAGATATTTACGCATAATTTCTCCAGTCATGAACGAACGCCGTTCATGGCGGGAGAACGCGCAGGATCGCGCGCATCTCGCTGCATTCCGGTACACCCCGCCCGGCTGCGGAACGACCGTCATGGGCAGGTCTCCTGGCTCCCGGATCGTCAGCACGCCATCCGCCTTCCCGGTTTCCCAGTGGCCTGTGGAAGCGCGCCTCCCCGGTCACAGTTGCGGGGGCAGCGCGGGGTTTGGGGGCATCCCCCTCACCCGCTTCCCTCTTCGGCCCGCACCGGAACGATCCGGCCCGGACAACCCGTGACGTGGCGCGCCTTTTATGCGGCAGCGCAGCATTGCGCAAGGGCATCTGCCAGTGGCGATTTTAACCTTTCGCTAGCCATCCTCGTTTACCCCGGCGACGGCGCTGTTCCGCTATGGCACGGCGCGTACGCGGCGGCTGCGGACCGCCGGATTAATGGGTAAATGCCGCGATATGGCTGCATCCGCCGCCAACGAAAGGATCGTGTGAGCGCATACCGCCCCTTCGAGGAAACCGGCGAGGCCGACCGGCCACGGGATTTCCATGCGCGGTTCTCGCGGCGCTCACGCTCGCTCGCAACGCAGCGCAGCCCACGCCATCACGGTCGCCGCCTCGCGCTGCTGGGCGTCGCAATCGCCGTTCCGGCCTTTGCCGCCCCCGCCGACTGGCACGGGCTGGGCGGGTCGGCCGAGGCGCAGGCGCAGGCCGCACCAATGGCCTTCGAAACCCCGGGTGAAAGCTTCCCCGGATCGGCCTTCTACTATCTCGCCGACGATGGCAGCGCGCCGCCGCCCGCACTGGACGATGGCGCGCATTGGGATGACGGGGCGGCAACGCCCGCGCTGGCGCAACCGCTGGCGGAAACGGCGCGCCCCCTGATTGCCGGCGGCAGCATCAATGACCAGACGCGCGCCCTGACCTGTCTGACCCAGGCCATCTATTACGAAGCGGCCAGCGAATCCGATGCCGGCCAGCGCGCCGTGGCCCAGGTGGTGCTGAACCGCGTGGCGCACCCGACCTATCCCAACACCGTGTGCGGCGTGGTCTATCAGGGGTCGGAACGGCGCACCGGCTGCCAGTTCAGCTTCACCTGCGACGGCGCATTGGCGCGCACCCCTTCGCGCTTCGGCTGGAATCGCGCGCGCGCAGTGGCGAGCGCGGCGCTGGCCGGATCCGTCTATGAGCCGGTCGGGCTGGCCACGCATTACCATACGATCCAGGTCAATCCCTATTGGGCGAAAAGCCTGAACCGGGTGACGACGATCGGCGCGCATATTTTCTATCGCTGGGGCGGCGCAGCGGGGCGGCGGGCCGCATTCCAGAGCGCATATGCCGGGGGCGAACCGGCAGCAGCGCCGCATGCGCGCAGCTATGTCGATCCGGTGGCCGGCCTTGACCCTGCGGTGCTGGCCCGGGCGTATGAACAGGGGCTGCAACAGGCGACAGCGGCCAATGCCACGCCTGCGCCCGATTATTCTGCGCAGGTCGCCCAGCGCGGCGGTGAAGCGCAGTTCGCGGGCGAACGCCTGCCCGGCGCGGGCAGCGTGAAAAGCGAGTTCGCCCGCAGCGGGCAGTGGATCACCGCCCCGCGCTGATCGCCCCGGCCCATTGCGGACGATCACGGTAAATTCTTTTAAACCATGACGGCGAGCAAAGCCTTAGGGCGCAGCCACTAGGACGGGGTCAATCAACCCTGCCCCTGTGAGAGCACGCCATGCCGATTCATTTTGCCGCCGCCCGCAAGGGCGCGATTTCGCCGCTCCAGCGCGCACTCACCCTTCCCGAAATTCAGGCACCAGCCAATGACGAAGCAATCGAGCGGGGTGACGATCGCCTGCTTTACGCCGCGCTGCGCCACTTCGGCGAATGTGGCATCGGCGCCGCCCGCCAGGCGCGCCGCCAGGCCGAGAAGGCGTTTTTCTCGGGTGACCGCAAATCATACGACTGGTGGGTTTCGATCTGCCGCACGCTGGACCGGCGCATGGCGGCGGAACTGGCCCGCACACTCGACAGTACTGATAAGATCACGAAATAATCAACATTAATAACGGGTTGCAACATGAAGCACAGCTGGATTCCGGGCTTGTTGGTAAGCACCGCATTAACCAGTCAGTGACGCTTTGCCGCTAAGCCTGCAATGGCATGTGCACTCAGGAGCTGTTCGATAGACAAGCTGCGAGATTTCCTCGCCCTGATGAAGGGCAGCGGTTCGGTCGATGACCGGGCCCGCTCGCTGCTGGTCGAAACGCTCTATACCCAGCCGGCCAGCCTCGCCATTGGCGCGGCAAACGGCATCATTTCCTCGGTCATTGCAGCATGGATCAGCGGCAACCGCGCGATCGCAATCATCGCCGCCATTCTTACCGCCGTCGCCGTCGCGCGGATCGCCTTTTCCGTGCGTCAGGCACGGATGCACCCTTTGGAATACAGCCGCAGGCTCGAAATACTCTATGAACTGGGCGCCTTCACTTACGCCGCACTGATCGGACTGGTGGCCGCGCTGTGCATCTGGTTCCACGTGGACGGACAGGTGCAGGTGATGACCGTGGCCGTGGCGCTGTGTTACGGCACCGGGATCGCGGCGCGCAACGCGGGCCGCCCGATCATCGCGATCGGCCAGCTGTTTCTGGCTCAGGTGCCGGTAATCATCGCGCTGCTGTCAATCGGATCGCTGACATACATCTTTCTGGCGATCACGGTGGCCCTGCTGCTGCCCGCGATGACTTCGATCTCGCTCAACGTTTTCAAGGTGCTGCGCAAATCGATCATCGCGGCGGAAACCAGCGCCCGTCTGGCGGACAAGATGCAGGCGCTGGCCCGCACCGATGTCGTCACCGGTCTGGCCAATCGCGCCGGGCTCAATCACCAGCTGGTCGAAAAGCAGATGGCGCTGTGCGATCCGCACAAGCTGGCGCTGTTCTGGCTGGATCTTGACCGGTTCAAGGAAGTCAATGACACGCTTGGCCACCCGGTCGGCGACCGGGTGCTGGCCGAGGTGGCTGTGCGCCTGCGCGATCAGGCCCCGCCGGGCGCGACCATCGCCCGCTTTGGCGGGGACGAATTCATCATCGTGTGCGAACTGCCCACGCGCTTTGAAAGCGAACGGCTGGCAGGTGCGATCCTGGAAGATCTGGGCAGGCCATTCCGCGTCACCGGTGAACGGCTGGAAGTGGGCTGTTCGATGGGCATCGCCCTGATGCCCGATGACGGCGCGGATATCGACCGACTGATGCAGGCGGCGGACCTGGCACTGTATCACGCCAAGATCAACGGTCGCAATCAGGCCAGCTTCTTCGATCCGTCCATGACCCGCGATCTGGTGCGCCGCAAGGAAATCGAGGCGGAACTACGCAACGCGCTGCAGCAAGACGAGTTGTCGATCTTCTTCCAGCCGATCGTCGATCTGGAAACCGGGCGCATCCGCACCTTCGAGGCGCTGGTGCGCTGGTTCCACCCGATAAAGGGCGAAATGCGGCCAGACGAATTCATCCCGGTTGCCGAAGAAACCGGGGTCATCATCACGCTGGGCAACTGGATCGCCACGCAGGCCGCCCGGGCCTGCGCGCAATGGCCCGAGGATGTGACGGTGGCGGTTAACCTGTCACCCCTCCAGATCAAGGCTCCGGGGGCGGCGCTGGGCATTCTCAACGCGCTGAAGGAAGCCAATCTCGATCCCCGCCGGCTCGAACTGGAAGTGACCGAAAGCCTGTTCCTGGAAGACAATGACAATACCGGCCGCTTCATCGAGGAACTTTCGGCCAAGGGCATCCGCTTTGCGCTGGACGATTTCGGCACCGGCTATTCCTCGCTCGGCTATATCAACAAATTCCCCTTCAAGAAGATCAAGGTTGACCGCAGCTTTGTCTCCGGCCCCAATGTCGGCAGGAAAAGCGACGCCATCATTCGGGCCGTGGCCGAAATGGGCTCCACGCTCGAAATGGAGATCGTGGCCGAAGGGCTCGAAACGATCGAGCAGGTGCAGGCGGTGAAGGAAGCGGGCTGTACACTGGGCCAGGGCTATTATTTCAGCCGCGCGGTTCCCGATCACCTCGCGGCGATGCTGCTGGCGCAGGAACGCGAAGAGGATCCGCGTCGCCGGGTTGCGGGTTGACCGCCACTGGTCGCGCAGCACCAATTATCGCTGTTGCGAAGCATTATTAAAAATACAGCTCGATTCGGTGTTTTTCGAGGGTTGCATTCACGTGCGCGCGGGATTACGGCCCGCCTATCTGGCGCTTTCCTGCTGCGGGATGCGGGGTTGCGCTGTGGCACTCGCCTACCCTGCTCCCGCGTGAAGCGAAGGAATACACCGAACCATGGCTCGCAAGAAGATTGCCCTTATCGGCGCCGGCAATATCGGCGGCACACTGGCCCACCTCGCCGCGCAGAAGGAACTGGGCGACATCGTCCTGTTCGACGTGGCCGAAGGCATCCCGCAGGGCAAGGCGCTCGACCTGTCGCAGTGCGGCCCGGTTGAAGGCTTCGATGCGCAGATCACCGGCACCAATGATTACAAGGACATCGCGGGCGCGGACGTAATCATCGTCACCGCCGGCGTCCCCCGCAAGCCGGGCATGAGCCGTGACGATCTGCTGGGCATCAACCTCAACGTCATGAAGGCCGTGGGCGAAGGCATCAGGGCCAACGCCCCCAATGCTTTCGTGATCTGCATCACCAACCCGCTCGACGCAATGGTCTGGGCGCTGCGCGAATATTCGGGCCTGCCGCACAACAAGGTGGTGGGCATGGCCGGTGTGCTCGATTCGGCGCGCTTCTCCACTTTCCTCGCCTGGGAATTCGGCGTCTCGATCCGCGACGTGAACACTTTCGTGCTGGGCGGCCATGGTGACACCATGGTGCCGGTGGTGCGCTATTCCACCGTCAACGGCATTCCGGTGCCCGACCTTATCAAGATGGGCCTTTCCACGCAGGAAAAGATCGACGCGATCGTGCAGCGCACCCGCAGCGGCGGCGGCGAAATCGTCGGCCTGCTCAAGACCGGTTCGGCCTTTTACGCACCCGCAGCCAGCGGCATCGCCATGGCCGAAGCCTATCTCAACGATCAGAAGCGCATCCTGCCCTGTGCGGCCTATGTCGATGGCCAGTATGGCGTCGATGGCCTTTATGTCGGCGTGCCGGTGCGGATCGGCGCGGGCGGCGTGGAACAGGTGATCGAGATCGAACTGGACGAAGCCGACAAGGCGGGCCTCCAGGTCAGCGTCGATGCGGTCAAGGAACTGCTGGTGGCCTGCAAGGGCATTGACGGCAATCTGGGCTGAAAATTCAGGCCCCGGCGCAGACCGGGGCCAAGCGCGGCTAGAAGATGCCGGGTGGCACCGGCATTGCGCAAAAGGGAGCATTCATGAGCATTCTCGTCAACAAGAACACCAAGGTCATCACTCAGGGGATGACCGGCAAGACCGGCAGCTTCCACACGCAGGCCGCGCTTGATTACGGCACGCAGATGGTGGGCGGCGTTACCCCTGGCAAGGGTGGCACGAGCCACATCGGCCTGCCGCAATATGATACGGTCGCCGAAGCAAAGGCTGCCACCGGCGCCACCGCCAGCTGCGTCTATGTTCCGCCCGCCGGCTGCGCCGATGCCATCCTTGAGGCAATCGATGCCGAGATTGAACTGATCGTCGCCATCACCGAAGGCGTGCCGGTGCTCGACATGGTCCGCGTCAAGCGCGCGCTTTCAGGCAGCAAGAGCCGCCTGATCGGCCCCAACTGCCCCGGCGTTCTGACGCCCAATGAATGCAAGATCGGCATCATGCCCGGCTCCATCTTCATGAAGGGTTCGGTCGGCGTCGTTTCGCGGTCAGGCACGCTCACTTATGAAGCGGTGCATCAGACAACGGCGGTCGGCCTGGGCCAGACCACTGCGGTCGGCATCGGCGGCGATCCGGTGAACGGCACCAATTTCATTGACGTGCTGGAACTGTTCCTGGCGGACGATGAAACCAAGTCGATCATCATGATCGGCGAAATCGGCGGCAGCGCCGAAGAAGAAGCCGCCCAGTTCATCAAGGATGAGGCGAAGCGCGGCCGCAGCAAGCCGATGGTCGGCTTCATCGCGGGCCGCACTGCCCCTCCGGGCCGCCGCATGGGCCACGCCGGCGCAATCGTGTCCGGTGGCCAGGGCGGCGCGGAAGACAAGATTGCGGCGATGGAAGATGCGGGTATCCGCGTTTCGCCCTCGCCTTCGCTGCTCGGCGAAACGCTGGCCGAAGTACTGAAGGAAAAGGCGTAATCCCGGCCTCCCCCGTTGCGGCGGGCTGGCCGGCAAGGTCTGCAATTGGCCGGCGCTGGCGCCGGCGGCAAGGATGATCGCCATGGGTAACGAAAGCCACGATTTTGCTCCCGGCGGGGGATCGGATGAAGTGCAGCAAGGCCCGTCATGGGCCAATCCGCGCTGGCCGCTGACTGATCCGGGGGGGGAGGACGATCTCACCCGCTCGCTCGATCCCATGGCCATGCAGCTTGCGGTCAAGCAGGCTGCGGCCAAGGCGGGCATGGCGCTCGACGGTTCGGCGGTGGAACAGGCGGCGGCGGATTCGATCCGCGCCATGCTGCTGATCCGCACCTACCGCGTGCGCGGCCATCTGGCCGCCGATCTCGATCCGCTGGGACTGGTCAAGCGCGACCTGCCGGCCGACCTTACTCCCGAATGGCACGGATTTGCGGGCGCGGCGCAGGACCGCCCCGTCTTCATCGGCGGCAATCTGGGACTGCACTGGACCACGGTGCGCGAACTGGTCAGCATCCTGCGCGCCAATTACTGCGGCAAGGTCGGCTTTGAATACATGCACATCGCCGATGTGGAGGAACGCCGCTTCATTCAGGATCGCATCGAAGGCGGCGACAAGTCGATCGACTTTACCGCCAACGGCAAGAAGGCGATCCTGGCCGCTGTAATCCGCGGCGAACAATATGAAAAATTCCTCGGCAAGAAATATGTCGGGACCAAGCGGTTCGGCCTCGATGGCGGCGAATCGATGATTCCCGCGCTGGAAGCGGTCATAAAATATGGCAGCCAGATGGGCGTGCGCGAAATCGTCTATGGCATGGCACACCGCGGGCGGCTTAATATCCTCGCCAATGTGATGGCCAAGCCATACCGCGTGATCTTCCACGAATTTTCGGGCGGCACCGCCAACCCCGAAGATGTCGGCGGCTCGGGCGATGTGAAATATCACCTCGGCACCTCGGCGGATCGCGAGTTCGACGGGGTCAAGGTGCATATGAGCCTGATGCCCAACCCCAGCCATCTGGAAACGGTCGATCCCATCGTCCTGGGCAAGGTGCGCGCTTATCAGGCGTTCCGCGACGATATCGGCAAGGGCAAGCACAAGCAGGTGCTGCCAGTGCTGATTCATGGCGATGCGGCCTTTGCCGGGCAAGGCATCGTGTGGGAATGCTTCGGTTTTTCGGGCGTGCGCGGCTACAACACCGGCGGCTGCATTCACTTCATCGTCAACAACCAGATCGGTTTCACCACCAGCCCGCAATTCTCGCGCGGGTCGCCCTATCCGTCAGACGTCGCCAAGGGCGTCCAGGCGCCGATCCTGCACGTCAATGGGGACGATCCGGAAGCGGTGACTTTCGCCTGCAAGCTGGCGATCGATTACCGGCAGAGCTTCGGGCGCGACATCGTGGTGGACATGTGGTGCTATCGCCGCTTCGGCCATAATGAAGGCGACGAACCCGGCTTTACCCAGCCGCTGATGTATCAGCGCATCCGCCAGCACCCGCCCGTCTCCGCGCTCTATGCGAACCGTCTGGTCGACGAAGGCGTGATTGACCGGAACTGGGCGGGCGAGACTGAAAGCCACTTCATCGCCACGCTGGAAGGCGAATTCGAAGCGGCCAAGAGCTACAAGTCCAATCATGCGGACTGGTTCGCCGGGCGCTGGACCGGGCTGCACATGCCTGCTGACCCCGAAACCGCACGGCGCAACGTGCCGACCGGCATCGAACAGAAGCTGTTTGACAGCCTGGGCCGCACGCTCACCACCGTTCCGGATTCTGTCAAGATTCACAAGACGCTGGCCCGCGTGCTGGATGCCAAGCGTGAAATGTTCACCAGCGGCGAAGGCTTCGACTGGGCAACCGGCGAAGCACTGGCTTACGGCAGCCTGCTGTCGGAAGGCTACAACGTGCGCCTGTCAGGCCAGGATTCGGGGCGCGGCACCTTCAGCCAGCGGCACGCCGTCTGGGTCGACCAGACGGATGAGCACAAATATATTCCCCTCGCCACCGTGCCGCATGGCAAGTTCGAGGTGCATGACAGCCCGCTGTCCGAATATGGCGTGCTCGGCTTCGAATATGGCTATGCCAGCGCAGATCCGAAAACGCTGGTCCTGTGGGAAGCGCAATTCGGCGATTTCGCCAATGGCGCGCAGATCGTGATCGATCAGTATGTCGCCGCGTCCGAAGCCAAATGGCTGCGCGCCAACGGCCTCGTCCTGCTGCTGCCGCATGGCTATGAAGGCCAGGGACCGGAACATTCCTCTGCCCGGCTGGAACGCTATCTCCAGCTTTGCGCGCAGGACAATATCCAGGTCTGCAACATCACCACGCCGGCCAATTACTTCCATGTGCTGCGCCGGCAGATGCACCGCCCCTTCCGCAAACCGCTGATCATCATGACGCCCAAGTCGCTGCTGCGCCATCCGCTGGCGAAAAGCGCGGCCCAGGATTTCATTGGCGAAGGCCACTTCATGCGCATCCTGTCGGACACCAACCCGGCAGCGGATGCGAAGACGCGGCGGCTGGTGCTGTGTTCGGGCAAGGTAGCCTATGACCTGATCGAAGCGCGCGATGCGGCGGGCATCAAGGATACCCAGATCGTCCGGCTCGAACAGCTCTATCCCTTCCCCGGCGAACCGCTGGCCGCGCGCCTGGCGCGCATGACCGGCCTGGAAGAGGTGGTGTGGTGCCAGGAAGAGCCGAAGAACAACGGTTCGTGGTTCTTCGTCGAACCGCTGATCGAAGAGGCGCTGGCCGCTGCCAAGTGCAAGCTTGCCCGGGCCCGCTATGCCGGGCGCAATGCCGCCGCCTCGCCCGCCACGGGCCTTGCCAGCCGCCATGCCAGCGAACAGGCCGCACTGGTTGCCGATGCGCTGGGCCTGTCCGTGCGCGGCGAAATCCGCCGCCGCCGCTCCAGATAATTTGCCCGCAAAAGGGAAGATACGATGTCCAGCGAAGTCAAAGTCCCCACTCTCGGCGAATCCGTTTCCGAAGCGACCATCGGCGAATGGCTGAAGCAGCCGGGCGATGCCGTGGCGGCAGACGAACCGGTCTGCAGCCTCGAAACTGACAAGGTTTCGGTCGAAGTGCCCGCCCCCGTCGCCGGGGTGATGGGCGAACTCAAGGTGGCGGTTGGCGACACGGTTCAGGTGGGCGCGATCATCGCCACGATCGAAGAAGGCAGCGGTGCCCCCGCCGCGCCCAAACCCGCTGCGGCCAAGGCCGAGGCGGCACCTGCCGCGCAGGCCCCGGTCGAAGCGCCCGCAGAAGGCGCAGATGCGCAGACGCTGTCGCCCGCGGTGCGCCGTGCAGTGCTGGAACACGGGGTTGACCCCTCGACCATCAAGGGGACCGGCAAGGACGGCCGCCTGACCAAGGAAGACGTGCTGGCTGCCGCCGAAGCGAAGAAGAGCGGCGGCGCGGCGGCCCCCGCCGCCACCGCACCCGCCGCACCTGCCGCCAGCGCGCGCGCCGGGCGCAATGTCGAACGCGTGAAGATGACGCGGCTGCGCCAGACCATCGCCAAACGGCTGAAAAGTGCGCAGGACAATGCCGCCCTGCTCACCACTTTCAACGATGTCGACATGTCAGCGGTGATCGCGGCGCGTGACAAGTACAAGGATCTCTTCGCCAGGAAGCACGATGTGCGGCTCGGCTTCATGGGCTTCTTCGCCAAGGCCGCGTGTCTGGCGCTGAAGGATGTGCCCGCCGTGAACGCGCAGATCGACGGGGAGGAAATCGTCTATCACGATTACGTCGATATCTCGGTCGCAGTGTCCGCGCCCAACGGGCTGGTGGTGCCGGTGGTGCGCGATTGCGACAAGCTGTCCTTCGCCGGGATCGAAAAGGCGATCGCCGACTATGGCAAGAAGGCGAAGGAAGGCGCGCTGACCATGGAAGACATGGCGGGCGGCACCTTCACCATTTCCAATGGCGGCGTGTTCGGCAGCCTGATGTCCACCCCGATCATCAACCCGCCGCAAAGCGCCGTGCTGGGCCTGCACCGGATCGAGGATCGCGCGGTGGTGGTCGACGGCCAGATCGTGATCCGCCCGATGATGTATATCGCGCTCTCCTATGACCACCGCCTGATCGACGGGCGCGAGGCGGTGACGGCGCTGAAGATCATCAAGGAAGCGATCGAGGATCCGACGCGGCTGCTGATCGACCTTTGAAACGCGCACCCCATCGGGTTCGGAGCAAATTATGGCTGACTACGACTACGACGTTCTCATCATCGGTGCCGGGCCCGGCGGCTATGTCGCAGCGATCCGCGCGGCGCAGCTGGGCCTCAAGACGGCTTGCGTCGAATCGCGCGAAACGCTGGGCGGGACGTGCCTCAACGTCGGTTGCATTCCGTCCAAGGCGCTGCTGCATGGCTCGGAACTTTATGAAGAAGCGGCCCATGGCACGCTGGCCAAATTCGGGGTGAAGACGGGCAAGGTCGAAATCGACGTCGCCACTTTGCAAGGCGAAAAATCAGCGGCGGTCAAGGAACTGACCGGCGGCATCGAATTCCTGTTCAAGAAGAACAAGGTCACCTGGATCAAGGGCCAGGCGCGCTTTGCCGATGCGCACACGGTCGAAGTCGATGGCAAGCGCCATACCGCCCGCGAAATCGTGATCGCCACCGGTTCGTCGGTCACGCCGCTGCCCGGTGTTGAGGTCGATAACGACAAGGGGATCATCGTCGATTCCACCGGCGCTCTGGCGCTGTCAGCAGTACCGAAGAAGCTGGTGGTGATCGGCGGCGGGGTGATCGGGCTGGAACTGGGTTCGGTCTGGCGCAGGCTGGGCGCACAGGTGACCGTGGTCGAATTCCTCGACCAGCTGTTGCCCGGCATGGATGGCGAAGTGCGCAAGGAAGCGGGCAAGCTGTTCAAGAAACAGGGCATGGAACTGAAACTGTCCACCAAGGTCACCGGCGTCGCGGTAAAGGGCAAGAAGGCCGTGCTGACGCTGGAACCGGCGGCGGGCGGCGCGAGCGAAACGCTGGAGGCGGATTGCGTGCTCGTCGCCATCGGACGCAGGCCGAACACCGAAGGACTGGGACTGGAAGCAATCGGGCTGGAGACCAACCAGCGCGGCCAGATCGAAACGGATCACGCCTTCCGCACCAGGATCGACGGGGTGCGCGCCATTGGCGATGTCATCCCCGGTCCGATGCTGGCGCACAAGGCGGAAGATGAAGGCATCGCCGTGGCAGAATATATCGCCACCGGCATCGGCATCGTCAATCACGCCGTAATCCCCGGCGTGGTCTATACGATGCCCGAAATCGCGGGCGTCGGCCTGACAGAAGAAGGCGCGAAAGAAGCAGGCCACAAGGTGAAGGTCGGCAAGTTCCCGATGATGGCGAACAGCCGCGCCAAGACCAATCGCGACACCGAAGGCTTCGTGAAAATCATCGCTGATGCGGACAGTGACGTTGTTCTGGGCGTGTGGTGTATCGCCAGCCTCGCCGGGACGATGATCGCCCAGGCCGCACAGGCGATGGAATTCGGCGCGCTGTCAGAAGATATCGCCTATACCTGCCATGCGCATCCGACGCATTCCGAAGCGATCAAGGAAGCGGCGATGGCGGTGCGAGGCAAGCCGATTCACATGTAAGGCCGGGAGTCACCCCCCGGCCCGCCATGCATCAGCGCCCCTGGTTCAGAGCCTGGAGCCGTAACTGTCATCCTCGTCGCCTGCTTCATCCGCGCCGTCATCGGCGCGGCGGCGCGCCACGTCGTAATCATCATCATTCCATTGCTGCCCGCGCGATGCGCTGGACGCCCCACCGTAATCGAGCCCGCGCACCTTGCCCGACGCATCAATCGAGCAGCTGAAGCTGCGCCCGTCGCGCAAGGTGCCATTGACCAGCCAGCCACCGGCGCTGCGGTCCACACCTTCGACACGGTCCACCTCGCCATCGCGTTCCACTTCGCGGGTGCAGCTATCGACCGCCCGGTCCAGCCCGTAGGAGCCATAGGCGTTGTCATCATTGCCACTGCGATAGCGCGAATTGTCATCACGATAATCGGGGCCGCGGTAATCCGGTTCGGGATAGCGGCGTTCGTCGCGCGCATCCCGGTCGCGATTGTTCTTGCTGGCCGCGCTGGCGATGGCAGCGATCCCGCCGAGGATGAGCACCCCGGCAATCACATCGCCCGCATCGACCCCGCCGTGGCGATGGCGGCCATACCGGCGGTAATCGCCCCAGCCATCGCGATGACGCGCGGCGTTGTCCTGTCCCGGTTCCCACGCGGCGTGAGCGGCAATGGGGCCAGTCCGGCCCGAGGTGGCCTGTGCCTGCGCCGCGAAGGCGGGGGTGGCGATCATCGAAAGGGAGGAGAGCAGCGCGGCCGAAGCGGCAAGGCGTGAAGGAAATCTGGTCATAGGGTCAATTCCCCGTAAGGCGCGGTACAGCACCGCGCATCCTCTGGACACGGGCTAGGCGGCCCAGGCTTTCGTCAGCCTGAACCGCCCACCCACTCAATCCCCGGGCCTGGGGCACGATCGATCAGAGCCCGCGGATATTCTTGAAGTCGACATCGACAACGCGGCCATAGCGCACTTCGCAAGTGAACCTGCCGGAGTCGTAACCGCGATAGCGGGAATCATAGCCGCGATAATCGCCATCCCAGCCACGCCCGTAATTGCTGTCACCGCGGCGCCAGCCGTGATTCTTGGCATTTACCGCGATCCGGCCCTTGACGACATAGCCGCCGCGCGTGCGGTCAATGTCGCGAATATCCGTCACCTTGGCGCGACCATAGGAATAACGGCTGGCCGAACGTTCAGCCGCACGGACGCATTGGTCCACGGCCTGGCGCGGATTGCCGCGGCGGTTGTAATCGTCGCGATCACGATAGCCATAGCGGCTGTATTCATCGCCATAACCGTAACGGGAATCATAGCGGTCACCGCGATCCTTGTCCGAAGCTGCGGCGGCAACGGCGGCGATCCCGCCAATGATCAGCGCCCCGGCGATGATCTCGCCTGCGCCAATCCCGTCACCATCGCCGTGACGGGCAAACGCGGGGGTTGCCGAACTGACGACCATCGCACCCGCGGCGACGGTCCCGACCAGGGCTTTGGTTACAGTTTTCATCACACTCATCCTCTTTTCGGGGCGGGGCGGAATGTCCCGCGATGAGGATGGGTCTATGCGATTCGCAGTGAGATGAGGCTGAACTCGCCTGACAGCCGTCGTTCAGAAAACTGTCGCCTTAAATGAACGTCGCTATTGTGTGCCGTCTGGTGGCACAAGGCCGGTGGCCTGTGCCAGAAAGGCCAGCACGTCCGCCCCTTCGTCGATGACCTTGTCAGTCGGTTTGCCCGCGCCGTGCCCGGCGGCGGTTTCCACCCGGATCAGATGCGGCTTGCCCGCAGGATCGGCCGCCTGCAACGCGGCGGCATATTTGAAGCTGTGCGCCGGCACCACCCGGTCGTCCGTATCGGCAGTGGTGACGATCACCCAGGGATAGGCCGTTCCGGGCCTGAGGTTGTGATAGGGTGAATAGGCGCGCAGGATGCGGAAATCTTCCTCCCGGTCGGGATAGCCGTAATCATCCACCCAATAACGCCCCGCCGTCCACCGATCGAAGCGCAACATGTCCATGACCCCCACGGCCGCATGGACCCCGTCGAACAGATCGGACCGCTGATTGGTCACCGCCCCCATCAGCAATCCGCCGTTGGAGCGCCCCTCAATCGCCAGTCCGTGCGGCGTCGTGATGCCTTCGGCCTTCAGATATTCCCCGGCGGCGATGAAATCGTCGAACACGTTCTGCTTGTTGGCCCTGCGCCCGGCGTCATGCCATTCCTTGCCATATTCGCCCCCGCCCCTGATATTGGCGAGGGCAAAGGCCCCGCCCGCCTCCAGCCAGGCCATGCGCACCGCCGAAAAGCCGGGGGTCAGCGAAATGTCGAACCCGCCATAACCGTAAAGCATGGTCGGCAGCGCCTGCCCGCGGGCCGCTGCGGCGCGGTTGCGCACCAGGAACATCGGCACGCTGGTGCCGTCCTTCGACGTATAGAACTTTTGTTCGACCACATAGCGTTCAGGGTCGAAGGTCAGCTTCGGCAGGATGAATGGCACGGTTTCGTTCGTCGCCAGATTCATCCGGTAAATGCCCGAGGGCCGGTTGAAGCTGGCAAAGCTGAAAAAGGTTTCCGGATCGTCAGGCTTGCCGCGAAATCCGGCGGCGGTGCCCAGCCCGTTAAGGCGAATTTCGTTGACCTGCCTGCCCGCGAAATCGAAGATCAGCGCGCGCGATGCCGCATCCTTGAGATAGGACACGATCAACCGCCCACCCACCAGCGAAGCGGCGTTGATCGTTTCATCGCTTTGCTGAACGACATCGATCCATTTCGGCTGCGCCGCATCAAGATCAATGGCGGTGATCCGAAAACGGGGCGCATCCTTGTTCGTCATGAACCACAACCCGCCCTTGCTGCCTTCGATCAGGTTCCAGGCGTTGTCGAATCCGGTGACCAGCGGGCGGGCGGCCCAGCCCTCCTTCGCCCGGCGGGCCAGATCGATGACATGCACTTCATAGCGCGCGTCCGTACCCACTGCGCTGGTGATGACCGCCCAGCGCCCGTCATGAGTGACCTCGGCATAATGGCTGCGCTCAGGATGATCGGGGGTAGCGAAAACCTGCACGTCTTCGCTCTGGTCCGTGCCCAGCCGGTGGAACCACACGGCCTGATTGTAATTGAGCGCCTGAAAATCCTGCCCCTCCTCCGGCTCGGGAAAGCGGGAATAGAGGAAGCCCTCGCGCCCGATCCAGGCGAGACTGGTGAACTTGGCCCAGTTGACCCGGTCCGGCAGCATGTCGCCCGACCGCACGTTCATCACTTCCAGCCGCCGCCAGTCGCTCCCGTCTTCCTGAGTGCTGAGCAGGACATAACGCCCGTCCGGCGAAGGTTTCCACGCATCAAGCGCACTCGTCCCGTCCGCGCTCCAGCCATTGGGATCGACCAGCAGCCGGTCCCTGCCTTCCAGCCCCTTGCGTACATAAAGCTGGTTCTGGTTGAGCAGGCCGGAATTGCGTTCGAAGAAATAGCGGTTTCCGGCCTTTTCGGGCACTGAGAACCGTTCAAAATCCAGCAGCTTTGCAATCTTGTCCGCAAACCATGCACGCTCGGGCAAGGCATCCAGCAAGGCGCGGCTGCAGGCGTTCTGCTGCTTGACCCATTCCGCCACTTCGGGCGCGCTGCGGACATCGCCTTCCAGCCAGCGATAGGGATCGGCCACGGCTTCGCCGAACTTCTGTTCGACGATTTCCTCGCGGCGGGTTTCGGGACAGGGCGTCATCACCGGCTCCGTTGCAGCCAGGGCCGGGCCCGCCAGAAACCACAGGGCGACAGCACCGATGATGGGGCGCGCAAACCGGCGCATGTCAGCATCTCCAACAAAAAAAGCGGCCGCGAAGCTAGCATCCGCGACCGCCCTTTCAATGGCTTGCTGAAAATTTGCAACCGGCCCGATCAGGCCATCGCTTCCAGCTCTTCCTGGCTCATCACCGGGCCGCTGTCCTGGCCCTTGGCATCGACATCGCGGTCGACCAGTTCGATGATCGCCACCGGTGCCGCGTCAGACGCACGGATGCCGGCCTTGATGATGCGGGTGTAACCGCCTTCACGGCCCTTGAAACGATCAGCCAGCACTTCGAACAGCTTCTTTTCCTGCGCTTCGTCAAGCAGGCGGGCATGCACCAGGCGGCGGTTCGACAGCCCGCCACGCTTGGCCAGCGTGATCAGCTTTTCGACATAGGGGCGCAGTTCGCGCGCCTTGGGCGTGGTGGTCTGGATCTGTTCGTGCTTGATCAGCGCGGCCGCCATATTGCGCAACAGCGCGTTGCGGTGACCGGTCTTGCGCTGGAGCTTCCGCCCCGAAATCTTGTGACGCATGTCTCATTCCTCGTTCGTTATGGGCCCGTGTCAGGTAGCCCGTAGCAGGCCGGATGAAAGGGTCCGGCCCAAACCCGTTGCGGGTCTTAACCCAGCAGTTCCTGTTCCAGCTTCTTGGCCATTTCCTCGATATTCTCGGGCGGCCAGCCGGGGATGTCCATGCCGAGCCGCAGGCCCATGCTGGACAACACTTCCTTGATTTCATTGAGCGACTTGCGGCCGAAATTCGGCGTACGCAGCATTTCCGCCTCGGTCTTCTGGACCAGATCGCCAATGTAGATGATGTTGTCGTTCTTGAGGCAATTGGCCGAACGCACGGACAGTTCCAGTTCGTCCACCTTCTTGAGCAGATAGCGGTTGAGCTGGTTGGCATCCGATTCTTCGGGCTGCGCGGCAACGCCGATCATCGGCGAACCACCCTGCGGAATGGCATCCTCGAAATGGACGAACAGCGCCAGCTGATCCTGCAGGATGCGCGCGGCATAAGCCACCGCATCTTCCGGGGTCACCGTGCCGTCAGTTTCCACCGTCAGGCTGAGCTTGTCATAGTCAAGCTCTTGCCCGACGCGGGCATTCTCGACCTTGTAGCTGACCTGGCGAACCGGCGAATAGAGCGAGTCGACCGGGATCAGGCCGATCGGCGCGTCAACCGGACGGTTCTGCACCGCAGGGACATAACCCTTGCCGATATCGGCGGTCAGTTCCATGTTCAGTGTCGCACCATCGTCCAGATGGCAGATCACCAGATCCTTGTTCAGCACCTCGATGTCGCCGGTGACAGCGATATCGCCCGCCTTGACTTCGGCCGGACCGGTGGCGGAAAGCTGAAGCCGCTTGGCGCCCTCGCCTTCCATCTTCAGCGCGACCTGCTTGATGTTGAGGACGATATCCGTGACGTCCTCACGCACGCCGGCAAGGCTGGAGAACTCATGCAGCACATTCTCAATCTTGATCGAGGTGATGGCCGCACCCTGAAGCGAGGACAGCAGCACACGGCGCAGCGCGTTGCCAAGCGTGAGGCCATAGCCCCGCTCAAGCGGTTCCGCGACGAAGGTTGCCTTGCGCTTGCTGTCACCACCAGTCTTGACTTCGAGATTGGTGGGCTTCTTGAGTTCCTGCCAGTTCTTGATGTTGACGGACATGAATTTCCCCTAAGGTAAGATTCTGACGGCAACGGCCGCTGACGTTTCACTACGCCGCGGCCGATCCGAGGGAGCGGCGGCAACCGGGCCGCCGGGCAGGTTCGAAATCAGACGCGGCGGCGTTTGGACGGCCTCACACCATTATGCGGGATCGGGGTGACGTCGCGAATGGAGGTGATGGTGAAACCCACCGCCTGCAGGGCGCGCAGCGCGCTTTCGCGACCCGAACCCGGACCCTTCACTTCCACTTCCAGGGTGCGCACGCCGTGTTCGGCGGCTTTCTTGCCGGCGTCATCCGCTGCCACCTGCGCGGCATAGGGGGTCGACTTGCGGCTGCCCTTGAAGCCCATCATCCCGGCCGAGGACCAGCTGATCGCATTGCCCTGGGCATCGGTGATGGTAATCATGGTATTGTTGAAACTGGCGTTCACATGCGCGACGCCGCTGGAGATGTTTTTCCGCTCGCGGCGCTTAATGCGCTGGGGTTCGCGTGCCATGGTGCCTATCCTGTTGTTTGACTGAAAGAAATGCGGTTACGCTGAGCGTCCGCTTACTTCTTCTTGCCTGCGATCGGTTTTGCCTTGCCCTTGCGGGTGCGGGCGTTGGTGTGCGTGCGCTGGCCGCGAACGGGCAGGCCCTTGCGGTGGCGCAACCCGCGATAGCAGGCCAGGTCCATCAGGCGCTTGATGTTCATCGCCGTTTCGCGGCGAAGATCGCCCTCGACGAGGAAATCGGCATCGATCGTTTCACGGATCTGCAGCACTTCCTGGTCGGAAAGATCCTGCACGCGGCGCGCGTGGTCAATGCCCAGCTTGTCCGCGATTTCCTTCGCCGACTTGGCGCCAATTCCGTGAATATAGGTCAGCGCGACGATCACGCGCTTGTTCGTGGGGATATTCACCCCGGCAATACGAGCCACTTTATTCTCCTGCTCCACAGGGGGTTTAACGAAATCCGGCGCGGCCTTGGCTGCAACGGATCGGGCGCCCCCTATCTCAACGCGTAAAATCCGACATTTACAGAACGGAAAAAAGCCCGGTTGGCGCGCAAATGGCTTACGCCTGCCGGACTCACCCAAAATGTCGAATGGACAGAGCGCTTAAGGCGATTCGCGCGCAACGTCAACCGTGGATTCACCCACGGCGAACGACCACCTGAACTGGCGGCAAGCGTCCCTGTTAGCAATGCTATAACCCATCGCGCCAGCAGCGTCAAAACTTTGCTGATCCGCCCGGCGGCGCCCGCCCGCAGCGGATGCGGGGTCAGCCCGCGATGAGCCGTTCGAGCGCGGCAGTCACCGCGTCGATATCGGCCATGCCGTCCACCCGGCGCACAATGGCACGCGCTTCGTAGATCGGCAGGATCGGTGCGGTCTTGGCCCGATATTCGACCATGCGGGTGCGCACCGTTTCTTCATTGTCGTCAGGACGGCGCTTGAATTCGGTCGAGCCGCATTTGTCGCACACACCGTCAACGGCGGGCCGTTCGAATGTATCGTGATAGCCCTTGCCGCAACCGGCACAGGTGAACCGGCCGGTGATCCGTTCGACCAGCGCATCCTCGTTCACTTCGAGTTCGATCACCAGGTCCAGCGCACGGCCATGGCTGGCCAGCAACTCGTCCAGCGAACGGGCCTGCGGGGCGGTGCGCGGATAGCCGTCGAAGATCACGCCAATGGCGGGGTCAAGCGCGGCCAGCTCCGCATCGATCAGCGCAGAGACGATGTCATCGGAAACCAGCTCGCCCCGCTCCATCACGGCCTTGGCCTGCAGCCCGACCGGTGTTTCGGCCTTGACCGCAGCGCGCAGCATGTCGCCCGTCGAAAGCTGGCGCATCCCGTGGCGTTCGACCAGACGCTGGGCCTGCGTGCCCTTGCCTGCGCCCGGAGGGCCAAGGAGGATGATGTTCACGTGCGTCCGCTCCCCAGTTTCATGCGTGCCTAGCGCATGCGGCCTTTCAGCTTGGCCTTCTTGATAAGGTCCCCATACTGGTGCGCAAGCAGGTGGGACTGGATCTGGGTAATTGTATCCACCGTCACATTCACCACGATCAGCAGGCTGGTGCCACCCAGGAACAGCGGCACACCTGTCTGCGCGATCATATATTCGGGAATCACGCAGACCAGTGTCAGGTAAAGCGCGCCGATCACGGTGATGCGGGTGAGGACATAGTCCAGATAATCGGCCGTATTCTTGCCCGGCCGGATGCCCGGAATGAAGCCGCCGTTGCGCTTGAGATTTTCCGACGTCTCTTCAGGGTTGAAGACAACTGCGGTGTAGAAGAAGGTGAAGAAGATGATCCCCGCCGCGTAAAGCAACATGTAGATCGGCTGGCCATGGCGCAGATACTGGTTCAGCGCCACGATCACCGCGCCCGTGGTCGAATCCGGGCTGACCGTATTGCCCGCAAACTGGGTGATGGTCAGCGGCAGCAGCAGCAGCGAACTGGCGAAGATCGGCGGGATCACGCCGGCCGTGTTGATCTTGAGCGGCAAATGGCTGCGGTCCGCCTGCATCATGCCGCGCTGCGTCGCGCGCTTGGGATACTGGATCAGCAGGCGGCGCTGCGCCCGCTCCATGAAGGCGATGAACAGGATCAGGCCCACGATCATAAACACCAGCCCGACGATCACGAAGGCGCTGATGGAGCCGGAACGCCCGCCCTCGAACAGGTTGGCGATGAAGGTCGGGAACTGGGCGATGATGCCCGCCATGATGATCAGCGAAACGCCGTTGCCAATGCCGCGGCTGGTTATCTGTTCGCCCAGCCACAGCAGGAACATGGTGCCGCCAACCAGGCTGATGACCGCGCCGACGCGGAACATGTAGCCGGGATCGACCACGGCCTGCAGCCCGCTCTGCGCGCCATAGGCCTCAAGCCCGGACGCCACGAACCAGCCCTGAATGATGGTCAGCCCGACCGTGCCATAGCGCGTGTACTGGTTCAGCTTCTTGCGCCCGCTTTCGCCTTCCTTCTTCAGTGCGATCAGCGTGGGGTGCAGCGATCCGGCCAGCTGCACCACGATGGAAGCGGTGATGTAAGGCATGATGCCCAGCGCAATCAGGCTCATCCGTTCAAGGCTGCCGCCCGAGAAGGTGTTAAACAGGTCCAGCACCCCGCCGCGTGTCTGCGCATAGAGATCCTGCAGGATCAGCGGATTGACGCCAGGCAGCGGCACGAAGCTGAGAAAACGGAACACGACCAGCGCACCGATGGTGAACCAGATACGTTTCTTCAGCTCCGTCGCCTTGGAGAAATTGGCGAGATTGAGATTGCTCGCAAGATTGTCGGCGCGTGATGCCATCGAACAGACCAGCCTTGTCAGGGGCCGCAGCCCTTCGGGCTACCTCCCGCATGGATAGGAAGGCAGCCCATATAGGGCGCGGACGGGGATAGGAACACCCCGCCAGCGCCCTTATGCGGGATTATTCGGAAACGTCAGCCGTTTTGGCGGCTTTCGCGGGGGCGGTGACTTCCACCGAACCGCCGGCCTTTTCCACTGCGGCGACCGCGCCCTTGCTGGCGCCTGCGACCCGGAAGCTGACCTTGGTGGTGATTTCACCCTTGCCGAGCAGGCGCACGCCATCCTTGCCGCCACGGGCAAGGCCAGCAGCCTGCAGCGCGGCCTGATCGACCACACCCTTGGCGTCGAGCTTGCCCGCATCGATGAACTTCTGGACCATGCCCAGGTTCACTTCGGCATAATCCTTGCCGAACGGATTGTTGAAGCCGCGCTTCGGGATGCGCATGTGCAGCGGCATCTGGCCGCCTTCGAAGCCCTTTACGGCAACGCCGGAGCGGCTCTTCTGGCCCTTCTGGCCGCGACCGCTGGTCTTGCCCTTGCCCGAGCCGATACCGCGGCCAACCCGCATGCGGCCCTTGCGGGCGCCGTCATTGTCACGAAGATCGTTTAGTTTCATAGTGTGCACTCGCTTTCGCTTTGTTCGCGCTGATGGGAAGGCGCGCCCTTAGCCGCCCTGCATCCCAGATGCAACAGCTCTCAACCCGGTTTGCGAAATGCCATCAACATCCCGTTCCAAAGATAGGGCGCATGCGCGCGCCACCCCTCGCCACAGCCTATGAACTTGACCGTTTGAAATCCCTGCTGCTCCATCAGCTTGGTAAGCGTCGTGCGCGAGAAATGCTTGATGTGCCCGCCCTCCCATAACACCGTGAGGGCGCGATCCATGCGATTTGTCAGTGCAAGTACGACGTTCTTCAAATAACCCCAGTAGGGCGTCGACACGATTAACAGGCCACCTGGCCGCAGCGCCTCGTGGGCCCGCATGACAAAGCGTGCCGGCGAATAGAGATGCTCAATTACTTCTACACAAACAATCGCGTCGAAATAATTGATTTCAAATGGTTCTGCCAGATGATCGTAGAGCGAAGTGACCTCATAACGTCCAGTGCCTGCAGCTCGCGCATGGGCAATGGCGCTAACAGACAAATCCGAGCCAAATACCTCATAACCCGCCTCATGCAGGCCGATCGCAAAATCCCCACCGCCACATCCGGCGTCGAGAATTTTTGCGCCGCGTTCAATCTGGGAAAGAAGTCCGAGTACATGACGCAGGTACATCGGGCGATGGCTTGGGTCAGGCGCTGAGCAATAATCGAGATAAGTGTAGTTACGCAAATCGCACATTGCTTCAACTTTTCAATTCCCCCAACTGGCTCTAACCAAGGTAAGCACAACCGGCCCGGGAGACAAAAAGAAAAACCCCGACACAATGGCCGGGGTCTCTGTTGTGCAGCGCTGGTAAAAGCGGTCAGCCGACCACTTCAACCATATGCGGCAGCTTGGCGATCGCGCCGCGCACTTCGGCGGTGTCTTCCACCTCGACCACGCGATGCATCTTGCCCAGCCCCAGACCGATCAGGATTTCCTTCTGACGGGAGGGGCGGCGGATCGGCGAACCGATCTGCTTGATCTTGATTTTTGCCATGGCCGGTTACTCCACAATTGCCGCAGCGTCGGCTTCCGCCTCGGCTTCGCTGGCGCCGCCGCGACCGAGCAGGTCGGCGACCTTCTTGCCACGGCGCTGGGCCACCGACTTCGGCGAAGTCTGGTGAGTCAGCGCATCAAAGGTGGCGCGGATCATGTTGTAGGGGTTCGACGTGCCGACCGACTTGGTGACGACGTCCGCCACGCCCAGGCTTTCGAACACGGCGCGCATCGGGCCACCGGCGATGATCCCGGTCCCGGCCGGAGCCGAACGCAGATTGACCTTGCCCGCACCGAAGCGGCCCTTGCCGTCATGATGCAGCGTGCGGCCTTCCTTCAGCGGCACGCGGATCATCTTCTTCTTGGCGGCGGCGGTTGCCTTGGTGATGGCTTCGGGCACTTCGCGCGCCTTGCCATGACCGAAGCCGACGCGGCCCGAACCGTCACCTACCACGACCAGCGCGGCGAAACCGAAGCGCTTGCCGCCCTTCACCGTCTTCGAGACGCGGTTGATGTGGACGAGCTTTTCGATCAGCTCGTCGCCTTCTTCTTCCTGACCGCGCCCACGGCGATCGTCACGCCCGCCACGGCCGCGACCACGGCCACCGCCGCGATCGTCACGCCCGCCACCACGGCCACGGCCGCCGCGACCACGCGCTTCGCCCGCATCACCCGGTGCCGCTTCAACCGCAGCTGCCGCTTCGGCGCCCGCTTCCACGACCGGGGTTTCGGTGTTTTCGGTGTTGTTCTCGTCAGCCATCATCAGAACTCCAGCCCGCCTTCGCGCGCAGCGTCGGCCAGCGCCTTGACGCGGCCATGGAACAGGAAGCCACCACGGTCGAACACCACGGTGGTCACGCCCGCCTTCTTGGCGGCATCGGCAATGTCCTTGCCCACCTGAGCGGCGGCATCGACATTGGTGCCCTTGCTGCCCAGCGTCGACGCGGCGGCCAGGGTGCGGCCCTGCGCATCGTCAATGATCTGGGCGTAGATGTGCTTGCCCGAACGGTGAACCGACAGGCGGGGGCGGCCACCGGCACGCGCACGAAGCGCGGTGCGGACACGGCGGCGGCGGCGATCGAAAAGGGAAAGTCTGGCCATCTTACTTCTTCTTCCCTTCCTTGCGGAAGATATATTCACCGCGATATTTGATACCCTTGCCCTTGTAGGGTTCGGGCTTGCGCCAGCGGCGGATTTCTGCGGCAAACTGGCCGACGGCCTGCTTGTCGATCCCGCTGATTTCGATGGTGGTCTGGTCCGGGGTCTTCACCTCGACACCTTCCGGCACGTCAAGATCGACGTCATGGCTGAAACCGAGCTGAAGCTTCAGCTTGCGGCCCTGCGCCTGCGCACGATAACCCACACCGGTGATTTCCAGCACCTTGGTGAAACCTTCGCTGACGCCTTCGACCAGGTTGGACACCAGCGTGCGCTGCATCCCCCAGAAGGCGCGCGCCTGCTTGGTATCATTGGCGGGCTTCACCAGAATGCTGTCGCCATCCACCGTATAGCTGATCTCATCGCGCAGGGTGAGCGAAAGCGTTCCCTTGGCGCCCTTCACGCTCAGCGTGCCGTTGTCGATCGTGGCGGTGACCCCGCCCGGGATCGCCACCGGCTTCTTGCCAATGCGGCTCATCAGAACACCTCCGCCAGCACTTCGCCGCCGACGTTCAGATTGCGCGCTTCGGCATCCGAAAGCACACCCCTGGGGGTCGAGACGATGGTGATGCCAAGGCCGTTGCGCACCACCGGCAGTTCCTTGGAACCCGAATAGACGCGGCGGCCCGGCTTGGACACACGGGCGACATGCTTGATAGCGGGTTCGCCCTCGAAATATTTCAGTTCGATGCGCAGCGCCTTGTGCGCGCCGCTGTCATCTTCGCTGAACCCGCGAATATAGCCTTCGCGCTGCAGCACTTCGAGCACATTGGCGCGCAGCTTGGACGCGGGCGACAGGACGGAATCCTTCTTCGCCTGCTGGCCGTTGCGGATACGGGTGAGCATATCACCCAGGGGATCGGTCATTGCCATTGCCTGTATCCCTTCCTTACCAGCTCGACTTGGTGACGCCCGGAATCAGGCCCTTGTTGGCCAGATCCCGCAGCTCGATCCGGCACAGGCCGAACTTGCGGTAATACGCACGCGGACGACCGGTGGTATTGCAGCGGTTGCGAACCCGGGTCGGGTTGGCATTGCGCGGAATTTCCGCCAGCTTGAGGCGCGCGATCAGCCGTTCGCTGTCATCCAGCGACTGGTCATCGGCAATGGCCTTCAGGCGGGCATATTTCCCGGCATATTTCTTCACAAGCTTCTTGCGACGCTCGTTCTTGTTGATGGAACTCAGTTTCGCCATGGACTTAAGCTCTCTTTCCTTTGCCTCGTGCGGGCACGGCCTCAGGCCGCTTCTTTCTCGGCGGCTTCTTCAGCCGGGAACGGGAAACCGAACAGGCGCAGCAACTCGCGCGCTTCATCGTCGGTCTTTGCGGTGGTGGTGACGATGATATCCATGCCACGCACCTTCTCGATCTGATCGTAGCTGATCTCGGGGAAGATGATCTGCTCTTTCAGGCCCATCGCGTAATTGCCGCGCCCGTCGAAGCTCTTCGGGTTGAGGCCGCGAAAGTCGCGGATACGCGGCATGGCGATCGTCACCAGACGGTCGAGAAATTCATACATGCGTTCGCGGCGCAGGGTCACCTTGCAACCGATCGGCATGCCTTCGCGCAGCTTGAACTGGGCGATGGACTTCTTGGCCTTGGTAATCACCGGCTTCTGGCCCGCGATCAGTTCCATTTCCGCCGCAGCGGTCTGGACCTTCTTCTTGTCCTGGCTGGCTTCGCCCACGCCCATGTTGAGCGTGATCTTTTCCAGCCGGGGCACTTCCAGCGGGTTCTTGTAACCGAATTTCGCGGTCATCGCCTGAGCGATTTCAGCGTCATATTTCGCCCGAAGGCGCGGAACGTATTTGTCAGCCATCAATCGTCTCCCCGGACTTGACGGCAACGCGGACCTTCTTGCCATCCTTCACTTCGAAGCGGACACGGGTCGGCTTGCCATCCTTGGGATCGGCCAGCGCCACCTTGCAGATGGCCAGCGGAGCTTCGCGCCGGTCAATCCCGCCCTGGGGATTGGCCTGAGTCGGCTTGCGGTGACGCGCAGCGACATTGACGCCCTGCACCAGCACCTTGCCGTCCTTGGGCATGACCTGCATCACCGTGCCGGTGCGACCCTTGTCCTTGCCCGAACGGATGACGACCGTATCGCCACGCTTGATCTTCGCAGCAGACATCACAGCACCTCCGGAGCGAGCGAGATGATCTTCATGAAGCCGCGACCACGCAGTTCGCGCACCACCGGGCCAAAGATACGAGTGCCGATCGGCTCCTCGTTCTTGTTGACGAGCACGGCGGCGTTGCTGTCAAAGCGGATCACGCTGCCATCGGGACGGCGCACATCCTTGCGGGTGCGCACGATCACCGCACGGTGAACATCGCCCTTCTTGACGCGCGCGCGCGGCTGGGCTTCCTTGACGGAAACCACGATCACGTCGCCGACGGAAGCAGTCCGGCGCTTCGACCCGCCCAGCACCTTGATGCACTGGACGCGCTTCGCGCCGCTGTTGTCCGCGACGTCGAGATTGGATTGCATCTGGATCATCGATCCGGTTCCTTCTCACTGGCTTGCCGGAACCTGTCCGGCAGTTCCTAAAACGCCTGTCCCCGCGATGACGGGGAACAACTCCTAATTCCCTGCAGCCTCGACATCGAGGTTGGCATCCAGCGCCACGCCCTTGCTGGCGCCGAGCCGGTCAAGAACCTTCCAGGTCTTGGTCTTGGAGATCGGTTTGGTCTCCTCGATCCGGACCCGTTCGCCCGTCCTGAAGGCGTTGTCCTCGTCATGAGCGTGGTACTTCTTCGAACGGCGGATGATCTTTCCGTACAGCGGGTGCTGCACCTTGCGTTCGACCAGCACGGTCACGGTCTTGTCAGTCTTGTCGGAAACCACGGTCCCGATCAGGATACGCTTGGGCATCGTGGGCTCCTTACTTGGCCGCAGCGCGGGCACGTTGGCCCTGCAGCGTCTTGATACGGGCGATCTCGCGGCGCACTTCCTTGATGCGCGCGGGGCGCTCCAGCTGGTTGGTGGCGGCCTGAAAACGCAGGTTGAACTGCTCACGCTTGAGATCGGCAAGATCGGCAACGAGCTGATCGTCGCTCTTGGCGCGAAGGTCTTCGGTGGTGGTCATGCCTTAACCCTCCAGATGCGAGGTGTCGCCCAGGCGGGCCACGACCTTCGTCTTGATCGGAAGCTTCATCGCCGCGCGTTCGAAGGCGACAGCGGCCAGCGGTCCGGGGACGCCGTCCAGCTCGAACAGGATCCGGCCCGGCTTCACGCGAGCGGCCCAATATTCGACGGAGCCCTTGCCCTTGCCCTGGCGGACTTCGGCCGGCTTCTTGGAGACCGGCACATCGGGGAACACGCGGATCCACAGGCGACCCTGACGCTTGATATGGCGGGTGATCGCGCGGCGGGCCGCTTCGATCTGGCGCGCGGTGATCCGTTCCGGTTCCATGGCCTTGAGACCGTAAGAGCCGAAATTCAGCGTGGTCCCGCCCTTGGCATTGCCATGGATCCGGCCCTTGAAGGCCTTGCGGAACTTGGTTTTCTTCGGTTGCAGCATTGCTTTTACCCTGGTCCCTTACCTCAGCGTGCCGGACGCACGCCGGAGGTCTGAGCCTCCATCATCAAGCGGTCCTGCGCCATCGGATCATGGCCCAGAATCTCACCCTTGAAGATCCAGCACTTGATGCCGATGATGCCATACGCCGTCAGCGCTTCGGCTTCGGCATAATCCACATTGGCGCGCAGCGTATGCAGCGGCACGCGGCCTTCGCGATACCATTCGACGCGCGCGATTTCCGCGCCGCCCAGACGGCCGCCACAGGTGATCTTGATGCCTTCGGCACCAAGCCGCAGGGCCGACTGCACCGCACGCTTCATCGCCCGGCGGAACGCCACGCGGCGCACCAGCTGATCGGCGATGCCCTGAGCCACGAGCTTGGCGTCGATTTCCGGCTTGCGGATTTCAACGATGTTCAGCTTCACTTCGCTGTCCGTCATCGCGGCGAGCTTCTGGCGCAGCTTTTCGATGTCCGCGCCCTTCTTGCCGATGATGACACCGGGGCGCGCAGCATAGATCGAAACGCGGCACAGTTTGGCCGGACGTTCGATCACCACCTTGGAAATCGCGGCCTGCGGCAGCGTTTCCATGATGAACTTGCGGATCTCGATGTCTTCCTTCAGCAGCTTGCTGTAATCGCGGCCTTCCGCGTACCAGCGGCTGTCCCAGGTGCGGTTGATCTGCAGGCGCAGGCCGATGGGATTCGATTTCTGACCCATGGTTCAGGCCTCCTCAACTTCACGGACCACGATGCGCAGTCGCGAGAACGGCTTCAGAATGCGCGTGGACTTGCCACGACCGCGCGTGTGGAACCGCTTCATGGTGATGGACTTGCCAACGCTGGCTTCGCTGACCACCAGCGCGTCAACATCCAGATTATGGTTGTTTTCCGCATTGGCGATGGCCGAAGCGAGCACCTTCTTGGCGTCCTGCGCCATGGCGCGCTTCGAGAAGGTCAGGATGTTCAGCGCATCCTCGGCCTTCTTGCCACGGATCAGGCCAGCCACCAGGTTCAGCTTCTGCGCGGAACCGCGAATGGTGGTGCCCACCGCCAGCGCTTCCTTGTCACCGACGCGGCGCGGAGCTTTCTGCTTGCTCATCAGCGCTTACCCTTCTTGTCAGCGGCGTGGCCCGGGAAACTGCGCGTGGGCGCGAATTCACCGAGCTTGTGGCCGACCATGTCTTCGTTGACCGAAACCGGCACGAACTTCTGGCCATTGTAGACGCTGAACGTCAGGCCGACGAACTGCGGCAGGATCGTGCTGCGGCGCGACCAGGTCTTGATCGGCGCGCGGCCTCCCGAATCCTGAGCGGTTTCTGCCTTCTTCAGCAGGTGCAGGTCGACAAACGGACCTTTCCAGACGGAACGAGCCATTTCGCTTACCTCTTCTTCTTCGCGTGACGCGAACGGATGATCATCTTGTCCGTCTGCTTGTTATGGCGCGTGCGGGCGCCCTTGGTCGGCTTGCCCCACGGGGTGACCGGATGGCGTCCGCCCGAAGTGCGGCCTTCACCACCGCCATGGGGGTGATCGACCGGGTTCTTGGCGACGCCGCGGGTCAGCGGACGGCGGCCCATCCAGCGCTTCCGGCCTGCCTTGGCCAGCGTCTGGTTGGAATTGTCGGGGTTCGACACGGCGCCCACGGTGCCCATGCAATCGCCGCGCAGGTAGCGCTGTTCACCCGAATTCAGGCGAACGATCACCAGGCCACGGTCACGGCCAACCAGCTGGACATAAGTGCCCGCGCTGCGCGCGATCTGGCCACCCTTGCCCGGCTTCATTTCCACATTGTGGCAAATCGTGCCGACGGGCATCTGGCTGAGCAGCATGGCGTTGCCCGGCTTGACGTCCGTCTTTTCGCCCGCGACAACCTGATCGCCGACAGCCAGACGCTGCGGGGCGATGATGTAGTTCAGTTCGCCGTCTTCATATTTGACGAGAGCGATGAACGCCGTGCGGTTGGGGTCGTATTCCAGACGTTCGACCGTGGCCGGCATGTCCCACTTGCGCCGCTTGAAATCGACGTAGCGGTACTTCTGCTTGTGACCGCCGGCGATCCCGCGCGAGGTCACATGGCCCTTGTTGTTGCGGCCACCGGTCTTGTGCTTGCCTTCGGTCAGCGCCTTGACGGGCTTGCCTTTCCACAGGCCGGACTTGTCGACCAGGATAAGGCCGCGTCGTGCGGGGCTGGTCGGCTTGTAATTCTTGAGCGCCATGGTTCAGCCCCTCAGATGCCGCTGGTGACGTCGATCGACTGGCCTTCAGCCAGCGTCACAACCGCCTTCTTTACGTCGCTGCGCTTGTAGGGCTTGCCCTTCCAGCGCTTGGTCTTGCCCTTCTGGACGATGGTGTTCACGCCAGTGACCTTCACATCGAACAGGGCTTCGACCGCTTCCTTGATCTGCGGCTTGGTGGCGCTGTCCGCCACCTTGAAGACCACCGCATTATGTTCGGACAGCAGCGTCGATTTCTCGGTGATGTGCGGCGCCAGGATCACGTCGTAGTGGCGCACATCCACTTCCTGCTTCTTAGCCATTGAACCGCGCCTCCAGTTTTTCGACCGCTTCGCGGGTCAGCACCAGCGTATCGTGCTTGAGAATGTCGTAGACATTGGCGCCAATGGCCGGGAGCACGTTGACGCCCGGCAGGTTGCCGGCGGCACGGGCGAATGCTGCATTCACCTGTTCGCCATCAACGACCAGCACCTTCTTGCCGAAGCCCGCCTTCGCGAACTGACCGGCGAGAGCCTTGGTCTTGGCGTCCTTGAGCTCCAGCGTGTCGACCACGATCAGCCCGTCCTTCGCCTTGGCCGAAAGGGCCATCTTGAGGCCGAGCGCACGCACCTTCTTGTTGAGCGACTGATCGAAGTCACGGCGACGCGGACCATGGGCCTTGCCGCCGCCGATGAAGATCGGGGCCTTGCGATCGCCGTGGCGAGCAGTACCGCCGCCCTTCTGGCGACCGAACTTCTTGCCGGTGCGCGCAACATCGGAACGCTCGCGCGCGGCGCGCGCTGTGCCGCGGCGGTTTTCCAGCTGCCAGGTCACGACCCGGTGCAGGATGTCAGCGCGCGGCTCAAGACCGAACACCGCATCCGACAATTCGATATCGCCCTTGCCGGCCGAACCGTCGAGGTTGGTAAGCTTCACTTTCACGGCTTAACCCTCCCCATTCGAGTTAGTGGCTTCGGCTGCATCGATCACAACGGCTTCTTCAGCCGGGGTGTCGGCAGGAGCCGCATCATTGCTGTTGGCAGCGCCCTTGAGACCCGCCGGATAGGGAGCCTCGGCATGGCGGGCGACCTTCACGGAATCGCGCACCAGCAGCCAGGCGTTCTTGGCGCCAGGGACAGAACCCTTGACGAAGATCAGGCCGCGTTCGTCATCAGTGCGAACCACTTCGAGGTTCTGCTGCGTGCGCTGGCGATCACCCATGTGACCGGCCATCTTCTTGCCCTTGAACACGCGGCCCGGATCCTGGCGGTTGCCGGTCGAACCGTGCGCACGGTGGCTGATGGAAACGCCGTGCGTGGCGCGCATACCGCCGAAACCCCAGCGCTTCATCGCCCCGGCAAAGCCCTTGCCCTGCGTGTGCCCGGTAATGTCGACGAGCTGACCGGCGACGAAATGCGACGCGGCAATGGTGGAACCCACATCGACCAGCGCATCTTCGGCGACGCGGAATTCAGCGAGCTTCTGCTTCAGCGGAACTTCGGCCTTGGCGAAATGTTCACGCTGCGGCTTGGCAACATTCTTCTGCTTGGCTTCACCCGAACCGAGCTGGACAGCGGTGTAGCCATCCTTGTCGCCGGTACGGACCGAAACCACCTGGCAGTCTTCAAGAGCGAGAACGGTCACAGGAATGTGACGTCCATCCTCCTGAAACAGGCGGGTCATCCCGACTTTCTTAGCGATCACGCCAGTGCGCATGATCCGACTCCTCATACAGAGGCCTGCAGGGACCATCCCCACAGGCGTGTTCAGCCCAAATTTTCGTGCGTCGCCCCGTCCGGGCTGAGTGCCTTCGCAAGGAAGGCAAGACGGGGGACGCGGCCCGGATCAGATCCGGCGGTATCCCGATGTCTGCGGGAGGAAATCCTCCCGATGTGCATCCCCGCAAAAGCAGGAACCCGGAGCATCCAGCACTTCTTGCCCCGGCCCCCGGATCAGCTCCGGGGTTCAACTCACCCGGTCAGGCGAGCTTGATTTCGACATTCACGCCCGCGGCAAGGTCCAGCTTCATCAGCGCATCGACCGTCTGGGCGTTGGGCTGCACGATGTCGAGCAGCCGCTTGTAAGTGCGAACCTCAAACTGTTCCCGCGACTTCTTGTCGATGTGCGGGCCGCGGTTCACGGTGAATTTTTCAATGCGCGTCGGCAGCGGAATGGGGCCCCGGATAAGCGCGCCCGTGCGGCGGGCTGTGTCCGCGATTTCGCCAGTGGCCTGGTCGAGTACGCGGTGATCAAACGCCTTGAGGCGAATGCGGATATTCTGAGCTTCCATGTCCAACTACCGATGCGAAAGAGCCGGGAAGATCCGAAAATCTTCCATAAAACAAGAGACCGCCCCGCCTCACCAAACCTTCTTGCGAAGTGTCCGGGAAGGGGCGGCCCCCAAAATTCCGGCAGGCCGAATCCTGATAAGGACCCGGCCCGCGCGGCGCCTATATTACTTCGTGATCTTGCTGACAACCCCCGAACCGACGGTACGGCCACCTTCGCGAATAGCGAAGCGCAGACCTTCGTCCATCGCGATCGGAGCAATCAGCTTGACGCCGATGGTCACGTTGTCACCCGGCATCACCATTTCGGTGCCTTCGGGAAGGATCACTTCGCCGGTCACGTCAGTGGTGCGGAAGTAGAACTGCGGGCGGTAGTTGGCGAAGAACGGCGTGTGACGGCCACCTTCGTCCTTCGACAGCACGTAGACTTCGGCGCTGAACTCGGTGTGCGGGCTGACCGAACCGGGCTTGCAGAGCACCTGGCCACGCTCGACCTCTTCACGGGCGACGCCACGGATCAGGGCGCCGACATTGTCGCCAGCTTCACCACGATCCAGCAGCTTGCGGAACATTTCCACGCCGGTGACGGTGGTCTTCTTGGTGTCCTTGATGCCGACGATTTCAACTTCGTCGCCAACATTGACGATCCCGGTTTCGATACGGCCGGTCACCACGGTACCGCGGCCCGAGATCGAGAACACGTCTTCGATCGGCATCAGGAAGGGCTTGTCGACAGGACGGTCAGGCTGCGGGATGAATTCGTCAACCGCGTCCATCAGGGCGATGATCGAGTTCTTGCCGATCTCATCGTCGCGGCCTTCGAGCGCGGCCAGAGCCGAACCCTTGACGATCGGAATATCGTCACCCGGGAAATCGTAGCTGGAAAGCAGTTCGCGCACTTCCAGTTCGACGAGTTCGAGGATTTCCTCGTCATCGACCTGGTCGACCTTGTTCATGTAGACGACCAGTGCGGGCACGCCGACCTGGCGGGCGAGCAGGATGTGTTCGCGGGTCTGCGGCATCGGGCCGTCAGCGGCGTTCACGACCAGGATCGCGCCGTCCATCTGCGCGGCGCCGGTGATCATGTTCTTCACATAGTCAGCGTGGCCGGGGCAGTCGACATGCGCATAGTGGCGCTTGGCGGTTTCATATTCGACGTGCGCGGTCGAAATCGTGATCCCGCGCTCGCGCTCTTCCGGCGCCTTGTCGATGTTCGCGAAATCAACGGCGGTACCGCCGTTCACTTCGGCCATCACCTTGGTGATCGCGGCCGTCAGCGTGGTCTTGCCGTGGTCGACGTGACCGATGGTGCCAATGTTGCAGTGCGGCTTGTTCCGCTCAAACTTAGCTTTCGCCATTTCTCTAAACCTCTGTTTCTCGTGTCTTGATACTTGCGGGAAAAGCGGCACCCGCTGAATCAGGCGCCGCCCCTAGACGGAACTTGCCGCTCAGGCAAGCTTCTCCTTGACCTCGGCCGCAACATTTGCGGGCACTTCGTCATAGTGGGAGAACTGCATGGTGTACTGCGCACGCCCCTGAGTGAAGCTGCGCAGCTCGTTCACATAGCCGAACATGTTGGCCAGCGGAACGAATGCCTCGACCGCCTGGGCATTGCCCCGGCTGTCAGTGCCCTGGATCTGCCCACGGCGGGAGTTGAGATCGCCGATGACATCGCCAAGATAATCATCCGGCGTCACCACTTCCACCTTCATGATCGGTTCGAGCAGCTTGATGCCGGCCTTCTGGGCGACATCGCGCATCGCGCCGCGACCGGCAATTTCGAAGGCGATCGTGCTTGAGTCGACGTCGTGATATGCGCCGTCGATCAGCTTGATGGTGAAGTCGATGATCGGGAAGCCGACCAGATAGCCGCTTTCAGCCTGCTCGCGCATGCCCTTTTCGACCGAGGGAATATATTCGCGAGGAATATTGCCGCCCTTGATCTGGTCCTCGAAGATCACGCCCTGGCCGCGTTCGCCCGGGGTCACCACAACCTTGACGCGACCGAACTGGCCCGAACCGCCAGACTGCTTCTTGTGCGTGTAATCGACTTCGACTTCCTTGGCGAGCGACTCACGATAAGCCACCTGCGGCGCGCCGACATTGGCTTCGACCTTGAATTCGCGCTTCATGCGATCGACCAGAATGTCGAGGTGCAGTTCGCCCATGCCCTTGATGATCGTCTGGCCCGATTCGTGATCGGTCGACACGCGGAAGGAGGGATCCTCGGCAGCCAGACGATTGAGCGCGATGCCCATCTTTTCCTGGTCAGCCTTGGTCTTGGGCTCCACGGACAGTTCGATCACCGGTTCAGGGAATTCCATCCGCTCGAGAATGATCGGCTTCGACGAATCGCACAGCGTATCACCGGTGGTGGTTTCCTTCAGACCGGCAATGGCGACGATGTCGCCTGCGAAAGCTTCATCAATGTCTTCGCGGTTGTTGGAATGCATCAGCAGCATGCGGCCGATCTTTTCCTTCTTGTCCTTCACCGAATTCAGCACCGAACCCTTGGACAGCTTGCCCGAATAGATGCGGCAGAAGGTGAGCGAGCCGACGAAGGGGTCGTTCATGATCTTGAACGCCAGCGCAGCAAACGGGGCGTTGTCGTCTGACGGACGGCTGTCTTCCTCGTCGCTGTCCATCTTGACGCCCTTGATCGCGGGAACATCGACCGGGCTCGGCATGTAATCGACCACTGCGTCAAGCAGGGGCTGCACGCCCTTGTTCTTGAACGCCGAACCGCACAGCACGGGCACGAATGCACGGCCCATGGTGCCCTTGCGGATCAGGCGCTTGAGCGTCGCCGCGTCCGGTTCGTTGCCTTCGAGATAGGCTTCCATGACATCGTCGTCCTGCTCGACCGCCGTTTCGATCAGCTTTTCGCGATATTCCGCGGCCTTGTCGGCGAGCTCAGCCGGGATATCGACATAGTCGAACTTGGCGCCCAGCGCCTCATCCTGCCACACGATGCCACGGTTGTTGACCAGATCGACCACGCCCTTGAGGTCGCTTTCCGCGCCGATCGGGAGATAGAGCACCAGCGGGTTGGCGCCGAGGCGATCGATGATCGACTGCACGCAGTAATAGAAATCAGCGCCGGTGCGGTCGAGCTTGTTGATGAAGCACATCCGCGGCACGCCGTATTTGTCAGCCTGGCGCCACACGGTTTCGGACTGCGGTTCAACCCCTGCCACGCCGTCGAACACCGCCACGGCACCGTCCAGCACGCGCAGTGAACGTTCGACTTCAATCGTGAAGTCCACGTGTCCGGGTGTATCGATGATGTTGATGCGGTGTTCTTCGCCCTGCCCGTCCTCGGCCTTCCAGAAGGTCGTGGTGGCGGCGGAAGTGATGGTGATGCCGCGTTCCTGTTCCTGCTCCATCCAGTCCATGGTCGCAGCGCCATCGTGCACTTCGCCGATCTTGTAGGACTTGCCGGTGTAGTAAAGGATCCGCTCGGTCGTGGTGGTCTTGCCGGCGTCGATATGCGCCATGATACCGATATTGCGGTAGCGTTCGATCGGATGGCTGCGGGCCATGGTGGTTTCCTCGGTTCAGTCAGGGGAGGCGAAACGGGCCTCCCCATAGGTTTGTCAATGTGACGGCCAGATGACAGGCCGCCCCGCGCTTACCAGCGGTAATGGCTGAAGGCGCGGTTGGCGTCGGCCATGCGATGCGTGTCTTCGCGCTTCTTCACGGCATTGCCGCGATTGTTGGCCGCATCCATCAGTTCGCCCGACAGACGGGCCGACATGGTGGTTTCGGCGCGGCCGCGGGCAGCGCTGATCAGCCAGCGGATGGCCAGGGCCTGGGCACGCTCGGGGCGGACCTCGACCGGCACCTGGTAAGTGGCGCCGCCAACGCGGCGGCTGCGGACCTCGATCTGCGGCTTGATGTTGTTCAGCGCATCGTGGAACATCTGAATCGGATCGGCCTTGGCCTTGGCTTCCACCGTTTCAAGCGCACCATAGACGATGCGTTCGGCTGTGGACTTCTTGCCGTCCAGCATGAGGTTGTTCATGAATTTCGACAGCACCTGATCACCAAACTTGGGATCGGGCAGGATTTCCCGCTTCTCGGGACGACGACGACGTGACATGTCGCTAATTCCTTCTTTATTTCGCCGGCCTGGCCTGCCCTTCCCTCAATCGTCACCCTGAACTTGTTTCAGGGCCATCGGGAGGCCGGGTCAGCCGCATGTAAACTTGCGATACCTCAAATCCTGGGGAGGGATGGATCCTGAACAAGATCGTTCATGACGATCTTTTCAGGATGACCCGTCCCCCGGACGGATCACTTCGGCCGCTTGGCGCCGTATTTGGAACGGCTCTGCTTGCGGTCCTTCACACCCTGCGTGTCAAGCACGCCGCGCAGCACATGATAGCGCACGCCGGGAAGGTCGCGCACACGGCCGCCGCGGATCAGGACGACGGAGTGTTCCTGAAGGTTGTGCCCCTCGCCCGGAATGTAGCTGATGACTTCGCGCTGGTTGGTCAGGCGGACCTTGGCCACCTTGCGCAGCGCCGAGTTCGGCTTCTTCGGCGTGGTGGTGTAGACGCGCGTGCACACGCCGCGCTTCTGCGGGTTCTGTTCCATCGCAGGGACCTTGCTCTTGGCCTTCTGCGGAACACGGCCCTTGCGGACCAGCTGATTGATAGTGGGCATTAAATCTCTTCACCTTGTCAGTGGCAGCATGGCCAGGTGAAGGAAGCGCCCTGTTTCCCGCGTGGCCGGAGATGCTCCGGAAAACCGCGACCGGCACAGGGCCGACCGGGGCGCGAGAGCCCTGCACATGCAGGGACAGGCCGAATCGCTCCACCCGAATGATGCCGGGTTACTTTGCCGGGCGCCCCGAAACCGGGACAAATCCGCCAATGTTCAGCTGTATAAGGGCCAAGGACGACCGTCGTCGCCCTCGGTTGAGCGCGCCCCTAGGCTAAAGCGGGAGGCCGGTCAAGGCGCTGTCTGACTGCCACGGGACGGAAAATCGAGCAACCAAAGGCTTTTTACCTCTTGCGATTACGACCCCCTCACGCCATTATGTTGCAATGCAGCAAATTTCAGACCTTCCGCCTCAGGCCATCGCGCCCGAGAAGATCGTGATCGAGGCCATCGCGCGCCAGCGCCTGATCTGCGCGCGCTACAACGGCGCCGAAATGGTGCTGGCCCCGCACATGCTCTTCATGCGCCATGGCGACCTTTACATCAGCGCCTTCAACGCGGCCAAGAACTGGCGTTCGCTGGAAGAACGGCGGCTGGGCCATTTCAAGCTCGCGGGGCTGTCCGGCGTGCGGCTGCGGGAAGAAGGCTTTGTCCCGTTGCCCGATTTCGACGGCACCCCCCCGCGCGAGGATGACCAGAACCTGTTCGCGGTCGAGCTGACCGGAAACCGGGCCGCTGCCTGAGGTCAGGCGCACCGTTCGGGCGCGCCGCCACCGCCCGCCGCAAAAGCGGCGCGGCTGAGCGACACGCTAACCTCGTCTTAACCACTGCACAGCAGGCTCCGCTCTCCACGCGAAGGAGACGAGTCCGTGCCGATCAAGGGCCATCTGGAAGACAGGAACGGCGCCGCCGATGCGCGCGGTGCGCCGCGCCGCACCCTGCTTCTGGCGACTGAAGGAAGCGCGCCGGGTCGCGCCGCAGCCCCGGTTCTGGTTCGCAATATTTCCGCCACCGGGCTGCTGCTCGATTATCAGGGCACGCTGCCCGTGGGCGAGACGATCGCCATCGAACTGCCCGAAGCGGGCCGCACCAGCGCCGAGATCGTGTGGTCCAGTGACGGGCTGTACGGCTGCCGCTTCGCCGCACCGCTGTCCCCGGCCGCGCTCAGCGCCGCACAATTGCGCAGCCTCGCCACCCCGGACCCGGAAGCGCAGGCCGAAACTGGCGGCACAGCGCCCGCCATGCCGGAAGGGCTGGCGCATGAGGCATTGAGCGCCCGCATCCAGCGGCTGCGCAAGGACGCCGGCCTCACCCTTGCCCAGCTGGCCGAACGGCTGGGGGTGAGCAAGCCCACGGTCTGGGCCTGGGAACAGGGCCGCGCCCGACCAGTCGACGCGCGCATGGCGGGCCTGGCGATTGCTCTCGGCGTTTCGGAGCAGAACCTGCTGCATGCCGCCGCCAATCCGGAAATGGAGGCGATCGTGACGCGCTGCCGCGCCGAAATCGCCGTGGCCTTCGGCACCAGTCCGGAGAAGGTCCGGATCATGGTGGAATTATAAGCATTACCCCGACATTCCTGCATATTTTCTGCCGTCAAGATCACAATTTTCTGGACTCACAGAGTTTTCCACCGATAAATATAGTTAATGGATTCGCAAATAATTATCCAGTTAGTCATTTTAATTTACCAGATTGATGAATAAAGTTCACGTTGTTTGATTTTTATTCGAAAATATGGTTTGTAATGGCTTTCCGGACAATGTTGCGGCCATGCGCTGGCTAGGGGTTAGCTAACGCGGGGGATCAACTGTCGTTCGGGGGCTGACGGCAATGGGCATGAAGTTCACTTTGAAAGAGCGGTCGGCGCTCTATCGCCTGCTCGCGGAAACGACGAGCGACATCATCATCAAGACGGACCGGGCGGGCTACATCCTCCATGCCTCCCCTGCGATCGAACAGCTGGGCTTTGCCGTTCCCGCCATGCTGATCGGCCCGCATCTGCTGGACCTCGTTCACCCCGCCCGCGCCGAGGAACTTCGCGCCGAACATGACGCCGCCATTCGCGGCAGGCCGCACGAAGGCTGGCTGGAATTCCCTGCCCTCACGCGCGGGGAGGAAGAACGCTGGTTCGAAATCCAGATCCGTTCTCTGCGCGACGGGGCCAGCCGGATTTACGGCGCCCTTTCGATCATGCGCAATATTGACGAGCGCAAGGCGCTGGAGGACCGGCTGTTCGCCGCCGAACTGACTGATCCGCTGACTGGCCTCACCAATC
Organism: Novosphingobium sp.; assembly: GCA_024236235.1. GTDB lineage: Bacteria > Pseudomonadota > Alphaproteobacteria > Sphingomonadales > Sphingomonadaceae > JACKKV01. Next base: position 161,667 of record JACKKV010000002.1, on the reverse strand, counting down.
GCAAGGCTTTTATCGAAATGCTGCGATATATCACCGGCAGGCAGATCGGCGGGCATCTGGCAATCTTCAAGATCGACCATTTCAAGGCGATCAACATGCGCTTTGGCCAGCGCAACGGTGATCGCGTGTTGCTGGCCTTTGCTGACCTGCTGCGCAAATCGCTGCGCCGCGAACATATCGTCTCGCGCATTGGCGGCGAAACGCTGGGCGTCTTGATGCCGGGCACAGGTTGCGCCGAAGCCGAAGACGCCTGCCAGACGGTGATTGATACGCTGGCGCAGGCGGGCCGGACGGAAAATGGCCGGGGCGTGACGCTGACCGCCAGCGCGGGGCTGGCCGAGATCGGCGCCTGCCTGGATGTGGTGATCAAGCGCGCCGAAATCGCACTGTTTCTCGCCAAGGCGAAGGGGCGCAACCGGCTGGAGGTGGATTCCGGCTCGATGGAATGTCGTCGCATCGCACCAAACTGACGTGTTTCCAAGGCTTGTGTGCTTCGCATACGCAAAAACGCGTTTGGCGCGACTCGCCGCAAGGTGTTATAAACCATGTTGCGTCGGGCCGGGCTGACCCCAATTCCCCCCCGCTGGCCAGCCCGGTAACCGGCGCCATCACGGCGATGGAGGGCAAAACCATGCAGTCGAAAGATGTTCCGCGATACCTCAGGCAGGCGCGTGAAGAGGTGATCCTCGCGCTCAGCGCCCCCAATGCCGAGGAAGAATGCGGCCACCGGCGCCGCGCTGGCCAGTTCATGAGCGAAGTCGTGCGCACGGTGCACAGCGCGCCCGCGCTTGATTGCGACTGGTCGCAGTTGCGCGCGCCCGAATAGACACGCCAGACAGTGCATTCTATGCTCCGGCGGTTTCCGTCAGATGAGCGACCAGCGCCTTGACCTTTTTCTGCCGCCACTGGGGCATGGGCGCAACCAGCCAATAGGCCCGCCGGCAAGGCTCCGCCTCGCCCAGCGCCCGCACCCGGCCATCCCCGATCCAGCTTTGCGCCAGCAGCGCCGGTACGCGCGCAACACCCAGGCCAGCCGCGGCGGCGGCCAGCGCCTGGCCCGCATCGGCCGCGCTGAAAGCGCTGTCTTCACCATCCCTTGCCCCGTCGCCGGGCCAGTGAATCGCCGGGCCATCCACCCCGTCAGCAGCCACGCGGACCCGCTGGGCCGTGCCCAGCATCACCCCTTCCAGTTCGCCCGGTCCCTCCGCCCAGCGCAAGGCAAGGTCCAGATTGGCTTCGGTAAAATCGGTCGTCTCTTCATCGACCAGCGCAAAGCTGACTTCGGGATGCGCGGCGCGAAATCCTGCCAGCCCGGGGCCGAGCCAGGCCGCGAAAATATCGCGCGGCGCGGCAATCGTATAGCGATGGCTGGCCTGCCCCGCCTGCATCGCGCGCACCGCCTCCTCAAAATGGAGGAAGCCTTCGCGCAGCGGATCCAGCCCGGATGCCGCCTCATCCGTCAGTTCCAGCCCTTTGGAGGTGCGGCGGAACAGCACCACGCCCAGCGCATCTTCCAGCGCGCGGATCTGCTGGCCGACCGCAGCCGGGGTCACCGCCAGTTCGTCCGCCGCGCGGGTGAACGAAAGGTGCCGGGCCGCCGCGTCGAACACGCGCAGGGCATTGAGGGGCAGGTGAGTCCGCTTCATGGGCTCCCCTTATCCCCCCGGCGCGCGCGCGGCAACAAAGCGTGAAACCCGGTTGCACTTGACATCGTGGCAGCGCTCGCCAAGCAAATGGCCAGGCCAATCACGCCCACTGCGGCGCGCCCGACCTGGGAGAGTGACAGAATGAACGACCTGACCCGCCAATCCGCAGAATTCCCGGCCGAACACGGTTTGCGCCACAAGCTGGCGGAGGGCGAGCGGGAATCGCTGGCGCATATGCTGCTGATGCCCGAACATGGTCTGGTCGGCTTCATCTATCCCAGCATCCGCGCCAATGGCGACGGCAAGGGACGTGCCTCGATCTTCGGTCCCGGCATTGCCGAGGAGATTCACGAAACCTTCGAGGAACGGACCAGCCCCGATGCGCGTTTCGAAGATCTGCGCATGAAGCAGCTGTCCATGGCGGTGGTGGAACCGCACAAGGTGGTCGATATCGGCTGGCAGGGCGAACGCTTCACCTTCACCGGCCGGTTCGCAGCCACACACCCGCCCTACGCCTTCAGTATGCATCCGGGCGGCAATCCGCCCTATTACGGCAATAACCGCACCGAACAGCATGGACGGCTGGTGGCCGACTTCACGATTGACGGCAAAGCCTATCATCATGAAGGTTTCCTGATCCGCGATCACAGCTGGGGCCCGCGCGTGTGGGGCCTGAACCAGCATTACAAATGGTTCCATGCGACCAACGGCGATGTCTCGATTCACGTCTTCGAAATGCTCTCCTTCGGACGCAGACTATTGCGCGGCTTCCTGTGGAAGGATGGCAGGATGAGCCATGTGGCCGAATTCGATTACGACATCACTTATGACGACCAGATGATGCACAAGGCCTTAGTCGCGCGAATCACGGATGAGGATGGCCGCAAGGTCACGGTGGACAGCACCGCCCTGGGCAACATCCAGCTGGATTACGATCCGATGATCTGGCTGAACGAAGCGGGGCTGGTGCTGGAGATTGACGGGCAGCCGGGCGTAGGCTGGTGCGAATTCTGCTGGAACAAGAATTACCACGACTTCGCGAAGGATTACGTCACCCGCTTCGGGCGTTAGCCCCGCCTAATCCGCCGTGGCCGGGGCGGCGAGCGGGAAGAAGGGGATCGCAACCTCCAGCACTTTGCCGCTGGTGCTGCGGAAGGTGTAATGCCCTTCCATGCTGCCGTGCGCCGTGGTCAACGGGCAGCCGGACACATAGTCATGGCTTTGCCCCGGGCGCAGCACCGGCTGTTCGCCCACCACCCCATCGCCATCGACAAGGTTGATCATGCCGCGCCCGTCCGTGATCCGCCAGTGACGGCTGACCAGCTGCACCGTATCGGCAGAGCCGTTCTCGATCCGGATATGATAGACCCAGAACCATTTACCCGCTTCGATATGCGATTGTTCCGGCAGGAAATTCACCGCCACCCGGACAGTGATGCCATGCGTGATCGCGGCGTGTTGGAAAAGCTGGTCCATAGTGAGTCCCGAGCCTAACGCGGTTTACGGCAGGAGCAAGTGCGCTGCGGCGGATTTCCGCAGCTCAGCTTACAGGCCGACCGCCTTCAGCGCCTGATCGAGATCCTCGACCAGATCCTGCGGGTCTTCCAGACCCACGCTGATGCGCAGCATGCCCTCGCTCACCCCCATCGTCTCGCGCACTTCGGGCGCCAGGCTGGAATGAGTGGTCGAGGCCGGGTGAGTCATCAGCGTCTTGGCGTCGCCAATATTGTTGGAGATGTCGATCAGCTCCAGCGCGTCGAGCAGGCCATGCGCCGCCGTGCGCCCGCCTTCGATCTCGAAGGAGAAGATGGAGCCGGGCTTGATCATCTGCCGCGTGGCCAGATCGTGCTGCGGGTGGCTGGCCAGCCCCGGATGCAGGATGCGCGGAACCCGCCCTTCCAGAAAGCGGGCGACAACCAGGGCGTTGTCCGCCTGGCGATGGGCGCGCAGGTCAAGCGTCTCCAGCCCCTTCAGCACCACCCAGGCATTGAAGGGCGACAGCGTCGGGCCAGTGTTGCGCTGGAACGGCAGCAGCTTGTCATTGATGAATGCGGCCGATCCGCACACCGCGCCGGCCAGCACCCGGCCCTGCCCGTCCATCAGTTTGGTCGCGGCATAGGCGACGACATCCGCGCCGAATTCCAGCGGGCGTTGCAGCGCGGCGGTGGCGAAGGCATTGTCCACCACGCTGGTGATGCCGTGTTCGCGCGCGAGGGTGCACACCGCCGCAATATCGACCAGGTCCATGGTCGGATTGGCGGGCGTTTCGAAGAAGAATACGCGCGTGTTGGGCCGGATCGCCGTTTGCCAGGCATCCAGGTCGCGTCCGTCAACCGGGGTCACTTCAATCCCGAAGCGCGGCAGCAGATTATCCGTCACCCAGCGGGTCGGACCGAAGGCAGCCTGCGCTATCACCATGTGATCGCCCGCCGAAAGCTGGCACAGCATCGAGGCGGTCATCGCCGCCATGCCGCTGGCCTGCACCCGGCACGCCTCTGCCCCTTCGAGCATGGCGATGCGTTCTTCCAGCATCTGCACCGTGGGGTTCTGCGTGCGCGAATAAGTCATCCCCGCCTCCTGCCCGGCGAAGCGGGCGGCGGGGGTATGCGCATCGTCATAGGAATAGCCGGAGGTGACGAACAGTGCTTCGCTCGTCTCCCCCTGCTCGCTGCGCCAGGTGCCCGCGCGCACCGCGCGCGTGGCGGGCCGCCATTTGGCGGTGATCGAGCGGTTCTGTCCGGTATCTCTCTTCATGGCCGCGCGTTTAGGCCCGGCGGAAAGACAGGGCAAGCCGGAAGCGCGCCGCGCGGCCCCCTCGCCAAGCAGGGCAAACCCCGTTATCAGACAGGGCTTTGCAACCGCCCGGGACTGAGCATGCAAGCCATCATCCCCATCCTGCTGCTGGCGCTGGCCATTTCCACGGCGCTGAACGTGCTGCTACGCCGGTCCAGCATTCCCACCGTGGTCGGTTACATCATCACCGGCACCGTGCTGGCCGCCATGCTGAAAGTCGATGCGGGCAGCAGCGAAACGCTCGAACACATCGCCGAATTCGGGATCGTCTTCCTGATGTTCACCATCGGGCTGGAATTTTCCTTCCCGCAGCTCAAGAAAATGCAGCGCGAGGTGTTCGTCTTCGGTTTCCTGCAGGTCGGCCTGACCACCGTCGTGATTTCCGCCCTCGCCTATGCCCTGTTCGGCATACCCCCGGTCAATGCGGCGATCATCGGTTCGGCCCTGTCCCTGTCCTCCACGGCGATCGTGCTGAAAATCCTCAACGAATCCGGCAAGATCAAATCGGAGGAAGGTCGCAACTCGGTTGGCATACTGATCTTCCAGGATATCGCTGTCATTCCGATCCTGCTGGCGATCAGTCTGGTCACCGCCACGGGCCAGAGCGCGTCAAGCCTGATCGGGCAGACGGTCATCAACGCCTTCATCGTAATCGTTGCGATCTACCTGTTCGGCCGCTTTGTCCTCAGATGGTTCTTCAGGATTATTTCGAACACCAATTCGAAGGAAATCTACATCGGCTTCGTCCTGCTGACGACGATCGGTGCATCCTATTTTTCCCACCACTTCGGCTTTTCCTATTCACTGGGCGGATTCCTGGCGGGGATGATGATCGCTGACACGATCTACAAGCATCAGGTGGAGGCCGATCTCATTCCCTTCCGCGACCTGCTGCTGGGTGTGTTCTTCATTTCAGTGGGGCTGCAAATCGACCTGGGCATCGTCGGCGCCAATTTCGTGGCGATCGGCTTGCTGTGTCTGTCGCTGATGGCGATCAAGGCGATCATCCTCTATCTGATCCTGGCGACAGCCTGCGCGCCGATCATTTCCATCAGAAGCGCGATCAGCCTGGCCCAGATCGGCGAATTCTCGCTGGTGGTGCTCTCGCTGATGCTGGGGCATCGCATGATGGCGGATGAACAGGTGCAGATCCTGATGGTCACCGTGGTCATCTCGATGATCGCCACCCCATTTCTCATCAACAACATGGATCGCGTGATCCGCATCCTGTTCCGGAACAGCAAGGATGCCGATCCGTCGGATTCGCTCAGCCTCATCAGCGGCCACGTCGTGCTGCTGGGCTTCGGTCATCTGGGCCAGCTGATCTCGCGCTTTCTGGATCAGGCGGGCATCCAGCATGTCGTGGTGACAGATGGGACCGACGAGTATGTGAAGGCGCGCGACCTTGGGAAAATGGCGGTCTTCGGTGATCCGGGCGACCGGGTGCTGCTGCGCAACGTCGGCATCAACCAGGCGATGAGCACGATCATCGCGCTGGAAGATATCGAGGCGGTGAAGCGCACCAGCGCGGCCATCACCCTGATTGACCCGACCATCAGCGTGATCGCGCGGGTTTCGACTGAAGAGGAAAAATCCGAAGTCGAGAGCTTCGAGCATGAAATGGTGCTGGACGGGAACACCAGCACCGCCACGCTGATCGTTGACCAGATCCAGCGTTCGCGTCTGCTGGCCAAGGAAGCGTCCGAAATCAGATATATGAAGGACGTTGACAAGGCCGCGCCCGATGAAGCGATTCACATGATCGAGGCGGAGCAAAAACGCCTGCTCGACCTCGCCTCGACGTCCTTCAACAGCATGCGCAAGCGCGAAGACGTCATGCGGCTGAAAGCCTATCACGAATCCTTCAAGGCGCTGAGCGAGATCATCGAAGCCGCCATCCGCCGGGTGATTGACCGGACCAACCTTTCCCCCGCACAATATGAAACGATCAACACGCTGCTCGACAATCACAACAGCCTGATCAGCCTCAACGCGGTGCTCGAACAGCTTGGGCGCGAATTGCTGGTGCTGAGCGCGGAAGATGCAACCCGCCCGCTGGCCGATCTGGCGGTTGAAGGACTGGACGCGATCCTGCTCACCCTGATCGAGCTGGCGCGCGAGTACAACGCGATGGAGATGGCTGCGCTTAACGCCATGACCTCCTCCGAGGGCAAGGGCTTTGCCGGAATTCGTGAAAAATACCTCGGCACGGAACGCGGGGTCAGCGCGGCAGGCAAAGCGCTGCTGCTGTCCGCCACCAATCACATGGACCGGCTGCGCGCTCTGTTCGGGGAAGTCGGCAACAATTACCGCAAGCTGGCGGGCCGGGCGAGCCAGCCGCAGGGCAGCGTTTCAGCCATCGGCATCCGCGATTCCTGACCCCTGCCTGAGACCGAGCCGCTCGATTCCCGGCGCACCGGTTGCATACGGCAAAGCGGCAAGAGCGTGCGGCCGCTGGATCGTTTCATCGCACCCATGGCCCGAATCACCCACACAACGGGCGTTCTGCCTGGTCATGTTCATCTGCCAGACAGGTTGACCTGAACACCCAGCAAATCCATGGCATACCGAGGCGGCATGACGCCGCATGGCCGGCACGCCAGACCGAACAGCGATGGCGCAGCCTGTGTCGCGCCGAACGAACAGCCGCGAACCGTCATCACCGGCTGATGCAGTTTGAAGGAGTAGGATTATGAGTGTCATTTCCATGAGGCGCAGCAGCTTTGTCCTGCTCGCAGCGCTTGCCCTGCCTGTATCCGGCGGGCTTTCGGCGCAGCAATGGAATCCGATCGGGTCCGATATCACCGTGAATGGCATTCCCCCGGCGGACCTGACCGGCCTTGCCGAAGGGCCGGTGATCGAAGGCTTCATTTCTGCGCGCAAGGGCGAGCGGATGCAGGTTACCGGCGTGGATGGCACACGGACGGTTATCGGCATCAGCGAAGCGACCGTGATCAAGGCCAACGGCGGCTTCCTTGGCCTCAACAACAGCAAGCTCGGCCCGGATTCACTGCTCAACGGCCTGCCGGTCACTGTCAAGACCGTGCAATGGGCAGGCGGCGTGGTGGCGAGCCAGATCAGCCTCAAGAACAAGGATCTGAAAACCGCCTCAATGATCCGCAATGGTACGGAACAGGGCTTTGCCGAACAGACCGCCGCGACAGAGGCGCTGCGCGGCCGCATGGGCGATATCGACAAATACAATATCAAGGGCACGACGAACGTCTATTTCGACACCGGCAAGTGGAAGCTGTCGCCTCGCTCCGAAGCTGAACTGTGCAGCGCCGCATCGCAGGCCGAAGCGATGGACAACGCCCTGCTGCTGGTGGTCGGCTATACCGATTCGGTCGGCGGCCAGGACTACAACCAGGTCCTCAGCGAACGGCGGGCGGGCCGGGTGGTCAATCACCTGCAGCAGGCCTGCGGCTGGAAACCCTATCGCATGCTCACCCCGACCGGGATGGCTGAAGCGGACCCGACGGCGGACAACAGCACCGCCGCAGGCCGCGCGCAGAACCGCCGGGTTTCCGTGAACATCCTCGTCAGCAAGGGGCTGGACGGGCTGTAAGGCGCAGCCAGCGGGGCGAGGGCGATTGCCCTCGCCTGCTTCACAGGCGGGCGAGCACCGCCTCGCCGATTTCCGCAGTCCCGGCATTGCCGCCAAGATCGCCGCCCAGCACACCGTCGCCCAGCGCCCCGGCCACCGCCGCTTCGATCCGCACGGCTTGCGCTTCGAGGCTGAAGGAATGGCGCAGCATCATCGCCAGCGAAAGGATCATGGCCATCGGGTTGGCCTTGCCCTGCCCGGCGATATCGGGTGCGCTGCCATGAATCGGCTCATACAGCCCCTTGGTGCCATATTGCGTCAGCTCCGCGCCGAGTGAGGCGCTGGCCAGCAGGCCGATCGAGCCGACGCACATGCTGGCCTGATCGGACAGTATGTCGCCAAACAGATTGCCGGTGACCACCACGTCGAACTGGCCGGGATTACGCACCAGCTGCATCGCGGCATTGTCGACATACATGTGGCTCAATTCGACATCGGGATATTCGGCGGCGGTTTCAATCACCACATCGCGCCACAGCTGGCTGGTTTCCAGGACATTGGCCTTGTCCACGCTGCACAGCTTCTTCGCGCGGCCCTGCGCGGCGCGAAACCCGACATGCGCGATGCGGCGCACCTCGTCCTCGGCATAGGCCATCATGTCCCAGCCCTGGCGGCGGCCGTCATCCAGCGTGCGGATGCCCTTGTCGCCGAAATATACGTCGCCGTTCAGCTCGCGCACGATCAGCAGGTCAATCGCCCCGGCGATCTCGGGCTTGAGGCCCGACATATCCTCCAGCCCCTTGAACATGGTGGCCGGGCGCAGATTGGCAAACAGTTCCAGTTCCCGGCGCAGACCCAGAATCGCCTGTTCGGGGCGCAGCGCGCGCTCCAGATTGTCGCAATCGGGATCGCCGACCGCGCCGAACAGCACCGCGTCCGCCGCCTTTGCCGCCGCCAGCGTGGCCGGGGGCAGCGGGTGGCCATGCGCCTTGTAACCGGCCCCGCCAACATCGCAGCTGGTCAGCTCCAGACCCGGCAGGGCGAGCCGGTCCAGCACGCGCAGCGCCTGTTCCATGATTTCAGGACCGATGCCGTCACCGGCAAGAACCGCAATCTTCATAATTCCATTCCCCGCAATCTAGTCCGCGATCCGGGCAAGCCGGTCGCGCAGCATGGCGCGGGCCGCCATAACGTCTCCGCGCCGATCGGCAAGCAGGTAGCGCTCGATCAGCAGCGCCTGCCGGTCGAATTCGGCCATGGTTGCCGCCCATCCATCGTCACCACCCATGCCCTCGCCGCCATAGCCCAGCTCGCGCAGCAGCAGCCGTTCAAAGCCGATCATCCCCCCGGTCCAGCCGCGCGCGGACGGGGCATGGCAGATCGCGTCGAGCAGAGCGGACAACGCCGAATGGAGCGCCGGATAGGCATGGCGTTCGGGCAGCACGCTGGCCGCCAGCGCACAGACCCAGCCGATGGCCGCAGCGGGCAGCGGCTCGTTCAGCCAGGGCCCCCGGCTCTCTGTCAGTTCAAGCCGCGCGAAGGGCAGCTGGCTTTCTGCGCGCGAACGGATGTCAGCCTCCACCAGATTGCCGGGGATGACGACCGGGCGCAATTGTCGCCCCCGCCCGCCCGCGACATAGGCCGCGAGCAACCCGTGATCGTGCGTCAGCAGACGGGCGATCACCCCCGTCTCGCCATGAGCGCGCGCGGAAAGCAGAATGGCCGGGGCACGAATATGCATCGCCGGGGGATGGCCGAGTGGCTGGACAGAGGCAATGGGCTGTGCGACCAGACCGTTGCTATTGCACGCCTCCCTGGCCGCTTCACGCGGTGCTGTATTGATAGATATGAGCCTGATCCTGACAAAATCCCGGGGCGGAGAGTTCCTGACCCTGTCCAACGACACGGTGATCGGCGAATCCATCCGCACCTATGGCGAATGGTCCTATCGCGAGATCGAACTGATCGGGCAGTTCATTCGCCCTGGCAGCAATGTCATCGAAGCCGGATCCAACATCGGGTCGCATACCATGTTCATCGCCCGCGATTTATGCCCGCAGGGTGCGGTGTTCGCGTTCGAACCGCGCCGCCTGATTTTCCAGATGCTGTGTGCCAACATGATCCTGAACGGGGTGACGAATGTGCACCCTTTCCAGCTGGGCCTGGGCGCACAAGAGGAAAACTTCGCCGAAGCGCCGATCCCCCTCAATTTCGATGCGAATTTCGGTGGTTTTGCGCCCGGATGCATCGAAGGCAAGGGCGAGATCCTGCGCCTGGTGACGCTTGATTCCATGCTCGATCAATTGCCGCCGATCCAGCTGATCAAGGCTGATGTCGAAGGCTATGAGGCAGATATGCTGCGCGGCGCGCGCCAGCTGATCGCGCGCGACCGGCCGGTGCTCTATCTGGAAAACGACCGGACGGACAAGTCACCCGAACTGCTGCGGCTGATCGATGGCATGGGCTACCGCTCCTATTGGCATACGACCGAGATGTTCCGGCCCGACAATTTCGCAGGCCAGCCTGCCGACATTTTCGGAGCCGCCACGGGATCGTTCAACATTCTTTCCATTCCGCGGGATTCAGGCTGGAACATCATTGGCGAGCCGGAAATAACCGATTTCGACAATGATCACCCGCTCAAGACAGGTGCCTGACCCCATGGCTTTCATCCGCACGGCACATCCATCGGGCACCTTCGTCACTCTTGCCAGCGACAACACTGTTGGCCAGTCGCTGCGCGAATATGGCGAATGGTGCTATGGCGAGGTGCTGAAACTGCGCAGCCTGCTGCCGCGTGATGCGAATGTGCTGGAAGCCGGTTCGAACATCGGGGCGCACACGGTATTTCTCGCCCTCAAGGTCTGCCCCGAAGGCCGCGTGCTGGCGTTCGAACCGCGCCGCCTGCTGTTCCAGATGCTCTGCACCAATGTGCTGCTGAACGGGATGACCAATGTGCATGCCTTCCGGCTGGGGCTGGGCGAACGGCACGAGCACATGCAGGAGCAGGCGCTGCCGACCGAGGGCGACTGGAACTTCGGTGCATTGTCGCTGGGCGAGCGTGCGGGCGAAGGCGAACACATTACCATCGTTCCGCTGGATGCGATGATTGGCGAACTACCCCGCATCCACGCCATCAAGGCCGATGTGGAAGGGCACGAACTGGCCCTGCTGCGCGGGGCGGAGCAGCTTATCGCCCGTGACCGGCCCATCCTCTATTTCGAGAATGACCGGGCCGACCTGTCACCGGCGCTGCTGAAGCATGTGCACGGGCTTGGCTATCGCATGTACTGGAGCTTTGTCGGTCTTTTCCGCGAGGGGAATTTCGCGGGTAATCCGCGCAATGTCTTCGGCCATACGGTGGCCTGCAATGTGCTTGCCATCCCCGAGGAAGACGAGCGCGAGTTTCCAGCGCTCGTCCGGATCGAGGATTTCGAAACGCATCCCTTCACCGGCGGCATCAATCCGCAACGGATCGACGTTTACTGAAACCCGCGCCGGGCTCAGCCGCCCAGCTTGGCTTCCAGCGCGGCGATGCGCGCTTCGAGCCGTTCGTTCTCGTCGCGCGCGCGGGCCGCCATGTCCTTGACCGCGTCAAATTCCTCACGGCTGACGAAATCGAGGCCGCCCATCGCCTCTTTCATGCGTTCGCGCGCGGCGTCGCGTGCCTCGCGGGTCATCCCCGCCAGCGTACCGGCAGCGCCATTGAGCACCTTGACGAAATCGGACAGGATCGGGTTTTCGCTTTGCATGGCGTCTATTTGGGACGCGCGGCGCGCGCTGGCAAGATCAAAGCTTGATCCGTTGCACCGCGCCGGACACTTCGCGGCCATCGGCATCGGGATTGAGTTGCAGGAACTGCCAGGTCAGCACGCTGGCGAACAATATCCAGGCAAGATAGGGCACCAGGAGCAGTCCCGCCACCGTGCGGATCCGCCAGAACAGGACAATCGTGACCGCGACCGCGAGATCGAGCACAAGGATCAGCACCAGCGCTGCCGTGATCTGATGCGCGCCGAAGAACAGCGGGCTCCAGGCCAGGTTCAGCGCGAGTTGCACGATGAATGCGCCGATCGCCGCCATGCGCCCACGCGCGCCCCAGGCCGAACAGACCAGCGCGAAGGCCAGGCCCATCATCGCGTAAAGCAGGGTCCAGACCACGCCGAACAGATAAGGCGGCGGGTAAATGCCGGGCTTGGCCAGCGAATCAAACCACGCATTGCCCGGACCGCTCGCCGAAAGCTTTCCGGACAGAAACCCCGCCAGCACAACCGCCGGAACCAGCAGCAGGGCCCAGCGCGCGAAGCTGGCCCGCAACTGGCTGCGCGAAGCAAGTAGGCTCATTGAAAATACCTCATGATTCGGAACGGGATATTGGCGGCGGATGGTGCTGCTGGCAACTTGGCGATCAGCCGCTGTTGCATAACGGGATTGATCCGCATGGCGCGCATCACCCTTCCCGCCACGCCGCAATCAGGAATTCGACATTGCCTTCCGGGCCGGTGATCGGGCTTTCCACGATCCCGTCAGTCCGCCAGCCAGCTTCTTCCAGCCATTGCCGCACGTCGGCGCAGACGCGCGCATGCAGCGCGGGATCGCGCACCACGCCGCCCTTGCCTACCTCGGCACGGGTCACTTCGAACTGCGGCTTGATCAGCGCCACCAGCCGGCATCGCGGAGCAGCCAGATTCAGCGGTTTTTCCAGCACCTTGCGCAGCGAAATGAAGGACGCATCGCATACAACCCAGTCGCATGGCCGGGTGATGTGACCGGGGGTAAGGATGCGCGCGCTGGTCTGTTCGAGCACGCTGACGCGCGGATCCTGGCGCAGTTTCCAGGCAAGCTGATTGGTGCCGCTGTCGACCGCGAAGACATGGTCGGCGCCCCTGCTTAACAGCACATCAGTGAAGCCGCCGGTCGAACTGCCGATATCCATCGCCACCGCGCCTGTCGGGTCCAGCGCGAAATGATCGAGCGCATGAGCCAGCTTGATCCCTCCCCGGCTGACCCAGGGATGATCGCGGCCTTTCAGCTCTATAGCGGCATCCTCCGCCACCTGCTGGCCCGGCTTGTCGACCTTGCGATCGCCCAGATAGACCAGCCCGGCCATCACCAGCGCCTGAGCGCGGGCACGGCTTTCCGCCAGTCCGCGCGCGACAAGCAGTTGGTCGATGCGTTGCTTTTTCGCCATTATCCCGGCGATAGCGCCATCATCGCGCTTGAGCCAGCGCCGCCTTCGCGCCATCATCGCGCGCATGACCGCAAAACGCAGCTTTCCGCTCTCCGCCCCGCTCGCCGCGCTGACGATGATCGGCGCATTGGCCACCCTGTCGGCCTGCGCAGGCCCGCCCGCACCGCCGCCCGCACCGCCGCCGCCCGCGCCAATTGCCCGGCCCGCACCGCCGCCGCCCCCCGAAAACTGGATGGACGCACCGCGCACCGCTGGCGACTGGTCCTATCAGCGCGACGGCAGCGGCACGGTCGCGGCCTATCTCGCGCCGGGCGATGCGCCGCTGTTCATGATGCGCTGCGATACGACGCGCAGGCAGATCACGCTGGCCCGCGCCCTGCCCAGGCAAAGCGGCGAGGAATTGCCGATGCGCATTCTCACGGAAACGGGCGAACGGATCATGGGGGCCAGGCCAATCGCCGCGCCCACGCCGATGTCTGCATCCGTTGTGGCCGCCAGCGATCCGCTGCTGGACGCCATGGCTTTTTCCAAGGGACGCTTTGCGGTGGAGGTTGCCGGGCAAGACACGCTCTATCTGCCGAGCTGGGTCGAACTGTCCCGCGTGATCGAGGACTGCCGGTAAAATCGGGGCCGGTGTGGATAACCGGCCCGAATGTTCAATTCTGACGCCAAAAAAAATCAATGCAAGACTTGTGTTGTCGGCCAACTTGACTCACACTCTGACTCAAGATCGGTGGAACACCGGTCGAGCCGCAAAAAACGGCAACTTTGGCTCAACAGCGCGAAAGGAGGTGATCCGATGTCTCATGGTTCAGCAGAGAGGTCGGTTAGTTTCCGCGCGGAGCATTATCGTTAAATCTCCTCACAGACGATAAAGGCTTCGTGAGCGGCACTTCCTGGCCGCTGACCATGCGAAAGGCCGCTTCCGGTACGGGCCGGAGCGGCCTTTCTCATGTCCGCTTTCGACCGCCGTTTGCGCAGTTCCTCTTGCACGAAACCGCAGTTGCCCTTACCCGCGCGCCTCTGGACTGAAGAGGTTTGACAAGCGCATGGCCGACCAACCCGGCATCTCGTTTTCCCGCATTGCTCACCCCGCCCCGGCAGACCCGGCGGCGCGCGCCGAAGCTTTGGCCAACCCCGGCTTCGGAACGCTGTTTTCCGATCACATGGTCTCGATTGACTGGACGGATGGCAAGGGCTGGCACAATGCGCAGATTGGCCCGCGCGGCCCGTTGACGCTCGATCCCGCCTGTGCGGTGCTGCATTATGCCCAGGAAATCTTCGAAGGGCTGAAAGCCTACAAGCAGGCCGACGGTTCGCTGGCGCTGTTCCGGCCCGATGCCAATGCCGCACGCTTCAACGCCTCGGCACGGCGCCTGGCCATGCCCGAACTGCCGGAAGAGGCCTTCGTCGAATCCTGCCGCCTGCTGACGGAGACTGACCGGGACTGGTTCCCCACCGTGGAAGGCGGTTCGCTCTATCTGCGCCCCTTCATGATCGCGACGGAGACATTTCTGGGCGTGCGCCCGGCCAAGCAGTACAAATATCTGGTCATTGCCAGCCCCGCCGGAAACTACTTCAAATCCGGCGCGCCTGCCGTGTCGATCTGGGTCAGCCGCGATTATGCGCGCGCCGCGCCGGGCGGAACGGGCGCGGCCAAATGCGGCGGCAATTACGCGGCCAGCCTGGTGCCGCAGGCCGAAGCGATCGAACGCGGGCATGACCAGGTCGTCTTCCTCGACGCTGAAGAGCACAAGTGGATCGAGGAACTGGGCGGCATGAACCTGTTCTTCGTGTTCGATGACGGGCGGCTGGTTACCCCGCCGCTGACCGGCACGATCCTGCCCGGCATCACCCGCAACAGCCTGATCACCCTCGCCCGCGAAGAAGGGCTGGAGGTTTCGGAAGAACGCTACAGTCTGCAGCAATGGCGCGACGATGCGACCAGCGGCAAGCTGGTGGAAAGCTTCGCCTGCGGTACGGCGGCGGTCGTAACCCCGGTTGGCCGGGTCGCAGGCCATGACGGCGAATTCACCATCGGTTCGGGCGGCCCCGGCCAGCTGACGCAGAAATTGCGCGAACGGCTGGTCGGCATTCAGCGCGGCACGGTCGCGGACCGGCACGGCTGGGTGGTCAAGATCGGCTGATCGGCTCGCACTGCCAGCCGGCCCACAAGGCGCCCCAGCGTTCTGCCAGCGCCGGGGGCGTTTCCGACCGCAGCCTGTCCGCCAGAACGCGCGAGGCATCCTCGATCCCGGCACGTTTCAACCGGGCAAGCGAAAGCAGCGCATCGACTGCGCTCGCATTGCCGAAGGATTGCGCATCAGCGGCAAGGCGGCTTTCGAATACCCACAGATCGTGATGCAGCCCCAGCATTTCACCCAGCTGTTCGGCCACTTCCAGCCGCACAGTCATCGCTTCGGGCCAGAGCGGGCTGAGCAGGCGGGTATGAAATCCGTGATATTTCACCTGCTTGCGGGCCATGTGGTAAGCTTCGGCGTCGGGCGCAGTGTTGGCGCGGCACCAGTCACGGTGCAGGCGATCGAACGTCCGCGCAACCCCGGGGCCGATTGCCGCCCAGCCATCCGCGCTGACCTCCCACGCCTGCGCCCGTTCCCGCGCCTCAACCAGCTGCGCCCGGCACAGGTCAAGAAATGCTGACGGATCGGCCAGCGCCGCCTCGGCCTTGCGTTGCAGGGTCAGGCGGCGGCGCACCGCGCCCAGCGCGCGCCGGTCATGCCCCTTGCCCAGTTCGGCCGCCAGCAAATCATGAGTCGCCAGCATTACCCGGGCGTCGCGCGAGCCGGAGATGATCCGCGCAATATCGCGAAACGCAGCATTTTCGCGCGCATATCCGGGAAAGGCCGGACGCACCATCCGCACCAGCGCGCGCAGCTTCTTGCAGCGGCGGCGCACATCATGCACGGCATGCGCCTGGTCGCGCCGGTCAATCGAGCGGATGGCCTTGCCGATCTGCTCACGAGCGATGCGGCGCACGGCCTGTTCGACCGATCGATCATCCCCCGCTATCCGGTAAGCCATAATGATCCCCGCGATGCCGCAAGTCCCTGTATTACACTCCCGTTACGGCCTATCATAGCAGAACGATGGACAGCCTTCCCTTTCGCCTGGCCCTGGCCCTGGCCATTGGCCTCCTGATCGGGCTGGAGCGTGGCTGGCGCACGCGCAGCATCGAAGATCACCAGCGCGCGGCCGGTTTTCGAACCTTTGCCCTGATCGGTTTTCTCGGCGGGCTGGCAGGCGCGCTGACGCCGCTGTCTGGCGAAATCGTGCTGGCCGCCGCGCTGCTGGGCTTCATCGGCGTGTTTGGCGCGTTCGAATGGCTGGAAGCGCGGTCCATCCGCAATCTCAGCGCAACCACCATGATCGCCGGAATCGCCACATTCCTGCTTGGCGCCTATGCGGTGCTGGGCGAACAGCCTATCGCCGTGGGCGGCGCGGTGGCAGTTACTCTGATGCTTGCGCTGCGCCAGCCGCTGCACCGGTGGATCGCTGCATTGAAGTGGGAGGAACTGCGCGCGGCACTGGTGCTGCTGGCCATGACTTTCCTGCTGCTGCCGATCCTGCCCAACCGCAACATCGACCCCTGGGACACGATCAATCCCGCGGAAATCTGGCTGCTGGCAATCATGATCGCGGCCATTTCGTTCGGGGGATATGTGCTGGTCCGCCTGTTCGGGGAACGGCTGGGGATCATCATGGCCGCCATGGCCGGCGGGTTGACTTCATCCACCGCGACCACACTCACCCTGGCGCGCATGGGCCGAGACAATGGCGATGCCCCGCACCTGCTGGCAGGCGGCATTCTTCTGTCCGGGGTGGTGATGTTCGCGCGCGTCGGCATCGTGGCGGGCCTCCTCAACCCGTCACTGCTGCCCGCGCTGGCCCCGCCCCTGATCGCTGCGGGTGGGACGATGCTGGCAGTGGCCACGCTGTTCCTGTTTCGCCAGCGCGCTTCCGTCCACCCCCGGCTGCTGCTCTCCAGCCCGCTTGACCTGCGCATCGCACTCCGCTTCGCCTTGCTGATCGCGTTGCTGATGCTGGCCAGCGGGCTGCTGCACCGCTGGGCCGGCGCGGCAGGGGTGCTGGGGCTGGCGGCGGTCTCCGGCCTTGTCGATGTCGATGCGGTGACGCTGTCCATGGCGCGCATGGGCGGTGAACAGATCGCACTGGCCACTGCGGCGAGCGCGATTGCCGTCACGGTTGCCGTCAATACGCTGACCAAGGCGGTGATGGCGGGCTGGGTCGGCGGGCGCGCCATCGGCCTGCGGGTGGCCATGGCAAGCCTTGCCGCCGTTACTGCAGGCGCACTTGCCGCGGCCCTCGCCTGAGCAGCTGCACCCTTGCGCTTTGCCGCGCCGCAGCCCAAATTGCACATCACTTGCAACAAGGAGCGCCGCCATGACTGATGCCACCTGGACGCCCCCCAAGGTCTGGAGTTGGGACAAGGCCAGCGGTGGCCGCTTTGCCAACGTCAACCGGCCCGTTTCGGGCGCCACGCATGACAAGGTGCTGCCGGTCGGCAACCACCCGCTCCAGCTCCATTCGCTGGGCACGCCCAACGGCCAGAAAGTCACCATCATGCTGGAAGAGCTGCTGGCGGCAGGCCATGCGGGGGCGGAATATGACGCCTGGTACATCGATATTCTGGCCGGTGACCAGTTTTCGAGCGGCTATGTCGCGATCAATCCCAATTCCAAGATCCCGGCGCTGGTCGATCGCAGCGGGGCCGAACCGGTACGGGTCTTCGAAAGCGGCGCGATCCTGCTGTATCTGGCCGAGAAGTTCGATGCCTTCCTGCCACGGCCTGCGGCAGAGCGGGCGGAAGCCTATTCATGGCTGATGTGGCAGATGGGAACGGCCCCGTTCATTGGCGGCGGATTTGGTCATTTCTACGCCTATGCCCCTGAAAAATGGGAATACCCGATCAACCGCTATGCCATGGAGACCAAGCGGATCTTCGATGTGGCCGACAAGCGTCTGGCAGAGAGCCGCTTTCTGGCCGGGGACAGTTTCACGATTGCCGACATGGCCGCCTTCCCCTGGCTGCGCGTGCTGCATGCGGGCGAAGTCTATAATGATGCCGCAACCTTTCTTGCCATGCATGAATACACGCATGTCGGGCGCTGGGTGGCCGAGATATCCTCACGGCCGGCGGTGCAGCGCGGGCTGCTGGTCAATCGGGAAGAGGGGCTGAAGGAACGGCACAACGCCAGCGATTTCGAGCTGCTGGCGGCGGACTGACACAAAGCGTCCCTGCCCCCTTCCCTTCCGGCGAAGCGCCGCTATAGAGGCGCCGTCTGCTGGGGCGTAGCCAAGCGGTAAGGCACCGGTTTTTGGTACCGGCATGCGCAGGTTCGAATCCTGCCGCCCCAGCCAGCCTTCCTAATTTTCCGCTGCCGTGTTGCCGGGAACCAGGATGAGCGTCCGGCCTTCCACCCGCCAGCCTTGCAGGCGCGACAGGAAATTCATCCCGATCACATTCATCGGCCCCAGATTGGGTGCGATCACCGCGTCCAGCCCTTCCGCCCGCACATTGCCGAAGCGAATCTCGCCAATGCTGGTCAGTTCGGCGGAGACCGTGCCATTGGCAGTGGTCAGGCGCACCGGCAGGCCGCCTGACCGCGGTTCCAGCCCCGCAGCCTTGGCGGTTGATTGCGAAACGGCAGTCAGCGTCGCGCCTGTATCGACCATGAAGCGCACCGGCGCGCCATTGACCAGCGCATCGATCCAGAAATGTCCGTCGCGCGCCATGGGAATGCGGGTTTCACCGCCCGACACCTCCTGGCGCGGCAGCCCGGCTTCAGGCAAGGCCAGACCGAAGCGCGAATCGAAGCGGGACAGCTGCACCACGATCAGCACCAGAATCATGGCCAGGATCAGCGTGCTGCCCGCGCGCAGCAAGCGCCCCAGCGCAGGAAAGGCGCGGATCAGCAGCGAACCGGCGATGCCCGCCAGCACCGCCAGCGCGGTGCCGATCATCAGCCCCGATTGCGGCAGGGCGGGAAAGCTGGTGGCCAGCGACTGCCAGGACAGGTCGAAATTCATCGACCCGCCCGGCGATCAGGCCGCAGCCGCCTGGCGCTGTTCCGCTTCAAGGTTGAGCATTTCCGCCAGCAGGAACGACAGCTCCAGCGATTGCGCCGCGTTAAGACGCGGATCGCAATGCGTGTGATACCGGTCGCCCAAAGCCTCGTCCGTGATTGCCACCGCGCCACCGACGCATTCGGTCACATCCTGGCCGGTCATTTCGATGTGAATGCCGCCGGCATGCGTACCTTCGGCGCGATGCACCGCGAAGAAGCCCTTCACTTCGGTCAGGATGCGGTCGAACGGGCGGGTCTTGTACCCGCTGTCGGACTTGATGACGTTGCCGTGCATCGGATCGCAGGACCACACCACCGGATGACCTTCACGCGCCACCGCGCGCACCAGCCGCGGCAGGCCCGCTTCCACCTTGTCATGGCCGAAACGGCTGATCAGCGTCATCCGTCCCGGCTCACGCGAGGGGTTGAGCGTATCCAGCATTTTCAGCAGCGCATCGGGTTCCAGGCTCGGCCCGCACTTCATCCCGATCGGATTGTCTACCCCGCGCAGATATTCGACGTGAGCCGATCCTTCGAAGCGGGTGCGATCGCCGATCCACAGCATATGCGCCGAACAATCGTACCATTTGCCGGTCAGCGAATCCTCGCGCGTCAGCGCCTGTTCGTACTGCAGCAGCAGCGCCTCGTGGCTGGTGAAGAAGCTGGTGCCCTGCAATTGCGGGACACGTTCGGGATCGATGCCGCAGGCGGCCATGAAGTCCAGCGCCTCGCCGATGCGGTCGGCAATGTCCTTGAACTTTTCGGCCCAGGGGCTGCGGCCCACGAAATCCAGCGTCCACTGGTGGACCTGGCGCAGATTGGCATAGCCACCGGTCGAAAAGGCGCGCAGCAGGTTGAGCGTGGCCGCCGCCTGCGCATAAGCGCGCAACATGCGCTGCGGATCGTTGACCCGGCTGACATCGTCGAAATCGATGCCGTTGATGATGTCGCCGAAATAGCTGG
The DNA here is from genome assembly GCA_024236235.1 of Novosphingobium sp. GTDB lineage: Bacteria > Pseudomonadota > Alphaproteobacteria > Sphingomonadales > Sphingomonadaceae > JACKKV01. Next base: position 141,420 of record JACKKV010000002.1, on the reverse strand, counting down.
GCAGTTCCTTGCCTTCCAGCGTTTCGGTGGGTGCGCTGCGCGGCTTGGCGAACTGCCCGGCCATGCGCCCCACTTTCACCACCGGTTGCTTGCTGGCGAAGGTCAGCACCACCGCCATCTGCAACAGCACGCGGAACGTGTCGCGGATATTGTTGGGGTGGAATTCGGCGAAACTTTCCGCACAGTCGCCGCCCTGCAGCAGGAAGCCCTTGCCTGCGCAAACCTCTGCAAGTTCCGATTTCAGCGCGCGCGCCTCGCCCGCAAACACAAGCGGCGGATAGGTCGACAGCGTCGCTTCGGTGTCGGCGAGAAGGCCGGGGTCTTCATATCTGGGCAGGTGCTTCGCCTCGAAGTTCTTCCAGCTGCCCGGGTTCCAGTTCTGTGCCACGTCAAATACTCCTTGAGCGGGCGCCCTTACCCCCATGGGCCGCCCATTTCCAGCGCGGAAAATCGCTCAGTGTGATCGCAGGCGCGCGCGGAGGTGCGCAGATCACCCGATGATCAACGCGAACCGCCTGCCAGATCGCTCTGTTGCGGCAATATTTCCAGCCGCCAGCCAGGCCGCGCCGTGAGATAACGCCGGGCCAGTTCCTGCATCGCCGCAGGGGTGGTCTGAGTGTAGTCCGACAGCAAGCTGCGGATCGCGGTGACCCGGCGCGGGTCATACGTGCTGCCTTCCAGATTGACCATCCAGAAGCCGTTACCGGTGGAAGCGCGGCTGACCATCTGCTTGAGCGGTTCGGTGATGCGGGCCAGTTCATCCTCGCCTGGCGGCGTGTTCGCCAGATCTTGCGCGATCTGCTCCGCCGCCTCGAAGAAGGCCGGGACCGCCTGCGGTTCGAGCTGGGCCATCGCCAGGATACGCCCGCCGCCCGGGCTGTCCACCGGCCAGTCGGATATGACCTGCGGGGCATAGCTGGCCCCGGCATGTTCGCGCATCGCATCCATCAGCCGATTGTTGAACAGCTGGATAAGGATTTCGAGCTGGCGCGATTCCGGCAGGTTTTCCGACCCGCCACCGCTGGGCCAGGCCATGACCGCCGCTGCCTGATTGGGATCGCCACGGTGATACAGGACAACCGGTTCGGCATTGGCAGGGGGGAAGGATGGCTTTCGCTCCAGTACATCCTGCGGGATCGGTTCGCGGGCAGGCAGCGCGCCAAAGGTCTTTTGGAGCGCGGCAAGCCCGGCCGCACGATCGAAATCGCCAAAAATCTCGACCTCGATCGGCCCCTGCTTCAGCAGCGGTTCCCACACCCGGCGGAAATCTTCCGGAGTGGTTTTTTCCAGCATCGCCGGGTCCGGTGTGGCAAAGATCGGATCCTTGCCAGACAGCAGCCAGTCCAGATCGCGACCGAGCACGCCCGACGGCTGGGAGGCATAGCTTTCATATTGCAACTGGGCAGCGGCACGCGCGCGTTCAACCGGCGCTGCATCCCAGCGCGGCATGCCAATCTTGCCCGCGAACAGATACAACTGGTCAGCCAGATCCTCAGCGCGGGTTTCAGCCGAAAGCCGGAAAGTGGTGTCGTCGATCGAGAAATCGAAGCCCATCTTGCGGCCGGTGGAGATCCAGTCCAGCTCGTCCTGACCCAGCGGGCCAAGCCCCTGGCTGATCAGCGCCATCCGCCCCAGCGCGATATAAGGCGCATCGTCAGCAGCAAAGCCCCTGCGACCCGGTCCGAAACGCACCCGCACATTGACGCGGCCCGGTTCGGCATTGTTGGGCCAGATCAGTGCGCGCACCCCGTTGGACAGCTTGATCGCCTCCACTTCCAGCACGCCGGTGGGCAATTCGACATCGATCGCGCCCGGCTCGCCGATCGGCGGCAGATCGGCAAAGGACACATGCCGGACCGGTGCGGGCTGCGCATTGTCGGGGCGTACATTCGCCTTCATTGCCTTGCCCAGCGCGGCTGCGCTCGCCTCTCCGGCGTTCGGGGCAATCATCATGGTGCGGATGACCTTGCCGTCGAACAGGGCGCGGGCATGTTCAAGAATGGCGTCAGGGGTAAACCGTTCGCGCATGGAACGGAACACGTCGAGCACGGTTTCGGGTGACGCCACCGCTTCGCGAATATCCACCGCCTGCACGATATCTTCGGCCAGCTTGGCAGCAGCCATCACTTCGCGTTCGGCGACCTGGCTGGCGAAATAGACGTCAATCTCGGCCACTTCGCGGTCAATTTCTTCCTGGCTTGGCGGCCTGGCGAGCGCGCCGGCAATCACCGCCCGCACTTCCTTGAGCGCGGTTTCCCAATCCTCACTCAACGGGGTGACGCTGACGAAAGTGCCGTCTGCCGACCGGCTGGCATCGTCCTGGCTGACCTGCGCGACCAGATAGCTGCCGCCGCTGCGCGCGCGCGTTTCCAGGCGCCGGTTGATGATCGCCTGCGCAACCACATCGAGCATCAGCCCGCGATTATATTCAAGATTGTCGACCACCTGCACCCAGGGGCGCAGCACCGCGAAACTGATATTGCGGGGCAGGTCGGGTTCGACCATGACCTGCGTGTCACCGACAGGGTTCTTGGGATCGGCCCCCTTGGGCATTTCAGGCTGGCCGAAATCGGGCGCAGGGGCAGGCGCGCCATCGCCCGCCCAGTCCGCAAACCATTTTTCCACCTGACGCGCGAGTTCCACCGGATCGGCATCGCCCACGGCCACCACCACCGTATTTTCCGGCCGGTACCAGCGCGCATGAAACGCCTGCATCGCTTCGGCACTGGCCCCGCGCAGCGATTCTTCCGTCCCGATCGGCGCGCGTTCGGCCAGCGGCTGGCCCTTGAAGTATAGCTGGCGGGTGGCATCGCTCACCCGTTTGCCCGCGCCGCCCCGTTCGCGCATTTCGGCGAGAACGATGGGCACCTCGGTGGCGATATTGGCCTTGCTCAGGACGGGTCCGCGCACCATGCCTGACAGCAGCTTGAAACTTTCCTCCAGCGCGGCGGGCGTGGCATTGGGCAGGTCCAGCTTGTAAACCGTCTGGGTGGGGCTGGTTTCGGCGTTGGTATCGCTGCCAAAGGTCGCGCCCAGCCGCTGCCATGTCGGGATCGCCTCTGCCGGGCCGAGATATTTCGATTCCCGGAACAGCAAATGTTCGAGCAGATGCGCATAACCTTCTTCACCGGGGCGCTCGTAAAGCGAACCCGCATCGATCCGCACCCTGATCGAAACCTGCCCCGGCGGAACATTGTTGCGGCGCACGGCATAGCGCACCCCGTTGGGCAATGCGCCGAACACCCATTCCGGATCCTGCGGAATATCCGTGCCGTGATAAAGCCAGTTATCCGCGCCCTGAACTGATGCGGGCATGGCCGCTGCAGGCGCTGTTGCCGCAGGGTTTTCAGCCTGTTTCGCCGCCGCCGGGATCGGCAGGGCCAGCAGCGGAAGGGAGACCAGCAGGGCGAGCGTGCCGAAGGCGCGTTTCTGAGCGTGCATGACCGTCCTATAGAAGCTGAAAGGATGAAGGGACAGTGAATAGGCGGCAGCTGCGCCGCACTATCGCCTCTGCGCCTTGACCGCGGCCAAAGGTGGCTTACATGCAGACCATGTTCATCGAAACCGAAACCACGCCAAACCCCGCCACGCTCAAATTCCTGCCGGGCAGGACAGTGATGGAGGCGGGCACGCGCGAATTCACTTCGCCCGAAGCGGCGGAAGGCTCGCCCCTTGCGTCGGCGCTGTTCGATCTCGGCGATGTCACCGGCGTGTTCTTCGGCGCGGATTTCATCTCCGTCACCGCCGCACCGGGGGTCGACTGGACACCGCTCAAACCGCAGGTAGTCTCGATCCTGCTCGATCATTTCGTCTCCGAAGCACCGCTGTTCAGTGGCGGCGATGCCGGGGGGATTGCCCTGCCGCCCGAAGATGCCATCGCCGACGATCCGGCCGATGCTGACATTGTCGCGCAGATTCACGAATTGCTGGAAACCCGCGTGCGGCCTGCAGTGGCCGGCGATGGCGGCGACATCGTCTATCGCGGATTCCGCGAAGGCGTGGTCTATCTGGCGATGCAGGGTGCCTGCTCCGGATGCCCCTCGTCCACCGCCACGCTCAAGCACGGGATCGAATCCCTGCTGAAGCATTATATCCCTGAGGTCAGCGAAGTACGCGCGGCCTGATCCGACAAGGAAGACCCGCCCATGTCCGACAAGAACCCGCTGCCCGCAACGGCACTCGACCAGCTGTTTCGTACCGCGCGATCCTATAATGGCTATCAGGACCAACCGGTCAGCGAGAGCCAGCTTCACCAGATCTGGGAGCTCATGAAGATGGGGCCGACTTCGGCCAACCAGCTTCCCGCGCGGCTGGTATGGTGCGTCACGGACGAAGCCAGGGAACGGCTGGCCCGCCTGTGTCTGGAAGCCAATGCGGAAAAAGTGCGCAAGGCGCCGGTAACGGTTATCATCGGCATGGACATTGACTTTCATGAACATCTGCCCGCCCTGTTCCCGCACGCCGACGCGAAGAGCTGGTTTGACGGCAATGAAGAACTGCGCCGCGCAAGCGCGTTCCGCAATGCAAGCCTGCAGGGCGCCTATTTCATCATGGCCGCGCGCGCGCTCGGCCTCGACACCGGACCAATGTCGGGCTTTGACAATGATGGCGTGGACAAGGAATTCTTCGCTGATACGCCGCAAGTCAAAAGCAATTTCATCTCCACCCTGGGCTATGGTGACGACACCACCGTCTTTCCGCGCAGCCCGCGCCCGGAATTCGGACTGTTCAACCGCATCGCCTGAAGGCGCCCCGCGCTGATGCGTACGCTGGTTATCGATTGCGCGACAGAAGCCTGTTCAGTCGCCCTGTTCGACGGGGCGCGGCTGCTGGCGGCGGATCATCGCATGCTGGGGCGCGGCCATGCCGAACGGCTGGTGCCGATGATCGCGGCCTTGCCCGATCGCGGAAAAGCCGCAAGGATCGCGGTGGCCATGGGGCCAGGCAGCTTCACCGGTGTCAGGATCGGCCTGGCGACCGCGCGCGCGCTCGCACTCGTGTGGGACGCGCAGGTCGTGGGCTATCCCACTCTCGCGCTGGTGGCCGCGATGGCACTGGCCGCGCGGGATTCAGGCGCGGCAGGCCAGCCGGTCGATGTGGTGATGACGGGCGGGCATGGCGAATGGTTCGTGCAGGGCTTCGACCCTGCGGGCCACGCGCTGGCCCCGCTCTCCTCGATGACGCCCCAAGAGGGTGCCGCCACGCTCGCGGCACCGCTGGCCGCAGGCAGCCAGGCAGAGGCGCTGGTGGCGCAGCGCGGAAGCGGCGTTGCGCTGGCGCTCTGGCCCGATGCACGCCAGTTCCCGCTGCTGGCGCCTGACTGGCTCGATCCGCACCCTGCGCCACTTTATGGCCGGGCGCCCGATGCCAAATTGCCGGGCGGCGCGGGGGTTATTCAGGATCGCCGCCCGTGACGGATATTATGCAATCGGACGATATCGAGCGGATCATGGCCATTATGGAGCGCGCCTTCGATCCGGTGTTTGGCGAGGCCTGGAACCGCCGCCAGCTGACGGATGCGCTGATGCTCGGCAATTGTCATTATGGGCTGCTGAACGCCCGCTGCATTGAACCCGCTGCGGGCGAGGCCGCAGCCGGCTTTTTCCTGTCGCGCTTCGCCTATGACGAGGAGGAGCTGCTGCTCGTCGCGGTGCTGCCGGGCCTGCGCGGACAGGGCATCGGCGAAAGCCTGCTCCGGCGATTTGCCGAACAGGCGCGCGCGCGCGGGGCGCAACGGTTGTTGCTGGAAATGCGGGAAAACAACCGGGCAGAACATCTTTATCGAAGGACGGGTTTCACGCCAATCGGGCGCCGCCCGGGCTATTACTCGGGCCCCAACGGAACCCGACTGGCTGCAATCACCTTTGAACTTTCATTACGTTGAACTTTTCATTTCGCTTAAGTCACTTTCAAATAGATCATGCACTGACGGAGCCTTATGCGCTTTAAGAGATCCCTTGCATCTGACAGAGAATACCGGCATCAGCCTGCACAACGAAGCCTGCATTACAGGCTCGTAGGTCGCCAATCCAAAGAAGAGAAAGACAATGGACCAGAACTCGATTGATTCCAAAGAAACACTGATCACTTTGACTTCCGATATCGTGGCTGCTCACGTATCCAACAACAACGTTGAAGTCAGTGATGTTCCCACGCTGATTTCCACCGTCTTTAACGCGCTGTCCGCGCTGGGTAATGACGTGGAAGCCGTGGTCGAGCGCCCCGAACCCGCCGTATCGATCCGCGCATCGATCAAGCCCGATTACATCGTGTGCCTCGAAGACGGCAAGAAGCTGAAAATGCTCAAGCGTCACCTGATGACGCATTACGGCATGACGCCCGAAGATTATCGTCAGCGTTGGGGCCTGCCCGGCGATTATCCGATGGTCGCCCCCAATTACGCCGAAAAACGGCGCGAACTGGCCAAGAAGATCGGCCTCGGGCGCAAGCCAGGCCAGAAGCGCGGTCGTCGTCCCAAGGCAAAAACCGCCTGAATCCCGGCCTCGCAGACTTGTGACATGCGCCCTGCCGGGGTAACACGGCGGGGCGTTTGTTTTTTCGGGGTTCAAGGTGCACCAGGCGATCGACATCGAACAGCTTTGCCATGACCGGGGTCTGCGGATCACCGAGCAGCGGCGAATCATTGCCCGCGTCCTGTCCGAGAGTGACGATCACCCCGATGTTGAAAAGCTGCATGAACGGGCATCGGCAATCGATTCCGGCATCTCCATCGCCACGGTTTACCGCACGGTGCGCCTGTTCGAGGAAGCCGGCATCCTTGACCGTCACGATTTCGGTGACGGGCGCGCCCGCTATGAAGCCGCGCCTGAAGCGCATCATGACCATCTGATTGATGTGGAAACGGGCAAGGTGCTGGAATTCGTGGACCCCGAACTGGAGGCGCTGCAGCGCCAGATCGCTGAAAAGCTGGGCTATCGCCTGGTCGATCACCGCATGGAACTTTACGGTGTGCGCATCGACCGCGAGGATTGAGCAACATTGACGCGGTGATGAAGCAGAACCGGACCGGGGCGTTCGGCGGGCTGCTGATCGCCATTCGCGTGATCTCCATGATTGCGCTGCTGCTGGCCTGCCTCCCACTCTATTATTTGTGGCGCCTGCTGCGTCGCCGCCGGTTCTGGCCGCGCGTTTTCCTGGCCGGGATCGGCATGATTGCCGGCCTCAACCTGTCCGTGCGTGGCCGGCCCCGGCGCGGCGCGCTGTTCCTGGCAAATCATGTCAGCTGGCTCGACATTCCGGCCATTGCGACGGGCAGCGGCACAGCTTTTGTCGCGCATGACGGATTGGCCGCCAACCCATTGCTGCGCCGCCTGTGCGCGATGAACGATACGGTGTTCGTGGCCCGTCACCGACGGACCAGCGTGGCCCGGCAGGCGGAGGAACTGCGTCATGCGCTGGACGATACCGGGGCGCTGACCCTGTTTCCGGAAGGCACCACGGGCAATGGGATTGCATTGCTGCCATTCAAGTCGGCGCTGCTTTCGGCCATCGAGCCACTGCCACCGGGGGCCGTGGTCCAGCCCGTATTGCTGGCCTATGACGAGGCGGAAGAGATCGCATGGCTGGGCGACGAACCGGGGCTGACCAACGCCTGCCGTATCCTCGCCCGCTGGCGGCCGGTGCGCGCAACGCTGCACTTTCTGGAACCGCTGGAAGGCGCGGCACTGGAAAACCGCAAGACCATTGCCGCTGCGGCGCAGGCAGCCATCGCCAGCGCCATGCGGGGCGGCTGAACCGCGTATTCGCCGCGGCCCCTTCAAAAGCCTTCGCATTTGGCCTATCGGCGCCCGGTCATGCAAAAAACCGCCCCTCCCGCGACCTATCGGGTCAAGAGCTTCGGCTGCCAGATGAATGTCTATGATGGCGAACGGATGGCTGAACTTCTGTCAGCCCAGGGGATGTCCGCCGCGCCGGACGGGGCCGATGCCGATCTGGTCGTGCTGAACACCTGCCACATCCGCGAAAAGGCGGCGGAGAAAGTCTATTCCGATATCGGCCGCCTGCGCCGCGAGGATGGCTCCAGCCCGCTGATCGCAGTGGCTGGCTGCGTCGCCCAGGCCGAAGGCGAGGAAATCATGGCCCGCGCCCCTTCGGTACGCGTGGTGGTGGGGCCGCAGGCCTATCACCGCCTGCCCGAAATGATCGAACGTGCGCGCGCGGGCGAACGGGCGACGGACACGGATATGCCCGCCAATACCAAGTTCGACGTGCTGCCGCCACGCCGCCGGGCGGCCGCCAGCGCCTTCCTGACCATTCAGGAAGGCTGCAACAAATTCTGCACCTATTGCGTTGTACCCTATACACGCGGCGCAGAAATTTCCCGCCCTTTCAATGATCTTATCGATGAAGCGCGCAAACTGGTTGAAAATGGTGCGCGCGAAATCACGCTGTTGGGGCAGAATGTGAACGCCTGGCGCGGCGAGGATGCCGGAGGCACGGTCATTAGCTTCGACGACCTGATAAGATCGCTTGACAAGATACCGGAATTACAACGAATTCGCTATACAACCAGCCATCCGATGGATGTAACGGACGGGCTGATCGCGGCGCATGGCGAAGTGACCAAGCTGATGCCATATCTGCATTTGCCGGTGCAGTCAGGCAGTGATCGCATGCTCAAGGCCATGAACCGCAGTCACAGCGTGGACAGCTATCTCAGGCTGCTGGAACGCTTTCGCGCGGCGCGCCCGGATATCGCGCTGTCAGGCGATTTCATCGTCGGGTTCCCGGGCGAAACGGAGCAAGATTTCGAAGACACGCTGCGCCTGGTCGATGCCGTCGGCTACGCGCAGGCTTACAGCTTCAAGTTCAGTCCGCGCCCCGGCACCCCCGCCGCAGACATGGACGGCGCGGTTACCGCAGCTGTCATGGACGAACGCTTGCAGCGCCTGCAAGCGGCGATCAACCGCGATCAGCTGGCCTTCAACAAGGCCAGCGAAGGGCGACGCTGCGCCGTGCTGGTGGAGCGCAACGGGCGCAAGCCCGGCCAGTGGCTGGGCAAGTCCCCCTGGCTGCAATCAGTCCATTTCGAGGGCGAAAGCGAGATCGGCGCGATGGTGGACGTCGAACTGGTGGAGGCCGGGCCGAATTCGATTTCAGCCAAGCGCATATAGCAGCGCGAAAACGCCCCGGCGGCAAGCGATTTCTTTCCACCGCAAAGGCGCGCCTGTGTGCTTGCCTCTGGCCACGTACAGCCTATCTTCAGGCCATACAGCCGAAAGGAGCGTATGGGCCGGAAACCGCAACGCACCGCCGAGGCGGCGCAGCTTCGCCCCGCTGACCGCGCGACCCCGCGCCGGGCACGGGCAGAACTTGAATTCGATGAACAGACCGTCCTGGGGGCGCTGTTCGGCGAATTCGACGCCAATCTGGTCCAGCTCGAAAACCGGCTGGGCGTTTATATCTCGGCTCGCGGCAACCGCATCCAGATCGACGGCAGCGATGACGGCGTGGCGCGCGCACGCGAGGTGCTGAAAAACATGCACCAACGCCTGCTCGAAGGACAGGATCTGGACGCGGGCGCAATCGAGGCGCTGATCGCCATGTCGAGCGAGCCGACGCTGGAAGGCATTGTCTCGGGCCGAGAAGCGACAGGCGGGGTGATGATCCGCACTCGCCGCAAGACCATCGTGCCGCGTTCGGCAACCCAGATCGATTACATGAAGGCGCTGGCGCGCGACGACATCATTTTCGCGCTCGGCCCGGCCGGCACCGGCAAGACCTATCTGGCGGTCGCCCAGGCGGTCAGCCAGCTGATCACCGGATCGGTCCAGCGCCTGATCCTGTCGCGCCCTGCGGTCGAAGCGGGCGAACGGCTGGGCTTCCTGCCCGGCGACATGAAGGAGAAGGTCGATCCCTATCTCCGCCCGCTGTACGACGCGCTCTATGACTGCATGCCTCCCGAACAGGTGGAACGGCGCCTCGCCAGCGGCGAGATCGAAATTGCGCCCATTGCCTTCATGCGCGGACGCACGCTGGCGGACAGTTTCATCATTCTGGACGAAGCGCAGAACACCACCCGCGAACAGATGAAGATGTTCCTCACTCGCTTCGGCCAGAACAGCCGGATGGTGGTGTGCGGCGATCCCCGCCAGGTCGATATCCCCGGCGGCGACCGGATGAGCGGGCTGGCCGATGCGGTTGGGCGGCTGGAAGGGGTGGACGGCATCGCCATCACCCGCTTCACCGCTGCCGATGTGGTTCGCCACCCGATCGTGGGCCGGATTGTGGAAGCCTATGAAGGCAAGGACGCCTGAGCGCCTGACCATGGAACTCGACATCGATCTGGAAGGCTGGCCGCCGGGCCCATGGCCCGCGCTTGCCGAAGATTGTGCCGCGGCGACAGCCAAGGTTGCGCCGGAACTGGCGAACGAACGTCTCATTGCCAGCATGCTGTTCACCTCGGACGAAGAGGTGCACATCCTCAACCGGCAATGGCGCGGCAAGGACAAACCCACCAATGTCCTGTCCTTCCCGATGCTGGAGCGCGGGCAACTGCTGGTTCTGGCGGGAGACGGACCGCCCGAAATGCTGGGCGACATCGCCCTGGCCGCGCAAACCTGCGCCCGCGAAGCGGAGGAAAAAGGCGTGTCGCTGGCCGATCATGCGGCGCATCTCATCGTTCACGGCCTGCTGCATCTGGCCGGTCATGATCATGAAACATCCATCCGCGATGCGCAGAATATGGAAAAACTTGAGATCAAGGCGCTTGCCATTCTGGGTATCGCCAACCCATATAGCGATCATCCATTGCACCAGGGGGATGAGTAACGGGCGATGCCCGACGACAGAAATGGGGAAACCGGCCAGGGAGAAGCGGACAGTCGCGGCCTCTGGCATGTGATTCGAGGCTTTTTCGAAGGTGAAGGCAGCGGGCAATCGCTGCGCGCCCAGCTTGAAGAGGCCATTGACGAACACGAGGAAGAGCGCGCTGCAGACGGCGCCGGCGAAGGGAAAGGCGATCTTTCCCCGGTCGAATTGCAAATGCTGCGCAACCTCCTGCATTTCAGCGAGCATGACGCCGATGATGTGGCGATCCCGCGCGGCGAGATCATTGCCGTACCCGCCAGTGCGCAGTGGGACGAACTGGTGGCCCTGTTTGCCGAACATGGCCACAGCCGGATGCCGGTCTATCGCGAAACGCTGGACCGGGTGATCGGGATGATTCACATCAAGGATGTCTTCGCCTACCTGGCCAGCGGCGATCCGCCGCCGACTGACTGGACCGTGCTGATGCGCCAGCCAATCTATGTTCCGCAGGCGCGCGGTGCGCTGGACGTGCTGGCGGACATGCGATCCCGGCGCATTCATCTGGCGGTGGTGCTGGATGAATATTCGGGCGTAGACGGGATCATCACCATCGAAGATCTGGTCGAGGAGATCGTTGGCGAGATCGAGGATGAGCATGACGATGCCCCGCCCGAACTGCTTGTTTCGATTGGGAAAGGCATGTGGGACGCTGATGCGCGCGTGGAACTGGATGAAATTGCACGCAGGGTCGATCCAAGGCTTGCCGAAGTCGATGAAGCGGTCGATACTCTGGGTGGCCTGACCTTTGTCCAGGCCGGGCAGGTGCCACCGGTCGGTGCCGTACTGAAACATGACAGTGGCTGGCGGATAGAGGTGACAGCGGGCAACGAACGCCATGTCACACGGCTGAGGCTTCACCCGCCGGTAACCGAACGCGAAGAAAGCGACGACTAGAGCTGAATTTGTGCCTACGCGCCGTCTCCCCCCGCTTCGCGCGCTCGAAGCCTTCACGCGCGTCGTCCGTCTGGGTTCAGCCCGTGCGGCGGCTGACGAACTGTCGCTTTCGCCCTCGGCCCTGTCGCGCCGGATCAGCAATCTGGAAGACTTCATCGGCAAGAAGCTGTTCACCCGCTCGCGCCAGACGATGCAGCTTACCGATGAAGGTCGCGCCTTTTACGACGCAGTGATGCCGCATCTCGATGCGCTCGCCGAAGCGATTGAAAACCAGTCTGAAAACTTCTCGCTGCTGCGGCTGCATCTGGGCGTCCTGCCATTGTTCGGCAGCCAGCGGCTGTTTCCGCGCCTGCGCGAGTTGCGCTCGCTACACCCGCGCTTGCATATCGATATCGACACTGGCCCGCATATCGACCAGCGCGTGGGCGATACGCTGGACTGCGCGATCATCCTGACCAAGCAGCCTGATAATTCTTTCCATGCCGTGCAGCTGGACCACAATACGGTCCATGCGATCTGCTCGCGCGAGCTGGCCGAGGAGCTTGGGCCGAACCCCGATTCGGCGCGACTGGCCGAACAGACTTTCCTGATTCACAGCGAACTGCCTGAAAGCTACCCCGCGTGGAAAAAGGCGCTGGGCCTTGAGGAGTTCGAGCCTGCCGCGATCGATCATTACGATTCGGGCCAGCTGATCCTGGAAGCTGCGGCCCAGGGGCTGGGCATCGCCATCATGCATGACGATCATTACCGGCGGGCCGCTGACAGCCGCCTGGCGCACCTCTACGATGTGCGGGTGGAAAGCCCTTACAGCTACTGGTTCATCTGCCGCCCAAAGGCGCTGGAATCGCGACCGGTCCGCCTGTTTCACGACTGGCTGGTCAGCGCAAACCTCTAAGCAGCGCATTTCTGGCCGCTTCGGGCATGGGCGCATGATCCGAATTCCTGTCGGAACAACCCTTGCCAAGCCGCGCCGCGATGGTAAGCCAGCACCATTGCGTGCGTGAGAAACGCATTCACGAATGACGAGAGAGGACCGGATTTTGCTCGACAGGAATTTGCTCGCCAACCCCGCGATGTGGCTCGAACCGGCCAATGATGGCCGCCACCAGCTGCGCGATGCGCCTGCGATGCGCGAATCCATCCCCTATATCGTCAGCCTGCCGGAACAGGGGCTGGCAGCCTTCGTCTATACCTGGGTCGACCGGCAGAGCGTGGCCGGATATGCCTGCGCCATCTTCGGCCCTGCCCTGCCCGACGGCCCGGTCGTGGGCCGGATGGACGGCGTGCAGATGCAGCCGGACGATAATTTCGATGACTGGCGGATCGGCGATTTCTACCTCAGCCAGGATCTGGAAATGCACCGCGCCCGGATCGAATGGAAGACGGACGGTGCGGCGCTGGCAATGGATTTCGAAGCCACTCACCCCGCTTATGGCTTTGCCAACGATCCGCGCGGCTGCTGGGAATTCTTCGCTGATGACCGGCTGGAACAGGGCGGGCTGGCCCGGGGCACGATCACCGTTGGCGGCAAGGAATATCCGTTCGATGCAACCGGACACCGCGATCACAGCTGGGGGGCGCGTGACTGGGAAATCACGCATCACTGGAAATGGCTGGTCGCGCAGAGCGGCGCGGACATTGCGCTGCACGTTTTCCAGATGTTCGTGCGCGGCAAGATCGAACTGCGCGGCTTCGTGTTCAAGGATGGCCAGCAGGCCGAAGTCACCGGCTTTGAATGCGATTTCGAACTCGACGATGCGCTGCGCCAGAAGACGCTGAACGGCACGATCACTGACAGCCTTGGCCGGACGACGGTCTTCACCTCCAGCTGCTTTGCAGTGCAGCCGCTGCACCCCGAACCTCACACCTGCCTGTATGAAGGCGCGCTGGACATGGTGATCGACGGCCGCAAATCGCTTGGCTGGGTCGAATTCAAATGGCCGCAGGCGGACATTGATCATTCGCTGCAACTGGCCAGCGAAGGCCGCGCCTACAAGGTCTGACCCGCAGCAGCGATCATACCGGCAGCCATGAAAAAGGGGCGGGATTTGACCCCCCGCCCCTTGTTTCTCTCCGGGCAACCGGTTCAGCTGACCGTCGCTTTCACGATCTTGCCGGGGCTGGCGGGCGGTTCGCCCTTGGGCAGGGCATCGATATGTTCCATGCCGCTCTCCACCTCGCCCCAGACGGTGTACTGCTTGTCAAGAAAACGGGCATCGTCGAAGCAGATGAAGAACTGGCTGTTGGCGCTGTGCGGATAGGATGTGCGGGCCATCGAACAGACGCCGCGCACATGCGGGGCATCATTGAATTCGGCCTGCAGGTCGGGCTTTTTCGAGCCGCCCATGCCGGTGCCGTCCGGGCAACCGCCCTGCGCCATGAAGCCGGGAATGACGCGGTGGAAAGTCACGCCGTCATAAAATCCCTCACCGGCAAGCTCCTTGATCCGCTCCACATGGCCGGGGGCCAGATCGGGGCGCAGCTTGATTACGACATCGCCGCTTTCCAGCGAAAGGGTCAGTTTTTCGTCAGCCATGATGTGTCTCCTGAATAGCGCGCACCGCTATAGGGATGCCAGCGCCAATGTCACGCCCGGGCGCACTCTGTGGTTGCTTTTGCGCCGCACAAATCTACACCCCCATCCATGGCTGGCGAGGACACTGACGACTTTCGGCTCGATAGCGCCCCGCCCGGGGCGGAGCCGACGCGCGACGACCGCCTCGATGACGAAGACCGGCTGAAACACGATTTCGTCGAAACCGTCCGCGATGCGCTGTCCGAAGGCGACGACGCGCTGACTTATCAGCTGGTCGATCCGCTTCACCCTGCCGACATCGCCGACCTGTTCGAACTGCTGCAGCCACCTGAACGGCGCGCGCTGGCCCGGGCCATCACGGACCTGATGACCGCCGAGGTGATCAGTGAGCTGAACGATTACGTCCGCGAAGAACTGGTCGAATCGCTCAGCCCCGATGCCGTGGCGGGGATTGCCGAACAGCTGGAAACCGATGACGCGGTCCAGCTGATCGAGGATCTGGAACCGGAAGAGCAACAGGCCATTCTGGCCGAGATGGAACCGGAAGACCGGGCCGCGATCGAATCCGCGCTGGCTTATCCCGAAGAAACCGCCGGACGCCTGATGCAGCGCGATCTGGTGGCGGTGCCGGAACATCTGACCGTCGGCGACCTGATCGATTACCTGCGCGAAAACAGCGATCTGACCACTGAATTCTGGGAAGTCTTCATTGTCGATCCGCAACACAAGCCGGTCGGCACCTGCCTGCTCAGCTGGGTGCTGCGCACGCCGCGCCACGTGGCGCTGGCCGATGTGATGCAACGCGACCAGACGCTGATCCCGGTCACCATGGACCAGGAAGAAGTAGCCCTGCGCTTTCAGAAATACGCGCTGATTTCGGCCGCCGTGGTCGATGAAAGCGGGCGACTGGTCGGCCAGATCACGGTCGATGACGTGGTCCACATCATTCAGGAAGAAGCCGGCGAAGACGTACTGTTGCTGTCCGGTGCGGGCGAAGGCGACATTAACGAGCCGATTCGCGAAGCCTATGCCGCGCGTGTGCGCTGGCTGGTCGCCAATCTGGGCACCGCCCTGATCGCCTCGCTCATCATCGCCAGCTTCGGCGCAGCCATCGAAAAACTGGTCGCGCTGGCCGTGCTGATGCCCATCGTCGCCAGCATCGGCGGCAATGCAGGCACGCAGACGATGGCCGTGGCGGTGCGCGCGCTGGCGATGAACCAGCTGACGCGCAGCAACACGCGCCGCATCCTGTGGCGCGAAATGCGCGTCGCCATGCTGAACGGGGGCACGATTGCGGCGCTGATCGGGCTGGCCACGGCGCTGATCTTCTCGCCGCTGCTGGGCGCGGTGATCGCACTGGCGGTGATCATCAATATTTTCACCGCCGGAATGGCCGGGGTCATGGTGCCCGTGCTGTTCGACCGGCTGAAGCAGGATCCGGCGGTCGCCAGTTCGGTCTTCGTCACCATGATCACCGATTCAATGGGATTCTTCGCCTTTCTCGGTCTCGCGGTGGCGAGCGGGCTGGTCAGCTGACTTGCACCACGGCGCGATACGCCTAAATTTGTGCCTATGCCGCTCAGCATGACCAAGGTCGCCTTCGGGGCGAAAAGCGTGGAGGATGTGCGCCGGTGGTTCGAAACGGATCGGGAAACATGCATCAGCACCCGCTATCTGCCCAAACGGCACGAGGAGATGGTCGGCGGATCAATCTACTGGATTTTCGAACATGCGCTGATCGGCCGCACGCCCATCACCGGATTTGCCCAGCGCGAGGATGGCCGCTGGAACATTCATCTCGAATCCCGGCTGATCCTGGTGGAACCGCGCGCGCGGCGCGCGCATCAGGGCTGGCGCTATCTGAACGAAGGTGACGCCCCGCCCGATCTGGCGCAAGGGATGGCGGAAGGCGATGTCATGCCGGGCAGGCTGGTCAGGGAACTGGCGAAGCTGGGGCTGGTCTGATCACCGCACGGAGCGGAATGCCTTGCGCAGTTCTTCGGTAAACAGTTCCGGCTTTTCAAAGGCCGCGAAGTGGCCGCCTTCATCCAGCTCGTTCCAGTAAATGAGGTTGTGCATGCATTTTTCCGCCCAGCTGCGCGGGGCCGCGTAAATGTCTTTGGGGAAGATGCTGCAACCCATCGGGATGTGCACATCGGTGGCCACGAAACAGCCGTGGAAGCTTTCCCAGTAAAGCCGGGCCGACGATGTGCCGGTGTTATTGAGCCAGTAGAGCATGATATTGTCGAGCATCTCGTCCATGCCCAGCGCGTTCAGCGGATCGCCATTACAATCGGCCCAGCTCCAGAACTTCTCGTAAATCCAGCAGGCCTGCGCAACGGGGGAATCGGCCAGGCCATAACCCAGCGTCTGGGGGCGGCTGGCCTGCTGATCCGAATAGCCGCCGTCCCAGCGGGCATAATTGGCCAGCGCTTCCAGTGCGGCCTGTTCGACCGGACTCGCATCATCGAACGGGCCTTCCGGCAAAACCAGCGGCAGGTTGACGTGAATCGCCGCCAGACCCTGCGGCGCGTCTGCCCCCATGTAAGTGGTGATCGCAGCGCCCCAGTCCCCGCCCTGGGCGACATAGCGATCATACCCCAGGCGGGTCATCAACTGATGCCAGCTTCTGGCAATCCGCCCCACACCCCAGCCCGTTTCCTTAGGCTTGCCGGAAAAGCCGTATCCGGGCAGCGAGGGAATGACGAGGTGAAACGCATCGGCCGCATTGCCGCCATGCGCGACCGGATCGCTGAGCGGACCGATCACTTTCATGAACTCGATCACGGACCCCGGCCAGCCATGCGTGAGGATCAGCGGCAATGCATCGGGATTGGGCGAACGGACGTGCAGGAAATGAATCTCCACCCCGTCAATGGTGGTCTTGAACTGGGGGTAAGCGTTGATCGCCGCTTCGCACCGGCGCCAGTCATAATGATTGCGCCAGTAATCGACCAGCTTTTGCGCCTCGGCCAGCGGCACGCCCTGGCTCCAGCCATCCACAACTTCCGGATCGGGCCAGCGGACCATATCCAGCCGACGATTGAGATCATCCAGCTGGTCCTGCGCAATCGCGATGGAAAATGGCCGAATGCTCTCGCTCATCTCTCTCGTCTCTCCCGCTCCGGTTCTTACTGTCCCAGCCACCAGTGCAACAGGCTGTGCGCAATGGCCTGTGGCGGTGGCGGGGTAAAGGCCGCACCTTCGCGTCGCGCCATTGCCTCGGCCACTTCCTCGCGGCTGAACCAGCGCGCATCCTCCAGTTCGGTGCGATCGATCGTCAGCGCGGGATCGTCAGTTTCGGCATGGCAACCGATCATCAGCTGCGACGGAAACGGCCACGGCTGGCTGGCAACATAGGAAACCTTGCGCGCCTTCACGCCCGCTTCTTCCAGGACTTCGCGCGTCACCGCCTCTTCAATCGATTCGCCCGGCTCGACGAAACCGGCCAGCGCTGAATAGAACCCCTTGGGGAAGCGCGGCTGGCGGCCCAACAGCAGCCTGCCATCATGTTCCACCAGCATGATCGTGACCGGATCGACGCGCGGAAAATGCTGCCCGCCGCAGGCACCGCAATCGCGCTGCCAGCCGGCCTTGGCGGGTTGCGTCGGCTGGCCGCAGACCGCGCAGAAGCGATGGCGCGCATGCCAGTCGACCAGGCTGCGCGCCATGCCATAAGCGGCCAGATCGTCCGGCCCCAGAATCCCCATCGCCGCGCGGGCACGGCTGCCCATCTGCAGCGGACCGGCTTCACCCTGTTCGGGCACGGCGGCAAAGCAGCCATGCCCGTCGCGCAGGCCAAGGAACACCAGTTCGGCATCGGGCGCACAATCAGCCAGCGTGCCCCATTGCAACGCGCCTTCGGCATCCAGCACCGGATCGAGCCCATCCAGCCTGAGCAGGCGCGCGCGCCAGTCCTTCAGACTTTCCAGCTGCGCCGGATCGGAGCGGATGTGATCGGCACGGTCGATCGGCGTGCCGGCAAAACCCATTGTCGGAGTGTTCATCGTCAGGTCCGGCCTGCCTTGTTGCCTATGAGTTGCAGCGCATCGCTCATCGCCACTTCGGGAAACTCGCTGTGCACCGGGTAAGCGTCTGATGGCATATACTGCGTATAGAGGCCAGCCCGCCATCCGCGCGCCACATCGGCAAAGGCGATGGTGCCCGCCGCCCCGCCCCAGCCGAAGGTTCCCGCTTCCGCGCCCAGCCCGACGCGCCCGCCCGCGCCAAAGCCGCCGCCATTGGCCAGCGTGCCCTTGGTGCTGACGCCTTCAGGCAGCAGGTTGGACGTGCCCAGCGCAACCGCGGCCTTGCTCATCACCCGCCTGCCCGCGAACACTCCGCCGCCAATCAGCATGCGCAGGAACCGGTCGTAATCGCGCGGGCTGCTGACCAGCCCCGACCCGCCGAAGGGAAACGCGGGCGCTTGCAGGAAGATGGAGGCCGCCGCCGGATCGAGCGGCAGCAGCATGCCCTTCAGCACGCCGTAATTGGTGGTCAGCCGCCCGGCCTCGCTGCGTGGCACGCGGAAAAACGTGCTGGGCATGCCCAGCGGATCGAACAGGCGCTGCTGCAGGAATGCATCGAAGGGCTGGCCCGAAACCACCTCGATCACCCGCCCCAAAAGGTCGAGCCCGGTGGAATAGCTCCAGCGCGTGCCCGGCTGATAGACCAGCGGCATGGCGGCCAGCCGGTCAGCGAACACTTGCAGGCTGGGTGCACGATCGGGCGCGCCGAACAGTTCGGTAATGGGCAGGCGGCTGATCGCGCCGGGCACCAGCCCCGCCTTGACGAAGGCGGTTTTCAGCGGACCCTTCTGAATGATCGAATAGCCAAGCCCGGAGGTATGCGTCAGCAGATGACGAATGGTGATCGGCCGCACGGCGGGCACGAGATCGTCAATCGATCCGTCCGGCACCCGCTGCACCTGCATCTTCGCATATCGGGGCAGGATGTCCGCCACTGGCTGGTCAAGCGAGAGGGCGCCATCGTCCACCAGCATCATCGCCGCCATGCCCGTGACCGGCTTGGTCATCGAATAGATGCGGAACAGGCAATCCGCATCCACGGCGCCGCGTTGCCCCAGCGTTTTCGCGCCGCGTGCAATGGCCTGCGCCTCGTCCTGCCCGAAACCGACAGACGCCACCGCCCCGGCCAGCTTGCCCGATGCGACATATCGTTCGACAAAGGCGCGCACCCCGGCCCAGCCGCCTTCGCCGGCAAAGGCCAGCCGCGCACCGAACGGCAGGCTGGCCCCCAGCAGCGCAGAGGCGGCCAGGAAATGCCGTCGCGTCAGTGCCTGTCCATTGGCCTTTTTCATCCGTCCTCCCCAGTCATTGCCCGCGCCGCCGCCTTGGCAAAGGCCGTTGGCAAGCCCGCTTCATCAAGCCGCACCAGCGGCCACCATTCGCCCGCCTGCGCATCCAGCGCGGCATGATCCGCGCCCTCATAATGCAGGACTGACAGGGTAAGCGCACAATGCGTGAAGATGTGCTGAACCGATCCGGCAGGCCGCCACGGTCCTCGCAAGGGTGGCGGGCCGGCGCCATCCGCTCGCGCGCTCCAGCCGTCGTCAGGCAGGGCGCGCATTCCCCCCAGCATGCCCTTGCCCGGGCGGCGTACCAGCCACACCGATCCGCCCCGCTCGATCCAGTATGCGCGGCCCTGCCGCTCCGGTCGGGCCTTGCGCGGCGGCTTCACCGGCAGGCGCGCGGGATCGCCGCTCCTCCTGCCAAGGCAATGTTGCGCGAGCGGGCAGGCAAGGCAGCGCGGATCGCGCACGGTGCACACCGTCGCCCCCAGATCCATCATCGCCTGCGCGAAGTCGCCCGCCCGGTGCTGTGGGGTTATCCGATCCGCACAGGCGCGGATGGCCTTGCGCACGCCCGGCAGCGGCTCGGCCAGGGCGAAGAGGCGCGCCACAACCCGTTCGACATTGGCATCCACCACCACTGCGCGCTGTTCGAACGCGATCGCCGCGATGGCGGCAGCGGTATAGGCACCCAGCCCGGGCAGGGCGCGCAATTCGGCCTCGCTCGCCGGAAAGCCCCCCATCGCCGCAACGGTGCGGGCGCAAGCGATCAGATTGCGCGCGCGGATGTAATAGCCCAGCCCGGCCCAGGCGGCCATGACCTCCTCCTCCGGCGCGGCGGCCAGCGCCTCCACATCCCCCCAGCGCGTCAGGAACCGCTCGAAATAGGGCTTGACCGCGCTCACAGTGGTCTGTTGCAGCATCACTTCGGACAGCCACACGCGATAGGGATCGGGCGGCGGGCAACCGGGCGCACTGCGCCAGGGCAAGGCGCGCGCATGGCGGCCGTACCAGGCGAGCAGCAATTCGGAGATGGAGGCGCTGGCGGTCACGCCCCGCCTATGGCATGAGCGCAGCGGCAATGGAAAGCGATCCTCCCTCCCCGCCGGTTCGCGTCGGCAAGGCGCGCGGCAAGAACGCGAAGCCATATGAACGGCCGCGCGGCGGCTCTGCACGGGCGATCGGCGATCTGATGCCGCAGATCGGGCGCACCGCCTTTCGCCGGTTCGGTTTCGTCCAGTCCAGCGTGGTCTCGCGCTGGCCCGAAATCGTCGGGCCGCATCATGCCCGCGTCTGCCTGCCAGAAGCGATCCGCTTCCCACCCGGGGAAAAGAACGAAGGTATCCTGCAACTGGTGGTGCTGCCTGCCCATGCCCCGCTGATCCAGCATGTGATCCCCGAGATTATCGAGCGGGTGAACCGCTTTTTCGGCTACAATGCCGTGTCGCGGGTCAAGCTGCGGCAAGGTGAGGTTAAGCCGCCGCATGCTGAAAGACACAAAGCCGCGCCGCCATCGCTCAAGCCCATTCCGATCGAACTGGGTGACAGCCTGCGCGACATCGGCGACCCGGAATTGCGCACCGTGCTGGAATCGCTGGCCCGGAGCCTGACTGAAAAAGAAGACAGGGAAAGATGATCGCCAGATTGCCCCGCATCGCGCGCCGCGCGGCCCTTGCCCTCTGCACCGCCGCGCTTGCGCTGGCGGCAACTATGAACTGGAACACGGTCATCGCGCAAACCCCGGCGGGTGGCCACCGGCTTGGCAATCCCGACGCGAAGGTGAAACTGGTCGAATTCGTCAGCTACAGCTGTCCGCATTGCGCGGCCTATGCCAAGGAATCCGAAGCCGGCCTGCGGATCGTCTATGTCACGCCCGGCGCCGTTTCGGTGGAGGTTCGCCCGGTCATCCGCAATCCGGTGGATCTGGCAGCGACCATGCTGGCGCAATGCGGGCCGAAGGAAAAATTCTTCCTCAATCACGCAGCCTTCCTGCACGATCAGGACAAATGGCTGGCAAAATGGGCGAAGATGGGGCCTGCCACCAAACAGCGCTGGACCAGCGGAACTTTCGCCGCACGAATGCGGGCCATCGCCGGCGATCTCGATTTCTTCACGATCATGAGCAGGCGCGGCTATACCCGCACACAGGCGGAAAAGTGCCTGTCGGACGAGGGGGAGGCACGCCGGATCGCGCAGTTGAGCGCTGACGGGGCTGAACAGGCCGGCGTTACCGGCACACCCAGCTTCGTAATCAACGATGCGCTGCTGGAAGAGGTCCACACCTGGGCCGATCTGCAACCCGCGATCGCCGCAGCGCTGAAACCATGAGCCCCGCAATTTCTGTGGAATAAGCGGGTGCCCGCCCAAGCCAGACTTTGAGAGCCGCCACCCTTGGTCTAGCCTCCACCTCCCCGTTCACAAGGACCGTCACATGAACCGCTTCCGCTTTCGCGCCACCATGGCTGTATTGCTTGCCCCGCTTGCGCTTGGCCTTGCTGCCTGCGGGGACAAGGGCGAATCCGGTCCAGCGGGCCTGAACGGCGATCCCGTGGCGCCGATTGCCGCGCCTGCAGGCAAGGCATGGGCAGATATGGTGGCCGAAACCGAAATGGGTGGCCATCTCATCGGCAATCCCGATGCGCCGATCAAGCTGGTCGAATATGCCTCGCTCACCTGCCCGCATTGCGCGGAGTTCTATGAAAAGGCGGAAACCGCACTGTTCGAAAAATATATCGCCAAGGGGACGGTCAATTTTGAACTGCGCAACCAGATACATGACGGGCTGGACCTGACGCTGAACCTGCTGGTGCGTTGCAGCGGTCCTGAAGCCTATCATCCGCTCAGCGGCCAGGTGTGGTCGAACCTGAAAGAGATCGTCACCACCGTGCAGGCGAACGGGCCGAAAGTGGAAGCGGCGATGAAAAGCACGGATCAGGCCACCCGTTACAAGGGGATTGCCGATGCTGCAGGGCTGACCGATTTCTTTGCCGCACGCGGGATCAGCAGCGATCAGGCGGCAAGCTGCCTTGCCAAACCGGGCGTGGCCGAAAAGCTGGTCACTCAATCCGACACCCAGTCCAAGGATCTGAACATCGAAGGCACGCCTTCCTTCCTCCTCAATGGCGCGAAGCTCGATGCCAAGGGCTGGCCCGATGTCGAAGCCGCGCTGCAACAGGCCGGGGCGCGCTAATGCCCGTGCCGGGTTGAAGGGGCGCGAACGGGATGCGCATCAGCAGGCTCAAGCTCAGCGGATTCAAGAGCTTTGTCGAGCCTGCCGAACTGCGCATTGAAGCCGGGCTGACCGGCATCGTCGGCCCTAACGGCTGCGGCAAATCCAACCTGCTTGAAGCGATCCGCTGGGTCATGGGCGAAAACTCGCCCAAATCCATGCGCGGTGGCGGGATGGAAGATGTGATCTTCGCCGGCACGGCGCAGCGCCCGCCCCGCGATTTCGCCGAAGTTGTCCTGCACGCCGAAACGGATGAGCGTGAGGAACTGGAAGTCACCCGCCGGATCGAACGCGGCGCGGGCAGCGCCTATCGCCTGAACGGGCGTGATGTGCGAGCGAAGGATATCGCGCTGGTCTTTGCCGATGCCGCCACCGGCGCGCATTCCCCTGCCCTTGTCAGCCAGGGCAAGATATCCGGGGTGATCGCGGCGAAACCGGCAGAACGGCGTCAGATGCTGGAAGAAGCCGCCGGGATCGCCGGGCTGCATGTTCGCCGCCGCGATGCCGAGAGCAAGCTGCGCCAGACGGAGAGCAATCTGGCCCGGCTGGAAGACATCATGGCCGGGCTGGACAGCCAGATCGCGTCACTGCGCCGCCAGGCCCGGCAGGCCGAACGTTACAAGGCGCTGTCCGAGAAAATCCAGCTGGCCGAAGCCCGGCTGGTCTTTGCCCGCTGGCGCGACGCGGCGGCATCAGCGCAGGAGGCCCGGTCACAGGCGAAAGCTGCGGAAGATCGGGTAACCAGCACCCAGCAGGCGAGCGCTGCCGCGCAAACGGCGCAGGCGGCCTGCGCTGAAACGCTGGCGAAGGCCCGCGATGCGCTGGCCGACCGGCGTGACGATGCCAGCGCGCATGGCCACCGCATGGCGACGCTTACCAGCCAGCTTGAAGCGGCGGAACAGCGGCTGGCAGACCTTGACCGCCAACGCGCGCGGCTGGAACAGGACCGCGGCGAAGCGGACCGGCTGACCCGCGACGCGGCAGAAGCGCTGGCACGGCTGGAACGCGAACTGGCCGAAAGCGAAGCCGCGCTGGAAGGCGATGAAAAGGCGCGCCCGGCGCTGGCCGCCAAGCTGGAGGATATGGAGCGCGCAAGCCGCGCCGCCGAGCTTGCGCTGGCCAAGGCCACTGCCGATCACGCCGGGGTCGAAGCGGAATGGCGTGTGGCCGAAGCCGAGGTTGCGCAAGGGGCCGCGCGGATCGCCCGGATCGAGGGCGAAAGCCAGCGCCTCGCGCAAGGCCGCGCCGCGCTTGGCCAGCAGGGCGATCTCGAACAGACGGCAAGCGCGGCGCGCGCGGCGGCGGACGATGCCGCCGCTGTGCTGGCGCAATTGCGCGCCGGGCTGGAAGCGCGTCAGGACCAGAAGGAAGTGCTTGCTGCCGCGCGCGACGAAGCGGCTGACGCGCTGGCCGCGGCCCGCGCCGAACTGGCCGGGATCGAGCGTGAACACGCTGCGTTGACGCGGGACCGGGACGCACGGGCACGACAGGCGGCGGGCAAGCATGGCTTGCCGGCCGCGCTGGACCGGGTGCGCGCCGAACCGGGCTATGAACGCGCTCTGGCCGCGGTGCTGGGGCGCGATGCCAGATCGCCGCTCGGCCTACCCCCACAGGACAGCGAAGGCCGCTTCTGGGCAGGCTCTGCTCCGGGCGCCAGCGTCGCGGACAGCCTGCTGGCGCACGTGCCCGCCTGCCCGCCGGAACTGGAGGCGCGGCTCGCGCTGGTCCATGTCGTGGACAGCGACGATCAGCGCCCCCTTGCCGCCGGAGAATGGCTGGTGACCAGAGGGGGGCACCTGCGCCGTTGGGATGGCTTCATCGCGCGCGGCGAAGGCGCGGCGGAAGCGGCCCGGCTGGAGGCCGAGAACCGGCTGGCCGAACTCGACGCCCAACTCCCCTCCTCCCGCCGCGCGGTCGAAGAACAGGACGCCGCCCGCGTGATTGCGCAGGAGGCGCTTTCGACGCTCCAGCGCGATCTGGTGGCGGCGGAACGCGAAGTGATGCAGGCGGGCGAAGCGGAACGGGCGGCGCTGCGCGCGCTCGATCAGGCGGAGGCCGCTCGCGAGCGGGCCGCCGCCCGGCTGGAAGAACTCGCGGCGGCAGCGGAAGAACTGGCGACACGGCGCGAGCAGGCCGAAGCGGAACTGGCGGCAGCGCAGGAAAAGCTCTCCGCCCTGCCTGATCCGGAAAGCGGGCGGGCCATGCTGGAAGCGGCCCGGGCCCGGCATGAAGCAGCGCGGGCCACCTTGCAAAGCGCCACCGCCCAGCTTGCCGCGCATGATCAGGCTCTGGCCGTGGCGCGCGAACGCGCCGCCGCGCGCGCCGCCGATATCAAGGGCTGGCAGGCCCGCGCGGGCGATGCCACCCGCCGCCTGTCGGACATGGCCCGAAGGTTCGAGGAGATCGAGCAGGAACGCGCGATCACCGCAGCGAAGCCGGCCAGTTTGATTGCCGAGATCGAAGCAGGCGAAGCGGTACGCACCCGCCTGGCCGCAGAACTGGCCGAAGCCGAAGCGGGCGTACATGCCGCAGGCGAAGCCGCGCGGGCGGCTGACAAGGCTTTTGCCGACGCCAATGAAGCGCTGGCCTCGGCCCGCGAAGTGCGCGCGGGCGCAGTCGCCAGAGCCGAAAACGAGGAGGCGCGGCGCAGCGAAATGGGCCGCATTTCGGGCGAGCGTTTCCAGTGCCCGCCATCCATGCTGGCCGGGCGCTTTGCCTTTGAAGAGGCCAGCGTTGCGTCGTCCACCGATGAATCCGCCGCGATGGACCGGCTGACGGCAGAGCGTGAACGGATCGGCCCGGTCAATCTCGTTGCGGCTGACGAACTTTCCGAGATCGAGGCAAAGCACGGCGAAAGCGCGGCCGAACAGGCAGAACTGGCCGAAGCGGTGCATCGCCTGCGCGGTTCGATCGGCAATCTCAATCGTGAAGGGCGTGAACGGCTGCGCGCAGCCTTCGAGGAAGTGGACCAGCATTTCCGCCGCCTGTTCACGCGCCTGTTCGAAGGCGGGCAGGCACATCTGGCGCTGGTCGATTCGGACGATCCGCTGGATGCGGGCCTTGAAATCTTTGCGCAGCCGCCGGGCAAGCGGCTGCAATCGCTCAGCCTGCTGTCAGGCGGCGAACAGGCGCTGACCGCCGTGGCGCTGATCTTCGCGCTGTTCCTGACCAATCCCGCGCCGATCTGCGTGCTGGATGAAGTGGACGCGCCGCTGGACGACGCCAATATTGACCGCTTCTGCGATCTGCTGGATGCCATGCAGCGCGAAACCGACACCCGCTATCTGATCGTCACGCACAATGCCGTCACCATGAGCCGGATGCACCGCCTGTTCGGCGTGACCATGATCGAAAAGGGCATTTCGCGGCTGGTCAGCGTGGACCTTGGCGGCGCGGAGCAGCTGCTGGCGGCGGAGTAGACATACAGTTCTACTCGCATTCAATGTCGGTTGGCTCGCCCATTGATTTAACCAGCGTCTCGAGTCCGGCGTAATCGGCGGCGAGGTAATGGTCCTCGTCGATTTCAAATTTCGCAGACCGATCAGATGAGTCGATGCGAACGCCAGCACAACAGAAACAAACTGAGATCTCACCCAATTGCTTGCCAACAGCATCATAATATCGAAAAAAGTGATGAGGGATAAAACAAGCTGCGAACGCTTGATCAGGCTCGATTCTCTTTACGGAAATGGCATTTTCAAGAACTTTCCGCTGCTCTTTTGTCATGCTTTGGCCATCAGGATTAGTAAATACAGCCTCTTGATTCCGGTATTCGCCGCTTTCAACAAACAAGCGAACTTCAGCCGCGTCGGGGAACGGATTCAGCTTTTGCTGGGATGACGCCCCCTGATCAGACGGCAAGGCATCGCCGGACGAACAGCCAGCGAGAAACACAAAAACTGCCAACAAAATCCAACGCATGTTCCAACTCACCAGGATATGTCTCGACGTGAGCAATCTGTGGGGACATTTCAAGCAAATTCACGGCGTTCCTCCCCCACCTTGCCGCGCCCCTTCGCCATCGCTACATGGCGCGCAATTCCTCATCCATCCGATTTCCCCGAAGGACGACCATGGCCGCCCAATATGCATATGTCATGAAGAACATGACGAAGAGTTTCCCCGGCGCGCAAAAGCCGGTGCTCAGCAACATCAACCTGCAGTTCTATCAGGGTGCCAAGATCGGCATCGTCGGCCCCAACGGCGCGGGCAAATCCACGCTGATCAAGATCATGGCGGGCATTGACAAGGATTTTACGGGCGAGGCCTGGCCGGGTGAGAACATCACTGTCGGCTATCTGGAGCAGGAGCCGGAACTCGACACCTCCAAGACCGTGCTCGAAAATGTCAAGGACGGCGCGCGCGGGATCGCTGACATGGTCGACCGCTTCAATGAAATCAGCGCGCTGATGTGCGAACCGGATGCGGATTTCGACACTCTGGGCGCCGAGATGGGCGAACTTCAGGACAAGATCGACGCGGTCGATGGCTGGACGCTGGACAACCAGCTCGAAGTGGCGATGGAAGCCTTGCGCTGCCCGCCGGGTGACTGGTCAGTCAAGGATCTGTCAGGCGGTGAAAAACGCCGCGTCGCGCTCACCCGCCTGCTGATCCAGAAGCCCTCGATCCTGTTGCTGGACGAACCGACCAACCATCTTGACGCGGAAAGCGTGGAATGGCTGGAAAACCACCTCAAGGAATATGCCGGTGCGGTGCTGATGATCACTCACGACCGCTACTTCCTCGATCATGTCGTGGGCTGGATTCTCGAACTCGATCGCGGATCCTACTATCCTTACGAAGGCAATTACTCGACCTATCTGGAAAAGAAGGCCAAGCGGCTTGAACAGGAAAGCCGCGAGGAAAGCGGCAAGCAGAAGGCGCTGCAGCGCGAGCTTGAATGGATCCGGCAGACCCCGGCCGCGCGCCAGACCAAGTCCAAGGCCCGTATCCGCAAGTTCGAGGAACTGCAGAACGCGCAGGACAACCGCAGCGTGGGCAAGGCCCAGATCGTCATCCAGGTGCCGGAACGGCTGGGCGGCAAGGTCATCGAGGTGAAGAACATCTCCAAGGCCTATGGCGACAAGCTGTTGTTCGAAGACCTCTCCTTCACCTTGCCGCCGGGCGGCATCGTGGGCGTGATCGGGCCGAACGGGGCGGGTAAATCCACGCTGTTCAAGATCATCACCGGCAAGGAAACACCTGACAGCGGCACCATCGAAATCGGCAGCACCGTCCACCTCGGCTATGTCGACCAGAGCCGCGATCACCTCGATCCCAAGCACAATGTCTGGGAGGAAATCTCCGACGGGCTCGATTACATGAAGGTCAACGGGCAGGATATGAGCACGCGGGCCTATGTCGGCGCGTTCAACTTCAAGGGCGCGGACCAGCAGAAGAATGTCGGCAAGCTGTCAGGCGGTGAACGCAATCGCGTGCATATGGCCAAGATGCTGAAGGCCGGCGGCAACGTGCTGCTGCTGGACGAACCGACCAATGACCTCGACGTGGAAACACTGGCCGCGCTCGAAGACGCGATTGAAAACTTCGCCGGTTGCGCCGTGGTCATTTCGCACGACCGCTTCTTCCTCGACCGCCTCGCCACGCATATCCTGGCGTTCGAAGGCAACAGCCATGTCGAATGGTTCGAAGGCAACTTTGAGGCTTACGAGGAAGACAAGCGCCGCCGCCTGGGCGATGCTGCGGATCGGCCGACCCGGTTGGCGTACAAGAAGCTGACGCGGTGAACTAGGGAAGCCGAAAGGCGCCAGGAGCGATCGGCTAGTCCGTCGGCGCGGCGTCAGCCCGCCGATGCTTTCTGCCGTTCCTTGCGCAGTTCAAAGCCCGAATAACCCTCCCCGGCACAGCGTTCCATCAGCAGCCGGTAATGGCGCACGCCGCCCGAATAGGGCATGAAGACGCGTGGTTTGCCGGGGATTTCAGCGCCATTGTAGAAGGACGGCGTCTGCATATAGAGCGTCTCCTTCGCGCGTTCGTTGACATATTCGCCCCAGGCCCGTTCCGCCTCTGCGGTGGCCTCGACCTCGCTGATGCCCTCATCCCGTGCCTTCACGAACAGGTCTGTCAGCCAGTCCACCTGATCTTCGGAGGACAGGAGGACATTGGCGAGGAGCGAGGGGCTGCCCGGCCCGACGATGATGAACAGGTTGGGAAAACCGGCGGTTGCAAGGCCCAGCTGGCTGATCGGCCCGTCCGCCCATTTCTGCTTCAGCGTCTGGCCCGCGCGGCCTGTGATTTCGGGCTTCAGCAGCGATCCGGTGAACGCATCGAAGCCGGTCGCGTAAATCACGATGTCGAATTCGCATTCCTCGGCACTGGTTTTGAGGCCCGTCGGGGTAAAGCCTTCGATCGGGGTTTCCGAAATGTCGACCAGCCGAACATTGTCGCGATTGAAGGTCCGGAAATAGCCACCGTCAACGGACGGGCGTCGGGTGCCAAAGGGGAAGCCCCTGGGCGTCAGCTTGTCGCGCGTCCAGGGATCGTCAACCTGCTCGGCAATCTTGCGGCGGATGAAATCGGAGGCAATCGCGTTGGACGCTTCGTTGAGGAGGATATCCTTGAAGACCAGCGCGAAGCCGAAGCCAAGCCGGTTCCAGGCCTTTTCGAACGCAACCTCGCGTTCTTCCTCCGGCACTTCGGTTGCGGAACGCGGATCGGGCTTGAACCCGAGCCCGCTGGGGGAATTGCGCGCCTGATCGCGCCGCTCCGCATAATGCGCCTTTACATAGGCGTCCTCTTCATCGCTGACGGGCGCGTTGGCGGCGGGAATCGAATAGTTGGCGGTGCGCTGGAATACGGTCAGTTGCCTCGCCTTGGCGGCCACCACCGGGGTCATCTGCACGCCGGACGATCCGGTGCCGATGATTGCGACGCGCTTTCCTTCGAAATCAACGCCTTCGCGCGGAAAACGGGCACTATAATAGATCTGGCCCCTGAAATCTTCCTGTCCAGGATAGGTTGTGTTCTTTGGCGTGGAGAGCTGTCCCATCGCGAGCACCACGAATTGCGCGCTCCAGCTGCGGCCATCTTCGGCGCTTACCGTCCAGCGCGCATTCGCCTCGTCATAGCTTGCGCCCGTGACCGTGGTGTTGAATTCGATATTGCGGCGAAGGTCGAAGCGATCTGCGACATGGCGGATATATTCGAGGATTTCCGGCTGAGTCGCATAACGCTCACTCCACCGCCATTCCTGTTCCAGTTCGCTGGAGAAGCGGTAGGAATAATCGAAACTTTCCACATCGCAGCGGGCGCCGGGGTAACGGTTGAAATTCCACACCCCGCCAACTTCGTCATCGCGCTCCAGCACAGCGACTGAAAAACCCTGCTCACGAAAACTGTAAAGCGCGCGCAGTCCGGCAAAGCCCGCGCCGATAATCACGATGTCGACAGTCTGAGGCATGATATCTCCCGTTTCCGCCGATCTGTCACAGCATTCCGAAAACGTCAACAGTTGTGTGGAAGCGCAGATTCACGTCATTGCCGGCAAGAGAGAAAGCTTTGAGTTCACGCAATCACCAATAGTCCCGGTTTTTCAATGGGCATTCTGATCAAGCCAATACCCGGGCACTCTCGCCATCCTCCCTTCGCACTCGGCGTTTTTGCAAAAAACAGGTGCAGCCAGGATGTTTTTCCACGACACCATTGACGGCGACGTGGCCTTGTCCATACTGTTTACCCAAGGTCAACATACCGCAGCTGCGAGAGAGACGGGGAGGTCTGGAAATGGGACATCAGGGACAGAGCAGGCCATGAATGCAACTTCCAGCCCGCCCCTGCAACCGCCCGAACACCCCGTGGCCATCGTCACGGGCGCGGCGCGCGGCATCGGCGCCGCCATCGCCCGGCGTCTGGCCGCAGATGGTTGCGATGTCGCGCTGGTCGATCTTGCCGCCGATGCCTGCGGTGAAACGGCCCGGGCTGTGGAGGCGGCGGGTCGCCGCGCCTTGCCGGTCGGCTGCAATGTCGCGGATGAGGGTCAGGTGGCGCGCGCCATCAACCAGATCGAGGCGATGATGGGTCCGCCGACCGTGCTCGTCAACAATGCCGGCGTTCTGCGCGACAGCACACTGAGCCGGATGAGCAGCGCAGACTGGGATACGGTCATTGACGTCAACCTAAAGGCCTGCTTCCTCATGTGCCGCCAGGTCGTGCCGCATATGCGCACCGCAGGCTGGGGGCGCATCGTCAACCTGTCCAGCATCGCCGCCCTCGGCGTATTCGGCGAAACCAATTATTCCGCAGCCAAGGCGGGCGTTCAGGGACTGACCAGGACGCTGGCGATCGAACTCGGCCAGTATGGAATCACAGCCAATGCGGTGGCGCCCGGGTTCGTGGTCACCGAGATGACCAGAGGCGTGGCGGATCGCATGAAAATGTCGATCGCGGAACTGTCGGACATGATGATGCGCGACATCGTCGTCAAACGGACGGGCACCCCTGACGACATCGCCAATGCCGTGGCTTTCTTTTGCGATTCACGCTCCTCATTCGTTACGGGGCAGGTGCTTTACGTCGCCGGCGGGCCGCGCGGCTGACACGGGGTTTGAAACTGCCGTCTTGTTGCCGCATATGTCATAGGTCCGGTCCGGGGACGACCGGCCACTTACCAGACGCTCTGCCGACGATCGGTCAGGCGCCAGATGCGGGGGTCGATTTCTTGGCTGCAAATACGGTGATCGGCAAACGGCGACTTTCGGCACAGAAGGAAGCGCGCGCATCCTATGAAATCCGCAAGGCGGAAATCGCGGAAGCAGCCGTGCGCGTCTTTCACAAGCTCGGTTACCAGGGGGCCAGCCTCAGCGCCGTGGCGGCGGAAGTGGGCATCGACCGGGCGACGATCTATTATTACTTCTCCTCCAAGGAAGAGATGTTCGACGAGATCGTCCGCGCCGTGCTTGAAAACAATGAGGCGCTCGCCCGCCGGATTGCAGGCAGCAATATGAAACCGGCCCGCAAGATGCGCGAACTGGTCATGGCTTTCATGACCTCCTTTGCGGAAAATTACCCGCTGCTGCACATCTATGTCCGCGAGGATCTCAAGCAGGTCACCGGCAAACGCACGGACTGGTCCAGGCACATGCGCGGGCTCAACCGCAGTATCGAGGATTGTTTCGTGGACATTGTCGAGCAAGGCTATGCTGACGGCAGTTTTCGCAACATCGGCGCGGCCCGGACCGTGACGTTCGGCATTCTGGGCATGCTCAACTGGAGCCATCGCTGGTTCAGACCGGATGCACCGGGCGCGAGCGAGGATATCGGCAAGATTTTTGCCGACATGGTGATGGCCGGGCTGGAATCGCCTTATTGAACCGGCGTGCGCGGCTGCCCGGAAACCGCGCGCAAACTGTGCCGATTTTACAACAATGGCGTTGAAAAAGTGTGCCACATCTCCGGTGGTGGTGACGTCAATTTCCATAACACCTGCCCACACATATGTTTTAAAAGGGTTTTTAGAAAAATTCGACAGCGGGGCTTAACCCGCCTTATGATCCGGCAGGTCAATTAACGCTGGCGTTGACACGGGGAATTTGGCTCTTTATCAGTTACAAATAACGCAAGCTCGGCGGTGCCTGCATGGCGCCGCATGAATTGGGAGGAGAGAAGTCATGCATTCCACTAGTTTTCCTGTTGCCGGCGTCCGGCTGGGCCTGACGGCGGCCCTGCTCGGAACCACGGCGCTCGTCGCCGCGCCCGCCATGGCGCAATCCGGCTCGGCCGGCCAGGGTCTCGGCGAAATCGTCGTGACCGCATCGAAGCGCAGCGAAAATCTGCAGGACGTGCCGATCTCGATCTCGGCCATTGGCGCTGAACAGCTTGCCTCGCGCGGCGTCACTGCATCAGCCGATCTGGGCAATGTCGTGCCGAACCTGCAGGTCAGCTCGCAATATGGTGAAACCTCGCCCAACTTCTCGCTTCGCGGCGTCGGTGTGGCGAACGAATTCACTTCCAACACCGCCTCGCCGATCGGCGTCTATGTGGACGAAGTCAGCCAGACCTTCCGTTATACGCATGGTCTGCAGCTGTATGATCTGGAACGCGTCGAAGTGCTGCGTGGCCCGCAGGGCACGCTGTTCGGTCGCAATACCACTGGCGGCGCGATCAACATGTACACCCGCAAGCCGCAGCTGGAAGATGCCAATGGCTACCTGACCGCAGGCTTTGGCAATTACAACCGCTGGAAGATCCAGGGTGCAGCCGAAGCCACGCTGGTGCCCGATCAGGTCGGCCTGCGTCTGGCCTTCAACCGCCTGAAGGGTGACGGTTATTTCAGCGAACCCGACAAGGTTGCCGGCGCACATGACAGCTATGGCACGGCGGATTCGATCGGCCTGCGCGGCAATCTGCGCATCAAGCCGAATGATGACCTGGACATCAATATCGGCGCCTATTACGCCAAGGATGATCCGATCGGCTATCCGCTGCACTACCTCGGCCTGCTCGGTGCTGACGCCAATGGCAATGGCGGCACGGACTTCTTCGGCAGCACGCGCCAGGGCGGCATCACCCCCGGCGGCGCCGTCTGCTGCAGCTACAAGGAAGTGTCATATGACAAGCAGGGCAAGTTCCTGACGGAATCCTGGGGTCTGAACTTCAACCTGAACTACCAGATCGGCGACAACTGGTCGATCACCTCGGTCACCGGCTACACCGATTCCAAGTACAATCTCGATATCGACAACGATGCAACGCCTCAGGATATCTATTTTATCTTCTACCGTTCCAAGGGCAAGGATTTCAGCCAGGACTTCCGCATCAACTATGACAGCGAAAGCCTGAAGGGCCTGCTCGGCATCTATTACGGCAATGACAAGATCGACACGAACAACACTGTTCTGGCCTACAACGTCCTGCCTGACTTCCCGGCTGACGGCAATCCTGCCGATTGGGCGCCGGGCGTCAACAATTCCTTCAACGTGCTCTACGGCTTCAGGCAGAAGCGCAAGACTTTCGCGATTTACAGCGAAGCGACGCTCAGCATCACGCAGCAGCTGGAACTCACGGCTGGCCTTCGTTACACGAAGGACAAGCTGCAGTATGCCAATGGCTATTCGCACCCGATCACGGATTTCCCCGGGGTGGAAGTGTTTTCACTCTACGACGATCTGAATCTCAAGAACAGCTATGACAACTGGTCAGGCCGGGCGATCCTGAATTACGCCTGGACGGACAGTATCAAGACGTACCTGAGCTTCAGCCGCGGTTATCGTTCGGGCAGTTACAATGGCTTTGGCTTTGTGACACCCGCCGCCGTCTACTTCGTCCAACCGGAAAAGCTGGACTCCTGGGAATTCGGCTTCAAGACCCGCTTTGCTGGCGATCGCGTCCAGATCAACGGCGCCGTGTTCCACTATGACTATCAGAACCAGCAGGTCAGCGAAGTCATCGGCGGTCTTTCGTTCAACCGCAATCTGAGCGGCAAGGTGAAGGGCTTTGAAGTCGAACTGCTGGCCAAGCCCATCCCCGCTCTTACCCTGCGCGGCGCGGTCGGTTATCTCGACACGAAGTACAACAAGAAGAATCCCTGTCTGAGCCCGGATGGTATCGAAACGGAAGCATGCGGCCCCGCTGGCGGGACGCCGGTTGCCGGCAACCAGATTCCGTTTGCGTCCAAATGGACGCTCAGCGGTGGCGGTGACCTGACCCTGGGCACGGTTGCCGATGGCGACATCGTGTTCAGCGGTGAAGTCTCTTACAAGAGCAGCTTCTGGTACGACATGTTCAATGACAACGCCCGCCCGCCCGCTCTGGTCAATGACGGTATGGGTGGCACGTTCCAGCTTTATCCCGGCGGGAAGACGGACCTCGTCGGCTCGAAGGGCTATGCGCTCGTGAACGCCAGCCTGGCCTGGAATCACGAAAACTACCAGATCAAGTTCTGGGGCAAGAACGTCTTCGACAAGAAGTATTACCCGTTCGGTTACGACACGGCTGGCGCTTTCGGCACCGTGCTGCTGACCCCGGGTATGCCCCGTACCTATGGCGTGGAAGCGACCGTTCGCTTCTGATCGCAGCACTGATGGCCCGGGGGCGGCCCTGCCCCCAGCCAACAGCAAGGAACCTGGCCGGCCCGCGTAATTGCGGGCCGGTTTTTTATTGACCAGCCGCCTTCAAACTGGCGCGGCCCCGGCTCCGCCAGCCTGGCAGTCACCGGCTGCGACGCCAGTCGGAAATTCTACGCTTGCATGGAAAGGCTGGCCATGCCGGACGCGGCAAAGCCCGGTGCGGGACAGATCAATGATCGGTGACTGTTTCGTGCGCGGCGCAGTCGCACATGCCTGCAACCCGGCGCAGTTCAATTTCGCAGAGCCGGTCCTTGCCGGTCCACCGCGCGCCAACGCACAGTCGATGCAACGCTGACGCCAGGCCGGGCGGCGACCCAAGGCACTGCCCCAAGCCCCGCCCGCCACAGCGATTACATGGCGGTCATGCCGCCGTCGATCACATGTTCCATGCCCGAAATGAAGGCGGATTCGCCACTGGCCAGAAACAGGGCCAGGTTGGAAACCTCTTCCGGTTCGGCCATGCGCCTGAGCGGGATCATGCTCACCGCGTCACCGCCCTCTTCATCCGTGGCGGCGGCCATCATCGGGGTCTTGATGAAACCGGGGTGAATCGAGTTGCAGCGGATGTTCTTGTCACCGAACTCCACCGCCACGCGCTTGGTCATGCCGCGCACTGCGAATTTGCTGGCGACATAGGCGATGTTCGGCAGGCCATAGCAGGCCACCATCCCGGCGATGGAGGAGATGTTGACGATCGAACCGCCACCGGCCTTGATCATCGACGGCAGGACCGCCTGAATGCCAAGGAACACACCCGTCTGGTTGATATTGCAGACGAAGTGGTAATCCTCCTCGGTGAAGTCGAGCGTGCTGGCGACCTTGCCGATCACCCCGGCATTGGCGACGAGCACGTTGATGGTGCCGAAGCGGGCCTCCCCCTCTTGCACCACGCGTTGCCAGTCCGTCTTCTGCGTCACATCCTGCCGGATGAACATGGCGTTTTCGCCAAGACTGTCAGCCAGAGCCTGACCGGCCTTGTCGTTGAGGTCAGTCAGGATGACCTTCGCCCCTTCCGCCACGAACAGCCGGGCATGCGCTTCGCCCATTCCCTGCGCCGCGCCGGTAATGATCGCTACCTTGCCTGAAACTCTACCCATCGCATATTCTCCCAATCAACGCCTGCGTTTACAGGTTACATGCCGCAGCCCGAGACGTAAAACAAGCGCTTGTTTGACCCGGTTGGGCGATGCACCCCGCTGTCGTCATCCATGCGCAAGTCGGCGTTGCAGCCCCAGCCGGTCCCCGCAGATCTGCACGCGCGCCACCGCGCCGTTGGCGGCGTCGACAATGCCCGCGACCGGAAGCGATATCTCCGTGCCCAGCTGACTCTGGTCCATGTCCGCGAACCCGCCCCTGTAAGTACCCTTGAGCACCGCGTGAAACGCCGCGCGCGGCCCGGCGGTGAACAGAAATCCGATTTCAAGATCAGCAGCTTCGATCAGTTCCGCCAGACGCGGCCGCCCGGCGCTGATTTCATCGGTCGCCGCCAGCGGCGCGGCGGGATCGGACAGCCAGCTGCGCACGATCCGTTCGGTTTGGGGATCGGGTGCCGCGACCGGGGCATCCCATGGGGCGGGATGTGGCGGATCGATCCGGTTCACCTCGCCGCTGCGCAATTGCAGCTTGCGCGCGAAATAATCCTCTTCGGCCCAGCCCTGCCGCAATCGCCCGGCTTCCAGCCGGAACAGGGTTATCCCCCCCCAGCTTGAGGGGCTTGCCTGCCGCGCCGATACGCCATGTTCCGTGAAGCGCAGCGCCACCGCCTCCGCTCCGATCACGACATCATGCGCTGTCACGCACAGACCCGGGAATTGTTCGAGCTGCGCCACCGTGGCGGGCAGGTAGTGCTCGTCCCGCCCCGCCAGCAGGAAGCCGCCGATGGACAACGCATAATCCGGCGTCATGATGCGACGCGCCACCTCGGGATCATGTGCGGTCAGAAACTCCACCGCAAATGCGCGCAGCACGCGCGCCTGCACGGATATCTCAGCGCTCATTTGCGCAGCTCCCGCTTCAATATCTTGCCCGAGGCATTGCGCGGCAAATCATCGGTGAAAATCACCGCAGTGGGGCATTTGTAGCGGGCAAGGCGCTCTCGCGCGAAAGCAATCAGCTCTGCTTCGGAAACCGTTTGGCCCGCTCTCAACACGACATGCGCATGCGGTGTTTCCCCCCACTTGGGATGTGGCGCGCCGACAACCGCAACATCCTGAACGGCCGGGTGCTGCTGCAATACATTGTCGATTTCCGCAGGGTAGATATTTTCTCCGCCCGAAACGATCATGTTCTTGTAACGATCGCGCAAATAGAGATAGCCATCGCCATCCTGCACTGCCGCATCGCCCGAACACATCCAGCCATCGGGCGTAATCGCTTCGGCGGTTGCTTCGGGCTTGCGCCAATAGCCTTGCGTGACGGCACCACAGCGCATGCGCACCTCGCCGATTTCGCCTACGGCCACTTCACGGTCCGTCGCCGGATCGACCAGCTTCAGCTCAACCCACGGCATCGCCCGTCCGCATGAGCGCAGCCGTTCCGGATGTGGTCCGCCAGGGTCATGGTCTTCGGGATC
This sequence comes from Novosphingobium sp., assembly GCA_024236235.1. GTDB lineage: Bacteria > Pseudomonadota > Alphaproteobacteria > Sphingomonadales > Sphingomonadaceae > JACKKV01. The sequence goes on along the minus strand of JACKKV010000002.1, from coordinate 103,965 downwards.
GAGCGTGACTGTCGTCCCGGCGGTTTCAGTCATGCCGTATGTATGATGAAACGCGCTACCGAACGCGGCGATCGCACGGGCAAGCAGGGATTCGCCCATGGGCGCGGCCCCGTAGAACATGTGCGCCACCTTTGGCGGCTGATCGCCGCTTTCCTCAAGCTGCTCCACCAGCCTTTGAATAACCGTCGGCACAAGAAAGGCATGAGTCACGCCATGACGGCGCATCAGCGCCAGCAGCGCAGCAGGATCACTTTCGCGGGTCAGCACAGTCTTGCCACCCTGGCTGAACGCAAGCAGTCCCCAGCCTAGCCCGCCGATATGAAACAGGGGCATCGCCGCCAGGTTGACGCTCTCAGGTGCGAACGACCACAATTGCCGCGCCATGCGTTCGAGATACGACAAGTTGCGGTGGCTCAGCACCACGCCCTTGGGCAACGCAGTCGTGCCCGAAGTATAAAGGATCAGCACTGGCGCATCGAGAACCGCAGACGCAGAGCTGTCAGGCTCTGCCGCATCGCGCCAGCGGGCATAATCCTGAAGATCGCGCCGCGAAACATCGTGTCCATCGGGTACCAGCTGGGCCAGATCCGCTTCAACCAGCAGCAGCGACGGTTCCGCATCGTCAAGAATTTCGCCCACTTCGCGCGATGACAGCCGGAAGTTGATGGGCACCATGATTGCACCCGCTATGGCGCAACCCAGCAGCAATTCAAAAAATATGGGGCTGGAATAGGCAAGGATCGCCACCCTGTCACCCGCAACAATGCCCTGCGCGCGCATGGCGCCCGCCACCCGCTCGCTGCGCGCTGAAAGTTCGGAAAAGGTGATTACATCATCTTCGATCAGCAGGCAGGGACTATCTGGCCGCGTGTTGGCATGCCTGCCAAGAATTGTCAGCAGGTCGAGCGGGTTATCGGCTTCGGGAGCGGGCATCAGTAGCTCTTCGGCAGGCCAAGGCTGTGCTGGGCGATGTGATTGAGCACCATTTCGCGGCTGACCGGCGCGGTCTTGTGCAGCCGGGCAACGAACCACAGATCCGCCAGACCATATTCATAGGACATGCCGTTGCCCCCATGGACCTGGATCGCCTGGTCGAGCGCCTTGAGCGAGGATTCGGCTGCGGCGAACTTCGCCATGTTGGACGCTTCGGCTGCATCTTCGCCCCGGTCATAAAGATCGGCCGCGCGCGCCGCCATCAGCCGCGCCTGCTGCACGCCAATGAAGGCTTCGGCCAGCGGATGCGCGATCCCCTGATGCGCGCCGATGGGTGACTTCCACACCGTCCGGTCGCAGGCATATTGTGCGGCCTGCGCCAGCGCGAAGCGGGAAATGCCATTGTTGATAGCGGCAACCGCGACCCGTTCCGGATTGAGGCCGATGAACAATTGCTTGAGCCCGTTTCCGGCCTCGCCCACCAGCGCCTCTGACGGCAGCTTGATGTCATCGTAATAGGTGAAAAAACTGTCTTCCGCGATCTGGACCGCGCTGTCGATCTTCTTCCAGCTCAGCCCCTTGGCGTCGGTCGGGACGATGAACAGCGACAGGCACGAACGCTCTGCCGTGGATCGATCCGCATCGCGCGCCACCACCAGCACCGCGTCGGATTCATCGATTGCGCTGGTCCAGTATTTGCTGCCGCTCAGCACCCAGCCGTCCGGGGTCTGGCGCGCGGTGGTGCTGACCTTGTGCGTGTTCGACCCGGCGTTCGGTTCGGTAATCCCGAAGGCCATGCGGCGCGCCCCGCTCGCCAGATCGGGCAGCCATTCGCGCTTCATTTCTTCCGATCCGTAAGCGACAATCATCGGCGAACAGATCGAATTGATGACCATGGCGAGCAGCGGGCAGCCATGCGCGGAAACTTCCTCGATGATGGTGTAATAATCGGCCATCCCGCCGCCACCGCCGCCATATTCTTCGGGCATATGCACGCCCAGAAAACCCGCCTCGCCCAGCGCCTTCCACAGATCGCCCGCGCGCGCGCCGCGCCGCACGATGTCCTGGAAATATGCCCGTCCGAAGCCACTCATCAGCCTGGCCACGCTATCACGCAGCGCCGGGTGATGTTCCTGCGTGTCAATCAGCGGGGTATAGAACATGTTCTGCGAGGACATTTTATGCTCCGGTGCGGCCTATTGCGGCCATTTGAAGAAGCCTTCGCCTGACTTGACGCCAAGCTTTCCGGCCGCAACCATTTCGATCAGTATCGCTGGCGGCGCGAAGCGGGCACCATGCGCGGCTTCCAGCGCACGGGCGACATCCAGCCGCACATCCAGGCCAACGATGTCACTGAGCCGCAAGGGGCCAACCGGATGGCGATAAGCCAGCGTTGCCGCCCGGTCGATTTCCTCCGCGCTGGTGACGCCGCTTTCCAGCATCCGCATTGCTTCGAGCGAGGCGATCAGGTCCAGCCGGCTGGTAGCGAAACCGGGAATGTCGCGCACGACCAGCGATTCCTTGCCCATCCAGGCGGCAAAGTCGCGCGCGCACTCAACCGCCGCATCGGATGTCTCGGCCCCGCGGATGATCTCGACCAGCTTCAGGGACCAGACCGGGTTGAAGAAATGCATGCCGAGGAAAATCGCCTTGTCCGGCACCACTTCCGCCAGCCGGTCAATCGACAAAGCGCTGGTGTTGGTGGCGAGCAGCGCCGGGCGCTTCCCCGCCGCTTCGGTCAGCACCGCGTGCTTCAGCGCCTGATCCTCGAACACGGATTCAACGATCAGGTCCAGCCCCTCGGGCAAGGCAGCGACCGATGCCACCCGCTCCACCCGCCGGTCCAGCGCATCCGCCTCCTCCCTCGTAAACTTGCCGCGCTGCACCGCGCCGCCCGCCGTTTCGCGGATAATGTTGCGCATGGTGGCCGCGCGCGTGTCGTCCGGCTCCACCACAATGACATCAGCGCCCGCCTGCGCGCAGACATAGGCGATGCCGACCCCCATCGTGCCGCCGCCAATCACCGCAATTCGTTTCATGTCCCGCTCCACTTCGGGGCGCGTTTTTCTGCAAAGGCCCGCGCGCCTTCCTGCGCGTCCTGCGAACTGATCACGGATTCGGAGAGCGGGCTCTGCAATGCAAACATTTCATCATCGGGCCAAAGCCTGCTCTCGCGCATGATCCGTTTGGTCATGGCGGTGGAGAGCGGCGCATTGGCGGCAATTTCGCCCGCCAGTTCCAGCGCTGCATCGAGCGCGGTGCCACTGGGCACCAGGCGGTTGACCAGGCCCCACCCGCGCGCGGTCGCGGCAGGCATGGGCGCGCCGGTGAGCGCATATTCGAGCGCGATACCCGCAGGCATACGCCGCCCCAGCCGCAACAGCCCGCCCGAACCCGCCACCAGCCCCCGCGCCACTTCGGGCAGTCCGAAGACCGCATTGTCTGCCGCCACGATCAGATCACAGGCCAGCGCCAGTTCAAACCCGCCCGCCAGCGCATAGCCTTCAACGGCCGCGATCAGCGGCTTTTGCGGCGGCGCCTCGCACAGCCCGGCAAAGCCCCTTCCTTCCAGTTCGGGCCGTTCGCCATCGACAAAGGCCTTGAGGTCCATGCCTGAACAGAAATTGCCGCCGCGCCCGGTCACGATACCCGCGCGCAGTCCGGCATCGCCATCGAGCAAGTCCAGCGCATCGGCCATGGCCAGAGACACGGCGCGATTCACGGCATTGCGGCGTTCGGGGCGATTGATGGCGATCAGCAGCACGGGGCCGTGCCGTTCAACCTCCACCACAGCTTGCGCTGCCTGCGTCATCCGCGATGCTTTTCGGTAAACGCCCCGACCGCCGCCGCCTGCTCCGCCGCCAGCCGGTCGCGCACCGCGCGCGTATCAAGCTCGCTCTGCTTCAGCCGGCGATTGGTCTTCTTGAAATGCGGGATCACATAGTCACCAAAGATTTCATAATGGCGCTTCTTGGCATCCCAGCGCGCCCAGTTGTGATCGAACAGCAGGTAGCAGCCGAAACCGCCGTTCGACAATTCCTGCAAGGTCTCGATCTGCTCGATCGCCTCGTCATAAGTGCCGATGACCGCCGCCCCGGTGGACAGCGCCCAGTCGATATATTCGGACACAGTATTGCCGACTGGCTGGAGCTGCGGCGTCGGCGTGGTGTGTTGCAGATAATCACAGAACTCGCGCAGGCCGAATTCGACGTCCTTGATCGCCTGATCCTTGGTATCGGCCAGATGCATCAGGCCGACCAGCCGCCAGTTCTTGCGGTCCACGGTCTTGCCGCATTCCGCCGCGCGCTTTTCCGCCACATCCCAGTGCATGGCCAGCACGTCGACACCAGCCTTCATCGTCGCCCCGATGGACAGCAGGCCTGCCCCGTGAGTTCCGGCAAGGCGCGGGCCGGACGGGGAAACGATGGCCGCAGCCGCCACTTCGGGGTGCGGATCCTGATAGAAATCGAGCTGGAGCTTGGCATTGACCAGCTTGTACCGCTTGGTCTCGATGCTGATCGGCTCGTCACTGGTCATCAGATGCATCAGCACCGCCGCGTCTTCTTCCAGCGCCTCGCGCTGTTCGGACGGGTGAATGCCAAGCATTCCCGCATCCGTCGCCAGCGCACCAGGGCCAAGGCCCAGCATCACCCGGCCGCGCGTCAGGTGATCCAGCATCGCCAGCCGGTCCGCCACCCACAGCGGATTGTGATAAGGCAGAGACACAACGCCGGTTCCCAGCCTGATATATTTCGTCTGCGCTGCGACATGAGCGATGAACAGCATCGGATCGCCAATCGGTTCCGCGCCGCCCGAGTGATGTTCGCCGAACCACGCTTCGTCAAAGCCGATCGTATCCGCCAGCTGCACGATTTCCACATCGCGCTGCAACGCATAGGTCGGGTTGTAATTGACCGGCAAATGGTGCGGCGGAATGAAGGTGCCGAAACGCATGCGGCTGGACATCTGTTGCTCTCCCGAATGCCGACACGAAAACCACTCGGTCGGCCCTGATCCGGTTACAACACCATTGTTGTACGGTCAACCGGGACCGGATGTGCGATGTCGGGACAAGTCCGACATTAGCGCAGCATATGCAGGAAAAACAGGGCAGCTTGCCCTGCACTGCAATTCCGCTAGTTTCAGATCAAAGTAAGCCACAATTGCCAATCATCCGCAGTTGCCGGGTGAAGCGGATATCAGAGCAGGGTGAAACCGTAATTTCATGAGCAAAGGCAGCGTCATAGAACAACGCAGGGCCGCGGCGGAAGCTGATCCGGTCGCGTATGAAGCGAAGCGAAAGGAGATCGCGGAAGCCGCCGTGCGCGTATTCGACCGGCTTGGTTTCCAGAAAGCATCCATTTCCGCCGTGGCGCAGGAAATGCAGGTCGATCGCTCCACACTCTATTATTACATCTCGTCAAAGGAAGAACTGTTCGACGAAGTTGTCCGCACTGTCGTGGAACGCAACCTCGAACTGGTCCGGCGAATCGCGGCCAGCAAGGTTCGCCCTTCGCGCAAGCTGAGGGACATGATCACCTCGCTCATGAGCTCCTATGGCGAACATTACCCGCTGTTCTATATCTATATTCGCGAAAATCTCTCGCATGTCAGCGATGACCGGTCCGAATGGTCGCGGCGCATGCGCGAAGTCAATCGCCTGACGACAGACGCCATGATCAGCGTGATCGAAGAAGGCTTCGCCGATGGCAGCTTTCGCAAGGCGGGATCAGCGCGGGTCATCGCCTATGGCATATTCGGCATAATCGGCTGGACGCACCGCTGGTTCAGGCCTGATGGCTGCGAAACCAGCGCCGAAGAAATCGGGCAGACTTACGCGGACGTGATCCTGTCCGGCCTGGAAATGCCTTATTGAGCAGGACTGCCGGACGCAGTCGGGATCACGCAGTCTTAAAGCACTTCGAACAGTCCGGCTGCGCCCATGCCGCCGCCGACGCACATCGTGATCACGACATGCTTCGCGCCGCGCCGCTTCCCTTCGATCAGCGCATGGCCCACCATGCGCGAACCCGACATGCCATAGGGGTGTCCGATGGAAATCGCGCCGCCATTCACGTTCATCAGTTCGTTGGGGATGCCCAGCCGGTCGCGGCAGTAGACGACCTGCACCGCAAACGCCTCGTTCAGTTCCCAAAGACCGATGTCGTCCATGGACAGGCCAAACGTCTTGAGCAGCTTGGGCACTGCAAAGACCGGGCCGATGCCCATTTCATCGGGGTCCGTTCCGGCCACCGCCATGCCGACATACGACCAAGCGGGAGCGAAGCCCGCGCGCCGCAGCGACCGATTCTTCCATCACCACGCAGGCCGAAGCACCGTCGGACAACTGGCTGGCGTTGCCCGCGGTGATCACACCATCCGGCCCCATGACTGGCGGCAGAGACTTCAGCCCTTCCAGCTGGGTGTCAGGCCAGGTTGCCTTCGTCCTTCGTCAGTGCGGAACTTCCTTCGAGGAAACCTCTTTCGTTTCCTTGTTCGTCCACGAGACATGGTGGCGGTGACCGGCACGATCCGGTCATCGAACGCGCCCGCCGCCTGCGCCGCTGCCGTGCGCTGCTGCGACTGGAAGGCATATTCATCCTGCACATCGCGCCACATTGTAACGCTTCGCCAACCTCTGCGGTCTGGAGCATGTTCAGCAAGCCGTGGGCACCATGCCGCCAGTTCCGGATCAGCCGTCGTGCGCAACTCCTTCGTCTGCACCCGCGAGACTGATTCAACCCCGCCGCCAACCGGCTGTTCGCCAAATGGGTCAAGAGTTATGAGGATTGCCGCATAAAGCACGATTTACTGGCCAGGTACCTCCGCGACATCAATAATCTGCGGATAGACCCGGAGCCTAAATCTAGCGCTGCGCCATGAGTTGCATAAACGTACGCAATGTCGTCAATAAAAGACTGCCCCAAATCACGACGCATTGACAGCAAGCTACCGCCTTGGCCCCGCTGCAGTTTGTCCACGCGGCCTTAAAGCACTTCGAACAGCCCGGCTGCGCCCATGCCGCCGCCGACGCACATCGTGACCACGACATGCTTCGCGCCGCGCCGCTTCCCTTCGATCAGCGCGTGGCCCACCATGCCCCACCGATGGGTGTACGGGCGGTGGAAACGATGACAGCGCTGCGCATGGGGGGCTCTCCAGTATCGTGTTCGTCCGGCGTCTATTCGCCTGACGGGTGTGTATCGGTTAGTCGGGCAATTCTATGATGGATTCATGATCGCCACGGCGCGGGTCCACCCGGCTGACGCCGCCCGGATTTTCACCGGGAAGCAGGCGATGGTGAAGCCATTGGCTGGCAGGCTTTCCAGATTGTGCAACTTTTCGAGGTGGCAATAGCCGATGTCGCGGCCTGCCTTGTGCCCTTCCCAGATCAGCCCCGCATCGCCCGTTTCGGCATAGCGTTCGGCGGTTACGGTAAAGGGAACGTCCCAGCTCCAGGCGTCGGTCCCCGTCACGCGCACGCCGCGTTCCAGTAGCCACATGGTCGCTTCCCGCCCCATGCCGCAGCCGGACGAGACATAGTTTTCCTGCCCGTAACGCGCGCCCGCCGCCGTGTTGACCACCACGATGTCGTAGGGTTGCAGATCGTGCCCGATCCGCTCGAACTCCGCCGCGACGTCTGCCGCCGTGACGATATATCCATCATCGAAATGGCGGAAATCCAGCTTCACGCCGGGCCTGAAACACCAGTCCAGCGGCACTTCGTCAATCGTGATCGCGCGCTTGCCGCCGTCCATCGTCGAAGCGAAGTGATAGGGGGCATCCAGATGGGTGCCGTTGTGCGTGTTGAGCCTGACGAACTCGATCGCCCAGGCTTCGGAATCCGGCATCTCTTCCGCCGCAAGGCCCGGGAAAAAAGCCTGCAAACCGGCCACTGACTGCTGGTGATTCACATACTCGATTTCCGGCCGGTAACCCGGCGGATCGGACGCCACATCGCCTTCCAGCGGGATCGACAAATCGATGATCTGCACGTTCAGAACTCCACCCTGTCGCCGCCCTTGAGGCCCAGCATCGCGCGGGCTTCATCCGGCGTAGCCGGTTCGCGGCCCATTTCGCGGATGATCCGCACGATCTTTTCCACCTGCTGCGCGTTGGATGTTGCCAGTTCGCCGCGCGATATAAACAGGCTGTCTTCCAGCCCCACCCGGACATTGCCGCCCATCAGCGCGGCCTGCGTCAGGAACGGCATCTGGTGGCGGCCCGCCGCCAGCACGGACCACTGGAAATTCTCGCGCCCGAACAGGCGTTCCGCCGTCATTTTCATGAAGGTCAGATTTTCCAGATCCGGCCCCATTCCGCCCAGAATGCCGAAGATCATCTGGATGAAAAATGGCGGCTTGATCAGGCCCCGGTCCACGAAATGGGCAAGGTTGTAGAGATGCCCAAGATCATAGCATTCCAGCTCGAAACGGGTGCCCGCATCGCTCATCGTCCCGAGGATGGTGGCGATGTCGCGGAAGGTGTTGCGGAAGATATAATCATCCGAATTCGCGACATAACCCTCCTCCCAATCGTGCTTCCACGTCGTGATTTTCTTCGCCACATCGAAAAAGGCGAAATTGATCGACCCCATGTTGAGCGAACACATCTCGGGCTTGAAATGGCGCGCAGCCAGCAGCCTTTCTTCCACCGGCATGGTGGCCGAGCCGCCCGTGGTCAGGTTGATGACCGCATCGGTGCGCTGCTTGATCACTGGCAGAAACCGGTCGAACACGGCCGGGTCGCCCGTGGGCATGCCATTGTGCGGCTGGCGCGCATGCAGGTGCAGGATCGCCGCCCCGGCCTCCGCCGCTGCGATACCTTGCTCCGCAATTTCTTCCGGCGTTACGGGCAGCGCGTCAGACATGCTCGGCGTATGTGCGCCGCCGGTGACGGCGCAGGTGATGATGACCTTGTTCTTCATGGCCGCATCAGGCCGGAACGACGGCAGACAACGTCTGGCCGAAGCAGTTCGCGCTCAACTGGTTAGGGTCCATGAATTCAATCATTTCCTTCACCTTGTCACCTTCCACCCGAAAGACAAAAGCATAGTTGCGCTGGCGGTACTGGCCGAATTTGGCAGGGCCTTCGCCATGGCCCAGCGCAACCCCGCGGTCGCCCTCCACGATGATTTCGGTGCAGACCACCACCGGCGGCGCGACAAACCGCTTTTCCAGCAGGGGCACGAGCGAGCTGGTGATGTGATCCGGCCCGACATAGGTGCCTGACACAGGCGTGTCGCCGATGATCGTGTAAGCGCCATCGGCGGCGAACATCTGGAATGCGCCCAGAAAATCGCCGCTGTTCATCTTGTCCATGTAGGTCTGGACGACTTCGCGGGTTGTCATGATCTCTCTCTCCCAATCCTCGTTAGCGGTTTGCTTCTTCAATGTCCTGGCGTGACGGCGATGTCAGCATCGTGTCCCCGGCCGTCATCCCGCCATCGACCGGCAGCACTTGCCCGGTAACGTATCCCGCCTCATCCGAAAGCAGGAACGCGATCACTCGCGCCACGTCCAGTGGCGATCCGAAACGGCCCATCGGCGTGCGGGCCAGCACGGCATTGGCATAGCTTTCCACCTTCAGCACCCGCTGTGTCATGCCCGTTTCTATATAGCCGGGGCTGACCGCATTGACCCTGATCCCGCGTGCCGCCAGCTCAACTGCAAGCGCGCGGGTCAGCATGGCAAGCCCCCCTTTTGCAGAAATATAGGGTGATAGATTCGCGCCCGCAAAATGCGCCATGACAGAGGTAACATTGACGATCGCCCCCGGCGCATCGCCAATCTGCCGCACGAACATCTGCGACATGATCATTGCGCCGGTCAGGTTGGTGTCGATCACGCGCCGCCAGTCATCCAGCGGAAAATCCTCGAACGGGCAGCCCACCGTAATTCCGGCCGCATTAACCAGTCCGGTCGCGGTGTCGCCCTGCTCCGCCAGGCTGGCGTAGAATGCCCGACACGAGGCTTCGTCACTGATGTCCAGCGGCGCGGCGCGCGCCCCACCGCCTGACGCGGCAATCGTGGCAGCCACGCGCTCGGCCGTTTCAGGGCGATAATCGCCAAGAATTACCCTGTGGCCACGTTCAGCCAGCAATTGCGCAACGCCCGCACCAATGCCCGATCCGGCGCCAGTAACGATGGTGACGGGACTTCCGTTCATCAGTCAGCCCGCCATGTGCTTGCGCACGAAGTCGCCGATCAGGGCCACGCCTTCGCGCGCTTCGGGCAGTCGGTCAGCAAACAGCGTCCAGATATGCGCCATGCCCTGGCCTTCATGGTATGTCGCATCTACGCCCGCCAGCTTCGCGGCGTCCACGCACTGCTTGCCATCGTCGCGCATCATCTCGATTTCGCCCGCCAAGATCAGCAGCGGCGGCAGGCCAGCCCAGTTTCCGTACAGCGGTGAGAGCCCGGGATGCCGCCGATCCATCTCCCCGCAGTATGCTGCACCAAGCGCAGCCAGGAAATCCTCGTTCACCAGCGGATCGCGATCCGCGTTTTCCTTGTAGGATGCGCCAGTCCGGGCAAAGTCGGCCAGCGGCGAAATGGCAATGCCGCACGCCGGCATGGCCCCGCCTTCGTCTCGCATCTTCTGGAGCGCGGCAAGGATCAGCCCGCCTCCGCCAGAATCGCCACAGATCGCGATCTTGGCAGGGTCATACCCTTCTGCTTCAAGCCAGCGGAACGCCGCCACCCCATCGTTCACGCCCGCCGGCCAGGGGTTTTCCGGTGCGAGCCTGTATCCGACGAGCAATACCCGGCAGCCACTTGCCGCCGAGAGATAGCCGCCGAACGAGCGGTAGCCATGCGCCGAACCGAGCAGATATCCACCCGAATGGCAGTGCATCACAACCCGTTCCGGATCGGCCCCCGGCGCATCGGCCCAGATGCATGACACCCCGCCGCAATCCACTTGGGCAAAGGCGGTCTCAGGAGGGATCGCAATCCGGGCGAGCCATTCTTCAAAAATGCGTCGCATGTCGTCGAAAGTGTAATTCGGGTCGGCAAGCCAGGCGTCCCGCAGTTCGTTGTTCAGTCTGAGGACCTCGGCCGATTCGGTGCTTACCATTCTGTATCATCCCTCCCAGAAGCCTGCTTTGCCGGCCCTGTCTTCACAAAATTCCACGACACCGTGAAATTTCTTATCGTCACAATCCAGCCCATCCCGCACGGCTTGCGATCCAAAGGAGAAATCGCCAACCGCCTAAATTATCGAGGCCCGAGTGCTGATCGAACCCGATTACCAGCATCGAACGGTCGAGCGGAGCAGCATGCCCAATGCGGTCAGACTATTGATTCAATCTCCATCTATCAACACTTATGTTGCATGGATTGGCGATGCGGGTTAGCCTTCACTCCAACGGGGACTCGAATCCTTGGATCGGGCACATGGATCAGCTGGCCCGGATTGCTTTAACGGAGGATGCACAATGGAAATCGGCCATCTCAACGTCATGCAGAACTGGCACAAGGATCTGAGCGATCAGGAAATGTGGCAGGGAGAAATCGATCTCGCCATCTCCGCCGACCGGCTGGGCTTCGATTCGCTCTGGTGCGTGGAACACCATTTCGAGGATTATGGCCTGTGCCCGGACAACATCCAGTACCTGACCTATCTGGCCTCGCAGACGAAGAATGCGAAGCTGGTACCCGGCGCGGTGATCCTGCCCTGGAATGATCCGCTGCGTATCGCCGAAAAGATGTCAATGCTGGAATATTACGCCCCCGGCCGGGTTGCGCTGGGCATCGGTCGCGGGCTGGCCCGCCGCGAATACAATGGTTTTCGGGTTCCGATGGAAGAAGCGCGTGGCCGTTTCGAAGAAGGTGCGCGGCTCGTGCTCGATGCGCTCGAAAAGGGCTACATGGAAAGTGATACCGAACTATTCAAACAGCCAAGGGTCGATATTCGTCCACGCCCGTTGCGCAGCTATCGCGACGATCTCTACTGTGTCGCGATGTCGCAGGACTCCTCGGAATCAGCAGCAGAACTCGGCGCCAACATGATGACGTTCATCCAGTACGCTTTTGAACGCCATGTACCGATGATCGAAAACTATCGCGCCAAGTTTCGCGAACATCACGGCCGGGAGGCTCCGCCGCCAATGCTGACTGATGTCACGATCATTCACGAGGATGAGGAAGAGGCGCATCGCCTGGCTTATGAACATATCGGCAATCACTTCATCGCCGTGACCGATCATTATGAATTTGCAGGCGATCACTTCAAGAACATCCGCGGTTATGAAAGCTATCAGGCCGGTGCCGATCTGATCAAGTCAGCGGGTCTCGAAGAATCCCAGAAAACCTATATCGAGGCGCAGAATTACGGGACGCCCAAGCAGGTCATCGAAAAATACCGCGAACGGATGGATCTGATCGGAGACTTCAACACCATGCTGATCGTATCCTCGGGCGGCATCCCGTTCGACGTGGCGCAGAACAGCCTGAAGCTGTTTTCCGAACAGGTCATGCCTGAACTGCGCAAGATGAGCGCGAGATCGAAAGTCGCCGCCTGAAGCCGTCGGGTCGCATGATGGCACGTCAGGTTCAGCTGCGCCGGCAACCGCAAGGTCACATCGGCGCAGCTGATTTCGAACTGGTCGAAAAACCCCTTCCCCCGCCGGGTGAAGGAGAAGTTCTGGTGCGCAACGAATGGATGTCAGTCGATCCCTATATGCGTCTGGTGCTGACCGGGCAGGAAGGCTTCGTGCCACAGAAGCGCCCCGGCGAGGTGATGGATGGCGCGGCGGTCGGCATTGTCGAAGCCTCGAATGATCCCGCGCTGGCCCCCGGCACGGCGGTGTTGAGCGCGAACGGATGGCGATCCCGGTTCGTCGCAAGGGCGGATCAGCTGACTCCCCTGCCCGCGCTGGACGCACCACTGCACTGGCACCTCGGCCTGCTGGGGCTGACCGGCGTCACCGCCTTCCTCGGGATCGAGCGCGTCCTGCAACCGCAGGCTGGCGAAACCGTGCTGATTTCGGGCGCATCAGGCGCAGTCGGCTCCATCGCCGTGCAACTGGCCAGGCTGCGCGGCGCGCGGGTGCTGGCCACCTGCAGTTCGCCGGACAAGGCCCGCTGGCTGATCGAACAGGCGGGCGTCGATGCGGTGATGAACTATCGGCTCGAAAAACTGGAAGATTTCATCGCGCGCGAAGCGCCTGACGGGCTCGACTGCTATTTCGACAATGTCGGCGGCGATATGCTTGATCGCAGCTTTGGCCTGATGAAGCCCTATGGCCGGATCGGCCTGTGCGGCGCGATCTCGCAATATGAGAGCGGCGATTACCGCAGCGGACCCGCCAATTTCTTCGCCGCCATCGAAAAGTCGCTAACCCTGCGCGGGTTCAACGCCTTCCTGCTGAACCCCGATGACAGCGCCGGGATCGCAGGCTGGCTGGCGCGGCAAGCGGCGCAAGGCGCGATTGCCTCGTTCGAAACGATCATCGAAGGACTGGAAAACGCGCCCGCCGCCTTTGCGGGCCTGTTCGAAGGGGGCTATCCGGGCAAGGTGGTGGTACGCATCTGAGCGGACCCGCGCCGCTCACCTGCCCGCACGCTGGTCCGTAACTTTCTCGACCCGCCCGTCCAGCATTTCGACCCGGACATCCGAAAGCGCGGCGATGTCCAGATCATGAGTCACGCACACGACCGCCCGCCCTTCCTCATGCGCCAGCCGACGCAGCGTTTCCACCACCCTGGCGCTGCTCACGCTGTCGAGATTGCCCGTCGGTTCATCCCCCAGCACCAGCGCCGGATCATTGGCCAGCGCCCGGGCGATGGCGACGCGCTGGCGTTCCCCGCCTGACAGCTTGTCAGGCGTCTTCAGCTCCTTGCTTTCCAGCCCCATTTCGGCGAGCAGCGCAAAACCGCGCGCGCGGACTTCGTCGGGCGCAAGCCGCCCCAGCCGCCGCATCGGGATCATGACGTTTTCCAACGCCGAAAACTCGGGCAGCAGAAAATGGAACTGGAACACGAAACCCAACCGCGCGAGGCGGGTCTGCGCCAGCACGTCGCCTGACAGCCCGCTCATATCGCGGCCTTCGAACAACAGGCTGCCTGCAGTCGGGCGGTCAAGCATGCCCAGCAGATAGAGCAGCGACGATTTGCCGCAGCCCGACGGGCCGACGATGGTCGTGAAACAACCCCGCTCAATCGTCAGCTCCACATCATGCACCAGCACCACCGGCCGTTCGCCCGGCAGCGTACGGCCCAGCCCGTGCGCTTCCAGTATCGGGTTCATGCCGCCCCCCGCAGGATATCGACCGGATCGACCCGCGCCGCCTTGCGCGCGGGCAGCCAGGCGGCAACTGATCCGGCGATGAAGGACGATGCCGCCGCAATCACATATTGCCGGGTCGAACGGTCCAGCGGGACGCTCTCGTCCTCTCCGGCGATGGGGAAGCGCAGCGAAGCCAGAATTTCCATCAGCACATAGCCCAGCATCCAGCCGAAGATGACCCCGATGGCGGCCAGCATGATCCCTTCGAGCACGAAGATCAGCTGCAGGTCGCGTTCGGAAAAGCCGATCGAACGCAGGATCGCGATATCGCGCCGCTTGTCCGAAACACTGGTCGAAACAACGGTGTAGATCCCGAAACTGGCCACCAGCAGGATCGCCGAAACCACCGAATACATGATGACATTGCGCGTGACGAGCAGCGAGAGGAATTCGGAGGAACGTTCCTGCCAGCTTTCCGCCTTGTAACCGAAGCGTTGTTCAAGCCGCGCGGCGACCTCCTGTGCGGCGTAGGGATCGTCCAGATGAATGCCGATGCGGTTGATGATGAAGGGGCGCCCGAGCAGCGATTGCGCCTCGCGCAGCAGCACATAGCCACTGTTCGACGAAATCATCGCCTGCCCTTTCCTGAACAGGCCGACGATGCGCATCGAGCGCGCCTTGGACGAAGATGTGCTGGCGGCGACGATATCGCCCATCTTCACCCCCAGCCGCGCGGCCAGTTCTTCCCCGATGATGATCCCGCCCTGCACCGTTTCAAGATCGCGCAGCCGCCCGACGCGCAACTGATCCTCGATCGTGCTGATCTTCGTTTCGACCTCGGGATCGACACCCACGATCGCCAGCGCCTCTTCATGCCCGCCCAGCCGCAGAGTGACCCCGCCGGTCAGGCTGGGCGAGGCCAGCGCGCCGGGCACCGCATTGGCCGCCTCGACAATGCCCTGCCAGCCCTTGATCCCGCGCACTTCGGTGCGCACCTTGTAGCCGCGCAGATCCACCGCACCCTCGCCAAAGCGGCGCGTGCCGGGCTGGGGCGACGGGCTGCGCAATTCATCCGAGATGATGACATGCGGGGCCGCTTCAATCAGCTGTTCGACAAAATCGTTCTGGCTGCCGATCATCATCGCCGAAACCGCCAGGAAAAAGCCCACGCCCACCGCCACGCCGCTCACCGCCACGGCGGTCTGGCGCTTGCGCCGCGCAAGGTGGCGAACCGCAATCGACACCAGAAAACTGATGCCGCGCAGGTTCACGGCGCAACCCTGTCGCCATCCTCCAGCCCTTCGGGCGGGTTGACGATGATTGTGTCGCCAGCGGCCAGCCCCTGCCTGATCTCGACCTTGTCAGCGCCGATGATCCCGGCGGTGACCCTGCGCCGGCTCGCTCGCCCGTCCACCACCACCCAGACCTGGTCATCGGCAAAACCGCTCGCCGGGACCAGCAGTGCCCCTTCCCGCTGCTGCGTCACGATATTGACCTCCAGCGTCAGCCCGAGCGGAAGGCTGGCTGCATCGGCAAAGGCAATCCGCACCCGAAACGCGCGCTGGGCCGGGTCTCCACCCGGCGTGATCTCGCTCACCCGGCCACGGATCACCTTGCCGGGAAGCCCGTCAGTGGACATCAGCACCGCCTGACCCACCCGAACGCGGGGAATATCGCGCTCGTCTACCGTGGCTGTGACGCGCGCGGTGGCGGGGTCGCCCAGTTCCATCAACGCCTGGCCCGGTATGGCCAGATCGCCCGGCTCCACGTCGCGTTTCAGCACCACCCCCGAAAGGCCGGCACGGATCACTGTCTGGCCCAGTTTCGCCCGGATCGCGGCGGCGGCGGCGCGCGCCGCCTGCGCGCTGGCGACAGCTTCATCACGCTGCGCCCTGGTTACCCAGCCCTGGTGAAACAGCGTGACCATGCGCTGTTCCGCCAGCGTCGCGCCGCGCGCCTGCGCCTCTGCCTGCGCCAGCTGGCCGCGCTGTTCGCCGTCGTCGAGCAGGACCAGCGCCTGCCCCTGCGTCACCCGTTGCCCTTCCTCGGCCAGCACCTTGACCACCGGCGCAGTCAGCCGGGCGGATACAGTCGCCGGACGCGCGGCTTCGACAAAGCCGGTGGCATAGACCAGCTCCACTGCGGGGCCGCGCTCCACCTGCGCCGTCTCGACCCGGGTCGCACCGGTGCCCAGCACCAGCCAAGCCGCCAGCGCCACCAGCAGCAGGCCTGCGGGGATGATCCATTTGAGATAGCGGCGCATCAGCCGAACGGCCCCGCACCGGGCCGGGGTGTCGCGCGCCGCCTCAGCGGACCTGCAGCGTTGCATTTGCGCATTGAAATTCCGGGCCTCTTGCTGATTGCCGGTCTGGCGCATGACCCTCCCGCGCGCATTGCGCTGCGTCAAGCCCCGCGTCGCCAGGCGGCAAATTGAGCGTAACCGCACGGAAAGCCGATCTGGCTTGTTGACAAGCGCCCACCTGCGCCGCTATCGGCCCGCTCCTACCCGGCGGTTTGCACATGCGCAGGCGCCCCGTGCCCAGATGGCGGAATTGGTAGACGCACCAGCTTCAGGTGCTGGCGCTCGCAAGGGCGTGGAGGTTCGAGTCCTCTTCTGGGCACCATTTCAGCGTTCAGCGATGTCCAAACTTATTGCATAAATGGCGGAATTCTGCCATTTTTTCTCCGGTCTTGATGATTGGAGTCCCGCTTTGTTCCACTGTGTTTTGCGTCGACTGGGGGCCTCAATGGGGCTCATTTTGGCGAATGTGTGTTCGCGAATCTGAGTGAGGCCCCCGGATGGCTTTGACGACTCAGCAGGTTCGGGGGTTCAAGCCGAAGGACAAGCCTTACAAAAAGGGCGATGAGAGAGGTCTGTACCTCCTCGTGAAACCGAACGGCTCAAAGCTCTGGCATCTCAAGTATCGCTTCGGCGGCAGGGAAAAGAAGATGCCGATTGGCCCTTTCCCTGAAGTTGGCCTGGCACAGGCGCGTCACGAAAGGGATCGCGCGCGCCTCGCGATTGCCGATGGCATCGACCCCATGCGCGAGCGCAAGCGGGAAAAGGCGCAAATCAAACTCGGTGCAGAGAATACGTTCGAATCTGTGGCGCAGACTTACATTGAGGAAAAGATGGTGCGGGAGGGGCGGGCCGAGGCCACGCTTCGTAAGGCACGCTGGTTTCTCGATCTGGTCAGGCCTGCCGTAGGGAACATGCCGCTCAATGATGTTGATCCGCAGCTGATGCTGGCGGCACTCAAGAAGCTGGAGGCGAAGGGCAATCTGGAGACGGCGAAGAAATGCCGTTCGTTCGCAAGCCGGGTGTTCCGGTTCGGAGCGGCGATGGGGCTTTGCGAAACTGATCCGACATCAATTCTGAAAGGCGCGCTGGTTTCACCCAAGGCGCGGCACTACGCGGCGATCCTCGAACCCGAGAAGCTGGGTCAACTGCTGCGTGCGATCGATGGCTACGAATGCTACCCGGTCACGAAGTTCGCATTGCAGATTGCGCCTCATGTTTTCGTGCGCCCTGGCGAACTCCGTCACGGAGAGTGGGAGGAGATCGACTGGGACAAAGCCATCTGGACGATTCCGGAAGGCAAGATGAAGGCGCGCCGGACTCATGTTGTGCCTCTATCACGCCAGGTGCTGGATCTGTTCCGAGAGCTAAAATCGATTACCGGCAGCAAGGGCTACATCTTCCCGGCGTTCCATACGGGCCAGCGGCCAATGAGCGAGAATACCATCAACGCGGCCTTTCGCCGAATGGGTTTCACCAAGGACGAAGTTACGGCGCACGGACTGCGCTCAACAGCGTCGACCATGCTCAATGAAAGCGGCCTCTGGCATCCCGATGCCATCGAGCGTGCGCTGGCCCACGGCGATAGCAACGCTATTAGAGGCGTCTACAATCGTGGGAACTATTGGGATGAACGAGTGAAGATGGCTCAGTGGTGGAGTGACAATCTGGACAAGATTCGAGGAGGTGAAGCAAGCCATTGATGAAAATGTGTTAGGCGCGCGATTGATTTTCACCAAATATGCATCACACGTCTGGCCACCGATAGAAACTGAAAGTCGCCGTTTATTGATTTTCGTCGAGCAATATGCCTCTTAGCGATTGAAGTGACTGCTTATTGTTATGGGTTTGGCTTGGTTTCTAGAATTCAATTCTATCTGTCTTCAGACGATCGGTGAAGCTGAAAAGGTATATCGAACCGTAAAAGCCAAGTAGATCTGGTTGCTCCGCAGTCTCTACCCGCCACTTGACCAATTGAGCCATGGACTCAATCGCCTCCTTGTTCGCCTCGATTTCACACGGCGGACTAAGATATCGCTCGTGGAGTGTTTCGACGAGTCGATTAAGACGGTCGATGGGCCGAGGATGAGTGTCGCTAGCGGAAAAGCTGGCAATCAAGCCTGCATCGGCACTCGATTGCAGGAAGTGAAGGAAAAGCAATACGTCAAATGCGCCTCGCGCGATGGCCTTTCGTGCGGTGTGATCTGGCCTGATCTCCATTATGGAACCTTTGTCAGCGTCAAATTCGCACTGGTGGGAATAGAGACGCACATCGTCGCCGCTAAATTCGGTCGTGAGATGGCCTGCAAGCATATGGGCGAATTCGTGGCCGAACGTGAACTCCATCTGGGCCGCCGTTAGGCTTTGAATCTCTCTTTCCACATTGGCGGGTAATGCCGCTCGGGGATCAAGATCGAAGTCAAAGCTCTCGCTGCCCCGCATGATTCGCAGCGCTATGACTGCGGCGTCGATGCAATCGCCCTGACCGATCTCGTGATACTGCCCGTACATTGCGATGTTCATGAAGTAGTAAAAATAGCGAAGATGCTCTGCCACCATGACGACGTCTCCAAGGAACGTCTTACGCGCAACAGCATTCGCTTCATCGATCGGCGCAAGGCCATATGGGATTGCTTTAACAATCCGCTGGGCGGGGCGACTCAGACGGGAAACATAGCGCTTTGCGTCGGTATTTTGGGCATTGTAGTAGTCGGTAAGGGTCCATCGTCGCCCTTTCTCCTCGAATCTCGCCCTACGTTTGCGGAAAGTCCGTACAGCGCGTGGCGAAGCGGCGATTGCTTGCAGCCGGACGCGCAGGAGGTAATCGTGTGGCGTACGAAGGTTCCGCAATCGCAGGATTTCCTTCTTCGACGCGTAAGCAAGATCAAGGTTTTCGAGTTCGGAAAGTTCCGGGTCTGGCATGATCAGTCCCATAATATGGTGGTATCGACCGTCGCCATTATCGACGATCACACCGGTAGCGGCGCGGCGTGCCCCAGGAACGGTGTCGAGGAAGAGGCGGACCTCCTCCTCGGTCATTGTTCGATTCCCAGGCAAAACAGGTCGATCAGTCAACTTCACTCCCTCTATGATACAGCAGTTGCGCGTGGATTGGACGAAGTGCAGATAGAGGCGGCACTTGGTGAGTCGAACGCTGTTGGGCCCTCGAGTACGAAGCTAACCGAACGGACCGAGGATCCATTGAAGGCCCATTACCGGCGAATCTCTCGAAAGCCGGATGTGCAGATGGAGATGGAGGACTTGTGCCTCACTGTCGAATCTTCGCAACTCAAATGCTTAATTTCGGAAGGGGGCACTTTCGGGAGTGTCATAAGTCCCGTTCCAGCGTTTCAATCATTTGTCGTCATTGAACGACGCGCAAAACCTCAGTGCCTCGCTTGACGACTACACGCTTCACATGGTCGCGACTGGACTTGTAACGGTTTTGTGCCGGTCACCTATCTCATTATGCCACCTTGGTCTCGAATGCGAGCGGGCTGATGCCGCCCAGATATGAATGGCGTCGGCGGGTATTGTAGAACCCGTTGATGTACTGGAAGATAGCAGCCTCTGCCTGTCGCCGTGTTGGCCAGTTCTGCCGCCAGATGAGTTCTGCCTTCAAGGATTTGAAGAACGTCTCAACGGACGCATTGTCATAGCAATTTCCCTTACCACTCATCGATGGACGCAGGCCATGGGCCTGCAGCTTCTTCTGATAGTCATAGGAGCAATATTGACTGCCGCGATCCGAATGGAAAAGACAGCCCTCTGGTGGCTGGCGTAGGCGCACCGCCATATCGAGCGCCCTGATTGCCAGATTCTTGTTGGCTACGCCGCCCTTCGGGTCATCCTGTCGCTGACAGCCCAACCCACGACGCGACGGCTATGCAGGTCGAGAATGACGGCAAGGTAGAGCCAGCCCTCCGACGTCCATATATAGGTGATGTCGCCCGCCCATTTACGGTTGGGGGCGTCGGCGGCAAAATCGCCGTCCAACCAGTTTGCCGCGACACCCAGGCGATGGTGGCTGTCCGTCGTAACCTTGTGCTTGCGCGTTCGGACCGGCTTGATCCCGTTGATCTTCATCAGTCGTCCGACCCGGCGCTCGCCAACATCGAGCCCCACCTCTTTCAACTCCATCGTCATCCTCGGACGACCGTAGCTCCCAAGGCTCAGGCGGTACTGTTCCCGGATATGGGCCAGCACCTTCATGTCTGTCCGTTCCCGGCGACTGATCGGCCGCGAACACCACGAACGATAGCCGCGTGGACTGACGCGCATCACCCGGCAGATCGTCTCCACCGGCCAGACATGGCGCCAGTTCTCCACGAACGCGAACCTCACGGCCGCTGGCTCGCGAAGAACTGCGTGGCCTTTTTTAAGATATCCCTCTCCTCCTTAAGCACGCGGTTCTCAAGGCGAAGGCGTTCATTCTCACGTGCCAGATCTGCCTGCGGCGCTGCGGTCAAGTCTGTTGGCCGATACTGCGCAATCCACTTGCCCAGCGTCGACTTGCCGATCCCCAAATCGGCTGCAACCCGCTCACGCGACAGACCACTGGCCAGTGCAATACGCACGGCCTCCCGCTTGAACTCTTCTGAATGCTTGATCATCTCGTCGGTCTCCTGTTGCGAGCTCTAAACGCTCAGGTGACCGGCGCAAAACCGTTACAAGTCCACGGCAAGCTGCTTGGCCATGCCGATGTTCGGACGACCACCCGCTATGCCCATCTTGACGATGGGCATGTCATCGAGGCAGCGCAGCGCATCGGTGACCTAATCGAGCAGAGTATGAGCGGCTCATATTCATTGAGCTGTAACACTAAGTATGATAGTTGGCCTTTGCTGCATGACTAAGGACCCGCGCATCCGCATCTACGCCAACCGCTGGTTCGCCAAGTTCGCGGCAAAGGAAAAGATCAGCGATGCCACGCTTGCTGATGCCGTGCGTCGGGCCGAATCCGGCCTGATCGATGCCGACCTCGGCAGCGGCCTTATCAAGCAGCGCATCGCGCGCCAGGGCGAAGGCAAATCGGGCGGCTATCGCTCGATCCTGATTTTCCGCTCGGGCGAGCGGGCCATATTCGTGTTTGCCTTCGCCAAGAGCGACAAGGCGAACCTGAGTGCGGCGGAACTGAAGGTCTATCGCAAGGCTGCCAGCATCATGCTGGAGCTGGGCGATGGCCAGATCGAAACGGAAGTTGAAGCAGGCCGATTGGTCGAGGTGAAAGACGATGAGCAAGGTTAAGGCAAAGACCTACAAGAGCGAGGCGATGGCCGCCGTTCACGAGATGATGGAAGGCCTCCACGACGCGGGCAGCATCGACAAGCGCACCATGCGGGAGTTCGACGAGGCCTGCCTTGCGCCTGCGCCGGTTCTGTCGCCGGATGAGATCAAGGCTATCCGCGAGGCGGAGCATGTATCGCAGCCGGTGTTTGCGCGCTATCTCAACGTGTCGAAAAACCTTGTGTCCGACTGGGAGCGCGGTGCGAGGAAGCCGGGAGGTCCGGCGCTGCGGCTGCTTTCGATCATCCAGCGTAGCGGGCTGGACGCTGTGGCTTGAAATCAAGTCGAAGCATAATAGGAGGATGGCTAACTTCGCCAGGCAACTGGCGAAGCATAAACATACGTCGGCGCGCTTAAAGGTGTTTTCGATCAATGCGGCGTGCAATGCGCCGCAAGACTTTGAGGGCTGGCGTTCGATATATGTGAGATGCAAACCGGAGTTGCCGTTCCTTGGACAACATTGCCGGTATCACGACATCGACACTCCAACGGTCAGCACGTTTCTCGATGCAAAGTCCGTAATGTTGCGCCAGACGCTTTATCGCTGAGAAATTCGCTGCGACCCTACCGTAGCTTATCCTATCGACGGTTCTGAGTCCGATGGCCTTATCCCAATGCGCCCAGGCAATGCGGTCAGCGATCCCGGCGGTAACTCGCTTCGGCTTTCTAGGATGCGATGCGGTCATTCCATCCGGCCTGCGCCGAGCAGTTGCGCATTCAAAGTCCCGCCCGCGAACATCATTTCGTCCAGAGCTGCGAGCACATGGGCCTCGGAGGCGCGCTGTTCTGCTGCGCCATCCTCAATCACGCGTTGCGAAATACGCCGCATGAGTTCTTTGATGAAAGCAGCGCTCACGCCTTCGGTCCGCTGCACGATCTTGCCTCTGACTCCTTCATCAAGCTGCAACTCGCCGCCGTACAGGAGGGCGAGCTTCAGCCTGCCTTGCTCGTCGGGAAGCGGGAATTCGATTGCTTGGTCGATACGCCCAGGGCGCCCTGCAAGAGCAAGTTCGAGGTGCTCGGGCCGATTGGTTGTAAGAACGAAAAAGATGTCTGCATCTTGCCGCAGGCCGTCCATTTCGTTGAGTAGCTTGTTGAGCAGGGCTTCCTCACCCGCGCCGCGCATGTCCTCGCGATCCCTAGCGATAAGATCAGCATCCTCGATCACCAGAACCGAGGGCTGAAGGAGCCGCGCAAGTCCGAAATATTCGTTCAAGAGGCAGACTTGATCCGCCGTCACTAGCAAGGTGGTATGGCCTGTCAGGCTACTGGCAAGGTACTGGATCGTGTGCGTTTTCCCGGTGCCGGGAGGTCCGTAGAACAGCAGCCCCTTTTTCGTCGGCTGCCCCATGGCGCGCAGCTTCGGGCGGAGTGCTGCGAAGTCCAGGACATTCCTATCCAGAAGAGCGATTGCCTTCTCCGGCAGGATTACATCCTCCCTCGCAATCGGCGGAAGCCGGTGGATTGTAATCCCGCCTGCAAGTCCTTGCCACCGGTTGTCCATTTCAAGGGAAAGCACCTTCCCTCGATAGGACTCCGCCTTCTCAATCACCCGTTCCATGTCACGGAAGTATGAGGCGACAAGACTCGCGCCAGCCTGCCCAGTCGGGACAGCGATCTCCACCTTGACGCGCGGATCGCCACGCATGCCTTCGTCCTGAGAGACGAAAACGGCATGCTTCAGTCCGTCCTTGTCGATGAGCCATAAAGCAGTGCCGACGCATCGGCGTGGGCTTTCCTCGCCGACGTCAAGTTCTGCGTATTGAACGGGAACAATTATCTGTGCCGAATTGCCCGTTTCCCAAAGGTCGGCAAACTCCATCGACTGATAGCGGTAGCCCGCCTTGATGCCGACTTGCCGGACTGTGTTGGGACTCAGTATCTGGTCGAAGCCAAGCTGCAGGTCGGCACGCATACGCAAGGGGAAGCTGCGAACTGATGTTTCGATGTCGGATAGGCCCAATGCCCCAAAATGCGCGTTGAGCGCTTCGTAGGCATGTTTGAACTGGGTGGAAGCGACCGTCTCCGAAAGGTACTCAGAGGCATCAAGGATGCACCTGTCACATATACTGGCATTCCCGCTCCGGTACATGCTGCGTGCCTGGCCTTCGGGCTTTCCACATATGGAGCAACTACCCTGACCGACAACCTCGTATCCGTCAGCTACTGACCTGCTGAAAGCCAGACGATGTCCCGCCTCATTTATCCTCGCCTGGGCGGTGGCTAGTAAGGCGTCAGCAACGGCTGACGGCCACAATCCACAATCCGCCTCACCATAATGATGAGCGGTCGTGGCGGTCAGTTGCGCATCGAGCGGCGCTTTTCCAAAGACGGTTTCAAGCAGTTTTATTACGAATGGGTAGGGCGTCGTTTGATCGTTCAGTAACTTTAGCCGAACAAGATCGGGCGCTATTTTTTCGCTCATGACAGGCCCTTTAGCATGGAATTTTCGGTAACGAAGTGACGCTATTATCATCATGTGGATGGTCGAAGAGTTAATGCGCTCCCATGAATACAAAGTCGCTTAGAGCCTGATCCGAAATTAAGTTGAGTGGTATCAGCGGGTTAGCTTGACGCCTGCCCATGTCGTTGATTCAGCGGTTTTGCAACGAACCGAAGGAAATCAACGATGTGGACCGATACCACTCGGGCGCAGCATGCCCGTGCGGACTTGGCTTTGCCAAGCGATTTGACCGATGCCGAATGGGCGCTTCTGGAGCCGTTCTTCCCGCCGCCTTCGCATGTTGGCCGTCCGCGCAAGTGGCCGCTCAGGCGGATTGTCGAGGCGATACTGTATCTGCTGCGTGGTGGCCTTGCGTGGCGGATGCTGCCGCCCTGCTTTCCGCCGGTCTCGACGGTGCGGCGCTGGTTCTACCTGTGGCGAGACAACCGGTTGTGGCTGTCGTTGAACCATGCCCTGTTGCTGATAGGGCGCGAGGTGGTTGGTCGCGAAGCCTCGCCCAGCGCCGGGGTGATCGACAGCCAGAGCGTCAAAACCACGGAAAGCGGCGGACCCCGGGGCTATGATGCGGGCAAGAAGACCAAGGGTCGCAAGCGCCACATCCTGACCGACACCGATGGCAATCTGGTTCATGCCGTAGTCCACACCGCCGACATTCAGGACCGTGATGGCGCACCGTTGGTGCTGGCCGAGATCACCCGCCGCTTCCCGTGGCTACGCCATGTCTTTGCTGACGGCGGCTATGCCGGGGACAAACTGCGCCACGCGCTGCGCCGGATCGGCAAATGGACAATCGAGATCGTCAAACGGTCCGATGCCGCAAAGGGGTTCGTGGTTCTCCCGCGGCGGTGAGTCGTCGAGCGCACGCTGGCCTGGCTCAACCGGAACCGTCGCCTCGCCAAGGACTTCGAGCAGACCATCGCCTCGGCCACCGCATGGCTCTTCATCGCCTCGATCCAACTCTTCACGCGCCGCATCGCAAGGCTATGAAATTACATGGGATAATTATGAATCAGACTCTCAGGGATTTCTGGACCGCGCAAACAGATCAGCCGCGGAGGTTTATCCGATCCATTTGGCCACTTGCGCGGCAACGTCATTGGCGGCTTCGTTCATCGCCCGGCCAACGGCGGCGGCATCGGCGCTCACGCCGGGCACCTCGCTTTCAAAGCGGCGAGTCGAAATCTGTCCGCCCGGGGCGGTCAGTACCGCTTCGTAACGGATCACCACGGCCTGCATTCGCGCATCATAGCCCATGGCAAGGAGATGACCGGTCAGCTTGGTGGCGGCGCCATATTGTTCGTCCGCCCCGCTCAGCACCAGCCGGGTGCCGCCCGCGCGGATCGTTTCGGACAGCAGCCGCTGGAACAGGCGCGCGGGTTTTTCCACCCACACCGCGTCCTTGATATAAGCGATGCTGGTATCATTGACCTGCACCGGCACGCGCAGCGCATCCAGTTCCTGCGGCACGCCGGGTTCGATCACCGCCAGCGCATCGTTCACTGTGCCGCTGGCGGATGAGCCGGCGGGCGCGGTCGCGGTGGCGGTCAGCGTCAGCAACTGGTCGGGCAATTTGCCCCCCAGGCTGACGCAGCCGGACAAGGCCAGCACCAGCCCCAGTGTCAGCGCCAGGGGGAGCAGCCTCCCTGCCACGCGCGTCCTGCGCAACCTGTCTGCCAGTTCCATCATCATTCCCGCCCCTTATCGCTTGTAATCGGGCAGTCTCTGCCCCTTCAACAAGGCGCCCGCGCCGCCGCTTTCGATGCTTTCGGTGACATTGCGCAGGGCCCGGCTGGTGGCGCGCAGATCGCGCAGCGTGGCCTCGGCCGAGGGCAGCGTGCTTTGCGACAATTGCCGCGCCGCCGGCTGCGCATCAGACAGTGTCGCTTCGAGCTGTTCGGAAGCCTTCTGGACCGAGGCCAGCGTATCGCGCATCTGGCTGGCCAGCGAATTGCCGTCCTTCGCCAACAGCGCATCGGTTGAATTCATCAGCTTTTCCATCGCCGCCAGGCTGGCCTGCGCCTGCGTCAGCGTGGCCTGCAACTCGGCCAGCGTCTTGTCCACGCGGGGCGACGCATCGGCCAGATTCTTCGTCATCCGATTGGTATTGGCCAGTATGCCGCTGATCGATTGCTGATTATCGTCCGAGAGGACCAGCGTCAGCCGTTCGGTCAGGGTTGCGAGCCGTTCCAGCAGCAGCGGCGCGTTGGAGAGGATTTCGCCCAGCCCGCCCGGCTTGGTAGGGATCACCGGCACGCCTTCCGGTCCCGGTTCGGTGATCGGCGGAGCATCGCGCACCGCACCGTCAAGCTGGATCTTGGAAACGCCGGTGAAGCTGCCTTGCACCGTGGCCGTGGTGCCCAGCAGGATCGGCACGGAATTATCAATGCGGATACGCACGCGCACGAATTCAGGATCCTTGGGCCACAGCTCGATCTTGCGGACCTGGCCTGCCGGAACCCCGGCAAAGGTCACTTCCGAACCATTGGCCAGCCCGTCGACGGACTGTTTGAAGAAGATGTCATATTCGCTCTGCTCACCTTCGCTCAGCCGCGCGATCCAGATCAGGAACGCGGCAAGCGCGGCGAGCAGAGCCAGCGTGACCGCCCCCACCCAGACATGATTGGCCCGTGTTTCCATGGTCAGCCCGTATCCCCTCTCGGCGCGTCCTTGTCCATCGCCGCCTCGGCCTTATGAACGGCCCGTTCCTTGCTTTCCATCGCCGCGCGGCCGCGCGGACCGTTGAAATATTCCTGTATCCAGGGATGATCGCTGGCCAGCAGTTCCGGGATCGTGCCCACCGCGATCACCCGCTTGTCCGCCAGCACCGCCACCCGGTCGCAGATCTCGTGCAGCGTATCGAGATCATGCGTGATGAGGAAGACGGTGAGGCCCAGCGTTTCGGCCAGATCGCGCGTCAACCGGTCGAAGGCCGCCGCGCCGATCGGGTCCAGCCCCGCCGTCGGTTCATCCAGGAACAGCAGTTCGGGGTCGAGCGCCAGTGCGCGTGCGACCCCTGCCCGCTTCTTCATCCCGCCGGACAGTTCGGACGGATATTTGCTCGTCGCCGCGTCCGGCAGGCCTGACAGGCGCACCTTGTAGCGCGCGATTTCGTGGCGCAGATCGTCCACGATTTCGGGGTAATACTGGCGCAACGGCACTTCCACGTTTTCGCCCACGGTCAGGGTCGAAAACAATGCACCGCCCTGGAACAGCACGCCCCAGCGCCTGCGCACACCAATATTCTGATCGAGGTCCGCCGCGGTAATGTCGCGGCCCAGCACCTCCACCCGCCCTTCCGCGGGCCGTTGCAACCCGATGATCGAGCGCATCAGCACGGACTTGCCCGACCCCGACCCGCCGACCACGCCCAGCACCTCGCCACGGCGCACCTTGAGCGAGAGATTCTCATGCACCACCTGATCGCCGAAGCGATTGGTCAGCCCTTCGACCATGATCGGATAATCGCCGGTGAAACGCGCCGGAAGATCGGGCAGGTCGGAGAGATGATCGAACACGCTCATGCTCAGTCCCAGCCGATTTCGGTGAAGAAAATGGCGAAGAATGCGTCCAGCACGATCACCATGAAAATGGCGTGGACCACTGCCATGGTAGTGCGCCGCCCCACCTCTTCCGCGTTCGATTTAACCTGCATGCCCTGATAGCAGCCCGCCAGCCCCACGATCAGCCCGAACACGGGTGCCTTCACCAGACCGACCCAGACATCATGCAGCGGCACCACTTCCTGGATGCGGCGCAGGAAGGTGAAGAAGGGAATATCCAGCGCAAGATCGGCCAGGAACGCGCCGCCGATGATCCCGACCACGGCCGAAAAGAACCCCAGCAGCGGCATCATCAGCACTGCGGCCATGACGCGCGGCAGCACCAGCGCCTCGACCGGGGAGACGCCGATGGTGCGCATCGCGTCCACTTCTTCGGTCAGCTTCATCGTGCCGATCTGCGCGGCAAAGGCCGAACCTGACCGGCCCGCCACCATGATCGCGGTCATCAGCACCCCCAGCTCGCGCAGGGTGAGCCGCCCGGTCAGGTTGATGGTGTAGATTTCCGCCCCGAACTGGCGCAGCTGCACCGCGCCCTGTTGCGCGATGACGATCCCGATCAGGAAGCTCATCAGGCCGATAATGCCCAGCGAATTGACCCCCACCAGCTCCAGCTGATGCACCAGCGAGCGCAGGCGAAAGCGCGAGGGGTGACGAATCGTCTGCCCCATGGCGACCAGGATCGCACCCAGGAAACCCAGCAGATTCACGATCCCGCCGCCCCAGGCGTATACCGTCTCGCCCACCGCCAGCGGCACCCGTTCCGCCAGCGGCCGGCGCGGCGGCACGATTTCCGCGTCGCTCGCGCTCGACTTGACGGCATCGATCAGCCGTGCGGCAGTCTCGCTTGCGCCAGTGATCTGCGCGCCATGGTCACGCGCAATCCGCCAGGCGACCCATGCGCCGACCGTGTCCATTTCCGTGACATTGGCCAGATCGACGCTGGCCAGCGGCGTTTCCAGATCGCGCAGCTCATGATCGATCGGGCCGACAGTGGACACGACCAGCCGTCCGCTGAACGCCAGGCTGGCGCCGTCTCCGTCCGCTTGTGCGATGCTGTATTCTGCCCAATCCCGCATGCCCCGCAGGGTATGGTGGCAAAATGTGGCGCGGACAAGCTATTCAGAAGAAATGGGTCGTTGCGCGCGAAAGGTTGCGCTGCAGCATCGCCACTGGCAAAGGCGCTGACCAGCATGAGCACCGAACTGGACAAGACATTCGACCCCGCCGCGATTGAGGCGAAATGGTATTCCCACTGGGAAGCGAACGGGCTGTTCCGCCCCGACCGGCCGGACGCGACCCCCTTCACCATCGTCAACCCGCCGCCCAATGTCACCGGCAGCCTGCATATCGGCCATGCGCTGGACAACACGCTGCAGGACATCGTCATCCGTTACGAACGGCTGCGCGGCAAGGATGCGCTGTGGGTGGTCGGCACCGATCATGCCGGCATCGCGACACAGATGGTCGTCGAACGCCAGCTGGAAGAGCGGCAGGACAAACGCACCAATTACACGCGCGAAGAATTCATCGACAAGGTGTGGGAATGGAAAGCCGAAAGCGGCGGCACCATCACCCGCCAGCTGCGGCGGCTGGGCTGTTCGATGGACTGGTCGCGCGAACAGTTCACCATGGACCCGCATTTCACCCGCGCGGTGGTGAAGGTGTTCGTCGACCTATACAATCAGGGGCTGATTTACCGCGACAAGCGGCTGGTGAACTGGGATCCCAAGCTGAAGACCGCGATTTCC
Source organism: Novosphingobium sp. (assembly GCA_024236235.1). GTDB lineage: Bacteria > Pseudomonadota > Alphaproteobacteria > Sphingomonadales > Sphingomonadaceae > JACKKV01. Next base: position 74,445 of record JACKKV010000002.1, on the reverse strand, counting down.
GACCTAGAGGTGGAAACGCGCGAGGTGCAGGGGGGCTTCTGGCACTTCAAATATCCGCTGGCAGACGGGGTGAAGCGCGACGATGGCCTCGACTATATCGAAGTCGCCACCACCCGGCCCGAAACGATGCTGGCCGACATGGCGGTGGCCGTCCACCCGGAGGATGAACGCTACCAATCCGTCATCGGCAAGGACATCCTCCAGCCGATTACCGGCCGCCGGTTCAAGGTGGTGGCGGATGAGCACGCCGACCCGGAACTGGGCAGCGGCGCGGTCAAGATCACGCCGGGGCATGACTTCAATGACTTTGAAGTGGGCAAACGCGCGGGGATCGCGCCCGCTGACATGCTCAACATGTTCGATGCCGAAGCCAGGGTAGTGCAGACGGCGGACGGCCTGATCCCCGACCGCTACCTAGGCATGGAACGTTTCGCCGCGCGCGATGCCGTAGTGGCAGAGCTGAAGGAACTGGGCTTTCTCATTCCCCATGTCACGAAGGACAAGGAAGGCAACGAAACCTTCCACGACGCCGAACCGCGCACGATCCAGACCCCCTTCGGCGATCGCGGTGGCGTGGTGATCGAACCCTGGCTGACGGACCAGTGGTATGTGAACGCGGAAGAACTCGCCAGGGCTCCGATCGAGGCGGTGCGCAGCGGCGCGATCGAGATCGTGCCGAAAAGCTGGGAAAAGACCTTCTTCAACTGGATGGAGAATATCCAGCCATGGTGTGTGAGCCGCCAGCTGTGGTGGGGGCACCGGATTCCGGCCTGGTATGGGCCGAAGAAACAGAACGACGGCACCCTTATCACAGATCCAAGCCACCCTGACGGCCGAGAGGCCTTTGTCGCGGAAGATCAAGACGCGGCAATCAAGCTCGCGGAAGCCTATTATGGCCCTGACTGGCCGATTGAAATTTCAGATACGCCTGCAACTGTTCCATTTGTGCAGCCGATTGCTGAAATAAGCACGCGCATGGTGGTAAAGTTACACCGCGACAACGACGTCCTCGACACCTGGTTCTCCTCCGCGCTGTGGCCCTTCGCCACGCTCGGCTGGCCGGAACAAAATCCCTCTCCCTCTACGGGAGAGGGAGGCGAGCGAAGCGAGCAGGGTGAGGGTGACAAGGCCCCCTCACCCCAACCCTCTCCCCCAAATGGGGGAGAGGGGGCTGGCCGCTCTTTACTCGCCCGCCATTACCCCAATGATCTGCTGATTTCCGGCTTCGACATCCTGTTCTTCTGGGATGCGCGGATGATGATGATGGGTCAGGCGACGACAGGCCAGAACCCGTGGCCCCGGCTCTATCTCCACGGCCTCGTCCGCGCAGCCGACGGCCAGAAGATGTCCAAGTCCAAGGGCAACGTGGTCGATCCGCTGGGCCTGATCGACCAGTATGGCGCAGATGCGCTGCGCTTTTTCATGGCGGCGATGGAAAGCCAGGGCCGCGATGTGAAGATGGATGAAAAGCGGGTCGAAGGCTATCGCAACTTCGCCACCAAGCTGTGGAACGCCACCCGTTTCTGCCAGTCGAACGGGATCGGCGCCTCCACCAGCATCGCCGCGCCTGCGGCCACGCTGGCGGTCAACACATGGATCATCGGCGAAGTGGTGGAATGTCTCGCCGAACTGGACAAGGCGATGGCCGACCTGCGTTTCGATGCAGCGGCGAACGCCATCTATCACTTTGTGTGGGACCGGTTCTGCGACTGGTATCTGGAGCTGATCAAGCCGGTATTTCAGGGCGATGCGACCAGCGCGCCAGCAAAGGAAACCCGCGAAGTGGCAGGCTGGGTGCTGGACCAGATCTTCGTCATGCTGCATCCCTTTATGCCCTTCATCACCGAAGAACTGTGGTCGAAGCAGGGCAATCGAGCGCACTATCCGCTCATCACCGCCAGCTGGCCCGATCCTCAGGCCAAGGTGGACACCAACGCCAAGGCCGCGATTGACTGGGTCATCGATCTGACCACCGCGACCCGTGCGGCAAAGAACGAACTGGGCATTCCGCCCGGCGCAAAACTGGCCGCATGGTGCGCCGATCCGTCAGAGCGCGCGAAGCAAGTGGTGGAGCGCAGCGCCGCTGCCATCGAACGACTCGCCCGGCTGACGCCTGTAACCTTTGCCGAAGCGCCCGGTGGCCCGGCGATGCAGATCAGCGCGCAGGGCGACGTGTTCGTCATCCCGCTGGAAGGCATCATCGACATCGCCGCCGAAAAGGCCCGCCTCGCCAAGGCGCTGGCCGCTTCGCAGAAGGAGGCGAAGTCGCTCGAAGGCCGCCTTAACAACCCCGCCTTCGTGGAAAAGGCCAAGCCCGAAGCGGTGGAAAAGGCGCGCGCCGATCATGCTATCCATGCGGCGGAGGCGGAGCGGCTGGAAGCGGCGCTGGCGCGGTTGGGTTAAGGCAGATTTGCCGACCCCCAACCGCTGTGGCTGCGCCACGCCTTCGGTTCCCCGCAAGCGGGTGCGGCAGCGTGAGTTGGCGAACAGGCTGAACCTGGCCGCAACCGGGCGGGCATCGCGAACTCACTCCCGAATTTCCTACACGCCCCGATTATGCCATGGCGTGACCATGCATGACGCAATCCCCCGTGCCCGCCACCAATCGATTCCGTCGATCAATACCGGTGCGTTCAATCGAAGGGATTTTTGTTCCTGGGGTATGTCCGATGTGTCCGATTTGCCCGGTCGCCGATGCCCCTGATTCTTGCCACCACCGCACCCGGTGAACCGGAGATCTTCGCCTCCCTGCAGGGCGAAGGGCCGTCTGCCGGGCAACCATGCGCCTTCGTTCGGCTGAGCGGCTGCAACCTGGCCTGCCAGTGGTGCGACACGGCTTACACCTGGCGCTTTGCCGGCGATAACCGCCCGCATCGCGACGATGCGCATTATGACCGGGCGGCCAATCAGGCGACGCTGGCCGAAGCGGACGTGGCCACGCGGATCGCGGCGCTGGCCCAGCCCCGGCTGGTGGTGACCGGCGGCGAACCGCTGTTGCAGGGTGCGGCCCTCGCCCGCCTGCTGGCGGCCCTGCCCGGCATGGCGGTGGAAGTGGAAACCAACGGCACCGTCGCGCCGCATGCCGCGCTTGATCCGCTGGTCGGGCAATACAACGTCAGCCCCAAGCTGGCGCATAGCGGCAATCCCGCACCGCTGGCGCTGGTGGCAGAGCGGATGGCGGCGTGGGCGGCAGACCCGCGCGCCTGGTTCAAATTCGTGATCGCGCGCGCCGAGGATGTGGAAGAAGTGCTGCAGTTGCAGGAAGCCTGCGCCATTCCCGCCGAACGCATCTATCTGATGCCCGAAGGGCGGGACAGCGCCAGCCTGCGTACCCGCGCAGCGTGGCTCGCCCCGCTATGCCTGCGCCATGGCTTCCGGCTGAGTGACCGGCTGCATATTCACCTCTACGGGGATGAACGCGGCACCTGACCGGGTGTGCTCAGCCGCCCTGCGCGCGCCAGCGCGACACGGTACGATAGACCGCTTCTTCCTCGTTCAGATTGTTGCCGTTCCACAGTTCGACGAAGGAAGGATCTTCCGATGCCGGGCGCTTGATCTCTTCCAGCTCGTCGAAGGAAACGCGCATCGGGATGGACACGCCTTCGCCGCAGACGATACATTCGCGATTGCGCAGCGCCGGGATCGAATCGAGGAAGCCGCGCGCGCCTTCGGGCATGGCGGCCTTCACGAAGGCCTGGTCGCGTTCGTTGTTGAGGCGCATCGAAATGATCGTGCCGCATTGCGACAGCACGCCTTCGGCAAGGTCGGACGGGCGCTGGGTAATCAGACCTAGCGAGATGCCGTATTTACGGCCTTCCTTGGCGATGCGGCTGAGAATGCGCCCGACGGAAGAACCATCAGCGTTCCTCTCGCTGGGGACGTAACGGTGCGCTTCCTCGCACACCAGCAGGATCGGCGTGGTCTTCTCGTCACGGCCCCAGATGGCGAAGTCGAACACCAGCCGGCTGAGCACCGCCACGACGGTGGAGGTGATGTCGGACGGAACGCCGGACACGTCGATGATGGAGATCGGACGGCCAGCGGTGGGCATGCGGAAGATCTTGGAAATGAACTCGCCCATCGTGTCGCCCACGAGCATGCCCGAGAACATGAACTGGTAACGCGGATCGGCCTTGAGCTCGTCGATCTTGGTCTTGATCCGCATGAACGGTGCGGTGGAAGTGGCCTTCTCCAGCTTGCCCATCTCGTTCTGCAAGGTGTTGGTCAGGTCCGAAAGCAGATAGGGGATCGGCGAATCCACCGTGATCTTGCCCATTGTGTCCGCCAGACGGTTCTTGGAACGGGCGTGAAGCAGGCACTTGGCCAGGATGTCGGCATCCTGCTGGCGGTCATCGCCGCGCGTGGTCAGGAACACTTCGCAATGTTCCTCGAAGTTCATCAGCCAGTAGGGCATCTGCAGATTGGATACGTCAAGCAGCATGCCGTTGGTCTTGAATGCTGCCGAATATTCGCCGTGCGGATCGATCATCACGATATGGCCGTTAGGCGCAGCTTCGCAGATCCGGTGCAGGATCAAAGCGGCGCTGGTCGATTTGCCGGTGCCGGTCGATCCCAGCAGCGCGAAATGCTTGCCCAGCATGGCATCGATATAAAGGCCGGCGCGGATATCGTCCGTCGGATAGACCTTGCCAACCTGGATATTGGCGCGGCCGTCACTGGCGTAGATCTGGCGCAAGTCGGCATTGGTGGCGGGATAGATCAGCGCGCCCGGAATCGGATAGCGCGTCACACCGCGGCGGAAACTGTGGAGACGCCCGGTCAGTCGTTCCTCATCGCCTTCGCCCAGGAAGTCGATACTGGCGACGATCCCGTCCTTGTTGCGCCCGTCCTTCTTCTGCGTGCGCACATTGGCCAGCAGCCAGCGTTCGCCCACCCGGATCTTGACCTGGCTGCCAACCTGCCCGGCCAGGGCGATGGACGGGTCGGAATCGTCGGCGCATTCGTTGAGGCGCTGGAGGTCGAGCGCGATCTGCGAGGAAGAACCGGCGATTTCGAGCACGATGCCGATCGGCATCACCGCATTGTCGTCAGGTGCCGCATTGGCGGAAGGCTGCGTCGCAGCACCGGCCAGTTCCGCAGGCGCCGGACTGTCGCGACGCGTATCGAACTGTTGCTGCGCACTCATACTGTTCATACCCTGCCCTGCAAAGCTGCCTCAATGGTTCAGGTTTGCTAGCGGCAGAGGGTTAAGAACGCGTCAATCACTGCGCATCTTGCTTGTGATGGAACGAATGTTGCGCACCGGGCGATCAGATCAACACGAAAAGACGACCCGCCATCCAGCCCATTGCGATCGACAGCCCCACCGCCAGCAGACCATAGGCCAGCGACCAGTTCTCGGCGAAGATCGCCACGAGGCGCCCAAAGCCGAATTTGCGCACTTCAACCTTGGCCGTGGCCGAAGCGATCACCCGACCCTTGGTGATGGCCAGCGTTTCAGCGGTATAAACCCCCGTCTGGACATTGGAGGGAAGCGAAATCCGGGCCTGGTAAAGCACCTGTTCGCTGACCGTCACCCCGCGATCATTCTGCTGGTAAAGGCCCTGCCGCGCGCGCAGATCGACGAGCCCGGCGGAAAAGCGCGCCTGTTCATCCGGGTCGATTTCCCCGACCGGTGACAGTTGCAGCCGATCGAGCCCCAGCTCGTAAATCGCGGCGGTGCGTTCATCCACGATGTCCTTGATCGGGCGCGACGACGCCACGGCATAGTAGGAGGGCGCGGACCGGAACGCCGTACTGTGCGCGTTCAGCCAGATGCCGCCGATCTTCTCCTTCTCGCGCAGCGTGATGGCCTGCGTCGGCCCTTTGAGGATCACGACGATATCGTAATCGCGCCCCGCGCGCGTCCCGCTGGGGTCGAGAATTGCGCCGAACAGCAGCAATTCGGTGCCGGTAAAGCCCTGGCTGACCTGGATTTCATGCTGCGAGACCTCGGGAACGAGGATCGGATCGCGCGCACCGGCGAGGAGCAACAGGGCGATCAGGGCAAGCAGCGGTCTCATGCCAGATCGACCGAGTAAATCTCGGGCGGGCGGATACCCAGCCCAAAGGCCATGCGCAGCGCCACCGCGATGACGATCACGGCGAGCACAAGCCGCAAAAGTTCGGGCCGCGCCTTGAACGCAAGCTTCGCCCCCAGTTGCGCGCCCGAAACCGATCCGAGCAGCAGCAGGAAGGCAAGAACGATATCGACCGCCTTCGTGGTCAGCGCATGCATCAACGTGGTGGCGATGGTGACAAAGAGGATCTGGAACAGCGATGTGCCCACCACCACGCTGGCGCTTATCCCCAAAATGTACAGCATCGCGGGGACCAGTATGAAGCCCCCGCCAATGCCCATCAGCATCGTCAATATGCCGACGCATATACCCAGCAGCAAAGGGGCGAGCGGCGAGATGTAGAGGCCCGAGCGATAGAAGCGCCAGCGCATCGGCAGGCTGGCCACCAGCGGGTGATGCCGCCGCTTGCGCGGAGCAGGACTGGCACCGCTGCGCGAGGACCGCAGTGCCACCAGGCTTTCGCGCGCCATCAGACCGCCGATTCCGCCCAGCATCAGCACATAGAGAATGTTGATGACCGTATCGATCTGCCCCCAGGCGGCGAGCAGGCGAAACAGCAGCGCGCCCAGACCGGTTCCGAATATGCCGCCCGCAATCATCACCAGCCCGATCTGGTAATCGACATTCCGGCTGCGGCTGTGCGCCAGAACCCCCGAGACACTGGCCCCGGTGACCTGGCTGGCGGCGGAGGCGGCCGCCACGGTGGGCGGCACGCCATAGAAGATCAGAAGCGGGGTGGTCAGGAAGCCGCCGCCCACCCCGAACATCCCCGAAAGGACGCCCGTAAGCCCCCCCAGCAGGACGATGAACAGCCCGTTGACCGACAGATTGGCGATTGGGAGGTAGACGTCCATCAGGCTGGACTAAGCCCTGGCGATGGAAAGCTCAATCCGCCTGCCCGGCTTCTTGCACTAAAATCCCGCGGCCACGGTCAGGGCCGGTCCGGAGCCAGGTTGCGCATCGCCCAGGATCCGGAAACGATAGTCCATCGACAGGCGTGATGGCACTCCGGCAAGATCGAACGCGGCCGTCGCTCCCGGCCCGATATCCAGTCTTTCGGACCCCTTCTGCGCCCCGCCCCAGATGCCCCCGCCCAGCCGCAGTTGGGTGCCTGCGATCCGGGCCAGCGGCCGGTCGGCGCGCAGATGCCCGTCGACGAATGCGGTCTTGTACTTGCCGCCGACATAGCCACCCTGAAGATAGGCATCGCCGGTCATGCCGAACGGCAGGTCGAAGGGCGGCAATTGCGTGTAAGCCAATGCGGCGGGCCGGAAACTTGTCTGCCGGTTGGCGCGATAGGCCCGGCCTTCAACGCCGACCATCAGCGGAAGGCGGGCAAAGGGCCGCGCGGCCACGCCCAGCGCCGCCTCATTCTCGCTGATCGAGCCCATCGCCGAAGTGGCCCTTAGATAAGCGACTGGCTGATGCCCGCTTTGCGGTGCCAGGTGATAACGCAGCACGGCCCCCGCCTGGCTGCCGCCATAGCGCGGCAGGCCCGAGGCCGGGATGCCCGCCTTTTCCTGCCGCGCCAGCATCCATGCATCGGCCGACCAGCGATCCGCCCGGCCCTGGGCAAGGCCGGGACTGAAGGCAACCGGGGCCATGGCTGCGGGGATGCTCTGCCCGCCCAATGCCTGATTGCCCGCCGCACCGGTGGCGGCCGCTCCATCCAGCCCGCGTCCAACATAGGCGGCCAGTTCCTGCGGAACGGTAACTCTGGCGAGCGAGGCCATCCACATCAACTGATGGCCTGCGGCAAGGAGCGGCGCCGCGGCATCGGCAGGCGGGGAATAATGAACGGCGAGATTGACGGGAACGGCTGCCGGCATGGGGCCGGGCGCACCGTACCAGCCTGCCACGGTTGGCTGTTCCAGTGGCATCCCCGGCCAATAGGCAAATGCGCGATCCGGCATTGAAACCGGCCCCGCCAGCATTGCATCAGGCACGGCACCGGCCAGATACTCTCCCTGCGCAGCAGGCAATTCGGCCAGCAGCGGCAGACTGCCCCTGTCGTCAAGCTCTGCGACCCAGGCGGGCGTTTGCCAGGTCATGACGCGCAAGACGACCCAGCATCCCAGAATCAGCGACAGCACATGAAGCGGCTGGCCGGGCAATTTCGAACGCGCATTCATGCCGCCACCCGCCTTGCCGGACTGAACGCGGGATGCGTGTCATGTTCGGTCTTTTCCCAGACCGGTTCATGCCCCTTGAGCGTGCGCATATAGGCAAGCAGCGCACGCCGCCCGGCCATGATCGAAATCACATTGGCGACAGGGATCCGCAGGATGGCAAAAATGCCTTCCGCCAGCCCGTATTCGCGGGTGGTAAACGCGAACCGCCAGGCAGCGCGCCAGGCAAAGCTGGCCAGATTGAGTGTCAGGATGAGCTTCACCGCCGGATCGGGCGGAGGCAGGCGAACCAACCCCACCGCATCCATCAGCCACAAGGCAGTCGCCAGGATGAGCAGCAGATAAGCGATGGCCAGGACCAGCGCCGTCAGCGGGCTGCGCCGGTCGCGCGCCAGCATCCAGCGTTCGCTGAGGCGGCCCGTCCAGCCCAGCCGGTCCCACGCCTGAAAGGCAATTCCGTGCACCCAGCGAGTCTTCTGGCGCACGGCATCCGCCAGGCGATTGGGGAAACAGGCGCGCGTGGCAACCAACTGTCCATCATCCCCCCGAACGCGCAGGAAGCGCGAACGCCCGCCCGCCTCGGCGATCTGCAGGCCAAGTTCATAATCCTCGGTGAGCGAGCCGTCAGCAAAGGGCGAGTCCGGCCGGCCCTTGCGCAGCGCGAGCCGGTCAAGCGCGTCATGCGAAAAGGCGCAGCCCACGCCCGCCGCGGGTAACGCCGCGCTCAGCGCCTCACGCACGACCATCGCCTTGCCGTGCGCTTCGGCAAATTCGTCGGAATAATGGCCCGCGATCCAGCGCGAACCGGCCTGCGGTTCGGGCAGAACGGGGATCTGGACAAAGTCGCAATCGGCCATCGCCTGATCGATCAGCGGCAAGGCCGCCGCATCCACCATGTCTTCGGCATCATGCAGCAGGATCGAACGAGCGCGCCAGCCCATCCGCGCTTCGTCCGCGCGCAATGCGCGATACAAGCGATTAAGACAGTCCGCCTTGCTGCTGGGGCCCATACGATCATGAATCACCAGCCGCAGGCGCGAATCACCCCCGGCAGCACGAATCACCGCCATGGCGGTATCGGGATCGTTACGATAACAGCCGACATAAAGGCGCAACTGCGGTTGCGGCCAGGCATCCAGCATATGCGCGACAGTGGCCCCGATAACGCGGTCTTCCTGCCATGCCGGGACCAGCACCGCGATCGGTGCCGACAGCGGTGCATTCCGCAGTTTTGCGCGATTCACACGCGGCGTGAGTGCGCGGCCCGAGAGCTTCAGCCAGAGGTAATGGAGGTCAAGCAGGACATCGTCCAAGGCACCGATCAGGAAGAACAGGCCCGCGAACAATAGCAGTTCGTAACCGGCCAACGCCAGCCATTGTAACATGCTGAAGCCCCCGAGGATCGCCACGGACGATCGCCCCCCGTTAATCAAAACGACTAATATCGGTAACTTAACGTAGTTCGGCTTGCAACGCGCAATCATTTGGGAAAAGGTCGAATCATGCAAAAACGCGCCCTTTCCCTCACGTCCGCCATTCGCCCGCTCAGGGCCTTGTTCGTCAGCGATGCGTTCGAAGGGGTGCTGCTGATCTTCGTCGCCGCTGCGGCGATGATCGCGGCCAACTCGGCCCTCGCGGACAGCTATCATGCGCTGTTTCACGCCAAGCTGGCGTGGAGCCCGATCCCCAAGCTCTATAATCTGCACCTGTGGATCAATGACGCGCTGATGGCGATCTTCTTCTTCGTGGTGGGGCTGGAAGTGAAGCGCGAGGTGGTGGCGGGCGAGCTGTCGGATGCGCAACAACGGCGGCTGCCCGTGCTGGCTGCGGCGGGCGGCATGCTCGTTCCTGCCGCCATTTACATGCTGCTGATCGGCGGGGACGCAAGCCTGCAGCGCGGCTGGGCCATTCCGGCGGCGACTGACATCGCCTTTGCCATGGGCGTGCTGGGGCTGCTGGGCAACCGGGTTCCGGCGGCGCTGCGGCTGTTCCTTCTTACCGTCGCGATCGTGGACGATATCGGCGCGGTGCTGATCATTGCGCTGTTCTATACCGCCAATCTCAAGCTGGCCTGGCTGATCGGCGCGCTGCTGGTAACGGCGGTGCTGATCGGCTTCAACCGCATGAAAGTGCAGTCGATCTGGCCGTTCGTGCTGGGCGCGCTGGTGCTGTGGTTCTGCGTGCTCAATTCTGGCGTACACGCCACCATCGCCGGGGTGGTCGCCGCGCTGACCATTCCCATGCGCCGGACCGATGGCAACAGCATGCTGGAAAATATGGAACATTCGCTGGTCGGCTGGAACGCCTATCTGGTGATCCCGGTGTTCGGTTTTGCCAATGCTGGCGTGAATCTGGCCGGGATTGGACTCGAAGGATTGTTCGCCCCGCTTCCGCTTGCGATTGCGGGTGGCCTTGTCCTGGGCAAGCAACTGGGCATTTTCAGCTGCATCGTCATTGCCGACCGGCTGGGTTTCGCCCCGCGCCCGGCAGGGGCGAACTGGACCCAGATCTGGGGGACATCAGTGCTGTGCGGGATCGGCTTCACGATGAGCCTGTTTATCTCCGCCCTCGCCTTTCCACGCTATCCCCTGCTGATCGAGGAGGCGAAGCTCGGCATTCTGAGCGGTTCCGTCATATCCGCAATCATCGGCTATGCGGCGCTGCGCTTTGCGCGCCCGTTCAGGGGCGCGGGCGAGGCAGCCTGACCCTTTTTCCCGGCTTTACCAGCTGCCGCAATTGTCCATGCTGGCCCATGGTTCTGCCGGGGCGAGACTGCCGCCCGCCTGCAACAATTCCACCGAAATGCCATCCGGGGTGCGGATGAACGCCATGCGCCCGTCGCGCGGCGGGCGGTTGATCACCACCCCGTTGTCCATCAGCCGCTGGCAGGTCTGGTAGATATCTTCCACCTCATAGGCGAGATGGCCAAAATTGCGCCCGCCGCCATAAGTCTCGGTCGGGCTGCCATCTGCGGCGGGCCAGTTGTATGTCAGTTCAACCTCGGCCACCCCGTCCTGGCCCGGCGCTGCCAGGAAAATCAGGGTAAAGCGGCCCTGCTCCGATTCATGGCGGCGAACCTCCTCAAGCCCGATAAGATTGAAGAAACGAATCGTTGCAGCGGGATCGGTAACGCGGATCATGCTGTGCAGGTAACGGACCACGAAATCACTCCATTCATCTCTATTCAAGCACGGTTCATCGACTGAGCGGCATCACGGCTTCACTCGCCGCAAGCCATGGGAGGAACGAGACATGAGCGATACCAGCCTTGATGAACAGCCTGCAACCGCTCCTTTCTGGCGCGAGGCAGCCGGACAGCGCTGGCTCGCCAGTTCCGCGATCATTACGCTTGGCCTGATTGCGGGTGGCTATCTGCTTGGTGACGGCTTGACCCGTGCGAAGGTGGCGGACCGGTCAGTCACGGTGCGGGGACTGGCCGAACGCGATGTCACTGCGGACCTTGCGATCTGGACCATCGCCTATTCCGCCAGCGCAACCAATCTGCAGGAAGCGCAGGCCAATGTCGACCGGGATACCGCCTCGATCCGCTCCTTCTTCAAGGAGCTGGGTTTTCCGACCGACGCGATTGAACCCTCGGGCGCCAATGTCTCGCAATACAGCAATGACGGCATCCCCAATTTTACGGTGCGTCAGCGCATGACCCTGCGCACGACTGACATCGACAAGGCGCAGAAGGCGGTGCGCCGCCAGTTCGAACTGGTGCGGCGCGGGGTGGTGCTGGAAGAAGGTTCCGGCATCGCTTACACCTTCACCAGGCTCAACGATATCAAGCCAAAGATGGTTGCCGAAGCGACAAAGGACGCGCGCGCGGCGGCCGAACAATTCGCCAAGGACAGCGAAACCAGCGTGGGCGGGATCAAGAGCGCCACGCAAGGCTATTTCTCGGTCGAATCGCGCGATGGCGACAGCGGCGGCTGGGGCGCATCCGACACGCCTTACAAGAAGGTGCGGGTCGTCACGACGATCGACTTCTACCTGCGTTAAGGCAGGACAAACAAAACGGCCCGCGCACAAGACGCGGGCCGCAATGGTTCAAAGGTCTCTGAAACCTTAGAAGCTGTAGGACAGCGTACCGACAACGGCGTCGTCGCTGAAGTCGTTGATCGACGGCCCTTCAACACCGGTATAGGTCACGCCCAGCGACAGTCCGCCAAGCACCGTAACCGAGGCGCCAACCGAATAGTCGAAAGCATCGCCATCGGAAGTGATGGTGAAGAACCCATCAGTGTAACCGAGGTGAGCCGAGAGCGTGATCGGCGTGTTGGGAATGCCCGCTTCGAGTTCGCCATGGATGTAGAGATTGTCCTGGTCACCCAGCGAGTTCTGATCCCACGCGTAATTCACGCCCACAGTCGCATTGACCGGGCCGAGGTCAGTCGACAGCGAGAGATAGGGCTCGAAATAGTCAGCCGCGCCGTAGCCGTTGCTCTTGGCGGGATAGGCATAGTAGAGCAGACCAACGTCAACGGTCAGACCGGAGGTAACTTCGCCGCTCCAGCCGCCATAGATGTCGAGTTCCATCTCACCCAGGCCTGAACCCAGGTCATCGATCGAAGAACCCCAGGTACCTACATAGAAACCGCTGGAATGAGCGATATCGATGCCGCCCTGAATCGCCGGGTCGCCATCCGAGAGCGAGAAGCCGCGGAAGCGATAGTCGGAGACCAGTGCGACATTGCCCGAAACGGTGATGTCGGATTCGGTTTCGTCTTGCGCAAAAGCCGGGGTGGCAACGGCAGCGCTAGCGAGAATGGATGCAGCGAGAAGGCTGCGGACGGACGTAAGCATGGCTTTTTTCCTTACAAAAAGTTTTCATTGCCTCGTCCCACCTGCGTATCAGTGGATTGCCTCATTCGCCGTGCAATCGCTTCCTGAACGGCTTTGAAGTTGACCGCCCTTGCTGCATTGCACAAGAGACATATCGCCTTTTGATGTGCGTTCGCAAAATAGTGTTGATTTTTTGCATCAGTTGGATGCGTGGGCCGTAGCCCTCATCTAAGTGATTGAGATAGCGCAACGGAGATGTTCCACAGTGCCGGATAATCCGCAGAGTATGACCAGCAAGCCCGCCGTTCCGGCGGGGCGGCGGGTCTATGCCATAGGCGATGTGCATGGCCGGCTGGACCTGCTGCACGCGCTTGCCTGCGCAATCGAAGAGGATAATCGCGCGGCACGGTCAGCGCGCAGCACCGTCATCATGCTGGGCGATCTGATTGACCGAGGTCCGCACAGCAGGGCGGTGGTCGATTATGTCCTGGACTGGCAATTGCGCCGCGAAATGCGGATCATCAGCGGCAATCACGAAGAAATGCTGCTGTCCTGCATGACAAATCCGGCCGTGCTGGTGCATTTCCTGCGTTATGGCGGGACCGAAACGCTTGAAAGCTATGGCATTGACCCGGCCAGTCTCGACATCACCGATTTCGAGGGCGTTCGGCAGGCCCTGCTGCACGCGATACCGGGGCGGCACAAGGCGTTCGTGGAAAGCTTCGAAAATATGGTGGAGGTGGGCGATTATCTGTTCGTCCATGCCGGGATCGCCCCCGATCAGCCGCTGAAAAAACAGAAGACCAGTGACCTTCGCTGGATTCGCGAGCCTTTCCTTTCGCATCAGTCGCCGCACAGCCATGTCGTAGTGCATGGCCACACCATCACGCGCGAGGTGCAATTGCGCGCCAACCGCATCGGTATTGATACCGGCGCGTATCGCCACGGCCGCCTGACCGCGCTGGTGCTGGAAGGAAGCGAACGGCGGTTTCTCCAGGCCCGCGACGAAGCGGAGGCAATTTACGTCGTTCGCATGAGCGAAAGTGAAGTGTCAGGGGGCCTGTAAGCCGGGTTCTGTATCGCGGACGGTATCTCACCGGAGACCGTATCCGCAATGGCAGCCATTCATCTACGCCATGCGTTGCCGCATGGCTCAAGCAACCAACCCGGGCGACTGGTGCGAAACTCACCTGCCCTTGCCCCGAAGGACGCAGGCGCGCCGCCCCTATTCGGTCTTGCTCCGGGTGGGGTTTGCCATGCGGGCCCTGTTGCCAGCGCCCCGGTGCGCTCTTGCCGCACCCTTTCACCCTTGCCTGTGAAACCCGCCTGAGCGGGCGTTCCATCGGCGGTATTCTCTCTGTGGCACTTTCCCTGGGGTCACCCCCGGCGGGCGTTACCCGCCACCCTTGCTTCGTGGAGCCCGGACTTTCCTCGGTGGAGCGCAAGCCCCAACGCGGCTGCCCGGCCCCCTGACACGACCAATATAGGGGCACTCCGGCCGGTTGACCAGCCAGAGTGCACCAACCCTAGCCACCGAGAGCTTCGAGCGATTCATCGGATGCCAGCAGATAGCGCCAGATCGCAGCACCGATGGCACCACCAACCAGCGGCGCGAGCCAGAACAGCCAGAGCTGCCCCACCGCCGCAGTTTCCGCATAGAAGGCGACGCCAGTCGAACGCGCCGGATTGACGGAGGTGTTCGTCACCGGAATGGAGATCAGGTGAATCAGGGTCAGCGCAAGCCCGATCGCGATCGGCGCAAAGCCGCCCGGCACCTTGGACGAGGTTGAACCGAGAATCACGATCAGGAAGCCGGCTGTCAGCACCACTTCGATCAGCAGCGCAGCCTGCATCGAATAGCCGCCCGGTGACAGATCGCCAAATCCGTTCGAGGCAAAGCCACCCGGTGTCCAGCCTGGCTGGCCTGACGCGATGACAAACAGAATGCCCGCTGCCGCGAAGGCGCCGATGACCTGCGCCACCCAGTACGGGATAAGTTCGGCCCAGGAGAATCGTCCACTGACTGCAAGCCCGAGTGAAACAGCGGGGTTGAAGTGCCCGCCCGATATGCCGCCAACCGCATAGGCCATAGTCAGGACGGTCAGGCCGAACGCGAGCGCGACGCCTGCAAAACCGATCCCCAGATCGGGAAAGGCCGCAGCGAGCACGGCAGAACCACAGCCGCCAAATACAAGCCAGAAAGTGCCGAACAACTCGGCCAGGAGTTTTCGTGTCATTGCGTGTCCCCTTCCATCCTGCGTCGGGGATTTTTCCCCTCTGCAAATAAATAAGCGAGAATTTGCAAAGCACCGAATCACACTGTGGATATCTCGCAGTCAGCCAACGCCCGGCCTCAACGTGTCATGCCCCGGTCGCGGTCCAGCAACAAGGCAGACAAGATGGCTCCGATTTCATTGTCGATCGCGCCATCGATCTTGCGCGGACGCCAGCGGCGCTGGAACGCAGTCACCGCCGCCTGCTGGTCCGAGATGTCATAGCCGAAGCGTTCCAGACCCAGGAAGAAGGCCCCGTCATTGGGAAAGAGATTGCCCAGCGAGAGATCCGGTGTGGGCAGGGCGAGCCTGCGCGCAGACAGCGCTTCCCAGTCGAACAATTCGCCCGGATCCTGTTTGCGGGCGGGCGCAATGTCCGAATGGCCCACCACATTGGCGCGCGGAATGTCGTGCCGCTGGATGATATCGGCCAGCAAGGGCAGCAAGGCCTCCATCTGCCTGTCAGTGAAGGGACGATAATCAAATTCGTGACCGGGGTTGACCAGTTCAATCCCGATGCTCGCGGAATTCACATCAGTGATCCCGCGCCAGTAACTGCGCCCGGCATGCCAGGCCCGGCGCGCCTCGTCGATCAGGCGGCAAACCGTGCCATCCTCGTCAATCATGTAATGGGCCGACACCTCGGCCTGCGGATCGCACATCCGCTCCAGCGCGGCGGCGGCACTTTCCATGCCGGTGTAATGGAGCACCACCATGGACACAGGCAGTTTGCGCAGATTGTGATTGGGCGAGTCGACCTCGCGATGGACCAGCTCGTTCATGCGCAGATGGCCCTCATCGCCTGATCACCCCTCAGGCAGCACCGCACCCAGCACCAGCGCATCCTCGCTCAGCGCATATTGCAGCCCCCCGCCCGTTTGCGCGGCGAGCAGGCACAGCATATGCGCGGCGGCGGTGCGGCTCGACACCTCGTCCGCTGGCAGTGAACCGTCCAGCGCCTTGCCAATCGTGGGATCGAACGCGATCTTCGGGCCGGTTGCGCGGACCACAATTTCTGCGGCACCCTCGCGCATCTCCATGCCGATATCCAGCGTTCCGCCGCGCACCAGCGCATCAATGCCGAGCTGCGCGAAATTGAGCAGCACCTTGACCGCCGGCTTCGACATTTCGGCAAGCCCCAGCGCCCAGTTGATCGTCACCCGGTCATTGTTGCGCACCAGCGCATCAATCAGGCTGCGCGGCTCGTCTGCTGCAACCATGTCGCCAAACCCGCCTGCCGCGCCAAAGGCGAGCCGGAAGAATTTGAGCTTGTCCGCCGAAATGCGCGCGCTCTGTTCGAGCAGTTCCATGCAGCGCTGGCGCATTTCCGGGTCTTTTTCATCCGCCAGCAGTTCCAGCCCGTTGGACAGCGCCCCGACCGGGCTCAACAGGTCATGGCACAGACGCGAACATAGCTGGCTGGCGAGATCGAGCGGGTTGGTTTCGTTCATGTCGAGGATGCGTTTCCTGTCAGATATAACATTGTGCAAACGATATTAGTCGAAAAGCGCGGCGCTTCCACCATGCCCGCGCCGCACGCACACCGCCTTACCCATCCGTGACGCTGTATGAAAGCGGCAAAAACCCCCTTTCGCCATCACGCCAGAAACACACCTCCTGCCCGGCGATGATCGCCCACACCCGCCCGTCGCAAGCAGCGCTGGCCCTGTCCGCCGCCGAGGGTTCCGCCGCACCCTGCGGGTGAGAGTGATAATAGCCGATCACCGCAGGTCCGCCAGCGCGCGCCGCCCGATGCGCATCGATCAGCGCCTGCGGGTCGATCTCGAAATGGCTGGCCGGATCGGGATGAACATTGGCGCAGCCCCGCGCTTCCGCGATCCGGTCATCACGCCCCAGCAGGATGCCGCACGCTTCGCGTGGATGCGCAGCAGCGGCACGATCCCGCAATTGATGCAACAGCGCCCTTGTCACCAGCAACTCCATAGCCATCTAGTTAGCATGGGGGACAGGGAAGTCATCAGCGGCACGATCAGCGATGGTGGCCAGCGGCTGGACAAGGCGCTGGCTGACGCGACCGGACTATCGCGCGAGCGGGTAAAGACGCTGATCGCCGAAGGGCGCGTCCTGCTGGACGGGACAGCCGCATCCTCTCCGTCAGCGAAGGCCGCCGCGGAAACCGCATTCACCATCGAATTGCCAGCCCTGGCCGCGGCGCCCGCCCGGCCGCAGGACATTCCGCTGGTCGTGGCGTTCGAGGATGAACATCTGATCGTGATCGACAAGCCCGCCGGGCTGGTGGTCCATCCCGCCGCCGGCAATCCTGACGGTACGCTGGTCAACGCGCTGCTGCACCATTGCCGGGGGCAACTGTCCGGCATTAACGGCATCGCGCGCCCCGGCATTGTTCACCGGATCGACAAGGACACCTCGGGCCTGATCGTCGCAGCGAAAAGCGACGCGGCGCATGAAGGGCTGGCCCGCCAGTTTGCCGACCATTCGATAACGCGCGCCTATCTGGCGGTGGTGAACGGGGTGCCGGTTCCGCCCTCCGGGACGGTCAACGCGCGCATCGGCAGGTCCGATGCCAATCGCAAGAAAATGGCGATCCTGCCTGACAGATCCACCCGTGGCAAACATGCGGTGACGCATTACCGCATGCTCGAAGCGTTCGCAGGCGCCGCATTGGTCGAATGCCGCCTTGAAACAGGCAGAACTCACCAGGTGCGCGTTCACATGGCGTCAATCGGTCATGCGCTATTGGGCGATCCGCTTTATGGACGCACCAATCCTCGAATCAGACCGATTTTGTCGCATTCTGGTTTTGCCCGGCAGGCGCTGCATGCTGCCGAACTGGGCTTTACTCACCCGATTTCAGGCGAAACTCACGAATTTCGCAGCGAAATTCCGGCAGACATGCGGGAAATTCTGGAAAAAATTGCAAACTTGTGATAGGAACAAAAGCTGTTCCATCATCCTAATGTGGCCGCGCCAGGCGGATGCCCATCAGGGGTCCATCGAAAGCGGTCGACGCGAAAGGTAAGGGAAAGAAGTGAGCGAGACCAAACCTACGAAGACCAGCCTGCCCGCGCTTGGCGGGGAGCAGAGTCTCAACCGCTATCTGGCGGAAATCAAGAAATTCCCGGTGCTGACGGCAGAGCAGGAATATATGCTCGCCAAACGCTATCAGGAGCATGAAGATCCCGAAGCTGCCGCGCAGCTCGTCACCAGCCATCTGCGGCTGGTGGCCAAGATCGCCATGGGCTATCGCGGCTATGGCCTGCCCGTGTCCGATCTCATTTCCGAAGGCAATGTCGGCCTGATGCAGGGCGTCAAGAAGTTCGAACCCGATCGCGGCTTCCGCCTGGCCACCTATGCCATGTGGTGGATCAAGGCCAGCATGCAGGAATTTATCCTGCGCAGCTGGAGCCTGGTGAAAATGGGCACTACCGCCGCGCAGAAGAAGCTGTTCTTCAACCTGCGCCGGATGAAGAAGAACCTCGACGCTTACGAGGACACGGATCTTCACCCTGACGATGTGGCCAAGATCGCCACGGACCTGGGCGTGCCCGAACAGGAAGTCATCAACATGAACCGGCGCATGCTGATGGGGGGCGATGCGTCGCTCAACGTCTCCATGCGCTCGGACGAGGAAGGCTCGGGCCAGTGGCAGGACTGGCTGACCGATGACCGCCCGCTGCAGGATGAAACCGTCGCCGAAGCTGAAGAGGCCGCTCTGCATCACGAAATGCTGGCCGAAGCGATGGAAAGCCTGAACGAGCGGGAACGCCATATCCTGACGGAACGGCGGCTGGTGGACGAACCGCAGACGCTGGAAGAGCTCAGCCAGGTCTATGATGTGTCACGCGAACGCATCCGCCAGATCGAAGTGCGCGCCTTTGAAAAATTGCAAAAGGCGATGCAGCGCATCGCCGGCGAACGGCTGATGCCGACGGCGGCACTTGGCTGATCAACGGGATTGCGGGGGTGGTTTCGCCACCCCCGTTTGTCCACCATGCAACCGCATCGAAGGGCGCGACAGGCGCATTTCCTCGCGCTAGAGCTTGCGCGTGAGCGAGAATCGCAAAAACCCGGGCGACAAGATCGTGCTTTTTCCTGGCGTGCGCCGGGTACGACGGGCGCGCAAGCTCACACTGGCGCGGCTGGTGTGGTGGGTGATCGCGATCTTCCTGATCTGGAGCATCGGCTCTGTCCTCCTGTTCCGCTTCGTGCCCATCCCCGTCACCGCCACGATGCTGCTTGACGGAAACGGTATCACCAAGGACTGGACCCCGCTTTCGCGCATTGACCGCAACATGGTGTCTGCCGTGATCGCGGCGGAAGACGGCAAGTTCTGCCTGCATGACGGGTTCGACCGCGAGGCGATCGAGAAGGCGATGGAACGCAACGCCCGCGCCGAAAAAAACGGCGGGCGAATCCGCGGCGGATCGTCGATCAGCCAGCAAACAGCCAAGAACGTCTTCCTGTGGCAGGGCGGTGGTTATATCCGCAAGGGACTGGAGGCATGGTTCACCGTCCTGATCGAACAATTATGGGGCAAACGGCGGATCATGGAGGTCTATCTCAACGTCGCCGAAACCGGCATCGGCACATATGGGGTGGAAGCTGGCTCCCAACGCTATTTCCACCATTCTGCGGCACGCCTTTCGCGCAGCGAAGCCGCCCGCATGGCTGCCGCCCTGCCCCTGCCCAAGAAACGCGCGGTAGTGAACCCAACCGGCTTTACCCGCCGTTACGGCAACACGATTGCCGCGCGTATCGGCGTGGTCCGGCGTGACGGCCTTGATTCCTGCGTTTACGAGTAAACGGATGAGCGCGGGGCACCATCATCATGATCACACGCACAGCCATGGGCACGGGCATGCTCATAGCCATGCACCGGCGGATTTCGGGCGCGCCTTTGCCATTGGCGTGGTGCTCAATTCCGGCTTCGTAGCCGTCGAGGCGATCTATGGCTGGATCGCAGGATCAATGGCGTTGATTGCAGATGCCGGGCACAATCTGTCAGACGTGCTCTGCCTGCTGATCGCATGGGCGGCCAGCGTGGCGGCCAGGAGACCGCCGAGCGCACGCTTTACCTATGGGCTGAAATCGGGGTCGATTCTCGCCGCCATGGCCAATGCCGCCCTGCTGCTGGTGGCGCTGGGCATGATCCTGATCGAAACGCTACGCCGCCTGTGGCAACCCGCCCCGGTAGAAGGCGAAACGGTGATGATCGTGGCCGCCATTGGCATCGCGATCAACACGGCCACCGCGCTGCTGTTCATGCGCGGGCGCAAACACGACATCAACATTCGCGGCGCCTTCCTGCATATGGCTGCCGATGCGCTGGTGTCTGCGGGTGTGGTGCTGGCAGGGCTGCTGATCGTGCTGACGGGCAGGCTATGGATCGATCCGCTCACCAGCCTGGTGATCGTGGCCGTGATCGCCTGGGGCACCTGGGGACTGCTGAAAGACAGCGTGGCGATGGCCCTGCTGGCAGTGCCCGCCGGGATAGACGAAGGTGCGGTCCGCCACTTCCTGCTTTCACGTGCCGGCGTCCATTCCGTGCATGACCTGCATATCTGGCCAATGAGCACCACAGAAACCGCGCTGACCGCGCATCTGGTCATGCCGGGCGGGCATCCGGGCGATGGCTTCCTGCATGAGCTGGCGCATCAGCTGGAGGCGACGTTTGGCATTCATCACGCCACCTTGCAGGTGGAACATGCCGCCAATGCAGGCTGCGCGCTGGAAGCCGACGAACGAGTCTGAGGCGCTTTCCCGCGAACGGGAAGAAACTTACCTCAGGCCGCTTCTTCCTTCTTCTTGCCGTGAACCTGGACGGGTTCCTTGCGGCCTTCCACCACGTCCTTGTCCACCACCACTTCGCTGACGCCTTCCAGCGCGGGCAGGTCGAACATCGTATCCAGCAGGATCGCTTCGACGATGGAGCGCAATCCACGCGCACCGGTCTTGCGGGCGATTGCCTTCTGCGCGATCGTTTCGAGCGCATCGGCAGTGAAGGTCAATTCGACATCTTCCAGCTCGAACAGTTTCTTGTACTGCTTGACCAGCGCGTTTTTCGGTTCGGTCAGGATCTGGACCAGCGCAGACACATCAAGGTCGTTCAGCGTGGCGATCACGGGCAGGCGGCCGACGAATTCGGGAATCAGCCCGAATTTCAGCAGATCTTCCGGCTCCGCCTTCTGCAGCAGTTCGCCCACCCGGCGCTTGTCCGGGTCGGCAACATGCGCCCCGAAGCCGATCGAACGCTTCTGCAGCCGGTCAGCGATGATCTTTTCGAGGCCCGCAAAGGCGCCGCCGCAAATGAACAGGATGTTGGTGGTGTCCACCTGCAGGAATTCCTGCTGCGGATGCTTGCGCCCGCCCTGCGGCGGAACTGAAGCGGTGGTGCCTTCCATCAGCTTGAGCAGCGCCTGCTGCACGCCTTCGCCTGACACGTCGCGAGTGATTGATGGGTTTTCCGCCTTGCGGGTGATCTTGTCGATCTCGTCAATATAGACGATCCCTTGCTGCGCCTTCTCGACGTTGTAATCCGACGACTGGAGCAGCTTGAGGATGATGTTTTCCACATCCTCGCCGACATAGCCCGCTTCGGTCAGCGTGGTGGCGTCGGCCATGGTAAAGGGCACATCAAATGTGCGCGCAAGCGTCTGCGCCAGCAGCGTCTTGCCCGATCCGGTCGGGCCGACCAGCAGGATGTTGGACTTGGCCAGTTCCACATCGCCCGCCTTGCCGCTGTGCTTCAGGCGCTTGTAATGATTGTGAACCGCGACCGATAGCACCCGCTTGGCGCGATCCTGGCCGATCACGTAATCATTCAGCGTGGCGAAGATTTCATGCGGGGTCGGGACGCTGCCATCCTTCTTCCCGGCAATGCCTGCCTTGGTTTCTTCGCGGATGATATCGTTGCACAGTTCCACGCATTCATCGCAGATGAACACGGTAGGGCCCGCGATCAGCTTGCGCACCTCGTGCTGGGATTTACCGCAGAAGCTGCAGTAAAGGGTGCTCTTGCTGTCCGATCCACTCAATTTGGTCATGCCTTTTTCCTGCCCCCTGCCAGCCATCCACGCGACAGGGAATCACCGGGAAATGTAGCCCCCCGGCGCGTATAATCAATGCATCATGCCTAACAGGCAGCGGCTTTCTGCCACCTGAAGCGACAAGGTTGCCAAAATGCTACATCAGTTCGCCGCGCGATCAAGCCTCTGGCGCGCCGCCCGAACCGCTCTCGTCACCGCTCGCTTCGCTTTCCGGACGCGTTTCGAACACCTTGTCGACAATCCCGAATTTCATCGCTTCATCAGCTTCAAGGAAGGTGTCGCGATCAAGCGCGCGTTCGATATCCGTGAGGCTTTGCCCCGTGTATTTCACATAGAGATCATTCATCCGCTGGCGAATGCGCAGAATCTCGCGAGCCTGAATTTCGATGTCGGAAGCCATACCGCGCGCGCCGCCCGACGGCTGGTGCACCATGATGCGCGCATTGGGCAGGGCGATACGCATACCCGGTTCACCCGCCGCCAGCAGGAAGCTGCCCATGCTCGCGGCCTGACCGATGCAGACGGTCGACACGCGCGGCTTGATGTACTGCATCGTGTCGTGAATCGCCATGCCAGCGGTCACCACCCCGCCGGGCGAGTTGATGTACATGCTGATGGGCTTGGACGGGTTTTCGCTTTCCAGAAACAGCAGCTGGGCGACGATCAGCGATGCCATCCCGTCTTCCACCTGGCCGGTGACGAACACGATCCGTTCGCGCAGCAGACGGCTGAAAATATCGAAGCTGCGTTCGCCCCGGCTGGTCTGTTCGACCACCACCGGGACCAGCGCGCCGGTAACCGGATCGCGGGTGAACTGGCCCTGAGCGCCATAGGTTTCGCCGGAAGTGCCGAGCAGGTCGATCATGGAATCCCTCATCTTGTTGGAGCGCCTATTTCGCGTGCGCAGCCCCATTGTTCAAGAGGCTTGCCCGCCAATGAGCCACGAATAGCGCGTCAGAGCGCAAAAAAGGGATGACAGGCCGTCATACCCGACACATCATCCCCACCGGCAAGACATGGTATGACAATGATAAATGGCAATTCATTCGACACATTTGACGAACTCTGTTCCGAAATCCTCAAGCTGATCCGCCCGCGCCAGGTGCTTGAGATCGGTGCGGGAAAAGGAAAATATGGTCGGCTCATCCGTACGGCCGGGCTTGCAGAAACAAGCCTGATCGCGGTCGAACCCGACGCGGCGATGAACCCGCTGCTGACGGAAAACGGCTATAGCGAAATCGTCAACCGGGGCGCCGATTGCCTTTACGAAACGCCAGACATGATCTTCGACTTCATCATCATGGGCGATGTGCTGGAACATTTCCGTTATTCAGAAGGTCTGGATCTGCTTCAGTACCTCAATTATCGCGCAGCCTACATCCTCATCATCACGCCCGAAGCGATGCCGCTACGTGCGCCCGAATTCATGGTCGGTCATAATGCACAATGGCCCCCGCGCCTGATGACGTGGCATGATTACTGGCTGTATCAGCGTTGCGGACAGATGCATTTTTACCTGCTGCGGGGGAATATGGATGACGGGCAAACGCCCCTTGCCGTGGTCATGGAACAGATCAACGCGGCGGGCATGTCGCTGCGTTTCCCGACCAATGCGGAGCTGACCAATTACCAGACCATCCCCGTGCAATTGCAGCTGGTCGACCAGCGCACACATGACGTGAGCGACGACGCCACAGTCGCCTGGTACTATCGCCCCGCCTGATAATCCGCAGCAGGCAAAGCAAAGGGGGCGAAAATGACTTCCCGCCCCCTGATCGCATTTGCATGAAGCCGCCCAATTGCGGCAACCGGTTTACTTCTTGGCTGCAGCTTTCTTGGCTGGAGCCTTCTTGGCGGGAGCAGCCGCCTTCTTCGCGGCGGGTTTCTTCTCCGCAGCCGGCTTGGCCTCGGCGGCGGGTGCCGCTTCCTTTTTGGCAGGAGCCTTCTTAGCTGCGGGTTTCTTGGCCGCAGGCTTGGGCTCGACCGGGGCGGCTTCCGCCTTTGCGGTAGCCTTCTTGGCAGGAGCCTTCTTCGCGGCGGGCTTCTTGGCGGCAGGCTTGGCCGCAGCATCGCCTTCGTCAGCTTCCAGCGCAGCTTCGAGTTCTTCGCGCGTCACCGCGCGTTCAGTCACTTCGGCCTTGTCGAACAGGAAGTCGACGACCTTTTCCTCATACAGCGGAGCGCGCAGCTGAGCTGCTGCCATCGCATCCTGCTGGACATACTGGACGAACCGCTGGCGATCTTCCGGGCGATATTGCTGCGCCGCCTGGGAAATGACCATCTGCATTTCCTGATCCGAAATCTGGACATTGTTGGCCGCGCCGATTTCCGACAGCAGCAAGCCCAGCCGCACGCGCCGTTCGGCAATACGCCGGTAATCGTCCTTTTCGGCCTCGATTTCCTTCAGCGCCGTTTCAGGATTTTCTTCCTTCTGGGCTTCCTGCTGAAGCTGAGCCCAGATCTGGTTGAATTCCGCTTCCACCATGGTCGGCGGAACCGGGAAATCATGGCCGGCAGCCAGCTGGTCAAGCAGCTGGCGCTTCATCTGCGTACGCGTGAGGCCGGCGGTTTCCTGTTCCATCTGGCCGCGCAGGATGCCCTTGAGCGCGTCCAGACTGTCGAGGCCGAGCATCTTCGCCAGTTCGTCATCCGCCTTGGCTTCGCCCGGCACCTTGACCGCATGCACCTTGATATCGAACGTCGCTTCCTTGCCGGCCAGATGTTCGGCCGGATAGTCGTCGGGGAAACTGACGCTGATGGTGCGCTCTTCACCGGCCTTGGCGCCGGTCAGCTGTTCTTCGAAACCGGGGATGAAGCGGCCAGCGCCAATTTCCAGCGGCTGGTTTTCGGCCGCGCCGCCTTCAAAGGGTTCGCCATCGAGCTTGCCGAGGAAGTCGATGACCAGCTGGTCACCATCCTGAGCCTTGCGCGTCTTGGGCGCGTCCTTGAAGCTCTTCTGGCCAGCAGCGAACTTGGCAACCGCTTCGTCCACCTGTTCGTCGCTCACTGCGACATTGAGCTTTTCGAGCTTGAGCCCCTCGATCGAAGGCGTTTCGATTGCGGGAAGCACTTCCAGCTCCACCGTCAGTTGCGCATCCTTGCCCTGTTCATAGCCTTCGCCCAGGCTGACATTGGGCTGGAACGCGGGGCGCAGCTGCTTTTCACTGATGAGACTGTCGACCGATTCGCGCAGCGCTGCATTCAGCGCATCGGAATGCAGCGCATCGCCATGCATCTTCTTGACCAGATTGGCCGGAACCTTGCCGGGGCGGAAACCGGGCATACGCACCTGCGGGGCGATTCGCTGCACCTCGCTATCGATCCGGGCCGCGATGGTCTTCGCCGGAATCGTTACGGTATAACCGCGCTTCAGGCCTTCATTGGTGGTTTCGACGATCTGCATTGTGTCCGTGCCTTCTCAAATCCTCAACGCGGAGCCTTTGGGCATCCTGACGGGACTGGTGCGGGCGAAGGGACTCGAACCCCCACATCTTGCGATACTGGAACCTAAATCCAGCGCGTCTACCAGTTCCGCCACGCCCGCGGCCCGACGAAATACCCGGGTGGTGACATACCGACCGGAGGGAAAGGCTGCGCCCTTATCCGCCGACGCGGAAAAGGGCAAGCGTTACGGGGCGGCAGGGTGCAATTCCATGCTGTCACGGGCCGGTTGCGCGGCGAGCGACCACGCATTAAGGGCGCGCCATGAGCGACAGCGAACAGACCCCAGCCCCGTCAGCCGCCTCCGGCGCTGCTGACGTTCCCCCCGATCACCTCTCGATCAATCCGGCCAGCGAATTTTTCGATGCAGAAAAGCTCCAGCGCGGCGTTGGCATCCGCTTCAAGGGAACGGTGCGCACGAACGTCGATGAATATTGCATCTCGCAAGGCTGGGTGAAGGTGCAGGCCGGCAAGACGGTGGACCGCAAGGGGCGCCCGCTGCTGGTCAAGCTCAATGGCCCGGTCGAAGCCTGGTATGAAGATCTGGGCGAAAATCCGCCGGTGGCCAAGGCGGGCTGAGCCAGCCCGTCAGCGGCCCTATTCCATCCGCGCGATAATCGCGCCGATCGGATCGGGCCGTACCGATTTTGCCCGGACGATGGGAGTGGTGGCGGCAAGTACGCCGGATGTTGGTGCCCGCGCCTTCGCCCCGTAAATGAAGCCCGCGACGGGCCAGTGAGTGGCGCCAAGCGCGCCCAGCGGCGCATACCAGACGCGAACCTCGCTCCAGTCATTACCGGGCGAAACGTCCACCGCCTGCACATTGTCCTCGATCTGTCCGCGCCGCCCATTGATCGGTGACCAGTTGGCATGGCGCAGCAGAATCGTGCGCGAATCGACGATCCCACTCACCGCAGCCACATGGCCAAGCCGCATGTTGCCATGCGGCTTGAGCGCCATCACCGCGCCGACCCGCGGGTGCGTGCCACGTTGATAGCGCCCCTTGGCCTGATCCCACCAGCTATGAGCATCGCCATAGATCTGCACCCCGCTGACCTCGCGGGCATAGGGGACACATTGCAGATAGGGTTCCAGCTCGCCGCTGCCGCCC
Source organism: Novosphingobium sp. (assembly GCA_024236235.1). Taxonomy (GTDB): domain Bacteria; phylum Pseudomonadota; class Alphaproteobacteria; order Sphingomonadales; family Sphingomonadaceae; genus JACKKV01. Next base: position 47,595 of record JACKKV010000002.1, on the reverse strand, counting down.
GCGTCGCGCTGCCAGTTGGCGGCGCTTTCGGCATGCGCGGCCGGGCTGGCAAGGCCGAGCGCAAGCGCGGCAAGCACGGGTGCGTATCGCTTTGTCATCCTGCGATGGTGGCGCAATATGGTTAACATCGCCCTAGCGGACATCACCTGTCCGCGCTTGCCCCTTGCCAAGCGGCCCCAAACCGCCCACCTGCGCCCCATCATGCTTCCTCAGGTCATCATCATCGGTCGTCCCAATGTCGGCAAATCGACCCTGTTCAACCGGCTGATCGGCAAGAAGCTGGCGCTGGTGGATGACCAGCCCGGCGTCACGCGCGATCGGCGGTTCGGCGAAGCGCATCTGCTGGGCCTCGATTTCACGGTGGTAGATACCGCAGGCTGGGAGGATGAAGACCCCGAAACCCTCCCCGGCAGAATGCGTGCGCAGACCGAAGTGTCTTTGAAGGGCGCCAGCGTCGCCCTGTTCGTCATTGATGCGCGCGCCGGAATCACCCCGCTGGACGAGGAGATTGGCCGCTGGCTGCGCGAACAGGATGTGCCGGTGGTGCTGATCGCCAACAAGGCGGAAGGCCGCGCCGGGGATTCGGGCGTCTATGAATCCTTTTCGCTCGGGCTGGGAGAGCCGGTGCCACTGTCGGCAGAACATGGCGAAGGCATGGCCGACCTGTTCGAAGCGTTGCTACCCCTTATCGAAGGCTGCGGGGCGGACAACGGGGCTGACCACGCCGTGGAAGAAGACGAGGATGGTGTGCCGATCGGCCCGCTCAAACTCGCCATTGTCGGTCGACCCAATGCCGGTAAATCGACGCTCATCAACCGGATCCTCGGACAGGACCGGCTGCTGACCGGCCCGGAAGCCGGAATCACCCGCGATTCGATTGCGATTGACTGGGACTGGACCGATCCCAAGAACGGTGAAACGCGCGCAGTGCGGCTGATCGACACGGCCGGGATGCGCAAGAAGGCGCGCGTCACGGAAAAGCTGGAACGGCTGGCGGTGGCTGACGCGCGCCATGCCATCGACTTTGCAGAAGTCGTGGTCCTGCTGCTGGACGCGACAAAAGGGCTGGAACATCAGGATCTGAAGATCGCGGACAATGTGCTGAAAGAGGGGCGCGCGCTGATTATCGCGATCAACAAATGGGATGTGGCAGAAGACGCATCCGCCTTGTTCAATGGCATTCGCGCGGCGCTGGACGAAGGGCTGGCGCAGGTGCGCGGCCTGCCGCTGCTGTCGGTTTCCGCGCGTACCGGCAAGGGTCTGGACGCGATGATCGGCGCGGCCTTCGAACTGCGCGAGGCGTGGTCCAAGCGCGTCCCCACCGCCGCGCTCAACCGCTGGTTCGACGATGCGCTGGAAGCCAATCCGCCGCCCGCGCCCGGTGGCAAGCGGATCAAGCTGCGCTACATCACCCAGATCAAGACGCGCCCGCCGAGCTTCGCGATTTTCGGGACGCGACTGGACATGCTACCCGAAAGCTATCGCCGCTATCTGGTCAACGGCATCCGGCGCGAGTTGGGCTTCGCTGCGGTGCCGGTGCGGCTGAACCTGCGCAGCCGGAAGAACCCCTTCGCCAAACCGGACTGAGGCTGCGCGCGCATGGCTTCCAGCCCCCGATCCTGTGACGCGATCATTGTCGGCGCGGGGGCAGCGGGCCTGCTATGCGCAGCCGAGGCGGGCAAGCGCGGCCTGCGCGTGCTGCTACTCGACCATGCCGACCAGCCGGGAAAGAAGATCCTGATTTCGGGCGGCGGGCGCTGCAATTTCACCAACCTGCGCACGGCACCCGAATCCTATCTTTCGGAAAATCCGCATTTCGCCAAATCTGCACTCAGCCGCTATGGCCCGCACGACTTTCTCGATCTGGTGGAACGCCATGGCATCGCCTGGCATGAAAAAACCCTGGGCCAGCTGTTCTGCGACGGTTCTGCCCGTCAGATCGTGGCCATGCTGCTGGCCGAATGCGAAGCGGGTAATGTGACGCTGCGCTGCAGTGCCCCGGCCCGCGCGATCAGCCATGCGGACGGGCTGTTTCACGTCGAGTGCGACGGTTTTTCAGCCGCCAGCAGGGCGCTGGTGGTGGCGACCGGCGGGCCTTCGATCCCCAAAATGGGCGCAACCGGCTTTGCCTATGATCTGGCTCGCCAGTTCGGCCTGAAAGTGGTCCAGCCGCGCCCTGCGCTGGTGCCTTTGACGCTGAGCCGCGCCGACGCGCTGTTCACAGAACTTGCGGGCGTTTCGGCCGAAGTCATCGCCCGTTGCGGCAAGACGGCATTCAGGGAAGCGGCCCTGTTCACACATCGCGGCCTGTCCGGTCCTGCGATCCTGCAGATCTCGTCCTACTGGAAACGCGGCGATGAGGTGCGGATCGATTTTTTGCCGGATCGCGAACAGGACTGGCTGGTGCAGGCCAAGCGCGATCATCCAGGGGCTACCCTGCGCAGCATTCTGCGCGATGCCCTGCCGGACCGGCTGGCCAGCGTGCTGGATGGCAGACTGGGCCTTGCCGGCCCGCTTTCCTCCCACAGCGATCCGCGCCTGCGCGATGCCGCGGCAGCACTGGCCGACTGGCGCTTCTGCCCCGATGGATCGGAAGGTTTTGCCAAGGCTGAAGTAACCGCGGGCGGTGTCAGCACTGCGGAACTGTCATCCCGAACCATGGAGGCACGGAAAATGCCCGGCCTCTACTTCATCGGCGAAGCGGTGGACGTGACCGGCTGGCTGGGCGGATATAATTTCCAGTGGGCCTGGGCCAGCGCAGTGGCGGCGGCGCAGGCATTGCCGGGCTGATCGCCTCAGTCCAGCAGTGCCACCTCGGTCGCACGCGTGCCGGAGTATGGATTGCGTCCGTGACCGGTCAGCAGATTGTCGAGGATCATCACATCGCCGTTCTGCCATTTCCACGAATAGGTGAAACGATCGACCAATTGCTGGAAGGCCGCATCTTCATCATCCGGAAGATCGCTGCCATCGCCAAGATAGGCGCCAGAGGGAAACTCCTGCTGCGCGCGCAGCTCCGCCGCCTGGCCCGTGTTGTCATATGATCCGCGATAGAAATGCGCGATGTGCACCCCGCCGCGATAGACCCGCTCGCCGGTCTGCGGATGGGCCACGAAGGCATCTTCCAGATTGAACACCGTCAGGCTGCCATCTTCATGCCAGTGCGGGCGCAGATTGCGCCGGGCGCACACCGCCTCCACCTCTGCTTCCGAATCGGTGTAGAAGGCAAAATCCCAGCCGCGCTTGTCCATCAGGCGATTTTCTTCGGTATTGCCCGTCTTTGCCGCGAAATTGCGGATGTTCTGAATGCCGAGGCTTTCCAGCTTCGTGCGGATCGCACCCGGCATTTCGCGCGTAACGCCGCGCATGTCGGCAATCGTCGTTTCGCCACCCTGTTCAGCTACCTTCTTTGCGAAGAAGGCGATGCGGGCGGGATAATCGCGCAGATAGAACATTTCCTGATGAATCGGGATGGTCTGGTCCCCGGTGCGCTGCGTGGCCTCGTAGACACCCTTGGCGACGGCCCGGCGCGCCGCCGCCCCGCCCTGATACCCGCCCGTGTAGGCTGGAAAACATGCGCTGACCGCGCCAAAATCCTCTGAACTCACCAGCGGGAAGCCGCGCAGCACGATTCCGCCGTGCTCAAGAATCAATGTATCCAGCGCCTGGCGATGAGCGGTGATCCATTCCACCGCCTCCTCCAGCGAATTGAAGGCGCCCGCGCGCGCTTCAACGAACAAGGGCGGGCGGCCATCCCCTTCGATCCGGCAAGTCACCTTGTCGTCCAGCGCGGACATGTCCATCACCTCTGTCATGTGTCCCCTACTCCCTGAACGACGGATCGATCCGGTCCATCCGGCGCAGCAGCGCCTTCCATTGCAGCTCACCGCCCACCAGGCCGGGATTGGCCAAGGCGATCGCGCGGGTATTGTCCAACGCCGCCTGCGACATCGCAGAGGCATTTTCCATGCCGCCCGCCATGGCCGCAACCTGAATCTTGCAGGCCATTTCAAGCCGGTAAAGATAAATGAACGCTTCCCCGCAGGTCCGACCACAGGCCAGCAGACCGTGATTGCGCAGGATCAGCAGATTGCCACCGCCCAGATTTGAGACCAGCCGTCCGCGCTCTTCAGGGTTGAGTGCGACCCCTTCATAATCGTGATAGCCGACCACCCCTTCGACCAGCGCGGCATGTTGCGACAGCGGCAGCAGTCCGCATTGCATCGCCGAAACGCCCGATCCGGCCGCGCTGTGCGTGTGAATGACGACATGCGCATCGTCCCGCGCGCCATGCACCGCACCGTGAATCATGTAGCCGGTGGGGTTCAGGCCAAGATCGAGGTCGGGCTTCAGCACCACATCGCCATCCAGCGTGATCTTGTAGAGGTTGGAGGCCGTCACCTCGTCATATGTCAGGCCATAGGCGTTGATGAGCACATGGCCCTGTTCGCCCGGAACGCGCATGGTGATGTGATTGGCGATGAGGTCAGTCATGCCGAAATGGTGAATGATGCGATAAAGCGCAGCCAGTTCCACCCGCGCGGTCCATTCCGCCTCGCTCACCCGCTGGCGCATGGGCAACGCGGTTCCAGAAGCGGCAATACGGTCCTGCACGGTCATCGGATTCCCCTCCTCAATTGCCGGCCCCGCTCAATCACCCGCCAGGCGGCGGTTCGCGGTAGAATTCGACCTGCATCCGCATCGGCCCGCACAGTTCCACATGATGCACCTCCTGCGGGGGGATATGGCCGGGGTTTTCGGGGGTCACCCGCACTGACTTGCCCGTTTCGCGAAACACCAGCCGGACTTCCCCTTCCAGCACCCGCAACAGGCCCCAGACGCCTGCCTTGGTATTGTGTTCGTTGCGCAGCGCCGCAGGCAGACTGTCCTGATCGAAGACCGGCGTCGCCTTGTAGGGTTGCAGGCTCATCACCGTTCCTCCCTCGCTCGCCTAGGCGGCGTGGACAAATTCCACGCGAACCACGGTTCGATGCCCAATTGGGCGCTGGTAAGGCGCGAAGCCGAAGGAAGAGTGGTTCTCTTTCAAGGTTGAGCAACGCGGCCGGCGTCCAATTGGGCCGAACCCCGCAGGGGCCGGACCCAAAAACGCCATTTCTGCGTCGTTCGTCCTTGAATATGCCAGCATGACCTTCGTGCTCACTCCTTAAACTGACGTTTCTGGCCTCCGGCCGTGGCCGCGCGGAATTTGTCCACGCCGCCTAGGCCCCTTCGCCAGCCGGTTTGCTTTGCAGCTGGACATAATTTTCAAGCCCCATGCGGGCGATCATGTCGAACTGGGTTTCAAGAAAATCGACATGCTCCTCCTCGCTCTCCAGGATGCGCTCGAACAATTCGCGGCTGGCATAATCGCGCACGCTTTCGCAATGTTCGATGGCGTCACGCAGCAGCGGTATCGCTTCCATCTCCAGTGCAAGATCCGCCTTCAGGATCTCTTCCACCGTTTCCCCGACCTTGAGCTTGTGAATCGCCTGAAAATTGGGAAGCCCGTCCAGAAACAGCACACGGTCGGCCAGCATGTCGGCATGTTTCATCTCGTCGATCGATTCGTGCCGTTCATATTCGGCAAGCTTGTCGACCCCCCAGTTCTTGAGCACCCGGTAGTGCAGCCAGTACTGGTTGATGGCGGTCAGCTCATTAGTCAGCGCCTTGTTGAGAAATTCGATGACCTTCTGGTCGCCCTTCATGCCCGCCTCCATACGAAATCAGGGCGTGAATATGCGCGCCCCGGCGCGGCATGGCAAGCGGCGCATGCCCGGTTTCGACGAAGTCAGGCGGCAAGAATGGCCGATTTCAGCCCTTCGCGTTCTTCCCGCAAAATATCTTCCGCCTCGCACAGGCAAGAACCGCAATCAGGAGTGCGCCCCATCGCGCGATAGATCGCTTCTGCATCGCCTGACCCGTCACGCGCAGCGCGCCGGAAATCCGTTTCCCGAATGGCATTGCAGATGCACAGATACACTGGCGGCCTCCCGATAATCCCTGTTACGTAATGCGAATTGATCGCATTAGCAAGGCTCAATCGCGCCGGAACGAAAAGCGGCGGCCATAAGTCAGGCAGCGCCACAGCCATTCCAGCGGTCCGAAGTGATAGCGCGAAAGCCATGGACCAGACCAGAGCAACATCGCAGCCCAGGCACCCAGCATCGGCCACAACAGTTGTGTGCGGGTTAGCGATCCGTACCAGCCCAGCCCCCAGCCCTGGAACAGGAACGCCATCAGCAGCGAACAGGCAATGTAATTGGAAAGCGCAAGCCGCCCCGCCGCCGCCAGCCGCCGACCCAGCCAGCCCCGCTCCATTCTCGGTGCCAGCCAGACCAGACAGGCGGCAAAACCAAGAATCACCGGCAGGCGCGCGATTTGCCCAAGCCCCATCATGGTGATGAAATTGCGGTACATTGGATAGCCAGCGCTTTCGATCCACATGCCCAGTGGCACGGTCAATGCGGTGCCCAGCACAATCCCCGCCAGTCCCCATGCCGCCATTGCGGTCGCGCAGCGAAGGAAAAAGCCCGCCTTGAGCAAGCCCATCCCGATCAGAATCAGCGGGAATGTCTCAAGCAGCGCCAAAATGGCGCCATCAACCGGGCCGAACAGATGTTCGCGCAGATTATACGAAAGCAGGCCGGAAAAGTTTCCTCGATAGGCTGCGCTTTCGGCAGCGGCTTCGGCAAGGTTTTCCTGCAGCGCTTCCCAGTAAAGCGAGCCATCAGGGCTGGCGAGACAGGCTGTGGCATCGGCGCATGCGGCCAGCGCCGTGTTCTCCTGAAACAGGAAATTGAGGAACAGCGCAGCGCCAAGCGTCGCCCCCACGCAGTAGAGCACGACCCCGGTGACAACCAGCGTGGTTGCGCCGAGCCGGGCCGAACCCAGCCAGAGCGCGATCAACCCGCACACAGCGTAGGAGAACAGGATGTCGCCGCGAAACAGCAGGAAATAATGCAGCAAGCCAAGCACCGTCAGCCAGCCCAGTCGCCGCGCCTGCAGGCCAGCGCCTTTGGTTTCAAGGAACAGCGCCATCCCCGCCCCGAACAGCAGGGTAAACAGCCCGCGCATCTTGCCATCGATCAGGATGAACTGGGCCCACCAGGCAATCTCGTCAGCAGGCCGCATAGGCAGGGACAGCGCGCCCGGCCAGACTGTGGCCAGCATCGGATTGGCAAAGCCGACGATATTGGCGGCCAGGATGCCCAGCACCGCGACACCGCGAATGAAGTCCAGCGCAAGGATGCGTGCGGGATCGTTTCCCCTTCCGCCATGATCGCCCGGCGGACCATGCGCCGGGTCACCCCCCATCACCGGGTGACGAGGCAGGCCTGCCCCGCGGATTTCAGCGCGGCACAGGCAGCATCAGCATCCGCACGGCTGGCAAAGCCACCCGCCTGCAGTTTGGTCACCCCGCCCGCCGGGACGAGCAGCTTGCTCTTGCCCGCCAGCGCGCCGCGCCCGCCGATCTGATCCCACATGCGGTTGGCATTGGCCGCGACGGAAAACGCGCCGAGCTGCACTTTCCATGCACCGCCAGTCGCGGCAACCGGCGCCGGACTGGCCACAGGCGCGATAGCCGGGCGTGGTGATGGCGGAGTGGCGGGGCGCGCAACCGACGCGGGCGGATTCGCCGCCTTCTGGCTGGGCCGCGCATAATCCGCGCCCGCCTCTGCCGGACTTTCGGTTCCGCGCACCCGGGCCGCTTCCGCCACAGCCGCCTCGGCAGCGACAACTGACGGCGGCACTGCGGCAGGCGCTATCGGCTGCGGCACACGCGGCGTTGCGGTGATCGCCGGGTTGGCCATGGGTGACGGCGCAGCGGCAGCAATTCCCGTTCCCCGGCCCGATGTCTTTTCGGCAGCAGCCAGATCGGCTGACGCCAGCTGCTGGGCGCGGCGCGCATCGGCATCGCGCTGCAACTGCTGTGAAAGCGCCACGGCCTGCTTGCGTTGTTCCAGCGGGATATGCGCATCCATCTGCGCCAGCGCCCCGCTGGCCTGATCCATCCCCTGCGCATTGGCCAGGGTCATCAGCGCATAGGCCCGGACCCAGTCCTTGGGAACATTGTCACCGTTGAAATGCGCGATCCCCAGCAGATATTGGGCGCGCGGATCGCCGCGTGCCGCAGACGCCTCGACATAAGGCAGCGCCTCCTGCTGACGGCCCGACTGGAACAGCAGCAACCCGTAAAGATCCGCTGCCTGCCAGTGGCCTTGCGCGGCGGCCTGCGCATACAGCTGTTCGGCCATCGCATTATCCTGCGCCACGCCCTTGCCGAAGCGATAGGCCTGGGCAAGGTTGAATTGCGCGTCCGCATCGCCTGCAGCAGCAGGGCCGCGCCATTCGCTGACGGCGGCTGCAAAATCGCCGCGGCTCCATGCATCGACCCCGTCCTTGACTCCGGCAAAAGCGGGCGCGGCCAGGCCGAACATCGCGGCGCCAGCGAGAGCTCCCGCGAACGAACGGTTGAATTTCATACGCATAAACACTCTTCCGGACCCCTTTGCCGGTTACGGTTTCGCCATCTTATAGTGAACGAAGCGTTAGCAAAGCCTTTCCGAAACGATGCAGCTCACCTGGGCAGATCGCCTGCACAAACCCCGCACAGCGCCGCAACGTTAACTTAAAATTAGGGTCGATCTGCGATCCCGGCATGGATTGAGGGGCGCGACCTGCGTCCCGGGACACGCTGATGAGGGGGATTTGGCCTTGCGAGTTTTGGCATTGGCTTCGCAAAAGGGGGGGTCGGGGAAGACCACTCTTTCCGGGCATCTGGCGGTCCAGGCACAGCGTGCTGGCGCCGGGCCGGTCGTGCTCATCGACATTGACCCGCAAGGATCGCTTGCGGACTGGTGGAACGAACGCGAGGCGGAATATCCCGCCTTCGCCCAGACCACAGTCGCGCGGCTGCAGAACGATCTTGCGACACTGCGGGAACAGGGTTTCCGCCTGGCGGTGATTGACACCCCGCCGGCCATCACCATGGCCATTCAGTCAGTCATTTCGGTGGCCGAACTGATCGTGGTGCCCACGCGGCCAAGCCCGCACGATCTGCGCGCCGTCGGCGCCACGGTTGACCTGTGCGAACGCGCGGGCAAGCCGCTGATATTCGTGGTCAACGCCGCCACGCCGAAGGCCAAGATTACGTCGGAAGCAGCTGTGGCACTGTCACAGCACGGCACCGTCGCGCCGGTGACGCTGCATCATCGCACCGATTATGCCGCCTCGATGATCGATGGCCGCACGGTGATGGAAGTCGATCCCGAAGGTCGTTCCGCCCGCGAAATCGAAGCGCTGTGGAATTACATGGCGGACCGGCTCGAAAAGAATTTCCGCCGCACCGTGTTCGCCGCGCCGAACAGCGTGGCCATGGCGCCTGGCATGCACCGGCCCGTCGGCGGCTTCGGTCGCCGGGTCGCGCAGTCCTGATGGGAGTGCGCGGGGCCATGACCGAATCCAAACCACTTGCATCGCTGAACGGAGCGTTGCTGGCCCGAAAGGGCCGCGCACGCCCGGCCATGCGCTCGCAAATGTTCCAGCCGCATCCTCCGGCTGAGGAAAACGGGTTCGGCGCACTGGAGGATCTTGGCTGGAATGACATGGGCGACGCCGAAGAGCACCGCCATTCCGATATTCTGCCGCTGACGCCCGCGCCGCTGAACGTGGATGCCCAGGCCGAAGCGCGCGCTGACGACGCCGAAGCAGCGGCACAACTTGCGGCGAACGCACGCACGATCAAGACTGCCAACGGCAAGCCCCGCATTCTGGCCGGTCCGGCGGAACCGGAAGTTCTGCGCCAGATCGAGAAGATCGAGGCCAAGCTGGCCCAGCCAACAAAGCACGCTGCGGGCATGAACGGGCGCAAACCTTCACCGCAGGAGACTGTAAAGAAAGCATCAGTGAAACCGCGCAAGAAAGCGCCTGGTGCAAATCAGCGTGCCGCCTTCACCCTGCGTCTCGACAGCGAACGCCATCTGATGCTGCGCCTTGCCTGCACCATTCGCAATCGCAGCGCGCAGCAGATCGTCACCGAAGCGCTCGATCGCCTGCTGGGCGATATGGATAATCTGAAATCTCTGGCCGCTCAGGTGAAGCGGCAATGACCTGCATGGAAAGCGAAAGGGGAATACCAATGACCCGCACTGCGAACCGCACGCGCCTGATCGGCATCGCCGTATCAACCGCACTTGCCACCACGGCCCTGACCGGCTGCACGACCGGCGGGGGGACGCGCGCTGATGTGTCGGCCAGCCGGGCCGAATCGGCACTGGCTGCAGGCAAGACGGACAAGGCCATCAGAAACGCCGAAGAGGCGGTGCTGGCCGATCCGCGCAATGCCGCTTACCGCGCCACGCTGGGCAATGCCTATCTCAACGCCGGCCGCTTCAAATCTGCGGCGACCACGCTTGATGACGCGATGTCGCTTGGTGACACGAGCCCGCGCACCGCGCTCAGCCTCGCGCTGGCCTATATCGGTGCCGGCAACCAGCGGCAGGCGGTTGCGGTACTCAATGACTGGCGCGACGAAATCGATCCGGCAGACCTGGGCCTTGCCTATGCGCTGGCCGGTGCCCCCGATCGGGGTGTCAATGTGCTGTCCGACGTCCTGCGTTCAGGCCAGAACACGCCCAAGGTCAGGCAGAATCTGGCTTACAGCTATGCCCTGGCGGGTAAGTGGCGCGAAGCGCGGCTGATGGCCGCACAAGACGTGCCTGCTGGCGAGATCGACCAGCGGATCAGCGACTGGGCGCAAAGCATTGGCGCCGCGGGCAGCGCCTATCGCGTTTCCACCCTGTTGGGTGTGCCCGTGACTGGCGACGATCCGGGCCAGCCCGCCGAACTCGCACTTAACAATACGCCTTCGGCCCAGCAGCTTGCAGCCGAGGCCGCAGCACTGGTCCCGGCCCGGACGGTCGCCGCTGACACCGAGCTTCCGGCCCTGCCCGCGCAGGATGAACAAGCACCCGCTGCACCCGCCGTCGCGCTGGCCCGCTATGACGCGCCCAGTCCGGAGCGCCCGCAGAGCTTCGAAGCAGCATTCGCCACCAGCGCGCCCAAGGGTCCGACACCTGCCGCCCTGATCGCGGATACGGTGCGTTTCGTTTCGCAACCGGTCGTGCAGAAAATGCCGGCGCGCTATGGCATCGCACCTGCGCAGTCGGCGCGCACCGGAACAGCAGGTTCCACCGGCGGATCGCATCTTGTCCAGCTGGGTTCGTTCTACAGCGAACAGGGTGCGCGCCGCGCCTGGGGCATTTATACCAGCCGTAATCCCGCGCTCGACGGTCATGAAATGAAGATCAGCCAGGCAGTGGTGGGTGGCAAGCGTTACTGGCGCGTTTCGGCGGCCGGTTTCGACAAGGCTGAAGCCCGCTCGCTCTGCGCCAATGTGGCGAGCAAGGGCCATGGTTGCATTCCTTACGCGGCAGACAAGCCACTACCCGGCGCCGTCGAATCCTGACCGTCTCCTGATCTTGCAGCGAGGGGCGGTGGCCGGAAGGCTGCCGCCCCTTGGCGTTCAGGGTCCGGAGCTCTTCAGCGTCAGGGCCGGATCGAAACCCCGCCCTTGAACAGCGCCGTCACACGGCCCTGCACCGGCTGGCCGTCAAACGGGGTATTGCCCGCGCTGGCTTCCATGCGCCGCGAATCCACTATCCACGGCCGCTCCGGGTCAAGGATGGCGATATCCGCCTCCGCGCCCGGGGCGAGTCGGCCCGCATCGGCGCCCAGCAGGCTGGCGGGGGTCGCGGCGACAAGCTGGAACGCCCGCGCCATGTCAATCACCCCGTCGCGCACCAGCCCCAGCACCATCGCCAGCAGCGTTTCCGCGCCCGCCATGCCGGGTTCGGCGTCGGCAAAGGGCAACCGCTTGTCCTCGGGACCACGCGGATCGTGGCTGGAACAGATGACGTCGATGGTGCCGTCGCCAACTGCCTCCAGCACGGCCTGGCGGTCTGCCTCGCTGCGCAGCGGCGGCGACAGCCGGGCGAAGGTGCGGAATTCCCCCATCGCCAGATCGGAAAGCTGGAAATGCGCGGGTGTGACACCGGCAGTTACGGCGATACCGCGCTGCTTTGCCGTTCGCACCAGATCGAGCGCGGCGCGCGTCGTCACCTGACGCAGGTGCAGCCGGGCGCCCGCGAGTTCAGCGAGCGCAATGTCCCGCGCCGCTGCCAACGCTTCCGCTTCCGCCGGTGCGCTGGGCAGACCCAGCCGCGTCGCCATCTCACCCGCTGTCGCAACGGCCTTGCCCGCAATGCCGCTGTCCTCGGCGTGGCTAACTACCACCATGTCCAGCATCGCCGCATATTGCAGCAGGCGCAGCATCAGCCCTGAATCGGCGATCCAGCGCCGCCCGGTGGAAATCGCCCGCGCGCCCGCTTCGCGCATCATCGCCAGTTCCGCCAGTTCCGTGCCTTGCAGCCCGCGCGTGGCCGCCGCCAGGGGATGCACCCACAGGTCGGGCTTGCCGCTATAGGCCAGGAACTGGACGCGCGCGGGGTGATCCAGTGGCGGCGATTGATCGGGCATCAGCGCAGCGCGCGTGATCCCGCCGAAGTGAAAGGCCGGCTTGTCGACGGCGAAGACGCCGAAATCGACCAGCCCCGGCGCGACCAGACGCCCGCCTGCGTCGAACACATCATCGCCATCCTGCGGCGCAGTGGCATCGCCCAGCGCAACGATCCGCCCCTCTGCACAGCGCAGCGTGCCCCTCACCACCCGGTCGGGCAGGACCAGCGAACCGCCGGTAATGGCAAGGGGACGCATCTGCTTCATACCCACTGTTTCGCCTCGTCACCCCAGCCGGCAACGCCGCGTCCGCGCCGGGTCAGCACATCAAGGCAGGCCATGCGGATCGCCACGCCCATTTCCACCTGATTGACGATAAGGCTGGTGCCCGCGCGATCCGCGACATCGCTGTCAATCTCCACGCCCCGGTTCATCGGGCCGGGATGCATCACCAGCGCATCAGGCGCGGCGCGGGCCAGCCGGGTGGAGGTGAGGCCGTAAAGCCGGTGATATTCGCGGGGACTGGGAATGAATTGCCCGTCCATCCGTTCGTTCTGCAGGCGCAGCATCATCACCACATCGGCACCGCACAGCGCGGCATCGAAATCGTGGAAGGGCTCTGCGCCCAGCGCCTCGATCGCGGCAGGCATCAGCGCAGGCGGGGCGCAGACCCGCACCCGCGCGCCCAGCGCGGTCAGGCACAGTATATTGGAACGCGCGACCCGGCTGTGCAGGATGTCGCCGCAGATCGTCACGCACAGTCCGGCGAATTCATCCTGCCCGCGAGCGCGCAGCGCATGACGCAGCGCCAGCGCATCCAGCAGAGCCTGGGTGGGATGTTCATGCTGCCCGTCCCCGGCGTTGAGCACCGGGCAATCAACCTTGTCCGCGATCAGCGCCACCGCGCCCGAGCTGGCGTGACGGATCACGATGGCATCAGCGCGCATGGCGTTGAGCGTGACCGCCGTATCGATCAGCGTTTCACCCTTCTTGAGGCTGGAGGTGGCCGCATGCATATTGACCACATCCGCGCCCAGCCGCTTGCCCGCGATCTCGAAGCTGAGCAGCGTGCGGGTGGAATTTTCGAAGAAGGCGTTGATGAGCGTGAGGCCCGACAGCACGTCGACATGCTTGCTCGAGCGGCGGTTGAGTTCCACCCATTGTTCCGCCTCATCCAGCAGGAACAGCAGTTCATGCGTTTCAAGCCCGCCGATTCCCAGCAAATCCCGGTGCGGGAAGGCGAGCCCGCCTGCCGGATAACGGCCTGCGGCTGGAGCTTTGGCTGACGAAGTCATTAAAGCAACGCCCTTAGTGCAGGGCGCGGCACGGCTCAAGTGGTTTCGGGTGCCGGCCCCGCCCGCCCGGTTCGGGGAGCGAGGCCGGCCGATGGCCGAAGCACGTCAGGCGGCCCTGACGTGGGAAAGAAACTGGTCGACCTGGCGTTGCAGCCGCGCCGCCTGCTGCTCCAGCTCGGTGGAGGAGGACAATACCTGCGTCGCGGCGGTGCCGGTGGCCAGCGAGGTTTCGCGCACTTGCACGATATTGGACGCGACATCATCCGCACTATGCGCGGCCAGATCGATGCTGCGCGACAAATCCTGCCCGGCGACCGATTGCTGGTCGACCGCCGAGGCAATCGAAACCGAGGTCGCTTCCAGCTGCTGGATCTGATGGCCGATCGAACGCAGCGCCGCCACGCTGGCGGTGGTCGAGTCCTGAATGGTGCGGATCCGCGCCGCAACCTCGTCAGTCGCCTTGCCGGTCTGGTTGGCAAGCTCCTTGACCTCGGCTGCGACCACGGGAAAGCCGCGCCCCGCCTCACCCCCGCGCGCAGCCTCGATCGAGGCATTCAGCGCGAGCAGATTGGTGCGCTGGGCGATGGAAGAAATCATTTCGACAATCTGGCCGATCTGCACTGCGGATTCGGACAGCGCGGAAATCGTCGCATCCGCTTCGGAAGCCGCCCCGCTCGCAGTGCGCGCCAGTTCGGCAGAGGATGCCGCCTGGCGGCTGATTTCGCCGATCGACATGGCAAATTCGTCGCAGGCCGCCGCCGCTGCGGTAACCGAGGCAGAGGCTTCGGCCAGGTTTTTTGAAACCGCCGAGGTCTGGTGCGACGATTGTTCGGCTGCGCTCGCCATCGAACTGGCCGTGGCCTGAAGCTGGGTCGAGGCAGAGGCAACGCTGCCTACCACTTCGCCCACCGTCGTTTCGAACTGATCGGCCAGATCGCGCAAGGCGAGCGCATGTTCTTCATGCATCCGTTCACGTTCAAGCTGGATTTCCTTCTGGCGCTCAAGCTCGACTTCCGAGGCCTTTGTCGCTTCGTCGCGCAGCTTTTCAAGCCGGAAATAGGCGCGGTGGAAGACATCGAGCGAGCGGGCAAGATCGCCAATCTCATCCTGTCGGGCAAGGTCGGGCACTTCGATGTCGCGCGCGCCATCGGCGAGCCGAACCATCGAATTGCTGACCTGTTCAAGTGGGGTCACGATCCTGCGCCGCGTCATCCGCAGGGCGTAAACAGTGCAACCGACCGCCACGATGGCGAGCAAGACCACAAAACCAAACACCCAGTCCAGCACCTTGCCGACCACGGTCTGATCGTGCAGCTGCTCCGCACTGAAACCGTCGCGCAGCCGGTTTACCTCATCCGCAATGGCAAAGGTCTGGCGCGAAGCCGCAACCGCGCCTTCAACCACGCGGTCACCGGACTTGTCGGCCAGGGCGTTGATGCGCCCATCAAGCTCGGCGAGGCGCTCCGCAAGCTGCCCGGCATTGCGACCGCTTGCATCACCAAGGCGGTCCGTGGCTGTTTCGAGCGCACGCGCGTGTTCCTGCGCCTTGCCCAGCATGTCGCGAGCTTTCGACAGATCGGAATGGTCGCCGCTCAGCACGAATTTGCCAAGCAACTCCTGATGGACCAGCAGATCGCTGCTGATCGCCCCGGCCTTGCCATCGGCGTCCAGCACCGCTGCCGCGTGGCTTGCCCGGCCTTCGAAGATGACAATCCCGGCAATGATGATCGACGCCGCCACCAGGATCACCGCCAGCGGCATGATGAACATGCGCGACAGGACACTTCCGATCGAGCCTCCACTCATGCCGCCAAACCAGCGGGCAACGCCTTGATCCGCGGTGGTTTGGTCACCTGCCGTCACGGAATGATGCTGATCTTTCATTGTCTGCCTCCAGCAGCGCGGCGGACGCCCGCCTTGCGTCTTTGTGTCTGCTCCAGCCCAAGGTGCCGCGATACTTCGCAGGCCGGAATCGCCTTGAAGTAAAGCCAGCCCTGCATCTGGTCGCAGCCTGCGGCGCGGGCCATCGCGGCCTGCGCTTCGGTTTCGATCCCTTCAGCGGTCACCTTCATGTCCATTGCCCGGGCCACCGCGATGCTGGAAATCATCATCGCGCGCGATCCGCTGTCATGCGCGGCTTCTGTCACCAGCGAGCGGTCTATCTTGAGTTTTTCGAAGCGCGCCTTGCGCAGGAAGCCGATCGAGGCATAGCCGGTGCCGAAATCGTCCAGCACCACGCCCACGCCGAAGCTGCGAATGACATCGAGGCTGCGGGCAGCAGCAACGGAATCGCCAACCAGATAGGTTTCGGTCACTTCCAGCTCCAGCCGCGATGCAGGAAAGCCGGTTTCTTCCAGAATTTGCCCCAGCTCGACTGGAAATTCCGGATTGCGCAGCTGCGCTGCGGAAACGTTCACTGACAGGCGCACACCGTCCCAGCCCAGTGCCTCCTCGCAGGCCCGGCGCAGCACCCACAGCCCGATCGCGTTAATCAGGCCCGATTCCTCCGCCACCGGAATGAAGACATGCGGCCCGATATTGACCCCGTCAGGCCTGATCCAGCGGATCAGCGCCTCGACCGTCACGATCCTGCCGCTGCGCGCATCGACCAGCGGTTGGTAATGCAGCACGAATTCACCTCGTGCGAGCGCATCACGCATCTGCGCGTCGAGTTCGCGCGCTTCCTCGCGGGTCCGGTCGAAATCCTCGCTGAACCAGGTGCAGCGCATCTTGCCGCCCTGTTTCGATGCGTACATGGCAACGTCCGAGCGACGCAGCAGTTCCGATGAGGAATGCGGTGCTTCCGTGCTGGAACGCGACAGGCCGATACTGGCGCCCAGCGTGACCGGACGTTCGTCAATGAAGATCGGGCGCGACAGCCGCGCCAGGATGGAACGGCACAGCCCCTCCAGCAGGTTGCCCGCAATCGGCCCCATCATCACCAGTGCGAATTCATCCCCGCCAAGCCGGTAACAGCGTGCGTCCTCGCCGCAAATTTCCTGCAGGATCGCCGCGCATTCCTTGATCACGCGATCACCCACAAAATGACCATACTGGTCATTCACCGCCTTGAAGCCGTCGAGATCGACGAGCGCGAGCGCGTGTTCTTCGGCGTTCGCGCCGTGGCGGGCAATATCGATATGCAAGGCGCGGCGATTGGGAATGCCGCTGAGGCTGTCCGTCAGCCCCAGGCTTTCCAGCTTGCGCACATTGGCCAGGCCGAACTTGACCAGCAGCACAACCGCAATGCCATAGACTGCCAGGCCGACGATAAATCCCGTCCGTGTCAGCGTGTGTCCAGGCTGATCCGTGAGGTAAAGCACTCCCAGCAGGCAGGCAAAAATCAGGGTAAGCACGACCATCGGTGCGAACACCGAAAATCGTGACGAAAATTCGCGCGGGAATGCGCTGAATTTCACTCGGTTACCCCCCCTTTTCCGACCGCCATCCCCAGGCAGCGATCAAGCTGCTGCATGGTAAGCGGGAATGGTTAATTATCTCTTTCCATGCACTCGCCGGGAAATGTCCGGCGTCGTGCAGCCGTCATCCGGCGCGTCGTGCGGGCACAACATTGTCGCGCGCGCTGCCAGCCTCGTCCGATTTACGGTAAAGCCCCGTAGCGGCATCGTCCGCCACCAGCCGGTCGCTCAACCCGGCCGCGCTTTCGCCGCCACCGAGCATCAACCAGCCGCCCGGATTCATCGCATCGGCAAGCCGGTCGAACGCGCGGGCACGGTTTTCCTGTCCGAAATAAAGCAACACATTGCGGCACAGCACCAGATCGAACGCCCTCGCATCCTCGCGCGGGTCCAGCACATTGTGCACCTCGTAACGAATCTGGCGCAACAGTGCCTTTTCAGCCTGCCAGCCCTCGGGACGCTCCTCGAAATGATTGATCATCTGCAGAACGCTCAGCCCGCGCTGGACCTGAAACTGCGGATAGATGCCCTTGCGCGCGGTTTCGATCACGTGATGGGACACGTCCGAAGCGACGATCTCGATTGACCACCCCGCCCATTTTCCGCGCTGTTCGGACAGCAGCATCGCCAGCGATATGGCTTCCTGCCCGGTCGAGCAGCCCACTGACCAGATTCGCAGATGGCGCTTGCGCCGGGCCTGACTGGCAATCTCGGGCAACACGGTCTGAGCCAGCACATCGAACATGTTGCGGTCGCGGAAGAAATAGGTTTCGTTGTTAAGCAACGCATCGACCGCCGCATTGGCCAGGTTGCCACAATCGGGCTCGATCAGGCGCAGCGCCAGTTCGTCAACGCTGGCCAGTCCGTGATCGCGCAGCAGGCCGGACAAGGCCGTGCCAATGCGCCACATGCGGTCTGCGGTCAGTTGCTGGCCAGTGCGCGCCTCCAGCAATCCGGAAAGTACGCGCGCCGCGCTGTCACTTACTTGCATTGGCTGGCTCCGGTACTGGCGGCGATGCGCAGGGCAATTTCCTGCGGCGGGAGGACGGCGGCCGCGATGCCGGCTTCGGCAACGCCGCGCGGCATGCCCCAGACAGCGGCGCTTTCCTGATCCTGCGCGAAGATGGTGCCGCCCTGTTCGACAAGATGGGCCGCGCCTTCGCACCCGTCACGTCCCATGCCCGACAGCATCACGCCAAGCGCCTGCCCGCCCGCGACCTCGCCAAGCGAGTGGAACATCGGATCGACTGACGGCATGAAGCCGCTGGGCGCCGGAGTGCGGCTGATCCGTGCGATCAGCGTTTCGCCCTTGCGTTCGGCGACGAGGTGGCCGTCACCCGGCGCAACGAGGATATGTCCGGGCCGGAGCACCGCGCGATCGCGCGCAATGCTGGTCGGATATCCCGAAAAGCCTTCCAGCTGCCGGGCGAACACCGGCATGAATGATGCCGGCAGATGCTGGGTCACCAGAAACGGGACGCGAAGCCCGCGCGGCAGGGTAGAAAACAGCTGGCTCATCGCGTGAATGCCGCCGGTCGACGCGCCTATGGCGATGATTGCAGCCTGTTCACGCGCCATCCGCCGGGCACGAGCGCGCGGCGGGCGCGCTGCTGCCGGTTCGCTGCGGCCCAGCGCCCGGATCTTGGCGATCATGTTTTGGCGATATGGAACGGTAAACTGGCCCACCGCGGGTTTGGGCAGCGTATCCGCCGCACCTTGCGAGAGCGCGGCAACCGTCGGTTCCGCGCCGTCCAGCGTGAGCGACGAGATCACCAGAATCTGCGCTCCGCGCGCGACTTCGAGGATCTTCGGCAGGGCTGCAAGCCCGCCGATTCCCGGCATTTCCAGATCGAGCAGGATGACGTCCACCTGCTCGCCGCCAAGCACGCCAAGCGCCTGTTCGGCAGAATTGGCGGTTGCGGCCACGATCATGTCGTCCTCGCCCTCGACAATACGCGACAGGACGGTGCGGGCGGTGATCGAGTCATCGACGATCATTACCCGGACCGGTCGCGATGACCTGGCCAGTGCGCCAGCGGGCGACAGAAGGGAAGCGGCTGCCCTGGTCACGCAAACGCCCTCAGGCAGCGCCCACGATCTGCAACTTGATCTGCAAGGTTTCCTGATCGAACGGCTTCATCACATATTCGTCAGCCCCCGCGGCAACGGCGGCGCGAATATGGCCGACATCATTTTCCGTGGTGCAGAAGACCACCTTGGGAGCCGCACCGGCCGGATGGCGGCGCAGCGCCTCCAGAAATTCGATGCCGCTCATCACCGGCATGTTCCAGTCGAGCAGGATCACGTCCGGCATGGCCTGCTCGCACCGGGCAAGCCCTTCCTGGCCGTCACCAGCCTCATCTACGGCAAAGCCCATGCTTTCCAGCATGTGGCGCGAAACCTTGCGGATGACGCGCGAATCATCGACGATCAAACAGGTTTTCATGAATTGCTCCTGGCTGCTGGACCTATTCTCGTTCAGTTAAGTAACCATAGGATTAAGTAATCATCTCTAATTCCTGCATCTTAATCAGCTTGTCCGGGTCAATTAGCAGGAGATGACTTGCGCCGGTGGCAATCATTCCCCGGGCCACGCGCTGCCAGCCGTCACCCACCGGGACTGACAGCGGCTCCACCTCGCCTGCCGCCTGCTTCACATCGCGCACCGCATCGACGCAAAGCGCGTAATCATGCCCGCCATGCCGGATGACCACGGCCTTGCCGCCCGTCCCGCCAGACGACGTCCGGTCAGGGGCCAGCCCCAGCGCTACGGAAGTATCGATCACGGTCAGAACACGGCTGCGCAGAGTGGCAAGCCCGGCAATCGCCGCCGGGGCCCGGGGCACGGGCGTCAGCGCGCCCAGTTCGATGACGCAATCGATCCGGTCAGCCGGCAGGGCAACCTCTGATCCCGCGATCGTGGCGACAACTATCGTCAGGATCATGCCACAGCCCCCTTGCGCACCGCATGCAGCGCCGCCAGCAAGGCCAGCCGGTCATAGCGATAGACGGACCGCCCGTCGCCACCCTCCCCATCGGCGGTATCGCGCAGCCAGACCGTGTTGGCCGCCTTGGCAGATTTGCGTTTTTTCACGCCGGGATCGGGAGCGAAGGCGAGATCAGCCTTGTCCGCATCGCCTTCCCCGACCACGCGATATCCAGCGGATTCAACAAGCGGGCGAAGGAAATTGGCAAACCAGGGGTCGCTTTCAGGCAGGCGGCAGACCGGCATTTTTGCCGGATCGCCGACGCAGCCCAGCGTCGCGAAGAGATGATAGGCATTGACCAGTTCAACCGATCGCCCATTGACCATCGCCGTGCCTTCAATCGCCGAACCGGGCCGGGAACGCGCGATCTCGCCGTCCATGGTGGCAATATCCAGCACCTCGCGCACCACCAGTCCCGCCTCGCCATGGCCGTCATGGAGGCGCAGGATGGAGACATCGCCACGCGGAATGCGCCCACCTTCCAGGCCAGCCAGCGGCAGGATCGCATCGCCGATCACCGCCTGCGGGGGGTCGACATCGCGGCGCAGGTCCGCGCGCGAAAAGGTTTCGACCCGGCGTACGACATCCATGCGGATGGCGCGCAGCCGGCGGTCAAGCCCGGTGAAGAGCATGACGGGCAGGCCCGGCCTGCTGTGCGCATGCCCGCGTTCCTCCGCTGCATCGCCAACGTGAGGCTGAGTGAAGTCGATGCCTGCTGCCCGTGCGATGGAACCGGCATCCAGCATAAGCAGCGGTTGCCCGTCATCAAGCAGACTCGATCCGCAATAGAGCCCCACATTCAGCACGGCCCGCGACAGCGGTTTGACGACCAGTTCCTGATGATCGAGCACGCGATCGACCGCGATCGCAAAATGATCGGTCTGGTTAAGCTTGACGATGACCAGCGCGCTGTCCCCTCGCGGGGCGGAGGAATTGCCAAGTCCCAGCACTTCGCCCAGCGCCACACAGGGCAGACGCATGCCGCGATGATGCGCAATGCAGCCCTGACCCAGTTCGGTGAGAGCGACCCCCAGTTCCTCGGGGCGGATGATTTCCTCCACCACAGCGCGCGGGATCGCGAAGGTCTGGCCCGCCTGCCGGATGGTAAGAGCCGGCATGATGCTCAGCGTCATGGGCAAGCGCAGCGTGATGGCGGTTCCCGCACCGGGCGTGCTGCTGATCGCAATTGTCCCGCCCGCCTTCTCGACATTCGCCCGCACGACATCCATGCCGACACCGCGCCCGGAAACGGCCGTGACGCTGTGCGCCGTAGACAGGCCCGGCTCGAACATCAGCGCAAAGGCCATCTCGCGCGGCATGCCGCGACCTTCCGCCTCGCCGACGATTCCGGCGGCAACCGCTCTGGCCACAAGGCGCTCTGCATCGATGCCCTTGCCGTCGTCGGTGATCTGGATTTCGACCTGGTTGCCTGACTGGCTGGCGCAGACGGAAAGAATGCCCGTTTCCCGCTTACCCGCTGCAAGGCGGGCGGAAGGCGGTTCGATTCCGTGATCGACCGCATTCCTGACAATATGCATCAGTGGATCGCGGATCATTTCGATAATCTCGCGGTCCAGTTCGACATCGCCCGGATCGATATCGACCAGCACCTGCCTGTCGAGTTCCTGGGCGAGATCGCGCACGACGCGCGGAATGTTGCGGAACAGCGGGTCCAGCCGCTGCATGCGCATGCGGGTGACGTGTTCGCGAACATCGGCAAGAATGGCGGATAGCCGGTCAAAACTGGTTCTGGCCTCAGGCTGCACCTCTGCAGCGGAAAGCCTGCGCGCGGTTTCGTTGCGCGCCAGCACCATGTCGGACACCGCGCTCATCAGGCTGTCCATCAGACCAACCGGAATCCGCACCGAACGTTGCGCCGCCGCTGCACCCGAACTGACCGCTGCTTGCGGGGCATTCAAGGCCGCATTTCCTTCATCGGCGCGCTCAACCGTCGCCCCGCCCGGTGCCAGCGCGTCAATCAGTGCGCTGTCGTCTCCATCCTCGATCGGCGTGCCCGCCTCGATCATCGCCATCATCGCCGCCACCCGGTCAATGATCGCCAGCACCGCATCGACCAGCGCCGGATCAGGCTTGCGTTGTCCGGAACGGACATCGGCCAGCGCATCTTCTGCGGCATGGCTGAGCGCAGCCAGCTGCGGAAAATCGAAAAATCCGCAATTACCCTTGACCGTGTGAACGAACCGGAAAATGGCATCGAGCCGCGCCCGGTCAGCCGGATCGGCTTCCCAGGCGACGATCTCGCCTTGCAGCGCATCCATCATTTCGCGCGTTTCGGCGATGAATTCGCCAAGCAATTCATCCATTGGTTCGGGCTCCCAGATGGCGAGGATATGCCCGATGTTGGTTAACAGCCGGTTAGGACGGCATCGCTCCGTCGTCGACCTGGGTGAATGATCCGCAACCATCGGCCATCCGCCCCCTCGCCTTGGCCGATCCATCTGCTAAAGCGGCGGGCAAGCAGCCATGGAGCGGGCATTCACGATGACATTTGCAGGAAAGGTCTGGCGACTGCTGGTGGGAATCAAGGATGCGCTTGCGCTTCTGTTCCTGCTGCTGTTCTTCCTCGCGCTCTATGCCGCGCTCACGGTGCGCCCCAGCCCCGGCGCGGTGCGCAAGGGGGCCTTGCTGCTGGAACTGGATGGATCGGTCGTTGAAGAATCCTCCGAAGTCGATCCGCTGCAACTGATCCTGTCCAGCGACCTTCCGGCGCGCGAATATCAGACCCGCGACCTGGTCCGTGCAATCGACGCCGCCGCCGGGGACGAACGCATCCGCGCCGTGGTGCTCGATCTGTCCCGCTTTCTGGGTGGGGGGCAGGTGCATCTGGAGGAAGTGGGCGCGGCGCTGGACCGGGTGCGCGGGGCAAACAAGCCGGTGCTGGCCTTCGCCACCGCTTACGCCGATGACGCGCTGCTGCTGGCCGCGCATGCCAGCGAGGTCTGGGTCGATCCGATGGGCGGCGCGGCGATCATGGGGCCGGGCGGCGAGCGGCTTTATTACGCCGGGCTGCTGAACCGGCTTTCCGTGACTGCGCATGTCTTCAGGGTCGGCACGCACAAATCCGCTGTGGAACCGTTTCTGCGCAATGACATGTCACCCGAAGCGCGCGCGGATGCGCAGGCGCTGAACAGCGCGCTCTGGGCCGAATGGCAGGCCGATGTGAAAAAGGCGCGCCCTGCGGCCAAGCTCGATCTCGTCACCCGCCAGCCTGTGGAATGGATCGCGGCCAGCAAGGGCAACGCTGCCCGGGCCGCGCTGGCGGCGGGGCTGGTGGACCGCATTGGCGATCGCGCCGCCTTTGGCTCACGCGTGGCGGAACTTGCGGGCAAGGACACCT
This sequence comes from Novosphingobium sp., assembly GCA_024236235.1. Lineage (GTDB taxonomy): Bacteria > Pseudomonadota > Alphaproteobacteria > Sphingomonadales > Sphingomonadaceae > JACKKV01. The sequence goes on along the minus strand of JACKKV010000002.1, from coordinate 24,020 downwards.
GGAGCGATGCGCCCGGTGCCTTTGCCAGCACTGACCTCGCCCCATGGCTCGCCGCCAACAAGGCCGCAAAACCGGGCAAGGCGATTGGCGTGGTCACCATCGCCGGAGAAATCGTCGATGGTGACGCCGGTCCCGGCACCGCAGGTGGTGACCGGATCGCCGCCCTGCTCGACGATGCGCTTGACGATGATCTGGCGGCGCTGGTGGTGCGGGTCGATTCCCCCGGCGGATCCGTCATGGCGTCGGAGGAAATCCGCCGTGCGCTGCTGCGCCACAAGGCGCGCGGCATTCCGATCGCTGTATCCATGGCCAATGTCGCTGCCAGCGGCGGCTATTGGGTCGCCACCCCGGCCAGCCGCATTTTCGCGCAGCCCGATACGATCACCGGTTCGATCGGCATTTTCGCCGTGGTCCCGACCTTCGAAAAGCTGCTCGGCGAATGGGGAGTGACGACGGACGGGGTGCTGACCACCCCGCTGTCCGGCCAGCCCGACCTGGCCGCCGGGCTGACGCCTGAAACCAGCGCCATGGTGCAAAGCGTGATCGAGGATGGTTATGCCCGCTTCCTTACACTCGTCTCCAGGGCGCGCGGCAAAAGCCCCGAAGAGATCAACCGGATTGCGCAGGGCCGCGTGTGGGATGGCGGAACCGCGCGGCAGATCGGACTGGTCGATCAATATGGCGGGCTGGACGATGCGCTGGCCTGGGCGGCCGGCAAGGCCGGTCTGAAAGATGGCGAATGGCATGCCCGATTCCTCGGCAGCGGGAGCGATCCCTATCATTCGCTGCTGCGCGAGATGATGGGCAGTGGCGAGGCGCAGACCCGCGCACCTGCGCTGGACATGGTCGCGCTGCTCGCCACCCGCCAGCAGGGCATGACGCAGCAACTGGCGCGCGATGCGCAGCGCCTGCTCTCCGCCAGCGGGGCGCAGGCCTATTGTCTCGAATGCCCGCCGCAGCGCCTGCCGGCTCCGCGCGAGGCGAAGAGCGGGCTGGTTTCGCTGCTCGGCACCTGGCTGCGCGATTGAAGGCTTGTGAATCGGGCGCGCCCATGGCAAAGGCGCGCCCCTGCCGGGGCAACAAGCCTCACCGGCGGGCGCGTAGCTCAGTGGTAGAGCACACCCTTCACACGGGTGGGGTCGCAAGTTCAATCCTTGCCGCGCCCACCATCTTTTCAATGACTTATGTGAAAGGCACAGCCTTTCCATGAAAAAAGCATGAAAAATGGCCTGTGAGCAATCGACGGTAAACTGCGCTCGGAGGGCGAGATAGGCCTCTCTTGCGTTAGTCACTCGGCTCACCAATTCGCGCGGTGCTTCCACATAAGTCGCGCAATTTCGGCCGCAAGCTCCTCGTCATCCTCACTGGATTCAGCGTTCTGTCCTAAACCCCGGATCAATTCGGCCTGCTTAGCAGCTGGTACCGTCCCGTAGCTTGTCAATGTTGTCAGCATCTTCTCGTGCCCGATATTCTGCGACCATGCCTTGAAGGCTTCGATAGTCGGGCAAATCTGCTCACCCAACCGTGCCAGCGTATGGCGGAAGCAATGGGGATTGAAATAGGGCAAGCCAGCCGCTGCGAAGGCATCTTTGTAGATCGCACGGATCGGACCTGTGCCGCTCCAATGCTCTCGCGCCAGACCAGTTGCGGTGAAACCGCCCTGTTCGCCAAGCCCTATCTGCGTTTTCGGAAAGAGCGGATCGTCATCGCCCCAGAGCAAACCCTTGCGCAGATGCTCGCACCAGTCGGTCACAATCTGGAGCGCATCGCCACCAACAGGGCAAAACCAAGTGGTGAATGTCTTGCTGCCCTTGGTGCGCACCTCGCGCGCATCTTGATGCACACAGGCTTGGTCCAGGTCGATATGCTTGAGCTTGAAGCTTGCTAGCGCATCTGCCCGCGCACCAGTCAACAGCGCCAGAGCAATCAGTGCCCGGTTGCGCTTTTCGATGTCCGTCCCGTCTGGCATGGCCTCCAGCACGTGATGCACTTGCTCCAATGAGGGCGCGGGCCTTTCGCGGGTCGCCTTGGCAATCCGCACGTCCTTTTCGGACAGGTTGAAATAGTCCGCATCGCCATAGGCAATCTTGCTCTTGTATCCCGGCTGGCTTGCCAGCCAGATGAAGAAGGCCCGCAATGCCGAAAGGGTCGAATGCACTGTCGCCCGCGAAAGGGGTTTGCCAGTGCGAGCATTCTTCTCACCATCCAGCCGCCGCTTGAAGGCCTTGGCCTGCTCCCGGTGAAACTTCTTGAAGTCCCTGTGTGCGGTCGCCTCTTCGAAGCGGGCAATGGCTTTCGCCACCTGATCGATCGATGCCTCATCCCGGCGCATCGCTTCCTTCAGATAGTCGAAATAGTCCCGCTTGATCCGGGTGTTCGCGGCATTGTGCTTTGGCATAGTTCAAGCTCCTGTCGAATCTTCACAATTTGAGGAGGGATGCGCCCGCGCATCTATGCTTGAAGGTGCCTGCGTGCGGCGAACGTCCACACCGGGCATTCTGGTGCCGATATTGGCCAAACCGATGCGCAGATACATCAGGGTGCCGCAGGTCTCGCAAAGGGCCTTGAGATTGCCTGTGGCGGCATTTGTGGCGGCATATTCGACCATGCCGAGCGCAGGCGCTTTCGGCTCCCGACACTTGAAGCAATACATCTGCCTCGGCTGGCACGGGCGCTTTGCCGCCTCGCGCCGCTTGCTCCACCACGCCTGCAATTCGCTGCCAAGGATGAGGATGGGCCGCGCTCCGTCCACTATCGGCAAGCCTTCGCTGATCCAGTGGCGCACGGTATTCTGGTGCACGCCCAGCACGTCGGCCAACTCGAATGCGGTATAGGACCGATGCAGCTTGGCGCGGCGCGGATTGATCCGCTTCATCGTCCGCCCCTCAGTCCTGCGCTTCCACCAGTCGCCGGAGCGAAACCGCTGTGATCAGCCGACGCCGCCCCATCTTGCGGGTTTCCAGCGCGCCGGAGCGCATCAATTCATAAATGGACGTGCGGCCAAGGCTCAGCGCCTTGGCGGCGTCGGTGATCGAAACAAGCAGCTTTTCCATGTCGAGCTTCCCTGTGAAATGCCAGCAAGCGCCAGCGGATGCAGGGAATCATCTGCGAATTGAGATTTTGGATCGCGCGGAAAGGTTCGGAAAGGTTCGCTAACTCTCTGCGTCCTGCATCGCCTGCCAGAGCTGGCGGGCGCGTTGCGTCAATGCCGTGTCGCCAACGTCAATCTCAGCCTTGTTGAACCAGTCGAACATGGCGGCCTTCACATCGGCCTGGGATTTCGGCTTCAAGTCGCCCGTCCAAAGCTTGACCGCGACTGCAGCCCACATCTCATCCCAGTGGGGAGCAAGTGGCTTACCGCCCGGGTTGCGCTTCTCAGCCGCCTGCACCTTTGTCGCCGCAGGAGCTTCGGTGCGAATGCCCTTCGCCGCCAGATCGCCCCTGCTTGGCTTCGTAAAACTGAACCTGTGAATCTCAAGCTCACGGCCAATCCGCTCTTTTACATCGGCGAACAGCCCATCCGCAGCGCGCTTCACGCTCTCCGTCCGGTCCTTTCCCGAAGCCGTGGCCAGCTTGACCGCATCCGCCACCTCGCGTTCCCAGCTTCGAAAATTAGAAGCGAGGCGCGCGGTGATAAGGGTGAAAGCATCAATGTCCTGCGCAACAGGTGCCACCTTGTCTATTGCCCTCTGCACAAATGCGCCGGCCTCATCTTCTACAATCGATACTGCACGCTTCACGGTTGCCCCTGATCGCAACAATCCCTTGGCCGAATGCTCAGCATGCAGCGCCTTTTGCCTCTTGCCCGAAGAACGCAAAGCTTCGTCGGCCTCGTGTTCAAGAATGAGCCTGATTTGATCACGTTCCGCGGTGTCCATTCTCCAACAATCGCGAAAACGCACTCAATTGTCGATATGTGCGCAATCCTGATTGGTTGGTGCTAAACCGCAATGCTCGCCAGAGCTTATTCCGCATCATCGCACACCAAATGGCCGCAGTGCTTTTCAATCGTGACAACGCTCGTGCTCCTAAAGCGCGGTCCCCACGGCTGCCTTTCTAACGCTAGTCGACATCGAGGCATGCCCCTTTCGGGCGACGCAACCTGGCAGTTAAATGGCAGCAAATCAGGGGGAGGCGGACATGGCTCTTCACATGCTCGAAAGACAGCAACTGGGCCGATTGCGGCCCTTCTGATTTCGGGAGCGAAAGCGCAGAAAGATGACATTCTTCAAGCGACCCAGCAATGAGACATTCAGGCGAAGAAAATCGCGAATGACCATTACCACCCTCACTTCGGACACTTCCGCGTCGTCACATGTTAATGCTGATATTCTAAGGTAAGGGCACCTAACAACAATCAGCAATTGTGCTAGGTCAGTCGCATATGTCATCTTAACAATTTAATGTTCGAAGGAAGCATGGATTTTCACCATGTTTCCTAAGATTGCTCAGATTTCATCACCAGTGCCGTCTGCTGAAAGGCGTGGAGCCGAGCGGCGTATCATAACATTTGGTTTCGACACGGAAGATACGCAAAATCGAAATCGCATACTTATTTTGAATTTGTCTCGGACTGGCTTGCTTCTGCAAACATCTGCGGAATTGCAAGTTGGTGAGGAAATTCAAATTGCAATACCTGAAGCTGGCGCAGTCAACGCCAAGGTCGTCCGACAAGACGGTGATCAGTTTGGTGCAATGTTTGAATTGCCAATTACCAAAGCAGCTGTCAGTGCAGTGCTACTTGTTTCTCCGGCTATTCCTGCAACGCTCGACGAAGCTGAAATTGATGCCGCCCGACGCAGTAGTCCGACCTACGATCCCGTGCCTGAGTGGCTCCTCTGGACCGTCTTGCTCACAACCACGGCTTTCGTTCTTGCATTCGTCTATGCATTGGCTTTCCTCCCAACTACTAGTTGATAAAGGCGTAAACATCAGTTCATGGAAGTTTATGGGCCGATTGCGGACGGGCGCCTTTCGGGATTGAGATGGCAGGCAGCAGACGTCCCACCAAGCAGATTCGCATGATGGCCGGTGCTGACAAGGCCGCCGTTCGCGGTCATCCCTGGCACTCAACAAAAGCGGCCATACGTTTAGCGACCGCGTGTGAGAGTGATGCAAGCGGAGTTGGTGCAAGCAGGTGCGGGCTCCAATGCCTCTATTGCGTGAGTGCTAGCCGGCGCTAATACTGTTCATCGAGAACCGACTAACCAAAATCAGATCCATAAGCCGACCCGAATGTAGCAACCTGGTTTGCATTGGAATGGGGGAGTAATGACCAAGGATGAACTGATCGCGCTGTGGGAAGACCACACCCGGTTCGAATTCGAGACCCGGGACACCGACGCCACCATGGCGACAATGGTTGCCAACCCCTATGTCAATCACGTTCCTACCCTGACCGGCGGGGTCGGACAGGATCAGCTCAGGCGGTTCTACAAATACCATTTCATCGGCGGCAATCCGCCCGATACCTCCCTTACGCCAGTGAGCCGTACCGTGGGCGAGGATCAGATCGTCGATGAGATGATCTTCAGTTTCACGCATACCTCTATGATCGACTGGATGTTGCCCGGCGTCAGCCCCACCGGCCGCCGGGTCGAAATCGCACTTGTGGCCATCGTCAAATTCCGCGACGGCAAGGTGGCGCACGAGCACATCTATTGGGACCAGGCGTCGGTCCTGGTGCAGATCGGCCTGATCGACCCGGCCAACCTGCCGGTGGCCGGGGTGGAAGCTGCGCGAAAAGTGCTCAACCCGGAATTGCCGTCTAATGTCCTGATGTCAGACGCTTGGAAGACCAGCGAGGGTCGGCCGCTTTAGCCGGTGCTTCGACGCGGCGCTTCTTGCGCTAGCGACATCGCCTGCAAACAGGCGATCGCAACGGTTCAAATTCGCTCGACTGCCATGGCCAGCCCCATGCCCACGCCGATACACAAAGTAGCGAGGCCAAACCTGCCGCCGCCACTCTCCAGCTGGTGCACGAGCGTCATCGCCAGACGGGCGCCCGACATGCCAAGGGGGTGGCCCAGCGCGATGGCGCCTCCGTTGGCATTCACATGGGGCGCATCGTCGGGGACCCCAAGCTCCCGCAGAACCGCCAACGCCTGGCTGGCGAATGCCTCGTTGAGTTCGATCGCATCGAAATCGCGCACTGTGAGACCAAGCCGAGCCATCAGTTTCCGTGTGGCGGGAACCGGCCCAACGCCCATGATACGCGGTTCGACCCCGGCGGAAGCGAGGCCGAGGATCCGCGCGCGCGGTTTCAATCCATGCCGCTTCGCCGCCGCCTCGCTCGCCACGATCATTGCTGCGGCTCCGTCGTTGATGCCCGATGCGTTTCCTGCCGTTACCGTGCCGTTCGGTCCGAACAGCGGCTTCAGCTTCTGCAAGGCTTCCATCGTGCTGCCGGCTCGCGGATGTTCGTCCACTGAAACTTCGGCTGTCTCTCCGCGCCTGGAGCCGGGTACGGTCACCGGGACGATCTCTCCGGCGTGAAAGCCCGCCTGTTGGGCGGCAATGGCGCGCTCCTGGCTGCGCAGCGCGAACGCATCCTGGTCGGCGCGGCTGATGCCAAAGGCTTCAGCAACGTTATCGGCGGTGCGAGGCATCGTCTCAGTGCCGTAAAGGGCATCGAGCGCCGAATTGACGAAGCGCCATCCCATCGTCGTGTCTTCGATCTTCTGTGTGCGGGCAAAGGCGCTGTCGACCTTTCCCATCACGAAGGGCGCACGCGTCATGCTCTCCACGCCGCCGGCGATGGCAAGCTCCATCTCTCCGCTTTGGATGGCGCGGGCAGCGGCTCCGACTGCCTCGAGGCCGGAACCGCATAGTCGGTTCAGCGTAACGCCGGGGACGCTGGTGGGCAGGCCAGCCAGCAAGAGGCTCATCCGGGCGACATTGCGATTGTCTTCGCCCGACTGGTTCGCGCAGCCGTAGAAGACGTCCTCGATCGCGGCTGGATCGAGCCCCGGATTGCGAGCCAGCAGGGCCTTGATCGGCAGTGCCCCGAGATCGTCGGCACGAACCTGAGCCAAAATGCCGCCATAGCGGCCGATCGGCGTCCGGACGGCATCGCACAGGAAAGCCTCAGGCATCTTAAAGACTCTCGCTCCTAAGTTCCAAACCGGCCGATCTGTATTGGCGCGAGCACCCCTTAGCGGAAATCTGTCGCCCAGGAGCAGGCGTCGCCGTGCCCTGGCACGAAGCGACGCGCCGAGAAGCTGAAAGGAACTTCCGAGCTGCCGCCATAGAGCTCATGATGCGGCGCCGCTTCCGCGAAAGCAGCCGCAAGACTGAAGAGGTTTGTCCGGGCAATGTCCATCTCTTCGAGAGTGGTGCGGCCCAGTTCGGCCAGGACATCAGGCAAGCGCGGCATCATGGCATCGTAGAAAGCCTTGAAATCTGCAGCCGAAGCATTCCATCGAACTTCACTGCGCGCGTTCTCGGACGGCCCGGCCCATTCCGCGGCCAGGCCGGCAAGGTCTTCGAAGCCTCTTGGCATCTGCATCGTGTCGGTCATCGTGGCAATCCTCAGCGAGCCAGGTAGGCGTGTTGGGAACGGTCCGCGTGTCGGATCATGAATTCCTGATCCATCAGCAACATGTTGTCGATGGCGCCCGACCGAATGCCGGTAAAGGTGTCTTCCATCGTGCCCGTATCCTCCAACCATGCGTTGCGATGCAGGGCATTGATGTGGAACTGCGCCACTCGCTCGGCGGCATTTCTCGCCGGCCGGAAATAGTTGATCCCTTCCCACAGCGTCCGGCCATGATCGAGCGGCCAGAACTGGTGGGTGAAGAAGGCAATCCCCGGATAACCGCAACCTGCGGCCAGGTGGATTAGGAAGTTGGGAAATATATTGGGCAATTCGAACTGGAATTCCGGCCGGCGTTTCGGGTTGATGCCGGGGGGCAGGAGATCGGGGCGCGGGCCCTGGTCGGGATTCGCGTGGAGGACCCCCGCGAACTGGCCGGTTGATTCAGCCGACTCCATGCCCAGCCCATAGATCGTGGACGACGCGTGCGGTCCGATCAGCTTGAAATCGCTGTGTTCGATTCCACGGAAGCCGGGCAGCGACCCCGCATGGATGGTCGGCACGTGATAGCCTTCCGAAAAGGCGTAGAGTGCAACCTTCCAGTTGCATTCCAGCACGGTCGAATACCGGAAGGCGGTAGTCGCCTCGTTGTAGGGATAGCCACTGAATAGCTTGCCGAAATCGCCCAGATATTCCGCCAGCGACTGCTCCGGCGGGTCGGCGAAGTTGATGAAGACAAAGCCTTCCCAGCTATCGCACGCAATTTCCCGCAGGCCGAGGCAAGCCTTGTCCAGCTTGCCGAAGCCGCTCTCCATTGGGACGGAGCGCAGGGGACCGTCGGTCGAGAAAACCCAGCCATGAAAGCGGCATGCGAGCACGTTCGCCCGCGACTTGCCGAAGGTTTCAAAACCGGAAGTGGGAACCACTTTGTTACCGCGGTGCGTGCAGACATTGTGGAAGGCGCGCACCTTGCCATCCTTGCCGCGCACGATCAGCACCGACGCGTCGGCGACCGGCAGTTCCTTGACCTTGTAGTCACCCTTTTCCGGCAACTCTTGGTCGGTCGCCACCTTGAGCCATGTGCGCTTGAAGATCTTCTCGCGCTCGAGCTCGTAGACGGCAGGATCGCGGATCGACTGGACGGAGACGGGATCTACGCCCAGTTCGGACCGGATCTCTTCCAACGATCGCCCGAGATGGCTGAACGCTTCGGCTCCAGGTCGCTGAGCGGCGTCAGACAGGTCATTCATCGTCACTCTCTCCAAATCATGCGGCTCTGCTAGGCATCCGCGAGGTTCTCAGGCTTGGGATTCCAGCCTTCGGGATAATGGGAAATGATATCGGCCTTCAGCTCGAGCCGGGAAAAGCGCCACCGGTCGACGGCCGCCACAGCTTGCGCCTCATAGCGCCCGCCGATCCAGTAGGCCTTGCCGCTGGCAGCGGTGGCTATTTCCCAGAGATAGAAATCGACAGCGGCCGTTGCGGCGTCGTCCCCCAGAGCGACGCGCGGCGAGGCGAGATAATGGAGCGTCCAGCGAAAGCCTGTTTCCGCGTTGCCCGCCACGCCGTCGGCGATGCCGTCGCACCCTTCCAGCACGCCATATCGATCGACCACGAACAGCGCGTCCTCGGTGAAGAGCTGCCGCAACTGGTCAGCCGAAGGGCCTCCGTCAAAAGCCCGGCCGAGATCGGCGATCAGATCGTCGATCTCGCGCAGCGCCTCCAGCCGGCGAATGCGCTGCGCCAGACTGTCATCACTCATGCTTTATCTCCCGGTATGGACACGGGGAAGGAGATGCTCCCTCCCCGCGACATGGCGTCAGAAGGAGGTCTTGACGCTCAGATACCATTCCCGAGGACGGCCGAAAACGCCCTCGGTCATGCCTTGGAACGAGTCCACATACCCTGAGCCGAGATACACCTCCTTGGTGAGGTTCTTCACGCCAAGGTTGACGTTGAACCGCTCGTCCTCGTCGGTGAAACCGATCGCCGCGTTGATCAGATGGTAGCCGTCCTGGACCAGAAGCGGCGAATTAACAGCGTCGTTATAGACACGCGAGCGATAGGACCAGTCGACGCGGGGCTGGAATTTGCCGAGGCCTTCCGCCTCGATCGCGTAGGAAATCCCTGCGCTGATCGTCCATTTTGGCGCATTCTGGAGTTGGGTGGCGGTGGTGACGCCCGCGTTGAGAGCCCGAAGATCGACCTTGCGGTACTTCGCATCGAGATAGCCCAGGCCAGCCTCGATGCGCAAAGCATCGGTCGGCCGTGCCTGCAGTTCGAGTTCGAAGCCCTTGATGCGTGCTTCTGCCGCGTTCTGGATGATCGGCGCGAAACCGAGAGTCGGATCGTTGACCGTAACCTGCAGGTTCTTGTAGTCGTTGAGGAAGGCTGCGACGTTCAGGCGCACGCTCCGGTTGAAGAGGTCGGTCTTGAGGCCCACTTCATAGGTTTCGCTTGTTTCAGGCTTGAACGACGGAATGAAGGCGAAAGGCGGGAAGACGCGCTGGGTGAACCCGCCACCCTTGAAGCCCTTGGAATAGGAGATGTATCCGAGGATTTCAGGGTTGATACGGTAGGACAGGCTGACCATCGGAGTCCACGCAGTGTCCTTGATGGTCGCCTTCCCGAAGGGTCCCATCAGCGGATCTCCGTTAGCGAGGCCAGAACCATCCGGGTTCAGCGGAGCACCGGTGAGGAAGCCCGCTTCGACCACATACTGATTTTCATTGCTGAAGGTTTTCTTGTCCTCGGTCCAACGGATGCCGCCGGTGAGGTTGAGGTCCGTCGCCAACTCGTAGGTGGCCTGGCCGAAGAAGGCGAGGCTCTTGCCCTTGAGGGCCGCACCGCTCAGGAACACCGCGTCGACTATGTTCACCAGGTCTTTGTGGTTGCCCTTTTCACTGGCATAGTAAGCGCCGAGCAGCCAGTTCAACTTGCCGTCGGACAGGTCGCCCGAGAGCTGGAGTTCCTGCGAGAACTGGTCTTGGGTCCAGTCGCTATTGGTCTGGACGAGCGAGGCCGGACTGTGGTCGGAATCCCGGGTCCAGAAACCGGTCACTTTGCGATAAGCCGTGATCGACTTCAGCGAGACGTTGTCCGCAAGCCTCCAATCCAGCGTGCCCGAGATGCCCCAGATATTGACGTCAGAGCCTGAGCGGTAACGCTCCGGATTACCATTCGTGAAGACGTCCGAAACCGAACTGAATGTCCCGCCATGCTTGTACGGCGCCAGGGCCCACTGGCTGTTATAGCAGTTCTGGTTGGACAGTCGGGCCGGATTGGTCGTGTCGAGGCAGATTCCCGGCGCGCCCGAATAGGCGGCGTTCCAGTACTGCGCAGCAGGCGCGTTCTCGTCGATCGCGATGGCGACGTTCGGCGCCGAGTTTTCCCGCGTGCGCGAACCATCGATCGCGAGATCGATCGTCACATCGCTCGAAGGCTCGAACCTGAGGGCGAAGCGGCCTGCAAGATTGTCGGTATCGCCAAGGTCAGGCGCGTGCGGGACGACGCCTTTCACATAGCCGTCGCGCTTGTGATAGAAGCCCGCAAAGCTCGAATAGACGCCTTCGGCCAGCGGGATGTCCACATTGGCCTTGACCTGCAGGCGGTTGAAGCGGCCGGTGGTCAGTTCGACCGATCCGCTCAGTTCCTTGCCCGGCTTCTTGGTGACGACGCTCACGGCGCCGCCGATGGTGTTGCGGCCGAAAAGCGTGCCCTGCGGACCGCGCAGGACCTCGATGCGCTCAACACTCAGCACGTCAAGCACGTTGCCGACGCCGCGCGAAATGTAGACGCCGTCGAGATAGAGGCCGACGCCCGGGTCAGCAGAAAGCTGGTAATCGTTCTGGCCGATGCCGCGGATGAAGATCGCCGCGGTCGCGTTGCTGGCCGAAACCGGGACGGAGCTGTTGAACTTCACGTTCGGGGTGAAGTCGCCAATCTGGGTGACGTTTTCGATGCCGCGCGCCTGAAGGCCGTCAGCGGTCACAGCCGAAATCGCGATCGGTGTATCTTGCAGCGATTCCTCGCGGCGGCGGGCGGTGACGGTAATTTCCTCGATGCCGGAGTAGCCTTCCTCTTGCGCCGCATCCTGGGCAAGCGCGCTGCCGGCCGATCCGGCCAGCGACACGGCCGATGCGCCGACCAGCAATCCGAGCCGGATCAGCCCGCCCGCGATGTGCAGCGATTTATCCTTCATCTCTATTCCCCCTGTCTCGCAGACTTGGTTCGTCCGAATGCACGTTGAATCTTGTACGAAATGCCAAAGGAATCATGCCGAGCCCTTTATTTGCGGTTCGGCATTCTTGCCCGGTTATAGTTTTCCTACATCCTATCCCGGCGTCAGATATGCTAGCCTCTAAGCGCCACCAGCGACACCTGAGCGCCATCAAATCAAGGGAGCGCGCCACCTCGCGCCATTCCGTCGCCGGGCAGACGGCGCCGATCGCAGGCTCTGCGTTCGTGCCGTTGTCACTGGCGGGAAGCAGTTGTGAGAGTCAGTCCGCGCCCATGCGCTTCAAGGTCGCGGATGGCAGCTCTCCGAAACGCTCGTGATAATCGCGGGCAAATTTGGACAGATGCGTAAAGCCGCAGGCCAAGGCTACCTCGGTGACCGTAAGGCCCGTTTCCGCCCCCTCGCGCAATTGGCGCTGGGCAAGGACCAGACGGCAGTTCTTGAGGTAGTTCATCGGTGTCGTACCGCGGAAGCGGCGAAAGCCGGTGTGAAGCGAGCGGGCCGAGACGCCTGAAACCGCAATCATTTCGTCAAGCGCAATCGGATCGCTCGCGTGCTGGTGGATGAATTCTTCCACCCGGCGAACATAATAGGGCGCCGGCGCCGAGACCGGCGAATCGAACAGCTCGGTGTGATTGTGCGGAACCGCAGCCAGCAGCAGGCGCTGCAAGGCCTGTTCCACCGCCCCCACCGCGCGAGAATGCCCAAAGGCTGAGGCCCCGCTATCGAGGTCGTCGCAGATCGTCCGGGCGAGCTGGGTGAAGGCCACTGCCGCACCGGCCAGCCGGACCGGAGTGGGGCAGAACCTCAGCTCTCCTGGCCTGAACCCCAGCTCATTGGCCAGGACCGCTTCCATGCCGCTTTTGGACAGCTTGACGGTGAAGTGCTTGTAGCCATCGCCGAACACCTGCCGCACCCGCGAAGCAGGGTTGAGCACGCACATATGGCCTGGCTTGAGGTCGAAACTGGTTTGGTCCTGGGTTATCCGCGCAACGCCCGCCAGCGAGAACTGGACGAGGTAAAGCGATTCCATTGGCGGGATATCGACGACGACCCGGCCGTAGGGGTTGCCGTAATCGGTTGCATTGAAGCTCACCGATTGGAGGGACGCATGATGGTGGCGAAAATCGATCGGTGGGCCGCCTCCTTCGAGCCTCAGATTGTGGGGACAGAACATCTCGCTCATGTGGTGGTGCACCGCCCCGATATCCCTGGAGGCGAAACGCGGCCGGTTCGCCAGCGGCAATCCGGAGCCGTCCCATTTGCTTTGCATCTGTGTTGCCAACATCTTCGCTCACCGTCCGTCAGAATGGTTTCGCCTGTCAGGCGCCAAGAAAAACTCCGTCCATCGTGCCCAGGGGGGACGCCCAGGCCGACTTGCTGTGGGAAAGCCCCAGGGTCAGCAACATCTCGCACGTCTTGTAACCCACCAACCCCGGGTTGATGACCGGCACCTCAAGGCGTTCGGCAAGGAATGCATGCGACTGGTGCATCGTCGTCGAACCAAGAATCAGGACATCCGCGCCATCCTCGTCCACGGCGCGGCGCGCAGCGTCCAGCAACAGCGGTAAGACGCTGTCTTCCTTGCCGGAAAGCAATTCGGCTGTGTCGGGGCGCACGCCGATCGAGCGGATGGAGGCGAGCCTGTGTTCCAGCCCCTGTTCGTGCAACACCTTGTCATAGAGCCACAGCCACCGATCCCACATGCTGAGGATGGAGAAGCGCCGCCCCAGTTGGCCTGCGAGGGCGTAAGTCGACTGCGCGGTACCCACCACAGGTATCGTCAACCGTGAACGGAGAGCCGCCACCCCGGAGTCGCTCATCGAGTTGACGCACACGGCCGAGAAGCCTTCCGCCTCGGCCCGTGCACCCGCTTCGAGACAATATGCGTCGGCTATCGAGCCTTCGTAAATGGAGTCTAGTGCGCTGCCTCCACGCGCTGCGCAGGCGAACTCGACAGATACGCCAGGCATCATTAAAGGCGCAGGAATCTGGGCCGAAAATGCCTCGAGTGCGGCCTGCGGCACCGGTACCGGCACGATCATTTTGATCCTGTAGTCCATCGCCACTCCGTTTGCGCCTTCTGCCTGCGGCCCTGATGCGCAAGCGCGGCAACCTGGTCGTACAGATAGACGATAGATGGATGCTCATGTTGTCCATGTCTAATACCGAATGCGCCCATTTTCAGACCTACTAGGTATCATGGCTGATTTATTGCCAGCGCGGCGCGTCCCGATCGGCGAGCCGTATTCCGCAGTCAGCGGCCATGGGCTGCACAGGGAGGATAGCGGTCCGGTGCCGGAATCTGCTGTATCAGCACCAGAACAGCAACCGAGAGTTTTTATGGCGAACCGCCTTCCCGATGACTTCGAGGACCTTCAGCCCTTCATGAACTGGGCTTGCCCTACTGAATTGGAGCGAAACGAGAAGCGCTGGTCCTCCACAATGGAGGAGAGCCGCAGTTTCTATGACGCGATGCTCGCCCGGGGGCCGGCCGTGCTCGAATATCTCGGACAGTTCGAACTCGCGGATATCAAGGGTGCCGACCTTGTCCTGCTGAATATGTGCCTGGCGCTGGCAGAGGTGTCAGCGACTATTGAAATGTACGAGAATCCCCAGCCAAAGTACGTTTTTCCCATCGAGCGCTTTGTGCCGGTACACGACGCATGGTCGCTCTCGAACACGGGAGCACGCAAATGAGTGCCGAAGCCCGCCGTTTCATGAACCGCTACCCCGGCGAAGGGCAGGATCCCGTTCCGGTCGAACGCTATACCTCCGCTGAATATTTCGACCAGGAGCGCGAGAAGGTGTTCCGGCGCAAATGGCTCAACGTCGGCAATATCCTCCAGGCGCCAAATCCCGGCGACTACTTTGTGGCGGACCTGAAGATTCTCGATACGTCGCTGCTCGTCATTCATGGCAAGGATGGCCGCTTCCGGGCGTTTCACAACATGTGCTCGCACCGCGGCGCCCCCGTCGCCTGGGACGCCCAGGGTTCGTGCAAGGGCTATCTGTCCTGCCGGTTTCACGGATGGGTCTACGATACCACCGGCAAGCTGGCGCACATCTCCGACGCAGAAAACTTCCCCGGCGTGAAGGCAGAAGACAATGGCCTGACCCCGGTCCATTGCGAGGTCTGGGAAAGCTTTGTCTTCGTCAACATGGCGACCGAGTCCGAAGAGACCCTGGCCGATTTCCTGGCTCCGGTTTCCGACGAGATCGGGCGCTTTGATTTCAGCGGCTACACGCCTGCCTTTTCCTACCGGATCGACGAGAAGGTCAACTGGAAAACCCTGCAGGAAGCGCAGCTCGAGGGCTGGCACCTGCCGTTCCTTCACGAGAAAACCCTTGCCCGGGCAGTCAAGATCGAAGGCAACCAGTACCGGCACTCGGCAATCGAGCTTTATGGGCTTCACGGTGTGCTGGGGTCACCACCGCCCGACAGCTTTACTCCGCCGCCAACCGCAGAGCTTGCCAGCAAGTTCGGGACCGGAACCGTCCAGGCCTTCGGCAGCAAGGCGACAAGCGAGGGTGAAGGCTACCGTTTCCGCGGCTCCTTCGACTTCTGGCACATCTTCCCCAACTTCTTCGTCGGACTGCTCAACGGCCTCTACTTCACCTTCAACATCTGGCCAGTCGAGGTCGATCGCAGCATCTGGGAAATCAAGGGTTATTACCCGCCAGTTCGCACCGCCGGGGAACTGTTCGCGCGCGAATACTCCAAGGTCGGACTTCGCGATCCGATGATGGAGGACTGCTTCACCCATGAATTGATCTGCGCGCAGCTCAAATCGGGGGCCAAGCGGCACATCCATTTCCAGGACGAGGAAATCCTCGCCCGCCACCTCGGCAACGGCGTGGAACGCTGCCTGCGCGGCCTCGCCTGAACGCGAACGGTCCGGACCAACAACGATGGGCAAGCCCACCAAGACCGATGTGCTGATCGTCGGCGCCGGCCACGCCGGTGCCGCCCTCGCCTGCGCTCTGCGTCGGAAAGGTTTTGCCGGTAGCATCATTCTGTCCAACGACGAGGCGCACCTTCCCTACGAGCGTCCGCCGCTGTCGAAGGCCTGCCTGCTCGGGGTTCCCTCGATCGACAAGCTTCTGCTGCGGGAACAGGACTTCTGGAAGCGCGCGAACATTGACATCCTGACAGGATGCAGGGTTGCCGCGATCGACCCAGGCCGGAACGTCGCCAAGCTTGGCAATGGCCGGTCCATCCAGTTCTCCTGGTGCGTGCTGGCTACCGGCGGGCGGGCAAGGGCGTTGGATTGCCCCGGAGCCGACCTTTCGGGCATATACCGGCTGCGCACTTTTGACGACATGCTCGCCCTGCACGATGCGCTTTCCAGCGCGGAACGGCTGACGGTGATCGGCGGGGGTTACATCGGGCTCGAAGTGGCGGCAACTGCGCGCGCGCTGGGCAAGCAAGTGGATGTGGTGGAAACGCAGTCCCGTGTCCTTTCGCGGTCAACTTCCCGCGTCGTGTCCACCTTCCTGGAAAATGAGCACCGGCGCCATGGGGTGCGATTGCACATGGAGCGCAGTATCGCTGCCATCGAAGGTGAGGATCGGGCGCTAACCGTTCAATTGTCCGACGGTACATGCCTTTTCACCGACCTCGTGCTGGCGGGAATTGGCATCGATGCGGAAACGGCGCTGGCCGAGGCTGCCGGAATTGCTTGCCATGCCGGCGTCCTGGTTGACTCGGCATTCCGCAGTTCGGCGCCGAACGTGCTCGCCATCGGCGACTGCGCTCGCCATCCAAATGATTTTGCCGGGGGACTCTGGCGGCTGGAATCGGTGCAACATGCCGAGGATTCGGCCAACATCGCCGCCGATACGATCCTTGGGCGGACTGTATCCTATCATGATGTCCCAGCCTTCTGGTCCGATCAGTACGACTTTCGCCTGCAGTCGGCCGGCATAGCCCGGGAGGCCGACGACATGGTCGTGCGCGGCGATACAGAACGGGGGCCCTTTTCGGTCGTCTACCTGCGTGAGGGGCGAATTATTGCGATCGATGCGGTCAACGCTCCGCGTGAGTTCATCGCTGGTCGCCGCCTTATCGCCGAGGGTGCCAGTGTCGACAGGGACCGGCTGGCCGACAGTGGCGTGCCGCTCAGGGCGCTTGCCTAGTCATGTCCGTGCACATCGTTCGCATGCAGTGCGCAGCTGACCTCGATGAGCTTCGCCAGCTCGGAAGAGATATCTCCTGCCCGGTGGATCATCAGGATCGGCGAACGTGCATTGCGTTCGACGATGGGCAGATAGCACACATCGTCGCGGCGCAGGCGCTGGACGGATTGCGGAACGATACTCAATCCCGCGTTGGCCGCGACGAGCCCGATTGCAGTCTGGAGCTCACGCGCTTCGATCACATTGGAGACCTGCAACCCGTGATCGTGATAGACGCCGAAGATCTGGTCGGCATAGCTGGGCCGACCCGGCCGCGGGTAAACGATCAGCGGTTCGTCGAGCAACTGCGCGAGATGAAGGGCCTCGCCTCGCTGGGCCAGCGGATGGTCCGCCGACAAGACGGCAACCAAAGGCTCCTCCGCCAGGACGATGCGCCGGATGCCCGCAGCTTCGACTCGAAGGCGGCCGAAGCCGACATCAATCCGTCCGTCCTTCAGGGCGGCGATCTGCTCCACGGTCGAACATTCGAGCAGCGAAACATCCACATGGCTTGCCGCATCGCGGAACTGGCGGATCACTTCGGGCAGGAGGCCGTAGAGCGTCGATCCGACGAAGCCGATGACGAAGCGCCGCCTGCCCACTTCGGACAGCCTGTGCATGGCAGAGCGCAACTGCTCGACGCCCGCCAGGACATGAACCGCCTGTTCGTAAAGCAACCGCCCCGCCTCGGTCAGCCTGAGCGGCCGGGCATCCCGGTCGATCAGTTGCGTGCCGATCTCCTCCTCGAGCTGGCGGATCTGCCGACTGAGAGGAGGCTGTGCGATGTTCAGCACCTCGGCCGCGCGGGTGAAGTTCCGTTCATTGGCCACGGTAACGAAGTAGCGCAGATGCCTCAGTTCCATACCATACCCTACAGATATCGCGGCGGACCAAGACGGTCTTTTACCGAAGGTGAATCAAGCCATAGAAATAACGTGGCTTCAATATCCAAAGCGGAAGAGTGATGCCGGTAAAAATAGTACACATTGATACCTGGATTGTCGATATCCCGACGATCCGGCCTCATGTCCTGTCGATGACCTCGATCAGTAGCCAGGTCATGATGCTGGTGCGCATACGGTTCTCCGACGGTTCCGAGGGTATCGGCGAAGGCACGACAATCGGCGGATTGGCTTATGGGGACGAAAGCCCCGAGGGCATGAAGCTGGCCATCGACCGGTACTTCGCGCCGCTCCTGCTTGGTCGGGATGCCGAAGAACCGGCAGCAGCCATGGCCCTGCTGCGCACCCACATCGTCGGCAATCACTTTGCCAAGAACGCCGTCGAGACGGCCCTGCTCGATGCCGCAGCGCGGCGCGCCGAGCTTCCGCTGACGGCTTTACTGGGCGGTCGGATCCACGACAGCCTGCCGGTTCTGTGGACGCTCGCAAGCGGCGAGACGGAGCGTGACATTGACGAAGCAGAGGCGATGATCGCAGCACGCCGTCACAATGTGTTCAAGCTCAAGATCGGAAAGCGCGATTTGGCCGATGACGTTGCCCATGTTGCTGCGATCAAGAAGGCGCTTGGGGATCGCGCATCGGTGCGCGTCGATGTGAACCAGGCCTGGGATGCCATGTCGGCGAAACGCGGTGCGAAGATGCTGGCCGATGCAGGCGTGGATCTCATCGAACAGCCACTCAACCGCGACGATCGTCGGGGGATGGCGGCGCTCACTGCCACCTCGCCCATCGCCATCATGGCCGATGAGGCATTGCGCGGCCCACACGATGCCCTGGAATATGTGCGCGACAAGGCCGCCCATGTGTTCTCGCTCAAGCCGGCACAGGCTGGCGGACTATTCGCCGCCCGCGATATCGCGGCGATTGCACGTGCCGGAAAGGTAGGTCTTTACGGCGGAACGATGCTGGAGGGCGGTGTCGGCACCGCTGCCTCAGCTCAGCTATTCGCCACCTTGCCGGCAATGGAATGGGGCACCGAACTGTTCGGCCCGCTGCTCCAGACCGAGCAGATTTTCACTGAGCCGCTCACTTACGACAATTTCGCACTGGCTTTGCCTGATAGCCCTGGCCTGGGGGTGGAACTCGATCTCGACAAGATCCGGCACTTCCGCCGCGACGGACCCAGCCGCACCGTCACCGGCCCGACTTCAAGGGAGACATCGTGATGCTGTTCATGGTCCGCATGGATGTCCGGGTCCCGCACGACATCGATCCTGCCCGTTTCGAAGCACTGAAAGCCACCGAAAAGGCCCGTGCCGAGGAGCTCCAGCGGCTGGGCAAGTGGCGCCATCTGTGGCGTATCGCAGGCCAATATGCGAATATCAGCATATTCGACGTGGCCGATGCGGGCGAGTTGCACGACCTGATGATGAGCCTGCCTCTATTTCCCTTCATGACCACCGAGGTCACGGCTCTGTGCCAGCACCCATCCGCAATTTCCGCCCAACCGGTGACCCGATAGGAGGATGCCATGACAAACATTTCCAAGACACCCGAAGTGCAGGCCCTGTTCGATCGTGCCGCCGGCATCGACCAGAGCGGCGGCAATCCGAGACTCAAGGCCATCGTGCGCGATTTGCTCGGCGCCCTCGGCGAAATAGTAGAAAAGCATGACATCACGGAGAGCGAGTTCTGGAACGCGCTCAAGTTCATGCAGGACGGCGCGGGCGAATTCGGCCTGATCGTGCCGGGGATCGGGATCGAGCATTTCCTCGATCTGCACATGGACGCCAAAGATGCAGAGGCCGGCATTGCGGGCGGGACGCCGCGCACCATTGAAGGTCCGCTTTACGTCGCAGGCGCGCCGCTCGTCGATGGCGACCTGTCACGCACGAATGATGTCAACCTGACCACCGATCCCGACGATGCCGAAACGCTGACCATGGCCGGACGAATCATCGGGCCGGATGGGGAACCGGTGAAGGATGCAGTGCTGCACGTCTGGCACGCCAATTCGAAGGGCTTCTATTCCCATTTCGACCCGACGGGAGCCCAGTCCGAATTCAACAACCGGCGCCGGATCAAGATCGGGCCGGACGGGCGATATGCCTTCCGCTCCAAGATGCCGCGCGGCTATTCCTGCCCCCCCGGCGGCGCCACGGAAAAGCTGATGCATGCGCTCGGCCGCCACGGCGACCGCCCTGCCCATGTCCACTTCTTTGTCGAGGCCCCCGGGTATCGCACGCTGACCACCCAAATCAATTTCGGAGACGATCCGCACGCCCACGACGATTTCGCCTTCGGCACGCGCGAGGGCCTTCTGCCCGTGCCCGACCGCAGCGGCGGCAATCCCCATATCGAGTTCGACTTCCAGCTGCAGCGCGCTCGCACCGGGATCGACTTGGCCTTTTCCGAAAGGCCCCGCGCGGAGGCATGAACAAGCTTTTTCCCTCGCCGGCGGCGGCCTTGGACGGACTACTGTTCGACGGCATGTCGATCATGTCCGGAGGCTTCGGGCTCTCAGGAAATCCCGAGAGCCTGATACCGGAAATCCGGGCAAGCGGCGTGCGCCATCTGACTGTCATTTCCAACAATGCGGGGGCTGAAGGCTTCGGCCTCTGGACCTTGCTTCAGACCCGCCAGATCCGCCGCATGATCAGTTCCTACATCGGCGACAACAAGCTGTTCGAGCAGCAGTATCTTGCCGGCGAGCTGGAACTGGAACTAAGCCCCCAAGGCACCCTGGCCGAACGTATCCGCGCCGGCGGCGCCGGCATTCCGGCTTTCTATACCAGAACGGGCGTCGGCACCGTTGTGGCCGAAGGCAAGCCGTGCGAAGTGTTCGAGGGCGAGGAATACATTCGCGAGACATGGCTGAAAGCCGACCTGGCGATCGTCAAGGCATGGAAGGCGGACACGGCAGGAAATCTCCTGTTCCGCAAGACCGCCCGCAACTTCAATCCGGACATGGCGACCGCTGGCCGGATCACCGTTGTGGAAGCCGAAGAGATCTTGCCTGAAGGGGGCATCGACCCCGACCAGGTCCACACCCCCGGCATCTATGTAGATCGCATCGTACGCTGCACCGTGAACGAGAAACGCATCGAGCAGCGCACCGTTCGCCAGCCGGAGACCTGTTGATGCCGTGGACACGCGACGAAATGGCAGCGCGGGCTGCAAGGGAGTTGCACGACGGCGACTATGTCAACCTGGGCATCGGCATCCCGACACTGGTGGCCAACCATGTTCCGGCAGGCGTGGAAATTGTCCTGCAGTCGGAAAACGGCATGCTCGGCATGGGTCCCTTTCCCGACGAAGACGAAATCGATCCCGACCTGATCAATGCCGGCAAGCAGACCGTAACCCAGTTGCCTTCTTCCAGCTTCTTCTCATCTTCCCAGAGTTTCGTGATGATCCGGGGCGGGCACATCGACATTGCCGTGCTGGGCGCGATGGAAGTCAGCGCGCACGGCGACATCGCCAACTGGACGGTGCCGGGCAAGATGGTCAAGGGGATCGGCGGGGCTATGGATCTCGTCGCCAGCGTGCGCCGTGTGGTGGTGGTGATGGAACACTGCAGCAAGGACGGCCGCTCGAAGATCGTGCGGGAATGCACCCTGCCGCTGACGGGTCGCAAGGCCGTCGATCTGATCGTCACTGACCTTGGCGTGATCGCCTGCGACAAGCGACACGGCGGCCTGCGCCTCGTCGAACTCGCTCCGGGGGTTACCGTGGAAGAGATCGTGAGCCACACTGCCGCGCCGCTGGAAACCTCTGTTCTTGCCTGAAGGACTGTCTGGATGACCGAGCCTCATGGGTTTGCCACGATGATAGACGGCTGCCGTATCGCATGGCGGATGGAAGGCCCGCAGGATGCACCCGTCCTGATCCTTTCCAATTCGCTCGGCACCGCCATGGCCATGTGGGACCGGCAGGTTCCGCTACTATCCGGGCGATTTCGCATCCTGCGCTATGACACGCGCGGGCATGGCGCATCTGCTGTCATGCCGGGCGGCTATTCCCTCGACCGGCTCGGCCGGGACGTTATCGAACTGATGGATGGGCTGGGCATCCAGACAGCGCATTTTTGCGGGCTCTCGCTAGGCGGCATGACGGGCCAGTGGCTCGGCGTTAATGTACCCGAACGCATCGGCCGGCTGGTGATCGCCAACAGCTCTTCCTTCATGGGCCCGCCGCAATCCTGGCAGCAACGCATGGATTTGGTCCGCACACAGGGCATGGCCGCGATCGCGCAGGCCGTGCTCGAACGCTGGTTCACATCGGGTTTCATCGACGAGGGCGGGGCTGGTCTGGACCGGACGCGGGCACAGCTTCTGGACACTTCACCCGATGGCTATGCCGGTTGCTGTGCGGCCATCCGCGATATGGACCTGCGCCCCATTATCCACCTGATCGACCGGCCGACGCTGGTGATCGCGGGAACCATGGACCCTGCCACACCGCCCGATCACGCCAAACGCATTGTCGCAAGCATTGGCGGCGCGCAGCTGGTCACGTTGGAGGCGGCCCACCTGTCCAACATCGAGCAGCCTGACATTTTTACCGGGGCGCTGCTGAACTTCCTGGGTCAACCAGACCGGGCTCAGTGAGGAGATTGGCAGAGCATCGGGTCTTCAACGCGTTGACGCACAAGCGCTCAGCGTTCGATCAGCAGAACGCCGTCACGCTCGGTTACGGCATAGGCGCGGATCGGCTCGGAGCAGGGGGCCGCACGCGGCTCGCCCGTGCTGATGCAGAACGATCCCATGTGAAACGGGCAGAAGATCTGCCCCTCTTCCACGAAGCCTTCGGAGAGCGAAGCCTCGCCGTGCGAGCACAGGTCATCAGTGCAATAGAAGCCGCCTTCCCAGCGATAGACCGCAACGGCATGATCGTCCGGAAGGACCACGCGCAAGGGTTCGTCGGCTGGAACCTCTTCTGCCCTGCACAATGTCTGCACGATCTCATCCTCTCGCTTGGTGATCATTACGATAGCAGCGTCAGTCATTACGGACCTTTCCCGTCCAGGGGTTTGCATTGGCACTGTCGATGCGCGAATCCAGCCGGACATAATCGAACAGCCAGACTCCGTCGTGAACGCTGAGCCGGCTGTCATACCATCCTCCGTACCAGGTATCCGCTTCGGAACCGTCGGCCTGTATCATCGTCGCCAGCTCCCAAAGGTACCACCGGCAAGTGGCTGAAAGCGCGTCTTCGGCAAGCTCTATCAAGGGCGAAACCATGTAGTGCAGTGACCATGTCACATAGGTGCTGGCGATTTCCGACAGTCCCCGGGCGATGTCCTCGCGACCGAAAAGGTCGGCGACCCCTTCCAGATGCCATTCGGCATCGGTGCTGAACAGTGGGCCCAGGATGTCCGGATCGTTCTTCCGGTCTGCGCCCACCGCATAGGTCGCAATCAGCTTCCTGATCGCTTCGCCAGCCTCGACGCGCCGCAGCCGGATCTCGAGCGACGGCTCCACGCTCACCGCGGACCGTTGGGCGGCAGGGCGCGCCACGTTTCATCGGCCCCGTGAACCGCCACGAAGCGATCCTCTGCGAAGGCATAGGGAACGCCCGTAGCGCCACGGTAGAACTCGACGTGCGGGGCGATCTCGGCCATCGACAAGGCAATGTTGAAAATGCCCTGGTGGCTTTCCGGCAGTTCACCGAGAGCGAAGCGATCGCACTCGTCGAGAATGGCCTCCACTCGCGGCAGAACGGCATCGTAGAATTCGCGCAAGTCAGCGCTGCTGGCTTCACGGCGCACCTTCGTGCGCTGGTCTGCGGTCGGCAAGGCCCAGCGGGCAAAGCGGGCCAGGTCCTCGAAGCCGGCGGGAACAACCATGTCGGTCTGCATTGTCATCTTCCTACTCCCGGCCATCAGGCGTTGACGAACTGGTCCACGACCACGCAGTTGTGGCGGATGAGGATTTCCTCATCCTGCAAGTGCTGCACCTTCTTGGCGCCGGACAACATTGCCCGATAGGTGTCCTCCATCGTCGCTGTATCCTCCAGCCAGGCGTTGCGCTGGAGGACCATGGCGCGCTCGAAGCCCCACAGTTGCGAATAGCTGGCAGGTTTCTTGAGGTAGTATTTTCCTTCCCACAGCGTCTTGTCGTGAGCGATTGGCCAGAACTGGTGTGTGAACCAGATGCCTTCCGATACG
>JACKKV010000001.1 GCA_024236235.1 Novosphingobium sp. | reverse complement strand
GCGCCAGCACGCGGATGGCGATCACCAGTTCTTCGGCAATGCCGCGCAGCGCCCATTGATCGAAGAAGCCCTGTTCCAGATCAGGTGCGACCAGCCGGTCCAGTGGCAGGATCGCGGCCAGCAATGCCGCCACCCAGATTACCCCGCCGCCGGTGCGGGCCAGCAGCGGGGCATCCGGCCCCACGGCGAAGGGAAACAGCATCGCCACCGCAAGGAAGAACAGCAGCGGCAGCAGCGGATTGCCGCGCCGCCCGCCCACCAGCAGGGCAAGGTCGCGCAGCAGCAGCGGGGCGATCACGCCGGTCATGGTTGATATTCGCCAAGACTGATCCGCCGCGCGTCGGGCAGATTGATCGGCTGGTGCGAGGCGATGACGCAGATGCCGCCGCCTGCGCAGTGTTCGCCGATCAGCGTTTCGATCAGCGCAACCGCATCCCGGTCCAGCCCGTTAAGCGGTTCGTCAAGCAGCCATACGGGCGCGCCCTGGCCCAGCAGCCGGGCAAAGCCCGCACGCTTCCTCTGGCCGGTCGAGAGGAAGCGGACTGGCACATCCCCCAGCGGGGCAAGGCCAAGCCGGGCGGTTTCATTGTCGGCTGGTCCATCCAGCCGCTGCCAGAAGCCCAGCGCCTTGCCCAGCGGCTGGTGCGGATCAAGCGCGGGCCGCTCGTCCAGCAGCGCGATTTCGCCGCCCTGGTCCACCGTTCCGGCAAGCGGGCGCAGCAGCCCGGCAAGGATGCGCAGCAGGCTCGACTTGCCGATCCCGTTCGGCCCTGCGACATGCAGCGCGTCACCGCTCGTCAAGGCGAATGAGAGACCGCGAAACAGCAGTCGGTCGCCCCGCTGGCAGGCAATATCAGTCACGGCGAGGCGGCAGGCTTGCATCGTGGGTTGCGATAAGGGAAAGCTGCGGACCTGCCAAGGAGAGAGCCATGCCTGTCCAACGCCTGAGCGATGCCGAACGCGCCGCCGCGCTGCAGGGACTCCCCGGCTGGGCGCTCAGGACAGATGGATTGGCGATTTCCCGCCACTTCACCTTTGCCGATTTCAGCGCGGCCTTTGGCTTCATGGCGCGGGTTGCGCTGATCGCGGAGAAGCTGGACCATCACCCCGAATGGTCGAATGTGTGGAACCGGGTCGAAATCACCCTGACCACTCATGATGCGGGCGGGCTGTCGGCGCGGGATGTAGCGATGGCACGGGAAATTAACCAGCTCGTGCCAGCAGTCTGATCGACGCCCGTTTTTGCACGAGAGACTCACGAAATGCATCTTTGGTCAATTGTCGCGATTGTCCTGCTGATCATCAATCTGTGGACCATGTTGCGGTTCTGGCAGGACAAGCACAGGGCCGTGCAGAGGCGAAGACGCATCCCCGAAAGCGATCTTCTTGGACTCGCGATCATCGGCGGCACCCCCGGCGCCCTGATCGCCCGTCAAATCTTCCGTCACAAGACCCGCAAGCAGCCTTTCGCGACATATCTTTTGCTGATTGGCGTAGTGCAACTGGGCCTTCTCGTTGGCGCCCTTTATCCTCTCTAGAGCGCCGGGTTGTCGTAACAATGCCAGGTGAAGATGGCCACGGCACCACGATGTGGCCGCCAGGCTTCGGCCATGGCGCGGGCCTGCTTCTCGTCTGGCCGTTCGGGCAAGGCGAAGATGCGATGCAGCCCGGCCTGCACACCCAGATCGCCCGCAGGCCAGATATCTGGCCGGCCTTCGGCGAAGAGCAGGTAGATTTCGGCCGA
The DNA here is from genome assembly GCA_024236235.1 of Novosphingobium sp. Classification (GTDB taxonomy): domain Bacteria; phylum Pseudomonadota; class Alphaproteobacteria; order Sphingomonadales; family Sphingomonadaceae; genus JACKKV01. Next base: position 489,435 of record JACKKV010000001.1, on the reverse strand, counting down.
CCAGCGCCCGATACCCTTGATCCGGGTCAGCTCGGCAATTGCTGATTCGTCATCGGCTGGAAGCGAATCGAATTGGAGCGCGCCGCTCACCACCAGTTCGCACAGCGAGCGGGCATAGCCCTGCTTCTGGCGTGACAGGCCACACCCGCGCAGCGCATCGAAATCGCTGGCAAGCAGCGCGTCGGGCGGCATGGCCGGCCCCAGCAGCGCTTCCAGCTTTGCCCAGACGGAGGCAGCTGCAGCCACGCTGACCTGCTGGCCGACGATGGTGCGCAGCAAGGTCGTATAGCCGGTAGGGCGAATGCGTGGCTCCGGATATCCGGTGCGTTTCAGCGCCCGCGCAAAATCCGGCTCTTTTTCGGCAATGAAATTGAGTGACGCATGAAGTTCGGTTTTCTGGATGCCCATCACTCGTTCCGCTTGTCAAATCGATGATAACGGCTTAGCAGCCCGGCCCATTCCCTGACAGGCATAACTAGTTTTGAGGATGATGGTCGATGCCCAAGCTTATCGTAATCAATCGCGAAGGTGAAGAAACCAGCGTTGACGCGGACAATGGCGTTTCCGTGATGGAAGCGATCCGTGACAACGGGTTCGATGAATTGCTGGCCCTGTGCGGCGGGTGCTGCAGCTGCGCGACCTGCCACATTTTCATCGACCCGGCCTTTGCCGACAAGATGCCTGCGATGAGCGATGATGAAAACGACCTGCTGGACAGTTCCGATCATCGCAATGAAACTTCGCGCCTGTCGTGCCAGATCACCGTTTCGGACGATCTTGACGGGCTGAAGGTCACCATCGCGCCGGAAGACTGAGACAGGCGAGGCCTGCCGCCCTCCTTTCGCGCAAAGCCGTTGCGGAAGGCGGGATCAGGCCTTACGTCTCCCGTCATGACCGCACCGCCAGTCCGCAACAACACTCTCGACCTCATTGGCAACACGCCGCTGGTCTATCTCAAGGGGCCGAGCGAGGCCGCAGGATGCGCGATTTTCGGGAAGTGCGAATTCGCCAATCCCGGCGCGTCAGTCAAGGACCGGGCGGCGCTGTGGATCGTGCGCGATGCAGAAGCGCGCGGCGAATTAAGGCCGGGCGGCACGATTGTCGAAGGGACCGCCGGTAACACCGGGATCGGAATCGCCCTGGTTGCAAATGCACTGGGCTATCGCACCGTCATCGTCATGCCCGACAACCAGTCCAAGGAAAAAATGGACACGCTGCGCGCGCTGGGCGCGGAACTGGTGCTGGTGCCGCCAACCAAATTCGCTGATCCGGCGCATTTCGTGCATACTTCGCGCCGCCTTGCCGAAGAAACAGACGGCGCTGTCTGGGCCAACCAGTTCGACAATATCGCCAACCGCAAGGCGCATATCGAATCCACAGCGCCCGAACTGTGGGAACAGATGGAAGGCCGGATTGACGGTTTCACTTGCGCAGCAGGCACGGGCGGAACGGTGGCGGGCGTGGGTATGGGGTTGAAAAGCCTGGATGAAAAGGTCACCATCGCGCTGACTGACCCGCATGGGGCGGCGCTTTACAGCTATTTTGCCACCGGTGAATTGAAGGCGGAAGGTTCCTCGGTGGCTGAGGGGATCGGTCAGGGACGTGTGACTGCCAATCTCGAAGGCGCACCGATTGATACGCAATTCCGCATTTCCGACGAGGAAGGGCTGGAATGGGTGGCGCGCCTGCTGCGCGAGGAAGGGCTCTGCCTTGGCCTTTCGTCCGGCATCAATGTGGCGGGCGCGGTCGCGTTGGGCACGCAGCTTGGCACAGGATCGCGGATCGCCACGATCCTGTGCGACACCGGGTTTCGCTATCTCTCGACGCTTTACAATCCCGAATGGCTGGAGGCGAAGGGCCTGCCGGTGTTCGACTGGCTTAAAGGCGATTGAACGCACCGGCCCGTGCCGCGATTGACTGCGCTGCGCGATGCTATAGCTTCTCCGTCATGGTCGAAACACCATACACTGGCCTTCGCATGCCCGAAGACGAGCTTGACCCGGTGGAGCCAGCTTACAGCAGCGGGCGCGCCGAAGTGATGAAGCGTCTGCAGATCGGACTGGTCGGGCTGGGCGCGATGCTGCTGATGGTGGCTCTGGCAAATGTGGTGATGGACCGCGCCAAGGAAAGCGATGCGACCACCGTGCCAGAAGCCGCAGCAACTGTGGAAGCCAAGCCCAGCACGCCTGCCGTCGCCGACCCGCTGGTCGATGTGGGGGTTGTGCCTGAAATGCCCGCTGCCCCCGCTGCCGGGGCGGCCCCGCCAACAAAACCTGCGCGCACTGGAACGACAGGAAATGCGGCTCCGTAATGCTTGTCGGTCCGGTTGGCTCTGCTGCCTGTCGGTCCTGCTCATTCTCGCCAGTCCGGCCACGGCCCAACGGCGCGGGGGCGGTGCGGGGTGCGAACTTGGCCTGTTCGGCAGCCTGCCGATCTATTGGGGCGAGGCGACGGAACTTCCAACGCTGATTGCAGGCGCTGCAACGCCCGGCTGGGTGCGGCAGGAACTGGAACGCCGTTACCACCTGCGGCTGCTGGACGTGCTCGGGCCATCGCAGGGCGCGGATACGCTGGCAGGCATCCATTCCCTGCTTCTGGCGCAGCCGCGCGCGCTGTCCGGGGTTGAAAATGTCGCGCTGGACGATTGGGTGCGCGATGGCGGGCGTCTGCTGCTGTTCGCCGATCCCATGCTGACCGCGCATAGCGATTTCGGGCTGGGAGACCGACGGCGGCCGCAGGATGTCGCGCTGATTTCCCCCATCCTGGCGCATTGGGGGCTGGAACTGCGGTTTGACGAAGATCAGCCAGGGACCGAGCAACGGGTGCAATTGTTTGACTTGGCTTATCCAGTTGCCCTGGCGGGACATTTCGTCCGGATTGAGCCGGCCGGAGATAGTGCCGCCGCCGATACGCGATGTGAACTGCACGCCGGTGGCCTCGCCGCGCAATGCGCGATTGGCAAGGGCCGGGTGTTGATGATCGCCGATGCGGCCCTGCTTGACAATGCGCGTGGCGGGGCGGTGGCGGACAGGCAGGCTTTGGCTGCCGTCCTTGACCGGGCGTTTGCCGCGCCGCGCTGACGTGTCACAAAAACGGGTATTTTCGGGGAAATTGCGGGCACCTGCTCATGGCGACTCCGACGTGACTCGTTGAGTCGTTGAATTTCAAAGGTTTTGGTAAATACGAAACTGTTGTTCCGAAGTGTTTCCGGTCGCTGGCACATGACTTGAAAGTGCAATAAATCATATATTTACCAACTTATCCCGTGAAATCCCGCGATTTTCCCTTTTATCCCGGCAAATGCCGGGTTATGAGAAATCGCATCGGACATGAATTTCAGCCGCACTCCTTGGGGGGAGTGGACCGGTCGCGGGCGCGCGACCGGAACGGGGGAGGTTTGCGCCGGTTCGTGGCGGAATTTCAGGCGGGGGTTTTCAAGCGTGGCGGGTGTGCAGCCGACTGGCTATTCGGGACAGGGCTTTTCGCTGAAAGGCGAAAAGGGCCGCTTCGTCCTGCCGCCCGCATTCCGCAAGGCCGTGCGCGAATCGAGCGAGGGGCGCATCCTCTGCCTCGCCAAGCATGATCGCTGGAATTGCCTGACCGGCTTCGGCCTTTCGCGCCATGCCGAATTCGCCGCCCAGCTTGAGCGTGAGGAGGATCTGGCGATCAAGCGCGGCGAGGATTTCGACCGCGATCTGCGTGCGATGCAGCTGTATGGTTTCGTTGAAGTGCCGTTTGACGACAGCGGCCGCTTCGTGATGCCGGAACATCTGGCGGAACTGGGTCAGCTTGACGCCGGGGTCTATTTCCAGGGCGCGGGCAGTTTCTTCACCCTGTGGAACCCTGAAGAGCTTTATCGCATGGGTGCGGGCTGGGAAGGCGCGCAGGCCGCCTGCCGCAAGCTGCAGGCCGATACGATGGACAAGGGGGGCAGAAAGTGACTGCACCCGACGTACCGCTCGGCACGGCAGGCGAAGCGCATATCCCGGTGCTGCTCGATGAAGTGGTCGCCGCGCTGGAGCCGCGCCCCGGCACCATTCTGGTCGACGCCACTTTCGGCGCGGGAGGCTATACCCGCCGTCTGCTGGACGCGGGCGCAACCGTTCATGCCTTCGATCGCGACCCCGATGCGATCGCCGCCGGGCGCGAATGGCCTGAAACGGCCGAAAATCCGCCCCGGCTCGTGCTTCACCCGCGCCGCTTTTCCGAAATGGTCGCTGCCCTCGCCGAAGCGGGAATTGCCCGGGTTGACGGAATCGTGATGGATATCGGCGTGTCCTCCATGCAGCTCGACCAGGCGGCGCGCGGCTTTGCCTTTTCCTCGGATGGTCCGCTGGACATGCGCATGAGCCAGCAGGGGATGAGCGCCGCCGATTTCCTGAACGACGCCGATGAAGGCGCTATTGCCGACGTGCTCTATCGCTATGGCGAGGAACGCCAGTCGCGCCGGGTCGCCCGGGCCATTGTTGCCGCCCGCCCGCTGGCGACCACGGGCGAGCTGGCCCATGTCGTGCGCAAGGCGCTGGGCCATCGCCCCGGCGCGCCCAAGGATCCGGCGACGCGCAGCTTCCAGGCCGTGCGCATTCATGTGAATGGCGAACTGGAGGAACTGGAAAGCGGGCTGCTGGCGGCTGAACATTTGCTGGGTGAGGGCGGGCGCCTTGCGGTCGTGACCTTTCACAGTCTGGAAGACCGGATCGTCAAGCGCTTCCTGCGCGAGGCATCGGGCAGCCTCGCCGGGGCATCGCGCCATGTCCCTGCCGCCCGGCCTGCGTTTGCCGCGACCTTTTCCGAGACGCGCAAGCCCGTCCGCGCTTCCGACGCGGAAACCGCCCGTAACCCGCGTGCCCGTTCCGCCACCCTGCGCAGCGCCACGCGCACCGCCGCACCGGCGAGAAGGGAGGCGGCGTGATGTCTCCGCGCGGTTCCTTGCGTTCTGCCGGCTGGATTGCGGTGCTTGCCGCATGCGCCACGCTGTTCGTGGTGCTGACCTTCCGCGTCAATGCGGTGAAAAGCGAAGTCCGCCTTGCTGAACGGCGGATCGTTGCGCTGCAGCGCGAAAAGATGCTGCTGGAAACCGAGTTCGAGACTCGCGCCAGTCAACAGAACCTGTCCAACTGGAACGAGGTGGAATTCGGTTATCGCGCGCCGCGCGCCGCGCAATATCTGGAAAACGAACGCCAGCTTGCCAGCCTGGGAACGCCACGCGCGGTGGGTGCGCCGGCACCGATCCGCGTCGCCAGTGCGGAGGTGAGCGATGATGCGGCGCAATCGTTTCCGCGGATGGTCTCGCCCGTGACGGGCCAGGAGTTTGCGGGGGCAGGTACCATCGCCAGCGATATTCGCGCCACCGCCGCACATGAACGCGCCAGCCTTTCCAGCCAGATCACGCGCAACGCGGCACGGATCGTTCTCAAAGCCGGCATGGAGGCCGGCGAATGACCGCCATTACGGTGAGCTCCGCGATTTCAAGCGGTCGTAGCCAGCTCGTCAATACCCGCCAGCGTTCTCTGCTCATGGCGCGTCTGCGCGTGCTGTGGGTGCTGGCGGCATTCGCGTTGCTGGCGGTCGCGGCACTGCTGCGGATCGCATATCTTGGCGTGGTCGAGGATGCGCCGCGCGGCATGTCGATGTACCAGTTGCTGCTGCCGCCGCGCGGGGAGATCGCTGATCGCAACGGAGTGCCGCTGGCGCGCGCGTTCCCGGCCTATTCGCTGTGGTACAACCCCGCCGCGCTGGACGATGGCGGCGCGCCGCTGGTCAAGTCGCCGCAGCAGGTCGCGCGGGAACTGGTGCGCATCTTCCCTGACATGGACGTGCAGGATCTGACCAGACGCCTTCAGAGCGGGCAGCCAGGCTATCTGCGTCGCCGCGTCCTGCCCGAAGATGCCAACCGGATTCAGGAAATCGGCGAACTTGCACTGGAAATTCCGCAGGAAACCGAACGCTTTTATCCCCAGGGCTCAATGGCTTCGCATGTGCTGGGCTATGTGGCGGCGGACGGGCATGGCCGCGTCGGGATGGAGGCGGTGCTGGACAAGGATCTGCTGGACCCGGCCAAGCGCGCGCACCCGGCCGTGCTTTCGCTCGATCTGCGCGTCCAGGGTGCGCTGGAAGAAGAACTGACGAAGGGCATGCTGGCGACCGAGGCGGTGGGCGCTGCCGGTATCGTGCTGGATGTCGATACGGGCGAGGTGCTGGCGCTTGCCTCGCTCCCCGCTTTCGACCCGAACCGGATCGATGCTGCGGGCCAGCGCAACATGTTCAACCGGGTCACCAATCAGGTCTATGAACTCGGTTCGACCTTCAAGCCGCTGACGGTGGCCGCAGCCATTGATGCCGGGGTGGTGACCGATCTTTCGCGGCGTTATCAGGCGAATCGTCCGCTCGAGATCGGAGGCTTCCAGATCCGTGACAGCCACACGATCGGGGCCAGCCTCAACGTGCCCGAGGCGCTGATTCATTCGTCCAATATCGTCACCGCACAAATTGCCGATGCGCTTGGCGGCAAGGCGCTGAAGCGCACCATGTCTGATCTTGGCATGGACCAGCGCCCCTTTATCGAGCTGCCCGCGCGCGGGTTTCCGATCTGGGCCAGCGGGGACTGGCCGCGCCTGCGCACCATGACCGTCAGCTATGGCCACGGCATCGCGGTGACCCCGCTGCATCTTGCTTCCGCCTATGCGACCATGGTCAATGGCGGCATCTGGCGTCCGGCCACCCTGCGCAAGGTTGAGCCTGGCAAGGCGGCCAAGGGGCGGCGGGTGTTCAAGGCTTCGACCAGCGCCCGCATGAACCAGCTGCTGCGGATGATTGCGGTCTATGGCACGGGTCGCAATGCCGACGCACCGGGATTCAGGGTTGGCGGCAAGACCGGCAGCGCCGAAAAGCCGGGTGCGGGCGGTTACCGCCGCAGCACGCTGGTTTCGACCTTCGCCGCTGCCTTCCCCATGGATCGGCCGCGCTATGTGGTGATCGCCATGCTGGATGAACCGAAGGGCACGGCGGCCAGTTCCTATCAACGCACCGCCGCCTGGAACGCCGCACCGATCGTGGGCAAGGTGGTTCCCCGCATCGGCCCGCTGCTGGGCGTCAGGCCCGACGATACACGCGACATCGACCTGTCCGATCTCAAGCCGCTGGTGCATGGGGGCGTCGAATGAAACTGGCGGAACTGGCGGCGCACGCAGGCATCCCGCTAGCCATCGGCGGGGAAAGTGCTGTCTCGGGTTTCGCGATTGACAGCCGCAAGGTCGCGCCGGGCAACGTCTTTGGCGCATTTCCCGGAAGCCAGGTCAATGGCGAGGATTTCATTGCATCCGCGATTGCCGCTGGTGCCGCCGCCATCGTGGCCCGACCCGGCGCCAAAGTGGACGGGGCGTTGCACATTGCCGATGACGAACCGCGCCGCGCCTTTGCCCGGCTGGCGGCGGCGTTCTTTGCACCATTCCCGGAAACTGTGGTGGCCGTGACCGGGACGAATGGCAAGACATCGACAGTTGAAATGACGCGCCAGATCTGGCGCATGGCCGGGCATCGCGCGGCATCCATCGGCACGCTGGGCGTGACCACGCCCGACGGGTCGGAATATACCGGACTGACGACGCCTGACATCGTCACTTTCCTGGCCAACATGGGCGGGTTGGCGCGCGAAGGCGTCAGCCATGTCGCTTATGAGGCGTCCAGTCACGGCCTGTCGCAGTTCCGCAACGAAGGCCCGCCGGTGGCGGCAGGTGCGTTCACTAATCTGAGCCGCGATCACCTGGACTATCACGGCACGATGGAAACCTATTTCGCCGCCAAGATGCGGTTGTTCGACGAAGTGGTTGAGCGGGATGGAGCCGCGGTGGTCTGCAGAGGGAGCGACTGGGCCAGCCGCGCTTGTGAACACGCGCGCCGGGGGGGATTGCGCCTGTTCACCGTGGGCGAGCAGGCGGAGGATATCTGCCTGCTCGCTCGCGCGCCAACTCAACTGGGGCAGACGCTGGAGATCGCTTATGGTGACCAGCGGCTGAGCGTTTCGCTGCCGCTGATCGGCGGATATCAGGCATCCAATGCGTTGGTCGCGGCGGGGCTGGCTTTGGTCACCGGGGGCGAGGCGGGGCAGGTATTCGACGCGCTGTCGCGCCTGCAACCGGTGCGCGGCAGGCTGGAACGTGCCGCAATCACGGCCAAGGGCGTTCCGGTTTATGTCGATTACGCGCATACGCCGGATGCGCTGGAAGCAGCGATCGAGGCGCTGCGCCCGCATGTGTCGGGCCGGTTGATCGTCGTTTTCGGGGCGGGCGGGGATCGTGACGCGGGCAAGCGCGCGGCGATGGGCCAGGCGGCGGCGCGCGGCGGCGATCAGGTGATCGTGACGGATGACAACCCGCGCGGTGAAGATCCGGCGTTGATCCGCGCCATGGTGCTTGAGGGAGCACCGGGTGCGCGGGAGATTGCGGACCGGCGCGAGGCAATCGCGGCCGCCCTGACGGCAGCCGGCACGGGCGATATCGTCCTGATTGCGGGCAAGGGGCATGAACAGGGGCAGATCATCGGACGCGGGCCGGACGCCCGCATCCTGCCGTTTGACGACGTGAGCGTAGCAAGGGAGTGTGCAGCATGAGTGCCAATCCGGCCATCCTTTCATGGCCCGCCGAAAGCCGGGACAAATGGCCACTTGCGCTGTGGGATGCAGAGGCGATTGCGGCCGCGACCGGCGGACAGGCCAATTGCGAATTTCAGTGTGCCGGGGTGGAAATCGATTCGCGCGATGTGAAGGATGGCGACCTGTTTTTTGCGCTGCGCGGCGAGACCACGGACGGCCATCGCTTTCTGGATGCCGCATTCGCCAATGGCGCGGCGGCGGCCGTGGTTGACCGGCCGATCGCGCAGCCGCACGTGCTGGTCGCAGATACCACCCGCGCGCTCGAAGCGCTTGGCCAGGCGGCACGGGCGCGGATGGAAGGCACGGTCATCGGGGTCACCGGTTCAGTCGGCAAGACCGGGGTCAAGGAGGCGCTGTTTGCCGCGCTTGACCGGTCGAGCCGGGGTGCCGCGCATCGTTCGGTCAAGAGCTACAACAATCATGTCGGCGTTCCGCTCAGCCTCGCGCGGATGCCGGTGCGCTCCGCCTTCGGTATTTTCGAGATGGGTATGAATCACGCGGGCGAGATTTCGGCGCTGACCGCGCAGGTGCGCCCGCATGTCGCGATAATCACCACCATCGCGCCCGCGCATATCGAAAACCTGGGCAGCGAAAAGGCGATTGCCGATGCCAAGGCCGAGATTTTTGAAGGGCTGCGGCGCGGCGGGACCGCCGTCATTCCAGCTGACAGCCCGCATTACCAGCGGCTGCGCCGGCGCGCGGATGCGCATGGGGTGAAAGTGGTGTCCTTCGGCACCGCGCCGCATGCCGATGTCCGTCTGCTTGACAGCGTACCTGCCAGCAATGGCGGCTCGCTGGTCACTGCCGATATGGGCGACCGGCGGATATGTTACACCGTGGCCGCCGCGGGCGAACACTGGATTGCCAATTCGCTGGCGGTCATGGCGGCAGTGCGCGCCGCAGGCGGCGATCTGGGGGCAGCCGGTCTGGCGCTGGCGGAGATGGCCGGGCTGGCCGGGCGCGGCGCCCGGGTTCGCGTTGATCTGGGCAATGGCCGCAGCGCACTGATGATTGATGAAAGCTACAATGCCAATCCCGCATCAATGCGCGCAACCCTTGCCCAGCTTGGCCAGACCGAGGCACGGCGCAGGATCGCGGTGCTCGGCGCGATGAAGGAACTGGGCGATTTCACGCCCGGCTTTCACGCCGCTCTGGCTGAACCGCTGGTAGCGAGCGGAGCCGAGTTTGCGGTGCTGGTGGGCGAGGAAATGGATTCCCTCGCGCGCGAACTGGGGAAAGTGAGCGATTCCGCGCTTGGCAAGGCGATTCGCTTCGCCCATTGCCAGGATACCGGCGAAGCCATCCGCGCGCTTGACGAATTCGGGCTGGAAGATGGCGACGCTGTGCTGGTCAAGGGCTCCAATTCGGTGGGGCTGGGTCGGCTGGTCGCCCGTTTCTCAGCCAAGGAGGGCTGATGCTCTATTTCATCGCGCAATGGCTGGAATTTGAAGGTTTGAGCCGGCTCATCGGATACCAGACCTTTCGCGCCGGTGCGACATTGATGACCGCCCTGTTCATCGGTCTGCTGATCGGCCCCCGCTTCATCAGCATGCTGCGGGTGCGCCAGGGCAAGGGGCAGCCGATCCGCGATGACGGGCCGAAAACCCATCTGGCGAAGAAGGGCACGCCCACCATGGGCGGGCTGATGATCCTGGTCTCGCTGGTGCTGGCGATGCTGCTGTGGATGGACCTGAGCAGTCCCTTCGTCTGGGCCTGCATGGCCGTGACGCTCGGCTTCGGGATGATCGGTTTTCTCGACGACTACGACAAGGTGCGCAAATCCAGTCACAAGGGCGTATCGGGGCGGGTTCGCCTGTTGGCGGAATTTGCGGTGGCGGGGGTCGCCTCGTGGATCATCGTCAGCCAGATCAGCACCAATCTCTATGTGCCCTTTCTCTCCGGCTGGGTGATACCGCTCGGTCCCTTTTACTATGTGTTCGCGGCCTTTGTGATCGTTGGGGCGGGCAATGCGGTCAATCTGACTGACGGGCTGGACGGGCTGGCGACCATGCCGGTCATCATTGCCGCCGGTACTTTCGCGATCATCGCTTATCTGGTCGGGCGGACCGACTATTCGACTTATCTCGGCATTCCCTATGTCCCGCGCGCCGGTGAACTGGCCATTTTCTGTGCGGCGATCATGGGGGCCTGCCTCGCCTTCCTGTGGTTCAACGCCCCCCCTGCCGCCGTCTTCATGGGCGACACCGGCAGCCTTGCGCTGGGCGGCGCGCTGGGGGCGATCGCGGTGGCCTGCCACCATGAAATCGTGCTGGCGATCGTTGGCGGCCTGTTCGTGCTGGAGGCGGCATCGGTCATCATCCAGGTGTTCTTCTTCAAGCGCACCGGCAAGCGCGTGTTTCGCATGGCGCCGATTCATCATCATTTTGAACAGCTTGGCTGGGCGGAATCGACAGTCGTCATCCGTTTCTGGATCGTGGCCATCGTGCTGGCCCTGCTGGGACTGGCGACGCTGAAGCTGCGATGATCCTCTCCCCCGCCTTTTCCGGAAAACGATTTGCCGTGCTGGGGCTGGCCCGCTCGGGCATGGCTGCGGCGGAAACGCTGATCCGCAGCGGCGCGCAGGTGACCGCGTGGGACCGGGAAGAGGCGTCGCGCGCCGCGCTGGCCGGGCGGGCGGACATCGCCGATCCGGCGGTAATCGAACTGTCCGGCTTCGATGGCGTGGTGGTTTCACCCGGCGTTCCGCTCAACTCTCATCCTGTGGCGGCCAACGCACGCGCGGCAGGCGTTCCGATCATTGGCGACATCGAACTTTTCGCGCAGGCCCGGGCCGATCTGCCATCGCACCGGGTCGCCGGAATAACCGGAACGAACGGGAAGTCGACCACCACCGCGCTGCTTCATCATATTCTCGAATGCGCTGGAATTCCCACGATGATGGGTGGGAACATCGGTCTTCCGGTGCTGGCGGAAGCGCCGCTGGCGGCGGGCGGGGTCTATGTCCTGGAACTGTCCAGTTACCAGATTGACCTTACGCACAGTCTCGATTGCGACGTTGCGGGGCTGATGAACATTACGCCCGATCATCTTGACCGCTATGCCGGGTTTGCCGGTTATGCTGCGTCGAAGGGGCGGCTGTTCGCGATGCAGGGCGCCAGTCATTTCGCGGCCTTCGGCTGCGCGGATGATGCAACCACTGCGATTTGCAAGGCCGAAGCCGCGCGGCGCCTTGCCGGGATGGCTGTCTGCCTCGAGCCGGATAGCTATGCCGCCATGCAGGCGGACTGGTTCTCGCTTCAGGGGCCGCACAATCTGCAGAACGCTGCCATGGCGATTGCACTGGCCGAGGCGCTGGGCGTGACCGAGCAGCAATGGCGACCGGCGTTGAAGAGCTTTCGCGGCCTCGCTCATCGCATGGAGCGACTGTGCACGGCCAATGGCGTCCTGTTCATCAATGACAGCAAGGCGACCAACCCGGCTTCCACCGCGCCTGCGCTCGCCGCTTTTCCGCCAGATCCCGGCCCGCGCATTCATTGGATTCTGGGTGGGTTGCCCAAGGGTGACGATCTGGGCGAATGTGCCAGCTATCTGGATAATGTTGCCGCTGCCTATACGATTGGCGAAGCGGGACAGAGGTTCGCCGAATTGCTGGAACAGGCGGTGCCGGTGCAGCGATGCGAAATGCTGGCTGAAGCGGTGAATCGCGCGCTTGCCGCGGCCCGGCCCGGCGATGTCGTGCTGTTTTCCCCTGCCTGCGCCAGTTTTGACCAGTTCCGCGATTACGAGGCGCGTGGCGATTGCTTTCGCCAGCTTGTATCCGTGCTTGTCGGCGGCAGTTGCGCGGCGGATATAGAGCGGGGACGGTCGGCGGCATGACGTCCAGTTCGCCCCCCTTCATCCCCGGCCCGACCAGTCACGCGCGCCGCAGCCATGTTCCGCGCCAGAGTCGCAGGGCGGAATTGCGCATCTGGTGGCGCGAAATCGACCGTGTGCTGCTGGGGCTGGTGCTGATCGTGATGGCGATGGGCACGCTGGCGGTGGCGGTTGCCTCCCCCGCCAGCGCGGACCGGTTGTCCAATGCCGCCGAACGCCTGCCCGACCTATATTTCCTCTGGCTTCACCTGCGCTGGCAGGCGCTGGGCCTGCTGGCCCTGTTGGCGGTATCGACCTTTCCCAAGGACATGGCGCGCCGCGCCGCCATATTGCTGACGATGGCGATGGTCATCGCACTGGTGCTGGTGCCACTCATTGGCCAGGAAGTGAATGGCGCGCGCCGCTGGTTGAGGCTGGGTGTGGCCTTCCAGCCTTCGGAATTCCTGAAACCCGCATTTGCTGTGGCTCTGGCGTGGATTCTGTCGTGGCGGCTGCGCGATCCCAATCTGCCGGTCCTGGCGATCAGCGGCGCGGCGATGGCGCTTGTCGCCGGTCTGCTGATGGCGCAGCCCGATTTCGGATCGACCGTGCTGTTCTTCGGTGTCTGGTTCGTGCTGGTGGTGCTGGCCGACCTGCCTGTCCAGCGTCTTGCCTGGTTGGCCGGGGCGGGTATGGCGGCACTGGCGTCGGCCTATTTGTTCTATGAAAACGCCCGTCATCGCATCGATGCCTTTCTGGGGGGCGGCACCGCCTTCGACCAGGTTGACCTGGCCAGTCGTACCTTACTGGGTGGTGGGTGGACGGGCGCCGGCATGTTTCTGGGTACGCGCAAGATGTCATTGCCCGAAGCGCACACCGATTACATCTTCTCAGTCATTGGCGAGGAATTCGGTCTGCTGAGCTGCGGGTTGATCGTGCTGCTTTATGTCGCGATCATTGCCCGTGTGCTGGTCCGGCTGGTCGAGGAGGAGGATCTTTTCACGATCCTTGCGGCCACCGGCCTTACTGCACAGATCGGCGGGCAGGCGTTCATCAACATTCTCGTCAATCTGCAACTGTTCCCGTCCAAGGGGATGACCTTGCCGCTGATCAGCTATGGCGGCTCGTCAACCGTCGCAATCTGCATGACCGTGGGGTTCCTGCTGGCGATCACCCGCCGCAATCCCTATCTCGCGCGCGAGACATTTGACTGGCGCGAAATTCTGCCACGCAAGGGAGACGCCCGTTGAGCGCCGTCAACCGCCACTATGTGCTTGCCGCCGGGGGAACCGGGGGTCATCTGATCCCGGCATTCGTCCTGGCGCAGGAACTGATGGCACGCGGCCATCATGTGGCGCTGATAACGGATGAACGCGGCGCAGCCATTCCTGGCAAGCCAGAGGCGTTGACCGCACATGTCCTGCCCGCCGGGCGGCTGACTAGGAACCCCCTTAGCTGGGTCGGTGGAACCCGCGCCATTCTGCAGGGGCGCCAGATGGCACTGCGGCTGTTCGAAAGCTTTGAACCCAGTGCTGTGGTCGGCTTTGGCGGTTATCCGGCATTGCCCGCGCTGCTGGCAGCGACCTCCGCCGGTATTGCCAGCCTGGTGCATGAACAGAACGCCGTGCTGGGCCGGGTCAATCGTCTCTTGGCGCGGCGCGTGGATGCGATTGCCACGGCCTATCCCGATGTGGAGCGGCTCGACCCCAAATTTGCGGGCAAGGTGCATCTTGTCGGCAACCCGGTGCGCGGCGAAGTGCTGGCGCTGCGTGACCAGCCATTCCCGCCGTTTACCGAAGAAGGGTTGCTGCGCGTGCTGGTGACTGGCGGAAGCCAGGGCGCAAGGGTACTGTCGGAAGTGGTTCCTGATGGGCTTGCCATGCTGCCCACCGCGCTGCGCACGCGCCTGCAGGTGACGCAGCAATGCCGCGTGGAAGATCTCGACGCGGTGCGCGCGCGTTATGCCGGGCACGATATTCCTGCCGAGCTGGGCACTTATTTCGAGGATATGGCGAGCAGGCTGGCCGATACTCATCTGTTCATCGGGCGTGCCGGGGCTTCGACCATTGCCGAACTGACCGCAGTCGGTCGCCCCGCGATACTCGTTCCGCTGCCAATCGCGACCGACGATCACCAGTCTGCCAATACGGCGGAGATCACCGGCGCGGGCGGTGCGCGCGCGATCCGGCAGGACCGGTTTACCGGCAAGGAACTGGCCAAGCAGATTCTTGCCATGGCGCAGCATCCCGAAACGCTGGCCAATGCGGCTCATGCGGCCTGGAATTGCGGACGGCCCAACGCGGTGCGTGACCTTGCCGATCTGGTCGAAAGCTTTGGCGGGGCACCGCTGATGGATGTCATCCGCATGCAGGGCGAAGCAGCACGTCCTTCCGGGCGCGAGGCGCTGGCGCGGGAAGGCGGTCAGTCATGAGGGGCGTCGCCACTGACATCGGAACGATTCATTTCGTCGGTATTGGCGGCATCGGCATGTCCGGCATCGCCGAGGTGATGCATAATCTGGGTTACAGCGTGCAGGGCAGTGACATCGCCGAAAGCGTTTCGGTGGAGCGGCTGCGCGCGCGCGGCATCCCGGTGCACATCGGGCATGCGCGGGAAAATGTTGATGGTGTTGTCGTGGTGGTCACCTCGACCGCGGTCAAGCGCGACAATCCCGAAGTTGCAGCAGCCTTGGAAAACCGTGTGCCGGTGGTGCGCCGCGCTGAAATGCTGGCCGAACTCATGCGGCTAAAAAGCACGGTTGCGGTGGCGGGCACGCATGGCAAGACGACGACGACGTCCATGATCGCCGCTCTGCTCGATGCGGGAGGGATTGATCCGACCGTCATCAATGGCGGTATCATCGAAAGCTACGGGTCCAATGCGCGGCTGGGCGCGAGTGACTGGATGGTGGTGGAAGCGGACGAAAGCGACGGCAGTTTTCTGCGGCTCGATGGCACAATTGCGGTGGTCACCAACATCGATCCCGAACATCTTGACCATTACGGCAGCTTCGATGCGGTAAAGGAAGCCTTCGTCGAATTCATTGAAAATGTGCCGTTCTATGGTGCCGCAGTGCTGTGCATCGATCATCCCGAAGTGCAGGGCGTGATCTCCAGGGTCAGGGACCGCAGGGTCATCACCTATGGCTTTTCGGCACAGGCCGATGTGCGCGGCGAAAGGATCATGCCGTCTGCGGGCGGCAACGGATTTGACGTGGTGGTGCGAGAACGCGACGGCAGCCACCGCCGGATCGAAGGCATCGTGCTGCCAATGCCGGGGCGGCACAATGTCCAGAACGCGCTGGCGGCTGTTGCCGTGGCGATCGAGATGGGCTGCGACGATACGGTCATCCGCTCGGGCTTTGCCAAGTTCGGCGGTGTGCGCCGCCGCTTTACCCGCGTCGGCGAAGTGGCGGGAGCCACCATCATCGATGATTATGCGCATCACCCGGTTGAAATCCGCGCCGTTCTGGCCGCCGCGCGCGAAGCTGCGGAGGGCAGGGTGATCGCGGTGGTCCAGCCGCATCGCTACACCCGACTGCGCGACCTGATGGACGAGTTTCAGAGCGCGTTCAACGATGCTGACATCGTGTTTGCCGCACCCGTCTATCCCGCAGGCGAACAGCCGATTGAGGGGGTGGACGCGGCGACGCTGGTTGCAGGGTTGAAGGCGCGTGGCCATCGTGCGGCCAGCGCCATTGCCGGACCGGAAGAACTGGCGCGCCTGCTTGCGGACGAGCTGACTGCTGGCGACATGGTGGTCTGTCTGGGAGCGGGCGACATCACCCGATGGGCGGCGGGGCTGGCCGCTGCGACCAGCGCTTGCCGGGAGGCAAGGGTATGAGTGTGGGCCAGTATGGCGACTGGCAGATGCAAGGCGAAAGCGCCGCGCCCGGCGCGATTGCGGCCGCCCGGGTGCGTGGCAAGCTGACCGAGGGGGCGCCGTTGGCGCCGCTGGTCTGGTTCAAGTCAGGTGGTGCGGCGGACTGGCTGTTCGAACCTGCTGATGTGGACGATCTGCGCGCATTTCTGGGCGAGCTGGGTGGCAGTGTGCCGGTAATGGCGCTGGGTCTGGGCTCCAACCTGATCGTGCGTGACGGCGGTGTGCCGGGTGTGGTCGTCCGGTTGGGAAAACCCTTTGCGGGCGTGGAGGCGGAGGACGCGGTTACCCTTCGTTGCGGCGGCGGGGCGAGCGGCATCTATGTGTCTTCGCGCGCGCGCGATGCAGGGGTCGCCGGCCTGGAATTCCTGCGCGGCATTCCCGGCACGGTGGGCGGTTTCGTGCGAATGAACGGCGGCGCTTATGGCCGTGAAGTGGCTGACATACTGGTCGATTGCGACGTGATCATGCCCGATGGCAGCCTGATTACCCTGCCCGCCTGCGATCTTGGGTTCTCATATCGCCATTCCGCGTTGCCCGACGGTGCGATCGTGGTGTCGGCACGGTTTCGCGGTTCGCCCGGCGATCCGCGCGCGATCGGTGCGGAAATGGACCGGATCGCCGCCGCGCGCGAAGAAAGCCAGCCGTTGCGCAGCAAGACGGGTGGTTCGACTTTCAAGAACCCGGAAGGGGACAAGGCGTGGCGGCTGGTCGATGCGGCGGGCTGTCGCGGGCTCACGCTGGGCGGAGCGCAGGTGAGCGAGAAACACACCAATTTTCTGATTAATACAGGCGATGCCCGCAGCGCCGATATCGAGGCGCTGGGCGAGGAAGTGCGACGCCGGGTGTACGAAAGCCAGGGCATCGATCTCCAATGGGAAATTCAGCGGGTGGGAAGGCCTTGAGCGGATTGTCGAAACTTCATGTTGCCGTGCTGATGGGCGGCTGGTCCAATGAACGGCCCGTTTCATTGATGAGCGGGGAAGGCGTGGCCAGGGCGCTGGAAAGTCGCGGACACAAGGTGACGCGCATCGACATGGGACGCGATGTGGCTGCACGCCTGGCCGAAGCTGCGCCCGATGTGGTTTTCAACGCGCTGCACGGGGTGCCCGGCGAAGATGGCAGCGTGCAGGGTATGCTTGACCTGATGGGTTTGCCTTACACTCATTCGGGGCTTGCGACCTCGGTCATCGCGATTGACAAGGAACTGACCAAGCAGGCGCTGGTGCCGCACGGCATCCCGATGCCGGGCGGGCGGATTGTGGCCAGCGCGGAACTTTACAATGAGGATCCCCTGCCGCGTCCCTATGTCCTGAAACCGGTCAATGAGGGGTCATCAGTCGGCGTCGCCATCGTTACCGAGACCAGCGATTACGGCAAACCTATCCGCTTTGATGCAAAAGGGCCCTGGCAGGAATTTGCGCAGCTTCTGGCCGAACCTTATATTCGCGGGCGTGAATTGACCGTGGCGGTAATCGCCGGGCCGGACGGCGCGCGGGCGCTGACCGTGACTGAACTGGTGCCGAAATCGGGCTTCTACGATTTCGAGGCAAAGTATACCGACGGCATGACCGAACATGTGTGCCCCGCCATTATTCCGGACGAGATCGCCGCCGCCTGCATGGACTATGCCTTGCGCGCACACCGGATCCTGGGTTGCAAGGGCACCAGCCGGTCCGATTTCCGCTGGGATGACGAACGCGGCGTGGACGGTATCTTCCTGCTCGAAACCAATACTCAGCCGGGCATGACGCCGCTCAGCCTCGTGCCCGAACAAGCCAGATATTGCGGCATGGATTACGCCGATCTGGTCGAAGCCATCATTGCCGATGCGCTGGCCGGGCGGGATCTGGCGGGGGACAGGGCATGAGCCAGACGATAAAACGCAAGGGCCGCAGCGTGCGCCGTGCGGCCGCAGCCAGGGGCACGGCGCGCAAGGTCGACAAGGCACGGCGCAGCACCGGTTCCGTGCTCGATCTGGCGATGCGCTGGTCACCCTTCACTGAAGAACAGCTGCACCGCATCTTCCTGGCGATTATTCTTGGCGCGGCCGCCGCGCTGGCATGGCTGGTTGCCAGCTTCGCCGGGGTTCCGGCGCTGGCCAATCGGCAGTTGGCGATCTTTGCCGCTGATGCCGGGTTCGAGGTGCAGCGCGTGGAGGTGCGCGGCGTCGAACGGATGAACGAGCTCAAAGTGTACGAGCGCGTGCTGGGCCAGCGTGACCGCGCGATGCCCCTGGTCGACATTGATACGCTGCGTCGCGACCTGTTGTCGCTCAGCTGGGTCAGCGATGCGCGGGTCTCGCGCCAGCTGCCCGACACGCTGGTGGTCGATATCGTTGAGCGCGAACCGCATGCGGTACTGCAAAAACCGGGCCGACTGGTCTTGATTGATCGCACCGGCCATGAACTTGAACCGGTCTCCGCCGCCAATGCCAAAGGCATGCTGCGCGTTTCCGGTCCGGGCGCGGCGCGGCAGATGGAATCGCTGGCCCGGCTGCTCGATGCCGCCCCGGCCCTGCGCCCGCAGGTGAGTGCGGCCGAATGGGTCGGCAACCGCCGCTGGAACCTCACATTCAGGACCGATCAGGTGCTGGCCCTGCCCCAGGGTGAAAAGCAATCTGCATCTGCCCTGGTGGCCTTTGCGCGGCTTGACGGGGTCAACCGGCTGCTTGGCGGCAAGGTGGCGACATTCGACATGCGCGCGCCGGATCGCATCTACATGCGGATTCCAGGCCGTGCACAGGAAGAGCTGAAGGCTGCGCAGGCAGCCAAGGAATAGGAGCAGGAAGATGGCCTCACCACCCAAGATTTCCCGCCTGTTCGGTGCGGTAAACATCGGTTCCTTCCGCGTTTCGGCGATGGTCGCCGGGCTTTCCGAGACCGGTGAAATCGTGGTGCTTGGTTCAGGGCACCGGGCCTCGCAGGGGGTCAAACGCGGCTATGTGACTGATATGGCCGCGGCCACCTATGCTGTGCGCGATGCGATCGAACGCGCGGAACGCATTGCGGGCACCAGCGTTTCGGACGTCTGGGTTGGCTGCACCGGCGCCGGGCTGTCGAGCAAGATCGAGCGCGCGGAAATCGACATTGGTGGCCAGCGTATCGACACTGCGGATATCGAACAACTGCTGCTCTCGGCGCGCGATGCGATCCGCCCGGACGGGCGCACGGTGCTGCATGCACAGCCTGCGCATTACACGCTCGACGGCGCGCATGGCGTGGCCAACCCGCGCGGGCTACATGCCGAGGTACTGGGCGTGGATATCCATGTCATGCTGGCCGAAGGCGCGCCCATCCGCAACATTACTGAAGCCGTGCAGAACGCGCATCTGGATGTCGAAGGGGTGGTTGGCTCGGCAGCGGCGACGGGCCATGCCTGCCTGACCCCGGAAGAACGCGAACTGGGGGTGGCGCTGGTGGAAATCGGCGGGGAAGTTACCAGCGTTTCCTTGCATATGGCGGGCATGCTCGTTGGCCTGAAGACGATTCCCATGGGATCGGCAGAGATCACGGATGCCATTGCTTCAGCGTTCGGTATTCGCCGTTTTCAGGCTGAGCGGCTGAAATGCGTTTCGGGTTCCGCCATCGCTAGCCCCACAGACCATCGCGAGATGATTCCGGTCAACGGACCGGGCGATGGCCAGGACGGGCCGGTGGCGCGCCACGCCGATGATCGCAATCGTATCCCCCGGGCCGAGCTGATCTCGGTCATCACTGGTCAGCTTGATCATCTGATGAAGGAAATTACGCGCGAATTGAAGGAGATGGGCTATGCGGGGCCGCGTGGCCAGCAGGTTGTTCTGACCGGCGGGGGTGCGGAACTGGCGGGGATCGCCGATTACGCGCAGAATGCCTTGGGCAAACCGGTGCGGATCGGCCGTCCTCCTGCGCTCAAGGGCTTGCCAGAAGCGCATTCCGTGCCGGGATTTTCGACCCTTGCGGGGCTGGTGCTCTATGCCGCGGCAGATCCGGTGGACATCCGCACGATCCATTCCAACGTGCAGCAGACGATCCGGCCTACGGGCCTCGCCCTGGCGGGGCGGGTTTACCGCGCGCTTAAGGAATATTTCTGAAATGCATGATATGTGTTCGCCCCTATCACCAGCCTTGTGGAAAAGGTGGTTAACCTTGCGCTGGGTGGATTCACTTTTTGGCAAAAGTCGCCTTAACTGTCCTTTTAACGCCTTACGCCTCGCGGAGAGAGCACCATGAGCATCAATATCGGCCCCCCTTCGGTTGAAGAACTGCGCCCTCGCATCACCGTTATCGGTGTGGGCGGGGCGGGCGGAAACGCCATTGCAAACATGATCCAGGCCGAAATCGAAGGCGTGGATTTCATAGTGGCCAATACGGATGCGCAGGCGCTGAACACCTCGCCTGCCGAATTGCGTATCCAGCTTGGGCCAGACATCACGCAGGGTCTGGGTGCTGGTTCGCGTCCCGAAGTGGGTCGTGCGGCTGCCGAGGAGACAGTTGAAGAGGTTGAACGTGCACTTGACGGTGTGAACATGGTGTTCATCGCCGCAGGTATGGGCGGGGGTACCGGCACTGGTGCGGCTCCGGTCATTGCCGAAGCCGCACGCCGCAAGGGGGTGCTGACCGTAGGTGTGGTGACCAAGCCGTTCCTGTTCGAAGGGACGCGCCGGATGCGCTCCGCCGAACAGGGTATCGAGGAACTGCAGAAGCACGTCGACACGCTGATCGTCATTCCCAACCAGAACCTGTTTCTGGTGGCGAAGGCGGAAACCACCTTCAAGGAAGCATTCCAGCTGGCGGACGAGGTGCTGCAGCAGGGTGTGCGTTCGATCACCGATCTGATGGTCATGCCAGGCCTCATCAATCTCGACTTTGCCGATGTCCGTTCGGTGATGGGCGAAATGGGCAAGGCGATGATGGGTACGGGCGAGGGCGAGGGCGAGAACCGCGCGCTCCAGGCTGCCGAGCATGCCATCGCCAACCCGCTGCTGGATGGGGTTTCGATGCAGGGCGCCAAGGGTGTCATCATTTCCATCATCGGCGGCGAGGACATGAAGCTGCTCGAGGTCGATGAAGCCGCCAATCATATTCGCGAACTGGTCGATCCGGATGCGAACATCATCTGGGGGTCGGCCTTCAATCCCGATCTTCAGGGCCGGATTCGTGTTTCGGTGGTGGCGACCGGCATCGACCAGAGTGCGGTGACGGCAGAAGAGAATCCCCGCGCGCTCAATCTTTCGGCGGGTCGCGCGCCCAAGCGTCCGGTTCTGCCCCTGCCGACAGAGGCGGAACTGGCCGAAGCTGTTCCCGATACTGCGGCAGCCTATGCCGAGCAGGCGGAGCCAGCGCCTGAACCCCAGCCCTATGAGCCGGCGATTCCCACCGGCATGCCCGACCCTGCCGATGACGATGGCTATGGCCACACCGCGCATGATGCAGGCTACGCTGACGACGATGCGGACGAAGAGGAAGAGGGCGCAGCGGCGGAACCTTTCGAACTGACTCTGGAGCTCAGCGGCGACGATGAAGAAGAGGAATATGACGAGGACGAAATAGGTCGGGAAGATGGTACCGCATCGCTGGCCGGGATCGGCAATGACGGGCTGCTGAAGGATGCGGACCGGCTGGCCGAAGAAGACGCGCCCCTGTCGCCCATGAGTGGCCGCCGCCGTGGCCTTCTTGCCGGTGCAGGCGAAGCCGCACCGGCGGGTGACGCGTCCGGTGGCGGGACAAGCTCCTCGCCGGCGGTCGGCAGCACCCTGTTCGAACGCATGGCCAACCTCTCGCGTTCGGCGCGCGACCCTGATGAGGACGAGGAGGAGGGTGATGAGGAGGGCGGCTCCGCACTCAACATCCCGCGCTTCCTGGGGCGCCAGAACAATCAGTGAGCGGCCCTGTCGGCCGGGCGACGCCGGTTGACGGCGTTCGCCTGCCGTTCAGGTGAATGGACCTAGAAATATGCTGGTCGGGGATCGGGTCGCTTCCTCCCATGCCTGGCATGTGCGACTGATCGCGATGCGAACAGCTGAGAGGAACCTGGCCTTGCCAGCCAAAATCCGATTTTGCACAGCAGTGGCTGTTGCCCTGTGCGGCCCTTTGCCCATTGCAAATGCCGCATGGGCGCAGGGCGCGGGCTCCGTTGCGGTGGTCCAGCCGTTGCCGCCGCCGCAGGTTGCAGATCTGAATGGTGCGTTGCGGCGGCTGGCAGGAAACCCGCAGGATGTGACCGCGCTGATTGACGCCGGTCATGCCTCGCTCGCGCTCGATGATGTCGATGCGGCGGTCGGTTTCTTCAGCCGCGCTGAAAATCTCGCGCCCGGCAATCCGAAAGCGAAGGCGGGGCTTGCCGCCGCTTATGTGCGCAGTGAAAATCCCTATGATGCAATCCTGCTGTTCGAACAGGCGCAGCAGGCCGGGGCCAGCCTGAGCGATGTTTCGGCAGATCTTGGGCTTGCTTATGATCTGGTCGGCGCGAATGAACAGGCTCAGGCCTATTACCGCAACATCCTGTCGCGCGGCGCAGATGCGGAAGTTGCGCGAAGGCTGGCGGTAAGCCTTGCCATTACCGGTGATCGCGGTGGGGCGGAGGCGGCGTTGCGTCCGCTGCTGGAACAGCGCGATCTGGCGGCCTATCGCGCCCGTGCCTTCGCGCTGGCGATAATGGGCGATGCCAAGGGTGCGCTGGAGATCGTCAACGCGGTCATGCCGGTCGAAATGGCCGGAAAACTCGCGCCCTATATGCGTTACATGCCGCGGCTGACCCCCGCGCAACAGGCAGCGGCCGCGAATTTCGGCCATTTTCCGCGCACCGCTGACATCGGCCGTGATGATCCCCGGGTCGCTCGTTTTCAGGGTAAGGCCGTTTCGCCGCGCGGGGCCGATTCCGCGCTGGTCCCGGCGGGCGAACCGCTGGGTAAAGGCGCGATTGCCGATGCTGCCGTGCCGAAAGCGAAGAAGAAGAAAGACAAGGTAAAACCGCCCCGGGATGCGGCACTTGCCGCCAATGCGGTATCGGTACCAGTTCCCCCGCCGCCGTTGCCGCCCGTGCGCGTCGCCAGTCAGGATGCCGCGCCGGTCGCGCGGATTGAACGGGTCGAGCCGTCCGCAGCGCAGGCCCCGGCTGCAGCCAACCCATTGGCACGGCCATCATTTTCGGCCATTTCCGCTGCGCAATCCGGCGCCGGGCAGGACAGGCCGGAACCCGCACCGCAACCCCGACTGCAGCAGCCCCAGGCCCAACAACCTCAGATGGGGCCGGTGCCAACCCCTTCCTTCGATCTGGCTGGTGTGGATGGGAGCCGCAAGGTCGAACCTGCCGCTGCCTTGCCAGCACAGCCGGACGTGGCGGCAGGTGCCCCCACGCCGCTCGCCAGCATCGAGGCCGTCCCGACGGTTGAGACCCCGGCAGCGACTGCCAGTGTTGCACCGGCATCTGCGCCGCAGCCTTCGGCGGAACCTGCGCCAGCGCCCAGCGTTGCGGATGCTTTTGCCGATTTTGCCGTTCCCGCAGCGCCTGTGCGGCCAGTCGCCGCCGGTGCGGTCGATATCACCCGCATCAAGCCCAAGCGGGAAGAACCGCCTGCGCTCAAGGTCGAGGAAAAACCAAAACCGCCCGCGCACCCCAGCCGGGTCTGGGTTCAACTGGCCACCGGACGCGACCTCAAGGCACTGGGGTTCGACTGGCGGCGTTTCACCCGGCAGGCGGCTGATCCGCTCAAGGGGCGCAAGCCCTTCTACACCCGCTGGGGTCAGGCGAACCGCCTGCTGACTGGCCCGTTCGATACGCCCGCCGCGGCGACGGCCATGGTGAAGAAGTTGAAGGATGCGGGCCTCGATTCCTTCACCTTCACCAGTGATGAAGGGCAGGAAATCAGCCCGCTCGGTTCTGCGAAGTGAGGCGGCGGAGCTGTTTCCAGCGCTTTTTCACAGCTTTTGAACAGGCTTGTCGAGTTTTGCCCAATGCCGCCACCCCGCTCCATTGCGCCGCAAGGCGCTGCGGGCGCATCGAAGCGGACATGAGATCGATAACAGGGCCTGCGGGATGAGAGTGAACGAGCCGGAATTTGAACGGGATGACGATGCCGCGCCCGTCGATATGCTCGTCTCGTTGTTCGAGGCGCGCGGATGGCCTTGTGAATATGTGGCTGATGACGAGATTTCGGGCGAAATCCAGGGTAGCTGGGCCAATTACCAGCTGCGCGGTATCTGGCGTGCGGAAGATCATGTGCTGCAGCTCCTGTGCCTGCCCGAAGTGCGCGTGCCGCCGGGCAAGCGCGCCGCCGTGGTGGAACTGCTGGCGCTGGTCAATGAACAGCTCTGGCTTGGCCACTTCGACATCTGGTCCAATGGCGGCGTGCTGCTGTACCGCCACGGGATCATGCTGGGCGATGATGGCCTGCTGAGCCTTGGCCAGGCGCAGGCGGTCGTCGAAGCTGCGGTCAATGAATGCGACCGTTTCTATCCTGCATTCCAGTTCGTGCTGTGGGGCGACAAGAGCCCGACAGAAGCGCTGGAAGGGGCGATGGTGGACGCAGCGGGCGAAGCGTAGACTTTGCCTGTTTCCTGCGGCAGAGCGTGGACATGAGATTCCAATCCATCCTCATTGCCGGGTGCGGCAATATGGGCGGCGCCATGCTGCAAGGCTGGCTGGCCGGTGGCGTGAATCCGGCGCGGTTTGCGGTGCTCGACCCCGCGCTGCCTGCCGCGCCAGACGGCGTGCGCCTTTATCGTGATCCGCCATCCGGCCCGGTTGACGTGCTGCTGCTGGGTGTAAAGCCGCAGCTGTTCGATGCGGTCGCCCCGGGGCTGGTCGCACTGGCAGGCCCGCAGACTCTGGTCCTGTCCATCATGGCAGGGGTCGAACTTGGATCGTTGAAGGCCCGTTTCCCCGATGCGCGCGGGGTGGTGCGGATCATGCCCAATCTTGCCGCTGCGCTGGGCAAATCGCCCCTGGCGCTCGCTGCGCTGGGGCTGGATGCGGAGCTGCAACAGCAGGTGAGTGCTTTGCTCGCGCCGTTGGGAATGCCTGAATGGCTGCCCGAAGCGCAGTTCGATCTGGTGACCGCGCTGGCCGGGTCAGGCCCGGCCTTCGTCTATCGTTTCGTTGATGCGCTGGCAGCGGGCGCGGCTGCGCTGGGGATGGAGCCGGGTCAGGCGCAGCGGCTGGCGCTGGCGACGGTGGAAGGCGCGGCGATGCTGGCAGCCTGCTCCGCTGACAGTCCGGGCGAACTGGCGCGCAAGGTGGCCAGCCCCGGCGGCACGACCGAGGCGGGGTTGAAGGCGTTGGACGAAGGCGGGGTGTTGGGCCGTCTGGTTGAACAGACGCTGCGCGCAGCGCGCGATCGCGGCGCTGAAATGGCGGCTGCGACGCGGGGCGAAGGCGCGCAACAGTCATAATTCGTGAAGCTTGCGTGGCCAGTATCTGCGGATGACTGATTTTGGAGCGATTCGTTCCGGTTTTGCTTGAAATCCGCAGCGATCATCGCGATATTTCACCCAGTCCGGCCCGATAGGGAGGCCGGCCACAGGAGATTGGATCAAATGGCAAACTGGAACGAACCCCGG
The DNA here is from genome assembly GCA_024236235.1 of Novosphingobium sp. Taxonomy (GTDB): domain Bacteria; phylum Pseudomonadota; class Alphaproteobacteria; order Sphingomonadales; family Sphingomonadaceae; genus JACKKV01. The sequence continues at coordinate 463,551 of JACKKV010000001.1, read as the reverse complement.
CCCGACCTGACGGGCTACGGCGCGTCCCCGAGCCTTGATGGCCGCACAGCGGGCCGCGTCGGCTACGACATGGGCCTGCGCAAGCATATGCTGTCGATTTACAATTACATGGCGTCGGGCGTGCTGCTTTCGGGCATTGTCGCGTTGCTTACGGCCAGTTCCGGCACGACTCAGGCGATGATCGGGTCGCCGCTGATGTTCGTCGTCATGCTGTCGCCGCTGGCGATCGTCTTCGCGATGAGCTTTGGCGCGAACCGCTTTTCTGCGGGTACGCTGCAGATGCTGTTCTGGGCCTTTGCCGCGCTGATGGGTGTGTCGCTGTCGACGATTTTCCTCGTTTATACGGGTGGGTCGATTGCGGCCACTTTCTTTGCCACGGCGGGCGCGTTCGCGGGCCTCAGCCTGTTCGGTTACACCACCAAGAAGGATCTGACCGGCTTCGGCAGCTTCCTGATCATGGGGGTAATTGGCCTGCTGATCGCCAGCCTGCTTAACATCTGGCTGCAGTCGCCGGGCCTCTATTGGGCGGTGAGCTTCCTTGGCGTGCTGATCTTCGCGGGTCTTACAGCCTATGACACGCAGCGGCTGAAGGCGCAGTATTACCAGCTGCAGGGCACCGATTTTGCCGGCAAGGCGGTGATTCTGGGCGCGCTCAGCCTCTATCTGGACTTCATCAACATGTTCCAGTTCCTGCTCAGCTTCATGGGCAACCGCGACTGAGCGCGAAAATAACGTCCGGTCGCATGCCGGAATCCTTCTGTCGTGCCCGGGATGCGGTTTTCGTGTCCCGGGCATTTTCTTTGTTCGGCAGACCAGTTAGAAGCCCTTAAGCCTGTGTAAAGCCGATGTGATGAAGGATTGCGTCGCGTCAGCATGAGGAGGGGCACGGCAATGACGATGAATGCAACCATGCGGATACGCGCGATCCTGGTCGGCACGGCGCTGGCTGCGATTGCCGCCTGCACGGCGCCCCCGCCGCCCCCGCCGCCGCCCGCGCCGGTCGCCATCCCCTCGCGCCCGCAGCCGCCGGGCGGCGCGTCACCCAGCTTCACCGTTCCGCCGCGCGACATGTACGGCATCCGCCAGACGGTGAACACCAACCTCAGCGGGGTGGAGAAGAGCTGGAACATGCGTTCGGCCTTCACTGTCGCGGCGCTGAACTGCCTCAATCCGCAGCACGCAGCGATCCTGCCCGCGTACAAATCCTTTATTGAAACGCACAAGGCGGGGCTGGCTCGCATCAACCGGTCAGTGGAACAGGAATGGCGCGAGAGGACCGGCTCGGGCTATCAGCGCGCGCGCGATACTTATACGACCCAGGTCTATAATTATTTCGCGATGCCGCCGATCCTGCCGCGCTTTTGCGATGTCATGACCGAGATCGCGATCCAGTCGCAATCGGTGACCCCGGTCGATCTCGATGTGTTCGCGCAGAACAGCCTTGCCCGGATCGAAACGGTGTTCGAAGGCTATTTCACCGATTTTGAACAATATCGCATCGATCTGGCCGCATGGGATGCGCAATATGGCGCGCGCTATGGCCAGTCGCAGGTGCAGCAGGTGTCTGCCAGCTATTATCCCTCATCCACGGGTGGCACGCTCGTGCAGCAAACCCCGGCAGGCGATGGCGCGGCCTACGCTCAACCCGGCTTCGGCGGTACGCGCTGAGAGGCCATTGGCGAGGCGGCCGGGGCGCTAAAATTCCTCTTTCAACCGCTGGGCCTCTTCGCTAAGAGGCGCGCTCTCGCGGGGTTGACCGGCCTTGCGGATATGCACTGGAACGGGGCCGTAGCTCAGTTGGGAGAGCGCGTCGTTCGCAATGACGAGGTCAGGGGTTCGATTCCCCTCGGCTCCACCAGTGACGGAATTTCGCAGAATTCCAGAGAATAATCGCGCTGCGCGCCCTGCCGGCGCCCGGTTTTTCGCCTTCGCATTCGACAATTCCGCCAAAGCCTCTAAGGCCGCATCATGCATTTTCTCGACCAGGCCAAGATCTATATCCGTTCCGGTGGCGGCGGGCCGGGGGCGGTCAGCTTCCGGCGCGAAAAATACATCGAATATGGCGGGCCTGACGGCGGTGACGGCGGGCGCGGCGGCGATATCGTGTTCGAGGCGGTGCCCGGCCTCAACACGCTGATCGATTTCCGCTATACCCAGCATTTCAAGGCCAGCCGTGGTGGCCACGGCATGGGCAAGGATCGCACCGGCGCCAGCGCGCCGCCGCTGGTCATCAAGGTGCCGGTGGGCACGCAGATCATCAGTGACGATGATCGCGAAACCGTGCTCGCCGATCTCGTCGAAGTCGGCCAGCGGGTAACCTTGCTTGAAGGCGGGCTGGGCGGGCGCGGCAATGCCAGCTACAAGACCAGCACCAATCGCGCGCCCCGCCAGCATCAGCCGGGCGAACCGGCGCAGGAATTGTGGGTGTGGCTGCGGCTGAAACTGCTGGCCGATGCCGGACTGGTCGGCCTGCCCAATGCGGGCAAGTCGACTTTCATCAACCAGGTGTCCAACGCCCGCGCCAAGGTTGGCGATTACGCCTTCACCACGCTGGTGCCGAAACTGGGCGTGGTGCGGCACAAGGGCCGCGAATTCGTGCTGGCCGATATTCCGGGCCTGATCGAAGGCGCGGCGGAAGGCGCAGGGATCGGCGACCGTTTTCTGGGCCACATCGAACGGTGCCGGGTGCTGATTCACCTGATCGACATCGCCGGGGCCGACCCGGCAGAAGCGATGCAGATCGTGGAAGGGGAATTGCGCGCCTATGGTGCGGAACTGGATGACAAGCCCCGGCTGGTCGCGCTGAACAAGGTCGATCTGGCCGATGCGGAACTGGTCGCCGGCTTTGCCGAGGAACTGAAACAGGCCGGCGCGGACGAGGTTTTTCCCATTTCCGCCGCCACCGGCGTCGGCATTCCGGCGCTGCTGGATGCGGTTCTGCGCTATCTTCCCGCCGCAACCGCCACCGAACGGCCGAGCGGTGAAGTGGAAGACGAAGACGAGGCTGAACCCTGGTCCCCGCTCTGACGCGGCTTCTCAAGTCCTTCATCAGCAGCTAAGTCCCGGCGCCATGAACATCGCCCGCCTTGCCGATCTGGTTGATCCTGCCGCCTGCCCCCGACTGGTGGTCAAGGTCGGCTCTGCCTTGCTGGTGAGCCGTGATGGCACGCCGCGCCGGGAATGGCTGGCCACGCTGGTGGCCGAAATTGCGTCGGCGCGCGGGCGCGGACAGGATGTCGTGGTGGTCAGCTCCGGGGCGATCGCGCTGGGTGCTGCGCGGCTTGTCCTGCCCAAGGGCGGGCGGGCTGACCTGGCCGATGCGCAGGCCGCCGCTGCGGTGGGCCAGATCGCGCTGGCCGAATTGTGGTCAGAATTGCTGGGCGGCCATGGGCTGACGGCGGCGCAATTGCTGCTGACGCTGGAAGATCTGGAGGATCGCCGCCGCTATCTCAACGCCACTGCCACGCTGGGGCGTCTGCTGAAGGCGGGCGCGGTGCCCGTGGTCAACGAGAATGACAGCGTCGCCACGCAGGAAATCCGGTTCGGTGACAATGACCGGCTGGCCGCGCGCGTGGCGCAGGTGGCGCGGGCCGATGCGGTGCTGCTGCTGTCCGACGTGGACGGCTTGTATGATCGCAGCCCCGCCGATCCGGCTGCGCAGCGTGTGCCGGTGGTCCGGGGGATCAACGCCGAAATTCACGCCATGGCCACCGGCAGTTCCGGTTCGGGCATGGGTTCGGGGGGCATGACCTCCAAACTGCAAGCCGCCGAAATCGCGGAACGGGCGGGAATTGCGCTCGCGATCATCAACGGCACGCATGATGCGCCGCTGGCGCGGGCGACCGGGCAGGATATCGGCACGCTGTTCCTGCCCCGGCGCAAGGATGCGGCGCGCAAGGCCTGGCTGGGCGGGCGGCTGCGGTTGAAGGGGCAATTGACGGTGGATGCGGGTGCGGCGGCGGCGCTGGCGCGCGGCGGCAGCCTGCTGGCCACCGGCATCACCGGGGTTGATGGCCAGTTCGGGCGGGGCGATCCCGTGTCCGTGGCTGGCCCCGATGGCGCAGCGATTGCGCAGGGACTGGTCGAATATGATGCGGCGGAATGCGTTCGGCTGATGGGCCGCCGTACCGCCGAACATGAAGTGATTTTGGGCTATGCCCCGCGTGCGGCGGTGATTCATCGTGATCAGCTGGTGTTGAGGTGAGCATCGCCCTGACCGGCGCAACCGGGTTTGTGGGACAGGCGCTGCTGGATGCGGCGCAGCATGCCGGCACGCCATTGCGCGCGCTGGCCCGACGCGAGCAGGCAGCGCGGAGCGGTGTGGATTGGCTGGGCGGCGATCTGGCCGACCGCGCCGCGCTGAAGGCGCTGGTGACGGGAGCCGAGGCGGTTATTCACGTTGCAGGCGTGGTCAATGCGCCTGATCCGGCGGGGTTTGAGGCAGGCAATGTCACCGGAACGCTCGAACTGGTGGAAGCGGCGCTGGCGGCGGGTGTGCCGCGCTTCGTCTTCGTATCCTCCCTTGCCGCGCGCGAGCCGCAGCTTTCGGCCTATGGCGCGTCAAAGCAGCGGGCGGAGAAGATCGTGATGGCCAGCGGGCTCGACTGGACCATTGTGCGCCCGCCCGCAATCTATGGCCCGCGCGACCGCGAGATGTTCGAACTGTTTCGCGCTGCCCGCTGGGGCGTGGTGCCGCTGCCGCCGCCGGGCCGGCTGTCCCTGATTCATGCAGAGGATCTGGCGCGCCTGCTGCTCGCCCTGGTGCCAGGCGGGGAGGATGTGACGCATCGCATCCTCGAACCCGATGACCGGCGGGAAAATGGCTGGAGCAATCGCGAACTCGCCCGCTTGATCGGGGCTGCGGTGGGCCGCCGCCCATGGACCCCGCACATGTCGCGCCCGCTGCTGCACGGTGCGGCGCGCATTGACGGCATGTTGCGGCGGGGCAGGGCGAAGCTGACGGCGGACCGGGTGCGCTACATGGCGCATCCCGACTGGGTGGTCAGCAAGGGCGCCCGCCCGCCCGCCGCCCTATGGACGCCACGCATCGAAACCCGCGACGGGATGAAGGCGACGGCCCGCTGGTATCGGGCGCAGGGCTGGCTATAGGTTGGCGAGGCTTCCGGAGCGTTTCTTGCCCATGGTGAGGGGTGCCCGCTTGCGCGATGCTTTTTTGGGTGCGCCGGCCTCGGTGCTGGACGGGGCCAGCACGTCGGCGGGCAGGGCCTCGTCAAAGACCAGACCGCAGCCGTCCTGTGTTACCCACTGGATGACGCAGCCGTAATCATGGCCATCCCAGCGCAGGCGCGCGGCCGCGCCCTGCCGTGGAACTGCCGTCATTTCCAGCCGCGCGCCGGACGCGGACAGGTCGGTCAGAAGGGCAGGAAGCACAGCCTCGTCCGCGATCAGTTCCGCCTCGCGCACTACAAAGCTGCGCGCAGCGGTTCTGCGGTCCATCTGCAACTGCCCGTCCTTGCCCCTGAACAATACCATGCAACCAATCCCCTTGTGTGGCCACGGGCATCATGCAGGCAGCAGGTTAAGATCGGCTTGCCTTGCCGGAAAAAGGGCGCTGGTCAGAAAACCGGTTCATATCCGGGCGGCAGATCGCCTGCATTGTCATCGGGTCGGCTGGGGCTGTGAATGCCGCATTCGACCTTGTCCCAGCCTTTCCACCGGCCCGAACGGGGATCTTCGCCCGGCGCCACCTTGTGAGTGCAGGGCGAACAGCCGATGGAAGGGAATCCCAGTTCCACCAGCGGGTGGCGGGGCAGACCATGCTTGTCCAGCCAGGCTTCGATATCGGCCGCAGTCCAGTCAATCAGCGGATTGACCTTCAACCGGCCCTGCGCATCGGCCGTGTCCACCTCGAAGCGGGGCAGGCCCGCGCGCGTATCCGACTGATAGGCCTTGCGCCCGGTGATCGAGCCGTCAAATCCTTCCAGTGCCCGGGCCAGCGGCTGGACCTTGCGTATTTCGCAGCAGCCGTCTGGATCCAGCTCCAGCGCAGGCCGTTTCGTCCTTTTCCGCGACAAGCCGGGCTTCCGGTGCAAGGTTGCGGACGTCCTTGAGGCCGAGGTGCGCAATCAACCGGTCGCGATAGGCCAGCGTTTCGGGAAAATGCTTGCCGGTTTCGAGGAACAGCACCGGCGTGGCCGGGTCGACCTGCGCCACCAGATGCAGCAAGACCGCGCTTTCCGCGCCGAAACTGGACACCACCGCGACATCGCCCGCCAGCCGGTCGCGCAGGACGCCGGCCAGCATGTCGAGCGTGCCCTGATCCGCAAACATGCGATTGAGCCGGGCCGCATCCGCGTCAGTAAAACGCGGGCCAGTGTCGATCCGGTCAATCCTGCGGGTCATGGCGCGCAGCTCAGCCATTCGATTGCGCGTCGTGCCTCAGCGCCCAGATCGGGCGGCGGCCATCGCCGGTGGCCTGATAGACCTGTGGCCAGCGGCTGAGCGCCGCTTGCGCATCGGCAGGACTGAACGGCTTTTCCGGGGCAAAGCTGTCAAACCCGCAGCGGCGCATATGCGACAGCTGGTCCACCAGCACATCGCCCACGGCGCGCAATTCGCCGTCAAAGCCCGCTTCGCGCAGGATGCGGGCGGCGGAATAACCGCGCCCGTCACCAAAGCTCGGGAAATTTATCTCCACCAGCCGCAACTGGTCCAGGAAGGGCAGCAGGTCGCGCGCGTCATCGCCCGGTTCCAGCCGCACAGCGGACGCGTTCGACTGATCCGAAAAGGCATCGACCGTGACGGCGGGATCGGCAACCGGCTCATCCTCGCGAAAGCGCAGCAGCTCAACCATAGATCGCCTCCTTGAACGCATCGATGCCGACGCGGCGATAAGTGTCGAGGAAACGTTCCCCCTCCCGCCGCCGGGCCAGATAGACATCGGTGGCGCGTTCCACCGCATCCACGATCCCGTCCTCGTCAAAGCCGGGACCGGTGATCTTGCCGAGCGAGGTGTCGTCACCCTCGCTGCCGCCCAGCAGCAGTTGATAATTTTCGGTGCCTTTGCGATCCACACCCAGAATGCCGATATGGCCGGCATGATGATGGCCGCAGGCGTTGATGCAGCCCGAAATCTTCAGCTTCAACTCGCCCAGTTCAGCGGTCTTGCCGGTGTCGGCGAAACGGCGCGAAATCTTCTGCGCCACCGGGATGGAGCGGGCATTGGCAAGGCTGCAGTAATCGAGGCCGGGGCAGGCGATGATATCCTCCACCGTGTCGAGATTGGCCGCACCAAGCCCCGCCGCTTCCAGCTGTTGCCAGATCGCGAACAGGTCCGCCTTGCGCACATGCGGCAGGACAATGTTCTGCGCATGAGTGACGCGGCATTCGTCAAAGCTGTAACGCATCGCCAGATCGGCCATCAGGTGCATCTGTTCGACCGAGGCATCGCCGGGGATGCCCCCCACCGGCTTGAGGCTGATGACGGCGATGGCATAGCCCGGCTGCTTGTGCGGCAGGGTGTTACGATCGAGCCAGAGCGCGAAGCCGGGGTCGCTGCGGACCGCATCGTCAGCCAGGCCCGTCTCGAACGGCGGATCGGCAAAGAAGGTGGCAATCCGCTCCAGTTCGGCCAGCGGAGGTTCGATCCCCTGCGTCAGCAGATGCGCGAATTCTTCCTCGACCTGGCGGGTGTATTCTTCCCGCCCCAGCTCATGGACCAGGATCTTGATCCGGGCCTTGTACTTGTTGTCGCGTCGGCCATAGCGATTGTAGACGCGCAGGCAGGCTTCCGAATAGGTGATCAGCTGGTCGACCGGCACGAACTCGCGGATGCAGGGCGCGATCATCGGGGTGCGGCCCATACCGCCGCCGACATAGAAGGCCGCGCCGATTTCGCCCGCGTCATTCCGGACCATGCGGATGCCTATGTCGTGCAGCTTCATGGCCGCGCGATCAGTCTGGCTGGCGATCACCGCTATCTTGAATTTCCTTGGTAAAGCAAGGAATTCAGGGTGAAAGCTGGACCATTGCCGCAGTAATTCGGCATAAGGCCTTGGATCGATTATCTCATCTGCGATGGCGCCTGCATATTGATCCGAACTGATGTTGCGGATGCAATTGCCGCTGGTCTGGATGGCGTGCATTTCCACCCTGGCAAGATCAGCAAGCAAATCAGGTGCTTCTTCCAGCTTTATCCAGTTGTACTGGATATTCTGGCGGGTGGTAAAATGGCCATAACCGCGATCGTATTTCCCGGCGATATCGGCCAGAGCATGCATCTGCGCGCCACTGAGCGTGCCATAGGGGATGGCGACCCGCAGCATATAGGCGTGCAGTTGCAGATAGAGGCCGTTCTGCAGCCGCAGCGGCTTGAACTGGTCTTCGGACAGCTTGCCTTCAAGACGGCGACGGGTCTGGTCGCGGAATTCCTCCACCCGGCTGTCGACCATCGCCTGGTCATAGTGGTCGTAACGATACATCAGATCACCCAGTTGCCGGCTTCGGGATCGGCCGGTTTCAGTGTCAGGTCGGGGCGCACGGTGGGGCCGAGCGCGCGAATCCGGTCCTTGATATGTGCGGGGCGGACACCGCCATTGGCGTCGCGTTCCGCATCGATGGCGTAGGGGGCGTTGACGCGGCGGGCGCCTTCTTCGCGCGCGGCGATGGCGTCAGCCTCGTCGCCCACGTCCACGGCGTCTTCGACGTGGATTGACCAGTCATAGCCGGTCCACCAGGTGACCGCCCCGCTTTTCAGATCATTACCGGTCAGGATCTTCATGCATGTGCCTCCGTCGCGATGCGGGCGAGGGTGCTGTCATCCTGCGCAGTCACATCGCCAATAATTATCAGGGCGGGGCTTTTCACCTTGCCCCGTTTCACCAGTTCGGGAAGGCCTGCCAGCGCCGCGCGCAGCACGCGCATGTCTGCCCGGGCCGCGTTTTCAACCACCGCCACCGGAACATCCGGGGCCAGGCCATCCGCCATCAGCTTTTCCGCGATGAGTGGTGCGGTCTTGACGCCCATGTAGATCACCAGCGTGCGGCCCTTGCCCGCCAGTCCGGTCCAGTCCTGGTCAGTCAGCCCCTTGCACTGGCCGGCGACGAAGCTGACGATGCTGGACCGGTCGCGATGAGTGAGCGGAATTTGTGCCGCAGCTGCCGCGCCGTTGGCGGCGCTGATGCCGGGACCACTTCGACGGAACGCCAGCCGCGCGGCAAGCCTCCCGCCTCTTCGCCGCCGCGTCCGAAAATGAACGGGTCGCCGCCTTTCAGGCGAACCACGTCGCGTCCGGCCAGCGCTTCGCGCACCAGCAGGGCGTTGATCTGTTCCTGCGGCATGGTGTGGCGCGCCCGCTGCTTGGCGACTGAAACGCAAGCGCGCAGAAGCTGGTGCCATGGCCAGAATGGCGGGATCGACCAGCCCGTCATGGACCACGATTTGCGCGCTCATCAGCAGACGTGCGGCGCGCAGCGTCAGCAGGTCCGGATCGCCCGGTCCTGCGCCGACCAGATGGACGGTGCCGATGGTGGAAGCCTGATTCATGGGACGCACTTGGCGCGACGGGCGCAATAAGGCCAGCGAGAATGGTTTGGGCAGGGCTAAGGTGAACTTTAGCGGGTAGCGCGCAACGCCTATTTCTCCTGGCTGCCGCCCGCTTCCATCCGCTGTCCGATTGCGGCGATAAGTTGTTCGAACTGTTCGTTATTCCTGAAATTGATGTCGCGCTGGGGGAAGGGGATTTCGATGGCGTTTTCCTGAAACAGCCACCACAGCGTCTTGAGCACGTCGGAGCGGATATTGCCGACCCCTTCTTCGGGATCGGTGATCCAGCAATGAATCATGAAATTGACGGAGCTGTCGCCATATTCGGTCAGCCAGACCGAGGGCGCAGGCGTCTTCAGCACGCGCGGACATTCGCCCGCCGCCTGAAGCATCAGCTTTTCGGCAAGCCTGAGGTCGCAGCTGTAACTGACCCCCACCGGCACCTGCATGCGCACGTTCTTCGATGAATAGGACCAGTTTTCAACCTGATTGACCATCAGATTTTCGTTCGGAATCAGATATTCGCGCTGATCACGCGTGGTGACGGAAACGGCGCGGATGCCGATCTTGCGGATCTGTCCGAAGCTCTCGTTTCCGGCCATGTCTGTCACCGCAATCACATCGCCCGGCTTGATCGAACGATCCATCAGCAGGATGATCCCGGCGATAAGATTGCCGAAGGTCTTTTGCAGGCCGAATCCGATGGCGAGGCCAAACGCGCCCGAAAACACGGCCAGGGCGGTAAGATCGATGCCGAGTATGTCGATCCCGATCAGGATTGCCAGCGCCCAGATGGCGAGCGTTACCAGCTTGTCCGCCAGCAGGCGCTGGGCAAGGTCGAGCCGGGTCATGCGGCGGATCGCCAGCCGGGCGAGCTTGCTGACCAGAAAGGCGAGCGCGAGGACGCTGGCGATGACCAGCATGACGACCAGCGTGTCCCACAGCGATATGCGGCTGTCGCCAATCGAAATGGCGAAACTGTCGAGCGTGTCGATCAGCCCGCCCGCCGTATGGCTCTTCGCTGAAACCGCCTCCTTCAATCCGTCAGCGCCCTTGACCGCTTCCGCCACCGGTTCTGGGGGCGGGGGTGATACCGGATCAGTGGCCGGTGCCTGTGGCGGTTCGGCTGGCGTTTGCGGTTTCATCAGCTTTCCATGGCCCTGAACGCCTGATCGAGATCGGCAATCAGGTCTTCGGGATCTTCAAGGCCTATCGCCAGGCGCACGCCCCGGCAATCCTGCTGGGCAAGCCCGTGTGGCGGCCAGGCCATCACGCTGCGCGCGAATGCGGGGTCAACCGGCACCACCAGGCTTTCATAGCCGCCCCAGCTGTAACCGATGCCGAACAGTTCCAGCGCATCGATGAAGCGCGCACGGGCTGCCTCATCAGCATCCTTGAGGATAAAGCTGAACAGGCCGCAGCTCCCGGTGAAATCGCGCTTCCACAGGGCGTGCCCGGGGTCTGACGGCAGCATCGGGCACAGCACCCGCGCGACCTGCGCCTGCTGTTCGAGCCAGCTTGCGATCACGAGCGCGCTGGCGGCGGTCCTTTCCAGCCGCACCCCAAGCGTGCGCAGGCCGCGCAGCGCCAGCGCCGCATCATCGGGCGAGACGACATGGCCCAGCAACTGTGCATGATGGCGCAGCACGCCGTACAGTTCCGCTCCGGCCGATGCGCTGCCCATCATCAGGTCGGAATGGCCGCCGACATGCTTGGTCAGCGACATGATCGCAATGTCGCAACCGCGCTCCAGTGCCGGGAAGCCCAGCGCACTGGCCCAGGTGTTGTCGATCAGGCTGACCGCGCCCCGGCTTCGCGCAATCGCCGCCAGCGCGGGAATGTCGCACATCTCCATGGTCAGGCTGCCCGGCGCTTCCAGCAGTACCGCGCGGGTCCGTTCGCAAAAGGACGCTTCATAGGCGGCAAGGTCGAGCGGATCGAAAAAGCGGGTTTCGATGCCGAACTGGCCCAGCAGGCTGCGACCCACGGCCCGGCTCGGGTCATAGACATTGTCTGCCATCAGTAACACGGCACCGGGGTTGAGCACCGCCATGAGCGCGCTGGAGATCGCCGCGACCCCGCTGGGATAGAGCATCGTGCCCGCCGCGCCCGGTTCCAGCGCGGTCAGCGCATCGGCCAGAGCCCATTGCGTGGGGCCCCCGCGTCGCCCGTAAAAAAAGCGCCCGTCTTCGTTCTGTGCGGTGCCTGCCTTTAGCGCGGCGGTGCTTTCGTAGAGATGCGTGCTGGCGCGCCAGACAGGCGGATTGACCACCGGGCCGGTCCATTCGGGACGGCGGCCCGCCGCAGCCAGACGGGTCCCGGGGCCAGCGGAATTTTCACGTTTTCCAGTCACGCAGCCAGACCTAACCGACTGCCCGCGCGCCGTCGAGGGGCTTCACGCCGCAGCGTTAAGCGGGCGCTGGCCAAGATCAGTGTAGATGCGCGGGCCAAGGTCCAGCCGGAAGGGCCGCAGCCCCGCGCCCGGTCCGGCAGGGCGCTGCCCGACGAGCGTTGTCTCCAGCACCACCTCGTCCATGCCGGTGCCGTTCATGCGCAACCGCGCCAGCGGAACGAACAGTACCGCCTGATCGCGCCTGATCGGATGAATCGCGCTGATCGGCAGGCGCAGCTTGCCATTGAGGATCAGGCTCTGCCCCGGCAGCAGCGCCTTGATGTCGTGCAGGCGGGGCAATTGCTGCTGCGCCCCGGCCAGCTGCTGTTCCTGCGGGAGCGAGGCATGGGCCGAAATCATGTCGCCATCGACGGTGAGGTCGTGAATCGAGCGGCGCGAAACATTGGTCAGCGTCAGGCGATAGGTAAGCGTCGCGTTGACCAGCGTAAGGCTGAGATTGGAGGTTTCCAGCGCATAGCGCAGCTGGGAATTGCCAATTTCGACTTCCGCCGCTTCGAGCGGCTCCGCCGCCTGGCCTGGGCCATTCGGCTCTTCGCGGACGACCGGCCGGGGGCGGGGCCGCTCGATCAGGCCGACCGCCACCGGGCTGCCTGCCCGGTCGCGCGGGCGCTGCCGCCAGAACAGCCAGCCTGCGAATGCCATGGGCACCAGCAGCAGCCCGGCCAGCGCATATTCCCACCAGCGCATTCCCTCGGCGGGCGGAGGCGCCAGGGCGGGGACGGGCGCATCCGGCACCACGGTGGCGGGCGCTTGCGGTGCCGCTTCAGCCGCGCGGGGAGGCGCAGCAGGCGCAGATGCAGCTGGCGGCACAGCTGGCGCGGGCGTTGCGGATTCAGGCCTTGCCGCTGCTGCGGTGGCCGGGCTGCGCGGCGGCGGCGCGGCGGTGCGGGTGGGCGCAACGGGCGCTGCCGGTTCGACGGCGGCCGGCGGGGCCTCCACCGCAGCGGGCGGCGGAGCGGCAGAAGTATTTGCGCGCGGCGGCGGCGTGTTGGCCGTGACCGGGCCCTGGACATCGGGTTGCGGGGACCGGTCAGGGGGCAGCTGGAAGTCCTGAAGCGAATCCGGGCCGATCTGCGCGTGCGCCTGCGCAGCGGCGAGCAGGGCCGCGATCGCAATGGCTGGCGCCGCTCGGCGAGACATGATTCCTCCCACTGCCTGTGACAAGCCCGCCCAAGGCGGAGCGGGCGCTGAATAGCGACTGAACCGGCGGCGTCAATTCGCCAGCTTGTGCATCCCGCTCGTTCGCGGCATCAGGCGGACATGACCAGCAGCGATCCTCACCCCGCAACCCGCCATCTGGGCCAGCAGAGCGCCCTGCCATCCTCGCCCGATGCGGCAGAGCTTGACTATGTGCCCAATCCGCGCCCCGGTGCGCTTTATCTGGTGCGCTTTGCCGCGCCGGAATTCACATCGCTCTGTCCGGTTACCGGCCAGCCTGACTTTGCGCATCTGGTGATCGATTACGCGCCCGGCGAATCGATCGTGGAGTCCAAGTCGCTGAAACTGTTTCTGGGCAGCTTTCGCAATCATCACGGATTTCACGAAGCGGTGACGGTGGGGATCGGCCAGCGCCTGTACGGGGAAATGCAGCCGCGCTGGCTCAGGATCGGCGGATACTGGTATCCGCGCGGCGGCATGCCGATTGACGTGTTCTGGCAATCGGGCGAGGCGCCTGCCGGCCTGTGGGTGCCCGATCAGGGGGTCGCACCCTATCGCGGGCGGGGCTAGGCGCGGCATAGTGACCGCCAGACCGCCGCGCCAGCCTTCGCCGCACGCATAATCGGCCATGCGCAGGCTTTTCCTCGTCCTTGGCCTGTTCAGCGTCGCGCTGGGCGCGATCGGCATATTCCTGCCGATCCTGCCCACGGTACCCTTCCTCATCCTCGCCGCCTGGTGTTTCGGCAAGTCCAGCCCGCGCTTTGAACAGCGCCTGCTCGATCATCCGCAGTTCGGCCCGGCGATCAGGGCGTGGCGGGAAAAGGGCGCGATCGGGCGCAACGGCAAATGGGGCGCCAGCGTGGCCTTTGCCACATCCTTTCTGCTCGCCCTGGCGCTCACCCCCTGGCCCTGGCCGCTGCTGCCGCTCATCGTTGGGCTGGTTGCGGGGAGCTGGATCTGGAGCAGGCCCCTGCCCTGAAGGCGGGGGCAGTCGCCGCTTACATCGGGCCGAGGCCGAAGCCGGCACGTTCCTTGTTGATATAGGCGCGGCACATTTCGCCCATCTTGATGATGTAGATCGCGGTGGGCGCCGCCCCGGCATAGCGATTGTCCTGATAGGCCGTGGTGATCCGGTCAGCCAGCAGCGAGGAATTGGTCTGCTGCGCGATCAGACATTCGGTCCGCCCCTTCTTGGCCAGCGCATTGACCAGCGTATCGTCCACGAAAATATAGTTGAGGCTGTCATTCAGCCCCTGGACGTAAGCGGCCTTGGATTCGGGGGACAGCGCCATCCAGCCATCCTTGGTGTTGACAAAACCCGCCGCCCGCACAGGCAGGCCAGCGGCAAAAGATGCTGCAAGGGCAAGGGGCAGGGCAAGCAGGCGAAGAACGGCAGGCTTCATGAAATGCACTTTCCTGTCTCGGGCATGGTTCGTCGGGCCAATGGGCCACCCTTTTTGACCGGCCCTGTATGAACGGTGGTGAAACGCGATGTCCAGCGCCGTTACCAAAAGCTGCAGATGCGGGCCAGCGCAATGGGGCCAGCGCAATGGGACAGGTGCAAAATATCGCCGCGCAGCAGCCAGGCGCAACTTTGCGCAAGCCGCGCGGCCTGTCGTCAAACCGTCATACCGGTCAGCCATGGAAACTGGCGGCCTTTGTGCCGGAACCGGACATTCTGGCGGATATCAGCCGAAAAATGTTTGTTCCAGCGGGGCTTGGCCGGTTGACTTGGCCGGGTCAGCAGGTATACCGCAGATTAACGGACTCGGGGGCGATTCTGCCATCTGGACATGCGTCTTGATACAGAATGCCTTGAGTTTGCTGGTTTTTTGGGGGTTTCAATGGGGGTTTCTGTCAGCCTGAATCACATCTCAACCGGGATGATTCCGTCTGATGTCCTGCGTCCCTCCTGCACAAGATCAAGGTCGCGCAAGCCATAAATTCGATCGAACATACTGCTCTATCCTGATTTTTTTTGGAGGTTAATGATGTCATTCAAGCGCAATCTTCTGCTGGGGAGCTCGGCGGTAGCCGCAGCGACAGCGACCCTTATCGCATCGCCCGCAGCGGCGCAGGTGTTGCAAATTGGCGGACAGGACATTGAAGTCGTCGTTGCCGGCTTGCCCGTCGATGATTCGAACAACGGTGGCGCGATCACTAACACTGTCGGCGCGGTTGTTGTTGGTGACGATCTTGCTGTTACCGGTTCGATCAGCACGGCCAATGCCTCCATCACGACCCTGACTGGCACGGACGCCACTTTCACAGGTACGGTTTCGGGTGCAACCATCAGCGGCACCACGGTTTCGGGCACCACCCTGTCCGGCACGACCGTTTCGGGCACCACCATCAGCGGTACGACCGTTTCGGGCACGACTGGCAGCTTCACCACCGTTTCGGGCGGTGACGGCACTTTCACGGGTACGGTTTCGGGTGCAACCATCAGCGGCACGACTGTTTCAGGCACGACGCTGTCCGGTACGACGGTTTCGGGCACCACCGGCAGCTTCACCACGGTTTCGGGCGGTGACGGCACTTTCACGGGTACGGTTTCGGGTGCAACCATCAGCGGCACGACTGTTTCAGGCACGACGCTGTCCGGCACGACCGTTTCGGGCACCACCATCAGCGGCACGACGGTTTCGGGCACGACCGGCAGCTTCACCACGGTTTCGGGCACGACCCTGTCCGGCACCACGGTTTCGGGCACGACCCTGTCGGGCACCACGGTTTCGGCAACCAATGCCTCGATCAGCAATGCTTCGCTGAGCGATGTGACGGTCACCGGCACTCTTTCGGTTGCCTCGGTCACGATCGCCAATGCCTCGATCAGCAATGCCTCGATCAGCAATGCCTCGATCAGCAACGTCAGCGTAAGCAATGTGACGGCGACCGGTACGGTCTCGGCGGCCACGCTGAGCGGCACGACCATTTCGGGCACGACCGTTTCGGGCACGACGGGTAGCTTCACGACGGTTTCCGCGGGCACAGTCTCGGCGACGACCGTTTCGGGCACGACCGGCAGCTTCACCACGGTTTCGGGCACCACCCTGTCCGGCACCACGGTTTCGGCTTCGAGCATCAGCGCATCGAACGCTGTCATCAACAGCGCCTCGATCAGCAATCTGACGATCAATGTCGCAACGGTGAACAGCATCTCGATCAGCAATGCTGCGATTGCCAATGGCACGATCAGCAATGTGTCGATCAGCAATGCTGACATCAGCAATGCGATCATTCGCAGCGCCTCGATCAGCGATGCCGCCATCGTCAACAACTCGGTGAGCAACGCCACGATCAGCAATGCTTTCGTGATCAACGGCTCGATCAGCTTTGCCTCGATCAGCAATGCGACGATCAACAGCGCGTCGATCAGCCAGGCGAACATCAACAACGCCTCGGTCAGCAATGCTTCGATCAGCAATGCGACGATCTCGAATGCGACGATCAACAGCGCCTCGATCTCGAATGCGGTGATTGTCAGCGCCTCGATCAGCCAGGCCAATATTGACGATGCGAACATCAGTGACGCTTCGATCAGCCGCGCCACGATCAACAGCGCCTCGATCAGCAACGCCAACATCGACAGCGCCTCGATCTCTGACGCTTCGATCAGCCGCGCCACGATCAACAGCGCCTCGATCAGCAACGCCAACATCGACAGCGCCTCGATCTCCGACGCTTCGATCAGCCGCGCCACGATCAACAGCGCCTCGATCAGCAACGCCAACATCGACAGCGCCTCGATCTCTGACGCGTCGATCAGCCGCGCCACGATCAACAGCGCCTCGATCAGCCAGGCGAACATCAACAGCGCCTCGATCAGCTTTGCCTCGATCAGCACGGCTACGATCAGCCAGGCCTATATCGGCAATGCGTCGATCTCGAACGCTTCGATCAGCAACCTGACTGTCAGCGGTGTGGCCAACATCAACGTGGCCAACATCAGCACCGCCAATGTCATCGGTGACCTGACGGTCGGCGGCACGGTGAGTGTGGCGGGCGTCGCGAGCTTCGGCAGCGACGTGAATGTTGCCGGTAACGTCAATGTCGGCACCATCCAGCTGAACAGCACCACGAACCGGATCACCGGGCTGGCTGCTGGTGTGGATCCGACGGATGCGGTCAACAAATCGCAGCTCGATGCGGTCTACAACGAACTCGATCACCGTATCGACGTGATCGAACGCAAGCACGAAAAGGCCCTTCAGGGTGTCGCAATGGGCTTCGCGATGAATGCCGCGCCGCTTAATCTCGACAACGGTGAATCCGGGATTTCCGGCGGCGTCGGTACCTTCGAGGGTGAATGGGCCGGGGCCGTCAAGGTCCAGGCCGTCACCGAAGGCGGGGTTGGCTTCGGCGCCAATGTCGGCTTCTCCGAAGATGCCTTCGGCGCCGGTGTCGGAGCCAGCGTGAAGTTCTGATAGAACAGCGCAACAAGATCGGGGGCCGGAGCGTTGCTTCGGCCCCCTTTCTGTGTGTATCGCCGGAATGAAGCCGCCTCGCCTGCGGCGTGCCATCCGCGGAGACAGTTCCTTGAAATCGAATGCGAAGCTGAAGGTCGGCATCACCATCGCCCCGGCACAGGATGCTCAGGCCTTGCTCTGGGCCAATGGGCTCAGCCAGAACATCGTCTATCTTGCGCTGATGATGCGGCGGGTGACCGTCGTTTCCGAAATCGGCCTGATCTGTGATGTGAAACCGCATGCGGTGGCTGACACTTATGGCCTGCCGGTGTGGTCAGTCGAAGAGGCGGTCAATCATTGCGATGTCGTGATCGAGCTGGGATCGCGCAGCTTCCACAGCGACCATGTGCAGCGGTTGCGCAAGCGCGGTGGCAAGCTGGTCAGCTTTGTTGCGGGTAATGTCATGGCCTTCAACTTCGAGGCGCTGGCCCATGGCAAGCACTCGGGCGAGAACCTGGTCAAGCATGGTTTCGATGCGGTGTGGCTGCTGCCGCAGCACTGGCACATGTGCCGTTCCTATTGCGCGATCACCAGTTCGCCCAATGTCCATGAGATTCCTGTCCTGTGGGATCCGATCTTCCTCAACCAGACCGCCGGAATTTTCAAAAAGAACATCTTCTGGCGCGAGCCCGAGGGCGGAAAATACACCTTGGGCTGCTTCGATCCCAATGTGAACGTGCTCAAGACCTTTCATCTACCGCTGCTGGTCAGCGAAGAAGCCTATCGCATCGACAAGTCACGGATTGACCGGCTGCTGCTGTTCGGCTCGCTGCGTCTGAAGGAAAGCCAGCACGTCACCGAAATGATCCTGGCCACGGATATTGGCGCGGATGGCCGTGTTTCGCTGGAAGACCGGCACTCGCTGGTTCATGTCATCGGCTCGAACGTCCACGCGATCGTGACGCATCAATGGGAAAACAATCGCAATTATCTCTATTACGAAATCCTCTACATGGGCTGGCCGCTGATTCACAATGTGCCCGCACTGGGCGAGGCTGGCTATTTCTTCGAGGATTTCAATCCCCAGCATGGTGGCCAGGTCCTTGCCGATGCGCTGGCGGGCCATGCCAGCAACCGGATCAAGCAGCGCGATGCGGTGCGCGAAGCGCTGTGGGGCGTGAGCGTGGATAATCCGCAGTTGCAGGATCGCTATGCCGAACTGCTGCTGCAGGTCATGGGCTGAACAATCGCGAGGGATGATCAGATGAAACGCTATAACGTCGCGATTTCGATGGATTTCATGGAAGGTGCCTTCGGGGGCATCTTCACTAATGGTCTGCGCCAGAACAATATTTTCCTTTACCGCATGTTTCGGGCCTCGGCCAATTGCAACAAGGTGTGGATCCTCAATTCGGGCACTCATGAATACAAGTTCGAGGATGGCGTGCTGGGGATCGAACCAGATGCGATCGTCCGGTTCGATGCCATCAAGGATGATCTGGACTACCTGCTGGTGGTTGGCACCCGGCCTGGCCCCGATCAGCTGAAGTATCTGCGCG
The DNA here is from genome assembly GCA_024236235.1 of Novosphingobium sp. Classification (GTDB taxonomy): domain Bacteria; phylum Pseudomonadota; class Alphaproteobacteria; order Sphingomonadales; family Sphingomonadaceae; genus JACKKV01. The sequence goes on along the minus strand of JACKKV010000001.1, from coordinate 444,508 downwards.
ACCGGGGGTGCAAGATCATCTTCTACAAGGGCGGAAACAGCGCGATCCTGTCCATGGAAGGCGTCGCGGACCCGGACATCGACAAATATGGCGAACGCTATTTCGACCGGGATCTGTACGACACGATCTGGATGACGCCGCAGCATATGCGCAGCTATGCGGGCTGGGCGAAGACGATCTATCGCATTCCGGTTCATGAAGTGCCGCAGGTCTGGGATTCCAGCCTGCTGGAACTGCAGGACGAGATGACCCGTGGCAGCTATGGCTACAAGAAGAAGAAGCGCGGGGAAAAATGGAAGATCGGGGTGACCGATCCCAACATCACCGTGATGAAGACGGTGCATATGCCCGCGCTGGTCTGCGAAGCGGCCTATCGCAAGCGACCGGCGGCTTTTGAGAAAATCTACATCACCAATTCCCTGCAATTCATGCAGGACGCGCATTTCATCAGTTTCATGGAAGCGCTGTCCGCGGCGGTCAAAGGCGTGATGAGCGTGGAGCAACGCTTCATGCTGTTCGATTTCCTCGCCAAACATGTGCAGGCGATCGTGACGCATCATTGGGAAAACGGGCTGAATTACCTCTATTACGAGGTACTTTACGGAAATTATCCGCTGATCCACAACTCCGAATTCCTTGCCGATTATGGCTATTATTACAAGGATTTCGACGCGGAAGATGGTGCGCGTGCATTGCTGGAAGCAATGCGGGTGCATGATCGCAACCTGGATCAATACAAGGCCAGGAATGCGGAGTTGTTCGCCAGGCTTAACCCGGCCGCGAAGGATACGATCCGCCTTCACGAGAAGCTGATGTACGCAATCTGACGTTGACGTCAGTTCCAGCACGCAAAAAGGCCCGGCGCTTCGGGGGAAGCACCGGGCCAGTTCACGTCCCCGAGGGCGGGACGATCAGCGCAGCAGGGAGAGGACGTTCTGCTGGCTCTGGTTCGCCTGCGCCAGCATCGCGGTGGAGGCCTGGCTCAGGATTTGCGATTTTGCGAGCGCGGTCGTTTCCGCCGAATAATCGGCATCGACGATGCGCGAACGGGCGTCGGCAAGATTGGTGGAATTGGTCGTCAGATTGGCGATGGTCGATTCCAGCCGGTTCTGCCCGGCGCCCAGCGTGGCGCGGGTGGCGCTGACATTCTTCAGCACCGCATCGACATTGGTGATCGTGGTCGCGGCCTTGGTCGCATCAGTCACATCCAGCGCGGTTGTCGTCAGCTTGGTTCCGTCAACGCCCTTGCTGGTCAGCGTTACGGTTTCAGAGGCGCTGGTGGCAACGGATACCGTCACGTCCGTGCCCGATGTCTTGCTGAACAGCGTGACGCCGTTGAACTTCGTATTGGTCAGGATGTTGTCGATCTGCGCCTGCAGTTCGTCCACTTCGGCATCCATATAGGTGCGATCATCGGTGGAATAAGTGCCGGTCTTGGACTGGACGGCCAGTTCGCGCACACGCTGCAACATGTTGCTGACTTCTTCCAGTGCACCTTCCGCCGTCTGGGCCAGGGCGATGCCATCATTGGCGTTGCGGATGCCCTGGTTCATCGCGCGGATATCTGCCGTCATGGTGGTGGCGATAGCGAGGCCCGCCGCATCGTCCTTGGCGCCGTTGATGCGCTTGCCCGATGACAGGCGTTCCATCGCGACGCCCATCATGTGATCGGCGCGGGTGTTCGCGTTCGAAGCGCGAAGGGCGGAAATATTCGTATTGATAACAGCCATTTGTCTCACTCCTGTTCAAGTCCACAGCCCGATCCGTGCCGTGGCTGCCCCAACAAGACCGGCCGCCCGCACCAAGGTTTAAGTCCGTGCCCCCCGTTCCACCCCCTGTGGCCATAGGTATTTCTCCCGGGCCTTAAGTTACCGGCTCTTTGCCCGTTGATGCGCGAAGAAGCCCCCGGAAGATCACGGTTAACGGGGGTGTACCGGTGACGACGATATTTGTGAGCGAGGGGGCCGAAAAAAATCATGCCGCGCTGGTTGGCATGGCCTTGCCGTTACTGTCGCCGGGCGGGCGCAGCCGGGCCCTGCACCTTGCCGATGGGGGCTGTGCGCCGCCGACATACCGTCGCGATGATGATCTGGTCCAGCTGGTGCGCGGTGACGTGACGCTGCTGTGTCGCGGCCACGATGCGGGCGTCAGGCTGCATTACGATCCTGCCGCTCTCGACATCGCCGGTGCGGCGCTGATCGCGGCGGCGACGCAGGCCGACATGCCCGTGGCCGCTGACAGCGAGACGCTGGCCCTGCTGACGCTGGCGCAGCGGCTGGGACGCAGCGATATTCCGGTGCTGGTCGAAGGGCCAACGGGAACGGGCAAGGAAGTGATGGCGCGCTTTCTGCATCGGGCCAGTGCTCGGCGCGACGGGCCTTTCGTGCCGGTCAATTGCGCGGCCATGCCCGAAGCCATGCTCGAAGCCTTGTTGTTCGGGCACCGCAAAGGCGCCTTTACCGGCGCGAGCGAAGCCAGCGAGGGATTCTTTCGCGCGGCGGATGGCGGGACGCTGCTGCTGGACGAGATCGGCGAAATGCCGCTGGCGCTGCAGGCAAAGCTCCTGCGCGCATTGCAGGAAGGGGAAGTGGTGCCGCTTGGCGCGACGAGGCCGGTTGCGGTCGATGTGCGGGTGATTGCCTGCACCAACCGCGAATTGCCGGCCGAGGTGGAGGCGGGCCGGTTCCGCGAAGACCTCTACTACCGGCTCAACGTCTTCCCGCTGCGGTTGTCGGCCCTGCGCGAACGGCGTGGGGATATTGCGCCGCTGGCCTATGCCATGCTGCTCAAACATGGCTGTGGCGCGGGGCAGGTTCGCGGATTCGCGGCTGGTGCGCTGGCGCTGCTGGAAGGGCACACCTGGCCCGGCAATGTGCGCGAACTGGAAAATGTCATCCGGCGCGCAGACCTGCTGGCAGGCGATGCACAATTGATCGAGGCGGAGCACATCCGTTTCGACCAGCCGGTGCGGGCGGTGGCTGTGGAGCCAGCCCTGTTGGCCGCAGCAGGCCCGGCGCCGCTGCCTGCCGGTGATGCGCCATCGCTGTCCGACATCGCCTTTCGTTCAGAAGCGTCGGCAATCCTTGAAACGCTACGCCAGTGCGGCGGCCATCGCGGCGCAACGGCGCGCAAGCTCGGCATATCGGAACGGACGCTGCGCTATCGCCTGTCGCATATGCGTGAGGCTGGGCTTGCCCAGGCGGGAGCGGGGCGGTGAAGGGGCTGGAAGCAGGCGCGGGCCTGCAACAGGTGATCGCCCTGCGCCGCCAGATCGTTGACCGGTCCGATGCGCTGCGCGCCCTGCGCGAAGCGGATGGCGCGGCTGCTGCTGCGCCCTTGCAGGACCGGCCGACGGGATTTGCTGACACGCTCAAATCCGCGGTCAGCGAAGTCAACGCCACGCAGCAGCGCGCCGCCGATCTGGCCGCGGCCTATGAGCGCGGCGAAGTGACGGACATTGCCCAGGTGATGCTGGCCAGGCAGGAAGCGGGCGTTGCCTTCGAGGCGACGCTGCAGGTGCGCAACAAGCTGCTGTCCGCTTATCAGGACATCATGCGGATGGGGGCCTGATAGATGGCCGAGAGCAGCCTTGCCTCCCCTTCGGGGACGCTTCCCCTGCCGCAAGATGCGCGCGAACGGTTGACGCGCCTGCTGGCGCAACCAGCGGTGCGCCGCAGCCTGCCCGCGCTGACCGGGATTGCCGCCCTGACAGGGGCAGGACTGCTTTATCTTGCGCTGGCATCCGGCCCGCAGCGCATCCTTTATGCCAGCCTCACTGATGGCGAGCGCGCCGAGGTGGTGCAGACGCTGGAAAAGGGCGGGATCGCCTATGTGATTGACAATGGCACCGGCACCCTGACCGTGGCCGAAGACGATCTGTACCGCGCACGCATGCTGGTTGCGGCTGATGGCGGGCTGGCCGCGCCGGAAAGCGCCAGCGAGATGCTGGACGCCATCCCGCTTGGCTCCAGCCGGACCCTTGAAGGCGAACGGCTGCGTCTTGCGAGGGAACGTGAACTGACGCTCACCATCGCCGAGATTGACGGGATCGAGGCAGTGCGGGTCCATCTGGCAACGCCCGAACGCTCCGTCTTCGTGCGTGAAAACAGCGCGCCCAGCGCTTCGGTCATGCTGCGTCTCGCGCGCGGGCGCACGTTGGGCAAGGAGCAGGTGGAAGCGATCGTCAATCTGGTCGCCGGTTCGGTTCCGGGGCTGGCTGGCGATGCCGTTCGCGTGGTGGACCAGCACGGGCGGCTGCTGTCGTCCCAAGGGGATCGCGCGCTGGAGGAACTCAATCTTCAACGCGAGCTGGAAGGCAAGTTGCAGGGCCAGCTCGCCCAATTGCTGGCACCGCTTTTGGGGGAGGACAATTTTTCCAGTGAAGTGCAGGTGCAGCTTGACCGTCAGGAAGTGACCGCCGCGCGCGAGAGTTACGAGAAAGAAGGCGCGCTGCGCAGCGAAAGCGAGAGCGCGTCCCAGCGCGCAGGCGCTGCGCCGGCAGGGGGCGTGCCGGGCGCAACCTCCAATACGCCGCCACCGCCGGGGCAGATGGTGGCGGGCGCACCGCAAGACGGGACTGCCGCTGCCACACCTTCCGGCAGTGACAGCGAAACCAGCGCAAAGCGGGTGTATGAGCTGGGCCGCGAAGTGGCCGTAACCAGCACGCGTCCCGGCGGCATCGCGCGGGTTTCAGTGGCGGTTGCGGTCAGCAAGGACGCATTGAAGAAGATTGCCCCGGCGAATGAAGCCAGGCTCAAGGCGCTGGTCGAAGCTGCCGTGGGGGCCGATCCGCAGCGCGGGGACGAGGTTACCGTGATCGTCGGCAAGTTCGAGCCGACGCAACTTGAAGCCCCCGCCTTTTACGAAACGGGGTGGTTCGCCGCGATCCTGCGCAATCTTGCCGCAGTCGTCATGGTGCTGCTGGTCCTGCTGCTAGGCGTGCGGCCATTGCTGAACATGCTGCGCGCGCGCCGCGACGGCGCCGCTCCCGGCGATGATGGCGCATTGCCCGATGAGGCGGGAGAAGCTGAAGGCGCGCTGCCGCCGCGCCTGACCCCGGGCGGCGATGATGGCCATTTGCGCGAGCAGGTGGAACTGGCGCGCCGGATCGCGCTTGACCAGCCTGAACGCGCTGTCGCCGCCTTGCAGCGCATGCTTGCTGCCCCGCCGCAGGATGATGAGCGATGAATGCGATTCCCCGGCTTTCCCCGGCGGAACGGGCGGCAGTGTTCGTCATGCTGCTGAGTGACGTGGATGCCGCCGCCCTGCTGGCACAGCTTGGCCCGGAGGAACTGGAGGCAGTCGGCACCGCCATGTGCGCCATGGGCGATGTCGATCCCGGCCGGATTGCCGATGCCATCGCCGGTTTCATCTCGGCCGCCGAAACCTCCACGCTGCCGGCGAGGGGCCGTGAAGACAGGTTGCAGGCGGTCTTCGCTCGCGCGCTTGGCGATGTAAAGGCGCACAGCATGATGGAGCGCATTGCGCCAGATGCCGCGCCGCGTTCGGTCGAGGTAGCCCGCTGGCTGGCCCCGCGCGTGCTGGTTTCGCTGCTGGAGGATGAACACCCGCAGGTTATCGCGCTGCTGCTGCTGCTGCTGGAAACGCGCCAGGCCGCCGAAATCCTGACGATGCTGCCAGCGCCCCTGCAACCCGAACTGGTGGAGAGGATCGCGCGGCTGGGCGCCGTATCGGGCGATGCGGTGGAGTTGCTCGATGCACTTCTGTCAGCGCGCATCAGCCAGCGGTTCGGCGCGGCGGCGCTGAATGTGGGCGGCGCGCGCGAGGCTGCCAGTCTGATCAATCTGGCAGATGCCGGGGTCAGCCGCAGCGTGCTGGCGGCGATCGGGCAGAAGGATGCCGAGCTGGCCCGTGCGATCGAGGCGGAAATGTTCACTTTCGAAATGCTGGCCGAACTCGATTCGATGGGGATGGGCCGCCTGCTGCGCGATGTCGAGAATGAGGTGCTGGTCGATGCGCTGAAGGGGCTGGACGAGACAGGGCGCGAGCCGTTCTTTGCCGCCATGTCGGGCCGCGCTGCCGATGGGTTGCGTGACGAGATCGAACTGCGCGGCAAGCTGCGCCGCGCCGACATGCTGAGCGCGCAGCAGCGGATTGTCGAGATCGCCCGCAAGCTGGCCGATGACGGTGAAATTTCGCTGGGGGCCGCCGATGGCGAATTTGTCTGAGCTCGCCGCGCCGCTACCGCAAACGTGCGTGCCCGGCTGGATCGTGGCAATGTCGGCCAGTGGGGGCTTCGTCGAAAACGGGGGCGGAGCCTTCGGCGAAGCAGCCCCCGGCCCGCCGGGCGATGCCATGGCCAGTAACGCGGACGAGCACCAGAAGGAACAGGCATTTCAGGCGGGAGAGGCCGCTGGTCGCGCCGCTGCCGAGGCGGAGGCAAAGGCCCGCGATGCGGCGCGCGAGGGGCTGCGCAGCGCCCTTGTCCGGCTGGACGAGGTGGCGCTGCAGGCGCTGCGGCACCAGCTTGCCGAAACGGTGGCGCAGCTGTGCGAAGGGGTGCTGGCCCCGCTGGCGCTTGACCGCGAAGCCCTGATGCGCCGCGTCGTTGAAGCCGCGCGCCTGCTCGGTGAAGCGCCCGCGCGTTGCGTGCTGCACCTCCACCCCGACGATATTGCCCGGCTTGACCCGCACTGGGCGCAGGATTGGCGGATCAATCCCGATCCGTCGCTTCCGCCCGGCGGGTTGCGGCTGGAGGCGCCGGATGGCGCCATTGCTGACGGGCCGGATGAATGGCGCCGCGCCATTGCGGCGGCGCTGATGCCATGATTGACCTGCTCCGCCCTGAATTGCGGCGCATGGCCGCAGCCCGGATCGCGCTGGCGCCGGCGCGCCTGGGGCGGGTCGTATCCTGCGACGGCGGGTTGATCGAGGTGTCCGGCCTGCCATCGCCGATCGGTACGCTCTGCCGGATCGAAGACAGCGCGGGCGCACTTTCCACCAGCGCCGAGGTGATCGGCTTTCGCGCCGGGCACAGCCTGATGATGTTGCTGGGCGATGCCGTGATGCTGCATCCGGGCGCTTGCGTGCGCGCAGAGGGTGAGCCGGGCATGGTCAGGGTGGGCGAAGCCCTGCTTGGCCGCGCGGTCGATGGAAACGGCCGACCGATCGATGGCGGCCCGCGACCGGTTCTGCCGGATGCCTGGCCGCTTGGCGGCTATCGCGAAGCCGCACTGGAGCGCAGTTCCGTGATTGAACCGTTCGATTGCGGCATACGGGCGATGAACGCGCTCACCACCATGGGGGTCGGCCAGCGACTGGGCATTCTGGCCGGATCGGGCGTCGGCAAGTCCGTGCTGATCGACATGATTGCGGGCGGGGCGCAGGCCGATGTCAGGATAGTGGCGCTGATTGGCGAACGCGCGCGCGAGGTTTCCGATTTTGTCAGCCGTCACATGCAGGGCGCGGCCAGGAGCAACACCATTGTCGTGGCGGTTCCGGCGGATCACGCGCCCAATCTGCGCCTGCGCGGGGCGCAATATGCCACCGCACTCGCCGAATTCTTCCGGGCCAGAGGCGCGCAGGTGCTGTTGATTCTCGACAGTCTGACCCGGGTCGCACATGCCGCGCGCGAAATCGGAATCCTGCTGGGCGAACCCGGCGCTGCGCGTGGTTATCCGCCCTCGGCGCTGGCCACAATCACGCGGCTGGTGGAACGCGCAGGCAATTCGGTTGCCAGCGGCGGCGCGATCACCGGCGTCTACACAGTGCTTGCCGATGGCGACGATCAGGACGATCCGGTGGTTGACACGGCCCGGGCCATTCTTGACGGACATATCGTGCTGTCGCGCGAACTGGCCCAGCAGGGTCATTATCCCGCGATTGACATTCCCGCTTCGCTCAGCCGGGTAATGGACGGGCTGACGAGCCGCGAACATCGCGATCACGCCCGTGCATTCCGTTCGCTGGTGTCCGCATTCCAGGCCAATCGCGACCTCGTGCTGATGGGCGCCTATCGCAAGGGCGCCGATCCGTTGCTGGACCAGGCGATGGCCATGCGTCCCGCGCTTGACCGTTTCCTTCAGCAGGAAGCGGAGGAGCAGGTCAGCCTGGCCGAGAGCGTGACCGACCTCGCTGGGGTGCTGGCGAATGACGGCTGACCGGCGGCGGATCGCCTTTCTCAAGCGCCTGGCGCGGGTCCGCGCGATCGAGCGCAGACAGGCTGCATGGCAGCTGGCCGAGGCGCGCAGCACGCAGGCGCGAATGTTCGATCTGGCGGCGCGCAGCCGCGATCTGGCGGCAGACTATGCAGGGCTCCGCCCGACGGCGGACGCGCAGAGCCTGCTGACGCGGCATTCCTTCCGCGCGCAGCTCACCTCCATGGCAGGGGAAGCGGCGCAAATGGGCGATGCGGCGGAGCGAGGCGCACAACAGGCGGGCGTTGCGCTGGCCCGCGCCGAACATCGCGCGGACACGGTCAACGAGCGGATTGCGAGCGAGCAGCGGCGAGTGGCGCTGCGCCGCGTTGCGCGCGCCCAGCTGGACGCGAGCGGATTGGCACGAAGGTTGCAAAATCAGGGTGAGTGACCGGCACATGGATCAGGAGGCATCGGCGATGGATCTGGCACAGCTTGCATCCGCAAATGGCGCGGCAGTGATGGCGCTGCCTGTGCTGCAACCCGCCGTTTCGGCGGGTAATGGCGACAAGCCCCGGAATTTCGCGGATATCCTGCCTGTTCCCGGGCTGGTGGCGCAGGCTGATCCGGGCGGGAACCTCCCGCAACTGTCGCCAGCCGATGCGCTTCCGCCCAGGGGAACTGCTCCGCTCATGGTCGGTGAGGGCACTCAGCCCGGCAAGGATTTGCCGCATCCGGCAATGGTGCGCCAGCCAGACGGCAAATCCTTGCTGCCAGGGCCAGAGGTGCCCGATGGTCCGGCGCCGCTCGACGCGGTTGAGCGCGCGTCAGACACACCGGTCAGCAGCGATGAAGCGCTCCCAGTCGGGAGCGAAACGCCGGAGCAACTCGCCCCGCTGCCCGCCGTCGCCGCGCCATCCCATCCGCCGCTGGTGCTGCTGACCTTGTTCCCCGCGCCCGCGCCGCAAGCTGCGCCGCAAACACCGTCAACCCCGCCTGCCGAGCCAGAGCGGTCCGCGCGGGGCGGTGCGCGTCGCGAACCCGCGCGGCTGATTTCGACCGAGCAGATCGGGGCGCTGGCGCCGGAAGAAACGCCCCGTGGGCCGCATGGTGTCATCGCGCCGCAGGAACGTGCGGGCGAAGCTGCGCCAGCCACTCCGTTCAGGATTAATATACAGCCAGATCAGTCTGTTACTCCCTTGCCGACACCTGCACCTGATGTGCCGCGACAGAACGCCTCGTCAGGCTCTGGCGCACCGCCAGCGCCTGCTCATCACCAGATCGAACTGCTGATCGACAATCTTGCGCAGGCCCGCGAGACAGGGCGCAGCGCGCGCGGCGAGCTGCTGTTGCGCCACGCCGAATTCGGATCCGTCACCATTCAGATCGACGGGGTGCAGGGCGATCTGCGCGCCACGCTGGCCAGCCGCGATCCTGGCTTTGCGCCAGCAGCGCAGGCCGCGCTGGCAGTGGCGCAAACCGCCGACAGCGCAGGGTCGCAGCCGCGCCAGCAGGACCATGCGGCGGCAGGCGGGCAACCGCGCGATGCAGCTTTTGCCGGGCAGGGGGAACAGCGCGGATCAGGCGGTATGCAGGGCGAAGCGCGCCAAACCCGCCATCCCGTAATCCCGGCCCGAAACGGCACTAAAGGGAACACAGACGCGCCTGAACGGCACCGACCGGGTGGCTTGTTCGCCTGAACGTGACTGACAGCAAGGAATGAGGGATCATGTCAAAATCCAGCGAGAAAAAAGACGGAGCAAGGCCCGGACGCGGCAAGCTGAAACTGCTTGTCGGGGCTCTGGTTCTGCTCGGCGTCGGGGCGGGCGGGGCGATGGGCGCAGTCCAGGCAGGGCTGATCGGCCACGCCAAAGAAGCCAGCGAACCGGACCTGCCCCGGCTGGTGATGAAGGGCGCGGAAGATCCCTTCGCCCCCGCCGCCGGGAAGGGCGAGGGGGAGCAGGCGCGTGCCGTCTATGGCGAAGGGGGCAGCAAGTTCCGCACCGCCTATTACAGTTTTGAGGAGAGCTTCACCTCGAACCTCAAGAATTCGCCAGCAATGATCCAGCTCAACCTCGCCGCATCGACACGGCGCGACGGGCGGGTGCTGCAATGGCTCAAGCTGCATGAAATCGCCGTGCGGTCCGCCATTCTGGTGGAGCTGGCCGCAACGCCCGAAGAAGATGTCTATACCGTCGCGGGCAAGCAACGCCTGCAACAGCGGCTGACCGCCGCGATCAATACGGTGCTGGTCGCCAATGAAGGCTTTGGCGGGGTCGATGCCGTCCACTTCGAGGCGTTCGTTGTCCAATGAAGCCTGATCACAGCTTTACCGCGCAGCGGGCGCTGGCCAACCATTGCCCCGAACTGCTGGGCCGCGCCAGCTCGGCGCAGGAGCGGGCGGAACTGCTGCGCGCATTTTCCGCTGATCTGTGCGCCGCGCTGCCCGCACGCTTGCAGCCGCTGCTGATCGGGGGGCGGATACGCGCCACTGCCAGCGGGGGGGAGGCGCGCACCGGTGCGTCGCTCGCGCAATCGACAGGCCCGTGCGCGGCCAATCTGGCGGTTCGCCTGGCCGAGGTCGCCGCGCCCCTCCTGCTGTCCATTGACCTTGCGACGGCGCTGGCCCTGACTGACCGGATGTTCGGCGGCGATGGCGCGGTGGCTGCTCAATTGCCGGAGATGGTGCCGCCTTCGGCCCTGCTGGCGATGGAGCGTATCGCGCTGGCCGCCGCGCCCGCACTGGCGGCAGCGACCGGCTGCGAGGAGGGCGCGCCGCATGTCTCCAGCCATGCCAGCCTTGCCCGGCTGGAGCCGTTTTCACGCGGGGATTATTATCTGTGCTGGACCATCAGCGTCGAGCAGGATCGCTTGCCCGCATGGACGATGCAACTCGCCATGCATGAGGCGGCGTTGCTGGACAGGTTGCAGCAGGGCAGCGGGCGGCAACGGGCCGGGGCGGGCGGCACTGCCGATCCGGCGAGCGGACCGTTCGGCGCCATTCCCTTGACCTTGCTGGCGCAACTGGCCGAATTGAAACTGCCGCTGGCGCGGCTGGCGGCGCTGACACCGGGCACGGTGATCCCGATTGCGCCCGCCCGCAGCGTCACGCTGGCCATTGGCGGGCAGGCCATTGCCCAGGGCACCATCGGCACGCTGGACGAGCGCGTCGCGCTGCGCCTCACCCGTGTTCACTGAACGAAGGAACTTGCGATGAATTTGCCATCACCCGGCCTCAGCCTGTTCGGCGATGTCACGGTCAGCGTTTCGGTCGAACTGGGCCGCACGCAAATGCCGTTGCGCGACGTGCTCGCGCTTGGGGCGGACAGTATCGTCGCACTTGACCGGCTGACGGATGAATTGCTGGACGTGCTGGTGAACGGAACACCGATCGCCCGGGCCGAGATCGTCACGCAGGACAATCGCTTTGCCCTGAAGATCGTCGATCTGGTCGGCCAGGGTACCCCGTCGCCCATCCTGTCGCCCATCCAGCAGCCCGCGCATCCGGGGGAGGTGGCCTGATGGTCTGGTACCTTGCCAAGCTGATCCTGCTGCTGCCCCTGCTGGCCGTGCTGATCTGGGGCTGTCTGCGGCTGACCCGCAGCATGCAGAACCGGCTGGCCGGGAACGGCGCGCAGGGGCGCAGTATCCGGCTGGTCGAAACCACTTTCCTTGGTCCCGGCATCCGTCTGGCGGTGATCGATTACCGCGGGCGCGAAATCCTGCTGGGCTGCACCCGCCACGGGCTGACCCGGCTGTGCGAGGTGCCGCCCGCAGGAACGAACGCAGGGGAGGGGAGCGTATGAACGCCATGCTGATCCGCCGGATCAAGGCCGGCCTGTTTGTTGCTGGTCTGCTGGCCATGCCCCAGGCCGCATGGGCGCAGCAGGCGGGCTGGGGCGGTGCGCTGGAACGCGCGCTGGGCGGCGGCCCGGCGCAGGGGGGCGAACCGCTGTCGCTGTCACTGCAATTGCTGCTGGTCATGGGGCTGCTGACCATGCTGCCCGCGCTGGTGCTGATGATGACCAGCTTCACCCGGATCCTGATCGTGCTGTCGGTCCTGCGTCAGGCGCTGGGTTTGCAGCAAAGTCCGCCCAATCAGGTGCTGATTGGCCTTTCCCTTTTCCTCTCGCTGTTTGTGATGGGGCCGACCCTGTCCGGGGTGAACGCCGCCGCGATCGAACCCTATGCCCAGGGCACCATCGGCGCGGAACAGGCGATCGAGGCGACCGGCGAACAGTTCAGGGGCTTCATGATGCGCCAGACGCGCGAGGCGAATCTGGCCATGTTTGCCGACATCGCCAAGGCCGGAAAATTCGCAACGCCCGCCGAGGTGCCGTTTTCGATCCTCCTGCCAGCCTTCGTCACCAGCGAACTGCAGACCGCCTTCCAGATCGGCTTCATGCTGTTCCTGCCGTTCCTGGTGATCGACCTGGTGGTTGCCAGCGTGCTGATGTCGCTGGGCATGATGATGCTTTCACCGACCATCGTGTCACTCCCGTTCAAGATGCTGCTGTTCGTGCTGGTGGATGGCTGGGCGCTGCTGATGGGATCGCTGGCGATGAGTTTTTCATGAGGAGTGCGCGCGATGCCCGATGAAGCCGCCCTGCTGGCGCTGGCTGACCGGATGCTGTGGATCACGGCGTTGGTGGCGGCGCCGATCCTGATCGCGTCTTTGGTGGTGGGGCTGGTGGTGGGGATCATCCAGGCCGCTACCTCGGTCAACGAACAGACGCTGACCTTCGTGCCCAAGCTGGCGGTGATTGCGGTGGTGCTGGTGATTTTCGGTGCGTCGATGATGGCGCTGGTCAGCGATTTTCTGCGCGAAGTAATGGCCCAGATCGCCGGGATCGGGCAATGAATTTCCCCGATTTCGGGCTGGGACCGCTGGCCGGGCAGCTGTGGATGGTGATGTTCCTGTCCGTCCGGGCGGGGGCTGCGATGCTGGCCGCGCCGCTGTTTGGCGGGGTGGCCGTGCCGGTCCAGCTGCGCGCCCTGCTGGGCGTGGCGCTGGGCGTGTTCGTGATGAACTGGGTGCCCTTGCCCGCGCTTCCCGCCATGCTTTCCTTCGCGGGGTTTCTGGCCCTGCTGGAAGAAGCGGTGATCGGGCTGGCGCTGGGGTTCGTCCTGCAACTGAGTTTTGCCGTGCCGATGATCGCCGCAGAACAGGTTTCCGGGACGATGGGCATGGCCATCGCCACTGCGGTCGATCCTGGCACCGGCGCGCAATCGGGCGCGATCGGGCAGTTCTTCAGCCTGCTGCTGACGCTGACCTTTCTGGCGCTGGGTGCGCATCTGCTGTGGTTTGAACTGCTGGTCGAAAGTTACCGTCTGCTGCCCGCAGGTGGCGGCGCGCTGCCTGCGGCGGCTGGCATGCGCATGGTCGAATTCGCGGGTGCGGCCTTCACCACCGCTGCGGCAATCGCGTTGCCGATGGTGCTGGTCCTGCTGCTGGTCCAGTTGGCCACGGGCGTGCTCAGCCGGTCCGCGCCCTCGCTCAACCTGTTCGCGCTGGGCCTGCCGGCGGGTGTGCTGGCCGGGCTTGCCGCCCTGATCGCGGCGCTGCCGGTGCTGAGCGCGCAATTCGCCACCCTGGCGGAAGACGCAGTGCTTCAGGCGGCGGCGCTGATCCGGCCATGAGCGAGCAACCGTCCGGCGAGAAGAGCTTTGCGCCAACAGCCAGGCGCAAGCGCGATGCTGCGCAAAAAGGCGATGTCCTGCGATCGAAGGAGCTGGCGACGGCGGTGGCCGTGCTGGCCGGCGCCTGCTGGCTGATGGCCTGCGGGCCGTGGCTGTTGCGACGGATCGAAGATGTGGCGCGTGCGGGGTTCCGTTTCGACCGGGCGGCGCTGGAACAGTTTGAACCCGGCACCGTCATCCTGCCGGTGATGGCGGCGATCCTGCCGCCGGTGCTGCTTATGGGGCTGGTGGTGATGACGCTCACCATCGCTTCGCAATTGCTGTTTGGCGAAGGGCGGTTCCTGCCCGGCAATCTTGCGCCGCGCGGTTCGCGGATCAATCCGCTGGCCGGGCTGAAGCGCATGTTCGGCGCGCAGGGCCTCATCGAATTGGGCAAGAGCCTGCTCAAGCTGGCGCTGCTGGGTGGTATCGCGCTGTGGTGGGCGCGCGGTAATCTGCACGCCATGCTTGGCCTTGCGCGGGGCGATCTCGCCAGCCAGCTGCGCAGCGCCTGGGACGCGGGCCTGCGCCTGCTGCTGCTGCTGGGGGCGGGGCTGGCGATGATCGCGATGGTGGACTGGCCGATCCAGTTCATCCGCCGCAGCCGGCGGCTGAAAATGACGCTGCAGGAAATGCGCGATGAACACAAGGAGGCGGAAGGCTCCCCGCAACGACGCGCGGCGATCCGCCAGCGGCAGCGCGAAATGGCGCGCGGCGGCGTGATGCGGGCGATGAACGAGGCGCAGTTCCTGATTACCAATCCGGCGCATTTTGCGGTGGCCATGGTCTATGATCCCGCGCTGGCCCCGGCGCCGGTGGTGCTGGCCAAGGGGCGCGGGGAAAAGGCGCTGGCGATGCGCGAGCTGGCCGCGGAACGAAATTTGCCGGTGCTGGAATATCCGGCGCTGGCCCGTTCGGTCTATTTCACCACGCGCGAAAATCAGCTGATCCGCGAAGAATTATATGTCGCCGTGGCCGCGCTGGTGGCCTTCGTGTTTTCGCTGCGGCGGGGCGAACATCCGCCGCGCCCGCAGGTGGAGGTGCCGGTGGCGCTGCGGTTCGACGCGCAGGGCCGCGCGAGCAAGGCTTAAGGATCGCCGCGCGCCGCCGTTCTGCGGTGCATGGACAGTTCGGTATCCTCTCTGGTCTCGACCCTTGGCGGCGGCAGCGGCGTCGATATGGTCAAGCTTGCCTCCGATCTTGCGGCGGCGCGGTTCGCCCCGCAGATCGCGCAGCTTGAAGCCCGCAATGATGCGCTGGACGCGCGCATTTCTGCCGCATCCACCCTGCGCAACCAGCTCAGCCAGCTGGCCAGCGCACTGGGGGATCGCATCCGCAATGGCGATCTCGCGCCCGCCGCCACCATCAGCAACCCCGGTGTGGCGCGGGTTGCGGTGTCGGCGGGAAGCAGCCCGCGCGGCACTTATGCGCTGGAGGTCACTCAGCTGGCGAAGCAACAGGTGCTTGCGCTGTCCCCCTTTGCGGCGCCCGGGGATGCGGTGGGCGAAGGCACCTTCACCCTGCGCTTCGGCACGGTCAACGGGGCCGCTTTCACGCCCGATGGCGGGCGGGCGCAGGTCGATATTGCGGTGACGGCCAGCGATACGCCGGAGACCCTGGCCGGCAAGATCAACAGCGCGGATGCGGGCGTGCGCGCCTATGTGGTGACCGGCTCGCTCGGCGCGCAGCTGGTGCTGAAGGGCGCCGAAGGGGCGGCGAACGGCTTTGTCGTCGAAACCGCCAGCGCCGCGCCCGTTCCCGCCGCGACACCGGGTGATCTGGCCTATCTGGCCTGGCACCCGGTCAGTGACAGCGGGCAGATACGCCAGGGCGCGCAGGATGCCGCGTTCACTTTCGATACAATTGCCATGACCAGCCCCGGCAACGCCGTGTCCGGCCTGCCCGATGGGTTGAGCCTCACCCTGACCGCGACCAATGCGGGCGCGCCCGCCAGCATCGGCTTTGCTGATCGCAGTGCGGGGATCAAGGCGGTGATGAATGATTTCGTGGCCGCCTTGAACGACATCGGCAACCAGCTGAAGGAAAGCGCGGCGCCGCTGGGCGGGGAACTGGGCAATGACCCGGGCGCGCGGGCACTGAAGCGCGCGCTGTCGGGGCTGAGCGGGCAGATCGTCATGCCCAATGCCGGGCCGGGCGAGCCTGCAACCCTGTCCGCGCTCGGCCTGTCAGTCAATCGCGACGGAACCTTCCGGCTCGACGCCGCGCGGCTGGAAGAGACGCTGGACCAGCACCGCGAAGGCGCCGCCGCCATGTTCACCACCGGCCTGTTCGGCATTTACGCCACGATTGACGATCTGGCGCGCACCATTTCGAGCAGCGCGGATCCGGGTTCGCTGGGCGGCTCCATCCAGCGTTACAGCGACCAGAAGGCGCGGGTGGATGAACGCCTGCAGACAATCGCCGATCAGCAGGAACAGCTGCGCGAGCGGATGACCAAGACCTTCATCGCCGCCGATCGCAACATCGCCCTGTCGCAATCCACGCTGAGCTTCCTCCAGGCCCAGGTCGCGGCCTGGAACGCCCAGGGCAACTAGACGGCAGACGGCAATGCTGCACACCGCCCTTTCGCCCGCCAGCGCCTATCGCCGCATCGAGCTTGACGCACAGGTCGAGGGGAGCGACGGTGGCGGGCTGGGCCGGTTCTGCCTGGAACAGGCGGTGATGACGCTGGAAAAAGCGATCGCCGCTGACCGGCGCCGGGATCTCGCCGCGCGCGCCGATGCGCTGAGCCGTGCGGCGGGGCTGATCCTGGCGCTGCGCCGGGGCATCGCGCCTGACAATCCGTTGCGCCCCGCGCTGCTGACCTTTCTCGGGGCCGCCGCCGCCGAGATTGGCAGCGCCGTTGCAAGGTTCGAGGAAGGCAGGATGCGCGCGCTGCGTGACGATCTGCACGACGTGCTGGCAGCCGCCCACCCGCACTGACCCCGCTGTCGCGCATGGAAGGCGCAGTGGCAACGGGCTTCATGACCGAAACCGTGCCGTCATCGGGATCGCTGAATGAAAGTGATTGCCTGGCCTTGATCTTCCAGCCACTCTGGCATGCAGTTTTCCAAGGTGCCTGCCCGGTTGGCGCGATGCCCGGCATACGCAGGTTCAACAAACAGGGATGAAGGCTTGATGGTGGGGATTGGAATGGATGCGGCGCTGGAAATCGCGGACCGGGTCGAACGGTTCGTGCGCGAGGAAGTTGTCCCCTATGAGAAGGATCCCCGGCGCGACAGCCATCATGCCCCGACTTACGAGCTGGTTGCCGAACTGAAGGACAAGGCCCGCGCCGCCGGGGTCATGACCCCGCATATCCTGCCCGATGGCCGCCACCTGTCGCAGCGCGAAACTGCGGCCGTGCTGATCCGCACTGGCCTGTCCCCGCTCGGCCCGCTGGCGTGCAACACCGCCGCGCCGGATGAAGGCAACATGTATCTGCTGGGCAAGGTCGGCAGCGCGGAGCTGAAGGAGCGATTTCTGGCCCCCATGGTATCAGGCGAGAAGGCATCTGCCTTCTTCATGACCGAACCATGGGGTGACGGGGGCGCCGGTTCCGATCCTTCGATGATGCAGACCACCTGCCATCAGGATGGCAATCACTGGGTTGTGAACGGGCGCAAGGCGTTCATCACCGGCGCCACGGGTGCCGGGGTCGGCATCGTCATGGCCAAGGCGGAAGCGGGTGCCTGCATGTTCCTGATCGACCTGCCGGACCCGGCGATCACCATCGACCATGTCCCGAACACGATCGACAATTCCATGCCTGGCGGGCATCCGGTGCTGACGATCAAGAATCTGCGCGTCCCGGCCAGCCAGATGCTGGGCGAAGCGGGCGAAGGCTTCAAATATGCGCAGGTCCGGCTTTCCCCGGCGCGGCTCTCGCACTGCATGCGCTGGCTGGGCGCGTGCATCCGCGCCAACGAGATTGCAGTGGATTATGCCTGCCGCAGGGAAGCGTTTCGCCAGAAGCTGATCGATCACGAAGGCGTGGGCTTCATGCTGGCGGACAACATGATCGACCTCAGACAGGCTGAACTGATGATCAACTGGTGCGCAGATGTGCTTGATACGGGCGATCTGGGCGTGACGGAAAGTTCCATGGCCAAGGTTGCGGTCAGCGAGGCGCTGATGCGGGTGGCGGATCGCTGCGTTCAGGTGATGGGCGGCACCGGGGTGACTGACAATACGATTGTGGAACAGGTCTTCCGCGAGATTCGCGCGTTCCGGATCTACGATGGTCCCACCGAAGTCCACAAATGGAGCCTGGCGAAGAAGATCCGCCGCGACTGGAAAGCGCAGCTTGCATGAGCGCGCTCGATCAGGACGCGAATGCCGGGACGACTGCGGTCCGCGAAGCCCACCGCTTTGACGAGGCTGCGCTCGAACTTTGGCTGAAGGCCAATGTGTCCGGCTATGCGGGCCCGCTGACGGTGGAACAGTTCAAGGGAGGGCAATCGAACCCCACTTACAAGCTGGTTACTCCGGCACGTTCCTATGTGTTGCGGCGCAAGCCGCCCGGCAAGATCCTGAAGGGCGCACATGCGGTGGAGCGCGAGGCGCGGGTGCTGACTGCGCTGGGCAGCGCCGGTTATCCGGTCGCGCATGTCCACGGGCTCTGCACGGATGACAGCGTCATCGGCAGCTGGTTCTATGTCATGGAAATGGTCGAAGGGCGGATCTTCTGGGACGCGACCTTTCCGGGTGTCGACCGCGCGGACCGCCCCGCTTATTTCGATGCGATGAATGCCGCCATTGCAGGGCTGCACCGTCTCGATCATGTGGCGCTGGGGCTGGAGGATTACGGCAGACCGGGCAATTATTTTGCGCGCCAGATCAGCCGCTGGTCCCGCCAGTATCAGGAGGATGCGGACGCCGGACGCGACGAGGCGATGGATGCGCTGGTCGCGTGGTTGCCGGACAATATTCCTGCCGGTGACGAAACCTCCATCGTCCATGGCGATTTTCGCTGCGACAACATGATCTTTCATCCGAGCGAACCGAAGGTTCTGGCCGTGCTGGACTGGGAACTTTCCACGCTTGGCCATCCGCTCGCCGATTTCGCCTATCACGCGATGATGTACCAGATGCCGCCCGATATCGTTGCCGGACTGGCCGGGGCCGATCTGGCCGCGCTCAACATCCCGACCGACGCGGAATATGTCGCGGCCTATTGCGAGCGGACGGGCCGGGCCGGGATCGCCAACTGGGATTTTTACGTCGCTTTCAACTTCTTTCGGCTGGCCGCCATCTTTCATGGCATCAAGGGGCGGGCTGTACGCGGCACCGCCTCGTCGGCTCATGCGCTTGAACGCGCAAAAAGTTTCCCGGTCCTGGCGCGGCTTGCGCGCGAGGCGATGGGTCGTTGCCGTTGACGGAAATCGGGCCATCGGCCGACCGGGGGCAATGACGGCAATGGCACGACAACAATAGCGATTGGAAGAGGTTTCAAGTGACAATCAGGACTCGCTTTACCGACCTGTTCGGCATCCGGCATCCCATCGTCCAGGGCGGCATGATGTGGGTGGGCTATGCCGAACTGGCCGCCGCCGTGTCCAATGCGGGCGGGCTGGGCATCATCACCGCGCTCACGCAACCCACACCCGATGATCTGCGCCGCGAAATCGACCGTTGCCGCACGCTGACCGACCGGCCGTTCGGGGTGAACATCACCATCCTGCCTTCGGTCAGCCCGCCGCCTTATGCCGAATACCGCAGGGCGATCATCGACAGCGGCGTGACTATCGTCGAAACCGCAGGCTACAAGCCGCAGGAACATGTCGATGATCTGAAGGCACATGGCATCAAGGTCATTCACAAATGCACTGCGGTGCGCCACGCGCTGTCTGCAGAGCGAATGGGTGTCGATGCGATTTCGATCGACGGGTTCGAATGCGCCGGCCACCCCGGCGAGGATGACATCCCCGGCCTGATCCTGATCCCGGCAGCGGCGGACAAGGTGACCATCCCGATGATCGCATCGGGCGGGTTCGGGGACGGGCGCGGGCTGGCGGCGGCGCTTGCGCTGGGCGCGGAAGGCATCAACATGGGTACGCGCTTTTGCGCCACGGTGGAGGCGCCGATCCATGACCATGTCAAGCAGCTGATCGTCGACAATGATGAACGCGCGACCAACCTGATCTTCCGCAAGTTCAAGAATACCGGGCGGGTTGCAAAAACGCCGGTGTCGGACAAGGTCGTGGAAATATCCGCCCTGCCTGACAGCGTGTTCGAAGATATTCGCCCGCTCGTTTCAGGCGCAAAGGGGCGCGAAGCGCTGACCACGGGCAATATCGACGCGGGGCTGGTCTGGGCAGGGCAGGTACAGGGGCTGATTCACGATATCCCGACCTGCCGTGAACTGATTGACCGGATTGTCAGCGATGCCGAAGCGATCATCGCCAATCGGCTGAGCGGGATGATAACGGCTTGAAGGCACCTGGCCGCACCGACGCCGATCTTTGAGGATATGCAAACGCGCAGCAACTGATCTAAGGCTGCCGAATGCCGAAATCCGCCCTGCCCAAGTTCCGCCCTTCGACCGAGGAAACGCGGATCAAGATCATGGAGGCGGCCGAGCGCCTGCTCGGGGAGCAGGGGATCGAGGCGGTGGCGATGCGCGCCATCTCGATCGAGGCGAAGCAGCGCAATACCGCCAGCGTGCAATATCACTTCGGGGACCGGACCGGGCTGCTCAAGGCCATCTTCGAATATCGTGAGGGGCAGTTTGACGCGATGCGGGCTGAAATTGTCGCCCGGGGGCGCGAATTCGACCAGCTGGGCGACATTCGCTGGCTGCTGCGCGCGCTGTATTATCCCTATTTCCGGCATTATACGGAACGCAGCGGGTTGCCCTACATTCGGTTGCATTTCCAGTATCTTGCCAATCTGCGGCCGCGCGGCGTGCTGCACCCGGTGGACTATGATTGCCCGTCCTCAATATACTTGCGAGAAGTCGTCGCACGGCTGCAGAAGAAGCTGAACTTTCTCAATCTCCAGCAGTTCACCATGCGGCTGGAGGCGACCGGTTCCATGTTCCTGGGCGCGCTGATGCAGCACGCGGCCCGCCCGCTGGAACCGGTGATGCACGCAGCGGTGCACTACCCCTCGCTGTTCGAGACGCTGCTGGAGATGATGGCGGCCAGCATGACCGTGCCGCCGTGGAATTTTTCCTCCGACTGACGGGATTCGCGCCCGCCTTACTGCGCCGTCAGCCCGCCATCGATGACATGTTCGGTGCCGGTGATGAAACCGGATTCGTCGGAGGCAAGATAGACTGCCAGCAGCGCGACATCATCCGCCTCGCCCACCCGACCGATCGGAACCGAGCCGCTGGCGATGGCGATCCCCTCCTCATCAAGCGCGTCAGTCATCATCCGGGTGCGGATGTAGCCGGGATGAATCGAATTGGCCCGGATGCCCTGCTTGCCATATTCGATGGCGACCTGCTTGGTGATCCCGCGCACGCCAAACTTGCTGGCGGCATAAGCCACATTGGGTGTGCCATAAATGGCGACGATGCCCGAAATGGACGAGACGTTGATGATCGATCCGCCACCTGCCCTGAGCATGGACGGAATGACGCATTTGCTGCCCAGGAAAACGCCGGTCAGGTTGACCGCGCAGACCTTGGCAAAATCAGCCTCGTCGAGATCAGCGCAGGCAGCCACCGGGCCGATGATCCCGGCATTGTTGACCAGGGTGGTGACAGGGCCGAACGCCGCTTCACTGGCGGCGACCAGTGCCTGCCAGTCCGCTTCGCTGGCGACGTCGAGTCTGCGCGCGATGGCGGCCGGGCCGAGTTCCGCTGCGAGCGCCGCAGCGCCTGCCTCGTCAATGTCGGCCAGCATCACCCGGGCGCCCTCGGCCACGAAGTTGCGGGCATGCGCAGCCCCCATGCCCTGGGCCGCGCCAGTGATAATTGCAACCTTGCCTTCAAGCCGCGCCATGCGAATCTCCCAGTCACTTGTTCGTCATGCTCAGTGATAAGGTGAATTTGCGCGTCGCCAACCATTATCGAACGAGTGATTTAAAAAAATCGATAATTCGTCGAGATTCGCGGTTGCAAAGCGGGGTGCCTGCGATAGATGTTGGCTGGCTGATTTAAAAAAGGCGGCGACCTCCTATCGAGTCGCATGACATCACTGTCACTGGGAAGGTGTTTGAATGGACGGCGCAACTATCGAAGGCGAGGGTTTCCAGTCCGCGCTCGCGCCGCGGCCCCCGCATGTGCCCGCTGACCGGGTGATCGATTTCAACCTGCACCAGCCCGTCCCGGGCGGGCAATCGGTTCATGAATTCTGGCGCGACCTGCTGGCCTCGGCCACGCATGACGTAATGTGGACGCCGCATAATGGTGGGCACTGGCTGGCGACCGAGCCTGGCCTGTGCGAAACGATCCTTGCGGATTCGGACCGGTTTTCCAGCAGGGTCGTGATCGTGCCGCGCGATCCGATCGGGGAAACCTATTCCAACTTCATTCCGCTCTCGCTCGATCCGCCGATACACGGCCCCTTCCGAAAGGTGCTGAACGACAATCTCGGGCCGCGTCAGGTCAATGCTGTCGCGGATTCGATCCGCAAGCTCACGAACGAGCTGATTGATGCCTTCGCGGGGCAGGGCCATTGCGAGTTCAAGGAAGAATTCGCCGAACAGCTGCCGGTGCGCATCTTCATGAGCCTGGTCGATCTGCCGGAAGAGGATTTGCCCCGCCTCAAATATCTGGCGGACCAGTTCACCCGCCCGGACGGAACCATCACCTTCCCCGAAGTCGAGAAGGGCTTTCGCGACTATATCGGCCCGATCCTGCGCGAACGGCGCGGCGCGTCGGGGCAGGACATGATCACCAATATCGCCAACGCCGAAGTGAACGGCCGCCCGCTGACCGATGCAGAGGCGGAAAACCTTACAATCCAGGCGCTGGTGGGCGGGCTTGATACAGTGGTCAACCTGCTGTCCTTCGTCTTCTCCTATCTCGCGATCAGTCCCGAGCTTCAGGCCATGCTGGCCAGCGATCCGGTGAAGATCGAGGACGCGATGACCGAATTCCTGCGCCGCTTCCCGGTGGTGTCGGATTCGCGCGAGGCGAGGATGGACATCGAACTGGACGGGGTGACGATCCTGCGCAACGACATGATCATGGCCTCCACCGTTCCCATCGCGATGAGCGAGGCCAGCAATCCCGATGCGCTGGATTTCAGGCTTGACCGGAAAGTGCGGCGCCATTCGGTGTTCGGGCGCGGCGCGCATACCTGCCCCGGCATGCATCTGGCACGTCTGGAACTGAAGATCGTGCTGACCGAGTGGTTCCGGCGCATTCCATTATTCCGCCTGAAGCCCGGAACCAGCCTCAGCTATACCAGCGGGATTGTCGCCACAGTCAATCCCTTCGAGCTGGAATGGGACGTCTGAACAAGCCGGAACACCGGTAAATCTGGAGAGAATGCATGGCCGATCTTGCGCAATTATCCGACCGCTTCTTTGCGGCCTACAATGATCAGGATTTCGACACCATGGCCGCGATGCTGGCCGAACAGCTCGATTTCAATCATTTTAATCGCGACTTTCCGATGAACAGCCGCGACCAGTTGCTGGAAACACTGCGCACATTTGCTGGTCAGTATTTCGTGGAGCGCGGCTTTGGCCCGCCCGAAAAACTGCTGGTCGATGGCAACACGGTGGTGCGCGTCGCTGACTATACGGGCATCGGCAAGGTGGACCTGCCCGGGTTCGGGAATGCGGGCGAACGCTTCACGCTCAAGCTGTGCAGCATCCTGCGGTTCAATGACGATGGTCTGATCGTCGAATGGAAGGATTTCGGCTGAGGCAACGCCTCGCCTGACAGGATAAAGGGAAACTACATGAAAGTTGGGATGTTTCAGACTCCGTTCAACCGGCCGGAGCGGGATGCGACCACGGTGTTCGACTGGGCAATCAGGCAGGCGATCGTCGCGGATGAAGTGGGCTTCACCGAATGCTGGGTGGGCGAACATCTGACGCTGGACTGGGAAGGCATTCCCTGTCCCGAGCTGGTGATCGCGGGGGCCGCGCGCCTCACCAAGAACATCAAGTTCGGGCCGCTGGCGCATCTGTTGCCCTATCACCACCCGTCGACCCTTGCGATCCAGACGGCGTGGCTCAGCCAGATTCTCAAGGGACGCTACATGCTTGGTGTGGCGGCCGGCGCTTACCCCACTGATGCCGCGCTGATGGGCTTCAAGGATATATCCACCAATCACGATCGCATGTTCGAAGCGATCGAGATCATGGAAAAGGTCTGGAACGCCGAACCGTTCGATCATGAAGGCAAATACTGGAATGCCGGTTATCCCGACCCCGCATCGCCCGGCGCGCATATGCGCGATACGCGGCCTTATGGCGGAGAAATGCCGATGGCGATGACGGGGCTCAGCTCCCCGTCGCCTTCGATCAATTTTGCCGCCCAGCGCGGCTGGATTCCAGCTTCGGTCTATGCCGGCAACCGTTTCCTGCGCACGCATTTTGACGATTATGCCCGGATTTCCGCTGAAAACGGGTTCAAGCGTGACCGCTCGTGCCATCGCGTGGTGCGTGATGTGGTGGTGGCCGAAACCGATGCCGCCGCGCGCGATCTGGCCATCAATGGCGGCCTGGGCCTGGCGTGGAAGGAATATCTCAAGCCGACTTACGAACGCTTCGGTATTCTGGACGAACTGATGCCGGACAAGTCGATCGCGGCGGCTGATGTCGATGCCGAATATCTGGCCGATCACGTGTGGATCGTGGGTTCGCCCGAAACGGTGATCAGGAAGTTCGAAAACTGGTTCGACGAACTGGGCGGGCCATTCGGCACGCTGCTGATCTACAGCCACGATTTCATCGACAATCCCGCACCCTGGGAAGAATCGATGCGTCTGCTGGCGCAGGAAGTGGCCCCGAAGCTGCCGTAGCGGGGGCACTTGTCTGCGGCCCGCGACCTGGCTTAAGGCAGCGCTTGTCTTATCCAGGTCCGGGAACAGCCGCGTGTCAGAAAATCTCGCCGCCATCTTTTTCGCGCGTCAGGCTGGCCATGCCGGCAAGCCCGCACTTGTGTGGCAAGACCGGGCCGTGGCCAGTTTCGGCGACTTGCCGCAGCGGGTGGGGCAATATGCCGCCGCGCTTGCGCAACTTGGCGTGAGTGCTGGCGACCGGGTGATGGTGAAGACCGAAAATTCGCCAGCCTTCGTCTATACTTATCTGGCCGTGCTGGCGACAGGTGCGATCTTCGTGCCGCTGAACGCTGCCTATACCGCGCCCGAAGTTGCCCTGCTGATCGAGGATGCAGAACCTGTGCTGCTGGTCCATGCGAGCGCCACGCCGGTGCCGGACGAGGCGCAATGCCCGCTGCGCCGTGCTACGCTGGAACCGGACGGTTCGGGCACGCTGAGCGATCTTGCCCTGTCGCTCGCGCCGCGTCTCGATGTGGCGGCGCGGGGGGCGGACGATCTCGCCTGCATCCTGTTCACCTCGGGCACCACCGGGCGGCCCAAGGGGGCGATGCTGACACATGGCAATCTGTCGAGCAATGTCGCGGCGCTTTACGAGACCTGGCGCTTTTCGGATGCGGACTCGATCCTTCATGCGCTGCCCATGTTTCATGCGCACGGCTTGTTCGTGGCCCTGCATCTTGGCCTCTACAGCGCGGCGACCATTCACATGCTGCCCAAATTCACTGCCGATGCGGTGATCGAACGGCTGGGGCAGGTCAGCGTGTTCATGGGGGTGCCGACCTTCTATGCCCGGCTGCTGGCTGATGCGCGCTTCGACCGCGCGCTGGCGCAGCCCTTGCGCCTCTTCATCAGCGGCTCTGCCCCGCTGCTGCCTTCGGTGTTCGAGGAAATCGAACAGCGCACCGGGCATCGCATCCTGGAACGCTATGGCATGACGGAAGCGGTGATGATTACCTCCAACCCATACGAACAGGCCGGCCGCATGCCGGGAACGGTCGGCTTCCCCTTGCCGGGCGTGGAACTGCGGGTGGTGAGCGCGGATGGCGCGGAAATGTCCGAGGGCGAGGTGGGCGAGATCGAGATTCGCGGACCGAACCTGTGCAAGGGCTATTGGCGCAGGGCGGAAGCAACGGCGGAAAGTTTCCATGCGGACGGATTTTTCCGCACCGGCGATACCGGCTTCAGGGATGGCGAAGGGCGGGTAACAATCGCGGGCCGTTCCAAGGATCTGATCATTTCGGGCGGGTTCAACGTCTATCCGGCGGAGCTGGAAATGCTGCTGGCCGAAGTGCCGGGGGTGAAGGACATTGCCATCATCGGGGTGCCGCACCCCGATTTCGGGGAAGCGGTGGTGGCCGTGCTGACGGTGGAGGACGGGCTGTTTGCGATGGACGCGCTTGAACGCGTGGCGCAGGAAAAGCTGGCCCGGTTCAAACAGCCCAAGGCCGTGCATGTGGTGGACGAATTTCCGCGCAATGCGATGGGCAAGATCTTGAAGAACGTGCTGCGCGATCGCTACGCCGCCAGCTTCTCCGCCTGAGTCAGCCTTTGAAGACGACGGTGCGTTTGCCGTTGAGGAAGACCCGGTCCTGCAGGTGAAGCCGCACGGCTTCGGCCAGCACGCGCCGTTCGATATCGCGGCCCTTGCGCACCAGATCATCGGGCGTGTCGGCGTGGCTGATGGCTTCCACGTCCTGATGAATGATCGGGCCTTCATCAAGGTCGGCGGTGACGTAATGCGCGGTAGCGCCAATCATCTTGACGCCGCGTTCATGCGCCTGGTGATAGGGGCGGGCACCCTTGAACCCCGGCAGGAAGGAATGGTGGATGTTGATGCAACGCCCGGCCAGCCAGGCCGAAAATTCGTCTGACAGGATCTGCATATAGCGCGCCAGAACGACCAGTTCGGCCCCGCTTTCCTCGATCAGCGCGCGGATACGCGCTTCCTGAGCTGCCTTGGTTTCCTTGCTGACGGGCAAATAGTGATAGGTCAGCCCGTCAATCAGGCTCGCTTCCTGGGCATCGCGCGGGTGATTGGAAACGATCCCGACCACCTCCATGTCCAGATCGCCCACCCGCCAGCGGTACAGCAGATCGGCCAGGCAATGATCCCATCGGGAAACCAGGATCAGCACTTTCTTGGGCCGGTCATTGGCGTGCAGTTGCCATTCCAGCCCCATGTCCGCCGCGACCGGCGCAAACCCGGCGCCAAAGCTGTCCATCGACAGCCCTTCGACCAGTTCGAAGGCGACGCGCATGAAGAAGCGGCGGTTGAGATGATCGTTGAACTGCTGCGCATCGACGATGTTGCAGCCCCTGCCTGCCAGATGCCCGGCCACGCTGGCAACCAGGCCGGGCCGGTCATCGCATTGCAGGCGCAGGGTGCAGATCTGGGTCAAGGCATCAGTCTCCGTGGCGTTGCTTGGCACGCCCTTAGTCAAGTTTGCGGCGATTTGCCACACGGGCCTGCTGTGTCGGGCTGCGCTGGCTATTGGCCGCAATTTCGGCTGTTGCGCAACGATTGATCGGCTATGCAGTGGCGATGGCCGAGACCACATCTTCCGCATCTTCCGCCGTTTTGTCCATCCGTGCCGTTCCCGGCATTCCCGAAGTGCGCGCAGGCGATGATCTGGCGGGCACGATCGCGGGTGCGCTGGACCAGGCCAGAATGGCGCTGGAACCCGGCGCGGTGCTGGTTGTCGCTCAGAAGATCGTCTCCAAGGCGGAAGGGCGGCTGGTGCTGCTCGCCGATGTAAATCCGGGGCAGCTCGCGCTGGATCTGGCGGGGCAGTGTGGCAAGGATCCCCGGATCGTCGAATTGGTGCTGCGCGAAAGCAGTGAAGTGCTGCGCTGCGCACCCGGTGTGCTGATTGCGCGCCATCGTTGCGGGTTTGTCGTCGCCAATGCGGGAATCGACCAGTCCAACCTGCCCGATGGCGACGGTTGCGCGCTGCTGTTGCCGCAGGATTCTGATGCGTCCGCCCGCGCCCTGTGCGAGGCGTTGTCAGCGCATGCGGGGGGCAGGGTCGGCGTAATCGTCAGTGACAGTTTCGGGCGCCCCTGGCGGGTGGGCACCAGCGCCGTGGCGATCGGTTGTGCGGGGCTGGCCCCGCTGCATGACCAGCGTGGGATGGCAGACCGGCATGGCCGGGTGATGCAGGTTACTCAGCCCGCCGTGGCGGACCAGCTTGCCGGTGCTGCGGCGCTGGTGATGGGCGAAGGGAGCGAGGGCCTGCCGGTGGCCGTGGTCAGCGGCTGGCCGCTGGGTGAGAGCGGGGCGGCAGCCTCCTTGCTGCGTCCGGCGCAGCAGGATCTGTTCCGGTGATGGGGTTGCCCGCCTGTCCGGCATGGCCCGTATCATGAAGCCAGTGACCGAGTATCGCCACGCCAGTGCGGAAGAATCCGCTACCCGGCTGGCCGCGCATGTTGCCGCCATACTGACAGATGCGATCGCGCGCAGGGGTGCGGCCTTTATCGCTGTCTCCGGCGGGAGCACCCCGGCGCTGTTGTTTGATCGCCTGTCCGAGATACCGCTCGACTGGGCACGGGTGACGGTGGCGCAGGTGGATGAACGCTGGGTCGATCCCGCATCGCCTGACAGCAATCAGCACCTCATCCGCCGCCACTTGCTGCAAAATGCAGCCCGCGCGGCCGGTTTCGTGCCGATGCATGATGGCGCAGCCGATGCGCGCCAGGGGCAGGCGGTGTATGAGCATTTCCTCTGCGCAATGCCCGGCCCGTTCGATGTGATCCTGCTCGGCATGGGGAATGATGGCCATACCGCGTCGCTGTTTCCCGCTGCGCCAGAGCTGGACGCGGGGCTGGCCGGGGCGGCGCTGTGCCTTGCGCTGACGCCGCCTGCGGCAAGCCATCAGCGCCTCACACTCTCGCTCGCCGGCTTGCTGCGCAGCCGCTTGCTCGTGCTGCAATTGCAGGGTGCGGCGAAAGAGGCGGTCTATCGCGAGGCGATTGGCGACGGTGCGGTGGCGGACATGCCGGTCCGCGCGGTCCTGCGGCAGGAGCATGTGCCGGTTGAGGTCTGGTTCAGCGCGTGAACCGGCAATCCCTCTTGCAAACTGCGGCATGGCAAGGCTAGGGAACAAGCGTCATTCGACAATAAAAACCTTCGCGGGAGCCTCATGAAAAAACTCTACCCCGATGCGAACGCAGCGCTTGATGGCCTGCTTCAGGACGGCCTGCTGATCGCCGCTGGCGGTTTCGGCCTTTGCGGTATTCCCGAACGGCTGCTTGATGCCGTGCGTGACAGCGGGGTGAAGGGGCTGACCTTCGCCAGCAACAACGCCGGGATTGACAATGAAGGCATCGGCAAACTGTTGCGCACCAAACAGGTGAAGAAGATGATTTCCTCCTATGTGGGGGAGAACAAGGAATTCGAACGCCAGTATCTGTCCGGCGAACTTGAGGTGGAATTCTGCCCTCAGGGCACATTGGCCGAACGCATGCGCGCCGGCGGTGCGGGTATCCCCGGCTTCTACACCAAGACGGGTGTTGGCACCGAAGTTGCACAAGGCAAGGAAGCAAAGGTGTTCGACGGGCAGGAATATATCCTCGAACGCGGGATTTTTGCTGACCTCGCGCTGGTGAAGGCCTGGAAGGCTGATGAAACGGGCAATCTCGTGTTCCGCAAGACGGCGCGCAATTTCAACGTGCCTGCTGCCACCTGTGGCAAGGTCTGCGTGGTGGAGGTTGAGGAAATCGTCCCCACCGGCTCGCTTGACCCGGACTGCATTCACCTCCCCGGCGTCTATGTGCAGCGCATGATCGTGGGCGCGCCTTACGACAAGAAGATCGAATTCCGCATGACTCGCGAACGGGAGAGCGCATGATGACCACGCATGATGGTATCACCAAGGGCTGGACCCGCGATCAGATGGCAGCCCGCGCGGCACAGGAGCTGGAAGACGGCTTCTACGTCAATCTGGGTATCGGCATTCCCACGCTGGTCGCCAATCATATCCCCGCCGGAATGACCGTGACGCTCCAGTCCGAAAACGGCATGCTGGGTATCGGGCCGTTCCCCTATGATGACGAAGTCGATCCCGACCTCATCAATGCGGGCAAGCAGACGATCAGCGAACTGCCGCAATCGGCCTATTTCGACAGCGCCGCCAGCTTCGCCATGATCCGCGGCGGGCATATCGACCTGACCGTGCTGGGCGCGATGGAAGTGGCCGAAAATGGCGACATTGCGAACTGGATGATTCCCGGGAAGATGATCAAGGGCATGGGCGGCGCGATGGATCTGGTCGCGGGCGTCAAGAAGATCATCGTGGTGATGGAACACACCAGCAAGAACGGCGATCCCAAGTTCATTCCGGCCTGCACCCTGCCGCTGACCGGCAAGAATGTGATCGACATGATTGTGACGGATTTGTGCGTGTTCCAGCGTGCAGATCATGACAGCCCGTTCCGGCTGGTGGAACTCGCCCCCGGGGTGACGGCGGAAGAAGTCGCCGCCAAGACCACGGCGCATTATATCAGCTGACGCAAAGATCGTCGCCCTGTGTGGCGGCATTGGCGGCGCGAAGCTGGCCCTTGGCCTGCTTCGCGCCTTGCCGCCCGGTGCGCTGACCATCATCGGCAATACGGGCGACGATTTCGAACATTGCGGGCTGCCGATATCGCCCGACCTCGATACGATTTGCTACACCCTGTCCGGGCTGGCCGATCCGGTGCGCGGATGGGGCAGGGCAGGTGAAAGCTGGAATTTCATGGACGCGCTCGCCACGCTGGGCGGACCGGACTGGTTTTCACTGGGTGACCGCGATCTGGCACTGCATGTGCTGCGCGCCGAAGCGCTGCGAAGCGGGACCAGCCTTTCGGAGTTTACCAGCGCTCTGGCCGCGCGGCTGGGCATTGCCGCCACCATCCTGCCGATGTCGGATGACCGGGTGCGGACCATTGTCGATTGCGATGAAGGGGCCCTGGCATTTCAGGACTACTTTGTGCGCCTGCGCTGTGCGCCTGCGGTCAGGGGCGTTCGCTTTGACGGTGCCGACAACGCGCGGCCCGGCGCCAGGGTGCTGGCCGCCCTTGCTGATCCGGGCCTTGCCGGCATTGTCATCTGTCCGTCCAATCCGGTGCTCAGCATCGCCCCGATCCTGGCCGTCCCCGGCATGGCTGATGCGATCCGCAATGCGGCCGCACCGGTGCTGGCGATATCGCCGCTGATCGGGGGCAAGGCGGTTAAAGGGCCTACCCGCCAGATCATGCAGACCATGGGCGTGGGGGCGGACAATGCCGGTGTCGCTGCCTGGTATGGCGATCTGATCGATGCGCTGGCGATTGATCGCGCCGACGCAGCGCAGGCCGCCGATCTTGGGGTGCCTGCGCTCGTCACTGAGACATTGATGAATACCGATGCTGACAAGCTTCGGCTTGCGCACTGGGTGCTGGATTATTTCAACGGCGGCTGACGTCCGTCAGGCAAACAGATCGTGTTCGCCATCTTCCCTGATCGGATCGGGCACTTCCAGCTGGGAATGATCTTCATGCGCATGGAATTCTGCGGGGCAGAATACCGTCTTGCACCAGCTTTCATTCAGCGCGCGCCAGCTGTCCCAGCCCGCGGTCATCAGGTTGAAAGGGACCATCAAGCTGGACGCAAGCCAGTCTTGCGCCTTGGCCGCATCATCAAACGGCATCGCCGGGATGGTGAATTCGAACTTTGTCATAATGACATCCTTACACCATCTGCAGGGTAATTCCAATGCGCCTTGCCCGGCCCTAGCGCTGGATCGTCGCGAAAACCGCCGCGCCATGGCCTGATGCATGCGGGCCGGAAGCCTTCGCGGCGCTCGCCTGCGTCTCCTCGGGTACCAGTGATGACATGGCTTGAGCCAATTCCGCCAGCACCGCGCCATCAAGCGTGTAGAAAACAAGTTTCGCCTCGCGCCGGGTGCTGACCAGACCGGCATGGCGCAACACGGATAGCTGCTGCGAAAGGCCGGGCTGAGTGATGCCGGTTGCAGCCTCGATTTCGCCGACGTTGCTTTCGCCCGCGCGCAGCGCGTTCAGGATCGAGAAGCGCGCGGGGTGAGCAATGGCCTTCAGGCGTTCGATGGCCGCGTCATCCATCTTCCGCCTCCTCCATGAACCAGTCCATTGGCTGCGCCGCGCCGAATACGGCATCAAGCGTGGGCCGGGGCTGGCGCAGCAGGCGCGCGCCCGGCGCCCAGCCTTCGGGGGCCAGCGCATGTTCGCGATCCGTTGCCTGGAGCGCGGCGACAATACGCAGGATTTCATCGACTGACCGCCCGATGGTAATCGGATAGCTGGTGGTTGCGCGCACGATCCCGTGCGGATCGATGAAGAAGGTGGTGCGCACGGCCGAGGCATCCTGCGCCTGATTGTCGACCATGCCATAAGCCCGCCCGATCACCAGCGTCGGATCTTCGACAACCGGGAAGCGCACTTCCACCCCGAAGCGATCCTTGATCGCCCGCAGCCAGGCGAGATGCGCATAGAGGCTGTCGACCGAGAGCGCGACGAGCGCACAATCAAGCGCGGCGAAACGGTCAGCGGCGCGGGCCAGGGCGACGAATTCGGATGTGCAAACGGGCGTGAAATCGGCCGGGTGCGAGAAGAACACCAGCCACTGGCCGCGAAAGTCGCTGAGCGAGAGCGGGCCTGCCGTGCTGCGCGCGGTGAAATCCGGCGCCATCTCGCCAATGCGCATGGGCGCGACCGGGTGGTTAAGCTGCATGTCCATTCCTGCCTCCTAGGCGATTTTCATGCTTGACGCAATATATATACATAAATAGTGTAATTGACAAATTATGGAGGTTGACGATGAGCGATTCTCTTGTGCTGACTGATGAAGTCCTGAATGCCGCCGCTGCCCAGGTCGGTGCCGCGCGCAATAATAGTGCGAAAACTCCTGTCGTTAAGGGCTTTTTCGACGAAGCCACCTTTACGATCACTTATGTCGTGCATGATCCGGCAAGCGGCGAGGCGGCCATAATCGACTCCGTGCTCGATTACGATCCAGCCTCTGGCCGGACCAGCTTTGCGTCTGCTGATGCGGTTATCGATTACTCAAAATCGAATAATCTTAAAGTGATGTGGCATATTGAAACGCATGCTCATGCCGATCACCTTTCCGCCGCGCCCTATCTGCAGGAACAGCTTGGCGGCAAGCTCGCCATCGGGCGGGCGATCGTTCAGGTGCAGGAAGTCTTCGGCAAGATTTTCAACATCGGCGGCGAATTTGCCCGCGACGGTTCGCAATTCGATCACCTGTTCGGCGATGGCGAACGATTCATGATCGGCAATATCGAAGCGATCGCCATGCATGTTCCCGGCCACACGCCCGCTGACATGGCTTATGTGATCGGCGACGCGGCCTTTGTCGGCGATACGATCTTCATGCCCGATTACGGCACGGCACGCGCTGATTTTCCGGGCGGGGATGCACGCCAGCTGTATCGTTCAATCCGCCGCCTGCTGTCACTGCCGCGCGAAACGCGCCTGTTCCTGTGCCATGATTACCAGGCGCCGGGCCGCGAGGAATATCGCTGGGAAAGCACGGTGGGCGAACAGCGCAACAGCAATGTCCATGTGCATGACGGGATAAGCGAAGACCAGTTCGTGAACATGCGTCAGGCGCGCGATGCCACGCTCGACATGCCGACCCTGATCCTGCCGTCGGTGCAGGTGAATATTCGCGGCGGGCATATGCCCGAACCGGAAAGCAACGGGGTAAGCTACATGAAGATTCCTGTGAACGCGCTTTGACAATCTGCCCGGGGTCGCACCGGGTCGCCAAAAAAATACATGGAGAGAAGCGATCATGGATATGAGAAAACTGTCGCCCGCGCTCTATGTCGCGGGGCAGGTCGCCCCTGAGGACATGAGCGGCCTTGTCGCCAGGGGCATTCGTTCGATCATCTGCAACCGGCCCGATGGTGAAGAAGCCGGGCAGCCCGCCTGGGCCGATGTCGCCAGTGCGGCTGCCGCGGCGGGAATCGAAACCCGCTTCATTCCCGTAACCGCGGACACGATCGGGCCACGGGCGGGGGCGCAATTCGCCACCGCGCTGGCCGAACTGCCGCAGCCCGTCCTGGCGTTTTGCCGCACCGGAAATCGCTGCACAATCCTCGCGCAGATGGCCAGCCAGCAGGCACCCGTGGTCAATGGCGGCACCACGCTGCGCTTCACCGTCCTGATCGTCGGCGGCGGGGCGGGCGGGATCGCGACGGCGGCATCGATGCTGAAGCGTCGCCCCAACCTGCAGATCGCAATCGTGGAACCGCGCGACGAACATTATTACCAGCCGGGCTGGACGCTGGTTGGCGGCGGCGTGTTCAAGGTGGCCGATACGCGCCGTCCGATGGCCTCGCTCATCCCGCGGGGCGTCACCTGGCTGAAGGCGGAAGCGGCGGAATTCGATCCCGGCAATAATGAGGTCGTGCTCAGGGACGGTCGACGCATCGGCTATGAGATGCTGGTGGTGGCGACGGGCAACCGCCTTGCCTGGGAAGAGGTTGAGGGGCTGGAGGCGACACTCGGCCGCAATGGCGTCACCTCCAACTATCGGTACGATCTCGCCCCCTATACCTGGCAGCTGGTTCAGGAACTGGGCGAAGGGCGCGCGCTTTTCACGCAACCGCCAATGCCGATCAAATGCGCCGGGGCACCGCAGAAGGCGATGTATCTCGCCTGCAATGCATGGGAGCGCCACAATCGGCTGAACCATATGGATGTGCAGTTCCATAACGCCGGGGCGGTGCTGTTCGGCGTGCCCGATTACGTTCCCGCCCTGCAGGAAACGGTTGATCGCTACGGAATCGGCCTGCACTTCAACTCGAACCTGATCGCGGTGGACGGCCCTGCGAAACAGGCGACATTCGCCACGCCGCAGGGCGAGGTTACCTTGCCGTTCGACATGCTCCATGTCGTACCGCCGCAGAAAGGCAACGCCGTTGTTGCGGCCAGCGAACTGGCTGACGCGGCGGGCTATGCCGAAGTGAACGAACAGACAATGCAGCATGTCCGCTACCCCAACGTCTTTGCGCTGGGCGATGGGTGTTCGACCTCCAACGCCAAGACGGCAGCGGCAGTGCGCAAGCAGGCGCCCGTGGTGGCGATCAATGCCATCGCCGCGCTTGACGGGGCGCCCCTGACTGCGGCTTATGACGGCTATGGCAGCTGTCCGCTGACCGTGGAGCGGGGGAAAATCGTGCTGGCGGAATTCACTTACGGCGGCAAGCTGGCGCCGACTTTCCCGACCTGGCTGGTCGATGGCACCAGGCCTTCGCGCCTGTCGTGGTTTCTGAAGGAGAAACTGCTTCCGCCCATTTACTGGCACGCGATGCTCAAGGGGCGCGAATGGCTCGCCGGGCCCAGGCCCTATGTGCAGCCGTCCGCGCCTGTCGATGCGGCCTAGGCGGAGCGGCATGAAACTTCAGCGCGTCTTGCCGATCCTCGAATGGGGCAGGACTTATAACGGCTCCACATTGTCAGCGGACCTGCTGGCGGCGGTGATTGTCACCATCATGCTGATCCCGCAGAGCCTGGCCTATGCGCTGCTTGCGGGCCTGCCGCCGGTCGTCGGGCTTTATGCCTCGATCCTGCCGCTGGTGGCCTATGCGATTTTCGGCACCAGCCGCACGCTCGCAGTCGGCCCGGTGGCGGTGGTTTCGCTGATGACTGCTTCCGCTGCAGGCAGCATCGCCGCGCAGGGGACGCCCGAATATCTGGAAGCTGCGATCACCCTGGCGTTCCTGTCCGGTGTCATGCTGGCCGTGATGGGCCTGTTGCGGCTGGGTTTCCTCTCCAACCTGCTGTCGCATCCGGTCATATCGGGTTTCATCACCGCCAGCGGACTGCTGATCGCGACCAGCCAGCTCAAGCATATTTTCGGGATCAAGACCGAAGGCGATACGATGCCCGAATTGCTCGGCGCGCTGGCCCAGGGGATCGGCAAGACCAACCCGGTAACGCTAATTATTGGCGTATGCGCCACAGCCTTTCTGTTCTGGGTGCGCAAGGGCGCGAAGCCTGCCCTGATCCGGATGGGCATGAAGCCGCGCCCCGCTGATATGGTGGCCAAGGCCGGACCGGTTGCGGCCGTCGCGCTGACGATTGCGGCGGTCGTTGTGTTCAACCTCGCTGACAAGGGGGTCAAAACGGTGGGGGCTGTCCCGCAGGGCCTGCCGCCGTTTGCCGTGCCGTCCACCAATCCTGACCTGTGGGCGCAATTGTGGCTGCCTGCCTTGCTGATATCGATTATCGGCTTTGTCGAATCCGTATCTGTCGCCCAGACCCTGGCCGCCAAGCGCCGCCAGCGCATTGCGCCCGATCAGGAACTGATCGGCCTTGGCGCGTCCAACATCGCTTCGGCCTTCTCCGGCGGCTATCCGGTGACTGGCGGCTTTGCGCGCTCGGTCGTCAATTTCGATGCAGGCGCGGAAACGCCCGCTGCCGGGGCCTATACGGCGGTCGGGATCGCGGCTGCCTCGCTTTTTCTCACACCGCTGCTGTTCAACCTGCCGGTCGCAACGCTGGCCGCGACGATCATCGTTGCGGTGCTGAGCCTCGTCGATCTCAAGACTCCGGGTCGGTTGTGGCACTATTCCAAGGCGGATTTCGCGGCGCATGTGGCGACCATTGGCGTAACCCTGCTGGCCGGGGTGGAACCGGGCGTCATTGCCGGGGTGGGCGTGGGGCTCTTGCTCTATCTGTGGACATCTTCACGCCCGCATGCAGCCATTGTGGGGCGAGTGCCCGACACGCAGCATTTCCGCAATATCGACCGGCACAATGTCATCACCTTGCCGCATATCCTTTCGATCCGGATCGATGAATCGCTGACTTATCTCAACGCGCGCTGGCTGGAAGAATATGTGCTCGAACGCGTGGCCGAAAAGCCCGAACTGCGCCATGTCATCCTGATGTGCTCAGCCGTGAACGCGATTGACGCATCGGGCCTTGAAAGCCTGGAGGCGATTGAGCATCGCCTGGCGGACGGCGGGATCAGGATGCATCTTTCGGAAGTAAAAGGGCCGGTGATGGACCGGCTGAAGCGCAGCCAGTTTCTCGACCATCTGAGCGGCGAGGTATTCCTGTCGCAGGATCAGGCATTTTCGCGGCTGGCCCATGATGACGGTTCAGCCCCGGTCGATGAGCCGGACCAATGGCATGCCCGGGGGCTGATCTGATGGTGGCGATTCCAGACAAGGATGCTAAATGTCGCCGGATCGAACGTTCCATCGCCAGCGGGAAGGGCGTGTGCGTGAGCTGCCGCGAAGAAGGCATCTCCGAAAAGACCTATCATCGCTGGAAGAAGGCGCAGACCCCGCAAGGCGCCTGATCAGGCGCCCTGCCGGTTGGCCAGCAGATCGTCCACCACTGATGGATCGGCAAGGGTGGAGGTATCGCCCAGATTGCCCGTGTCGTTTTCTGCGATCTTGCGCAGGATGCGGCGCATGATCTTGCCCGATCGCGTCTTGGGCAGGCCGGGCGCGAACTGGATCGCATCGGGGGTGGCAATGGGACCGATTTCCTTGCGCACCCACTGCACCAGTTCCTTGCGCAGCGCATCGCTGGGTTCCACCCCTTCCATCGGCGTGACATAGGCATAGATGCCCTGTCCCTTCACATCGTGCGGCATGCCGACGACTGCGGCTTCGGATACAGCATCATGCGCCACCAGCGCGCTCTCAACCTCGGCGGTGCCCATGCGATGGCCGGATACGTTGATGACGTCATCGATCCGCCCGGTGATCCAGTAATATCCGTCTTCGTCGCGGCGGCAGCCGTCCCCGGTGAAGTAGTAACCCTTGTAAGTGCTGAAATAGGTCTGGAAGAAGCGATCATGATCGCCATAGACGGTGCGCATCTGCCCCGGCCAGCTGTCAGTGATGACCAGCGCCCCTTCTGCCGGGCCTTCCAGGATGGCGCCCGTTTCCGGATTGACCAGCGCGGGCTGCACGCCGAACATCGGCTTGCTGGCGCTGCCCGGTTTCAGCGCATGCGCGCCGGGCAGCGGCGTGATCATGTGGCCGCCGGTTTCGGTCTGCCACCAGGTATCGACGATCGGGCAGCGTGAGTCGCCGACCTCCTGATAATACCATTCCCATGCTTCGGGATTGATCGGTTCGCCGACAGAGCCAAGCAGCTTCAGGCTCTTGCGGCTGGTGCGGCGGACCCAGTCATTGCCTTCGCGCATCAGGGCGCGCAGCGCGGTGGGCGCGGCATAGAAAATTTCGACCTGGTGCTTGTCGACGACCTGCCAGAAGCGCGAATGATCGGGGAAATTGGGCACGCCTTCGAACATCAGCGTCGTGCCGCCATTGGCCAGCGGGCCATAAACGACATAGGAATGTCCGGTCACCCAGCCAATATCCGCCGCGCACCAGTAGATCTGCGGGCTGCCCTCGGGGCGGGGGCGATAATCGAACGTGTATTCATGAGTCATGCTGGTCCACACGGCATAGCCGCCGGTGGTGTGCAGCACGCCCTTGGGCTTGCCGGTGGAACCTGAGGTGTAGAGGATGAACAGCGGGTCTTCCGCGTTCATCTCCTCGGCGGGGCAATCCGCGCTGTGTCCGGCGATCGCTTCTGCCCAATCGACGTCGCGGCCCGGCACCATCGGCACTTCTGCGCCGGTATGGCGCAGCATGATGACCCGGCGTACGGGCACTTTTTCCAGCGCCGCATCGACATTGGCCTTGAGTGGAACCTTCTTGCCGCCGCGCAGCCCCTCGTCAGCGGTCAGCACGATGTCGCTGGCGCAATCCTCGATCCGGCCAGCCAGTGCGTCGGGCGAGAAGCCCGCAAAGACGATGGAGTGGACCGCGCCGATCCGTGCGCAGGCCAGCATGGCCACGGCCGCTTCGGGCACCATCGGCAGATAGATGGTGACGCGGTCCCCCTTCTGCACGCCACTGGCTTTCAGCAGATTGGCGAAGCGGCAGACGTCGGCATGCAATTGCCGGTAAGTCAGCGTGCGGCCGGGCGTCGCCGGATCGTCCGGTTCCCAGATGATCGCCGCCTGATTGCCCCGGGTCGCCAGATGACGGTCAAGACAATTGGCGGAAAGGTTGAGCGTGCCGTCCGCAAACCAGCGGATACCGAAGCCGTCCTCGTTGAAACAGGTTTCCTTCACGGTCGTGAAGGGCTTGATCCAGTCAATCCGCCGCGCTTCATCCCGCCAGAAGCCATCCGGGTCCGCGACTGAACGCGCGTATTTTTCCTGATAGGCCGCCGCGTCGATTATCGCATTCTTCGCCCAGTCTTCCGGCACCGGGTGGACGGAAACTTCATGCATTGCCAACTCCCCGAAACATATTCGTGTTTGCTTTGCTACACGAGGCGGTGCGGGCTGAAAACCGCCCGTGTCGTTTCAGCCCTTTCCGAACCGGCTTTCGAAGCCGGCACTGTCGCCCCGGGCGAGATAACCGGCCTGCTCCACCCAGCTGTCACGTTCAATCCGCCCGCTGAAATTGCCCAGTTGCGCATCGATCCGCGCAATGTCTGCATCCGTCCACCCGGCGATCTGGTCAAAGCGGGTGACCCCGAGTGAATGGAGCAGGGCGACCAGTTTCGGCCCCACGCCCTTGATACGGCTGAGATCATCACCGCCAGTAGCGGCTGGTTGCGCGGCCGCCGCCGGTGCCGGCGCGGCCTGTGGGACGGGTGCAGTTGGCGGCGCGGGACGGTCAATCAGCGCCTGATTGCGCTGTGCCGGGGCCGCGCCGTCGTCCAGCACATCGCCGGTCCGCAGCGTTTCAACCCGGGTGCGGCGATTGGCGAACAGCAACCAGGCGACAACCACCCCGATCAGCAGGGCAGCGACCAGAACCCACCAGAACTCTGTAACCAATTCAATCATCCGTGCATTCTCCTGATGAAGTCGCCGTCATTTTCCGCCGCGGCTGAACACGGTCCAGCCCAGCGCCAGCCCGATGCCATAGGCGATGAGGGCCAGTATGCTCAGTTCCATCCAGATCGGCATGTCCTGTCCTTACCTGGGCCCGGGAACGTCAACCGGGGTGGGTTTGAGTGGCACGGTCGCGATCACTGCGAACTCGATCCGCCGGTTGGCCGGGTCATCCGGTTCAAGGCCGTTGACCGGCATGCCTGAACCCATCCCCAGAGTGCGGATTCCGTCGCGCGGGATGCCCCGCTGGACCAGAGCGTCGCGCACCGCATCGGCGCGTTCCTGCGACAGGGCCAGATTGCCCGGTTCCGCGCCGGAACTGTCAGTGTGGCCGGTGATGGAAATGATGCTGCCAAGGCAGGGGCGCAGCGCAGTGGCGACTTCATCGACCAGCTCGCGGCTGCTCTTGTCAATCGCCGCGCTCGATTCCTCGAAGCGGATGGTGCGGGCACGCAGCAGCGCGGCCACATCATCCTGGCAATGCAGCGGGTGCAGCGCCTCCTGTTCGCGCGCGACAAGGGCCGAAGCGTTGAACCAGCGCACGCCGCCAACGCCCGGGATCGCCGCGATCGCCCGCGCGGTGCCGGCCCGGGTGGCGTCATTCAAGTGCTTGCCGCCATCCAGCACGGCATGGCGCGTGGGCCAGCCATTCCCGGTCAGGAACCGCACGGTCACGCCATGCCCGCCCTGTCTGGCGACAACCTCTTGCGCTTGCGCCTGCAGCCGTTGCGCCATGGCAGGCCCGCCAATCTTCGCGCCGAGTACGGCCGGCAGGACGCTGGCAAGCGCACCAAGCGCAATGAGGATGGGCTGACGAGGGGCCATGCCCCTTCCTTAACCGCGCACTGCGCGCGGGGGAAGAGTCAGGGCCGGTTCTGTTCGAGTCCTTCCGCCACGGAAACCAGCCGCAGATATTCCTGCCGCCAGTAAACCGATTGCTTGCCCGCCAGCGCCGCGATCTGGCCAAATGTAAAATCGCCCAGCAGCGGATCGCCGCGCAATTTCTGCCCGAAAGCCGCGACTGAGGCGGCAAAGGCAAAATCACCCGTGAGCGCGGGCGCGCCCGCCAGGCTGGCGGCGGGAACCGCCCGTTCGATCAGTTTCGAGACTTTTCCGTCCGGCAGCTTGTAGCGCAGCTTGACGAAGGCCAGCTCGCCCGCTGTCGCGTCCGCCCTTGTGCCCGTCTCGCTGTAGCGCAGCGGATCGACCCAGCCCTTTGTCCCGGCCGGCACGATTTCATAAATGGCGGTCACCTGATGGCCCGCGCCGATATCACCCGCATCGACCTTGTCATTGTTGAAATCTTCGTTGCGCAGCGCACGGTTTTCATAGCCCAGCAAGCGGTACTGGCTGACAAAGGCCGGGTTGAATTCGACCTGGATCTTCACATCCTTGGCGATGGTGAACAGGGTCGACTGCATTTCATCGGACAGGACTTTTTCCGCCTCCAGCGCGCTGTCGATATAGGAATAATTGCCGTTCCCGTGATTGGCGATCTGTTCCATCATCGCTTCGTTGTAATTGCCGGTGCCAAATCCCAGCGTGGTCAGCGTCACGCCGCTGTCACGTTCCCGCTCGATCATTTCGACCAGCGAGCCCTGATCGGAAACCCCGACGTTGAAATCGCCGTCAGTCGCCAGGATCACCCGGTTGACCCCGCCTTCGATCATGTTGTCGCGCGCGATCTGATAGGCCAGTTGCAGCCCGGCGCCGCCAGCGGTCGAACCGCCTGCCGCAAGCCGGTCCAGCGCGGCGCGGATTCTCGCCGTGTCATTGGTCGGCTCCAGCACCAGACCGGCAGCGCCCGCATAGACGACGATGGACACACGGTCGTTTTTCGAAAGCCGCCCGGCCAGCGTGGACAGCGCCGATTTGACCAGCGGCAGTTTGTCGGGGCTGTTCATTGATCCCGACACATCCATCAGGAACACCAGATTGGCGGGCGGGCGTTCGGCGCGGGGCAGATCGTACCCGCGCAGGCCAATCCGCATCAGTCGGGTGTTCTGGTTCCATGGCGTGCGCGCGATGCCGGTGGTGACGGTAAAGGGCACCGCCTTGCTTTCAGGGGCCGCATAATCATAGCGGAAATAATTGATCATCTCTTCGGTGCGCACCGCATCTTGCGGCGGTAGCATGCCTTGGGTCAGAAAACGGCGGCTGTTGGCATAAGCGCCCGTATCGACATCGACCGAGAAGGTCGAAACCGGTTCCTGGGCCACCAGTTTGACGGGCGAAACCTCCTCGCCGTCATAGCGTTCGCGCCCCGGATCGGCGGGAACCACCACGGGTGGAACGTAATGTCCGGGGGCATGGCGGGTCATCATGCCTGCCGCCACCGATTCCTGCGCCATGACCCGCGGCGGCGGGGCAGGGCTGACGACCGGCGGGGGCGGTGGAGGCGGGGGTGCGGCGGCATCGCCTATTTCGTCGCTTTGGGATTTCTGGGCCGTAACGACGATGCGTTCATCTTCCCTGGTGCTGGCGCATCCGGCCAGAATGGCAGCGCCGCATCCGGCAACGAAAATCTGCGTCAATCGCGTGTTCAAATGGCGCATGCCGAACCTCTCTTCTCGCTTCCTCGGGTGCTGGAGAAGATGTGCCCGGGGCGTGAATGGCGACTGAACGCCCCGCAGACGCGACGAATTGCGCGGGTTTCAGCCCGGTTCGGGGCGGGCCTGGTGCCGG
Organism: Novosphingobium sp.; assembly: GCA_024236235.1. Taxonomy (GTDB): domain Bacteria; phylum Pseudomonadota; class Alphaproteobacteria; order Sphingomonadales; family Sphingomonadaceae; genus JACKKV01. The sequence continues at coordinate 402,173 of JACKKV010000001.1, read as the reverse complement.
AACAGGATCCGGTCTTCAGGGCCGAATCCCTTTTTCCAGATCACCCAGCCATAAGTCAGCAGGATCGCGGGCACGCCGAACAGCAGTTCGGCCCATTCGGGCAATTGAGTAAACAGCCAGCCGACCACGACCGCCGGTGCCGCCGCCCAGACCAGCGCCCAGCGCCAGTTGTTGATCCGTTCGTTGAGAATCGCGGCGAGGATCCAGGCCTTGATGAAGGAGGCCAGGCCAAGGGCAATCGCCAGCCCGCCCGCTGCCGCAGCGGCCATGAACAATTCACCCAGGCCATAATGGCGGACCAGCAGGATCAGCGCGATGGTAATGGCGGCCTGGACCAGGATGGTCAGGACCGAAACCCACAGGTTACGGATGCGAGCGATATAGACCAGCGCCGCTTCCGAAACGACGGCGGTGGAGGCCAGCACCTCGGCCGCCAGCAGGAAGGCCAGCGCGGCCGTCCCGCTCACGAATTCCGGCCCGACCAGCCCCATCACCCCTTCGCCCGGAATGCCCAGCGCCAGCGCGATCCCGGCCTGTGCGGCGGTGATCCAGAACCCAACCTGGCACACCTGCCGCGCGATGGCGGCATAATTGCGTTCCTTCAGATTGCGGGTGATGACCGGGCCAAGGATCGGCTCAAAGCTGGTTTTCAGCTTTTGCGGCAGGCTCGCCACTTGCTGGGCGACATAGTAAATGCCGACCGTTGCCGGGGAGGCGAAAATTCCCAGCAGCGCAATGTCCAGTCTGCGGGTGCCCCATTCGATCGCATCGGCAGTGGCCAGCGGCAGGCTCTGCCGGGTCAGTCGCCACATCATTGCCGGGCGAGGGTGCCATGCCTCGGGCAGGCCGTAACTGCGCAGCAGCGGGACGAATGCAGTTACCGCCGCCGCGAAGACGGACGCGAGAAAGGCAATCGCCAACCCGCTGTCAGGCAGGATGAAATACATCACGCCCGCGCCGATCGAGATCGTCCAGGGTTCGACCACGGCGCGCGAACGCACGGTGGTGGCGATATCGAAGCGATAGGCCTGCGCCGCGAGCGCCACTTCGGTCAGGGCCAGCGGGATGATCGCCAGCGGCATCAGCCGGTCAATCGCGGTGTAGTGCCCGCTCGGGAACATGGGGTAGGGGAAGGCATAAAGCGCGGCCGCGGTCAGGCAGGAAAACAGCAGCGCCAGCAGCAGCCCGTCAGCGACGATATTGGCCGGTTTGCGCACCTCGTCCTGCGAAAGCCACAGGGCAAGCCCCCGCTTCATCCCCAGCGCGCAAAGCTGTCCCGTCAGTTCGACCAGCACCAGCGCGGAGGCGAACCGGCCCAGCGCCTCCGGCCCATAAAGTCTGCCGGCAATGAACAGGAAGGGGATTCGCGCCGCCAGCCGCAGCAGGAAGCCCATGAAATTGGTGCGCCCACCCTTGGCGAGGGCGGCGATGTCAGCCTGCGATCTGTCTTCGGTCACGCAGGATTGCCCAGTTCTGCCTGCAATGGCCGGGCGAGGATATCAGCGACGATGGCATCCGCCCGGGCGCCCTGCAGCAGGCGATGCACCGCTTCCACCAGCGGCATGGCGGTGTTGTGCCGCGCTGCCAGTTCGACCAGCACGGGCGCGGTATGTGCCCCTTCGGCCACGGTGCGCCGGTCCGCCATCAGCGCGGCGGCGGATTGCCCTTCGCCGAGGGCCTTGCCGAGCGAGAAATTGCGGCTGGAGGTGGAAGAGCAGGTCAGCACCAGATCGCCAAGCCCGCACAGCCCGGCGAGCGTTGCGGCCTGCGCGCCCAGCGCTTCGCCGAAGCGGAGCATTTCCGCATATCCGCGCGCGATCACCGCCGCGCGCGCATTCTGGCCAAGCCGCAGCCCTTCGACCACGCCGCAGGCGATGGCGAGGACATTCTTGACTGCGCCGCCCACTTCGGCGCCGATCACATCGTCCGAATAATAGGGCCGGAAGGCGGGCCGCGCGATGGCAGGCGCCAGCCTTTGCCATTGCGCGTCGCCGCCGCCGCAGGCCAGCGTCACCGCAGTGGGCAGGCCGGCAGCCACTTCATGCGCGAAGGTGGGGCCGGAAAGGACCGCGATCTCGCTGGATGGCGCGGCATCATGCGCCACATCGCTCATCAGCCGGCCGCTGTTCTGTTCGATCCCCTTGCTGCACAGCACCAGATCGCGCGGGATAACGGGCATCCGCCCCAGAATATTGCCCAGATGCTGCGCCGGGGTGACCAGCAGCAGCGCATCGCAGCCCGCCAGTTGCGCCAGATCGCCCGTTGCGCGGATCGTCGGGGCGAGGGCGGCGGCGGGCAGGTAGAGCGCGTTGCGATGGCTGGCGTTGATCTGTTCGACCAGTTCCGGCTCCAGTGCCCAGATCAGCACGTCGCGCCCGTCCGAGGCGAGCATGTGCGCCAGCGCCGTGCCCCATGCGCCTGCGCCCACCACGCCGATGTTGCATGTGCCGCCGGTCATGCCTTCACCCCCGCACCGCGCACGGGTTGCGCATCGGGATCAAGCGGCCAGCGCGGGCGCGCCGCAAAATCGAGCGGATCGGACTGGCCCATGGCATAGCGTTCTGCCCCCGCCCAGGCGATCATGGCCGCATTGTCCGTGCACAGCGCCAGCGGCGGGGCGATGAAGGGCAGCCCGTTGCGCGCGGCCAGAGTTTCCAGCGCGCCGCGGATCGCCTGATTGGCGGCCACCCCGCCCGCCACGACCAGAGCGGTGATCCCGCTCATCGCGTCGAGCGCGCGTTCCAGCCGGTCGACGAGGCAGTCAATCGCGGCCTGCTGGAAGGCGGCGGCGATATCCGCGTTGCAATATTCACCGCTTTCCTTGGCGCGCAGCACCGCGCTTTTCAGCCCGGCGAAGGAAAAATGCGGTTCCTTGCTGCCCAGCAACGGGCGGGGCAGGGGAACCGCGCTCGCATCGCCTTCGCGCGCCAGCCTTTCCACCGCCGGGCCGCCGGGATAGCCAAGGCCAAGGATCTTGGCGGTCTTGTCGAAGGCTTCGCCCAGCGCATCGTCAATCGTGGTGGCAAGGCGGCGGAACCGGCCAACGCCGTCCACCCGCAGGATCTGGCAGTGCCCGCCTGAAACCAGCACCAGGCCGTAGGGGAATTCAAGTGCGGGATCGGACAGGCGCGGCGACAGCGCATGGCCTTCCAGGTGATTGATTGCGATCAGCGGCTTGCCCGCCGCCATCGCCATGGCCTTGCCCGTGACCAGCCCCACCATCACCCCGCCGATCAATCCCGGGCCTGCGGTTGCGGCGATGGCGTCCACCGCGTCCAGCCCGCAGCCCGCATCGGCCAGTGTATCCCCGATCAGCGGGGCCAGCCGTTCGGCATGGGCGCGGGCCGCGATTTCGGGCACCACCCCGCCATAGGGGCGATGAGCTTCGTCCTGCGAGGCGATGCGCTGCGCCAGCACCCGCCGGTCGCTGGCGACCAGTGCCACCGCGGTTTCGTCACAACTCGACTCTATGCCCAGGATCAGCGCCATGCCTCTTCCACTGGAGAAAATTGCTGGTTAGGGCAAGCAACGCTTATGACTATCACTCCACGCATACGCCTCGGCACACGCCGCTCCCCGCTCGCCATGGCCCAGGCACATGAAGCGCGCGCGCGCCTGTGTGCCGCGCACAAATGGCCGGAAGATGCGGTGGAGCTGGTTCCCGTCACCGCCAGCGGTGACAAGGTCCAGGATCGTCCGCTGGCCGAGATCGGCGGCAAGGCGCTGTGGACCAAGGAACTGGACGAATGGCTGCACGAAGGGCGGATCGACGCTGCCGTCCATTCGATGAAGGATGTCGAAACGCTGCGCCCCGGCTGGCTGGAGATTGCCGCGATTCTACCTCGTGCGGAGGTCGCTGATGTGCTGGTGGGCGCCGGATCGATTGCCGGTCTGCCCCACGGTGCGCGCGTGGGCACCAGCGCGCCGCGCCGCGCTGCGCAGCTGCTGCATGCGCGGCCCGATTGCACCATCGTGCCGTTTCGCGGCAATGTGGCGACCCGTCTGGCCCGGCTGGACCAGGGGGAAGCGGAGGCAACGCTGCTGGCTGCAGCCGGGCTTTCACGGCTGGGGCGGGACAATGTCGGCACGGTGCTTGATCCGCAGCAATGGCTGCCTGCGCCCGCGCAAGGGGCGATCGGGCTGGAATGCCGGTCGGCAGATGCCGAAACGCAGCGCGTGCTTGCCGCGATCGATCATTCGCCCAGCCGGGCAACGGTGATGGCGGAGCGCGCGCTGCTCGCCGCACTGGGCGGAAGCTGCCACAGTGCCGTGGCGGTGCTGTGCCTTGCCGATGGCGGGACGCTGTCGCTGCGCGCGGCCATCTTCAGCGCCGATGGCGCGGAACGGGTTGAGGGGCGCGCGGTGTTCCCTGCCGGAGATTGCGACGGGCCGGCCGCACTCGCGCGTGATCTGCTGCACCGGGCCAGCCCCGCGATAACCGCCCTGTTCGGCGCGGGCTGAGATGCGCCTGCCGATCCTGGTCTTGCGGCCCGAGCCAGGTTTTTCAGCCACGCTTGGTGCCGCTCGGCAGGCCGGGCTTGATGCGCAAGGTGCGCCGTTGTTCGAAATTCGTGCGCTGGACTGGGACGCGCCCGAAGCGGTGAAAATTGACGGCCTTCTGCTTGGCAGCGCCAATGCGCTGCGTCATGGCGGCCCGCAGCTTGCGCGCTTTTGCGGCAAACCCGCGCATGTAGTGGGCGAAGCAACGGCGATGGCCGCGCGCGAAGCGGGCTTTACTGTGTCGAGCATCGGTCATGGCGGCTTGCAGGGAGTGATTGACGGATTGGCAGGGCAAAGGCTCACCCTGTTGCGGGTGGCCGGAGCGGATCATGTCGCACTGCACCCGCCAGCTGCCATTCGCCTGGTCACTCGCATCGCTTATGAAAGTGTGGCTGTGCCATTGTCCTCCGACATGGCAGAGGTGCTGCGCCGCGGCGCGGTCGTGCTGCTTCATTCGACAGCGGCGGCGCGGCATTTCGGCGCGGAATGCGACAGGCTGGGCCTTGCCCGCAGCCGCGTGAAAATTGCTGCGCTGGGTCCGCGCATTGCGGAGGCGGCAGGGTCGGGCTGGCGCGAAGTGCGCAGCGCGCCATCACCTGATGATCGCGCGTTGCTGGCATTGGCGGCGGAGCTGTGCCATTGAACCGGCGAGGATCGCAAACCATCTCCGGCGCCCAGCCACTCAGCGGCGCAAACCGGAAAGGACGGGGCGGAAGCCATGGCGGAAGAAGACTTCGCTGAACAAAATCAGGACAATGGGAAGCCCCGGCTGCGGTTGCGCCTGCGCGACGCGATACTGATGTTCACCGCTGCCTTTCTGCTGGGCGCGGCGGCAGTAGGCTGGTTTGTCTCGCGCGGCGGCAGTTTCGGTGCGTTGGGCGGGGGTGCGGACGACGGCCCGATCCTGCCTGCCATTTCCGGGGATGAGGCGACGGGTGATACTGCCGTCGACAGCGAGGCGATGAAACTCGCCGAAGTTTCCGGAGACGCGGTCGAAGAAGCTGTCGAAGTGGTCGAAAAAGTCGCCCAGGCGCAAGGCGGATTCGACCAGCGGCTTGCCGGGCTCGAACAACGGCTGGCCCGGCTCGACCTTCAGGCGCAGGCGGCGGCGGGCAACGCCGCGCGCGCTGAAGGCCTGTTGATCGCCTTCGCCACGCGCCGCGCGATCGAACGCGGTGCCCCGCTTGGCTATCTGGCCGATCAGCTGCGGCTGCGCTTCGGCGATGCGCGGCCCAATGCGGTGCGCACGGTGATCGAATTTTCGCGCGAGCCAGTTACGCTGGACCAGTTGCTGGCGCGGCTGGAAGGGCTCGGCCCGCAACTGACCAAGGCACCGGAAGATGAAGGCGCCTGGTCGCGCATCAAGCGCGAGGTCAATGGCTTGTTCGTGATACGCCGTGAAAGCGCGCCGTCGCCCGCGCCCTTGCGACGGCTTGAACGTGCGCGCCTGTTTCTTGAAAGCGGGCGGATCGAGGCTGCGATGGCCGAAGTGCGCAACATGCCGGGCGCCCCGGAGGCAAAGGACTGGTTGGTTTCGGCTGAACGGTTCGCGGGGGCGCAGGCGGCACTTGACCTGATCGAGACCACGGCAGTGCTGGAACCACGTGATCTGCGCGACGGGCGTGGCAACAAGGTGGAACAGCTCAGCCCCGCAAGCGGGGCCTGAGGGCCGTCAGCCCTCCTGCCTGACCGGCAGGAAGAGGGCCGCGACGATCTGGCGGATCGTGTCCTCTAGGGCTTCGTCGAAATCCTCGCTCGCGCGGCCTGATTCCAGGTCGCGCGTATAGACCGCCAGCAGGTTGAGGAACATGAAGCAGACGGTAATCAGCCGCCGCTGAGCGGCGCTGTCGCTCAGAAAATCGAGCCGCTGGCGCAGCATGGTCAATGCCCGCTGCAGGCCCGGCGGCAGGTTGCCGCCGAACCGGCCGAATTCCGCATCGGAATTGCGCAGCAGATACTGGCACAGGAAATTGGCGTAGCTGTGATCACCGAAACGGTCGATCAATGCGATCTGCGGCAGGAGGATCACCTCGACGATGATGCGCGGGTCTCCGATCCGTCCATCGCGTTCGGCCTCGGCAAACATGGTCAGCCGACGTTCGTCCATCTGTTCCATGCGATAGTCGAAAATGGCCTGGACCAGCCCGTCGCGCGTGCCGAAGTGATATTGAACGGCGTGATGGTTTTTCTGCCCGGCGACCGCAGCGATCCGGCGCAGGGAAACGCCGTCGATCCCCTCGCGCGCAAACAGGATTTCGGCGGCAAGGATAATTCTGGTCCGGCTGTCAACCTGGTCATCCGGCCTTGCCTTGCGCTCAGACAATATGTCCCCCTCTTGTCATTTCCGTTGGATAGTGGCTGCAACATCCGACCAAGGGAAGCCCCTCTGCGCCGGAGAAACTCTTTTTATCAACGCGGGCGTAGACTCTGCTTGACTCTCTGCCGCGCCTTCGCATATCTAAGCCAAGTGGCTTAAAGTTGACAATTGGGAGAATTTGCCATGGCAATGGACACAGGTATCATTTTTCACCCCTATATGCGGCCCGGTCGTACCGCGCGGCAGACGTTTGAATGGGGCGTGCAGAGCGCGGTGCAGGCCGATCAGGCGGGCATCACTACCATGATGATTTCGGAACACGCATCCCAGATCTGGGAAAACATTCCGAACCCCGAACTGATCATGGCGGGCGCGGCCCTGCAGACGCAGAACATCAAGTTCGCGCCGATGGCGCACATCCTGCCGCACCAGCACCCTACCAAGCTGGCGATGACGGTGGGCTGGCTCTCGCAGATCCTTGAAGGCCGCTATTTCATGGGGATCGGCGCAGGCGCCTATCCGCTGGCGTCCTATATGCATGGTATCAAGAATGGCGGCGATACGGCGTTCCTGAACAAGATGGTGCGCGAATCGCTCGACATCATGGAAAAGATATGGAAGCGCGAACCCTTCTGGTACGAAGGTGAATTCTGGACCGCCGGCTTCCCCGAGGAAGAAAAGCCCGAAACGGAAGAAGACGAGCAACACATGCTCGCCAATTATTCGCCGTTTGGCGGTGAATTCCCTGAATTCGCGGTCACCGGATTCAGCTATAATTCGCCTTCGATGAAACTGGCTGGCGAACGCAATTTCAAGCCGGTTTCCATCTATTCCGGCCTCGATGCGCTGAAGAAGCACTGGGAAACCTATTCCGAAGCCAACATCAAGGCGGGCTTTACGCCGGACCGTTCGCGCCATGCCGTGTCGCAGACCGTGTTTGTCGGCGATACTGATGCCGAAGCCAAGAAAGAGGTGATGGAAGGGCCGATCGGCTATTGCTTCGATCGGTACCTTATCCCGATCTGGCGCCGGTTCGGCATGATGGACGGCTTCGCCAAGGATGCCGGGATCGACCCGCTGAAGGCCGATCTGGAATTCCTTGTCGATAATGTTTTCATTGTCGGTTCGCCCGATACGGTGGTCGAAAAGATCAACCACCTGTTCGAGAAATGCGGCGGCTGGGGCACGTTGCAGATCGAATGCCACGATTACTATGACGATCCGGCCCCCTGGTTCCATTCGCTGGAACTGGCGGCCAAGGAAGTTGCGCCGCGGATCAAGCTGCCGGGGGCCTGAATCTCCGGCCGCTACATGGCGGTGTAGCAATCGGGCGCTGTTTCGTGGCATGTACATGCTGCGGGGCGGTGCCCGGTTGCTTTTTTGTCCCGCCGGATCTGCGAGGCTGAGACGATCATGGCGATGCGCCCCGAAACAGAGCGCGAAACCGGCGGCGGCTGGCGGCGGCGGCCGCGGCAGGCCCGTTCACAGGCGACGGTCAGCGCGCTGCTTACCGCCGCTGAGGAGCTGTTCTCGCAGCACGGTTTCAACGGCACAACGACGGAAGACATCGCGCGCCGGGCCGGGACCGGGATTGGTTCCTTCTACGATTATTTTCCCAACAAGATCGCGATTGCGCTGGCCCTGCTGGAGAGTCATTCGGGCCGTCTGGCCGATGCCGCCCGGCGGATTTTTGTCTCGCACGGTTCAGAATCCCTTGCATCGGGCCTGCCGAAAGTGATCCGCAGCCTGTACGAAAGCTATCGCGACAATCAGGATATTTTCATCCGCCTGGTCAATGACGTGCCGGAATTGCGCGATGTGGCCGACATCTATTCGATCGAGCGGCTGATAGACCGGACCAGCCTTATTTTTCTGCAAAACCATGAAGACGAGATCCCGCGACCGGACCTTTCGGAAACGCACCAGTTTCTCAACATGGTGTTCGTAGGCAGCATCCGGCAATATCTGTCTGCGACCGGCCACGAGATCGGCGAGGATGAATTCGTCACCCGGCTGGCCCGCACGGTCTATTGCTATCTGCGCGACGGACCGGTCGCCGACGATGCGTGAAGCAGCGCATGTATCCGAGTGCTATCCGAGTATACCTCGCGTTCTTTTATGCGGTAAGAAGCAGCCGGTCGAAATTGACCAGCCGGGTTACGCCCGCCACCGTTGAATAGCGACAACAACCGCAACCGGCAGGGCAAATACAGTATCGTGGCCGATTTGCAGGCCATCTCGATAGGAGAGCGAGAAATGGATGAATCAACGAAGCGGGCCATTGAACGCGGGCTTGCCTGGATCGGCCCCATTTGGGTGCTCGGTTATTTCTACTTCTGGGGCTATCTTGGCCGGAACTTCCCGCCGCCCAACATGATGGCCATGACCGGTCAGGAACTGGTGGACCAGTATTACAGCCATTCCAGCGTTGCGGTGGGCATGATGGGCGCAGCGAGCTTCGGCATGCTCTACGCCATCTGGTCGCTGCTGCTGGCCACGATCATGCGTGACGAGAATGGTTCGATGGGGCCGCTCTCCGTTCTGGAACTGGGCGGCGGCCTGCTGACCGGCTGGCTGCTGGCTTTCTGCCCCGCCATCTGGTGCGCCTGCGCCCTGCTGGCTGGCCAGATCGATCCCGACATCATCAAGATGACGCATACGTTCACCTGGATCATCTTCGACTGCACTTACTGGATCACGACGATGCAGATGGGCGCGGTCGGGCTCTGGACCGTACTGAACAAGCGTCAGCAGGTGGTGCCCGCTTGGGCCGGCTGGACGGCGATTGCCATTGGCGCCAGCTTCATCGCGCTGGTGTTCATGCCCTTCGTCAAAGAGGGTCCGTTCGCGGTCGATGGCCTGTTCAATTACTGGATCATCTTCGGCACCTGGTTCTTCGCTTACTTCATCGTCTACAACATCTATGTGCTCAAGCACGTCTATCGTAGCCCTGAAGAACAGCGGATTGCCCTGGGCTACGCCGTCGCCTGACGATTACCCCAGCATGCATTGGGCCGCGTCCGCCTCCGGGCGGGCGCGGCCTTCGCGACGAGTAGCGCACTGACCATGGCCGAACTGAACCCAGCAGGCGATCCGACTCTCGAAAAGGGGCCGGGAACGAACGGCATCTGGACCTTCGTGTTTATCGACATGCTGGTCTTCCTGATGTTCTTCCTGGTCTATCTGAGCGAGCGGCATCGCGTTCCCGACATATTTATCGAATCCCAGCATCACCTGACCCCGTGGGTGGCCCTGCTCAGCACAGTGGCGTTGCTCACCAGCAGCTGGTGCGTGGCCGAAAGTGTGCACGCCACGCGCCGCGGCGATGCTCGCGCGGTGATGCGCTGGCTCAGCTTTTCGCTGCTGCTGGGCGGCGTGTTCGTGATCAACAAGATCGTCGAATACAGCGGCAAGATTTCCGCCGGCATATCCCCGGCCACGAACAGTTTCTTTTCCTTCTATTTCCTGATCACCGGCATTCATTTCCTGCATGTCTGTGCCGGAATGATCTTCATCGCCCATTGCCGCGCCCGCGCCAGCCAGGAAACGGGGCAGGGCCTGTACCTCAAGAAGATCGAGAACACCGGTCTGTTCTGGCATTTCGTGGACATTCTCTGGCTGTTCATCTTTCCGTTGCTCTATCTTACGGAGCTGGCCCGATGATGCGACGCCTTTCCATGCCCATGCGCATCTGGCTGCTGCTGATGGCGCTGACATTCGGCTCGGTGTTCATCGCCGAGGAGATGAGCGGGCGGCAGATCGTGGTGGTGGCCATCTTCCTCATCGCGGCGGTCAAGGCCGAACTGGTGATGGATCACTACATGGAAGCGCGCCACACGCAGCGCCACTGGCTGATCATGTATTTCATCTGGATCATCGTGGTCACGCTGCTGCTCGTCGGAGGGCATGGCTGGGTCTAGCTGGCCGCCTGATCGCCCGAAATGATGCTGGCTTCGGCTCGCATTGTCCTGCAAAGTCTTCACATCGCCAGCGAAGATGGAGCAGGAGTCCGCAATGTTCACACATATCATGATCGGGTCGAATGACCTTGAACGGTCCCGGCGCTTTTACGATGCCCTGTTCGAACAGCTGGGCGCGGAACCCGGTGTGGTCGATCCGCGCGGGCGCGTGGTCTATCGCCACGGTGGCGGGATCCTGATGATCACCAGTCCGATCAATGGTGAACCTGCCAATCCGGCCAATGGCAACACGATCGGCTTCGCGGTTGACAGCACTGAACAGGGCGATGCGTGGCACGCTGCGGGCATTGCAAACGGCGGCACGTCGATCGAAGATCCTCCGGGCGTGCGCACCAACCCGCCGTTTCCGCGTTATCTGGCCTATCTGCGCGACCCTGACGGGCACAAGCTCTGCGTCATGAAAAAGATGGACTGAGCGGCGATGGCCAATCAGGCCTTTGCGCTGACCGGCCGGGTCGCGCTGATTACCGGGGGCAGTCGCGGCATCGGCTTTGCAGCGGCCCGCGCGATCGCGCTTGCCGGTGGGCGGGTGATGCTCATGGCGCGCAAGCCCGAAGGGTGCGAAGCGGCGGTGCAGGCGCTGCGTTCCGAAGGCTTCGATGCGATGGCCACCGCTGGCCATGCGGCGCGTGACGAGGATCTCCGCGGAGCGGTGCAAAAGACGCTCGAACACTTCGGGCGGCTTGACCTGCTGGTGGCCAATGCGGCGATCAATCCCACTTTCGACCCGCTGACGGAACTGGCGGATGACAGTTTCCAGCGCGTGATGGACACCAATGTGGCGGGGCCGCTGCGCCTTGCCCGGCATGGCCTGCCGCATTTGCCCGCCGGTGGCGCGATGGTCCTTGTCTCGTCAGTCAATGCAGGCGTCGGTTTCCGGAGCGGCAGCGCCTATGGCATGTCCAAGGCCGCGCTGGAGGCGATGGCCCGCCAGCTGGCGATTGAATGGGCGGAGCAGGGCATCAGGATCAATGCAGTGCGCCCGGGTGCAACGGCGACTGACATGGTGCGCAAGCTGATGGAGCGGGACGGCTATAGGGACAATGTGATGGCGACCACGCCGCTGCGCCGTATCGCCGAGCCTGAGGATATCGGCAATGTCATCGCCTTCCTGCTCTCCGATGCCGCCCGGCACATGACGGGGCAGGTGCTGACGATTGACGGCGGCCAGTCAATCCTGCGCGGTCCGGCATAGGCCCTTCGTGCGCGCGACGATCCTATCGCTGCTGCTGTTGCTGGGTGGCATTGCCATTGCCCTGCCTGTTGCGATGAAGGCCGCGCCGCAGGAGCGAGCCCCGACGGTGCTGGCCGCAGCCAGCCTTCAGGAAGCGATGCAGGCGGCGGCGGACCGCTGGGTCGGCAAGGGCCATGTGCGCCCGGTCCTGTCCTTTGCCGGATCGGCCACGCTGGCCCGCCAGATCGAGTCCGGGGCGCCCGCCGATCTGCTGATCTCGGCGGACGAGGCGTGGATGGATCACGTCGCGGCAAGGGGCTTGCTGCGCGCGGGCACGCGTGCTCCGCTGCTCGGCAACCGGCTGGTGCTGATCGCCCCGGTGAAGAGCACGGTCCGCCTGTCTGTCGGCACGGGTTTCGGGCTGGCGCGCGCGTTGGGCACGGGACGGCTGGCGATGGGCGATCCGGACAGCGTTCCGGCTGGCCGTTATGCGCGGCAGGCGCTGGAACGGTTGCAGGTGTGGAAGTCGGTCGCCGGGCGGATTGCGCCGGCTGAAAATGTGCGGCTGGCCCTGTTGTTCGTGAGCCGGGGTGAAGCACCGCTGGGGATCGTCTATGCCAGTGACGCCAAAGCCGATCAGGGGGTGCGGGTGGTGGATTTCTTTCCTGAAAACAGCCATCGCCGGATCACCTATCCGATCGCGCGGTTGAAGAATTCGAAGTCTGCGGCGGCAGAGCCGTTCCGGCAGTTCCTGCTGTCGAAGGAAGGCCAGGCGATCTTCCGCGCATACGGGTTTGGGCCTGTCTGAATGGATGTGCTGGCGCTCAGCGACGCGGAATGGGCGATCATTGGCCTGTCGCTCAAGGTTAGCCTGGTGGCCGTGGCCGCAGTGCTGCCGCCGGCCATGCTGCTGGCGTGGGTGCTGGCGCGCTGCGACTTCCGCGGCAAGATTTTGCTGGATGCGCTGGTCAGCCTGCCGCTGGTCCTGCCCCCGGTCGTCACCGGCTGGCTGCTGCTGCTTGCATTTGGCGCCAATGGCCCGCTGGGCAGGTTGCTGGCCGAATATCTGGGCATTACCCTGATTTTCCGCTGGACCGGGGCGGCGCTGGCGGCCGCAATCATGGCCCTGCCGCTGATGGTAAGGGCGATCCGTCTCTCGCTCGAAGCGGTCGACCGCCGCCTTGAAGGGGCCGCGCGCAGCCTGGGCGCGGGGCCGTGGCGCAGCTTTGCCAGCATAACCCTGCCGCTTACCATGCCGGGGATATTGGCAGCGCTGGTGCTGGGCTTTGCCCGGTCAATCGGTGAATTCGGCGCGACGATTACCTTTGTTTCCAATATTCCGGGCGAAACCCGGACCCTGCCGCTGGCGATCTACAATGCGCTGCAGGTGCCCGGCGGCGAAGCGGCAGTCACGCGGCTGGCGATCATATCCGTGCTGTTGTCCGTCGCCGCGCTGACGGTTTCAGAAGTGCTGGCCCGGCGCGCGGGCGGGGGAAGGGCGGGCCATGTCCTTTGAAGTGGACGTCAGCCTGCGCCGGGGAGCGCGCGAGATTGCGGCGCGATTTTCCGCAGGTGAAGGGCTGACGGCGCTGTTCGGCCCGTCCGGCGCGGGCAAGACCAGCCTGCTGGACATGGTGGCCGGGCTGCTGCGCCCCGATCGCGGGCGGATCTGCGTCTCGGGCACGGTATTGTTCGACAGCGCGGCGCGCATTGATCTGCCGCCCGAACAGCGCGCCTGCGGCTATGTCTTTCAGGACGGGCGGCTGTTTCCCCATCGCCGGGTGCGCGACAATCTGTTGTATGGCTGGAAGCTGGCCCCGGCGGAGCGGCGCTGGCTGGAGCCCGATGCGGCCATTGCCTTCCTGGGCATCGGCCATCTGCTTGAGCGCATGCCGCGCAGCCTTTCCGGCGGGGAGGCGCAGCGCGTGGCAATCGGGCGCGCGCTCCTTTCAGGCCCGCGATTTCTGCTGATGGATGAACCGCTGGCCTCGCTGGATGCGGCGCGGCGGGACGAAATCATGCGGCTGATCGAACGGATGCGCGACGAGTTCGGTATCCCGATCCTCTACGTCAGCCACGATCGCGCTGAACTTGACCGGCTGGCCGCCGCAGTCATCCCGGTTGGCTAGACCAGACCGGGATTACCCGCGACATTCTTCAGTTCCGGCTGGTTCAGGGTGATCGGTGCGACAGTGCCGTGCGCCTTGAGATATTCGCTGACCACGTCCCACACCGGCGCGCCGCCCGCATCGCGCGCTGCCGCCGCCACTGGTGCCCAGCCCGCCACCTTGTAAGTCTTGCCAGATTCGATCTGCTTGCCGTTCAGGCGCATGTCGCCGATCCGCTGTCCCATCACCGCAGTCGGATCGCAGCTGTATGCCAGTCCGCCCACGCGGACCATGTCGCCGCCCTGCTGCAGATAGGGATCGGGGTTGAAGAGGTTGTCCGCCACATCTTCCAGCACGGTCCTGATCTGCGCCCCGCTCATTTCAGTCAGCGTGGTGTAGGGATAGGTGATTGCGGTCTGGTCCATCAGCCGTTCCAAAGTGATGATCTCGCCGGGCAGCAGGGTCGTGCCCCAGCGGAAACCGGGAGAGAAGGCGATGTCCGCCCCTTTCACTTCCATCAGCGCATCAAGGATCAGCTGGTCGAAGCTGCCGTTGAAATTGCCGCGCCGGTAAAGCAGCCCTTCGCTGACGGCGAGCGGGGCGTTGAGCCTGTCGAGATAGGGCGCGCGCATGGCGGCGATGGCCTGCTCCATCTCTGCATCGGCGGGCAGCATATTGGCGAATACGGGCAGCAGGCGATAGCGCAGGTCTGCCAGCTTGCCGCCGCGCACATCCATGTCCAGCACGCCCAGGAACTTGCCGTTGGAGCCCGCATTGGTCACCAGCGTGCGACCGCCAGGATTGTCCACCGGGATCGGCAGCGGCACGCCATCGTGCGTATGGCCGCCCAAAATGACGTCGATCCCGCTGATCCGGCTGGCCAGCTTGAGGTCCACGTCCATGCCATTGTGAGAGAGGAGGACGACCACAGCCGCCCCTTCGCCGCGCGCGGCCTCGACCTGTTCCTGCAGGCGGGATTCCTGAATGCCGAAGGTCCAGTCCGGCACGAAGTAGCCCGGATTGGCGACTGGCGTGTAAGGGAATGCCTGGCCAATGATGGCGATTGCGACGCCGTTCACTTCGCGCAGCGTATAGGGTTTGAAGACCGGATCCTCGAAATCGCTGGTGACGACATTATGCGCCACGAAATCGAGCGCCCCGGCGAAATCCCCGTTGACGATTTCCTGCACCCGGTCCGCGCCCAGCGTGAATTCCCAATGCGCGGTCATCACATCCACGCCCAGCAGCCTGGCCGCGTCCACCATGTCCTGCCCCTTGGTCCACAGCGCGGTGGCCGATCCTTGCCAGGTGTCGCCGCCGTCGAGCAACAGGGCGCCGGGCCTGCTGGCACGCAGCTGTTTGACCAGTGTGGCAAGATGAGCAAAGCCGCCGACCCTGCCGTAGGTCTGCGCAGCATTCGCATAGTCCAGGCAAGTGAAGGCATGCGCCTGCGGCGTGCCAGCCGGGATCCCGAAATGCCGGAGCAGCTTTTCACCCACCAGATGTGGGGGCTGGCCCAGCGCCGCGCCGATGCCCAGGTTGGTATCCGGTTCGCGATAATGGATCGGCAGAAGCTGGGCATGACAGTCGGTCATGTGCAGCAGGCTGCAATTGCCGAATGCGGGCAGGGCGTAGAAATCCTCAGCCGCCTGCAGCGAACCGTTTTTCAGAACCAGCCCGCTTGCGGCGGCAACTGCCAGAAGCTGGAGGAATTCACGCCGTTCCATCAAGCCTACTCCGCATTCACCGGGGATTGCGGATCGAGCAGCAGCGCGACCACATCCTTGATTTGCTGTTCGTCCAGAATGCCCTTGTGGCCAAACCGCGGCATGCTGGAACATGGCAGGAAGGCATTGGAGTTATAGATTTTTGCGTAGGTATAGCGTTGCGTTTCCGCGTCATTGCCGCGCAGCTTGCCATAAAGGTAGAGGCTGGGGCCGATCGTGCCATAAGCGACCTCGCCCTTGGCCAGCTGGTGACACGCATAGCAATTGCCGCCTGAAGACTGGGTCGGATCGTCGGATGACTGGAATCCCTTGCCATTCTGCGCGATCTTTTCGCCGGCGCGCCAGTCCCCAAGATATTGCCCGTCAGCCGGATAGCGGATCGAGGCTTCTTCGCTCGCCATGATCTCGGCATATTCCTTTTCGCTCAAGGCCGGACCGTCGGGCGCGCGGCTGCACAGTCGTTGCACATCGTCCTGATCCAGCCGGTCCATTCCGGCTTGGCCCTTGGCGGTGAAGGATTGCTGCAGCACGGCGGCGGCACCATCATTCGTGCCAGCCAGACCGGCACTTGCCAGAGCAGGGAGCATGATGGCCGCACCGATCAGGCCGGCCAGGGTGAAAGCTCGGTTCATGATTGTCTCCCTCACCGCTTCATGCCCGGCGCGTCCATCACCGCGCCGTTTGCGTTATGAGCGATATAGGTGGTCAGCGCGATCGATGCCTGCGATCCGAAGTCCAGTTGCGGCAGGCGCTGCTGGCGGAAACAGTCCTGCAGGCGCCACTGCATCGTGCGCACCTCGCCCTGTGAAACGCGATATGCAGGCCAGCCCGAATAGGCCGCTCGCGCGCCTTCCGCCTCGCTGATATTCGGCAGCTGCTGGAGACGGATGCGCATTCCGGTCTGCCCATGACAGGTGGCGCAGGAAAAATCATGCGTCCCGGCACGATAGAAGAACATCTCCTTACCCAGGGCATAGGCTTTTTCCATCGCCGGATTGTCCAGTGGCACGTCCAGCACCTGTCCGCGCGATTCTTCCGCAACGAAGGCGGCCAGTGCTTCAAAATCGGATTCGCGGGCTCCGTCGCCAAAGCGTTGTTTCAGCGCCTCTTTGCGTGGAATGCCCTGCAGCGTTACCATGCAGTGAAGCAGGCGCGTTTCAAGGTCCATGACCTGGCCCGCATCGGCAAAATAGCGGGGGAGGTGAGCATAAGCGCCTTTGACCACGCCCGGCCCCATGCCGAGGTCGCATTGTTCGAGCGAGACACTGGCGGGGCCGCGTGGCTCGGACCACAGGGCTTCGCCGCGCATCACCCAGAATTCGGCCGGATTGTCATCGCCCATCATGGCGCGATATTCTGCGACCGGATCATCTTCCGGTTGCGCCAGGACGATGGACGATGCCGCCGTCAGCGCGGCAAATGCAAGTCCCGCAATGGCTCTCGTCCGATGTCTTGCGATCATGGCCTTCCTCTCCTTATGGCCGGATATAGGCGTAGTGTTCCTGAAGCTGGAGGCGGGCCAGCTCGTTCATGCCGGAAGGCACGACGAGCGCTTCGGGCAGGATGTCTGCCCTTGTTACGCCCCGAGAATTCATCGTTGTTTCGCAGATCCTGAAGGAAACGCCCTGCGCCGCCAGATCCTCAACCGTTGCATCGAACGGATTGCCGTTGCGGTCCTTGGCGCCTTCGATCAGGAAATCGATGCCCGGTCCGACCGCGACGACCACGATCTGGATCTCCGGGGCCATCCGCAACTGGTTGCGGATATTCTGCACCATTGCTGCTGCCTGATCGACGCCTTCGCCAATGTGATAGGCGATGCGCAGCGTTTCCCGGGCCGGTTCGCCATTCGCCGCCGGTTCAGCCTGCGCGACCGCCCCTGCCACCGGCGCGAGCGCCAGCGACAGGGGCAGCAAGGCCGTGCGGAAGGGGGCTGACCGCACGACCTAACCGATGACCGCCTCGTCCGTGCGGGTATCATTCATGCTGTCTGTCCAGGTGACTGACAGCGTATCGCCTGCGGCCGCGCCCCGGAAGCGGAAGCCAAGCAGCGGGTTCTTGGACACGCTTGGTCCCCAGTCAGCTTCCAGAACGGTCTTGCCATTGCAGCTGGCGATGACCTTGGTGATGTAATGCGCGGGCACCAGCGCGCCTGACGCGTCCTTGCGCTGGCCGGTTTCCATGGCGTGATTCATCAGCACTTTTGCATCGACCACCTCGCCGTCGAGCTTGGCGCGGATTCGCATCGGATTACCCATCGTTCGATCCTTTCCTGATCCCGGCCTCAGCCGCCGCACCCGCCAAGGGTGACTTTCACATCCTTGCTGGCTATGAAGAAGCTGCCCTTTGCGCGAACCAGCGCGATGACCCTTGAAGTCTGCTGCATCTTTACGCGCGTCGAGACATAGGCTTCGGTTCCGGCTGGGATGATCGTCACCGCCGCCAGCGCATTGGGGTTCTTTTCCACCAGAATGGCGATCGCGTCGGCCCCGGCAATGGAGGTGGTCACATTGACGGGAACCACAGCACCGTTTTCTGCGATTTCCGGCGCTTCGAGCGTAATCTCGTCACTTGCTGCCGGGGTTCCCGCGCCCAGCGCCGCGAAGGCTTCTTCCACCGTCTTGGCGGCAAAGGCAGCCTGATTGCGGTCAGCCGCCCAGGCCTTGGGGATGGTCAGCAGGCCGCTGGACAGCAAAGC
This sequence comes from Novosphingobium sp., assembly GCA_024236235.1. Classification (GTDB taxonomy): domain Bacteria; phylum Pseudomonadota; class Alphaproteobacteria; order Sphingomonadales; family Sphingomonadaceae; genus JACKKV01. The sequence goes on along the minus strand of JACKKV010000001.1, from coordinate 383,669 downwards.
TACCAATATGCCGCCCTGGCCCATGTCCCGCAGAAATTCCCGGCGATGTAGCATGTTCAGATTCTCCTTGCTGGCGGGTCAGTTTGCGCCGCTCAAAATCCATTCGGCCAGTTCGCGGGCCTGTTCTTCGTTCAATTGTTCCTGCGCCGGCATGGGCATGGACCCCCAGGCTCCACTGCCCCCCGCGCGAATTTTCGCCGCCACCTGGTCAAGCGATCCGGCCTTGTCGGCATAGCGCTGGGCCACCTGGCGGAAACCGGGGCCGACAATCGTATCATCCATGGCATGGCAACCCGTGCAGCCGTATTCTTCCGCCATGGCGAGCCGCGAGGTCCCGGCTGGCTGCGTTGGCGCAGTTGTGGCAGCCGGGGCTGCGCTCGCCGCGGTTGTCGTGCCACGCACCGGCCCGAAACTGCGGTTCTGGTCGGCCAGATTGCCATGGGAATCGCGCGCATATTCGGGAAGCGAGGAGCTTATTTCGACATCGGCCGCGCAATTTTTCATGCAGGCGGTGTTGTGGGTGTCCGCCTTGCCCGCAACCTCCCACAGCCCATGATCGCGGGTCATGCCGTTGCGGTTGGGCAAGCGGTTCTGGACTTCGCGGATGCTGTCCTGGTCCAGCACGAAATCGTCACTCACCACATCGTTCAGGTAAAGGACGTAGGCGGTAACGGCATAGACCTCGTCGTCCGACAGCGATTTGGGCGCGTTCCAGGGCATGGCGCGGCGGATGTAATCGAACAGCGTCGATACCGTGGACAGCTTCATCAGGGTGGTGCGCTGCGGCACATTTGGCCCGACCAGCGACTTCACCCTTCCGCTGTCCTGGTCCGCCCTGGTCGTGCCACCGGCAAGCGGGGTGAAGACCTCGTTGCTTTCACCAAAGGTGCCGTGGCAGGATTCGCATTTGCTCTCCCACACTTCCATACCCTGTTCGACCGAACCGCTCCCGGCGGGAAGCCCGGCAAAATCGGGCCGGACATCAATGTCCCAGGCGGCAATTTCGGCGGGGGTCGCGGGACGGCCAAGATTGGATGCACCGGCCAGAGGGCTGGCGGCAATCGTGGCAAGCGCCAGGGCCGACAGGCCCAGCTTGATGGCGGTGGCCCTATCCCAGCTGGACATTGCTGACCTCCCCTGAAGGGGCCACGGCCCATGTCTGGATCGCATTGTTGTGATAGATGGATTTGGTCCCGCGTACCTCGCGCAACTGGGGCATTGTCGGCTGGACATAGCCCGTCTCGTCAATCGCCCGGCTTTGCAGCAGTGCAGGCGAACCGTCCCATTGCCAGTCAAGGTTGAACCGGGTCAGCGCCTTGCTCAGCACCGGGGTTTCCAGCCGGGCCGTGCGCCAGTTGCGCCCGCCGTCCGTCGAAACGTCGACCCGCCTGATCCTGCCCCGCCCCGACCAGGCGAGGCCGGTGATGGTGTAATAGCCTTGTCCAATGAGCGTCTGGCCACCCGACGGGGTGGTGATGACCGACTTGCATTCCTGGATTGACGTATATTGGCGCTGCGCACCGTCGGGCAGCAGGTCGACATAGTGCAGCGTTTCATCCTTGGTGCCGTAGGGCTGATCGCCCACCTCGATCCGGCGCAGCCATTTGACCCACGATACACCCTGCACGCCGGGGACTACCAACCGCAGCGGATAGCCGTTTTCGGGCCGCAGCATTTCGCCGTTCTGGCCATAGGCGACAATCACATCGTCCAGCGCGCGCTCCATCGCGATGGTGCGGGTCATGCTCGACCCGTCAGCGCCTTCGGCCAGGATGTATTTGCCTGCCTTCAGGTCCGCCCCGCAATCTTCGAGCAGGGCGGACAGCGGCACGCCGGTGAATTCGCTGCATGACAGCATGCCATGCGTATATTGCACCGTGGGCACTGCCACATTGCCCCATTCCATCCCGCTGTTCGCGCCGCATTCGATGAAATGGATGCGCGAGACCGAGGGCAGGCGCATCAGATCGTCCATCGTATAGACCTTGGGCGTGCGCACCAGTCCGTTGATCATGAAGCGATGGCGGGCCGGGTCAACGTCCTGCCAACCCTGGTGGTGGCGTTCGAAATGCAGTCCGCTGGGGGTGATGATGCCGAACAGCCCCTGCAACGGGGCAAAGGAAACCGAAGCCGCGCCAACCCTCGTCAGGCCCGGGCTTTCGCGCCGGATGAGGTTTTTTTCATATTTTGAAGGCGACCCGTAAGGGTTGGACGCGACTGGCTTGCCCAGGGTTTTACTCCAGGGCGGAAGATCGAGAATCTCGGGGTCGCCGGCGGCTTCGCCCGCACGCAGAGGCAACGCCGCGCCCGCGCTGACCGCCGCAGCGGCGATCATGGCCTGACGCAGGAAATCGCGTCGGCCAGAACTGACCGCCGCGATCTGTTCCTGCGACAGGAAGTTTTCCGGCGCGCGGGATATTCTGCCGCGTTGTTTGCTTGATCCGGTCATCCGTTCCCCCGACACAGCAGCAGGCCAAAGTGAAGCTGGCTTGCCAGAGTCGATATTTTTATATTTACATTATCAGTGTATGTTTGTATTTGATTGACTGTCAAGCGGCTTTTTTGGATTGGACCGCATCAGTTGAGCGCAAAACGGGAAGTTGGATTGAACACCATGGAGAACCGGTTTTTTGCCGATCGGGCACTGGCCGAAATGGCGACAGAGCGGCTGAAAATTTTCGCTCAGCCGCAGCGGCTGATGATTCTTTCCGCCTTGCTGGATCAGGAACGTTCGGTCGGCGAGATCGAGGAAGTGACCGGCATCGGTCAGCCAATGTTAAGCCAGCAGCTCGCCATCTTGCGTCGGGCAGACATGGTACGCACACGGCGCGAGGCGCGACATATTTATTACGATCTGGCGGACGAACATATGCGCCTGTGCATCAGTTGCATGCAGGCGATGCTGACCGGGGCGAAGGATCCGGTCGCCGCAATTGAAAATGCAGTGGAAAGCCTTGCCGCCTGAGCGCGGCGCAGGGCCTGGGACAGGAGCAGGAACAGAATGAAGAAAGTGCTGATCACCGCAACCACCGCCCTGGCCGGGCTGACTGCACTGCTGGTCGCGAATCTGCCCGCAAATGCTGCAGGCGCTGCTCCGGCCAGTTTCGCCATGTGCGCAACCTGCCACGGTGTGACGGCAGGGGGTTCGGCCAAGATGGGGCCGCATCTGGCCAAGATCATGGGCCGCAAGGCGGGCAGCGTTTCGGGCTATGCTTATTCCCCCGCACTCAAGGGTTCGGGAATTACCTGGACCGCGGCCCAGATGGACAAGTGGCTTCAGAACCCGCGCGCACTTGTTCCCGGCAACAAGATGCCCTTCGCCGGCATTGCCGACAAGGCCAAGCGGGCGGAACTGATCGCCTATATGAAAACGCTCTGAGCGGGCAGTGATCGCGCGCTGGCTCGGCGGCCTGCTGGCTTTTGTCGCAACGCTTCATTCAGTGTCGGCCCTTGCCGAGACAGCGCCTGCCCGGCATGTCGCGGCGCCCCGGCTGCCGGACAGTTTCGACCGGCTCAAGGCGCCCTTGCCCGCACCCTTCGATCCTGCCGCCAATGCGGTGGCGCAACTGGCCGAGGCGCGCGCACGCGCCAGACGCGAAAACAAGCTGCTGCTGCTGGAACTGGGCGCCAACTGGTGTGGCTATTGCAGGAATCTGGCCGGGACCATGGCGCTGCCGGCCATGCGCGCCTTTGTGCAACGCCATTTCGTCGAACTGCCGGTCGATGTTGGCCGTTTCGACCGGAATCTGGAAATTGCGGGCCGCTATGACGTTGATCCATTGCCCGGTGTTCCCGTCGTCCTGATCGTCGATCCGGCAAGCGACCGGGTGCTGAACGAAGGGCAAGTCAGCCTTTTCGTGCATTTGAAGCAGCCCGGCCCGCAAGAGATCGCAAACTGGCTGGCGCAATGGGTCCGGCCGGCAAGCGGAGGGTAAGCTCCTCCAGATTAAATCGATGCTCCGGCGGATTCCCGTTGCCAGAGGCGGCCCGCGCTGAAAGATTGCGCCCGATCTGATCCGGCGGAACAAGGGATATTCTGGGCATGAGCGATGTGGTGATCGAACGCGCGGCTGGGGTGGCGATTGTCCGGCTGAACCGGCCTGAAGTGCTGAACGCCCTGTCGCCCGCCATGCTGAAGCGCCTGTGCGACAGTTTCACGGAGCTGGACGGGGATACGGAAACCCGGGTCATAATCCTGACCGGCACCGGGCAGCGCGCCTTCAGCGCGGGGCTGGACCTGAAGATTCTTGGTACTGATCCTGATGCGCTGCAACTGGTTGAGCAGAATGATCCTGCGGCAGCGATGAGCGCGTGCCGCAAGCCGATAATCGGTGCGCTAAACGGGCTGGTGGTTACGGGTGGATTCGAAATCGCGCTTAACTGCGATATTCTGATCGCGTCCACCGCAGTCAGGTTCGCTGACACGCATGTGCGCGTGGGCCTGCTGCCTGGCTGGGGCCTGTCCCAGCGCCTGTCGCGTCTGGTTGGCCCCTATCGGGCTCGGCAAATTTCGCTGACCGGCAGTTTCGTGGAAGCACAGACCGCACTGGACTGGGGCCTCGTTTGTGAACTGGTCGCCCCGGATCGCCTGATGGGCCGGGCTGTGGAAATCGCAGCAGAGATCGCGCGGGTCGATCCGGAGCTCATGAGTGAATACAAGGCACTGATAAACAGGGGATTTGAGGATAATCTCCAATCCGCACTGGCGATGGAGCGGAAGGCTGCCTGGGCGCATAATCTGGGCGTCTCTTCGCCCGAACTGGAGCAGAGCCGCAGGGGGCTGATGCGGGGCGCAACCTCGTAACGCACCTGGACAGGGGAAGAATCGCTGCGCCGCCTTGCCTTGGCCCGAGCGGGCGCGATAGCCCTTTTCGACAGGCGACCGATTCTCTCGATTTGGCAGGGGCGGCGCTGATTTCCGGAACGGGATTGCATCAGGATGAGCGAAGCGGATTGCGACAGCATGGCTGACGAGGGGGGTGAAACCGCCACCTTGCCGCTCGATCCGCTGCCGCTCGCCGGTTGGCATCGCGCGCATGGTGCGCGGATGGTGCCCTTCGCAGGCTATGACATGCCGATCCAGTATGACGGAATCATGGCCGAACATCACTGGACCCGCAGTTCGGCCAGCCTGTTCGATGTAAGCCACATGGGCCAGTTGCGCGTCACAGGCGAAGGTGCGGGCGAAGCTTTGGAAGCGGTGCTGCCCGGCAATATAGCCGGGCTTGGCGAAGGCCAGGTGCGCTATTCGCTGTTGCTGGATGATAACGGCGGCGTGCTGGACGATCTGATGGTCACGCGCATGGCTGACGGTTACTATCTCGTCGTCAACGGCGCGACCAAGTGGGATGACATCGCTCATCTGATTGAACATCTGCCCGATGAGATCACACTCAATCACATGACCGATCATGCGCTGCTGGCGCTGCAGGGACCGGGCGCGGCGGGGGCCTTGGCGGCTCTGCTGCCTGGGGTTGAGGCGCTGTTCTTCATGCAGGCGGGCGCATTTGCGTGGCAGGGGCATGAGCTGTGGATCAGCCGGTCAGGCTATACGGGCGAGGACGGGTTTGAAATCAGCGTCGCCGCCGATGCGGTCGCACAACTGGCCGATGCACTGCTGGCGCTTGACGCGGTGAGGCCCGCCGGGCTGGGCGCGCGGGATTCGTTACGGCTGGAAGCGGGCCTGCCGCTGTATGGCCATGATCTCGATCCGCTGACGGACCCGATCAGTGCCGGGCTTGGCTTTGCCATTCCGCGCGCGCGCCGTGAACAGGGCGCATTCATTGGTCATGCGGCACTGATGGAACGAATTGCCTCCGGGCCGGTGCGTCGCCGGGTCGGGCTGCTGCTTGACGGGCGTCAGCCCGCGCGCGAGGGCGCAACGCTCCTTTCCGGCGATCGGGAGGTCGGAACCGTCACCTCCGGCGGATTTTCACCCACGCTCGAGCGCCCCATCGCCATGGGTTATGTCACGACTGACCTGGCCGCCACGGGAACCTTGCTGGAGGTGGAGGTGCGGAACAAGCGCCTTGCTGCGCAGGTTTGTGCATTGCCCTTTGTCCCCCATCGTTATCATCGCAAGGAAGGCTGAGAAATGAACCGGTTTTTCACCGAAGAGCATGAATGGATCGAGGTGAACGGTGATATCGCCACTGTCGGCATCACCGATTACGCACAGGAACATCTGGGCGATATCGTCTTCGTCGAACTGCCGATGCCCGGCACGCGGGTTGACCGGGGCGGGGAAGCTGCGGTGGTGGAATCGGTGAAGGCCGCGTCCGATGTCTATGCGCCGGTCAGCGGCGAGGTCGTGGGCGTCAACGAGCAGCTGGAGGATGAACCCTCGCTGGTCAATGAGAGCGCGGAAACGGGCGGCTGGTTCTTCCAGCTGCGGTTGAGCGATACGGCCGAATTGCAGGGGCTGATGAATGAAGAAGCCTACCAGGCCTATGTCGCGGCGCTGGGCTGAGAGGTAAGGGCAGCGTGCGCTATCTTCCCCTGAGCGATGCTGATCGCGGCGACATGCTGGCACGGATCGGTGCGCCTTCGGTCGACGCGCTGTTCGCCGATGTCCCGCAATCCGCGCGGCTGACGGGGCCGGTCGCGGGCCTGCCGCTGCATGCGCCGGAACTGGCGGTCGAACGGCATATGAGTGCGCTGGCGCGACAGAACATGGTCGCGGGCGAGGTGCCGTTTTTCCTGGGCGCTGGTGCCTATCGCCACCACATTCCCGCAACGGTCGATCACCTGATCCAGCGCGGCGAATTCCTGACAGCCTATACGCCCTATCAGCCCGAAATCGCGCAGGGCACGCTGCAGATCCTGTTCGAGTTCCAGACGCAGGTCGCGCGCCTGTTTGGCTGCGATGTCGCCAATGCCTCGATGTACGACGGTTCGACCGCCTGCTGGGAGGCGATTTCGATGGCGCGCCGCATCACCCGGCGCACTCGCGTGCAGATATCGTCAGGGCTGCATCCCCATTATCTGTCCGTCATTCGTACCATGGCCCGTTTTACCGGTGACGCGGTGGAAGCGCAGGCGCCCGAACTGAGTGCGCAGACTGATGTCGCCGCGCTGGCCGGGTCGATCACTGCTGATACCAGTTGCGTCGTGGTCCAATATCCTGACATTCTGGGCCGGATTACCGATCTTGCCCCGCTGGCCGAGGTGGTGCACGCGGCAGGCGCGCTGCTGGTGGCGGTGGTGACCGAACCGGTGGCGCTGGGCGCGATCCGCAGCCCCGGCGAGATGGGCGCGGATATCGTCGTCGGCGAAGGGCAGAGCCTTGGCGTCGGCCTGCAGTTTGGCGGCCCCTATCTGGGTCTGTTCGCCACCAGCCAGAAATATGTGCGCCAGATGCCCGGCAGGCTGTGTGGCGAAACCGTGGACGCAGAGGGCAAGCGCGGCTTCGTGCTGACGCTATCCACGCGCGAACAGCATATCAGGCGCGAAAAGGCGACCTCGAACATCTGCACCAATTCCGGCCTGTGTGCGTTGGCCTTTTCCATTCACCTGAGCCTGCTGGGTGACAAGGGCCTGAGCGGTCTGGCCCGGCTGAATCACGAACTGGCGCTCAAGGCGGCTGAACGGCTTTCCCGCATTCCCGGCGCAAGCATCTGCAATGATAGTTTTTTCAATGAATTTACGCTGATCCTGCCGGGCGATGCGCGCGCGGTGGTGTGCCAGCTGTCCGAAGCGGAAGGCATCCTGGCCGGGGTGCCGCTGGGTCGGCTGTATCCGGACGAGGATGCGCTGGCGGGCGGGTTGCTGGTGACGGTGACCGAGACGACTCAGCCCGATGATGTGGAGCGGCTGGCCACCGCGCTCGAAAGGGCGCTGGCATGAGCCTGAACCAGAGCGGATGGCGCCCTGAAGCGCCTGCGGGTGCTGACCGGGGGCAGGGCGCGCAAACCGCCACCGGCAATCGCGCGCTGATGCTGGAAGAGCGGCTGATCTTCGAGATTGGCACCAGCGAGAGTTGCGGCGTTGACTTGCCTGCGCCTGATCCTGACGCGCCGCCTGCGCGGCTGGGCGGGCTGGAACGCGCTGCGCCAGCAGGCTTGCCTGGTCTTTCGGAACCGGAGGCGGTGCGCCATTACACTCGCCTCAGCCGTCAGAATTACGCCATCGATCTGGGGCTGTTCCCGCTTGGCTCCTGCACCATGAAGCATAATCCGCGCCTGAATGAAAAAGTGGCGCGGATGCCCGGCTTTGCCGATGTTCACCCGCTGGCGCCGCAGGGAGCCATCCAGGGCGCGTTGGCCGTCATTCACGAACTGGGCGAATGGCTGAAGGCGCTGACCGGCATGCCCGGTGTGGCGATGAGCCCCAAGGCGGGCGCGCATGGCGAATTATGCGGCCTGCTGGCCATCCGCGCTGCACTGGATGCGCGGGACGATCCGCGCGAGGTCGTGCTGGTGCCGACCAGCGCGCATGGCACCAACCCGGCGACGGCGGCCTTCTGCGGCTATCGGGTGGAGGAAATCGGCGCGACTGCGGACGGGCGGGTGGACATGGCGGCGCTGGAGGCGCGGATCGGCCCGGATGTCGCCGCGCTGATGATCACTAACCCCAACACCTGCGGGTTGTTCGAACGCGACATTCACCGCATGGCTGAAGCGATTCATGCAGCGGGCGGATTCCTTTACTGCGATGGCGCCAATTTCAACGCCATCGTCGGGCGGGTGCGCCCCGGCGATCTTGGCGTGGACGCCATGCACATCAATCTGCACAAGACTTTCTCCACCCCGCATGGCGGGGGCGGTCCGGGCAGCGGGCCGGTGGTCTTTTCCGAAGCGCTCGCGCCCTTCGCACCGCTTCCAGCCGTGCGCTTGGCGGGCGGACGCTTCCATCTGGTCGAGGAAGAAACGCAGGTTGACCACGGTCACGGCCAGAGCTTTGGCAGGCTGGCCGCGTTCCATGGCCAGATGGGCATGTTCACCCGCGCGCTGGCCTATATCCTCAGCCACGGGGCAGACGGGCTGGCGCAGGTTTCTGGCGATGCGGTGCTGAACGCCAACTACATCCTGCGCTGCCTTGAAGGGGAACTGGACGCGCCCTTCGCCGCGTCGGGCCCCTGCATGCATGAGGCGCTGTTCAGCGACAAGGGCTTCGCGGAAGGCTTTTCCACGCTCGATCTGGCCAAGGCACTGATTGACGAGGGGTTCCACCCGATGACCATGTATTTCCCGCTGGTGGTGCATGGGGCCATGCTGGTCGAGCCGACGGAGACGGAAAGCAAGGCGGCGCTCGATCAGTTTATCACGGCGCTGGCCTCGCTCGCGCGGCGCGCGCGCGAAGGTGATCCGGCGCTCAAATCCGCGCCGCATTTTGCGCCGCGCCGGCGGCTGGACGAAACGCTGGCGGCGCGCAAGCCGCGCCTGGTCTGGAGCGAGGAATAGCCTTTCCTAAGCGGTGGTCGCCTCGCCCTGCGCTGCAAGGTCAGCCCAGACCTTGTTCCCGGCCAGCAGCACCCCCAGAAAACTGAGTGCCGCAGTCGCTGCCAGGTAATAGCCGACCGCCTCCAGCCCGTAATGCATGGTCAGCCCCTGCGCGAACAGCGGCGTCAGCCCGCCGCCCAGAATGCCCGCCATGTTGAAGGCAAAGGACATGCCGGAATAACGCAGCAGCGGAGGAAACAGCGTGGGCAGGAAGCTGCCGACAGGGCCATAGCACAGGCCCATCGCGAAAAATCCGGCGGACAGGAACGTCACTATTTCAGCCGGGCTGCCGCCCAGCAGGGGCGCCATCGCCAGCGCGACCGGGATCGTCAGCGCGCAGCTGGCCATCAGGACTCGTCTTCCGCCGAAGTAATCGCAGGCAAAGCCTGACACGACGATGCCGACGGCCAGGAACAGGATCGCCAGCAGCTGGTATTTCAGGAAGGCGTCGCGCGCGATGCCCAGATCGCTGGTGGCATAGCCAAGGGCGAAAGCCGTGGTCGTGTAAAAGATCGAAAAGCTGATGACGCAGGCGAATGTCGCCGCGATCACGGCGCGCGGATGTTGGCGAAAGACCGCGGCGATGGGGATGCTGGGCGGACGTTCACGTTCCAGCGCTTCGGAAAATCTGGGAGTTTCGGCGATACGCAGGCGAACCCACAGACCAACCGCGATCAACGCCGCGCTGCCCAGAAAGGGAATGCGCCAGCCCCATTCCATGAACTGCCCGTCAGACAGCCACATCCCCAGCAGGATGAAGAAGCCATTGGACAGGATAAAGCCGACTGGCGCGCCCAGCTGCGGGAACATCCCGTAACGGGCGCGCTGGCCTGCTGGCGCATTTTCCACCGCCAGCAGCGCGGCGCCTGCCCATTCCCCGCCAAGCCCGAAGCCCTGGCCAAACCGCAGCAGGCACAACAGCACGGGCGCGGCCCAGCCGATCGTGTTGTAGCCCGGCAGGAAAGCGATCAGGAAGGTGGACAGGCCCATGATCAGCAAGGACGCGACCAGCGTGGACTTGCGCCCGATCCGGTCCCCGAAATGGCCAAAGGCGATTGCACCGACCGGCCGCGCAAAAAATGCGACGGAAAAACTGGCGTAACTCAGCAGCAGGTCCAGTCCGGGCTGATCGCTGGGGAAGAACAGCGGCCCCAGCACCAGCGCGGCGGCGGTGGAATAGATGTAGAAATCATAGAATTCTACCGATGTCCCGACCAGCGCCGCGCCAAGCACCCGCGCCGGCGAATTAGTCGCCTGCCTCACTGAAAATCTCCCCCTGCTGGCTCGCCGGTTCAGGCGAAAAAGGCTGCTTGCGCTTCCGCGCTGATGTCCAGCCCGGAAACCCGCGCCCGTTGCAGCACCGTCCAGTAATAGCGATAGCTGGCCCGGTCGTATAATTCGTCCTTGTAACGGATCGGCCCCCAATCGGCCGCCTGCGCCGCCAGCAGGATTGCCCCCGCATCGGCGGCTTCCGAAAAATCGGGGCGCATGGCCTCGACAATGGGTTTGATCTGGGCGGGATGAATGCTCCACATGCGCAGGAAGCCGACCTCGTGGCGGGCGCGCGAGGCATCGGAGCGCACCTGCGACTCATTTTTCAGATCAAGGCAGACGTTGTGCGCCGGGACCAGCCCGTGGCCGAGCGCGGCCGCGCAGATTTCGGCCTTGGCGCGCGCCATCAGCCGGTGTTCGAACTGGCCGGGACTGCGCATGGCCGAAGCGGGAATGGCCCCGTTATGCGCGCTGATGAAATCCATCGATCCGAAATCCAGGACGCGCAGCCAGGGCAGGGCGGCGATGGTCTGGACATCGGCCAGCGCGCCATGCGTCTCGATCAGTGTGTGCAGCGGAATTTCCCGCCCAATCCCGCGTTTGGCGCAGCCTTCGCGAATATAGTCGATGATTTCGTCCAGTTGAGCGGCGCTGGTCGGCTTGGGGATGGTGATATGCGCGACGCGCTCGGCCGCATGGTCCAGAACAATGTCGATATCCGCCCGGCAATGGGGATGTTCCGGGTCATGCACCCTGATGCCGAGCTGACCGAAGCGGTTTTCGCCAGACATGATCAGCCCGGCCACCATTTCGGCATGCTCGCGTTCCTGCCCGGCGGCGGCGCCATCTTCGCAATCGCCGGTGATATCGAAGACCGGGCCCAGTTCCTCCTGCAGGTCCAGCGCCTTGCGGATCAGCTTTTCCGCACCCGCATAATGATCGCAGGCCGGGATGACGGGAGTGGGTTTTTCGCGCTCATACAGCGCGTCAGCCGGGTGAACGGGGTGTGCCATGGGTTCGTGCCTGCATTGCTGGATCTGTGCGGGCGCTATGGCATGGCCGTGACCGCATCGGAAGGGGCGGCGCAATCAGCTCAGCAGCGTTTCGCCGATCAGCGCGAGAATCCGCACGTCGATGGCAACACCTTGCGCCCGCTTGCCGGCCAGAAAACGGTTGAGATCGGCCAAGGCGACACGATGCGGAACGATGTTCTCGTTGTCCGTTCCGCCACCCGGCCCGACTTGTTCCAGCCCTGACGCGCGCACCAGCGTGAAGCTTTCGCTGACCATGCCGGGGGACGAGTAATATTCGCCCGCATCTTCCAGCCGGGCGGCCCGCCAGCCCGTTTCTTCCACCAGTTCACGGCCCGCGGCGGCGAGGGGCGATTCGCCTGCCACCCCTTCATCGTCGCCGATCAGCCCGGCGGGCAGTTCGATGCAGTTGCGCCCCAATGGCACGCGATATTGTTCCACCAGCAGCACATGGCCATCTTCCACCGCCAGGATCACGGCCGCACGAATGCCGCGCGAACGGGCCACATATTCCCAGCGGCCCTTTTTCTTCGCGGTAATGAAGCGGCCCTGCCACATCACCTCTTCGGGCATGTTCGCGTCGGGATCATCAAGGCTCATATCTCGATCAACCTGTCTGGCAACTCGTTAGTGTCTGGTCCATCCTGCGGAAGATGCGTGGCAAGCACGGCTGCGACCTGATCGATCGCCGCAACCATCGCGTCGGCAATTCTTCCGCTGCGCAGATGAGCGAGCATGGCCAGCATCGCCTCGCCCCACACGGATTCATCGACCAGCGCGTTTATCGCAGCATCAGCCACGATCTCTGCACGGCGTTCAGCCAGCGAGAGATAGATCAGGATGCCGGTCCGCCCATGCGTGCGCCGTTCTGCCCCGATGCGGAATGCTGCGATCGCCTGTTCGTGCACGCGGCGCGTCTTGACTGGCGGTGGCACCAGCCAGAGCCGGAGCGGGCGCCATGACTGGATCAGCCAGACTGCCGCAAATTTCAGCGTTGCGACAAGCGCGGCAAGCGCGAATGCGGTGGGCGCATCCCATTCATGATTCCAGCGGCCAAGCACGGCCCCGAATCTTGCTGTCCAGAAGGCCGGGAACATGGCGATCGCGCCCAGGGCCATGAAGCTCGCCACTGCGGACCAGGCCAGGCGCACATCGCCATAATCGTCGGAACTGTCCGTCACGATGGTGACGATTTCGCCGGAACTGTGCGCCTCGGCCGCTGCCACGGCATCCGACACCAGCTGGTGATTGCGTTCGGTCAGGGGGAGGGTATGGTTCATCATCGGCCTTACCAGCTCCCGCTTGATCCGCCACCGCCGAAGCTGCCGCCACCGCCCGAAAATCCTCCGCCCGAGAATCCGCCGCTGCTGCGCGAACTGCCGCCACCCCAGACGATGACCGGGCCTGCCCCGCCGCCATAGGCCCTGCCGCCTTGAACCCTGCGGATGACCGGCAGGACAAAGAAGAAGAAAAAGAACAGCAGCCAGATGATCATGGGCAGGGGAATGCCGCTTTCGGGTGCGGCACTGGCATCGGCCGCCACTTGCCGGGCCTGATCTTCAGGCAGGGTCAGTTGAGTGATGAGCGAATCGGTGCCGGCCACGATCCCGCCCGGCATGTCGCCGGCCTTGAAGCGGGGCAGGATGTCATTCTGGATGATAAGGTGGGCAAGCCCGTCAGTCAGTATGGGTTCGAGGCCATAGCCCACCTCGATCCGCACCTTGCGTTCATTGGGGGCGACGATCAGCAGCGCACCATCGTTGCGTTCCTTGTCTCCGATCCCCCAGTGCCGCCCCAGCTGATAGCCGTAATCGGAAATCTCGTAACCCTGCAGGCTCGGCAGGGTGGCGATCACCAGCTGGCGTTGCGACTGGCTTTCCAGCCCCGCCAGCTTCGCATTCAGCTGGGCCTCCACATCGGGCGGGATGATACTGGCGGCATCGACCACGCGCCCGGCCAGGGCCGGAAATTCCTGCGCCATCGCAGCAACCGGGTTCAACCATGCGACCAGCAGCAGGGCGAGCCAGCCCAGGCCGCTCACCCGCGTGAGGCGGGGAGGGCGGGAACGCGTCAGAGTTTGCCTTCAAGGCTGGGGGCGACTTCTGCGCCCGGCGTCACCGCCTGATAGGGCACCATCGGTTTTGCGCCGTAAATCACCTTGGCGGCGATGATCGACGGGAAGGTGCGCACTTCCGTATTATAGGCGCGCACGGCTTCATTATAATCGCGGATCGTGATGCGGATGCGGTTTTCCTGCCCTTCGAGCTGGCTTTGCAGCATCTGGAAATTCTGGATGCTCTTCAATTCGGGATAGCGTTCAAAATTGGCAAGCAGCCGTCCAAATCCGGCAAGCGAGCTGGAAAGCTGTGCCTGCGCGGCCTGGAACTGCGCCATTTTTGCAGGATCGGTCAGATCGTCCGCGTTCAACTGGATGCTGGTGGCCCTGGCCCGCGCTTCCACCACGCCGGTCAGGATTTCCTTTTCATTTTCCGCCGCGCTCCGCGCGACTTCGGCCAGATTGGGGATCAGATTGGCCCGTTCCTGGAACGCGGCCTGCACATCGGCCCATTTGGCCTTGGCGGTTTCCTCTGCGGTGGGCACGCTGTTGATGCCGCAGGCGGCAAGGGCGGTCAGCAGCACGATGGCGGCAAGGTTGCGAAGCAGGCGCATGAGCAGATCCTTTGTTGGCACGGCAGCGGCAAGATAGCGATCGCTGCGCCAGCATCAAGCATATGTGGCCTTGTTACAATTCTTCGCCGATGGCACAACGCCGGGAAGATTGTTTCAGAAGGAGGGAATTGAATGTTGTCCGAATTCAAGGCGTTCATTGCCAAGGGCAATGTCATGGACCTGGCGGTTGCGGTCATCATCGGCGGCGCGTTCGGCACCATCGTGACATCGCTGACCGGCGATATCATCATGCCGATCGTCAGCGCCATCTTCGGCGGCGCCGATTTCACATCCAACTTCATCCTGCTCAGCACGCCAGCCGGTTACCAAGGCTCGATGAGCGATTATGCCGCGCTGAAGGAAGCGGGCGCGGTGATGATCGGATATGGCGCTTTCCTGACCGCGCTGATCAATTTCCTGATCCTGGCGTTCGTGATCTTCCTTCTGGTTCGTTATGCCAACAAGGTCATGAAAAAGCAGGAAGAAGCAGCCCCCGCTGGCCCCAGCGAGATTGATCTGCTGACCGAAATCCGCGACGCATTAAAGAAATAAGCCAGCGCACCGCATCGCCGGTCACTTCACATTAAGATGACAGGCCCTATATGCGGTGGTGCCGGACCTGTCCGGCTATGGCGATAAATTGCGGTGTGCAATAGGCACAGCGGACCCGGGGGCAGTACCCGGCGGCTCCACCACCTCTCCTGGTGTCACAGGGGAAATGACGGGGCCGAACCAGGATCGACGTGTGTTGAAAAGCATTGTTTTTGCCCGGGCTGAGTAACCCGTTCAAGGCTCAAAACTCACAAGTGCCAATGACAATGAAGCACTTGCTCTCGCTGCGTAATTCTAGGGGCTAACGCCCTGACTTTACAAAGCCAAGAGCACGGTTCGGACCGAACCGGGTAACAGAATCGGAAACCGGGCGTCCGGAGGGTACGTAGCAACAGAAACCCTCCACCCTTCCCGGATTGGCGGCTTAACCCGCAGGCTAGACCTGCAGCGCCGCCTTTTCATGTTTCAGGCAATCGAGGATCTTGGCACCGGCCATGAACACCGCGCCGGTGCAGGCGAGGAACAGCAGCTTGCCCCCCCAGCCGGGATATTGCTGCAGGTAAAGCATGCCCCGCTCGCACGCGCCCAGTGCCAGCGCATAAATGATCAGGCAGGCTTCGAATCGCGTCTTGATGACAAACAGCCTGCTGACTTTCCCGAGCATTTGATCCCTTTCCTGCCGCCCAAAGCGGCGTATGCGGATACCAGCAATCATCATGCCAGACCTTGCCTGCCGCGCAAGTGGCTGGTTAACGCGCCGTTGAGTGTAAATTGGCCCGACAATCCGTCGTTTCTCGGCACACTCTTGCCCTTGTCGCCCCCATCGGCCATAGGCGCAGCGCCTTTTTCCACGCTTCTTCATCCATGCCGGAGGGCTAGCTGGCATCGCGATGAGGGATCGCATTTCGGGGATGAACCATGAATGATCGTGTCGAGCGCGCCGGCCTGCGGGTCGAAGCGGGTCTGGCCCAGTTTGTCGAAAGCCAGGTAATTGCTCCTCTGGGCATGGATACCAGTGCCTTCTGGCAAGGCTTTGCGGATATTTGCGCCACTTTCGTGCCGCGCAATCGCGATCTTTTGGCCAAGCGTGACGCAATCCAGGCGAAAATCGACGCCTGGCACGGGGAGCGCGCGGGGCAGCCGCATGATGCGGCGGCTTACAAGGCGTTTCTGAGCGACATCGGCTATCTGGTGCCAGAGCCGGGTGATTTTACGATCGCAACACAGAATGTGGACAGCGAAATCGCGACCATGGCCGGGCCGCAGCTGGTGGTGCCGGTGCTGAACGAACGCTTCGCCCTCAATGCTGCCAATGCGCGCTGGGGCAGCCTCTATGATGCGTTTTACGGCACGGATGCGCTGGACGCGCCGCCCGCACGCCCCGGCGGTTACGACGCGGATCGCGGCGCGGCGGTGATTGCCCGCGCCAGGGCGTTTCTTGACGAGGCGGTGCCGCTCGCCAGCGGTAGCTGGATGGACCTGAGCGATGCGGGCGCAATCGTGCTCAAGGATCCGGCGCAGTTCGTCGGCACCAGCGCCAAGGGCCGCCTGTTTCGCAACAACGGCCTGCATCTGGAAGTGTTGTTCGATCAGCATCATCCGATCGGCGCGGGCGACCCGGCCGGCATCGCTGACGTGCTGCTTGAATCTGCGCTGACCACGATCATCGACCTTGAGGATTCGGTCGCCGCCGTGGATGCGGAGGACAAGACCCAAGCCTATGCCAACTGGCTGGGCCTGATGCGCGGCGATCTGGCCGCCAGCTTCGCCAAGGGTGGCCAGACCGTCAGCCGCGAACTGGAACCCGATCGCAGCTATACCGCACCCGATGGCGCAGATTTCACCCTGCCGGGCCGCAGCCTGCTGTTCGTCCGCAATGTCGGCCACCTGATGAGCAATCCGGCGATCCTGCTGCCGGACGGTTCGGAAATCCAGGAAGGCGTGATGGATGCGGTCATCACCAGCGCCATCGGCAAGCACGATCTGGACGGGCTGGGCCGTTACCGCAACAGCCGCGCGGGCAGCATCTATATCGTCAAGCCCAAGATGCACGGGCCGGAAGAATGCGCGCTGACCAACGACCTGTTCGATGCGGTGGAAGACCTGCTCGGCCTTGCCCGCCACACAATCAAGGTCGGTGTGATGGACGAAGAACGCCGCACCAGCGCCAATCTGGCGGCCTGCATTCATGCGGTGAAGGACCGCATCGTTTTCATCAACACCGGCTTCCTCGACCGCACGGGCGATGAAATTCACACCTCGATGCGCGCCGGGCCGATGATCCGCAAGGCGGCAGTCAAGGGTTCGGTCTGGATCGATGCCTATGAAAAGCGCAATGTCGCCATCGGCCTGAAACACGGCCTGTCGGGCCGGGCGCAGATCGGCAAGGGCATGTGGCCCGCGCCTGACATGATGCGCGACATGATGGAACAGAAGATCGGCCATCCCATGACCGGCGCGAACACCGCCTGGGTGCCTTCGCCCACCGCCGCCACGCTGCACGCGCTGCATTATCACAAGGTCGATGTGTTCGCGCGTCAGGGCGAGATTGCTGCCGCTGGGATCCCGCCTCTGGATGCGCTGCTGACCATTCCGCTGGCCGATGGCACCAACTGGTCGGACGAGGAAGTGCGCGAGGAGCTGGACAACAACGCACAAGGGTTGCTGGGCTATGTCGTGCGCTGGATTGATCAGGGCGTAGGGTGCTCCAAGGTGCCGGACATCAACGATGTCGGCCTGATGGAAGACCGTGCCACGCTGCGCATTTCTTCGCAGCACATGGCCAACTGGCTGCTGCATGGCGTGTGCAGCAAGGACCAGGTGATGGATTCGCTCCATCGCATGGCTGCAAAGGTCGATGCGCAGAACGCAGGCGATCCGCTGTACGAACCGATGGCGGGCAATTGGGACAGTTCAATCGCCTTCCAGGCCGCCTGCGATCTGGTGTTCAAAGGCGTGGAACAGCCCAGCGGCTATACCGAGCCGCTGCTTCATGCCTATCGCCTCAGGAAAAAGGCGGCTGCCTGATCAGCTGAGAGCGCGGGCTACCGCGACAAATTCCGCAATGCCGAGCGTTTCGGCGCGCCGTTGCGGATCGATGCCGAGGCTTTCCAGCGCTGCCAGCGCGCCGGGAAGCCCCTTCATGCTCTGGCGCAGCATCTTGCGGCGTTGACCGAAGGCGGCTTCGGTCACGCGCTCCAGCATTCGCGCACTGGTGCCACCGGGCATCAGTGTGGGGGTGACATGGACAATCGCACTCATCACCTTGGGCGGCGGGGTGAACGCGCTGCGGTGAACCTTCATCGCCAGCCTGGCCGCAGAGCGCCACTGCGCAAGCACGGCGAGGCGGCCATACGCACCGCTGCCGGGCGTTGCGACGATGCGCTGCGCCACTTCGAGCTGGAACATCAGGGTGAGAGATTCCCATTGCGGCGGCCAGCTTTCGCCTGACAGCCAGCCGGTAAACAGCGCCGTGCCGACGTTGTAGGGCAGGTTGGCAACGATATGGAACGGGCCTTCGATCCCGTGCGCCAGCTTCATCGCGTCACCTTCGATTACCCGCAACCGGTCGGGGAAGGCCGCTTCCACCTCGGCAAGTGCGGGAAGGCAGCGCGGGTCCATTTCGATGGCCGTGACCCTCGCGCCCGCGCGCAGCAGCGCCCGGGTCAGCCCGCCGGGGCCGGGGCCGATCTCCAGCACCTGCTGGCCATCGAGCGAGCCGGGAATGGCCGCGATCCGGTCCAGCAATTGTTCGTCGAACAGGAAATTCTGGCCCAGCGCCTTCGACGCGCTCAGCCCGTGGCGCGCGATCACCTCGCGCAGAGGGGGGAGGGCGTTCATGTCGCCGCGCGCCGCGCCGCTGCCTCGCCCGCCATGCGGATCGCCGCGATCATTGCGCCCGGATCGGCCGCGCCGGTCCCGGCGATGGCGAAGGCAGTGCCGTGATCGGGCGACGTTCGCACGATGGGCAGGCCCAGCGTCATGTTCACCCCGTGATCGAAATCAAGTGCCTTGAGCGGGATCAGCGCCTGATCGTGATACATGCAGATGGCGACATCGAAGCTGTCGCGAAGATGGGGCGAAAACAGCGAATCCGCCGGGTGTGGCCCGCTCGCGTCAATACCCATTTCGCGCAGCGCGGCGATGGCTGGCGCGATGACCAGCGCTTCTTCCCTGCCGAACCGGCCACCTTCCCCGGCATGCGGATTGAGGGCGCAGATGGCGAGACGCGGGTTGGCAATCCCGAAGTCGCTGGCCAGGCCGCGTGCCGCAATCTCGCTGCGGCGGCGGATGAGGTCTGCCGAGAGCAGAGCGGGCACTTCGGCCAGTGCGCTATGCACGGTGAGGGGAACGGTCCTGAGCGATGGGCCGGCAAGCAGCATGACCGCATCCTGGGCTGAAACACGGCAAGCCTCTGCCACGAATTCCGTCTGGCCCGGATGCCGAAAGCCGACCTGTGCGAGCAAGGCCTTGGCGATGGGGCCGGTCACGAGCCCCGACGCCGCTCCTGATAAGGCCAGCTCCGTGGCGAGGGTGAGCGAGGACAAGGCAAGCTGTGCGCCCGCGCCATCCGGGTCGCCGGGGCGATAGGGGCCATCGCCAGTGCCCAGGACGGGCAGGGCGTGAGCGAAGGCCGCCTGCGCGTCTGCCGGGTCAGTGATTGGCGCGATCGCGATTTCCAGCCCGCGCTGTTCGGCTGCGTCGGCCAGCAACCCGGCCCCCTGCGCCACGAAGAAGGGCGGCAGGGCAGCAGATTCGCGCAGCGCCCATGCCGCCGCGATCAGTTCAGGCCCGACCCCGGCCGGATCGCCCAGCGAAATGGCAAGCGGGGGCAATGCAGACGACGCAGCGGTGGCGGGCTGCGCCATCGCCGCCTCAGTTGAAGTCGATCACCGCATCGCGGCGCAGGTCGCGCAGATAGCGCTGCGCACGTTTGCCGACCCGGTCATCCTCAATCTGGGACATCAGTTGGTCAAAGCTGGGGCCGTTGGCCATTGCCGTTTCGTCCCGGCCGCAGACCATCAGCATGCGCACCCCGTCATCCGGCGCGCCGAAGGGGGGCGTTGCCTGGCCGATCTGCAATGACAGCAGCAACTCCTGCAACTGTGGCGGAAGCTCGCGGACCTTGATGCCATTGTTGGCGATCACCGTTGCGCCGATCTGGTCAGCCACGCCGTCAATCGCATCGCAGCTCTGTGTCTGGCTGACAGCGGTGCTGAATGCGGCCACGCGCTGCTTTATGATGTCTTCGCTCGTCCCCTTGGGGAAATCGATGGAAATCTGCTTGAGGCTGAGAACGGCATCGCGCGGGTCAGCCATCAGCACCTGGCGTTTGTCAATCAGGTAGAGGATCGAAAAACCGCCGGGCACCTCCACCGGGCCGACCAGTTGGCCGCGCTCCATCGAACTGGCCACGGTTGACAGTTCGACCGGCAGCTGGGCGAGGCGGATCCAGCCAAGATCACCGCCCACGGCCGCTGTCGATGCTTCGGAAAACTGGCGCGCATAAGCGATGAAGCTGCCGCCCTGTTTGAGTTGTTCGACGATCCGCACGGCGTTCTGGTGCACGGCGGGCCGGTTTTCGGGGCTGGCGGAGAGGTATATTTCACCCAGCCGGTATTCGGCAGTGCCCCTGGAGGCCTGCATCCGGTCCATCACTTCCTGTACTTCTTCATTCGACACATTGACGAAGGGCTGGATATTGCGGCCAAGCAGGCGCTGCCACGCCATTTCCCCTTCGATCTGCCGTTTGAGTGAACGCGGGGACGAACCGATCCCCGTCAGATAATCGTCCATGGCCTTCACGTTCTGCCCGAAATTCTCGCTCGCCACGCGCAGATAAGTCTGTTCGATCGCTTCCGGTTCGACCTGGATTTCCTCGGCTTTGGCTTCCTGGATCTGCAGGGTTTCGTCGATCAGGTTGCGCAGCACCTGCATGCGCAGCCGCTTTTCTTCTTCAGGAGAAACGGCGCCCTTGTTGGCGGCCAGAATCAGCGCCAGCCGCTGCTTGATATCCGTGCGGGTGATGACTTCGCCATTCACGATGACCGCTGCGCGGCGCACCGTGTCATCCCCGTCCTGCAAGACGGCCAGATCGCTGGGGATGGTCAGTCCGTCATCCGGGCCTGCCGCGTCCTGCGCATATACGGTGCCGGCGAGCATCGCCGCCAGCCCAAGGGCGACCATGCCGCGACCGATCGGGAAAATACGCTTGGCTGTCTTTATCACTCGAGCATTCCTGTCTGTTGTGCCGGAAGGGGCACATATCCGTGTTGCCGCCCCTGACGATTATCGCCTTAACCAAAGCTGAGCCGATGCGCGGATAGCGCGTTTCCCCGTCGCTGCCAACGCCCCTGCCAGCGACGATGCCTGATGCGATCAGGGAACCCCAAGATTGCGGAGCGAGAAATAGATCATCACCCGGTCGCCGGCCCGCGCGTCGCCGGTACTCTGATAGTCATGGCGCCAGGTCACGCCGAATTCGAGGCAATCGTCCTGATAGGCGATGCCGACGCGGGTGCGCAGCGGCTCCCACCCGTCGGAGACCGCGGTTGCATCTTCCTTGCGATCAGTCAGGTTGATGACTGACGAGCCGAAGATCGACCAGTAATCGGCGATTGCGATGCGTCCGGCTACGCGCAGCTCTTCCCGGTCACGCAAATCTTCAAGTTGGGCGATGTCGCGATTGAGCTTGAGATAGCTGACTTCGGCATAAGTCTTCCTGGACCCGACTGAAGCATTGACCTCGTTAC
This sequence comes from Novosphingobium sp., assembly GCA_024236235.1. Classification (GTDB taxonomy): domain Bacteria; phylum Pseudomonadota; class Alphaproteobacteria; order Sphingomonadales; family Sphingomonadaceae; genus JACKKV01. The sequence continues at coordinate 361,952 of JACKKV010000001.1, read as the reverse complement.
GGCGGATCGTGAAATCATCCTTGTCCAGACGGAAGCGGTGCGTGAAGCTCACGAAGTCGCGGAACCGGATTTCGGTGCGCCCGACGTAATCGGAAAACCTGTCCGCCAGCCCGGTGCCGTCTGGCAGGATGTCCGGCTCGCGCGTCAGGCGATAGGACTGGCCAATGGTGGATTTGATTCGCCAGCCGGGCCGGTCCAGTTGCCAGTCAAACCCGTATGTCAGGCGAACCCCTTCTTCCACCCGATCGTATCCGGGGAAGCGATTGAGCGCGAACAGGTTGCTGTCTTCAAGGTCGATTGCGCGCGCATCCTCGTTCGGCACGGAAAGATTGCGCATGCGCGGCGTTGCCACCAGTTGCAGCCGGGGCGCGAATACCTGCGTGCCGCCCAGCGCCTTGCCGATGAAGGGCCATTTCACGTCGATCGCGCCCAGCGCCACACCGCGGGTTTCCCAGCCCGGGTTGCCGCGATAGATCGCGGTCTGGGTCAGTTCGTTCTGATCCGAATGATAGACGTCGCCGCGCAGCAGTGCGGTCAGCGTCACTTCCTGGCCCATGCCGGTCAGGCGGCGCAAATCCCAGCGCGCGCTGGCAAAGGCGCGCTGCGTTTCCTGTCCGCTGGTGCGGCTTATAGCCATGCTGTTGCCTTGCAGTTCCACACGCCCGCCCAGCACCGGGCTGGCCAGCCTGCGCCGGTAATCGATGATCGGCAGAGCGATCGGCACCTGCCCCTGGGAATCGTCCACCCGCAGCGTCTGCGTGGCCCAGCCCGAGATTGAGAGATAGGAGGTGTCATCGATCCGTTCCACGTCGATCATGGAGCGCAGCCGGTCATCCCGGCTGATATCGTAACGGCGCAGGAAGGTGCGGTCTGACGCCAGTCGGCCCGATGCCGTCACGCTCCAGTTCGGGTCGATCTGGAAGCGGCCGTTGGCCGAAAGATAGCCACGCCAGTCCTTGCGGCGGTCTTCCGTATCGCCGCCGATTGTCAGGCGGCGGCTGTGCGTGAGGTAGCCAGTGATCTGATAGGCGCCGTCCCGGGTCAGCGCGCTGTAGCGGGAACGGAGCATCGGCGGCACTTCGCTGAAGGCGTAACCGGTCAGCTCCAGTTCGCGATTGCGCGAAAGCCGCGCGTAATAGGTGGACGACAGTTCCAGCCCGTTGTTGCGCGAATAGGTGATGTCGGGAATCAGCAGCCCCGATCGTGGCTGGCCATCGGTATTGACTGTCAGGCCGGGGAGGGGAACCAGCGGAACCCCGAAGACCTCCAGCCTGGCCCCGTGGAACACGGCGCGATCATTGTCCTGATCATAGGTCACACGGTTGGCGATGATTCGCCAGCTTGGCTTGCGCTCGCAGCCGTCGCGATCCACCACCGCGCAGCCGCTGTATACGGCGTCGCGCAATTCCACCTTGCCGTCTTCGCGCAATTCGCCGGATCGCGCGGCCATCCGTCCGCCTTCGGTGAGGACCAGCAACATGTTGGTCATCGCACCGGCCTTGAGTTCGTCCGTCAGTTCCAGAGTGTCAGTGAACAACTGGGTGCCATCGGCGTCAGTCAGGCGGATGTGCCCGTCAGCGGTGATCTGGCCGGTCGTGCGGTTCCAGCGGACGGTATCGGCCTGCAGGGTCTGGCCCTGATGATGCAGCACCACATTGCCACTGGCGGTCAGTACATCGCCTTCCGAATCGTAATCGACCGCATCGGCTTCAAAGGCGATCAGCTTGCGCTCCACCTCAGGCGGCGGCGTCTCCTGCGCATGCAGCGACGATGGCACGCATAGTGCCATGAGGAGTCCGGTCGCGCTTGCCGCAAAGGGCCGAAGCAAGCAGGATCGAATGGCTTGCAAGGGATGCAACGGGACGGGGAGCATGGCTTGCCTATCGCACCGCCCGCCCTTAACTGCAACGCTATCCATCACCTCTTGGCCGACTAAATTCACAAGAGGCCCATCACCGACCCGGAGCATTCATGAAGATCACTTTCGCCGCCGCCATGCCCGCCAGTCCGCCCCGGTTGCAGGTCCGCCTTGCCGCGCAGGGGGCGCTTCCTGCCGGCGTCAGCGATCTGGTGGCACAGGGGGCTGCCGCCGCGCGCTTTACCGGCAAGACGGCCCAGCTGTTCGAAAGCTTCGTCGAAGGCGATGGCGCACTGGTCCGGCTGGTGCTTGCCGGGACCGGTGAGAGCAAGGCGGAGGGGCGCGGTGACGCGCTGGAACGGGCGGGGGCGGCCATCGCCGCCAAATTCCTGACTTCGGGCGAAAAAAGCGTGCTGCTCGATCTTGATGGTGCAGGGCTGAATGCCGAGGAATGCGCACGCTTGCTGATGGGCCTGCGGCTGCGCGCCTGGCGGCATGATGCGTATCGCACCCGGTTGAAGGAAGAACAGAAGCGCAGTCTGGATGATGCGCTGGTGCTGAACGCACCCGATGGCGCCGAGGCCGCCTGGCAGGTCGAACAGGCGGTGGCTGAAGGCGTTGAATTCACGCGCGAACTCGTCGCCGAGCCAGCCAATGTCATTTACCCCGAAAGCTTCGTTGAACGATGCGCCAGACGCTTCGAAGGCAGCGGGGCCGAACTGGTCGTGCTGGACGAGGCGCAGATGAGCGATCTGGGCATGGGCGCGCTGCTGGGCGTCGCTCAGGGTTCGACGCGCGCGCCACGCCTGCTGGCAATCAAGTGGATGGGCGGCAAACCGGCGGACAAGCCACTCGCCCTGGTGGGCAAGGGCGTGACCTTCGATACGGGCGGCATTTCGATCAAGCCTGCCGCCGGGATGGAAGACATGAAATGGGACATGGGGGGCGCCGGCGCAGTGGCGGGCGCGATGCTGGCGCTGGCCCGGCGCAAGGCAAAGGCCAATGTGGTGGGCATTTGCGGCCTGGTTGAAAACATGCCTGACGGCAATGCGCAGCGCCCTGGAGACGTGGTGACGACCATGTCCGGCCAGACCGTGGAAGTCATCAACACCGATGCCGAAGGGCGGCTGGTGCTGTGCGATGTGCTGACCTGGACGCAGCGGACCTTCGATCCGGCGCGCATTGTCGATCTGGCCACCTTGACGGGTGCGATCATCATCTCGCTTGGTCATGAACATGCGGGCATGTTTTCCAATGACGATGCATTGTCCGGCGATCTCGACGCGGCGGGCAAGGCCATTGGCGAAAAGCTGTGGCGCTTCCCGCTCAGCGCGGAATATGACAAGCTGATCAACAGCCCGATTGCGGACATGAAGAACACAGGGCCGCGCTATGGCGGTTCAATCACTGCGGCGCAGTTCCTGCAGCGTTTCATCGAAAACGGCACTCCCTGGGCGCATCTCGACATTGCGGGCATGGTCTGGGCGGACAAGCCCGGCGCAACCTGGGACAAGGGCGCGACCGGATATGGCGTCCGCCTGCTCGACCGGTTCGTGCGCACGACGCTGGAGGGCTGAGGCCCGTCATGCGGGTCGATTTCTATCAGCTGTCGCGCGACCCGGCAGAACTGGTAGTGCCGCTGATCGCGCGCGCCACCCGCAATGCGGGGGAACGGCTGCTGGTGGTAAGCGATGATGATGCCCAGCTTGGCCTGATCGGCGATGCGCTGTGGGAACGCGCGCCCGAGGCCTTCCTAGCCAATGGCAGGGCCGATGCCGCACATGCCGATCGCCAGCCGATCCTGCTTTCCCGACAGGCAAAGGCGTTGAACGGCGCGCGCTATATCGTGCTCGCTGATGGGGCCTGGCGCGATGAAGCTGCGGGCTTTGAACGCGCCTTCCTGCTGTTTGACGCGACCGGCTTGGAAGGTGCGCGCATCTGTTGGCGGCAGCTGGGCCAGCGGGACGGGGTGGAGCGCCGGTTCTGGAAACAGGACGGCGGGAAATGGCGCGAAGGCCCCTGATCAGCCGTCTTGCAGCGCAGCATGATCCGGGCTAGTGGCCCGCGCGCAATCATAAACACGCTTCGCAAGGAATATCCTCATGGCGGTCACCCGCACTTTTTCGATCATCAAGCCCGATGCCACCCGCCGCAATCTGACCGGCGCGGTCACCAGCATGCTGGAAAACGCGGGGCTGCGCGTCGTCGCATCCAAGCGCATTCACATGACCCGCGAACAGGCCGAAGGCTTCTATGCAGTGCACAAGGAACGCCCCTTCTATGGCGAATTGTGCGACTTCATGACCAGCGGCCCAGTGGTGGTCCAGGTGCTGGAAGGCGAGGACGCGGTGAAGCGCAATCGCGACGTGATGGGCGCGACCAACCCGGCCGACGCAGCGGAAGGCACCATCCGCAAGAGCTTCGCTGAATCGATCGAAGCCAATTCGGTCCATGGCAGCGACAGTGACGAGAATGCGGCGATCGAGATCGCCTTCTTCTTCAAGCCGGAAGAAATCGTCGGCTAAACACTCAAATTCGGGTCAAGCAGGACAGGCCGTGCCTCGCAAGGGGCGCGGCCTTCTTCTTTGCAAAAACGGCAGAGGCAAGTCATACTTGTTCCCTGACCAAGCTTGGTAGGAGCCGGGAGCACAGTCCATGCGTTCAGCCGTGATATTTGCCATGTTGACCATCGTTGCCGCCTGCGGTGACGGTGGCGCCAGTGCCAGTCAGTCTGCCGCAGAAGCCGCAGCGATGGGGGCGGGGGCCGCATCCCCCAGCCCCGCCAAACCGGATTTCGATTGCGCCAAGGCAGAGGGAGAGGCGCAGGAACTTATCTGCAAGACGCCCGAACTGGCGCAAATGGATGTCGAACTGGGCCGCCTTTATGCGCTGGCGGCAAAGGGCGACTTCATGAGTCCGGACCGCCTGAACGAGTTGAAGGCCATGCAGCGCGGCTGGATCAAGGGCCGCGACGATTGCTGGAAGGCTGACGACACGATGCAATGCGTCGCCACCGCCTATGCGCAGCGGATCCATGAGCTGCGTCAGGGATATGCCAATGCCCGCTCAGACGATGCGGCAGGCATCTCTACCGGCCCGTTGGCGTTGGCGTGTGAAGGCACGGATTTCGGCGTGGCGTTGACGTTGGTCCAGTCCGATCCGGGCGCTGCCTATTTGCAGTGGAACGCCAACGGGATTGCGCTTGCTCATGTCGCAACCGGCTCTGGCGCAAAATATGCGGGGATCTGGAGCGGCGAGAAGGCTGAACTGTTCACCAAGGGGGACGAGGCTCTGCTGACTCTTCCCGGCGAGGTCGAGCGCAAGTGCCGGATCGAAGAGATCGGGTAAGCCGCCGATTCGACAGGCCCGGATGGCGGTGGTAAACTGATATTCAGGGGCCGCACTATAATCAATTGAACAGCATTGCCCCTGCAGCGGGAGAAAAACGATGCGCGGCATTCTGCATATGCTGGTGAGCGTTGCCTGTTATGGCGCGGCCGTCGTCGGGCTGGTCTATCTGATCGGTTTTGTCGCTGCCTGTCCTGCCTTGCCTGCGCATGTGGACAAGGGGCTGGATGCCCCGCTGGGCACGGCGCTGGCCATCGATGTGGCTCTGATTGCGCTGTTTGCCATCCAGCATTCGATCATGGCCCGGCCAGGCTTCAAGGCGGGTTGGACGCGGATTGTTCCCCCACCCGTCGAACGCGCCGCATATTGCCTCGCGACCGCGCTGGTGCTGCTCGCGCTGTTCGCATTCTGGCACCCGATCGGCGGTACGGTCTGGTCAGTGGAAAATCCCGCCTTGCGCGCGGCGATCTGGGCTATTTTCGGGCTGGGGTGGGCGATGGTCTTTCTGGCCAGCTTCCTGATCAATCATTTTGAGCTGTTCGGGCTTGCGCAGGGCTGGCGTTCGCTGCGCGGTACCGAGGCACAGTCTCCAAGGTTCAGAGAGCCGTTCCTCTATAAATTCGTGCGCCACCCTATCTATACCGGGCTGTTGCTGGGATTGTGGGCGACGCCGGACATGACCGGCAGTCACCTGCTGCTTGCGGCGGGCTTCAGCGTCTATATTTTTGTGGGCCTGCGCTACGAGGAACGCGACCTGGTGGCGACCTTTGGCGAAGTCTATGTCAGTTACCAAAGGCGCGTGGGCGCGGTGATCCCGGGCGTCGGACGCAAGGGCTGATCGACGCCGCCCGATCAACCGCCGATTGAAACTTCGGCGCTTCCGGTTGTTTCGCCGCGCACCAGCCGTGCGATGCAACGGGAATAGAGCTGGTGTTCGGCAATCAGGACCCGGGCGGCCAGCGTGTCCGCCGTGTCGCCGGGCAGGATTGCCACCTGCGTCTGGCCCAGCACCGGACCATCATCCAGTTCCGGTGTAACAAGGTGGACCGAACAGCCGCCATGGTTGTCGCCTGCGTCCAGCGCGCGCTGATGCGTGTGCAGTCCCTTGTATTTCGGCAGCAGGGACGGGTGGATATTGACCATCCGGCCTTGCCATTTGCTGACGAAGCCTGGTGTCAGGATGCGCATGTAGCCGGCCAGCGCGACGAAATGAGCGCCGGATAGCACCAGCGCTTCATGCATCAGCTGGTCGTGATCCTCGCGGGTCATACCGCGGTGGCTTTGTGCGAACACGGGCACGCCTTCCGCCTCGGCCAGCTTCAGCCCCGCCGCATCGGGATTGTTGCTGGCCACCAGCGCGAGTTCGAACGGGCAGTCCGCAGCTCTGGCGGCATAGAGGAGTGCCGCCATATTAGTGCCCGTGCCCGAAATCAGGATGGCCAGCCGCGCCTTGTCAGCCATGATGCGTGGCGTTCCAGTCATCGCGTGCGGACCATGCCCTGGCGCTGCCGCGCACGGTACAACCCTTGTTACCGGCGATAATTTCACCAATCTGGTACGCGACTTCTCCTGCTTTCTCCAGATCGGACAATAAAGTGGTCAGCCGGTCCGGTGCGACCGCCAGCACCATGCCCACGCCGCAATTGAAGGTGCGCGCCATTTCCGCCGGTTCGATATTGCCCTGCGCCTGGAGGAAAGCCATCAGCCGCGACTGGTCCCAGCTGTCGGCATTGACCACCGCATGGCAGCCTTGCGGCAGGACGCGAGGGATGTTCTCCAGCAGCCCGCCACCGGTAATATGCGCCATCGCGTCAATCAGTCCGGCCCGGACCAGCGGCAGCAGCGTTTTCACGTAAATGCGCGTCGGTTCGATCAGCACGTCAATCAGCAGCCGTTCCTGATCGAACAGGGCGGGCCGGTCCAGCTTCCAGCCCTTGTCCGCCGCCAGCCGCCGCACCAGTGAATAGCCGTTGGAGTGGACGCCCGAACTGGCCAGCCCCACAAGGATGTGGCCGGGCGCCACCCGCGCGCCCGTCAATTGTTCACCCCGCTCAACCGCACCCACACAGAAACCCGCCAGATCATAATCACCCGGCGCGTACATGCCCGGCATTTCTGCGGTTTCCCCGCCGATCAGCGCGCAGCCCGCGATGCGGCAGCCATCCGCGATTCCCGCAATCACCCGCTCGGCCACGCCATTGTCCAGCTTGCCGGTCGCAAAGTAATCAAGGAAGAACAGGGGTTCGGCGCCCTGGACGATGAGATCGTTGACGCACATCGCGACCAGATCGATCCCGATCGCGTCGTGCCGATCATGATCGATCGCCAGCTTGACCTTGGTGCCGACACCGTCATTCGCGGCCACCAGCAGGGGATCGGTGTAGCCCGCCGCGCGCGGATCGAAGAAGCCGCCAAAGCCGCCCAGTTCGGCATCCGCGCCGGGCCGGGCCGTGGCCTTGACGAGCGGTCCGATGGCCTTGATCAGCGCATTGCCGGCGGCGATCGAGACGCCGGCTTTTTCGTAACTATAGGAAGTCTCTTCGCTCATATCGCGCGCCTAACGCTTTCTTGCTTGGAAATCCAAGCCTGTTTGGGCAAAAGGCGGCCAGTTTTCCCCATGGCCCAGATGCTCCTCATCCCCTTTTCCGTTCCCCGCCGCCAGTTCTGGCTGGGAGTCGCGCTTGTCGCGGCGGCGCTGTTGCTTGCCGTGCTGGCGCGCGGCGTGTTGCTGGCGCAGGTCGAGGGAGAACGCGGCATCGCGGCCGTGGCCAGTTCCGGCGATATCCAGATCGGCGGGATCAGGGTGGATGTGTCGGGCAAGAATGCCGATGAAGCGCGCGAAAGCGGCTGGAAACTGGCGCAACGGCTGGGCTGGGAAAAGCTGAAAGGCCCCAAGATCAGTGATTCGCAGCTGGAAAGCATGGTTTCTGCCATCGTGATCGAGCATGAACAGATCGGGCCGCGCCGCTATGTGGCGACGCTGGGCGTGATCTTTGACCGCAGTCGGGCCGGCGGCTTGCTGGGCGCGGGCGGCCCGGTCGAACATTCAGCACCGATGCTGCTGGTGCCCGTTCTCTATTCCGGCGGCACGCAGACCGTGTTTGAGGTGCGCAACCCCTGGCAGCGGGCCTGGGCTGAATATCAGGCAGGCGCCAGTGCCATCGATTACGTCCGTCCCTCGGGCGCGGGTGGCGATTCGCTGCTGCTGACATTCGGGCAGACCGAACGGCGCAGCCGCGCCTGGTGGCGCAACATACTGGACGAATTCGGCGCGGCAGACGTGCTGATGGCCATCGCGCGGGTGGAACGGCAATGGCCCGGTGGCCCGGTGAAAGGCACCTTCACCGCACGCTACGGCCCTGACAATCGCTTCCTCGAAAGCTTTACCCTGCGCGCTGACAGCGAAAATGACCTGCCTGCGATGTATCAGAAAGCGCTGGCCCGTTTCGATTCCATCTACACTGGCGCGCTCAATCGCGGCTTGCTGAAACCCGATCCCACGCTGGTCGCCCAGAATGCGCAGATCGATCCGGTACTGGCGGCGCTGCTCGCCGCCGGTCGCAACGCGGATGCGGTCGATGCGCTGCTTGACCCCGCTGCATCCTTGCCCGGAGCGGCTGCGCCACCACCAGTCTCCGTCGCCGCCGCGACTTATACGGTGCAGTTCGCGTCGCCCGATGCCTCGGCGGTGGACAGCGCCCTGGCAACGGTGCGCAGCACTGCGGGCGTGCAGGGCGCGGCGACCAGCAGCATCGCGATCGGCGGTACTTCGGTGATGAAGGTCACCTTCGCTGGCGGTATTGAGGAACTGGCGGCGGCATTGCGCGCGCGCGGCTGGCAGGTGGTCGTCGGCAACAATGCGCTGAGCATTCGGCGCTAGCCATGAGCCAGTTCGCGCTGCCGCTTGGCCAGGCGGGCGCTGGACGTCCGTCCCGGATCGTCATCGGTCCGTCCAACCGCCAGGCGCTGGAAGCACTGCAAGTGCCTGCAACCTGGCCGTTTCGCACAGCGATCCTGTGCGCTCCTGCGCGCGCGGGAAAGTCACTGATCGCACGCTGGTTTGCGCAGCAGAATCTCGGTGACAGCCTGGACGATGCGGACCGGATGGACGAGACAGACCTGTTCCATCGCTGGAATCGCGCTCAGGAAGAAGGCAGGCCCTTGCTGCTCACGGTGAGCGAGGGCGGATGGGACATTGCGCTGCCCGATCTGCGCTCTCGCCTCGGTGCGGCGCTGCATCTCGAGATCGTTGCGCCTGACGATGCCATGGTGGCCGAACTGGTCGAAAGCCTGGCGATCGAACGCGGCCTTGCGCTGGCCGAAGGCGCGCTGGCCTATCTCTCGCCGCGTGTCGAGCGCAGCTATGCCGCGATCGAACGGGTGGTGGCCGCCATTGATCGCATCAGCCTGGAGCGCAAGCAGCCAGCCACGCTTTCGATCTGGCGCGATGCGCTGGAATCGGTTTCGGGTGCGGCGCAGCCCCGGCTGCTATAAGCTTGCCTTGCCAAGGGATTGGTGCGAAAATCCCCATCATGCTGTTCAAAGGTCTCATCGCATATCTGGACTCGATCAGGGCGCGCGATCCAGCGCCCCGTTCGCGCTGGGAAATCCTGCTTTATCCCGGTGTGCTCGCGCTTGGCCTGCATCGCATCGCGCACTGGTTTTACGGTGGCGGGCTCTTTTTCATCGCCCGCTTCTTCAATCATCTGTCGCGCGCGCTGACCGCGATCGATATTCATCCGGGCGCGACCATCGGCAAGCATCTGTTCGTTGACCACGGGTTTGTGACCATTGGCGAAACCGCGCAGATCGGGAACAATGTCACCATTTATCCCTGCGTTACGCTGGGCGGGACCAATCCTGCCAATGGTGTTCCGGGCAAGCGCCATCCGACCTTGCGTGACGATGTGATTGTGGGTTCCGGCGCACAGATTCTCGGCCCGATCGAAATCGGCGCGCGGGCGCGGATCGGGGCCAATGCGGTGGTCACCGACGATGTGCCCGAAGGGGCGACGATGGTCGGCCTCAAGGCGCGCTCAACCCTTGTTCCGGCCGAAACCTGGCTCAAGGAATTTGTCCCTTATGGAACACCCTGCAAGGAACCTTGCGAACCGGGCACCAGCCGGATCGAGGATCTGGAGCAGCAACTGGCAGCGCTGAAGGCGGAGGTTGAAGCGCTGCGCAGCGCGTCTGATGCGGTGAGCGCGGGCAAAGGCCAGAAGCGCAGCGGGACGGCCAACTGATGACGGCGGGGAAAGGCTCTTCCAGCTTTTCCGCAAACATCGTTGATTTTCCTGCCCGTCACAATGCGCAAGTCGGGTTCGAACGGACGGAGCTGCTGCGCATTCTCGATCTGTACGGGCGAATGGTGGCGGCTGGCGAATGGCGCGATTATGCGATGGATTTCGGCAGGGATGCGGCCAGCTTCGCGGCCTTCCGGCGCACCGCCGAATATCCCCAGGTCCGCATCGAAAAACGCCCGGTCCTGCGCAACCGGCAGGGCATGTGGGCGCTGTTTGGTGAGGCGGGGCAGGTGTTGAAACGCGGACACGAGCTGGTGGGCGTACTCGCCCCGCTGGAACGAAGGCTGGTCAAGGCGGTCGGGGATTAGGGTCGCTTGCCCATAGAACCGCTCAGCCGATGCTGGCCAGCCTCGCATGCAATTCATCGAAATGATCGATCACCGCATCCGCGCCCAGCGCACCGGGCACACGGTCGTTGAAGCCAAAGCTCACCGCGATAACCGGAATACCTGCCGCGCGCGCGGCCCCCACATCGACGGTCGTGTCGCCTACGAAAGCTGCTTTGCCACCGCCGCAACGTGCGATCATCTCCAGAACCGGATCGGCTGACGGCTTGTTGCGACCCGGGCCCAGCGTGTCCCCGCCGATGACCGTGGCAAAGCGGTCGAGCATCCCGAGCTCGGCCAGCAACTGATGCGCGAAGCGTTCGAACTTGTTCGTAACGACGGCGAGGTGCACGTCCAGCGTTGCCAGCCCGTCCAGCATCGCCTCGCACCCTGGATAGGGGCGGGTGTGCACGGCAATATTGGCTTCATAATAGCTCAGCAATTCACGGTAGATCGCCTGAAAGGCCTGTTCATCGACGCTCGTGTCATCCTGCAGGGCACGGCGCAGCATCCGCCCCGCGCCGCCGCCGATCAGCGGTGCAACCTCGCTCAGCGGGACAGGGGGCTTGCCCGCAAGTTCCAGCGCATGATTGAGCGCGAGGCCGAGATCGCGCGACGAATCGACCAGCGTTCCATCCAGATCGAACCCGACAATCGAAAAGGGAAATTTCGCCATCGCGCCCGCCACTGCCTGCTTGGTGTGGAAACTGCAACAGTTTGATGGCATGGCCGCAAACCATGAGAGAGATCGCCGCCATCATCCTCGCCGCGGGCAAGGGAACCCGCATGAAAAGTGACACGCACAAGGTGCTGCACCCGATTGCCTGCCGCCCGATGTTGCTGCACCTGCTGGACAGCGTGAATGCGCTGGCCCCGGCGCACAAGGTCGTGGTGGTGGGGGACAAGGCGGAGCAAATCGAGGCGGCGCTGGACGGGAGCGCGGCGCTGGCCGTGCAGAACCCGCAGCTGGGCACCGGCCACGCGGTGCAGCAGGCCGAAACGGCGCTGGCCGGCTTCACCGGCGATGTGCTGATTCTCTATGGCGATGTGCCCTTCGTGCGCAGCGAAACCATGCGCACGATGCTGGACCGGCTGAACGCGGCGGACGCGCCCGGTGCCGTGGTACTGACTTTCCAGCCCGACGATCCGCTGGCCTATGGCCGCGTGCTGACCGAAGGCGACCGGATCGTGAAGATGGTCGAGCACAAGGATGCGAGTGAGGCTGAGCGCGCCTGCGGCCGCTGCAATTCCGGTCTGATGGCGGTGCGCGCGGCGGACCTGTTCGCGCTGTTGGCAAGGGTCGGCAATGACAATGCAGCGGGCGAATATTACCTGCCCGATATCGTCAATATTGCACTGGCCGACGGGCGCCATGCGGCGGTGGTCGACGCTGATCCGTTTGAAGTTGCCGGGATCAACAGCCGCGCCGAACTGGCGGCGATGGAACGCGCATGGCAGGATCGCCGTCGCGCGCAGGCCATGGCGGACGGGGCATCGCTGATCGCGCCCGAAACGGTCTGGTTCGCGCATGATACCGTGCTGGGGCGCGATGTGACGGTGGAACCCAATGTGGTGTTCGGGCCGGGGGTGACGGTGGCCGATAGCGCGGCGATTCATGCCTTCTGCCATATCGAGGGCGCGCGGATCGGCCCGGGTTGCTCGGTCGGCCCCTTCGCCCGGCTGCGGCCCGGCGCGGTGCTGGAAGACAAGGCCAAGGTCGGCAATTTCGTTGAAATGAAGCAGGCCGTGCTGGGGCCGGGGGCCAAGGCCAATCACCTGACCTATCTGGGCGATGCGCAGGTGGGTGCAGGCGCGAATATCGGCGCGGGCACCATCACCTGCAATTACGACGGTTATTTCAAGCACCGGACGGTGATCGGCGAACGGGCCTTTATCGGTTCCAACAGCGCGCTGATCGCGCCGGTGACGATCGGCGCGGATGCGATTGTGGCGGCCGGCAGCGCGGTTTCGCGCGATGTCGGCGCGGGCGAGCTGCGCATGGTGCGCGCGCCGCAACTGGTCAAAGAAGGCTGGGCGGATCGTTTCCATGATGCGATGAAGAAAAAGAAGGCGGAGAAGAAGGGCCGCTGATTTCGTGCCCTGGTCATCTTTTTTTCTTGCGGCTGAAATTGCGATTTATACGAAATCCCAACCACTTGCCGGCATAGGCGCTAAGCATACCGGCCAAGGGAAGCAGATCTGATATGTGTGGCATCATCGGCATTGTTGGTAAGGAAGAAGTCGCGGAACGGCTGGTCGATGGCCTGCGCCGTATGGAATATCGCGGCTATGACAGCGCCGGGATCTGCACGTTGCATGACGGGCGATTGGAACGGCGGCGTGCGGAAGGCAAGCTGCTCAACCTGGTCCGGGTGCTGGAGGACGATCCGGCACCCGGCACAGTCGGAATCGCGCATACGCGCTGGGCCACACATGGGGCGCCCACCGCGAACAACGCGCATCCGCATGCCACAGGCGAGGTAGCGCTGGTCCACAACGGCATCATCGAGAATTTCAAGAGCCTGCGCGAGGAGTTGCAGGGGCGCGGGCGCGTGTTTGAAAGCGAAACGGACAGCGAAGTGGTGGCGCATCTGGTGTCCGAACAGGTGGAGGCCGGAAAATCTCCCGAGGAAGCGGTGCAGATCGTTCTGCCCCGGTTGCGCGGTGCCTTCGCGCTGGCCATCGCCTTTCGCAGCCACCCCGGCATGCTGATCGGGGCGCGGCTGGGATCGCCGCTGGTGGTCGGCTTTGGGGAGGGGGAGACTTATCTGGGTTCGGACGCGCTGGCACTGGCCCCGCTTACGCAGAAGATCGCCTATCTGGACGAGGGTGACTGGGTCGTGGTTACGCGCGACGGTGCGCCCATCCATGATTGCGACAATCAGCCGGTGCAGCGCGAGGTGACCACCTCCGGCGCATCAGCCGCAGCCATTGAAAAGGGCAATTACCGCCATTTCATGCAGAAGGAGATTTTTGAGCAGCCCACCGTGGTCGCCCAGACGCTGCATTCCTATATTCGCCAGCTCGAACGCAAGGTCGCCTTGCCGCAGATCGATTTCGACCTGTCCGCCATCAACCGGGTGACGATCGTCGCGTGCGGGACCAGCTATTATGCCGGGATGGTCGCCAAATACTGGTTCGAACAATTTGCCCGCCTGCCGGTGGATATCGATGTGGCGAGCGAGTTTCGCTATCGCGAACCGGTGCTGGAGCCGGGCGGGCTGGCGCTGTTCATCTCGCAAAGCGGAGAGACGGCGGATACGCTGGCTGCGCTGCGGCATTGCAAGGCCGAAGGGCAGACGATCGCGGTGGTGGTCAATGTCCCTACCAGTTCGATGGCGCGCGAGGCTGATCTGCTGCTGCCCACGCATGCCGGGCCGGAAATCGGCGTTGCATCCACCAAGGCCTTTACCTGCCAGCTGGCGGTGCTGGCAGCGCTGGCGGCGCATCTGGCGGTACGGCGCGGGCGGATGAGTGCCAGCGAGGAAGCCGAAGTGGTCGATCACCTGATCGAAGCGCCAGCCGCGCTTAATGCGGCGCTCGCTCATGACGAGGAAATCGCGGCCATGGCGCATCTCATCGCCCCGGCGCGAGACGTGCTCTATCTGGGGCGCGGTCAGGATTATCCGCTGGCGCTGGAAGGCGCATTAAAACTGAAGGAAATCAGCTATATCCATGCCGAAGGCTATGCCTCTGGCGAAATGAAGCATGGCCCGATCGCGCTGATTGACGAAACGGTGCCCGTGGTCGTGCTGGCGCCATCCGGCCCGCTGTTTGAAAAGACCGTGTCGAACATGCAGGAAGTGCGCGCGCGCGGTGGCCGGATCGTGCTGATTTCCGATGCAGAAGGTCTGGCCGAGGCGGGCGAGGGGTGTCTCGCGACGATCGAGATGCCCAAAGTTCATCCGCTGATCGCGCCGCTGGTCTACGCCGTGCCTGTGCAATTGCTGGCTTATCACACGGCCTGCGCGAAGGGCACGGATGTCGATCAGCCGCGCAACCTTGCCAAATCGGTAACCGTTGAATAGCTGAAAACCCGGTCGTTTTTGACGAATTGGCAACCTTTGCCGCGCTATGCGACGGGGGTGAGCGAGCAACGATCAGATCTGCCCGTATTGCCGACGTCCCTGCCCTGGCGGGCGTTGCTGGGGCTTGTCCAGCCGGCATCGGCTGACTGGGCGCGGCTGCGCGGACTGCAATATGCCTATCTGGCGACGGTCGTGAAGGGGCGGATGATCGCCCAGGCCATGGCCGCGATCTTCGTCATGAAGCTGTTTTACGGGGTGATTCCGCTCTACCTGCTGGTCGGCTGGGCGGTCATGCTCGCCGCCGCGCAAGCGCAGGTTTACAAGGCTGAGAGCGGGTTGGCGGACGCCGAACGGCGTACGGTAGGCAAGAAGGAAATCCAGCAGCATACTCGCATTTCGCTGGTCAGCGCACTGTGCTGGGCGCTGCCGATGCTGTTTTTCATGCCCTATGGTGGCCCGGCTCACCAGCTCGGTTTGTGGGCCGTCTATTCCATGCTGATTGCGGCGGGGGCGCTGTGGACCGCGTCAGCGCCGCTCGCCTGTATCCTCTTCACCATCATAACCGGCGTTGCCGCGATTCTGGGCTTTGCCTTCGGCGGCGTTTACGATGTTGCGATCGTTGTTGCGGCTTTCATCGCCATTGCTGTCCTTGGCACGGTGCACGGTGCGCGCACCTATCTCACCGCGCGGGTGGCAGAGGCAGGGGTCGCCGAAAAGAGCGAAGTCGTGTCACTGCTGCTGCGCGAATTCGAGGAAAGCGAGGCGGACTGGCTGTGGCAGATCGACACCTCGCGCCGGGTTCGCTCGGCCAGCCCGCGTTTCGCCTTTGCGCTTGGCCGCGATCCCGAGGAGGTCGAGGGAACGCCCTTCATCCAGCTCATCGCCGGTGAGGCATGGGAAACCGGCCAGTTTCCGCCCAGCCTGCATGATCTGGCCGAGCGGCTGAAGCGGCGCGAAAGCTTCTCCAACCTGATCGTGAAGGTCAACATCGGCAAGAAGGACCGCTGGTGGGAGCTTTCCGGCACGCCCAAGCTTGACGATTCAGGCAAGTTTTCGGGTTTCCGCGGGGTCGGTTCGGACGTCACCGAACAGCGCGAATCGTCCGAGAAGATCGCCTACCTTGCCCGGTACGATACGCTCACCGGCCTGCCCAACCGCATGATGCTGATGGAAGCGCTGGGCGATGCCATGCGTTATTCCGAACAATGGCGCACGCGCTGTGCCTTCCTGATGATCGATCTCGACCGGTTTAAGGCGGTGAACGATTCGCTGGGACACCAGGTCGGTGACAAGCTGCTGGCCATGGTATCCGACCGGCTCAAGAGCCTGATGAGCGACAATGAGCTGTGCGGTCGGCTGGGCGGTGACGAATTCGCCATCGTCGTTCGCGATGCGTCTGACACAGAGCGGGTCTCGGCCGTCGCCCGGGCAGTGATTGACCTGCTCTCTAGGCCATATGAGGTCGATCATCACATGCTCTACGTCGGTTCCAGCGTCGGTTCGGCGATTGGACCGCGCGATGGCCAGACGGTCGAAACGCTGATGCGCAACGCCGACCTTGCGCTTTATCGCGCCAAGGATGAAGGCGGCGGGGTTCATTTCGAATTCGAACCGTCGCTTCATGCCGACGCGGAAGAGCGCCGCAAGCTCGAATTCTCGCTGCGTCACGCGCTGGAACGCAACGAACTTCTGCTGAACTACCAGCCGGTCGTGGACGCCAACAACGAAACCGTGGTCAGTTTTGAAGCGCTGCTGCGCTGGAACAGCCCCGAACATGGCTTTGTCAGCCCGGCGAAATTCATTCCCCTGGCCGAGGATACGCGTCTCATCGTCGATATCGGCGACTGGGTGCTGAACGAGGCCTGCCGCGAGGCGGTGCGCTGGCCGGGCGGGATCAAGGTGGCGGTCAATGTTTCAGGCGAACAGCTGCTGTCGCCGAACTTCGCCGCCAGCGTGGTGAAGGCGCTGGCCACGTCAGGGCTGGAACCGGGCCGTCTGGAAATCGAGGTGACCGAAAGCATTTTCGTGCGTGACGATGTGACCGCACGGGCCGCGCTGGAAGAAATCATGGCGCTGGGTTGCGGGGTGGCGCTGGACGATTTCGGCACCGGTTATTCCTCGCTCGGCTATCTGCGCAAGATGCGGTTCTCGACCATCAAGGTGGACCGCAGCTTCGTGCAGGGCGCGGCCAAGGGCAATCCTGAAAGCCTGGCCATCATCCGTGCGGTGGTGGCGATGGCCGAAAGCCTGGAAATGACGACCACTGCCGAAGGTGTGGAAACCGCCGCCGAAGCCAGAATGATCCGTGACATGGGCTGCACCAAGATTCAGGGCTTCCATTTCGGCCGGCCGATGGCCGCAACAGACGTCCAGCGCGTGTTCCAGCAGGCAGCCGCGCGCCGCCGCAGCGCCTGAGCGTCAGGCGCTGGCGAGCGCGTTCAGCGCGCTTTCGAACAGGGCCCGCCCGTCAGTGCCGCCATGCGCCAGATCGATGGCGCGTTCGGGATGGGGCATCATGCCCAGCACATTGCCCTTCTCATTCAATATTCCGGCGATATCGCGCACCGAACCATTGATCGTTTCGGCATAGCGGAAGGCAATGCGTCCGTCCCCTTCCAGCCGATCAAGCGTCGCATCGTCGGCGAAATAATTGCCATCGTGATGCGCCACGGGGATGCTGACGTGCTGTCCTTTCGCATATGCGGAGGTGAACAGGGAGCTGTCATTTTCGACCACCAGCCGCGCATTGCGGCACACAAAGGTGATGCCTGCATTGCGCATCAGCGCACCGGGCAACAACCCGCTTTCGGTCAACACCTGGAAGCCGTTGCACACGCCCAGCACGGGCACACCGCGTCCCGCCGCCTCGATCACTGCGCGCATCACCGGGCTGCGCGATGCGATGGCCCCGCAGCGCAGGTAATCGCCATAGGAAAATCCACCGGGCAGGGCGATGAAATCGAGCCGTTCGGGCAGGGTCGCATCGCCGTGCCATACCCGGATCGCAGGCGTTCCCGAGACCGCTTCGAGCGCCACCGCCATGTCGCGGTCGCAATTGGAACCGGGGAAGGTGATGACGGCGCAGCGCAGGCTCATCAGGCCGCCACCTTCTCGATCCGGTAGTTTTCGATGACCATGTTCGCCAACAGCTTGCGGCACATGTCGTCGAGCGCGTCGTCGCTGACGCTGTCATCCACATCCAGTTCAAACAGGCGCCCGGCGCGGACATCATTGACGCCGGAAAAGCCGAGTCCTTCCAGCGCATGGTGAATTGCGCGACCCTGCGGATCGAGCACGCCGTTTTTCAGGCTGACATGAACGCGGATTTTCATCGCGATCCCTTTCACGGAATTGAGGACGGGGAATCGCCTGTGCCTATGCCGCCAGCGGCGGCGCAGGGCAAGGGCACGCGCAACGGCACGGCCAGGCTTTCCCCGGCCAGCCGTGCTAGCTTACTTCTTGCCGCGCAGCTTGCGGTGCACGGAAAGGTCGAAAACCTCGCCCGGCGTTCCGTCATTTTCCAGCAGGCCAAGACGCCGCGCGACTTCCTGATAGGCTTCTTCCTCGCCGCCCAGATCGCGGCGGAAGCGGTCCTTGTCCAGCTTTTCACCGGTGGTCATGTCCCACAGGCGGCAGCCATCGGGACTGATTTCATCGGCCAGGATAACCCGAGCAAAATCGCCGTCCCAGATGCGGCCGAATTCGAGCTTGAAATCCACCAGCCGGATGTCGATGGCCGCGAACATCCCGCACAGGAAATCGTTGATGCGGATCGCCATGGAGGAAATGTCCTGCATTTCCTCATTATTCGCCCAGCCGAAGCAGGCGATATGTTCTTCCGCGATCAGCGGATCACCCAGCGCGTCATCCTTGTAATAATATTCGAGCAGCGTGTGCGGCAGGGGTTCGCCTTCTTCGAGGCCCAGGCGCTTGCAGATCGAACCGGCGGCAACGTTGCGCACGACCACTTCGATGGGCACGATTTCAACCTGGCGCACCAACTGTTCGCGCATGTTGAGGCGGCGAATGAAATGCGTTGGAATCCCGATATGGGACAGGCGGGTAAAGACATACTCGCTGATGCGGTTGTTGATCACGCCCTTGCCATTGATAGTGCCCTTTTTCTGGGCATTGAAGGCGGTGGCATCATCCTTGAAATACTGAATCAGCGTGCCCGGTTCGGGGCCTTCATAGAGGATCTTGGCCTTGCCTTCATAGATCTGGCGGCGACGGTTCATGGGAACATTTCCTTGACGAGGCGGTTGCCTGAAAGCACATCGCCCCGACCGACGACAGCCGATGAAAGAAGCAGTCGCGCCGGGCCGGGGCTCTCGGTTCTCCTATAAAACATGTTAAGCTTGGGTTGCAATCAATGACTGGTACACCGCGCGATACGCGCGCCTCTGATGTTGTCATCAAAACGCTGACCGGCAGCGAAATTACCGCGTCGCTTGACCGGCTGGCGCAGCTGCGGATCAGCGTATTCCGCGAATACCCCTATCTCTACGAAGGCGACATGGCATTCGAGCTACGCTACATGCGCGAATTCGCCACCGCGCCCGAAGCCGTGCTGGTGGCGGTCCATGACGGGGCGGAACTTGTCGGCGCGGCCAGCGCGTCGCCAATGTGGGCGCAAAAGCCTGAAATCCGCGCGCCGTTCGAAGACCGGGGCATTGACACCTCCAGCCTGTTCTATTTTGGCGAAAGCGTGCTCCTGCCCCAGTATCGCGGGCGGGGCATCGGCCATCGCTTCTTCGATCATCGTGAGGAATGGGCGGCGCGTCGCGGTGCACAGGCGGCCTGCTTCGCGGCGGTTATCCGCCCTGCCAACGATCCGTTGCGCCCCGCAGATTATCGTCCGCACGACGCCTTCTGGACAAAGCGCGGCTATGCACCGGTCTCTGGCCTCAAATGTGCGATTTCATGGAAGGCGGTGGGCGAGCAGGAAGAGAGCGCCAAGCAGCTGCAATACTGGATGCGCCGCTTCTGATCGCAGCGCACGGCGAATGCGGGAGTTGTCGCGACGGCAACCATGCGGCAAAGCGGGCTGATGAGCGATCCCTTCGCCTCGCAATCCGCTGATCTCGCCGCACTGGCAGGGCGTGCCCGGCTGCGCAGCCTGCAAACCCGCAGGGGCGTCGATTTTGCGTCCAATGATTATATCGCGCTGGCCAATGCCCCGCGCATGCAGGCGGCGCTGCGCGCTGCGCTGGACCGGGGCGTGGCGGTGGGCGCAGGCGGATCGCGGCTGCTGCGCGGCAATGCGCCCGAGCATGAAGCGCTGGAAGAACAGGCAGCGCGATTTTTCGGCTGCGAATCCGCGCTCTATCTCGCCAATGGCTATGGCGCGAACAGCGCTCTGCTCTCCACCTTGCCGCAAAAAGGCGATCTGATTGTCTATGACAGCCTGATTCACGCCAGCGCGCATGAAGGGATGCGGCTGTCGCGTGCGGACAGGGCAATGGCCGCGCATAATGACGTGCAGGCCTTCGCTGATGCAATTGCCCGCTGGCGCGGCAAGGGCGGCACGGGCAGCGTCTGGATCGCAGTGGAATCGCTCTATTCGATGGATGGTGATCGTGCGCCGCTGGATGATCTGATCGCGCTTGCCGATGCTCACGACGGTGTGCTGGTAGTGGATGAGGCGCATGCAACCGGCGTGTTCGGACCGGACGGGCGCGGGCTGGCGGCCCATCTCGACGGGCGTGCGAACGTCATCGCGCTGCGCACCTGCGGCAAGGCTCTGGGCGCGGAAGGGGCGCTGGTCTGCGGGCCGCGGGTGGTGCGCGATTATCTGGTCAATCGCGGGCGCGGGTTCATTTTTTCCACCGCGCCCAGCCCGTTGATGGCAGTGGCGGTAAGCGAGGCTTTGCGGATCTGCGCCGAGGAGCCGGAACGGCGCGAACGGCTTATGGCGCTGGTGAACAGGGCGAATGAACGGCTCGCCCCGCTTGGTGCGACCCTTTCGGGATCACAGATCGTCCCCCTGATTCTGGGGGAGGATGCGCGCACCATGGCCGTGGCCGAGGCGGTGCAAGGTGCCGGCTTTGACCTGCGCGGCATTCGTCCGCCCACCGTTCCCATCGGCACCTCGCGTCTGCGCATATCACTGACGCTCAACGCGACGGCTGACGATGTCGAACGCCTGGCGGCATGCCTGGTGGAGGTGATCGGGTGAGTGGTTTCATCGTCACGGGCACGGATACCGATGTCGGCAAGACGGTGTTTGCCGCCGCGCTTACCGCGCATCTGGACGGCTGGTACTGGAAACCGGTGCAGGCCGGACTTGACGATGGCAGCGATGCGCAGCGGGTGGCCCGGCTGTCCGGTCTCGCGCCGGACCGTATCCTGCCCGAAGCCTACCGGCTGACCACCCCCTGTTCGCCGCATCGGGCTGCCGCGATTGACGGGGTGGAGCTGGATTTTGACCGTCTGGCCCTGCCCGAGCCACGCCCGCTGGTGGTGGAAGGTGCGGGCGGGGTGCTGGTGCCGCTGACAGACAGTGTGCTGATGGTTGATCTCTTTGCCGATTGGGGGCTTCCTGCGATCATCGTTGCGCGCACCACGCTGGGCACGATCAATCACACGTTGCTGAGTATCGAGGCACTGCGCGCGCGCGGGATCACGATCTGGGGCGTCGCCTTTGTGGGCGAAGGCAATGCGGACAGCGAGCAGACGATCTGCCGGATCGGCAAGGTGCGCCATCTGGGGCGACTGCCGGTGCTTGATCCGCTGGAACCGGCAACGCTGGCCCGCGCCTTCGCTGCGGGAATTTCGCTTTGAGCGACAGCCCCGTCTGGCATCCTTTCACGCAGCACGGGCTGGGCGATGCGATCCCGGCCGTCTTGCGCGCCGAAGGGGCGGCGCTGTTCACCGCTGACGGGCGGCGGATTATCGACGCCATATCCAGCTGGTGGGTGACGACGCATGGTCACTGCCATCCGCGCATCATGGCGGCGATCCGCGAACAGAGCGAACGGCTCGACCAACTGATCTTCGCGGGCTGGACGCATGAGCCTGCCGAAGCGGTCGCACGCGGCCTGCGGGCCATCATGCCCGATGCGCTGACGCGCGTGTTCTTTTCCGATTCGGGTTCCACCAGTGTGGAAGTGGCGCTGAAGATGGCGCTTGGCTTCTGGGCCAATCGCGGCGAGGCGCGCCAGCGCATAGTGGTGATGGACCGCAGCTATCACGGCGATACGATCGGGGCGATGTCAGTGGGCGCGCGCGGCGTGTTTAACGCGCCTTATGCGCCGCTGCTGTTCGATGTGAGCCGGGTGCCCTTTCCCGCAGGCGATCCGCAGGCCACGCTGGACGTGCTGGAGGCTGAATGCGCCGGCGGCGCGGCGGCCTTTATCGTGGAGCCGCTGCTGCTGGGCGCGGGGGGTATGCTCGTCTATTCGCCCGAAGTACTGGCGCAGATGCGCGCCATTTGCGGTGCGCACGGGACGTTGTTCATCGCTGACGAAGTGATGACCGGCTGGGGCCGCACGGGCACACTGCTGGCCTGCGAACAGGCGGATGTGGTGCCCGATCTGCTCTGCCTGTCCAAGGGGCTGACGGGCGGCGCGCTGCCGCTGGCGGTGACCATGGCCAGCGAGGCGATCTGGGACGCGCATTATTCGCAGGACCGGTCGCGCAGTTTCTTTCATTCTTCCAGCTATACCGCCAACCCCATCGCCTGCGCGGCGGCGGCGGCCAATCTGGCGATCTGGCGCAAGGAGCCTGTGCTTGACCGGGTTGAGCAGCTGGCTGCGCGGCAAACCCGGCAAATGGCGGCGCTGGCCAGCCATCCGGCCATCGCCAGCCTGCGCCAGTGCGGCACCATTGTGGCGATGGAACTGGGGGGCGGGGATGCAACATATCTGTCCGATCTCGGTCCGCGCCTGTTGCGCTACTTCCGCGATGCGGGCGTATTGCTGCGTCCGCTGGGCAATACGGTCTACGTCATGCCACCCTATTGCATTGACGATGCCGATCTCGACACCATTTACGCGGCGATTGCAGCGGCGGCTGACGCGCATTCTTAACCGCCGAAGCCTATGTGAAAAACCTGCTTGCCAAGCACTTGTTGCCTGCGCCATCTTGTGGGCCGGAGCAGGGGGCGGCTGTCTGAACACAGGAGTCCCGACCGCTGCGTTACCTTGCCATCCCTTGTCTGCCGCTTGCGGTGCTTGCCGTGTCTGCCCCTGCCCGGGCGCAGGACGAGTCGCACGTGCAGGACGAACGGGACATTATCGTCATTGCCGAACGTTACCCCGGCGCGGTGCTGGCCGCGCAGCCGCCGCTGGTCACCCTGGATCAGCAGGATATCGCCGCTTACGGAGCCGGGTCGTTGGCGGAGCTGCTTGAAGCGATCGCGCCGCAGGCGGGGTCCGGGCGGGGACGCGGGGGCGATGGGCCGGTCATTCTGGTCAATGGTCAGCGGGTGTCGAATTTCCGCGAATTGCGGCGCTATTCGCCCGAAGCCATTGCGCGCGTCGAAGTGTTGCCTGAGGAAGTGGCGCAGCGTTATGGCTATTCCGCCGATCAGCGGGTGGTCAATTTCATCCTGAAGGACAATTACGCCAGCCGCGAGATCGAACTGGAGCGGGGCCTGCCCGATGGCGGCGGCTATTCGACCACTGACGCTGAACTGACCTTTCTCAGAATCCGGGGCGATGACCGGCTCAATCTCAATCTCGATCTCAGCCGTTCGGGCATGCTGACCGAGGCCGAACGCGGCGTGCGCCAGGCCCCGGACAGCGTGCCGCTGCCGGGCGATCCCGATCCGGCGGGGTATCGCAGCCTGATCGCTGCGAGCAAGGCTGCGGAACTGACGGGCGCGTGGACCACCGCGTTGGGGAAGGAAGGCAGCGCGCTCACGCTTAATGCTTCGGCAAGGCTTGACGATAGCCGCAGCCTGTCCGGCCTCGATCTCGTGCGTTTGACGGATCCGGCCGGAAACAGCGCGCTGCGCAGTTTCAATGCGTCCGCCCCCTTGGCCCGGCGCGTTCGCACGCAGACTTACGGTGCGGGGGCCACGCTTTCCCATCCGCTGGGCAGCTGGAAGCTGACCGCTACGCTTGATGCCGAACATGAGCGCAAGCGCACGCTGACGGATCGCGAGGCGGATGCAAGCGCACTACAGGCACTGACTGCGGCGGGCCTGCTGGCGATTGACGCAGCTTTGCCAGTGATCGCGCCTGGCGGGCAGGACCGGGCGCGCAGCCGGACCAGTTCGGTCAAGTCGATGCTCAATCTCGAAGGGCGGCCGATCGCCCTGCCGGCCGGCGACGTGATTGTGACGGCTTATGGCGGGTATGAGTGGTTTCGCATCGCCAGCGCGAACAGCCGCAGCGCATCACCTTCCGCACGGCTGACGCGAGGCAATCTGCGCGGTGGCCTCAATCTGTCAGTGCCGCTCACCAGCAGACGGGAAGGCGCGCTGGGCGCGATTGGCGACATTTCGCTGAACCTCAATGGTGCGGTGGAAGATCTGTCCGATTTCGGATCGCTCGTCACTTATACCACCGGGTTGACCTGGAAGCCGCTGAGCGGTCTGACCCTGCAAGCCAGTTATATTCACGCCGAGGCAGCGCCCGGACTGGCGCAACTGGGCGACCCGGTGGTGCAAGGCTTCAACGTGCCGGTCTATGATTTCAATCTGGGGCAGACCGCGCTGGTCAGCGTTACTGCGGGCGGTAATCCGCTGCTCACGCGTGAGACGCGGCGTGACATCAAGCTGTCGGCGAGCTGGGATCCGCCCTTCCTGAAACGATCCAGCCTGACGGTGGAATATTTCCGCAATCGTTCGAATGACGTGACAGCCAGCTTTCCCCTGCTCACCCCGCAGGTGGAAGCCGCCTTCCCTCACCGGGTCGTGCGCGATGCCTCAGGCGCACTGGTGGCGCTCGATCGCAGGCCGGTGAGTTTTGCGCGCGAGGCATCCGCGCGGCTGCGTTACGGCATCGATCTGTCAGGCGTGCTCGGCAAAGCCGAGGCCAGCCTGGGCGGGGAAGGCGGCGCAAAGTCCGACCCGATGGCGATGATGCGCGGGCGTTCAGGCGGGCAGGGGCGGTGGAGTGCTTCGCTCTATCACACCATCGAACTTGAAAACCGGGTGCGGTTTGCGCGCGGCGGCGCGGTTCTGGACCTGCTGGATGGCGATGCGATAACCCAGAGCGGCGGCGTGCCGCGCCACCGCATCAGCTTGCAGGGCGGGTTGTTTCATCGTGGTGTCGGGATGCGCGTTTCGGGCGATTACGAGAGCGCAACGCGAGTGTCCGGAGGCGTGAGCCAGGCGGATGATCTGCGTTTCGGGAGTCTGACCTCAGTGAATATGCGGGTTTTCATCGATCTGGGCGAGCAAGGCTGGATCGCGCGCGATCCCGGTATCACCAAGGATCTGCGGTTGATGCTACGGGTCGATAACATATTTGCGGCGCATCGCCGGGTGACGGACCGGGATGGAATGGTCCCGATCGCCTATCAGGGCGACCTGATCGATCCGCAGGGGCGCATTTTCGAAATCGAACTGCGCAAGATTTTCTGAAAAATCCCGATTCCCTTCAGTCAATTTGACAGGGGTCAATCGAACATATCAAATCTACGCTAGGCGTTATGTAGTGTGCTACAAAACCGACATATCTTCCGATTCGGGGGATGAAGTGGAAAGCGGGAGCAGGAATATGGTGGACAAGGCCGGGGCCGTTACTGGTGAAATTCTGGATGCGCTGGTGCTGGGCGGCGGCTTTGGCGGGCTGCACATACTTTATCAGCTGCGCGAAGCGGGCTTCAGCGCGCTGGCACTGGAAGCGGGCAGCGATGTCGGCGGTGCCTGGTACTGGAACCGCTATCCCGGCGCGCGCTGCGATGTCGAAAGCCTGGTCTACTCCTATTCCTTTTCGCACGAGATCGACCGCGAGTGGAAATGGTCGGAACGCTATTCGGCCCAGCCTGAAATCCGCGCCTATCTGCGTTTCGTCTCCGAACGGCTGGACCTGCGCAAGGACATCCGTTTCGATTCCCGCCTGGTGAAAGCGGTCTGGAACGAGGAAGAGCGGTACTGGACCTTCACCACGGAACCGGGCGACACGTATCGCGCCCGCATGTTCATATCGTCGGCCGGTCCGATTTCCGCGCCGATCTGGCCCGACATTCCTGACCGCGCGAAGTACCAGGGCAGGCTGTATCATTCGGCACTGTGGCCCCGCGACAAGGAACCGGATTTCACCGGGCTGCGGGTGGCCGTGATCGGCACCGGTTCGTCCGGCACGCAGCTGATCCCGCTGGTGGCGCAGCAGGCCGCACGGCTGAGCGTGATGGTTCGCACGCCGGGCCTCTACATGCCCGCCTGCAACCGCCCGCTGACCGATGAGGATTATGAGAAATGGGAACCGATCCGTGACAACGTGCGCCAGCGCATGCGCAATTTCGAAATTGTGGGCAGCGGCGACATCTTCATGGAAGAGGAGCTGATCCAGATCCGCAATCGCCCCGGCGCCGATTTCACGCCCGAAGAACGCCGCGCGATCCTTGATCGCCGCTTCAAATATGGCGGGGCCACGGTGCCGCGCGCCTTCACCGACGTGGTCACTAACAAGGAAGTGAATGACCAGATTTCCGACTATATCCGCGAGCAGGTGGGCCGGATTGTCAAGGATCCGAAGACTGCTGCCATCCTGACGCCCAGCGAAATCGCCTATGGCCAGAAGCGAGTGACCGTCGGCACGGATTATTACGAGACCTTCAATCGCGACAATGTGGAGGCGATTGACGTCAAGGCGACCCCGATCGAGGCTTTCACGGAGAAAGGGCTGATCATTGGCGGGCAGGAAATGGAATTCGACGCGATCATCTGCGCCTCCGGTTTCGATGCGCTGACCGGCGCGCTGACGGTTATCGATATTCAGGGCGTGGACGGGCGCACGATCAAGGATGAATGGGCTGACAACAGCGAGACCTATCTTGGCTTCGGCCTTGCAGGATTTCCCAATCTTCTGATGATCGGCGGGCCGGGCAGCCCGTCCGTGCTGGTCAACGTGATCGTCGCCAATGAATTCCAGGTGGAATGGATAGAGCGGCTGATGAAACATATGCGTGCGCACGGGCTGACACGCATCGAAGTGGACGAAGACGCGCAGGCGAAATGGGCGGAAACCGTGCGCAATGCAGTCAAGGGCACGGTGCTGGAAGGTTCGAAAAGCTGGTATGTCGGGGCCAATGTGCCGGGCAAGGCGCAGGGCATTCTGGCCTATGCGGGCGGCCTCGCCAATTATATCGCGGCCTGCAACGATGTGGCTGACAAGGGCTATCCGGGATTTCGCTTAAGCCCGCCCGAAGGATAGGGCGCCTTATTCGGCCGCTGGCTTGTCCCGTTCGCGGGAATATTCGCCGGTGGCCGAATAATAGACCATTTCCGCGACGTTGGTGGCGTGATCCCCGATCCGTTCGAGGTTGCGGCTGACGAACAGCAGCTGCGCCGCTGTGGAAATGGTCGTCGGGTCTTCGAGCATATGCGTGACGAGATTGCGAAAGATGCTGTTGTGGAAGCGATCCAGCGCTTCGTCCCGCTGGATGATCTCGATGGCCAGATCCGCATCGCGCGTGGTGTAGGCGTTCAGAACGTCATAGACCATCGCCTGGGCCAGGGCGGCCATGTCCGGGATGATCGCCAGCGGTTCGATCTTCACTTTGCGGTCAATGGCGGGAACCCGCCGGGCGATGTTCTTTGCGTAATCGCCGATCCGTTCGACCACCCCCCCGATCTTGAGCGCCGCCACCACATCGCGCAGATCCACCGCAACCGGCGCGCGCAGCGCAATGATACGAATCGCCAGATCGTCCACCCGCGCTTCCAGCTGGTCGAGCCTGCGGTCATCGGCGATGACGCGATCCGCCTTTTCCCGGTCATTCTGGACTAGCGCATCCACGGCATCGCGAATGGCCGCTTCGGCAAGCCCGCCCATTTCCAGGATCAGGCCGCGGAGCGTTTCAATTTCCTCGTCAAAGGCCTTGACGGTGTGCTGAAGCATCAGGCTCTCCCGGCAGATGCGCTTGATATGCCATCGCACGGCTGAAACAGCCATGCGCTCAGCCTGCGATTTCCGCGGATTTCACCGGAAACAAACGAACTCAGCCACCCCGGCGGTTTCGGCCTGAACCGGAACCGCCAGGATGGCTGGTCACATGCGCGTCGGAAAGTCGCTTATTTCAGTTCGTCACCGTTCAGCGTGGTGAAATCGGTGGCTGCGGCATTGCTCTTGGCCAGAACGTCGTCAGGCGAGACGACCAGGCCGATCTTGGCCAGCGGGCCGTCCTTGTTCCAGCTGTTCATCCATTCGCCGATGAACTGCTTCAGGCCAGGAATGGCGTCGAGATGCGCCTTCTTCACATAGATGAAGAGGGGGCGGGCACCCGGATAGGCGAAGCTGGAGATATTGTCATAGGTCGGATCGACGCCATTGATCTTCAGGCCATGGATGCGATCCAGATTTTCTTCGAGGTAGGAATAGCCGAACACGCCGACCGCCTTGGGGTTGGTCTCGATCTTCTGGACGATCAGATTGTCATTTTCGCCGGCATCCACATAGGCACCGTCATCGCGCACTTCGGTGCACAGCTGTTCGTACTTCGCCTTGTCACTGTCCTTCAGCGCCTTCATGGCGGGGTCGGACTTGCAGCCCGCTTCGAGGATCAGTTCCTTCATCGCATCACGCGTGCCCGAGGTGGACGGCGGACCATAAACCAGGATCGGATCGGCGGGCAGCGAGGCGTCAACGTCCTTCCAGGTCTTGGCGGTCTGCTCCTTGCCGAACGGCTTGGCGGCCAGGGCCTTGTAGATGACTTCCGGCGTCAGATTCAGTTCGATGCCGCCCTTGGTCGAGGCAAAGGCGATGCCGTCCAGCCCGACCTGGATTTCGACGATGTCCTTGACCCCATTGGCCTGGCAATCCTCAAACTCGGACTTCTTCATCCGGCGCGAGGCGTTGGCGATGTCCGGATGCTGTTCGCCCGTGCCCTTGCAAAACAGTTTCATGCCGCCGCCGGTGCCGGTCGATTCAATGATCGGCGCTTTGAAGTCGGCATTATTCTTGCCAAAGTTTTCTGCCACCAGCTTGGCGAAAGGATAGACGGTGGAGGAGCCGACGACGCGAATCGAATCGCGCGCGGCGCCCGCGCCATCACTGCCCGCACCGCCGCAGGCGGCAAGGGCGAGGGACGAGACAATGGCGAGAATGAAGGATTTTGACGAACGCATGGATTGTTCCTCTTGCTTGTTTGTCCGAGCCGTTACGGCGGCTATGTGACAGCTATATGACAGTTACTTGAGCGAAGGCCGGATACGATGGCTTGCGCGTCCTGAACCTGATTTCCGGTAGCGAGGCTCACCCCCTCCCCGGGAGGGGTGGGGAGGGGGCCTTCCTCGCTGCCGGAAGCATTATCGATCGCGTGATCCTAGAAGTCGAACTGGGCGCGCATGCCGAACACATCGACCCCGTATGACCGGTCGCCAGTGCCAGTGGCGATCGCCGCATCAGTATATTCCATCCGACCGTAATTGGCCATGAGGCGGGTATAGGCGGTGGGCGTCCAGATCACGGAAATGGCGTAACCATCCTGCTTGCCGCCGACTATGCCGGCATCGTTCAGGTCGAGAAAATCGTAACGCAGATTGACCTGGACCGCACCGATGCCGCCTTTGTCGAAACCGTTTTTCGGCTTCACCCGGTCAAACGTGCCCTTCTTGTAGCCGCGGCTGTCCCCTCCGGTCAGGAAATAGCCGATTTCAGCATAACCCCCGAAGAAGGTGGGATCGGCGAAGCCGGGGCTGGAAACCTTCTGCCAGTATGCTTCACCGGCAAAATGGAACGGCCCGGAAATGCCAGCTGCTTCCACGCCATAGCTGGTTTCGCTCTTCGCCGGGAAGCTGCCGGTGTTGAGGAAGCGGGTGCTGGTGAAATGCGTGAAGGGTCGCTGGCGGTAACGGATGGTTCCGGCAGAATCGTTGAGATCGCGATAGTGGAGCGATCCGCCGAGATGCAGCTGGGCGTTGCCCATCTTCGGCATGAACACAGCGCGCAGGTCACCGCCCCAGCTGTTGTTTTCGGTGTCGCCGATCTCATGCACATTGTCGCTGAAGACACCGGTTTGCAGCAGGAAGTCGCCGCCATGATATTCGGCGGACACACCCAGACGGCGTTCGAAATTGAAGGCGTCGGTAAAGGCTGCACGTTCCATGAAGCTAATGAAACGACTGGAAGTCAGTTCTTCCAGCGACTGGAAGTTATTGTGCTGGCCGATCGTCAGTTTCACGTCGCCAGCCTTGTAATCCACAAGCGCGTCAGTGATTTCGGCATCGCCGCCGGCGAAATCCACTTCGAACTTGTAGCCGATTCCGCCCGGGATGCTGCCTTCAACGCCCAATCTTGCGCGGCGGACCTCATTGCCGAAGCCGAGATCCTGCCCAGTACCGCCGGGTGCGCCGATCGAACCGGCATCCACCTGTACACGGCCACGCGGCTTGAAGCTCCAGCCGCCTTCACCCTCAAATTCGGGGGCGCCCTTCCATTTGACCTTGACCGTGTCACTGGCGGCAGCCTTCGCTTCCTGGGCAGTGGTTGATGCCGCATCCGCCTTGGCATTGGCACTGGCCAGCTGCCCTTCTAGCGTGTTGATCTTGGCAGCCATCGCCTGCATCTGCGCGCGCATTTCGGCGAGCTGTTGCTGGACTGCCGCCGAATCAGCCGTCTGCGCGGACGCAGGCAGCGCCCAGCCCAGCGTTACAGCCATCGCAACGGTTGATGCGGTGAGTTTCATGTTCATGTGTAGCCCCATTTGGTCTGTTCGTTTGCTTGTCGCAAAGCCGCCCCTAGGGACGATGTGTGACAGGTGTGTGACACAGTGGTGGCAGATGCGAACAGCCCGCCCGCCGCACCATCGAATATTCGTTCAGCGGATCAGGGTCGGCTGCGCGGGTGACGGTCCGATTTCAGTAGAGCTCCATGGAAAAGGCGTTAGGGTACGGGCTGATAAATTCCATGCAGACAGGAAAGTTGCACATCATGAATCAGGCCAGGACTGAAACCATCGCCGTGCTTGGCGGAACGGGCAAGGAAGGCGGCGGGATCGCGCTGCGGCTGGCGCATCGGGGCTATGATGTCGTCATCGGCAGCCGGTCAGCGGAACGCGCGCAGGAAGCCGCCGATGCAATGAATGCAACGCTTGGCGGCAAGTCGATGCGCGGTGCGGACAATGTCAGCGCCGCCGCCGCCGCTGATATCGTCGTGCTCGCGGTGCCTTATTCAGGACAGAGGGCGACGGTCGAGGAAGTGCAGGCGCAGCTTGCGGGCAAGATCCTGATCGATGTTACGGTGCCGCTGGTGCCGCCCAAGGTCAGCCGGGTGCAATTGCCCGAAGGCGGATCAGCGGTGGAAGCGATCCAGCGGTTGCTGGGTGATGAGGTGCGGGTGGTGTCCGCCTTCCAGAATATTTCCGCGCATCATCTTGCCCATCTCGACGCTGAAATCGAATGCGATGTGCTGGTGTGCGGCGATGATACGCCGGCGGTGGAACGGGTGGTTGCGCTGACCCGCGAAATCGGGCTGCGGGCGTGGAATGCAGGCCCGCTGTGCAATTCGGTGGTGGCCGAAGGGCTGACCTCGATCCTGATCGGCATCAACCGCCGCTACAAGGCGGATGGCAGCGGCATCCGGATCACGGGCATAGCCGAAGAAAACGCCTGAGGCGGGCGCAAATCCGCTTGACGGGGCCGGGCGGTGACCCAGCCCCGTCGGGAGGAATCCTACAAGCTCACGCCTTCGGGCAGATCGAGCGCGATCACCGGGATTTCACGCTGACAGCGCGACTGATATTCGGCCTGCGCGGGCTGTTCCCTGGTGATGAAATCCCAATAGGGCTTGCGCGCTTCGCCCGTGATGACTCGCGCGGTCGCTTCCGATCCATTCGCACCCACCTGGATGCGGCATTTGGGGTTTGCCTGGAGGTTGAGGAACCACACCGGCGGTTCTTCCGTGCCGCCACGCGACGCCACAATCAGAATGTCGCCGTTGAAGCGGTAATACTGGAGGGCGGTGTTGCGCCATTCACCGCTCTTGCGGCCAAGGTGATGCAGGAGCAGGCAGGTGACGGGGCCACCCGGCGTGCCGATCGCAATCGGATCCCACATATGCGCGGCTGCGGGATCGGTCAGATATTGTTGCCGGTGCTTTTCCAGCTCTTCCTTCACCTGGTCGGGCAGGGCCTTGAGCGCATCCTTATCCAGATTTGCGGCGCGGACATCGTCCATTTTCCCGAAAGACATGTGGAATTCTCCCATTTGCAAATATTGTAGTATACTATACTTCGTGCGGAGTGAATTGCCAGAAAAATTCGTTGTCTGTCTGCTGTGCGGTCAAGTTTCGCCGTCCGGGCCACCGCGTCACGATGCGTCATAGTGCATCCGAAACCAGCAGATGTCTACGGAAACGGCCGGACAATCCGCGAATGAATGCCTGCGAATCGCTGGCAGCCGCATGGATCGGATGATACACGGCCCGTAGAGGAACAGCTGTCTATGCAAAAACCGGATCTGATGGCATCGGCCAATGGGCCTGCACCACTGGCGATGACGGCCATTGTCCCGATCAAACCCTTTGGCGCGGCCAAATCCAGGCTTGAGCAGATGGCACCTGATGCGCGGGCCGTGCTTGCGGCGCGGATGGCCACCCTGACGCTGGATGCGCTTGCCGACAGCGCCTGTATCGAACGGGTGCTGGTGGTGAGCGAAGGGGTGGACATCGCGGCGCTGGCCACCGCACGCGGATTTCCCCTGGTGCCCGATCCGGGTGAGGGGCTGAATGCCGCCTATGCCGCCGGTCTGGCCGCCGCCAGGGCGGGCGGGGCGGAGCATGTGCTGCTGCTTCATGCCGATTTCCTGACCGTCGATAGCCGCGCGATCACCGAACTGGTTTCTTCCTATACACGCCTGGGTCGGGAGACGGCGGCGGCGCTGGTGCCATGCAAGGAGGGAAGCGGGACCAATGCGGTGCTCCTGCCGCCGGGCATGGCTTTCACCCCCATGTTCGGCACAGGCAGCCTTGCCCGTCATCGCGCGCAGCTCGGCCAGTCGGCGCTGATCCTGGAAAGCGCCGCTCTGGCGCAGGATATTGACCAGCTGAGCGATCTTGACGGGGCGATGGAGCAGATCCTGCGCCGGGCCCGCGCGCTGCGGGATGCGTCTTTCGGCGACATTGTCACCTATTCGCCCAAGCTGTTCCTGCCGCTGACCCAGATGTGCCGCGATGTCTGCCATTACTGCACATTCGCCAAGACTCCGGGCCATCTTGCACAGCCCTTCATCCCGGTCGCCGAGGCGGTGGAGCAGGCACGGGCAGGCCTGGCGCAAGGGTGCAAGGAAGCGCTCCTCACGCTCGGCGAGAAGCCGGAACTGCGCTATGCCGCCGCGCGGCAATGGCTCGATGCGCATGGCTATGGCTCGACGCTGGATTACGTCGCGGATGTCGCGCGTGCGCTGCGCGACGAGGCGGGCATATTGCCGCATATCAATGCAGGCTGCATGAATGCCGGTGAACTGGCGATGCTGCGCCCGGTTTGCGCGTCCATGGGGCTGATGCTGGAGAGCACATCGCCGCGGCTGTGCGAAAAGGGCGGGCCGCATTACGGATCGCCTGACAAGGATCCGGGTGCGCGCCTCGCCACGCTGGAGGAAGCCGGGCGCCAGTCCATTCCCTTCACCACCGGGCTGCTGATCGGCATTGGCGAAACGCGCGCCGAACGGATCGAAACACTGGCAGCGATCAGGCGTCTGCATGAACGCTACGGCCATATCCAGGAAGTGATCGTCCAGAATTTCCTGCCCAAACCCGACACCAAAATGGCGGATCATCCACCCGCGCCGCTGGAAGAACTGGTCTGGACCATCGCCATGGCCCGGGTGATGCTGGGGCCGGAGATCAGCATTCAGGCCCCGCCCAATCTCAATGCCGGGCAACTGGAGGCGCTGGTAAACGCCGGGATTAATGACTGGGGCGGCGTTTCACCGCTGACCCCCGATTTCGTGAATCCCGAAGCGCCCTGGCCCGAAATTGCCGAGCTGGCGCAAGCGACGGCGCGCGCGGGCAAGGTGCTGGCGCCGCGCCTGACCATCTACCCCGCCTGGCTTGCGGACAGCGCGCGCTGGCTCGATCCGGCAATGCGTGCGCCGGTGCTCCGGCTGGCGGATGGTGCGGGCCTGGCGCGCGAAGATGGCTGGGTGTCAGGTCGCTCGCAGCATGTGCCCACGGGTTTTGCCGATCATTTCGCGGTCTCGGGCAAGAGCCGCATCGAATGGCTGGCCGAAGAAATGCTTGAATACGGGGCGGACGAACTGGGTACGGCGGAAATTGCCGAACTGTTCGACGCGCGCGGGCGCGATTTCCAGGTACTGAGTGAAGCGGCGGATGAATTGCGTGCTGCGGCCAAGGGCGACGTCGCGACCTATGTCGTCAACCGCAACATCAATTACACCAACATTTGCACTTATCGTTGCACCTTCTGCGCCTTCTCCAAGGGCACCCGCAAGCATGAAGGGGCTGAGCGCCCCTATCTTCTGGAGATGGAGGAAATCGGCCGCCGGGTGATCGAAGCGCGCGCACGCGGGGCTAGCGAGGTCTGCCTGCAGGGTGGGATTCACCCCGGCTTCACGGGCGAAACCTATCTCTCGATCCTGCAGGCCGTGAAACGCGCCGTGCCCGACATGCATGTCCACGCATTTTCACCGCTGGAAATCCGCCATGGCGCGGACAGCATGGGGATGGCGCTGGATGATTATCTTGCCTTGCTGCGCGATCATGGTCTTGGCAGCCTGCCCGGCACCGCGGCGGAAATCCTGCACGATCCGGTGCGCGCCACGCTCTGCGCGGACAAGGTCAGCACGGGCGAATGGCTGGAAGTGATCGAAACCGCGCATCGCACCGGCCTGCGCACCACTTCCACCATCATGTTCGGTCATGTCGACAGCTATCGCGACTGGGCGATTCACTTGCTGCAACTGCGCAACCTGCAGATGCGCACCGGCGGTATAACCGAATTCGTGCCGCTGCCCTTCGTCGCGCATGAAGCGCCGCTTTACAAGCGGGGTCAGGCGCGCCGCGGCCCCACCTTGCGCGAAGCGGTGCTGATGCACGCGGTGGGGCGGCTGGTGCTCTATCCGTGGATCGGCAATGTCCAGGCGAGCTGGGTCAAGCTGGGGCGCGAAGGGATGGAACTGGCGCTCAGGGCAGGGGCGAATGATCTGGGGGGCACGCTGATGGATGAAAGCATCACCCGCGCCGCAGGTGCCACACATGGTCAGGAAATGACAGTGGCGGACATGCAGGCCATGGCCGATTCGCTGGGCCGCCGTCTCGTGCGGAGAACCACCCTTTACGATACGGCTGATACGCGTTCAGCACCGCAAGGGATACTGCATGCATTTTGACTGAATCGGGTTGGGAAAAATGGTGCCTCGGGGCGGGATCGAACCACCGACACTGCGATTTTCAGTCGCATGCTCTACCAACTGAGCTACCGAGGCATTCGCTGAGCGACGGCCCATGCACGGGCTGCCAAGCGTTTGGAGCGCCGCCTATGGCGAAGCCGCCCGATATTGGCAAGGGGGTAATCGCCCCCAATGTTCAGTCTTCCGGCGCGATCTCATCCGGTGCGACCGGGCGCCCCGGAACCGCATAACCATCGGTAAACCAGTTGGCGAGATCGCGATCGCGGCAGCGGGCCGAACAGAAGGGCGCGAATTCCTGGCTGCGCGGGCGGCGGCAGATCGGGCAGGGGCGGGTCTTGGCGGCGGCACTGGTCATGGCGGCACCGCCTGCGCGAAGCAGCCATCGGGTGCAAGCGTATCGTCGATATTCCAGCGGATATGGCGGCCTGTCCGGCGGGCGAGTTCGGCCTCCCATCCGGGCTGGATGGCGGCCCTGACGCGGGCAGGGACGGTGAGCAGCAGCGCGCCGGCTTCGCTCACCCGTTCCGCCCGGCGCAGGAGCAGGCGGGCGGCGGCATCTGGCCATCGCGCCAGCAGTTCGGGGAGGGAGGCGTGCTCGCGCCGGGCCACGAGCTGGACCAGCCCGAATCCGTTCATTCCGGTCCGTTCATGCGGCCAGCCGGCCAGCGCGGCAGCCAATGCGGTATCCACCGCCTTGCGATCGGCCTTTGCCTCCAGCGTCGGAAAGTCGATCACGACCGAACCCGCCAGATCGAACTGGCGGATGGCGCGGGCAATGGCGGGCACGGCGGCCAGCGCCAGCGCACGCGGCGCCAGCGTGCCATCGACATCGATCGCAGTCAGCGCGCTGGTGAGTTCGATGCAAAGCGAGCCGCCCGGAAAATCGACCGTGCCGTGCATCACCTCGGCCCACAGCTCGTCCCATCCCGCGAAGTGCGGCACGATCCGCGCGTCGAGCGCTTCGGCCAGCGTGGGGGCAGGGCGGGGATTGTCGCCGGTCAGGCGCGCCTGGGCACGTTTCAACCTGCGGCCTTCCCATCGCGCGGCGCGGGTGACGATAAGGCGCAGCGCCTGGCCTTCGCTGGTGGAGGCCGGCAGGCCATCGACCAGCGCCTCTTCACCATTGGCGAAGCGGGCGGTCGCGCGCGGCGAGTTTGCGGTCCGCGCAATCAGCACTGCGTCTTCCACCTGGCCGACAGCCAGGGGGCCAGGCCAGTCAAGCCGGGCGGCGACAATTTCGCCCTTGTCGATCAACACCGCGCGATGTTCGCCGATGCCTTCCTCGACCAGCCATTCAGCCAAGGGGGAAGCCCGCCGCCTTGAGCAGCGCCCTCGTTTCGAACAGTGGCAGACCCACGACACCGGAATGGCTACCCTGAATGCGGCTGATCAGCCCTTCGGCGCTGCCCTGAATGGCATAGCCGCCCGCCTTGCCGTGCCATTCGCCGCTGGCGATATAGGCTTCGGTCTCCTCCGCGCTCAGGCGCTTGAAGATGACCACGGTTTCGCTCAGCTGTTCGCGCAAGGTGCCATCCGGCCCCAGCAGGGCGATGGCAGACAGCACCCGGTGGCGCCGCCCCGAAAGCAGGCCGAGGCAGCGCCGGGCGGTCGCCTCGTCCTCCGCCTTGGGCAGGATGCGCCGGCCAAGCGCCACCACCGTGTCGCCGGCCAGCACGAAGCCATCAGGGTCTGCTGCGGCCTGCGCCTTCTCGCGAGCCATGCGGCGGGCGTAATCACGCGGAATTTCCCCTTTCAGCGGGGTTTCATCGATATCCGCGCCGCCAATGCGCGCAGGCTCAACCCCCAGCCGGGCGAGCAATTCGCGCCGACGCGGGCTGGCGGAGGCAAGGATGAGCCGGGGCGCAGCCAAGCGCCTGCCTTATTGGGGGCCGGGACCGCCCCGACCGGGCATGAAGCGATAGGTGATGCGCGCCTTGGTCAGGTCATAGGGGGTGAGTTCGCACAGTACTTCGTCCCCCACCAGCACGCGAATGCGGTTCTTGCGCATCTTGCCGGCGGTGTGGCCCAGCACTTCATGACCATTTTCGAGCTCTACCCGGAACATCGCGTTAGGCAGCAATTCCACCACCTTGCCGCGCATTTCGAGGAGTTCTTCCTTAGCCATATTTGTCCGATACCTGTTTGCCGTTGTGCCTGTCTGGCCGCGCGCCATAGCCGCGCCACACGCAAAAGGCAAAGGAAAGCCGCATCGCGGCAGGAGTGGCGCCGCCCACCCAAAATGCCTATCTGGCGGTGATGTCCCGCACACCTGCTTCCCCACCCGACCGCGCTTCGCCCGATCGCTTCAACGAGGATCATGCGACAGACACCATGCGGTCAAGCCAGCCCGATCTGGCGGCGGGCGTGGCCGCGATCCGCGAGACGCTGGCAACGCTGCCGTCCCGGCCCGGCGTCTATCGCATGCTCGATGCGCGCGGCGATGTCCTCTATGTCGGCAAGGCGCGGGTGCTGCGCAACCGGGTGGCCAATTATACCCAGGTCGAACGTCTGCCGATCCGCCTGCAGCGCATGGTGGCCCAGACCCGGGCGATGGAAATCATCACCACTAACAGCGAGGCAGAGGCGCTGCTGCTGGAAGCGCAGCTTATCAAGCGCTTTCGCCCCGCCTACAATGTGCTGCTGCGTGACGACAAGAGCTTCCCCTTCATCCTGCTGCGGGCCGATCATGATTTTCCGCGCATCATGAAACATCGCGGCGCGCGGCGCGCCAAAGGCAATTATTATGGCCCCTTCGCCAGCGCGGGCAGCGTGAACACCACCATCAACGCGCTGCAGAAGCTGTTCCTGCTGCGCAGTTGCACGGACAGTTTCTTCGCGCGGCGTGACCGGCCTTGCCTGCTTTACCAGATCAAGCGTTGTTCGGCCCCCTGCGTCGGGCGGATCGGGGCCGACGCCTATGCCGAGCTGGTGCAGGAGGCCAAGGATTTCCTCGGCGGAAGATCCAGCGCTGTGCAGCGCAAGATCGAACAGCAGATGGCGGCGGCAGCCGAAGCTCTGGATTTCGAGACAGCGGCCATGTTGCGCGACCGCCTGCGCGCAGCCACTTTCATTCAGGGCAGCCAGGCGGTGAATGCCCAGGGGCTTGGTGATGCCGATGTGTTCGCGATGGCCGAGGCGCGCGGGCAGGTGGCGATACAGGCCTTTTTCATTCGCGGCGGACAGAACTGGGGGCATCGCGCCTTCTTTCCCACGCATACGCAGGATGTGAACGAGGGCGAGGTGCTGGCGGGCGTGCTGGCCCAGTTTTACGAGGAAGTGCCGCCGCCGCGCACCATACTGGTCGATCGCCTGCTGGATGACGCGGCGTTGCTGGAAGAGGCGCTGGGCGAGGCAGCCGGACACCGGGTGGAACTGTCAGTGCCGCAGCGCGGCGCGCGGCGCAGGCTGATTGAGCAGGCCAGCCGCAACGCAACCGAGGCGCTGGAACGCCGCCGTGCCGAACGCGGGGCCAAGGCGGCGATCTTTCGCGAGCTCGCCGATTTCCTGGAACTGGGTGAGGCACCGCAGCGGATCGAGGTGTACGACAATTCGCACATCCAGGGCGCGAAGGCGGTAGGCGGCATGGTGGTGGCCGGACCGGAGGGTTTCCTGAAAGGCCAGTATCGCAAGTTCAATATCAAAAGCGCGCAAGGCAATGACGATTTCGCCATGATGCGCGAGGTGATGCAGCGCCGTTTCGCCCGGGCGCTGGAAGAAGACCCTGACCGGGACCGGCAGGCGGGCGGGGTGGCCGTGTGGCCCGATCTGGTGCTGATTGACGGCGGCAAGGGACAGATGAGCGCCGTGCGCGATACGCTGGAGGAACTGGGGATAGAGGACGTGCCGCTGATTGCTGTCTCAAAAGGGCCGGATCGCAATGCGGGGCGCGAGGTGTTTCATTTCCCCGACGGGCGAGAGAAGACGCTGCCGCTCAATTCTCCGCTGCTGTTCTATCTCCAGCAATTGCGCGATGAGGCGCATCGCTTTGCGATTGGTGCGCACCGCCAGAAGCGCAGCCGCGCGATCCAGGCCAGCCCGCTGGACGAAATCCCCGGCATCGGCCCTGCGCGCAAGCGCGCGCTGCTGCTGCACTTCGGCACCGCTGGCAAGGTGCGCGCCGCCGCGCTGGAGGATTTGCAGCGTGCGCCCGGCGTCAGTGCGGGCGTGGCCCGCGCGATTTATGATTTCTATCACCCCGGCGGGTGAAGGGGCTTATCCACGCAGGCGGCGCAGCGCGCGCCAGCCCAGCGCCTTCATGCGATTGCTGGCAGGCCAGCGTCTCGGCGCGAGCGGGTTGAAACCCCAACCCCGCAGCACGGAGTTGAAGGCGCGCGCATCAGCTTCGGCATAGCTCCATTCGCTGCGCCAGGTGATTGACAGCGAGATTGAAGGCTCCGGTCCGTTGCGCACGAAATGCGGGGCCATGACCGGCACGAA
Organism: Novosphingobium sp.; assembly: GCA_024236235.1. GTDB lineage: Bacteria > Pseudomonadota > Alphaproteobacteria > Sphingomonadales > Sphingomonadaceae > JACKKV01. The sequence goes on along the minus strand of JACKKV010000001.1, from coordinate 322,170 downwards.
CAGGCCTTCGCCCGGGCCGATCGCGATCTCTAGGCCGCCGCTTTCCAGTTCGGGCCGCCAGGGCACCTCGCGCGGGCCGCCCCGGTGATAGGATTCATGTGCTTCGTCCGCGACAAAGCGCGTGTCCGTGACCGGAAACTGGGTCATCACCTTCGATCCCTTGATCTGCAGCAGGATGTTGTGCTCGGGATCGAAATGGCAGGGAGTGACCCCGCCGGGAGAGGTGACGAAGATAAAGCCCACGCGGTTTATCATCCGGCCGGTTTTGGGCGCGACCAGCGGCTCGATCTCGTCCAGCAGCTCGTTGAGCAGTGCCGCATATTCGGGATCCTGTTCGATATGGCGGATCACCGCCCAGCTGCCGGCCCGACCGACCTGGCGGATCATTTCGCCGATCGAAAGATCGCCCCGGTCGGGCTTGCCGTCCACCGCAATGGGCAGATCGGCCAGATTGTACTCGACCCCGCCTTCGGGCAGGCGTTCAGCCAGCCGGGCCAGAGGTTCGAATTCCAGCAGCTCGTGCCGGTGCAGCGTGTGCGCCAGCTTGTGCGGCACTTCGGGATAGGATCGTGCGAAGATGTCGCGCGACTGGTCAGTCAGCAGGCTCATGTCCGTTTCCCTTTTCGCGTTTCGGCCCGGACCATGACGCGGAAGATCCTGCGCCGCAGCGCCCCGCCGATGGCCACGTTGATCCGGCCAATCGGGCGGCGTTCCATCCACAGCCGGTCAATCATCGGATGATTCGCGCTGGCGCAACTGTCGCACCAGGCGATCTCCCCGCGCTCCAGCAGTTGCAGATTATACTGCTGCAGCAGGACACCGGGCGAGAAGCGCGCGTACCGCTCGTCATAAGCGGTCTTGAACGAGAAGCAGCCGGGTGGACAGATGAAGCTGGCAAGCATGGCGACCGGACGGCCATCGAGGCGCAGGGTGAGCCGTTCCAGCCTGCCCCGCTGTGCCGCGCCTTGCAGGGCATGCAGGAACAGCGAAATGGTCGCTTCCTCACCCGCAAGCGCCGATCCTTCGCGGCCTTTCCAGCCCGAGAGTTCCAGCGCCAGGAATTCGCGACCCCATTGCTCGACATTGGTGCAGCCGTCCTCCCGTTCGTACCGGACATCCCCGGCTTCGGCCAGGCGGCTTGCCTGCCGTCGCAATTCCTTGCGGCGTTTGCCGTTCAGCGCGGCCTGCCAGTATTGTTCCGGGGTGAGCGGAGAGGCGAGCATCGCCCGTTCTTCGTGATGCACGGGCTGTGCGGTGCGGCGCTGTTCGGCGCAAACCGCCAGCAAGGCGGAATGCAGCGGACCGTTCAGCGGCATGTGGGTGAGATGCAGGAACAGGCCGCACCCGGCATGGCGGTCGCACCAGTCCAGCAATGCGCGCCAGAAATGCCGTTCGCATCCTGCCGCCACCAACGGGCTGCCGACAAAGCAGTTGCCGTGCACCCAGTTCGTCAGATTGGGAGCGGGATAGCGATAATAGCGCGCCTGCCGCAGCAGCGGGATGATGCCGGCCATGATCCCGTCACCTTCCAGCACCAGCCAGGCGAGTTCGCCATCGGGGTCAAGGGCGCGCTGGGCGGGCAGCGCATACCAGCTTTCAAGGAAGGGGTTGGGTTCGGCGGCGCATCGCGCCAGCGCGTCCCAGCGGGCGATGTTATCCGCCGTCGCCAGTTCGGCGGGCGTGCGCAGGTGCAGGGCAAGCGGATTGGCCCAGCCGTCCATGGATGGCCGGGCGGGAAGAATGCCGTCCGTTCGCAGTGCCGTTGCCGCCAAGCGCGTTAACCTTTCTCGGGACAGCTATCGCGCTGTCCGGACCGGATTAACCCCAAGCGGCAAAGGAAAGTTTAACGAACAGCGGCAGGCGCGAATTTCACGCCATCTTCAATCGCTGTGAAGCGCCTGTTCTTCGGTGCAGCCGCGCGTTTCGCAATCTGCGCGCACGCGCAACAGCCCTTCCTGCGCAACGCTGGCCACCAGCCGCCCGTCGCGGCTGAAGATGCTGCCCCGGATGAAGCCGCGCGCGCCGCCTGCCCATGGGCTTTCGGAACGAAACAGCAGCCATTCGTCAGCGCGGAACGGTGCATGGAACCACACCGAATGATTGATCGTCGATGCAACCATCGACGGTTCGCCAAGTGAGACCGGGTGCGGCATCGTCGCCGTGTCGAGCAGCAGCATGTCGCTGGCGTAGGCCAGAGCGGCGCGATGGACCCGTGGATCGTCAGGCAGGCGGGACTTGGCCCGAAACCAGCTGTGTTTGAGCGCGGCGCAGTTTGAACTGGCAAAACGATCTTCCAGTTCGACCGAACGCCAGTCGATCGGGCCCGGGCTGAGCACCACGGGGATGAATTCGAGGCCGTTTTTCGCCAGCCGGCGGCGGCGCACGAAATCTTCTTCAAGCGCTTCGGGCGGGGTGACCTGCGGCATCGGCACCTGCTGGTGCGAAAAGCCTTCGTCAGCGCAGTGAAATGACGCGGTGAGATTGAGGATGACATTGCCATCCTGCTGGGCGGTGACCCGGCGGTTGGAAATGCTGCGCCCGTCAAAGTCCCGCAGGATCTGGTAATCAATCGCCGCCTGACGGTTACCACCGCGCAGGAAATAGCAATGCAGCGAATGAGCGGATCGATCTTCGCAAACGGTCAGTTCAGCCGCAGCCAGCGCCTGGGCGATCACTTGCCCGCCAAAGACCCGGCCGGCCCCGCCTCTGGCGCGTCGGCCCTGAAACCGATCGGCCCCGCGCGGCTCCATATCGAGCAACAGGACCAGGTCTGCGACCAATTGTTCCGGAGTATGCTGCATCTCCATCGCTCACATGTGCGCCCGTTTGCGGCGAGTCGTCAATGGCAAGTATTGGATTTGCGTGCTTTGCAAGATGCCGCAGTGCAGCATTGTGGATAAGTGCAGGCAGCAAAAACCCCGCCCGGATCGCTCCGGACGGGGTCGATGCCCGGTCTGTGTCCCGACGGGATCAGTGTGCAGCAAGCGCGGCGAGCAGCAGCAGCGCCACGATGTTGGTGATCTTGATCATCGGGTTGACGGCAGGGCCGGCGGTATCCTTGTACGGATCGCCGACCGTGTCGCCGGTCACCGCGGCCTTGTGTGCCTCGGAGCCCTTGCCGCCGTGATTGCCGTCTTCGATGTACTTCTTGGCGTTGTCCCATGCACCGCCGCCGGCAGTCATGGAAAGCGCCACGAACAGTCCGCCGACGATCACGCCCAGCAGCAGCGCACCCAGCGCGGCAAAGCCGTTGGCCTGGCCCGCCACCGCAGTGATGACGAAATAGACCACGATCGGCGCCAGCACCGGCAGCAGCGAGGGGATGATCATCTCCTTGATCGCGGCCTTGGTGACCAGATCGACCGTGCGGGCATAGTTAGGCTTCGACGTGCCGGCCATGATGCCGGGATCGTTGCGGAACTGGTCACGCACATCCTTGACCACGTCGCCAGCCGCACGGCCCACCGCCGTCATGCCCATCGAACCGAACAGATAGGGCAGCAGGGCGCCCAGCAGCAGGCCGACGATGACATAGGGGTTTTCGAGGCTGAAGTTCACAGCCGCCTTGCCATTGGCATCGACCGCGAGGCCCAGCTTTTCGGCAAAGTGGTTGAGGTCAGTGGTGTAGGCGGCGAACAGTACCAGCGCGGCAAGCCCCGCCGAACCGATGGCATAGCCCTTGGTCACGGCCTTGGTGGTGTTGCCGACCGCGTCGAGCAGGTCCGTCTTTTCGCGGACGCTGTCATCGAGCCCGGCCATTTCGGCGATGCCCCCGGCATTGTCCGTCACCGGCCCGTAAGCGTCGAGCGCAACGACCATCCCGGCCAGCGCCAGCATGGCGGTGGCGCCATAGGCGATGCCGATCAGACCCGCCAGCTGGTGAGCGATGATGATGCCCGCCACGATCACCAGCGTGGGCAGTGCGGTCGATTCAAGGCTGATCGCCAGGCCCTGGATCACATTGGTGCCATGGCCCGTTTCCGAAGCCTTGGCGATGGAGCGGACCGGGCGGAAGCCGGTGCCGGTGTAATATTCGGTGATCCAGATGATGAGGCCCGTGATGACCAGACCCAGCAGCGAACAGTAGAACAGTGACCGTCCGTTGAACCCGGTTTCACCGATCGGTGCCTCCATGCTGCCCAGCGCATAGTTCGTGGCGAACCAGATCGCCGGAATGGCCAGAACGGCGGATACGAGGAAGCCCTTGTACATTGCGCCCATCACATTCGTGCCGCCGCCGAGGCGGACGAAGTAGGTGCCGATGATGCTGGTGACGATGCACACGCCGCCGATCAGCAGCGGCAGCGCCATCAGCGGTTCGAGCAGCGCGCCTGTGCCCTTCAGGAGCAGCGCGGTCAGCACCATGGTGGCGCCCACGGTGACGACATAGGTTTCGAACAGGTCGGCGGCCATGCCGGCGCAGTCACCCACATTGTCGCCCACATTGTCCGCGATCACGGCGGGGTTGCGCGGGTCGTCTTCGGGAATGCCGGCTTCGACCTTGCCGACGAGATCCGCACCGACGTCAGCGGCCTTGGTGAAGATGCCGCCGCCCAGACGCGCGAAGATGGAAATCAGCGAAGCGCCGAAGGCCAGTGCGACCAGGCCGTCAACCACGGTGCGATCATCGCCGCCGATGGAATAGCCACCGGGGCCGGTGAGATACCAGTAGAACACCGCAATCGCGAGCAGCGCGAGGCCCGCCACCAGCAGGCCGGTGATTGCACCGGCGCGGAACGCCAGCGTCAGCCCGTCCTGCAGGCCCTTCTGGGCCGCGGCAGCGGTGCGCACATTGGCGCGCACGGAAATGTTCATGCCGATGAAGCCGGCGACGCCGGAAAGCACCGCGCCGATGATGAAGCCCACGGCCGAGATCGTTCCCAGCGCCCAGGCGACGATAACCGCCACGACCACGCCGACAATGGCGATGGTGGTGTACTGGCGCTTCAGATAGGCTTGTGCGCCTTCCTGAATGGCACCGGCGATTTCCTGCATTTTTTCGTTACCGGCAGAAGCGCCGAGAACCTGGCGGCTGGTTACGAAGCCGTACACGACGGCAAGCAGCCCCAGACAAATTGCGATGACGACGAGGTTCACGCGTTCCCCCTATTATTATGAATGTTCCAATCCCAAATCCGCCCTGTTTGACGCGGACCGCAGGTGGCTAATGGCCGGGCCAGCCAAGCGCAAGCCCAAACCGGCGAAAATGAGGGATTTTACGCCGTTTTCCTGGCTAGTGCCGGTATCCGATCCCGTCGGCGGGGGTAAGCGTCGTGCCGTCGAGCCGGAGGGCGGCGCCATTTTTCTGCGCCACCATGCCTATTGCGTTTGCCGCAACCGGAGGGTGGAAGCCTTCGGGCAGGGTGAACAGCAGTTCGTAATCATCGCCCCAGCGGATGCATTCGTCGAGCCGGGCAGGATCGGCCACCGGCAGGCGAGCCCTTTCCAGCTCAATCGTCACGTCGCTGGCTGTCGCCATGCGCCAGCAATCGAGCAGCAGCCCGTCGGACACATCCATCATCGCCCCGACATGCGGCGCCAGCGCCCGGCCTTCAGCCAGACGGGGGACGGGGCGCGCAAAGGCCCCGGCAAATTCTGTCTGGCCTTCAAAGCCCAGCATTGCGCGTCCCAGCGCGCCAGTTACCCACACGGCCTCGCCCGGCCGTGCGTTGCGCCGATCCGGCACGGGGACATGCGTAGCGCGGCCAATGGCGGTTACGCCAAAGCAGCGTGCGCCCTTCGCCCGGATCGTGTCGCCGCCCAGCAGCGGCACGTTGAACGCTTCCAGCACATCGCGCAGGCCCGCCACGAAACCTGCATCATCCTCGCCCAGCGCATAGCCGAGCAGGATGCTGAGCGGTTCGGCGCCCTTTGCGGCAAGGTCGGACAGGTTCACCGCGACCAGTTTCCAGGCAAGGTCGGCCATGTCGGCATTGGCGGGAAAATGGGTTCCCTGCGCCATCATGTCATGCGTCAGGATCAGCGTTTCGCCGCCGATTTCCAGCACCGCCGCGTCATCATCCAGCCCGCGCGCGGCGGGATGAGTGGCGAGGGCGCGCAGCGCATCGATGAACTTCAATTCATTCGCCATGCCGCACCTGTCCTGCCCGCACGACCGGGTTCAGCATGGCATATGTGCCGAACGGTCAGCTCCGCACCGCCTTCGCTACGGCGTCCAGAACGCCATTGGCGAATTTCGCTTCCCGCTCGTCAAAAAACGCATGCGCGACGTCGAGATATTCGCTGATCGCGCTGGCCGTGGGCACATCCGCGCGCGCCACCAGCTCATATGTGCCGGCGCGCAGGATCTGCAACATCGTCCGGTCAAGCCGGGCGAGCGTCCAGCCGGCGGCAAGCCGTTCGGCCAGCAGCCCGTCAATCTCGTCGCGGCGCGCGTCGACCCCTTTGACGATATCGTCGAAGAAGCTGACTTCAGCATCGGCCAGCTGTTCGTCCTCGATCGCTGCACCCAGCCGGTGCTGGTGGAATTCATCCAGCAGCTGCACCAGCGCGGTGCCTTCCATCGCCTGCTGGTACAGGGCCTGGACCGCCGCAAGCCGGGCGGCGGAACGGGCGAGGGCGCGTGCATTCCTGCTCATTTCAGGCGCAGCTCCACGGATTGGGCATGGGCCGGAAGGCCTTCTGCATGAGCCAGTGCGACCGCCGCCGGGCCGATCGCCTGCAGCGCCGCCTGATCGAGGCTGATGAAACTGGTGCGTTTCATGAAGTCGAGCACGGACAGGCCCGAGGCGAAGCGCGCGCGCCGCCCGGTGGGCAGGACGTGATTGGGCCCGGCGACATAATCGCCGACCGCTTCCGGGGTCAGCCGGCCCAGGAACACGCTGCCCGCATGCCGGATTTCGTTCATCAGCCCTTCGGGCTCGTCCACCGCCAGCTGGACATGTTCCGCCGCCAGCGCATTGGCCAGCGCCGGGGCTTCATCAAGGCTGGCGACTTCGATGATGACGCCATGCGTGTTCCAGCTCGCGCTCGCCACCGTCTTGGTGGCCAGCATCGCCGCCTGCACCGCGACCCGGTCAGCCACCACATCGGCGAAGACCGGATCATCAGTAATCAGGATGGATTGCGCCGACGGATCATGCTCGGCCTGGCTCAGCAGGTCAGCGGCGATCCAGTCCGGATCGTTCCGGCCGTCGGCGATGACCAGAATTTCGCTTGGCCCGGCAACCATGTCGATCCCGACCACCCCGTAAAGCTGGCGTTTCGCCTCGGCCACCCAGGCGTTCCCGGGGCCGGTGACAACGTCGACCGGGCGAATGCGCGCGGTGCCATAAGCAAGCGCGGCCACGGCCTGCGCCCCGCCGACCCGCCAGATTTCATCCACCCCGGCAATATGCGCGGCGGCCAGAACCAGCGGATTGACCTGCCCGTGCGGGGTGGGGGTGACGACTACCAGCCGGTCCACCCCTGCTACCCTGGCGGGTATCGCGTTCATCAGCAGGGACGAGGGATAGGCGGCCCGCCCGCCCGGAACGTAAAGCCCGGCTGCGTCAACCGCGCGCCAGCGCGCGCCCAGCCGCACGCCCGCTGCATCAGTGGCGTCGCGGTCTGCGGGCCTTTGCGCTTCGTGATAGGCGCGGATGCGCGATGCGGCCAGTTCCAGCGCGGCCCGCAGTTCCGGGTCCAGCGCATCGCAGGCCGCGCGGCATTGTTCGGCCGTGATTAACCAGTCAGCCTCTGCCGTCAGCTGGTAATGGTCGAAGCGGGCGGTGTATTCGGCCAGCGCCTCATCTCCGCGCTGGCGCACTTCGCCAAGGATCAGCGAGACGTCGCGCGCGACATCATCATCGCTTTCGCGGCGATCCGCCACCAGCCTGGCGAAGGCCTTGGCAAAGCCGGCCTCGCTGGTTGCAAGGCGCAGCATCAGGCGGCCTTGCCCGCTGCGGCAATGGCGCGAAAGGCATCGACCAGCGCGCCGACCCGTTCGTCCGTCTTCAGCGCCGCGCGATTGACCACCAGCCGCGCGGAAATCGCGATGATCCGGTCCGTTTCGACCAGGCCATTGTCCTTAAGCGTCTGCCCGGTCGACACCAGGTCCACAATCCGTCCGGCCAGACCAAGGCCGGGGGCAAGCTCCATCGCGCCGTTCAGCTTGACGCATTCGGCCTGGATGCCCCGGCTTTCGAAGTGGCGGCGGGTCAGGTTGGGGTATTTGGTCGCCACGCGCAGATGGCTGACATGGCCCTGCGCGCTGCCCGTTCCTGCCCGGTCGGCAGGTTCGGCAACGGAGAGGCGGCAATGGCCGATGTCGAGATCCACCGGCGCGTAGAGTTCGGGATAATTGAACTCTTCCACTACGTCCGAGCCGACAATGCCCATCTGCGCCGCGCCATGGGCCACGAAGGTCGCGACATCGAAGGCGCGCACGCGGATGATCCGCATCGCCCCGTCGTCGCTGGCGAAGCTGAGCGCGCGGTTCTTCTTGTCGTGAAAGGCGGCTTCGGGAACGATGCCGGCGCGCGCCATCACGGGCAGCGCCTCGTCCAGAATGCGCCCCTTGGGCACGGCGAATGTCAGCGGCTTTTGCATAGCGGGGCGCACTTAGGCCGGGCGCGGCCAAAGGGCAATGGGCGCGCGGAATTACTCGCCCGGCGCGCTGGCCCTGATGGCCAGGGCGTGAACCCGCTCACCCGGAATGTCGCCCAGCGCGCGATTGACCATGCGCTGGCGTTCGAGCCGCGATTTTCCGGCAAACTGGGCGCTTTCGATCACTACGGTGAAATGGGATTCGCCGCTGCCGTCATCGCCGGAATGGCCGCGATGCGTGGCGCTGTCATTGATCACATCCAGCCGGTCCGGCGCGAATGCGGCGTTCAGGGTCGCTTCGATTTCCTGCTGGATCGGTCCGGCCATAATTGCAAATCCTCAATTTTCGGGTCTTCCAATATAGGCGCTCGCTCGCCATGCTAAAGGCCTTATGCGTGACAGGTTCCACGGACGGATCGAGAGTGACGGGCGCGATTGCGAGGCGCCGGGCTGCACCGAGCCGGGCGAATTCCGCGCCCCCGGCGGCCGCCCGCCCGGTTTTGACGGGCCGGGCGACTGGCGCTGGTTCTGCCTTGATCATGTGCGCGAATTCAACGCCGGATACGACTGGTTCGACGGGATGAGCGCGCAGGAAATCCTGCAGGCCCAATCGCCGGTGGCCGGCTGGCAGACCGAAAGCCGGGCCTTTCGCGCCGATGCGGGGGCCAGCGCCATGCCGCGCTGGGCGGATTTCGACGATCCGCTGGATGCGATCGGTGCGCGCGCATCCGCAATTCGCCGCCGGGCCGCGCGCACGGATGCGAATGCACAGGCCTTCGCCCGCTTTTCCGGGCCGGAGCGTGAGGCGCTGACGATGATGGGGCTGAGCGGCGATGCCGACCGCACCGCGCTGCGCCGCCGCTATTCCGAACTGGTGCGGCGCTATCACCCCGACCGCAATGGCGGTGACCGGCGGCACGAAGCGCACCTTGGCCGGGTGGTGGAAGCCTATCAGTTGCTCAGGAAAAGCCGCGCCCTGGGCTGACACGGTCTGAAATTCAGGGGCCGCGCGTCTTTCCGATCAGTTCATTGTCGATGGCCTTGGCCGCCTTGTAGGCCGGGCGCGCCTGCAACCGTTCGGCATAGGCGACAAAGGCTTCGCGCGGGGGGATCGTGCCGAAAGTCAGCCCCCAGTCCACCTGGCTGCCGACATAGACATCGGCCATGGTAAAGCGGGCACCGCAGACATAGTCATGCGCCCCAAGCCAGCCGTCCAGCGTATCCATCGTGCGTTCGAAACTGCCGAAGCCCAGCATGCCCTGCTTCTGCGGGTCGCGTTCTTCCCAGCCCATGAATCTGGAGATCACCGCCTGTTCCAGCGGGCCGGCCGCAAAGAACAGCCAGCGCAGGTAATCCGCGCATTCGGTGTCACTGGGGCCAAGCTGGCGTTCGGGGTGCATTTCAGCCAGATAGGCGCAGATCGCGGCGCATTCGCTCACCACCCGGTCACCTTCTTCGGCATGGTGAATGATGACCGGCACCTTGCCCATGGGATTGGCGGCGAGCAGCGCGACCGGCTTGTCCGCCCAGTCAACCAGCACCGTTGCATATTCCGCGCCCGCTTCATGCAGCGCCCAGCGCGCGATCTGCCCGCGCGACATCGGATTGGTGTAAAAGGTGTAATGCGGCATGGCCATCAGCTCCGGTTATCACGAGTGCAGCCTGCGCGATAGATTTGACTGCGCGATGACGGCCCTTGCGCCAAAGCCTGTTGCGGCGGCGCGCCAGCGCCGCTAGGCGAAGCAGCACGATGAACCAGATGGCCCATTCCCCTTCCGATCCGCATGGCGGTGAAACGCTGCTGCCTGCGCCCGACACCGAAATCAGCGTGCGCGAGCTGTTCGGGATCGACATCGACATGAAATGCCCTGCCTTTTCCCAGGCGGATGAGCGGGTGCCCGACCTTGACGAGAGTTATGTGTTTGATCCGGACACCACGCTCGCGATCCTGGCGGGCTTTGCCTATAATCGCCGGGTGATGGTGCAGGGCTATCACGGCACCGGCAAATCGACTCACATCGAACAGGTGGCGGCGCGGCTCAAATGGCCTTGCGTGCGGATCAATCTGGACGCGCATATCAGCCGCATCGACCTGATCGGGCGCGATGCCATCGTGCTGCGCGACGGGTTGCAGGTCACCGAATTTCGCGAAGGGTTGCTGCCCTGGCGTTGCAGACGCCGACCGCGCTGGTGTTCGACGAATATGACGCCGGTCGGCCCGATGTGAAGTTCGTGATCCAGCGCGTGCTGGAAACCGAAGGCAAGCTGACCCTGCTGGACCAGAACCGGATCGTTCGCCCCAACCCCCTATTTCCGGTTGTTCGCCACCGCCAACACGGTGGGCGGGCGATACCAGCGGGCTGTATCACGGCACGCAGCAGATCAACCAGGGCCAGATGGACCGGTGGAGCCTGGTGGTCGGCCTCAATTACCTGCCCGCCGAAACCGAACAGCAGATCGTGGCCGCCAAGGCGCCCGAAGCGGACGCGGCCACCATTGCCAATATGGTGCGGGTGGCGGACCTGACCCGGCAGGGCTTCATCAATGGCGATATCTCCACGGTGATGAGCCCGCGCACGGTGATCAACTGGGCGCAGAACACCGCGATCTTCAGGATGGGCTTCGCTTCCGCCTGACCTTCCCAACAAGTGCGACGAAGCGGAACGGATGCTGGGTGGCAGAATATTCAGCGCGTCGGCACGAATTGCCAAGGTGGGGAGGTGTCTGGCGTTTACTCGCGCGCGCAATAGCGCAGCGTCCATAGTCGGTTTTGACCGGGGCCGTCCGATCGATAGCGGAGTATGAGGGAACAGTTGCAGGCGTCGCGCGGCTCTCGATCCGCGGGCAAGCAAACGACGATGTATGGATCGCGGATGACTGAAATTGCATTAGAATGGTTCGGAGATGGAAAAGCAAAATCATGGCAAATTCCGCTTCGAGGCCAGAAATATCTATACCGAGTGGGATCGGTTCATGAGGGGCAGAAACGCGTTCTGCGCAACCCATGATCGCCATTTAGCTGCTGGTGAGAGCGGCGTCTTTAGACCGCCCAGGCATCGCGATGACGAAGATCGCCCCTTGTTGACGCTGCAAACTCGCAAAGGTCTGAAACCCCTGTCGTTAGTGGCAAACTAACCGGAAGCCTGAGTAGCGTGGTCTCAGAGCGCTGGGCGCCGTTTATGATCTGCGAGCGCGCGGCCGCAAGAGAGTGTGCGGGCGTCATTGTTCTTCGAAAAGGAAGTCAACTTCGAAGGCTCTGTAATTGAGAGGGCTGATTTTAAAGTTATAGTTGGCGAAAATTCCCTAAAAACAAACGAATTTGTGGAATTTGATATTTAAAAATATCGGCATAAATGTCGAGAAAATTCGAAATGGATTCGGTGTGACTCATTTAGGAGTTTTAGACAGAAAAAAATGAAGTCGCCTTAGAATAGAGATCAACCTATTTTATTTCGCTGGAACCAGAACCAAAATGAGCACATCTGACGATCACGAGAAGAGCGTGTACCCGTTCCACCGACGCAGGCTTGTGATCCCATCCCGACCGAAACCGACATTCAAGCTGACTGCCGGTATCCAAACCGATACATCGCTTCCACGAAATAAAGCCCTTCCGGCGGGGCGTTGAGGCCCAGCGTCGGTCCTGCGCCGCCAGCGCTTCTGCCACCTGTTCCTCGTGCCATTGACCCAGTCCGACCAGCGCCAGCGTGCCGACCATGCTGCGCACCTGGTGGTGCAGGAAGCTGCGCGCCGCCGCCTCTATCAGCACCGTCTCACCCTCGCGCCGCACCTCCAGTCGGTCCAGCGTTTTGACCGGGTCAGCCGCCTGGCAATGAGCGGAACGGAAGGTGGTGAAATCATGGCGGCCCACCAGCGCCTGCGCGGCGCGCTGCATCGCCTCCGCATCCAGCGGGCGGGTGACGTGCCAGGCGCGGTTCGCCTCCAGCGTCAGCGGCGCGCGGCGATTGACGATGCGATAGCGATAGCTGCGTCCGATACAGGAAAAGCGCGCGTGCCAGCCTTCCGCCACCGCTTCGCACGCCAGCACCGCGACGGGGGCGGGACGCAGATGATGGTTCAGCGCCTCCATCAGGCGGAACGGCGCGATATCCTTCGCCACATCGATATGGGCACGCATGGCCAGCGCGTGGACCCCGGCATCCGTGCGCCCGGCGGCATGCATGGTCACCGTCTCGCCAGTGATCGCCCGTACGGCCTCTTCCACCGCCTGCTGCACGCTGGGTCCATGAGCCTGGCGTTGCAGCCCCATGAAGGGGGTGCCGTCAAATTCGAGGGTGAGGGCAAAGCGGGTCACCCGATCACTGTCCCCGCCGGGATCGGTCGGCCCCGCAGCAGCTCCGCCGTCGCCATCGCCGGTTTTCCCGCGCGCTGGATCAGCACGGGGCGGATCGCGCCAGTGCCGCAGGCGATGGTCAGCGCATCGTCCAGCACTGTGCCCGCCTTGCCACCTTCCCGCTCGACGATGCAGGCCTTGAGAATGCGATAGCGTTCGCCATCCAGTTCGAAAAACGCGCCGGGCGCAGGGGCAAAGGCGCGTATCTGCCGTTCCACCCATTCGGCGTCGCGGGCAAAGTCGATCCGCGCTTCGGCCTTGTCGATCTTGGGCGCGTGGCTTGCCTGTGCATCGTCTTGCGGCACGGGATGCAGCAACGGCAGGTCGATCAGCGTGCCGACCATCAGCTGCGCGCCCAGTTCGGCCAGTTCCTCGGTCAGTTCGCCCGCCGTCTTGTCCTCCACGGGCGTGCGCACCGTCGCCAGCATCGGCCCGGTATCGAGCCCCTGTTCCATCTGCATGATGGTAACGCCGGTCACGGCATCGCCTGCCAGGATGGAACGCTGGATCGGCGCCGCGCCGCGCCAGTGCGGCAGGAGCGAGGCATGTACGTTGAGGCAGCCATGCCTGGGCGCTTCCAGCACCGGCACCGGCAGGATCAGTCCGTAAGCGGCGACCACCGCCACATCGGCATTCAGCGCGGCGAAGTCTGCCTGAACCTGCGGATCGCGCAGGCTGGCGGGGCAGCGGACCGGGATATGGCGAATTTCCGCTTCAAGCTGCACGGCGGAGGGTTGCAGCTGTTTGCCCCGCCCGGCGCGGCGCGGCGGCTGGGTATAGACGGCCACGATCTCGTGCCCCGCATCATGCAGCGCGGCCAGCGTCGGCACCGCGAATGCGGGTGTGCCCATGAAGATGATGCGCATAAGCCTGTGCGAAGCCTTTTGTGACCGGGCTTCACGCCCTATCTGGCAGACCATGGCATCGCAAGAGATCGAAAGCCTCGCCGCCGCGCTCGCCCGTCTGCCCGGGCTGGGGCCGCGCTCCGCCCGCCGCGCGGTGCTGTGGCTGGTCAAACGGCGCGAAACCTCGCTCGTTCAATTGCTGGAGGCATTGGCCGCCGTGCGCGAAACGCTGGTCGAATGCGCCACCTGCGGCAATGTCGATACGCGCGATCCCTGCGGCCTGTGCGCCGATTCCCGCCGCGATCCGCGCGCGCTGTGCGTGGTGGAAGATGTGGCGGATTTGTGGGCGCTTGACCGGGCCAAGCTGTTTACCGGGCGCTATCACGTGCTGGGCGGGCGGCTTTCCGCGCTTGATGGCGTGCGGCCCGAAGACCTGTCCATCGGCAGACTGCTTGACCGGGTGCGGGCTGGCGGCATTGACGAAGTCGTGCTGGCCATGAACGCCACGCTCGAAGGGCAGACGACCGCGCATTACCTTGCCGAACGGCTGGAGGGGCTGCCGGTGCGGGTCACGCAGCTGGCGCATGGCCTGCCGGTGGGGGGCGAACTGGACTATCTGGACGAGGGCACGCTGGCCCAGGCGTTGAGAGCGCGGCGGCCGGTTGCCTGAATGGCTTGCGAAGCGCTCGCATCGCACTTATCTGGCCGTCATGGCGATACGTGAAATCCTGGAAGTGCCGGACCCGCGGCTCAAGACCGTCTCGACGCCCGTAGACCGCTTTGATGACGATCTGCGTGCGCTTGTCGATGACATGTTCGAAACCATGTATGATGCGCCCGGCATCGGCCTTGCCGCCATTCAGGTGGGGGTGCCGCTGCGCGTGCTGGTGATCGATCTCCAGCCCGAGGATGAAGAGGCTGAACCGGTTCCCTGCAATCATGATGGCCATCACCATCACCACCAGCCGACGAAGAAGGAACCGCGCGTCTTCATCAACCCGGAAATTCTCAATCCTTCGCCGGACTTCAGCATCTATCAGGAAGGGTGCCTGTCCGTGCCCGACATTTATGCCGAGGTGGAACGCCCCGCTGCCTGCCGCGTGCGCTGGCAGGACCTTGATGGCAAGGTCCATGAAGAGGCGATGGAAGGGCTGATGGCCACCTGCATCCAGCACGAGATGGATCATCTGGAAGGGGTGCTGTTCATTGATCACCTCTCGCGGCTCAAGCGCAACATGGCGCTCAAGAAGCTTGAAAAGGCGCGCAAGGCGGCGTGATCCGGGCGGTCGGGGAAAACCCTGAGAAGCCTCTGGCGTTCCCCCTCCGTTCCGCCTAGACTGGCGCAATGGACCCGACCTTGTTTGCGCTCATCTCCTTGTTTCTCGGCCTTGGCTGCGGGATTGCCTTGGGCTGGTTTTTCGGCTCGCGACCGGTTTCGGAATGGCGTGAACGCCATGCGCAGCGCGACGGCGAAGCGCGGCAGCTGGATGACAGGTTCAGGCAGGCGATAACCGATCTGGCCGGCGCGAGCGAGCGGGCGAGCAGGGCTGACGCGCTGGAGGATGAGTTGCGCGGGACGCGGGAAGAGCTTTCCGCCCTGCGTGCGCAGGCGGCCGGATTTGCCGAACAGAAGCGCATTCTGGAGGAATCGCGCGAGAAACTGCTTAAGGAATTTGAGAATACTGGCGCTCAAGTTCTTGGAAAAGCGCAGGAATCCTTTCTTGCGCGAGCCAGTGAGCGGTTCGGCCACGCCGAAAAGTCCAGCAAGGAAGCGGTTGCGGCCCTGCTCGAACCGGTCAGCCAGCGGCTGAAATCCTATGAAGAGCAGGTAGCGGCGCTGGAATCGAAACGTGCCGATGCGTTTGGCCAGCTGCATGGCGTTATCGAGGAGATGCGCAAGGGCCAGGACGCTGTGCGGGCCGAGGCGCAAAGGCTGGGTAACTCTCTCAGCAATGCGCCCAAGGCACGCGGGCGCTGGGGCGAACAGCAGCTGAAGAACGTGCTCGAACAATGCGGCCTGTCGCAGCACACCGATTTCCTTCTGGAACAATCGATTGAAACGGATGAAGGGCGCTTGCGGCCCGATGCGATCGTGCGCATCCCGGGCGGGAAGCTGCTGGTGATCGATGCGAAAGTTTCGCTCAACGCCTATCAGATGGCGTTTGAGGCTGACGAGGATGGCGCACGCGATGCCGCGCTGGCGGATCATGTCCGTTCCATGCGGGCGCATGTCCAGCAGCTGGGCGCAAAATCCTACCAAAGCCAGTTCGAGGATGCGCCCGATTATGTGGTGATGTTCGTCCCGGGCGAGCATTTTGTGGCGGCGGCGCTGGAGAAGGATCCTGAATTGTGGGATTTTGCATTTCGTAACAAGGTGTTGCTGGCAACTCCTACCAATCTCGTTGCGATCGCGCGGACGGTCGCACAGGTCTGGCGGCAGGACGGGCTGGCGCGCGAGGCGCAGGAAATCGGCCGGATGGGCGCGGAGCTCTACGATCGCCTGGCGGTCAGCGCCGAACATTTGAAGCGCGTAGGCTCCGGGCTTGAAACGGCGGTGGGCAATTACAACAAGTTCGTCGGCAGTTTCGAACGCAACGTGCTCTCATCTGGTCGGCGGCTGGCGGACAAGGGCATCGAGATCGGCAAACGCGAGATTGACGACGTGCCGCTGGTCGAAGGCGCACCACGCTATGGCGCCGCAGATGGAGATTCCGTCGCGCCGCGACTGGTTGACGCGGCCAATGACCGGCCTGACGATATGGGAGGTACGAAGGAGTCCGGATAATGCGTTACCTTCTCCAGATCATCTGCGCAGCGGCGTTGCTGTCCAGTTGTTCAGCCAGCTCCGATGATGGGCAGCAGGCAGGGCATCAAGCGCCGTCCGACGCGGGCGAGGGGCCGGTCGCCCCGCCCAAAAGCCCTGGTGAAGCGCTTGTCACCCGCCTGACCTGGCCCAAACCGCCGAAAGGCGATTTCGCGCCACAGGAAGATTGCCGCTCGCTTGAAGGCAGCTATGCGTTCCGCATCGCACTTGCTGACGCGGTTCTGGCGCGCGACACTGATCGCTTCGCCGCACTCGTCGGGGATGATGTGGCGCTGGATTTCGGCGGGGGTGCAGGCAAGGCGGAACTCGTCCGCCGCCTGAATGACAAGGTCTTTGCCATGTGGGACCGGCTGGAGGCCTTGCTTGCGCTTGGATGCGGGAGTGACCGGGCGGATTATCTGGTAATCCCGTCGTTCTTCATCCGCGATATCGGCGCAAGCGATTCCTTCAAGGCGATGGTGGTGACCGGTTCTGACGTGCCATTGCTCGAATTGGCGGAACAGGGCGCCAAGCCTGTGCGAACGCTTTCGTGGGAACTGGTGGAACTGGTACGCAGCCTGAAACCGGGCAAGCCCTATCAACTGGTGACGGCCAGCGCGGATGGCGAGACTGGCTATGTCGCTACATCCAGCCTGCGATCACTGCTTGATTACCGCCTGCTTGCCGAACGGCGCGAGGGGAAATGGAAGGTTACCGCGCTGATTGCGGGGGATTGATCCGCTCCATCCTTGCGTCATGCCCGTTGGAAAGCAGCGTCAGCCGATCCTCCTCCAGCGCGATCCGCGGGGCAGAGGCGAGCAGGGCGCTTAACGCCTTTTCCTGCTGCCATACGGGGCCTTCGCAGTAGATTTCCGTCTGGATCAACGGGCCTGCGACAAGCCGCCCGTTCTCGACCCGCCAGGGGCCGCTGATACCATTGCAGCCGATATTCGCCGCCAGCTGGCCGTTCTTGAATTCCAGCCGCGTCTTGCCGGGATCGGCGATCGCGTCGCCATCAATCGCGGTGATGGTCCATCGGCTGCCGGCCAGCGCATCGTCTGTTTCCGTCTTCAGCGAACATCCGGCGAGCAGGGACAGGGCAAGGGCTGTGAGGGCGCGCATCCCGGCTTGTCTTGCATCCGGCGGCTGAGCGCTGGCTGAACAGTCAGCCCTCGATGCTGGCGAGCACCTCGTAAGCCAGCACCGCGCCCGCCACGGCGGCATTCAGGCTGTCCGCCCGGCCGCGCATGGGCATGGTGACGCGCAGGTCGCAGGCACGCTCATACGCCTCGGGGAGCCCGCGCGATTCATTGCCGACAAGGATGAAGCAGGGTGCCGCATAGGGGGCGCCGCGGTAGGGCAGGGCATCGCGCAGCGAGGCTGCCACCAGCTGTCCCGTGCCGCTGCGGAGCCAGGCGATGAAATCATCCCATCCGGCCTGCGCCACGCGCTGCGTGAAGATCGCCCCCATGCTGGCGCGCACCGCCTCCACCGAGAAGGGATCGGCGCAATCGTCAATCAGGATCAGCCCGCCCGCGCCCACGGCATCGCCCGTGCGCAGCAGCGTACCCAGATTGCCGGGGTCACGCAGCGCCTGAGCGACCAGCCAGATCGGCGCGCAATCGCGATCAACCTGCTGCAACGATGTATCGAATTCCGCGAAGACGCCGGCTACGGTCTGCGGATTGTCCTTCCCGGTGATCTTGGCCAGTACTTCTTCGCTGGTTTCGATCACTTCGCCGCCCGCGGCCAGCACGTCGGATTCCAGCGCGTCCAGCAGGTCATGAGGATCGCGCCCACTCGCCATGACCAGCTGTTCGGGAAGAATGCCGGATTCGCGCGCCTCCGTCAGCAGGCGCAGGCCTTCAGCCAGGAAGCGGCGTTCGCGGCGACGGTGCTTCTTGTCGCGCAAGGCCCTGAGCGCCTTGACCGTGGGGTTGGAGAATCCGGTTATCGAACGGCGCATGATGCGATCTGGCCGGGCATGGGGCGAGCCAGCGGCTCACATCTCGCCGAAGCCATCCTCCACCAGCCGGGCGAGCTTGGCCAGCCGTTCCTCGCAGTCATCGCCGCAGACCGCGATCTCGATTGTGTCGCCTTTGGCCGCGCCCAGCATCATGAGACCCAGGATCGAACCGCCCGCTGCCTCGTGCCCGTCTTTCGATACGGTTACCTTCAGATCGTCCGGCAACGATGCGACCAGTTCGACGAATTTCGCGCTGGCGCGCGCATGCAGACCCCGCTGGTTAATGATCTGCACTGCCTTGCGGGCCGATTCCATGGCCTCATCCTCCCTCACGCGCATTCAGGCTTCCTGACCGAGAAACTCCGATGCGACGGTGATGTAGTTTTGCCCCGCATCGCGCGCGGCGCTGACCGCATCGTGGATGTTCATGCATTTGCGTGCGCCCGCGAGGCGGATCAGCATGGGCAGGTTGATTCCGGCGATCACTTCCACCTTGCCCGTTTGCATCAGCGATATGGCGAGATTCGAGGGGGTGCCGCCGAACAGATCGGTGAGGATGATCGCGCCTTCGCCCGTATCCACGCGGCGCACCGCTTTGGCGATTTCGCTGCGTCGTCGTTCCATGTCGTCATTGGGGCCGATACAGATCGGCACCACCGCTTCCTGCGCACCAACGACATGTTCCATGGCGAGGATGAATTCCTCGGCGAGGTGGCCATGCGTCACCAGAACCATTCCGATCATGTGGTAAGTACGCTCCATCTGCGGAGGGTGGGCCGGGTTACGTACCCGCATTGAAACTCGATCATGGCTGACCTGGCCCTTCGATCATTTCCGCAGCGCGCGATCCCAGATTGCGGTGCAGGACAGTGGGCGAAAAACCGGCCTCGCGCAAGGCCTTCGCGATTTCCTCCGCCAGATAGACGGAACGATGGCGGCCCCCGGTGCAGCCGAAGGCGACGTTGACATAGATTTTGCCCTGTTCGCGATAGCGCGGCAGCAGGGTGAGCAGCAGATCGCGAATTTGCGCAAATGCGGTTTCGAAAGCGGGATCCTGCCTGATGAAAGCGCCGACCACCTGGTCTTTGCCTGTCAGTTCACGCAGTTCCTCCTGCCAGTGCGGGTTGTTCAGGAAACGCATGTCGAACATCAGGTCCGCCAGCGGGGGCGTGCCGCGCGCAAACCCGAAACTGGTGACGGTGACGGTCATTTCCTGACTGAGTGCTTCGGCGAATCGTTCGCGGATTTCCTGTTGCAGTTCATTGCTGGAATAGTCGGTGGTGTTGATGACCGAATCTGCCCAGCGCCGCAGCGGAGCGAGCCATTCGCGTTCGGCTGCGATGCCCGCGTTTACCGGGCGACCTTCTGCCAGCGGGTGGCGGCGCCGGGTTTCGTTGTAGCGCCGCTCCAGTTCGCGATCTTCGCAGTCGAGGAAAAGAGTGGAGACCAGCAGATTGTCCCGTTGCACCAGATCCTTGGCCAGCGCGATGATCCAGTCCGGGTCGAAGCCGCGCGTGCGTGCGTCAAACCCGATAGCCAACGGTGCGCTCAGCGTATCGGGCCGGTCGTCGCCTTCGGAGCCGATCAGGCGGTCGAGCAGGCGAATGGGAAAATTGTCGATCGCTTCCCAGCCCAGATCTTCGAGCACACGCAAGGCGGTCGTCTTGCCAGCGCCGGAAAGGCCGGTCACGAGCAGGATACGCTGCCTTGGATCAGACGAATCGTCACCCATGTCGCCGGTTTTGCGCTCCCCGACGCCCGGATGAAAGGGGTAATCCGTTCAGCATCCATAGCGCCGCAGCGCCCATTCGGCGCGCAGGGCGAGCACGGGGCTGTAAGGCCACAGGCGGATCAACGGCAGCGCGAACCCGGCACGGACGGTCTCCTCAGCATCGTCGCGGAAGCGCGGCGCGACTGGATCGAGCGCGATGACCAGCGCAAGCGGTGCGGGCTGGCAGTCCATCTGCACCAGGCCGACATTGCGGATTTCCATCAGGCCCGCTGTGTTCGGTGGCGGAAGCGCCCAGAGTGCGCCATCACGCATTTCGAGCTGGACCCCGTCATCCCCCACCAGCACCGCGGCGCGATCGATCAGCGCCAGCGCGAGGCTCGACTTACCGCTACCCGGGGGGCCTTCGATCAGCACGCCGCGACCGCCAATCGCGACGCAGCTGGCCTGATGCAATGCAACGCTCATGACTGGGGCGCGCGCGGCAGGTCAAGCACCAGGCTTGCCCCTCGCTTGCCATCGAGCCGATCGCGCGCGATCAGCGAGCCGTCATGCGCCTCGGCGATGGTCCGCGCGATGGCCAGTCCCAGCCCGCTGTGATTGCCGAAGCTCTCGTCTTCGGGGCGCACGGAATGGAAGCGTTCGAACACGTTTTCACGCTGGTCCGCGGGAATGCCGGGGCCTTCGTCACGGACCTCCAGCGTGACCCGCCCGTCGCCGGTCGTGACGATCAGCGCGATTGCGCCATCGGGTGGGGAGAACGAGATTGCGTTGTCGAGCAGGTTCTCGATCACTCGTTCCAGGCGGAGCGGGGCGCCCAGCACCGTGGCGCGCCCGAAACCCTGACGCAGCAGCATGATCCGTGCAGAATTGCCGGGTCGTTCCGGCCCCTCGCGCGAAGCGATGGTGTTGGCAGCCAGATCTTCCAGATCGACAGGCTCGAAGGTGGTGCGGCTCAGTTCGGCATCGATCCGGCTGGCCTCGGCGATTTCGGTTACCAGCCGGTCGATCCGGCGTACATCGTGAACTGCGATCGCGGTCAGTTGTCGCTGCAGGTCAGGGTCTTTCACTTTCTCAAGCGATTCCAGTGCGCTGCGCAGCGAAGCCAGCGGGTTCTTGATTTCATGCGCGACGTCGGCGGCAAAACGCTCCACCGCGTCGATGCGGTGGCGCAGGGCAGCAGTCATGTCGGAAATCGCGCGCGCCAGCATGCCGATCTCATCCCGCCGTTCGGGCAGGCGCGGCACTTCGACTTCGCGGTCCCGGCCCAGCCGCACCCGCACCGCTGCGCGTACCAGTGTGCGCAGCGGCTGGACGATAGTGCGGGCCAGAAACAACGAAAGCTGGATCGAAACGACCAGGGCGATCAGCACAACGATTGCGAGCGTCTGGCGCGCATCGCGCACTTTCTGCGTGATATCAGTGGAGTTGCGCGTGGTCAGCAGCACCGCACCTTCGGTGCCGACCGGCGCCGCCGCCGTGATGACCGGCGTCCGGTCAGGGGCGTGCCGCAGCACGATCTGGCTGCGGACTTCCTCGCGCGCGCGCCTTACCTCGGGCCAGGCATCGCCTTCTTCGGAGTCTGTTTCCCGATAAGGCGGTATTTGCGGCGCACCGACCAGCCATTCCATGCCACGATCCAGCATCCGGGCGGCGTCCTGATACCATGGCTCCTGCTCGGGATCGATGAAGGAAAAAGTCGGATCGGCAAGCTTGAACGTGTCAATCTCCAGCTTGCCTTTCGTGTCGTAAAGGCGCAGCCGCAGCGACTGTTCCTTGCCCAGCTGGGTGAGGAGCGCCGGTTCGCGCTCCGCCTTGGCCAAGACCAGCGCTTCGGCCGTGATCTGCGCTTCGCTGCGGGCCAGCTTGAAGCGTTCGGCCAGCAATTGTTTGCGATAGGTATCGAGGTAGAACAGGCTGCCCGCCAGCAGGACCAGCGCAACAATGTTGACCGCGAGTATACGTGCGGTCAGCGAAGCGCGCCGGGTCCAGAACAGGGTCTGCGGCGGGCTGTCGTCCGTATCGTGGCGGGATGCCTCGTCAGCCATCGGTATAGCTGTAGCCTGCGCCATAAAGCGTCTCGATCGCCAAGAAATCGGGATCGACCGCGCGGAACTTGCGGCGCATTCGCTTTATGTGGCTGTCGACGGTCCGGTCATCGACGAAGACGTCGTCGGGATAGGCCGCGTCCATCAGCTGATTGCGGGATTTGATTATGCCGGGACGCGATGCCAGCGCCTCGAGGATCAGGAATTCCGTAACCGTCAGATTGACCGCCCTGCCGTCCCACTCCACCATATGCCGTTCCGGGTCCATCGCGAGCCGCCCCCGCGTCAGCCGGGCCGGTGCGCTTTTGTCACCGTTTGCGCTGCTTGCGGAGCCTGGCTGGGATGATCCCGAACGGCGCAGGATCGCGCGGATGCGGGCGACCAGCAATTGCTGGCTGAAAGGCTTGGCGATGTAATCGTCCGCCCCTTGCGCCAGTCCGGCCGCTTCGTCCTGTTCTTCATCCTTGCTGGTCAGGAAGATGGCCGGCATATCCGAATTTTCGCGCAGGCGGCGCAGCAGTTCCATGCCATCCATCTGCGGCATCTTGATGTCGAGCACGGCCAGATCGGGCGGATTTTCCGACAAGGCCCTGAGCGCGGCGACGCTGTCCGAATAGACGCGCGTAGCGAAACCTTCCGCCTGGAGAGCGATGGAAACCGAAGTCAGGATGTTGCGGTCATCATCCACCAGCGCGATGGTCTGCGGTTGATTGCCTGGGGTGGAATTTTCCGGGGCCATACGGCTGTCGCGTTCGCTCCGTTGATGCTGCCTGACACTAGCCGCAGCCCGCGTTCCACACAACGCGCTTCACGAACGGTCTATCGTGCAACTGCGGTAAAATAATGGATTATTTGGCATATTATTGCAAATGTTGGACAAAATTGACGAAGTGCATTTGCATGACTATGCGCGGTGTCGCCGCCGCCCGGGATTCTCCTGCAAGATGAGTCCTGTTGGGCGTCCCCCAGATACGGTTTCCTTTGGAGATAGTCTTGACCACTTCGCTTTCCGTTCCGCTTGACCGCCAGGGTATCAAGACCGGCGCAATCATCTTTGCCAACCTTGGTACCGCGCCATTGGTCGAACATGCCGTGAAGAACGGCGAAGGAATTCTGGCCAAGGACGGCCCGCTGGTCGTCGCCACTGGCAAGCACACCGGCCGCAGCGCGAAGGACAAGTTCATCGTGCGCGATGCAGAAACGGAAAACACCGTGTGGTGGGGCAAGACCAATGTGGAAATGTCGCCCGTACATTTCGCCAATCTCAAGGAAGATTTCCTCAAGGCGCTGGGCGGCAAGGACCAGCTGTATGTGGCTGACCTGTTCGGCGGATCGCAGCCCGAACATCGCGTCAATGTCCGCGTGATCAATGAACTTGCCTGGCACAACCTGTTTATCCGCACCCTGCTGGTCCGCCCAAATGAACAGGAACTTGAGGGTTTCGAGCCTGAATATACTATTATCGACCTGCCCAGTTTCGTGGCCGATCCCGCGCGCCATGGCTGCCGCAGCGAAACGGTGATCGCGGTCAATTTCACGGAAAAGCTGATCCTGATCGGCGGCACCAAATATGCCGGCGAAATGAAGAAGAGCGTGTTCGGCATCCTCAACTACCTGCTGCCGGCCAAGGGCATCATGCCGATGCATTGCTCTGCCAATGTCGGCCCGGATGGCAGGACCGCAGTGTTCTTCGGCCTGTCCGGCACGGGCAAGACCACGCTTTCGGCCGATGCCAGCCGTACGCTGATCGGTGATGACGAACATGGCTGGTCCGATACCGCTGTCTTCAACTTTGAAGGCGGTTGCTATGCCAAGATGATCCGCCTCTCGGCGGAGGCCGAACCGGAAATCTTCGCCACCACCAAGCGTTTCGGCACCGTGCTCGAAAATGTGGTGATCGATCCCGAAACGCGCGAGATCGACCTGGATGACAACTCGCTGGCTGAAAACAGCCGCGGTTCCTATCCGATCGATTTCATCCCCAATTGTTCGGAACAGAACCTTGGGCCGGTCCCGGCCAACCTGATCTTCCTGACCGCCGATGCCTATGGCGTACTGCCGCCGATTGCGCGGCTGACCCCGGATCAGGCGATGTATCACTTCCTTTCGGGCTACACCGCCCGCGTCGCGGGGACCGAAATCGGCGTGACCGAACCGGAAGCCACCTTCTCCACCTGCTTCGGTGCGCCGTTCATGCCGCGCCACCCGTCCGTCTATGGCAATCTGCTGAAGGAACGGATTGCCAAGGGCGGCGTGAAGTGCTGGCTGGTCAACACCGGCTGGAGCGGGGGCAAGGCCACCGTGCCGGGTATCAGCCGCATGCCGATCAAGGCCACCCGCGCCCTGCTGAACGCGGCACTGGACGGCTCGCTCAACGATGCGATCTTCCGCAAGGATCCCAATTTCGGGTTCGAGGTTCCGGTCGAAGTGCCGGGCGTTGACGCGAAGCTTCTCGATCCGCGCGGGGCCTGGGCCGATGGTGAAGAGTATGATCGCACCGCTCAGGATCTCGTGCGCAAGTTTGTCGATAATTTCGAACAATTCGCCGCCCATGTGGATGAGAGCGTAAGGCAGGCCGCGCCGCAGGCTGCCTGAAAACCGTTCGGCTCATGATCGATCGCGAAGGGGGGCTGCGACCCCCCTTTTATTTCGCGCTGTGGCAGGCGGGTTCTTTTTTCTGTCGCCTGTCCGTGGCATCATCTTCGCGCTGAAAATGAAGGAGTAACGTGATGAGCCTGTTCGATTCGATCCTCAAGCAAGTGGCGGGTGCGCCTGATGATGTGGCCAATCTGGCAGGCAAGCTGGGCCTTCCGGCGGAATTGACCGAAAAGGCGATTGCGGCCCTCGGCAAGTCGCATCAGGAGCCGGGCGATACGGTGGAACTGGCCGCACAGAAAACCGGCCTGGATACTGGCCAGCTGGGCAAGATCGTCCAGGCAATCGGCGGTGAAGGATCGCTGGGTGAATTTGCCCGGATGATTCAGGACAATCCGCAAGCCAAGGGCATCATGGACATGCTTGACCGCGATGGCGACGGCAATCCGCTGAACGATCTGGCAGGTCTGGCTGGCGGACTGCTCGGCAAGAAATAGCCCCGGTGGCGGCGGTTCTGTCCATATTGGTGCTGGCCGCTTTCGCGCTGGTGGCGGGGGCGTATTTGCTGTGGCGAAGGGGTGCTCCCGTTACCCGCGTTTTGCTGATGCTGCTGCTTGCCGCGATTATGGCGGTGAATGTCGCCATCTGGACGTTGCCCGATGCCACCGGCGATGCGCCGGTGGACCGGGTGCTGCAATAGGTTTCGCCAGGGTCAGCGGATCGGACATTCCGGCGCGAGGCGGAAATTCAGGTAATTGTCCACGGACTTCATCAGATCTTCCAGCTCGTTTTCGAAAAAGTGATTGGCGCGCGGAATTTCGTCGTGATGAATGGTGATGTGCTTTTGCGTGCGCAGCTTGTCGACCAGCTTCTGCACGGCCGAAGGCTGCACCACCGTGTCGCCAGTGCCTTGCACGATGATGCCTGAGGCGGGGCAGGGAGCAAGGAAGCTGAAATCATACATGTTCGCGGGCGGCGCCACGGAAATGAAGCCGCGGATTTCGGGACGACGCATCAGCAGCTGCATGCCGATCAGCGCGCCGAAACTGAAGCCTGCAATCCAGGTCGTCTGCGCTTCGGGGTGAATGGACTGCACCCAGTCCAGCGCGGCGGCGGCATCAGACAGTTCACCGATACCATTGTCGAAGCTGCCCTGGCTGCGGCCCACGCCGCGAAAATTGAAGCGCAGTGTCGCAAATCCACGGTCGACGAAGGTCTTGTAAAGCCGTTGCACGATGCGATCATTCATCGTGCCGCCGCCCTGGGGGTGCGGGTGAAGAATCATCGCCACCGGCGCGCGCGGGCGGGAGGAGGGCTGGAAACGACCTTCGAGGCGGCCTTCGGGACCGGGGAAAATCACTGAGGGCATGAATCGGCAATCCTGCAAAATCGCAGCGCTGGCGCGCATGGAGGTGCGCGCTATATAGTGTTCCTTTCACTTTTCGCAATTCCCGCAAACGGAGCGTGCGTGCGTATATACCTCGATCATGCGGCAACCACGCCGATCAGGCCCGAAGCGGCCGAAGCGGTGGCGCTTGGCATGGAGCTTTGGGCCAATCCGTCCAGCCCCCATGCGCAAGGGCGCAAGGCACGTGCCTTGCTGGAAGATGCGCGCGAACGGGTGAAGGTGGCCCTTGGCTGGAAGGGCGAGCTGATCTTTACCAGCGGCGCCAGTGAGAGTGCGGCATTGGCGCTTGGCGCTGCTCGTGGTGGAGCGCGGCTGGTTTGTGCGGTTGAACATGAAAGCGTGCTGAAAGCCGCGCCGGATGCAGAACGCCTGCCGATGCGGCCTGACGGTGCGCTGGACATGGAGATTTTGCGCGAGGCTCTGGATGGGCGCGAGCGGCCCGTGGTGGCCGCGCAGGCGATCAATTCCGAAACCGGCAACCGGCAGGATATTTCAGCCATCGCCGCTGTGGTGCATGCGGCGGACGGGTTGCTCATCGTCGATGCGGCCCAGAGCGCGGGCAAGTTCGCCATCCCTGAAGAAGCGGACATGGTGATCGTTTCGGCGCACAAGCTCGGTGGGCCACCGGGCACAGGCGCCCTGCTGTTGCGCGATTTTGCGATGCTCGAAGCTGCTGGCGGTCAGGAACGCGGATATCGGCGCGGTACCGAAAACCTGCCCGGTGTGCTGGGCATGGCCGCAGCACTGGACGCTTGCCGCACACCATTCCTGCCCGCTGAGGTCCTGGAACCCGCCGATGCCCTTGCCGCGCATGTGCGGGATCTGGGCGGGGTCTGGCTGTCCGACCTGCTGGCTGATCCGACACCCTATATCTGCGCGATCGCGATGCCGGGCCTGTCCGCCAGCGCGCAGCTGATGCGGTTCGACATGGCAGGTTTTGCCGTCTCGCAGGGCAGCGCCTGTTCCTCCGGCAGCCTCAAGCGCAGCCCGGTGCTTGGGGCAATGGGGCTGGATGAGGATGTGGCGCAGCGCACGATCCGGGTCAGCTTCGGCTGGAATACGGCGCGAGAGGATGTGGAACGCTTCAGTGCGGCATGGGTAGCCATGGCCGGGGAGGCGAAGGTGCGCGTCGCATGATTTACCTCGATTGTCAGGCGACCACACCGCTTGCCCCCGAAGCGCGCGAGGCGATGCTGGCCTGGCTGGGCGGGCCGGATAGCGAAGGCTTCGGCAATCCGCACAGCGCGCATCGCGTGGGCCGGAAGGCGGCGGCTGCGGTGGAAGTGGCAAGGGACCAGGTCGCGGCGCTGTTCCCGCCGGGCGGACGCGTGATCTTCACCGGCAGCGCGACCGAGGCGCTCAACCTCGCGCTGCTTGGCAGCGGCGCCTGCCGCCCGGCGGTTTCGGCCATCGAACATGCGGCGGTGCTTGATCCGGTCGAGTGGGGTTTTGACGGTGCGGTGCTGCCGGTCAACGCCGACGGTCTGATAGACGCCGAGATTGCGCTGCCTGATGGCACGGATCTGGTCGCGGTGATGCAGGTCAATAATGAAATTGGCACTGTCCAGCCGGTGGAACGGCTGGCTGAACGCGCGCGACAGGCGGGTGCACTGTTCCTGTGCGATGCGGTACAGGGGGCGGGCAAGCTGGCCCCGCCTGCGGGCGCGGACATGATCGCCGTGTCCGCGCACAAGCTTTACGGCCCCAAGGGCATCGGCGCTCTGTGGGTGCGCGATGGGGTCAGCCTGACGCCGATTATCCGCGGTGGCGGGCAGGAACAGGGGCTGCGTTCGGGTACGCTCAGCCCCGCACTTTGCGCCGGTTTTGGCGTAGCGGCACAACAGGCCGTGGCGCGGATGGAGTCTGACCGTGCACATGTGGACAAATTGTGGGACAAGGCTGTGGAACTTTTTTCGGGCTGGACGGTCAATGGCTGCATCGACAATCGCTGGCGCGGCAATCTCAGTTTGCGGCGCGAAGGGTTGGATGTCGCCCGGTTGATATCGGATGTGCGCGATGTGGCATTTTCGGCCGGTTCCGCCTGCGCCAGCGGGTCGGGCAGGCCCAGCCATGTGCTACGTGCGATCGGCCTGTCCGACCGGCAGGTGAAATCGTCGATCCGCCTTGGTTTCGGGCGCTACACGACGCTGGATGAAGTTGAAGAGGCGAGCCGGTTGATCCTGGCCGCCGCAGCTGCGCAGGACTGAGAATGATCCGGTTGCGTTTCATCACCGCAGACGGCGGCGCCGTCGATGCCGAGGGAGATGAAGGCGCCTCGCTGCTGGAGGCCGGCCAGGCTGCGGGGATGCCACTGGAGGGAACCTGCGAGGGGCAGATGGCCTGCTCCACCTGTCATGTGATTGTCGCGAAGGACTGGTTCGAACGGCTGAAACCGGCAAGCGAAGAGGAAGAAGACCTGCTCGATCTCGCTGCGGGGGCACGGCGCACCAGCCGCCTGGCCTGCCAGATCACGCTTTCCCCCGAACTGGACGGGCTGGAAGTGCAAATCCCCGTGGATAGCCACGACCTGCAGCGGGGTTAGGCTTGGCGGTGATCGGCGCGTCTTGCTAGGGCGGGACGATGGACATCACGACTTCCGAGACAGAACCCGACCCCTTTGACGCCATCGTTGATGCGCCGTTCGACAGTGCCTTGTCTGAACGCTATCTCGTCTATGCGCTTTCGACTATTACCGCGCGGTCGTTGCCGGACCTGCGTGACGGGCTGAAGCCCGTGCATCGTCGCCTGTTGTGGGCCATGCGCCAACTGAAACTCGATCCCGCCAGCGCCTTCAAGAAAAGCGCGCGCGTGGTGGGCGATGTCATCGGCAAATATCACCCGCATGGCGATGCCTCGGTCTATGATGCGATGGTCCGTCTCGCACAGACTTTTGCGCTGCGTTATCCGCTGGTCGAGGGGCAGGGCAATTTCGGCAATATCGACGGGGATAATGCGGCGGCCTATCGCTATACCGAAGCGCGGCTGACGCCCACCGCCATTCGCCTGATGGCGGGGCTTGACGAAGGCACGGTCGATTTCATCCCGACCTATAACGGGGAAGAGGAGGAGCCGGAGATTTTCCCGGGCCTGTTCCCCAATCTTCTGGCCAATGGATCAAGCGGGATTGCGGTGGGCATGGCCACCTCGATCCCCAGCCACAATGTGGCCGAAGTGATCGATGCTGCGCTGGAAGTGATTGACAACCCGCATGTAGAGCACGCGCAGCTGATGGAACTGTTCCAGGGGCCGGATTTTCCGACCGGCGGCGTCGTTGCGGACAGCCCGGCAGCCATTTCCGATGCCTATGCGACCGGGCGGGGCAGTTTCCGCGTGCGTGCCCGCTTCCATGCCGAAGAAGCGAAGGACGAAGCGGATCGCGCGGCGGGGATAGAGCGGCTGAGCGGGGGACAGTGGCAGCTGGTCATCTCCGAGATTCCCTACATGGTCCAGAAAGGCAAGCTGATCGAACAGATCGCCCAGGTGATCGCGGACCGCAAGGTGCCGATTCTGGAGGATGTGCGTGATGAATCTGACGAGAACATCCGCCTCGTACTGGTACCCAAGAGCCGCAATGTCGATCCCGAACTGCTCAAGGAAAGCCTTTACAAGCTGACCGATCTGGAAAGCCGCTTCAGCCTGAACCTCAACGTGCTGGATGCCGCGCGCACGCCGATGGTGATGGGACTGAAAGAACTGCTGGTGAACTGGATCGCCAGCCAGATCGACATATTGCAGCGCCGCAGCCAGCACCGGCTGGACCGGATCGCGGCACGGCTCGAACTGGTCGAAGGCTATATCATCGCCTTCCTCAACCTTGACCGGATCATCGAGATTATCCGGACCGAGGATGAACCGAAACCCGTGATGATGGCCGAATTCGGGCTGACGGACCGGCAGGCCGAGGCTATCCTCAACATGCGGCTGCGCAGCCTGCGCAGGCTGGAAGAAATGGAGTTGCGCCAGGAACGCGACGACCTGCTGAAAGAACGCGACGAGCTGGAGCAGCTGCTGGGCAGCCCGGCCCGTCAGCGGACACGGCTGAAACGCGATCTGGCCAATCTGCGCAAGGAATATTCGGAAGATACGCCGCTCGGCGCCCGCCGCACCACGATAGCGGAAGCTGCGCCGACGGTCGAATTCAGCATGGACGCGATGATCGAGAAGGAACCGGTGACGGTGATCCTTTCGCAGCGCGGCTGGATTCGCGCGGCGCGCGGACATGTCCCGCTGGATGGCGACTTCAAGTTCAAGGAAGGCGACGGGCCCGCCTTCGCTTTTCATGCGCAGACCACGGACAAGCTGCTGATCGCGCTCGATACCGGGCGCTTCTTCACGCTGGGGGCGGACAAGCTGCCGGGCGCGCGCGGCTTTGGCGAACCCATCCGCACCATGGTGGACATCGATGCCGATGCGCAGATCGTCAACATCCTGCCGTACCGGGCCAAGGGGCAGCTGTTGCTCGCAGCCAGCAATGGCAAGGGCTTTGCCGCCGAAATGGACGAACTGCTCGCCGAAACGCGCAAAGGCCGGCAGGTCGTGAATGTGAAGCCGGGGGTGAAGCTGGCCGTGGTGCGGGAAATCGCGGCGGAGCATGATCACGTGGCGGTGGTGGGCGACAACCGCAAGCTGGTGATTTTCGCGCTGGAAGAACTGCCGCTGCTGGCGCGCGGGCAGGGCGTTGCCTTGCAGCGTTATCGCGACGGCGGATTGTCCGATGCGGTCTCTTTCCGCCTCGAAGATGGTCTGAGCTGGGCGATGGGCGGTGATAGCGGGCGGACCCGCACAGAAAAGGATGTGATGCTGTGGAAGGTGGCGCGCGGTGCGGCGGGGCGGATGCCGCCCACCGGCTTCCCGCGCGACAATCGTTTCTGACACGAAAAGGGGCAGGCTGCGGCTGCGCACCTGCCCCTTCGCTCGCTGTCAGGAATTCAGCCTGCTGCCTGGCTGAGCGCGGCCCGCAGCTGTTCGGCGGTGAAGCGCACGATCAGGCCATCCGCGTCTGTTGCAAACTGGCTCTTGGGCAGCACGATGGGGCCGGTGTCGAGATTGACGGTGACATTGTCGCCTTCGATTTCGCCAACTGTGCCCAGTGCGACACCGTCAATGCTGCGCAGGGCTGCGCCCGAAACCAGCGCGCTGGCCAGCGCGGCATTGGCCTGCGCCTTGGCGGCCTCGATTGCTTCGTTCAGCTGTGCCTGAGTGAAGCCGATCATCGGGCCTTTTTCACCCTGCACGAAGGACGCGGCCGGAAGCGGGGCCGAATTGGTGCCGGTATTGACCACGATGTTGCCATCCACGACCTGTTCGATCGTGCCCACTTCGCCGCCCTGCGGGCCAAAGACAGTGGTGCCGACCGCGAGGTTCACGGCATCTTCCGCCTGCGCAGCCATCGCGGTGCTCATGATCGCGACGCTTGCCGCCGCAGCCAGTTTGAAGAACTTCATATCCTACTCCAGTTATTTGCTTCCCAATGCCCCGCGTAGCGGGCCAATCGATACCGAACCCGCAAGTGGTCCGATATTTTCGGTGATGTGAATGCATCGCCGGGAAAAACGCCGGGATGCAGGGACATGCGCAGCAATTGCTGCAATCCCGCAGCTGGCAAGATGCAAATCCTGCCGACAACTCGCGCCGCCCTGCCAGCAGGGCGCGGCCGATCAGAACCGGCCATGGCGAGCCGCCCCTGTCTCATCAAAAAACCATGCTGGCAACCTCTGAGCCGATGATTTTTCGTAAATCAGGAGCGCCCCTCAGCCTAACGGGCCTCGATTAAGCGGGGATGTATGGCGACTGGTTGCGTTCGCAGAAGCTGGCAATCACGGCCAATGCCGTTCAGATCGCCGCGACTTCTTCCGCAAGGATTTTTTGCACGCGCGCCTCGTCAGGGAATCCTTCCTCGACCCAGCGCGCTTCGACCCGGCGCAGCACGCGCGCCACCTCTGGCCCGGCCTGCACGCCGCTGGCCACAATGGCTCCGCCCTTGATCGGCAATTGCGGAACTTCCCAGCCGGTGAGCGGGGTGATGTCAGTTCCGCCCAGCAGCAGCCGGTCCAGCGCGCCTTCCATCCCTTCGCGATAGGCCAGAGCGCGGGGGTTGTCGGCATCTTCTGGTCGTCGTTCGGCTGCGCAGGACAGCCGTTTGCGCTGCTTTCCGGACAGGCGCAGCCTTGCGGCAACCCCATCTGCGACCGGTTCTACCGAAGGAAGCAGTGCGGCCAGCCGCCGCAATGCATCGGGGGTGACACCAACTGCACTTTCGGCGCGCACCAGGCGGGCAAGTGCTTCAACCTCCTGCTTTCCTGCCTCGGGCAGAATGACCGGCAAAATGCCAAGATTGCGCATGCGAGCAACTGTTGGCGCGGGGTCGGGCAGGCCCAGCAGGTTGAGCAGTTCCATCGCCACCCGTTCGCGGCTGAGGCCTTTCAGCGTATCCGCCAGTTCGGTGCAGGCCCGCTCCGCCTCCTCATCAAGCGCCGAGCCAAATCGTGCCTGAAAGCGAAAATAGCGCAGGATGCGCAGGTGATCCTCGCGTATCCGCTCGCGCGCATCGCCGATAAAGCGCACTCGCCGTGCCGCCAGATCTTCGCGCCCGCCGAAATAATCAAATATTTCAAGAGTTTCAGGGTCAGCATAAAGCGCGTTGATGGTGAAATCCCGGCGTGCCGCATCATCGCGCCAGTCTTCGGCGAATTGTATCGTCGCGCGCCTGCCGTCAGTCGAAACATCGTGGCGCAGCGTGGTGATCTCGACGTTGCCGCCTTCGATCAGCGCGGTGATCGTGCCATGATCGATCCCGGTTGGAACGCAGCGGATGCCGGCCTTGCGCAGCCGCGCCATCACTTCGTCAGGCGGCAGGGGGGTGGCGGCGTCGACATCGCTGACCGGATGACCCAGCAGCGTGTCGCGCACAGCGCCGCCCACCCAGCGCAGCTTGCCCGCGCCCATCGTGGCGGCCAGCGCGCGCAGCCCGTCGCGCCCCGTCCAGGCGGCCGCAGGCAGCAGGTCAGAACTGCTCATGCGAAATCCGCCGGGCAAGATTGGCAATGATCGCCGCAGTCACGCCCCAGATG
This sequence comes from Novosphingobium sp., assembly GCA_024236235.1. Lineage (GTDB taxonomy): Bacteria > Pseudomonadota > Alphaproteobacteria > Sphingomonadales > Sphingomonadaceae > JACKKV01. The sequence continues at coordinate 288,805 of JACKKV010000001.1, read as the reverse complement.
CGATGCGCCTTGCCCTGCGGATCGTGCCACATGATTTCAATATAGCGCCGCATTGCCCCCTCGAAGAATATCTCGCGCTCCGCCTGATTGGCAGGATCGAGGATAAAGGCAAATGGTGGCTCGAACCACTCAGCCACTTCGGCCGGATTGGGCCGGAGGGGGAGGTCAGCGGGCACGGTGGCCAGCACCGGGGTGACGGCAAAGCCCGTGCGCGTATGGAACGGGTCGCTCGCGCCGATGATCCGCACATGAGCGGGGTCGATTCCCAGCTCTTCTTCCGCTTCGCGCAGCGCCGCTTCGACCGGATTTTCGCCGGGATCAATCCTGCCGCCGGGGAAAGCCGCCTGCCCGGCATGTTTGCGCATGGTTTCGGGCCTGTGAGTAAGGAGAACGCCTGGGCGTTCGCGCTCCGTCACCGCGATCAGCACGGCGGCGGGATGCAGCAGGTCCGGCGGCGGCACCCCATCGCGTACGGGGTCGGGCAAGGGTTGCTGATGCCCGATGTCATATAGCCGGGATAGCCGTTCATGCAGCGTGGTCATTGCGGCACCAGCGAAAAACTCTCGCCCAGGCTTTCCACCGTCCAGTCATCGCCGCGCGCCAGCGCCAGTTCGGCAAGCTGGAGATAGGTGCTGCGGTCAAGCCGCGCCTCGCAGCCGTTGCGAACGGCGAGATAGATTGCCGGGACCTCGGGATCCCCGGCAGCCCGCAGGCGATTGTCCGGCCCGGCCACCACAATGTCATCCGTATTAAGACGGAAGGCCAGCGCATCGTCCCGCGCGGATACGTCAGTGGCGATGAAGGCCGCGTCCTCCACCGCGATACGCAGCTTCTGGTGCGGGACGACCAGCCAGTGCTGGTCCTGTGCGTCACGCATGAGCAGCGAGGCGAAGGCGCGGATCATTGCCGGGCGGGTGATTTCCCCACCGTCATGATACCACCGCCCATCCGCCGCGATGCGCATTTGGCTTTCGCCTTCTTCCAAGGGATTCCACGCGCTGACGGGCGGAAGCTTGCGGGTCGCGACCGCTTCGGCGATGTCCGCCAGCGACATTGCGGCAAGTTCGGGGGGTGGTTCGTAAGGCATCGCGCATCAGGCGATGCCAGAAGTCATCCCGCCCGCCAAGGCCCGAGCATGCCTTCGCGCGGGAGCACGGCCGGATTGTCGCAGCGCACCAGCAGCCGTTTCGGGTCGACCGGGCCGGGTACCTGCCAGCCCTGCGTCGGTGCGGCGAAGAAGCCGAAGAAGCGCCCGTAATATTCCTCGTCCCCGATCATCACCTGTGGCAGTGGCGCCTTGGGGTCCAGCGCGCCCAGTGCCGCCAGCATCAGCGCCTTGCCAAAGCCTTCGTTCTGGTGCGCGGGCAGCACGGCGACCGGGCCGACCATCAGCATGGGATGACGTCGCCTTTCGGGATCGGTCAGCGCCACCGGCCAGACCTGGATCGTGCCGATCAGGAACCCTTGGCTATCTACTGCGGCGAAGCTGAGGCCGGGCAGCCAGTCCATCCCGTCGCGGATGCGATAAGCGGTGCGTTGCCGCCGCTCCGGCTCGAACGCGCGGTCCAGCAGATCTTCGATCAGCTGAGGATCGACATCGGCAAGGGGAATCAGGTCAGCCATGGGCCGCGCGCCGATAGGGCCGCGCGCCTGCAATGTCGATGGAAATTGCATGCGTCGGCCGATAGGGTGACGCAATGCAGCCGGTATGCGGAGTGGACGAGGCGGGGCGCGGCCCCCTGGCGGGGCCGGTGGTCGCTGCTGCCGTGGTGTTGTGCGACGGTGGCATCGAAGGGTTGAATGACAGCAAGAAGCTGTCCGCCCGCCGCCGTGCGACGCTGGAGGCGGAGATCCGCGCGCGCTGCCGGTTCGGCATCGGCGAAGCGAGTCCGGCGGAAATCGATGCCATCAATATCCTCCAGGCGACGATGCTGGCAATGACCCGGGCGGTCGAAGCACTGGGGCTGCGTCCGGGGCTGGTGCTGGTTGATGGCAATCGCCTGCCACAATGGGGCTGGAATGCGCGTGCCATTGTGGGCGGCGATGCCATCGAACCTTGCATTTCCGCGGCCTCCATCCTGGCCAAGGAACATCGTGACCGGCTGATGGCCGCAGCCGCCCGGCTGCATCCGCATTACGGCTGGGAACGCAACAAGGGCTATCCCACCGCTGATCACATGGCGGCCTTGCGCGAACATGGGCCGACCCCGCTGCACCGCCGCAGCTTTGCCCCGGTGGCGCAGCTTGGCCTGTTCTGAAACCCGAAATGCGACGAATTGAGTCTTCGCCGCCACACCCCAACATATCGAGTCCGCGCTGGGGTGGGGGACTCCACATGATGTGCCGGACTCGTTCCGTTCCGCCTGTCTTGACGGGCTGTTAACCATGTTTTGCCATGCTGCCTCGCAATCCCGCGCTTGACGCGGGACTCCCGAGGACTCACCCTGTGGATAAGTAAAGGGGGTTTTGACGAACATGGGACAGGTTCTGACGATTGACCGGGCGAAGGCCCGCCCGGCAAACCGCCGCGATGTGCGCGCGCAATTGCCGCTGGGCCAGATTTTGTCGGGCGATTGCGTGGCGGCGATGCGCGGTCTGCCCGATGCCAGCGTGGACCTGATCTTCGCCGATCCGCCTTACAATCTGCAGCTCGGTGGCGATCTCAACCGCCCCGATGGCAGCCATGTCGATGCGGTGACCAATGACTGGGACCGTTTCGACAGTTTTGCCGTGTATGACGGCTTCACGCGCGACTGGCTGGCCGAAGCGCGCCGGGTGCTGAAGCCCGATGGCGCACTGTGGGTGATCGGCAGCTATCACAATATTTTCCGGGTTGGTGCGATCCTGCAGGATATGGGCTTCTGGATCCTGAATGACATCGTCTGGCGTAAATCCAACCCGATGCCCAATTTCCGCGGCACGCGCTTCACCAACGCGCATGAAACGCTGATCTGGGCCAGCATGGGCGAGAAGGCGAAATACCACTTCAACTATCGCGCGATGAAGACACTGAATGACGAATTGCAGATGCGCAGCGATTGGGTGATCCCGCTATGCGGCGGGCAGGAACGGCTCAAGAAGGGCGGGACCAAGGTTCACCCCACGCAAAAGCCCGAGGCTCTGCTTTATCGCGTAATGCTGGCGACCACGGAAAAGGGTGATGTCGTGCTCGATCCCTTCTTCGGTACGGGCACCACGGGGGCGGTGGCAAAGCGGCTGGGCCGCGAATGGATCGGCTGCGAGCGGGACGATACCTATCGCGCTGCGGCGCTGGACAGGATTGAGGCGGCGCTGCCGCTGGATGAAAGCGCGCTGACCACCATGCAAAGCCGCAAGGACGCGCCGCGCGTGGCCTTTGGCGCGCTGGTGGAAGCCGGGATGATTGAACCCGGGGCCATATTGTTTGATCGCCAGCGGCGCTGGACCGCCAGCGTGCGCGCGGACGGATCGCTGGAAAGCGGTGGACTGACCGGCTCCATTCACGGTGTGGGCAAGGATCTCCAGGGCGCGCCCAGCTGCAATGGCTGGACCTTCTGGCATATCGAGCAGGATGGCGAGGTGAAGGCGCTGGACGCGCTGCGCCAGCTGTTCCTGTTGCGGATCGAGGACTGACCCGATTTCGACGCGCCTTTACATCCGCCCGATCGGCCTCGCACCCAGTCCGCAGAGCGAGGACGGCGAAGCCGTGCGCCTCGCCGGGGGCATGGTTTATGCACATCGTTTCGCGCTGATCCAGCGCGAGGGCGACAAGGTGGTGGAACGCGAACGGGTGAGCGCGCCGCAGATGGAAGCGGCGCTGGCGCGTCTGCCCGGTGATCTGGCGGCAGAGGGCGCAGCCCAGTGGGCCGGGCTGCAAGCCAGCCATGCCCCGCTGCAACTGCCGGTGCGGGATGGCGCGGCCCGCACTATCCGGCTCGACCAGCCGCAGGTTATGGGCATTCTCAACATGACGCCCGACAGCTTCTCGGACGGCGGCAAGTTTCTGGACGATCCCGCAGAGGCGCGCAATCACGCGGCCGCCATGCTGGAAGCGGGCGCGGCGATCATTGATGTGGGCGGCGAAAGCACGCGGCCCGGGGCCCCCGCAGTGTGGGAAGGGGACGAGCTGAAGCGGGTGCTGCCGCTGGTGGAAGGGCTCGCCGCCATGGGTGCGGCGATAAGCATCGACACCCGCCGGGTCGGCGTGATGGAGGCCGCGCTCAGGGCCGGCGCGCAGATCATCAACGATGTTTCCGCGCTGCGCCACGATCCGCGCGCACTGGAATTCGTGGCGGCGCGCAGCGAACCCGTGATCCTGATGCATGCGCCGGGAAAACAGGGGGGTGATGGCGGCGATCTGCATGATTGCGCGCATTATGCGCACCCGGCGCTGGATGTGTTCGACTGGCTGAGGGACCGGCGCGATGCCGCCATTGCGGCAGGGATTGCGCGGCAGCGGATCATACTCGACCCCGGTATCGGTTTCGGCAAGTCGCTGGCGCATAATCTCGCGGTGATGAATGCGCTGCCGCTCTATCATGCGCTGGGCCAGCCGATCCTGCTGGGCGCCAGCCGCAAGCGCTTTGTCGGCGCGCTGGCCAATGAAGCGCCGGCGCACAAGCGGCTGGGCGGTTCGATCACGGTCGCGCTGCACGGCATGAACGCGGGCGTGCAACTGCTCCGCGTGCATGACGTGGCGGAAACGGTGCAGGCGCGCGATGTCTGGCGGGGCCTGCGCGATGGCGCGCTGAGCGATTTTTCGGACCTGCCCTGACGTTTGAGAAACGCCTCGCCTCGCGGCCTGTCCCGCGATAGTCAGACGGCATGAAACAACTTCCCAAGGCGTTGAGTGCGGCGCTGGTTGCGCTAGCGCTCAATTCCGTGCCCGCTCGGGCGGAAAAATCCGTGGAACAAGGAATCCTGCCTGATCCGGCGGAGCTGCTGAAGCCGTATTATTCTGCATTGCAGCCGCAGATCAGTCTGCCGCAAGCAGGCCCGAACCCGGAATTGCCGGCGCAAGCGATCGTTCAGCGTTTCGCCTTTGGCAGTTGCGAACATCAATCCTACCCGCAGGCGTTCTGGAATGCGATTGGCGATGCTGACCCGCAGCTGTTCCTGATGCTGGGTGACAATGTCTATGGCGACATCTTGTGGAATGGCGGGGCTGACCTCGGATCATTGCGCGCGGCCTATGCGAAGTTGGCAGGGCATACCGAATTTGCGGCGTTCCGTTCGGTAGTGCCGATGATGGAAACATGGGACGATCATGATTTCGGGTTCAATGACGGGGGCAGCGCCTTTGCCTTCCGGGAATGGTCGGAAACGATTTTCGAGCATTTCTGGAACGCGGGCAAAGCGGTGCGCAGTCGCCCCGGAGTCTATGACAGCGCCATTTTCGGGGAGGAGGGCAAGCGGCTGCAGGTTATCCTGCTTGATACGCGCTTCTTTCGCTCGCCCTTCCAGCTTTTGCCCGCCGATGCGCAGCCAAAGGTGCATGGCCCCTATCGCCCTGACGACACGCCCGGACTTGAAATGCTGGGCGCGGCGCAATGGGCATGGTTGCAGCAGGAACTGGCCAAACCGGCGGAGTTGCGGATTATCGCCTCATCGATCCAGGTGATGTCCGATGCGCATGGTTACGAAAGCTGGCGCTTGCTGCCGCTGGAACGCGACCGACTTTATCGCATGATCGGCGCGCGGGCGGGCGGCGGCGTCTTGCTGCTGTCAGGCGATCGTCATCGCGGCGCGATCTATTCAGCCAGCCCCGCCGCGCTGGGAGAAGAATTGTGGGAATTCACCTCGTCCTCGCTCAACCTTCCGGTCGGCACCGGCGACAGGTCTGCCGACGAAGCTGATCCGTTACGACGCACCGGACTTTATGCCGATCCCAATTTCGGCCTGGTCGATATCGATTGGGCCAGGAAACGGCTGACCCTGTCGCTGATGGACGACAAGGGCGGGGTGATCGCCCGGCAGGAGGCGGACTGGGCCGGAAAGTAACGCTGCGGTTCAGGCGGCGGTGCTGTTCTCGATCCCGAGATCGCCAAGCTTGCGGTAGAGGGTTGAGCGGCCAATGCCCAGTCGCCGCGCCACTTCGGTCATGCGCCCGCGATAATGGCCAATGGCAAGGCGGATCACATCCGCCTCGATCTCTTCCAGCGGGCGCAGATTGCCGTCTTCTGTGTAGAGCATGACGCCCGCACTGTCCTGCTGCGGGTTAAGCGCCGTCTGGCATTCACCCAGCATTTCGGAAAGTTGCGGAAAATCCTGCGCAGTCAGCGCATCGCCGTCGCAGAACACGGCGGCGCGAAACAGCACGGCCTGCAACTGGCGCACATTGCCCGGCCAGTCATAGGCGGAGAGCAGTGACAGCGCGCCATCCGTAATCCCCAACGGGCGCAGGCCCGGCTGTTCGCCGATCTGATGCAGGAAATGCCGGGTCAGCGCGGAAATGTCACCCAGCCGGTCGCGCAGCGGTGGCAGGGTGATGCGGGTCGCGGCAAGGAAATCGCGCAGTTCGCGCTTGAAAACGCTCAGCGCGACATGTTCGTCAAGCGGCCAGTTGCTGGCGGCGATGATGCGTATGTCGATGCGAAACCGGTGGGCGGCACCGATCGGGCGCACCTGCCCGGTCTGCAAGGCCTCGGCCAGACGTTCCTGAACATGCGCGGGCAGCCGGTCGATCTCGTCGAGCACCAGCGTCCCGCCATCGCAATGTTGCAAGGCGCCGATCTGCCGGTCGAAGGCGCCGGCAAAGGCACCTTTTTCATGTCCGAAGAGCACGGATTCGATCGAATTTTCAGGAATTCCGCCGATATTGACGATGCGGAACGGCAGTTTCGCCCGGGGGCTGGCGGCATGCATGGCGCGCACCAGCATTTCCTTGCCAGTGCCGCTTTCGCCTTCGATCAGCACATGGCCGTGGCCTCTGGCTGCCTTGGCGGCCCTCGCCAGTGCGGAGCGGAACAGGGGGCTGGCGCCGACCATTGCGTCGAAGTCGACGGTGGCGGCCAGTTTTTCGGTCAGCGGTTGCAGTTCGTCGCGCGGCGCTTCGCGAATTGTCGCGCTGCGCAGTGCCTGCATCAGCCGTTCAGGGGCGACCGGTTTGACGAGATAATCGGTTGCGCCTGCGCGCATCGCCTCCACGGCGAGCAGCGGCGATGCGCTGGCGGTAAGCATGAGAATGGGAAGGCCGGGGCGGCGCGCCTTCAGTTCCGCGATCAGCTGGCAGGCATCGTCGCCCGGAACCCATTGATCGAGGATGATCGCGCCAAGCTGCATCCCCTCACGCGTGCCCAGCGTTGCGATAGCCGTTTCCGAATCGCGCACGATCAGCGCCCGCCAGCCCTCGCGGGCAGCAAGCGCGCTGATCAACCGGCTCTGCGCCGGTTCATCGTCGATCAGCATCAGCAATCGTTCCTGGCTCTCGCTCATCGCCTGAATCTTGTCCCCCTTTGACACAGGCGAGGGAATACATCGCAGGGAGTAAAGACCTGATTAAGGCTGATTTGGCTGATTGGATCAAATGTTCTTCGGACGGAATGAAACGGCCCATATCAGGGGCGGGAACGGCGCCGCAGGCGCGCAGAGCCTTGACCCGCAGCGAAGGCTCGCTAGAGGCTGGTTCACAGCCAACTTTCCATCAGGGGGATCCGCAAAATGGCATCCGGTAATGACATGAAGGCAGCCGAACAGACATACGGCAGCTTCATCTCTCTCATCAAATGGGGTTCGGTGCTGACCGCCCTGATCGCGTTGCTTGTCGTTCTTCTGATCGCCAGCTGATGGTCACTGCAACGCGGATCGCCGTCATCAAGGAACGGGCGGCGGGCGAAACGCGCGTCTCTGCGATCCCCGAAACGGTCAAGAAATTTATCGCGCTGGGCGCGGTGGTTGCGGTTGAAGCCGGTGCGGGCGATGCCGCCTCGATTTCCGACGAAGCCTATCGCGAAGCGGGGGCCGAAGTCGGCCCGCTGGCGCAGGTGGCCAAGGATGCAGATATCCTGTTCGGCGTGCAGGGGCCGGAACCGGACCTGCTGGCCGGGGCCAAACCGGGCGCGATGCTGGCCGCGATTGTCGATCCTTTCGGGCAGCGCGCGCGGGTGGACGCTTATGCCGCCGCCGGGGTTGAAGCGCTGGCGATGGAATTCATGCCGCGCATCACGCGCGCGCAATCGATGGACGTGCTGTCCAGCCAGTCCAATCTGGCAGGCTACAAGGCGGTGATCGCCGCTGCCGACGAATACGGCCGGGCCTTTCCGATGATGATGACGGCGGCGGGAACGATTACCGCCGCTCGCGCTTTCGTGATGGGCGTGGGTGTGGCGGGGCTGCAGGCCATCGCCACCGCGCGCCGCCTGGGGGCGCAGGTTTCCGCCACTGACGTGCGTTCGGCCACCAAGGAACAGATCCAGTCGCTGGGCGCCAAGCCGATCTTCGTGGAAAGCGTGGCAGGGATCGAGGGTGAAGGTGCAGGTGGTTATGCCACTGAAATGTCGGAAGAATACCAGAAGGCGCAGGCCGAACTGGTGTCCAGCCACATCGCCAAGCAGGATATCGTGATCACAACCGCACTGATCCCGGGCAGAGCTGCACCGAGACTGGTCACAGATGCACAGATCGCCACCATGCGGCCGGGCAGCGTCATTTTCGACCTCGCCGTGGCGCAGGGCGGCAATGTCGAAGGTTCCGTTCCCGATCAGGTGGTGGTCCGGCACGGGGTCAAGATCATGGGCTTTTCCAACACGCCCGCGCATCTTCCTGCCGATGCGTCCGCGCTCTATTCGCGCAACCTGTACAACTTCCTCTCCGCCTTCTGGGACAAGGAGGCGGGCAAGCCCGTTCTGGACGAGGAAATCGGCAATGCGGTGCGGCTGACGCAGGGCGGCAAGGTCGTCAACGAACGGCTGCTGGGCTGAGGGAAGGAAAACTCATGGACTTTATCTCGATCCTGTCGATCTTCGTGCTGGCCTGCTTCGTGGGATACTACGTGGTCTGGTCGGTCACGCCCGCGTTGCACACGCCGCTGATGGCGGTGACCAATGCGATTTCATCGGTGATTATCGTCGGCGCGCTGATCGCATCCGCCGCTGCCGGATCCCCTGGCGCCAAGTGGCTGGGCCTGATCGCGGTGGCGCTGGCCAGCGTCAACATCTTCGGCGGCTTTGCCGTGACGGAACGCATGCTGGCCATGTACAAGAAGAAGGAGAAGAAGTGATGGAACACGTCGCTACTCCTTCCTGGGCGATGCTGGCCTATCTGGTTTCAGGCGTCTTGTTCATCCTCGCCCTGCGCGGGCTGTCTTCGCCCGCCACGTCGCGCCGGGGCAATCGCTTCGGCATGGCGGGCATGCTGATCGCCGTGGTCACGACGCTGGTCACGCATGAAGTCGCATCGCTTCCCGAAATTGTCGGCGCGATCGCCATTGGCGGTGCTGTAGGCTGGGTGATAGCGCGCAAGATCGCCATGACCGCCATGCCGCAGCTGGTCGCCGCCTTTCACAGCCTGGTCGGCCTGGCCGCCGTGCTGGTCGGCGTTGCCGCCTTCCTCAATCCCGAAGCCTTCGGGATTCTGGGCGCGGACGGCAATATCCTGAGTGTCAGCCGCGTCGAAATGGCGCTGGGCGCGGCCATCGGTGCGATTACCTTTTCCGGATCGGTCATCGCCTTTGCCAAGCTTAACGGCAATATGTCGGGCGCGCCGATCATGCTGCCCGCGCGCCATGTCATCAATCTCGGCACGCTGGGCGCGATCATCGCGCTGACCGCGCTGTTCACCATGTCGGACGCGGCCGGGCCGGGTGAGAACCAGATGTTCTGGATCATCTGCGCACTGGCCTTCATCATCGGTTTCCTGCTGATCATTCCCATCGGCGGGGCGGACATGCCGGTCGTGGTCTCGATGCTGAACAGCTATTCCGGCTGGGCGGCGGCGGCGATGGGTTTCACCCTGCACAATACGGCGATGATCATCACCGGGGCGCTGGTCGGCTCTTCCGGTGCGATCCTGTCCTACATCATGTGCAAGGCCATGAACCGCAGCTTCATTTCAGTGATAGCGGGCGGGTTTGGCGCGGAAAGCGCCAGTGACGGTGCGGGCGCGGCCAAGACGGACCGCCCGTGGAAGCGCGGCAGCGCCGAAGACGCGGCGTTCCTGCTGGGCGAAGCGGAGAATGTGATCATCATCCCCGGTTACGGCATGGCGGTGGCGCAGGCCCAGCATGTGCTGCGCGAAATGGGCGATCTGCTGAAGGAGAAGGGCGTCAACGTCAAATACGCCATTCACCCGGTGGCAGGCCGCATGCCGGGGCATATGAACGTGCTGCTGGCCGAAGCGAACGTGCCTTATGACGAAGTGTTCGAGCTGGAGGATATCAACAGCGAATTCGCGCAGGCGGACGTGGCCTTCATCATCGGCGCCAATGACGTGGTCAACCCGGCGGCCAAGACGGACAAGTCCAGCCCGATCTACGGCATGCCCGTGTTCGACGTGGACAAGGCCAAGACGGTGATGTTCATCAAGCGCAGCATGGGCGGCGTCGGCTATGCCGGGGTCGACAATGATGTGTTCTACATGGACCAGACGATGATGCTGCTGGCCGATGCCAAGAAGATGGTGGAAGAGATCATCAAGGCGCTTTGACCGCTAAAACCATTCGTTTCGCCGTCAGTAACCTCCCGGTAAGGTTATTTTTGTTCTAATGCATGCGCTCGCCTCAACGCGGGCGAATGAGGGAGTGATCTATTGCGCAAGCTCGGCCTGATCGGCGGCATGAGCTGGGTTTCGACCCGGACATATTACGATCACATCAATCGCATCGTGCAGGCGAGCAAGGGGCATCTGTCCAGTGCGCCGCTGCTGATCGAAAGTCTGGATTTCTCCGAACTCTATGGGCTTTCCAGCGCATCCGACTGGGATCGTGCGGCCAGCGTGCTGGGCGCAAGCGCGCGCAGACTGGCCGATGCGGGGGCCACTGCGCTGCTGATCGGCGCCAATTCGATGCACAAGGTCTATGACCGTGTGGCGGAGCAGGCCGGCATTCCGGTCCTGCATATTGCCGAATGCGTGGGCGAACGCATGGCGGCAGACGGCGTGGCCACCGCCGCTCTGATCGGCACCCGCAATGTGATGACCGAAAATTTCTATCGCCAGCGGCTGATCGCGCATGGCGTCACCCTGTTGCCGCCCGACATGAAGAATGTCGAAACGCTGGATCGGATCATTTACGATCAGCTGATGCGCGGCAAGGTCACGCGCGAGGCGGAACGCGCCCTGAAAACCATCATCACCGTCAAGGAGCAGGAAGGGGCGAAAGCCATCGTGCTTGCCTGTACGGAGCTGGAAATGGTGGTGGACGTCGATGCCAATGTGCTGCCGATCTACGATTGCACGCGCATTCACGCCGAAGCGGCGGCGAACTGGATTCTGGGCGCGGCTTGACCCCTGCCTGCCGCGCGCGCTCATTGCCAAACCGGCGGTGAGGGCTTAACCGGCGCAACGTGAAACGCGCCCCCTTCGCTGCCGATCCTGACCGTTCCCGTGGACGCGAATATGCCGAAGACCGCTTCGGCAGCCGCGGCCCGCGCAGCGAGTTCCAGCGCGACCGCGACCGGATCATTCATTCCATCGCCTTTCGCCGCCTGCGCCACAAGACTCAGGTGTTTGTGGCGCCCGATGGCGATCATTACCGGGTCCGGCTCACTCACAGCCTGGAAGTGGCGCAGATCGGCCGGGTGATCGCGCGCACGCTGGGGCTGGACGAGGATCTGACCGAGGCGCTGTGTCTGGCGCATGACATCGGCCACCCGCCCTTCGGCCATGCCGGGGAAGATGCGCTGAACGCCGCTCTGGCCGCGCGCGGCGGCTTTGATCACAATGCGCAGTCGCTGCGCACGCTGATGCGGCTGGAAAGCCCCTATTGCGATCACGACGGGCTGAATCTGACCTGGGAACTGCTGGAAGGGCTGGCCAAGCACAATGGCCCCGTGGCCCGCGCCAACTGGGCGCTGGCCGAACTGGACGCCACCTTCCCGCTGGAACTGGCCAGCTGGCCATCGCTGGAGGCGCAGGTGGCCGCGCTGTCCGATGACATCGCCTATGACAATCACGACATTGACGACGGGCTGCGGGCCGGTTTCCTGACGCTGGACGATCTGCTGACGGTGGACCTGCTGGCCGGTCAGTGGCGGGCGGTGGAACGGCATTTCCCGCGTGCGCCGCGCGACCGGCAGTTGCGCGAACTGGTGCGCGGCCAGATCGGGTTGATGGTCAACGATTTGCTGGAGCAGACCCGCGCCAATCTGACGGGGATCGAGACGATTGACGATGTCCGCGCGGCGGGCAGGGCGCTGGTCAGTTTTTCGCCGGGGTTCGCGGCGGAGGAGCGGCGGTTAAAAGGTTTCATGTACGAACGCCTCTACATGCATCCCGAACAGACCGCGACGGCGGAGCGTGCCCGGCAGGTCATCGCTGATCTTTTTGCCGCGTTTGAACAGCAACCCGAACTGATGAATCACGGCTGGCATGAGACGTTGCCCGATGGGGAGCCGGAACGCAGCAGGCGGATCGCCGACTTCATCGCCGGGATGACGGATCGTTATGCGATCGATCGTTACGCCATGATTTTCGGCCGCGTGCCCGAAGGGCTCAGCAATGTCTGACACGCGCATGGTGCTGGTGGGCGCGACCGGGCTGGTAGGGCGCAGCCTCATCGCCCGTTCGGCGCATTGCCGCAGTTTTCGGCTTGCCGCGCTGGCCCGGCGCCGGATCGAACTGCCGCGCGGCGTGCGCATGGAAATGTTCGTTGCTGAGCCGGCCTATTGGGCAGAAACCATTGCCGCGCTGAAGCCGGAGGTGGTGGTAAGTGCGCTGGGTACAACCTGGAAGAAATCGGGCCGTGACGAGGCAGCGTTTCGCGCGGTGGACGAAGAGCTGGTGCTCGCCGTTGCCCGCGCCGCAAAAGCTGCGGGGACGCGCCAGTTCATTCACATTTCTTCCGCCGGGGCGAGCCGCACCAGCCGCCATCTGTATCTGCGGGTCAAGGGCGAGGTGGAGGAGGCGTTGGCGAGGCTGCGTTTTGCCCGGCTCGATATTCTGCGCCCGGGCCTGCTGCGCGGTCGGCGCGAGGAGGATATGCGCCCGGCCGAAGCTGTGATGCAGGCGGCCAGCCCGCTGACCGATCTGTTCCTGCACGGGCAGTATCGCCGTTATCGCTCGATCTCGGCTGACCGGCTGGTTGACACGATTCACGGGCTGGCGCGCGAGAAGGCCGGGGGGCGGTTCGTGCATGAACATGATGCTTTGTTGCGCGCGGCGCGGCGCCATCTGGCGCTGACATCATGAAACAGACCGCACCTGCCGCCGCCCGCAATCGGGATCCGATCGCGGCGGTCCTTGCCGAAGAACTGCCGGGCAGCGGTACGGTGCTGGAGGTGGCGAGCGGGACGGGTGAACATGCGTTGTTCTTTTCCTCGCGATTCCCGCAACTTGCCTGGCAACCAAGCGACCCCGATCCGGATGCGATCGCCTCGGTCGCCGCCTGGCGCGCGGAATCCGGCCCACCCAACCTGCTGGCGCCGGTGATGCTGGATGCGGCAAGCGGGCACTGGCCGGTCGCTGCGGCAGCAGCGCTGGTCTGCATCAACATGGTGCATATCAGCCCATGGGCCGCGACGCAGGGCCTGTTCGCCGGGGCCGCGCGCATCCTGCCCAGTAGCGCGCCGCTCATCCTCTATGGACCCTATCTGGAGGAGGGCGTGGAAACCGCGCCTTCCAATCTGGCGTTCGATGAAAGCCTGAAGGCGCGCAATCGCGCATGGGGCCTGCGCGCCGTGGCGGCCATGGATGCGCTGGGCCACGACAATGGGTTTACGCGCAGCCGCCGGGTGGCGATGCCCGCCAATAATCTGGTGCTGGTCTATCGCAGGGTGTGAAACCGGGGCGTTCGCCCTGCGGTTCACATGGCGTCGTCGCCCGCCTGACCAACGGATTCGATGTCGCGGCCCAGCCCCTTCACCGTGTTGCAGGCAGAGGTGGTCAGCATGATGCCCCCGAGGGCAAAGGCGATAATCAGTTTACGAACCATGGGCAGCTCCCGTTTCATGCAGCCCAGATGGTGAGGCCGCTGGCGCATATCAAGCGAGTGCTGCCACCGGCCAGCTTGCGGCAAGCTGAACTGCGAGCCTGAGGCGACAACCGGCAGCCTCAGCGTGAAAGCATGGCGTCGGGCTTTTCACGTGACAGCTTGTGTTCGCGCCAGACGATCAGGATGCCAGCCGCGACAATCAGTGGGGCGCCCAGCCAGGTCGTGGCGGGCGGCAGGTGATCCCAGATGATCCAGCCGAACAATGTCGCCCAGATCAGTCCCGAATAATCCATCACCGTCACGCTGGAAACCGAACCCAGCCGCAGTGAAAGGGTCAGCATCAGTTGCCCGATCGTCCCGATCACGCCGATCCCGAGCAGCAGCAGCCAGGCTGCGCTGTCATGACCGGTCATCACGAATGGCAGCGACAGGGCCATCATTGGCGCCCCTATCGCGGCAAACCAGAAGACGATCGTCAGCGGCTGATCAGTGCGGTTGAGATCCTTGACCAGGATCGACAGCAGCGCGATCATGAAGGCACCGCTCAGCCCCAGGGCCGCCCCCGCCAGCGGAAGATGGCCATGGCCTGGTTGCGCGATCACGAGCACGCCGCCAAAGCCGACGATGAGTGCCGACCAGCGCCAGTAACCCACCCGGTCTTTCAGCATGAAGATGGCGAGGATGGTGGCGAACAGCGGCACTGTGAAATTCAGCGTCGTCGCTTCGGCCAGCGGCAGCACGACAAACGATCCGAACATCAGGCTCATCCCCACGGTGCCCAATATTGCGCGGCGCAGATGCGCCCCGAAGCGCGGGGTGCGCAGGCTGGAGAGGTTGCCGCGCGAACCAAGCCAGACCAGCACCAGCGGCACGGTGGTGAGGTGACGCCAGAACATCATCTCGAAGACATGAATGCCGCGTTCCCCGGCCAGCTTGACCAGCAAGGTCATGACCGAGAGAAAGGTGACGCCAAGCAGCCTGAGGCCCAGTGCAAGCACGGGTCGGGGGCTGTGGGTCGGGCTCATCGCACCGCTTTACGGCGCTCCCCGTTCGGATCAAGCGATTGATTTCAGACCGTGCATCGCGCGGCCATCGCCGGACGGATCAGAGGCAGGCTTCCAGATACGCCTGATCGAAGCCGAACTGGCGCGCCTTTTCCAGCGTGTAGGGGCGCAGGCCTGACGAGCGGAATTCGCCAAGAATCTTGCCGTCTTCGCTTTCGTCCAGATATTCGAAATTGAAGAGTTCCTGCGTCACGATCACATCGCCTTCCATCCCGATCACTTCGGTGATGTTGGTGGTGCGGCGCGAGCCGTCGCGCAGGCGCTTGACCTGCACGATCAGATCCACCGATTCCGCGATCTGGCGGCTGATGGCTTCCTTGGGAATCTTGATGTCGCCCATCATGATCATGTTTTCCATACGACCCAGGCACTCGCGCGGGCTGTTGGCGTGCAGCGTACACATCGAACCGTCGTGGCCGGTGTTCATCGCGGCGAGAAGGTCGAAACATTCCGCGCCACGAATTTCGCCCAGGATAATGCGGTCAGGACGCATACGCAGGGCGTTCTTGACGAGGTCGCCGATGGTGATCGCGCCCTGGCCTTCAAGGTTCGGCGGGCGTGTTTCCAGTGGCAGCCAGTGCGGCTGCTGCAACCGCAGTTCGGCCGCGTCTTCGATGGTCAGCACGCGCTCGCCCGGGTCGATCATCTTCGACAGGGCGTTGAGCATGGTCGTCTTGCCCGAACCGGTACCGCCCGAGATGACGACGTTCATCCGGCATGCGCCCGCAATCTTCAGCGCGGTGCACATCTTCTTGCTCATCGAGCCGAAGCCTTCGAGCATGTCCAGCGTGATCGGCTTTTCGGAGAACTTACGAATGGAGATGGCCGTGCCGCGCAGGCTGAGCGGCGGCACGATCACGTTGACGCGGCTGCCATCCTTGAGGCGGGCGTCAGCCAGCGGCGTGGTCTGGTCGACCCGGCGGCCGACCTGGTTGACGATGCGCTGCGCGATCTGGAACAGGTGCTGTTCGTCACGGAACCGGATCGGGGCAATGGTCAGCTTGCCCTTCTTTTCAATGTAGGTCTGGTCCGGCCCGTTGACCATGATATCGGATACGTCAGGATCGTTGAGCAGTTCTTCCAGCGGACCGAAGCCGAGCAATTCGTCAATCAGCACCTTTTCCAGCGCGAATTGCTCGCGCCGGTTAAGCGTGACCTTCAGTTCGGCCAACACTTCCATGATGATCGGGCGGAATTCCTCGGACAGTTCTTCCTTGGACAGAGTGGCCGCCGCCTCGGGATCGACGCGTTCGAGCAGGCGCGGCAGCACCTGTTCCTTGATCTTGTGAACGCTGGCTTCGAAGCCTTCGATCTTGGCCTGGCCTTCGACCACATTGTTGGCGCGGTCCTGCAGGCGGCTCATCGCGTCCGCTTTTTCGGGTACGCCGCCGGATGGTGGCATGCCGCCCGCGCTCATGCCGCCGGGGATCGGCGGGAACTGTTCACCGCCCGGAACCGGCGCCTTGGCTGCCGGCCCTTCTGCGGCAGCGCCGCCCTTCATCGGGCGGGCAACACCAAAGGAAGGACGCGCGCCGGCGCTCATGCCACCGATGCCGTTCTTCCGTCCGAATGCGCTCATTGCCCTGTTTCCCCTCTGGGTAGTCTGGCTGCCTCCACGCGTCCGCTGTGGCGTTCGCATGGCTGACAATTGCTGATCTGGAATGGTGAATAGAGTGAGAACCTTGATATTGTTTTAAGGGCAGTGCGCCCGCACTGTTGTCCCGGTCCGGAGACTGTGTGAAACTCTTGCGTGCGGGGGCTCGTTGCTTGCGCGGGGGAGGCGGTGAAGTTACCAGAGGCCCCGTGGAACGGCCTCGATGATCTTCTTCGAAACATTCAGGGACTTCTGGCGCCTGCTGGATCTGCGGCAGCGGATGATATCGGGCGGACTGGTGGTGCTTCTGGCAGTTTCCGGTTCGCTTGAAATTGTCGGAATGTTCTTTCTTTTCGCTTATTTGTCTGTCCTTGGCGGTGGTGCACACGATGGTCAGGCACGATGGATTGCCGATCTGTACCTGGCCGTGGGCCAGGGGCATACAGGGGCTGTCTTTGCGCTGCTGACCGGGGCTCTGCTGGTGGCGGTCTTCGCCTTGAAGAACCTGCTTTGGCTTTTGTCTTCCTTCGGGCTGCTGCGCTTCTCGATGAAGCGGTATGAATATGTCGCTGCCGAGCTGTTTGATGGTTATCAGGAGTTGCCGCTCGATCTGATGCGGGGGCGGGGCACGGCAAATCCGGTGCAGATTCTCAATTCGGTCCTGACCGTTTTTACCGGCGCGTTTTCTCCGCTCCTTCAGGCAGCAGCGGATATCGCGATCATCACGGCGATGCTGGTCGCCTTGATGCTGGCGATCGACCCCCTGCTGGTTGTGGGCTCGGGGCTGGTTCTGGGCGTTGTCGCCGCGCTGTTTCTTGCGTCAACGCGCACGCTTTCCGGCTCTCTGGGCGAACGCCTTCGTCATGCGCAACTGGCATTGCAGTCGGTTACGGCCGAGGCGATGCGCGGGCTGCTCGACGTTCGGCTGGCGGGGCGTCAGGATATCATGCGCGAACGTTTCAGTGCTGTCGCTGGTAGTTTCGCTCTCGCCAGCCGCCGTATCCGCGCGCTCGGCATGTTTCCCCGGGCCATGAACGAACTGGTGCTGGCCGCTGGCATAGCCATTTCCGCCACGTGGTTTGCCGGGCGGGAGGGAGGGTTGGCAGGCGCCCTGCCGACGCTGGCAATCCTGGGTTTTGCGGGCCTCAGGGTCACCGCCGCGGTATCCCGCTTTACGGATGCGTTGCAACAGATGCGGCAGGCACGGGATGCCCGCATCCGGATGATGACCGCGCTTGAATCTGCAAGACCGCAAATACTTGCCGGCTATGATCCACTGAACAATCGGCGCGAGACTTATCGCTCGGAGGATCTGCCCCTCCCGGATGGCGCCTCGGCAACGATGCGCGAGGCCTTGCGGATCGAGGATGCCAGCTTTTCCTATCCTGGTGCAGCCGGGCCTGCGGTCGATGGTGTTTCGCTCGAAATTCCTGCCGGGAAATTTGTGGCCTTTTGCGGGCCATCGGGCGGTGGCAAGTCGACGCTGGCCCTGATCGCGATGGGATTGCTGCAACCACAATCGGGCCGCGTTACTTGCGATGGCTGGGACGTGTTCCGGCATCTGAGCGTGTGGCACAAGCAGATTGGCCATGTCGGCCAGTCACCCTTCATCGCCCCGCGCAGCGTTCGCGAGAATGTCGCGTTCGGGTTGCGGCCCGAACAGATTGATGACGATGCGGTTTGGCAGGCGCTCGAAGCCGCAGCCGTTGCCGATATTTTTCGCGCTCACCCCGACGGGTTGCGGGCTGTGGTGGGTGAGGACGGCGCAATGTTGTCGGGTGGCCAGCGACAGCGGGTCGCCATTGCCCGGGCGCTTTACGGAAATCCGGGGGTGCTCGTGTTTGATGAGGCGACCGCCGCGCTCGATACTGTGACAGAACGTGAAGTGTCGGCGGCCATTACACGCCTCAGGGGCGAACGGACGATCATCGCGATCGCGCACCGCCTGTCGACGATCCGGCAGGCCGACGTTATTCACTACGTGGAGGGCGGCTTGATCGGCGCAAGTGGGACTTATGACGAACTGGCAGGATCCTTTCAGCCGTTTCGCCAGCTCGCCGGCGAGGAAGCGTAGGGCGAAGATCGCATCATTTTTTAATGAAGCGCCATGAGAAAGGGAGACGTGATGGCTTTTTCAGACATTGACGGGCCTGTTGATTGCCCGAGTCGTCGGCGGACGGGGCACATGGCGGAACTCGCCTGCATTGCTCGTGGCGGGATGGGGCGGTCATGATTGGTCGCCAGGCGCCGCGGCTCGACGGACCGGAAATTCCGCGCAAACTTCGCGCGGGGCTGGACGAATGTGCACTCGTGTTCGACCTGCTTGATGCTGCACGCAAACCCGGAGTGATGGTTGACGTCGGCGCTCATTTTGGCAGCTCCCTCGCCAGTTTCGCCCGATCTGGCTGGAAAGTGCTGGCGTTCGAGCCGGATAGCGCAAATCGGGAAAGGCTGGAGGCGAATATGGCCGCGTCTCCGCAAAACTATGCCGGGGTCTGGCTGTCGCCGCTTGCCGTGAGTGACGAGGTTCGCGAGAATGTTGCATTCTTCTCGTCACCCGTCAGCACGGGGATCAGCGGCCTGTCAGCCTTCCACGAAAGCCATAACGAGACCGGCCGCGTTTCCACCACAACCCTCAATAACGTCGTGCGGGAGCATGAACTTGCAGCGATCGATTTCCTCAAGATCGATGTGGAAGGGCATGAGATGTCGGTGCTGTCAGGGCTTGATTTCCATTCCATTCGCCCGCGTGTGATTATTGCCGAATTCGAGGATACGAAGACACTTCCCAACGGCTATTCGACCGGGGAGCTTGCGCAATATCTGGTGGATCGCGGTTATAGCGTCTTTGCAAGCGAGTGGTATCCGATTGAGCGATACGGTGTGCGCCATCAGTGGCGGCGCATTTTGCGCTGGCCGGCGGAAATTCCGGCGGATGCCTGGGGTAATCTGGTCGCCTTCAGTGATCCGCCCGACAGCGAGCGGATCGACGCCGCGCTCCGACGCAACATTTCCTATCCCAAAACCTTTTTTCACAAGGTGGCGCGCCGGATCCGTCGGTTGGTCGCACGAATCTGACTGGTGTGCGCAGGTGTTGCGCGCCGCGAAAATGACCGGATTTCCTTGAAATGCGCGCGGCGGCTGGATTGGAATTCGTGCGTTGGCCAGGCCAGCACCCATCGCCGGTTTGGACTTTATTAACCAAGTAAGTCGATAGAAGGCGGGCAGGAATTACAGCGCCGGGGGCAGGCTGAGTAAGCATGGACGCCAGTATCGTCATTCGTACCTACAATGAAGCTCGCTGGCTTGGCGAGGTGCTCGAAGCGATTGCCGCCCAGACCGGGGAGGCAAGCCACGAGACGGTGCTGGTGGATTCCGGGTCAACCGATGGAACTGTCGAAATCGCACGCGCGCATGGTTGTCGCATCGAGACAATTGCCAAGGCCGACTTCACCTTCGGGCGCTCGCTCAATCAGGGGTGCGCTGCATCGCGTGGCAAGGTGCTTGTCTTTCTGTCAGGCCATTGCATTCCGGCCTCGCCCGACTGGTTGGCCCGCCTGATCGAGCCGGTGCTGGATGGCCGCGTCTCCTATTCCTATGGTCGCCAGATCGGCCGGGCCGGGGTTTCCAAATTTTCCGAAGAAATGCTGTTCCGCAAATACTTCCCCGAGAGTTCCGCGATTCCCCAGGAAGGTTTCTTTTGCAATAACGCCAACGCGGCGCTTTCTGCCGAGGTCTGGGCCGAACACCCCTTCGACGAGGAGATCACCGGGCTTGAGGACATGATGCTGGCAAAGGCCCTTGTCGCCGAGGGGCATGCCATTGGTTATGTCGCCGAGGCTCCGGTTTTCCATCTGCATGAAGAGAAATGGTCGCAGGTTAAGACGCGGTACGAGCGCGAGGCCGTGGCAATGCAGCAGATCATGCCGGAGCTTCACGTGGGCTTCCGCGACTTCCTGCGCTACGTCATGATCGGGGCGAGCCTGGACTGGCACGAAGCGGTCGCCAGCGGGCGGACCAAGCGGCGCAGCGAGATCAAGATTGCGGCCGAAATCGCGATGTTTCGTTTCTGCCAGTATTGGGGCACCTATCGTGGGGCCAATGACCACCGCCGCCTGCTGCGCGAGCGCAAAGACCGCTATTATTACCCGCGTTAAGAGGAAGAGTTGATGACCGACCGCGTTGTCGCGCTGTTGCCGATGAAAGCAAACAGTGAACGAGTGAAATCCAAGAATTTTCGCAGCTTTGCCGGTCGTCCGCTCTACCAGTGGATGCTGTCGACATTGATCGGCATGGACGAAATTGACGAGGTTGTGATCAATACTGACGCTCAGGCAGAGCTGGCGGAAAGCGGCATCGAGGCGTTCACCCGTTCCGGCAAGCTGAACATTCGTAGCCGGCCTGAGGAAATCCGGGGCGATCATGTCTCGATGAATCTGGTTATCGCTGACGATATCGCCAGTGTCCCGGCCGACATCTACCTGATGACTCACACGACGAACCCGCTCCTCTCTGCGGACACCATGCGCAATGCGCTGGCTTCCTATCGCACGGCGGTGGCCGAAGGGCGGGCTGACAGCCTGTTCACGGTCAACCGTGTGCAAACCCGCTTCTATCGGGAAGACGGATCAGCGGTGAATCACGATCCGGACAATCTGATCCGCACACAGGATCTGGAACTCTGGTTCGAGGAAAATTCGAACCTCTATATCTTCAGTGCCAATAGTTTTTCCGCGACAGGCGCCCGCATCGGGCGTGATCCGTTACTGTTCGAGACGCCAAAGCTTGAATCGCTTGATATCGACGGGCCGGATGACTGGGATCTGGCCGAAGCCGTTGCCCTGCGGAGGCAGTCATGACCCGGGTTCTGCTGACCTGCCCGCCGATGATCGGAATCGCCGAAGAGATGCACCCTGTCTTCGCCGCGCGTGGTGCCGAACTGGTCATCCCGGATTTCGTGCAGATCGTGCCCGAGGACGAGCTGGTCCGGCTGGTGCCTGAATTTGACGGCTGGATCATCGGCGACGATCCCGCGACCGCCCGCGTGTTCGAGGCCGGCCGGGCAGGGCGCCTGCGAGCCTGCGTCAAATGGGGGGTGGGCGTTGACAATGTCGATTTCGATGCCGCGCGCCGGCTGCATCTGCCCATAACCAATACGCCAGCGGCTTTCGGGGCCGAGGTGGCCGATATCGCGATGCATTACGTGACCGGACTGGCACGCGAAACCTGGGGCATCGATCGCGGTGTGCGCGCGGGCGAATGGCCCAAGCCGCGCGGAATTTCGCTGGAAGCGCGCACGGCGGTGCTGGTCGGGATGGGGGACATCGGACGGCAGACCGCAAGGCGTCTCGTTGCCGCAGGCATTCGGGTGCTTGCGGTTGATCCGCTGCTGGACCCTGCGGCGCTGCCTGAAGGCGTTGCTGCCGGTGTCTGGCCGGATGCGTTGGCCATTGCCGATTTCGCCGTCTTCACTTGCCCGTTGAACGCGGCAACGCATCACATGCTGGATGAGGCTGCCTTGAACCTGGCCCGGCCGGGCTTGCGGCTCGTGAACGTTGCCCGCGGCCCGGTGATCGACGAGGCGGCCCTTATTCGCGCCTTGGCAGATGGACGGGTTCATTCGGCTGCGCTTGACGTGTTCGAGATCGAACCCTTGCCCGCTGCCAGCCCGCTGCGTGACCATCCGCGCTGCATTTTTGGTTCCCACAATGCATCGAACACGGAAGACGCCGTCCGCCGGGTGTCAGTGAGGGCGACCGATCTGCTGTTCGAGGCGCTGGGATGAGCGGAAATCCGCGACAGCGCACCCGGCTGATCTCGCTCGAGCCGGATCTGATCGACGAATATGGTCATTATCTAAGTTTCAATGAACGCCTTGCCGAGGCGTGTGCGGCAGCGGGCATCGAATTCATAGTGCTCGCCGGAAAACAATGCGATCCGCAGATTCTGCAAGATCACCCTTTTATCCGACCGACTTTCAAGTTGCGAAGCTGGGATGCTGGCGTTGTGCCATCCAGCCCGCTCGCCAAATGGCAGTTCGGGCTGGAGCTGTCAGCAGCATTGAGCGAAGTCACCCTGAAGGCAGGCGCGGGGAAGACGGTTCTTTTCATGTACACCGCCAGCCTCGGCCATGCGCAAATGGTGGAAAAACTGTTGCGCTGGCGCGGCCTGACAGATGTCACAGCGGTCATGCAATATTTCAGGATCCATTTTGAAAATCCGTTGCGCGCGCGCTTTGTGCGAAAATGGGCGCCTTTCCTGCAGAGAATTACTGCCGGCAACCGAGTCCGCCTGGTCCTCCCAACGGCTCAGTCAGCGCAGCGGTTTGAAGAAGCGTTCGGCTTCCAACCTTCGTTAGTGCCTCATCCGAGCCCCGCCTTCTCTGATGCGCGTGCGCGACATCTGAGTGCGGCTGCGGTTGCTGAGCGGAGCAGCTCGACCCGCATTGTTTTTCCTGGTGGTGTTCGCGTCGAGAAGGGTTTTGCGATGGCAGTGGACGCCGCAGTCCATCTTGCCGAGCAACCCGGCATCGAGTGCGTCGTCCGGGCAATTCATCGGGACGGTGTTTCAGAGACGCTGGAGACTTCTCTCGCAAAACTTCGGGCGTCGAGGTGCATGATCGCCGACCAGACGTTGACGCCTGCAGAGTTTGATTCCTTCATCGCCAGCGCTGATGTACTTGTCCTGCCCTATGCTGCCAGCCACTTTGGCGAACGCACATCGGGGCTTCTGGTGGATGCGATGCTGCTTGGCGTGCCCGTCGTGGCGGGCAGGGGGACCTGGCTTGGTGATCTGATCGATCAGGAGGGCTGCGGTGTGAGCGTGCCGCTCACCCGCTCATCCTCATTGATCGAGGGAATCAATCAGGTGCTTGGCAATCTGGAGAGTTACCGCGCACAGACCGCAGCAGCGCGGATCCGCTACCTTGAAAACCATTCCTGGGAACGGCTGCTGGACGATCTGGTATCGTCCTCCCGCTAATCTTCGCTTCGGTGGCGCCCGGACCCAATGCGACTCTGCCGCGCAACCTCCTTCATCTGAATCTGCAAATTGGCCGTCTCGGTTCGCAATGCCCGCAAGCCTCTCACGATCAGGAGCAAGCCCAGCACCACAGTAGTGATCAGTGCGGCGAAGAAGAACGCGAGCAACACTGTCAGGTCAAATGCGGCAAGCAGACCCGCCACAGCGCCGCCGAGCAGCGCCAGCAATCCCGCTTTCGCCAGCGGTTTGAAATCCTGGCTTAACATTGACCGCAGAAAACCCGGCCTGGGTTGGATGGGTTCACCCGGTATGGTTGGTGCTTCGCCTTTCGCGAGCAAGGTCGGCAAATCGACGAATGGAAAAACCCGCACGGAGGAAGCGGGATTTCCATTGGCGACGTTCACTCGGCTGGCAAGTTCGCGCGCTGCATCGACCCATGCCCCTGCATGCAGGCCGGGGCGGGGGTTCGGCACATGATAACGGTCCCCCGGTTGCTGGTAATCGGCGAAAAAGTAGTTGGGGTTGTCCTGCTGTTCGACGATTTCAAGCACGATGCCCGCTTTTCGCCGGGCACCGGAAACGATCTCCTTGTAATTCCCGTCAATGCCGAGCAGGAAAATCGGGTCGAAGCCAAGATGTGCCAGCCACAGGAGCGCGTGGCTGCCGGTAGTGATCGAACCAGCCTTCAGCAG
This sequence comes from Novosphingobium sp., assembly GCA_024236235.1. Lineage (GTDB taxonomy): Bacteria > Pseudomonadota > Alphaproteobacteria > Sphingomonadales > Sphingomonadaceae > JACKKV01. The sequence continues at coordinate 264,412 of JACKKV010000001.1, read as the reverse complement.
TGCAGTCTGGGCGCGGAGCGCGTCGAAATTGACGACACGGGGATCGTCACCATCGGGGCCGAGGGCATCGATGACATTTTGCCGCAACGCGAACTGGCCGATCGGGCGAATGCCGGCCGGCAGGTCGCCTTCACTGCCGCGCCCCTCGCGGATCAGGCGACGGATACCGTCGAGATGAGAAATGCCAACGACGACATCGAGGCAAGCGTAATGTGTCGGGCGCCAGTTGATTCGGTCCCAGTGCCGGTAGGCGGCATTCATTCCGAGAGTCGCGTAAGGCGAAAGCTGGTGCAGATCGACATCCTTGAGCGACGGTCCGTTGCCAAGCACGAAGGCGGGCGTCGGCTCCAGCCGGATGGAGTTGTCCGCACTGGTTTCAGTATGTTTCTGCATTGAATTCCTTGTCCTTCACGCCGCACTTTAAGAAGGCGGGATTCCAATTGGCAAGCACCGCAACACCTGCTCTCACCACGCTGATACCAGTCAAGCTTTGCCCCTCAATGTGTGCGGCAAAGCGCGCAGTCTGGCATACGCCCATTTCAGATATCTGAGCCTGATATGCAGCCAGTCCCGCGCCTCTGTTCCAGGTGCCCGTGGTGACCGGCGGATCAGGCTGACGGCATCGGGCACCCCTGCATCGGCCGGGCTGCTCCCGCCCAGATGGACTTCCATGGCCTGGCGCACGGCGTCCAGTGTCAAGAGTTTCGCGTACTCCTGCGCGGCAGCAGCGAGCGCGTGGCGTCGCGCCGGATTATTAACGAGGTCCAGCAATACCTCTGGCAATACATCGGGGCGGTTCGCAATCGCGGCGACACCATGCGTCTGGAGGGAACGGATCGTTTCGATATCGGTGGGGCCGATGGCCAGGACTGCGGATCCCGCCGCCATCAGTTCGGGCAGCTTGTTGGCGAAGGAATATCGCGTGTAGCGGATCGTCTCATCGTCGAAATTATAGGCGATGATGCCGATATCTGCACCGGCAATCCAGCGCCGGTAATCAGCCTGCGAACCGCTTGCCGACCCAATCGAAACGCCCGGAAGACTTCTGAACTTGTGCGCGTATTGCCGAAGCCAGGTCTTTTGCGTGCGAATTTCCAGTTGCACTGGCTTGCCGCTCGCTGCCAGTTTCGACACCGCCTGCGCGAGGCTGATCATGCTGGCAAGCGACATGTCCGGGGCGAGTGCGCCCGAATAGCGCAGCAGGATTGGATCATTTTCCGACCGCGGGATACGGGGAAAGGACCAGTCTTCCGGCCGGACGCCATTGTGCGCGACCTGATATGGTGGCCCGCCATAACGCTCGTGAAACGCCGAAGCCATGCTGGCGGAAATGGCGAAACATCCGCTCGCGCGTTGCGCCAGCCGGCGCAGGTCGCGTTCGATTGCGTCCGCCTCCGCCGGGCTGGTCGCGCGCAATCGTTCCGGCCAGTCGTCCATGAACCAAAGCAGCAGCGGCACGCCATCCTCTAAGGCAAGAGTGCAGGCAAGGTGATGCAGCAGCGGCGCGGTGGGCAGCGGGCGATAGATGAGGAGGTCGGGCTGGAACGCCCTGATGAGTGACAGCGAACGTTCGGTCCCGCGGTAGATACGGGCTTTGCCGAATCCTGCTTGGAGCCCGGCGCGCAAGGTAATCCGGTCGTGCATGCCCGTGTGATGAGCCATGAGCAGTCGCTCTGCAGGAATGCTGCCGAAATAGGTTTCCTTCAGCGCGCCTGTGGCGGTAACGCCGCCGGGTGCTGTTTGATCGATCACGACAATCCGCTTGCCGACCTGCTCAGCAGTGGTGCCCGTGAGGGGCGCAATGCCCGAAGTCATCCGCCACGCCCCGCCATGACACGTCCCGGCCCCGGGATGCACTCTAAAAGCCGCGCAAACTTCACCCGGTCACCACCACGCCGCCATCCACAACCAGAGCTTGCCCGGTCATCATCGCGGCAGCATCCGATGCCAGAAACAGGGCAGCGCCAGTCACGTCATCCACGGTCAGGTGGCGCTTCAGGCACTGCCGGTCGAGGTGCGCGGCGAGATCGTCCGGCGTCGCCCAGAGGCGGCGCTGCCGTTCGGTCAGAACCCAGCCGGGCAGGAGCGCATTGACCCTGATGCCATCAGGGCCAAGCTCGCGCGCCAGCGCCCGGGTCAGGCCGGTGATCCCCGCCTTGGCGGCGACATAGGCGGGATAGCCGGCGTTGCCCATCATGTAGGAGATCGACGAAAGGTTGATGATCGCACCGCCTCCGGCCGCGCGCATCCCCGCGGTTGCGGCCTGGGCAGTGAAGAAATGGGGGCGCAGATTTACCGCAATCGCATTGTCCCATGCATCTGCATCCATGCTGCCCAGGTCATGACGGGTGTCATCAGCCGCGTTGTTGACGAGGACGGTGATGGCCCCATGCGCTTCGGCGGCCTGTGCCATCGCGCCCTGGAGTGCTGGAATATCGGTCACGTCACACAGCAGGGCCAAGGGTCTTTGCCCAAACTTCCGGCTCATCTCCTCCGCGAATTCGCTGGCGTCCGAACGCTGGACAAAGGCGACCCGGGCCCCAGCGCCGAGGAACGCTTCAGTCAGTGCCGCGCCGATGCCAGCGCCACCGCCGGTGATGAAAACCGAACGTCCTGCCAGACCAAGATGCTGCGTAGTCGTCATTCCCACCCTTTCCGGATCGATGCTATAGATTCCCGCGATGATAATGAAACCTGTTTTGAAGCATCGCTGCATGCTGGGCGAGGGGCCGCTCTGGACCAATGGTCGTCTCTTCTGGTTTGATATAACGGCGGGCCGGATGCTGGCGTGGCGACCGGGGGATGCAGAAGCCCGGAGCTGGACATTTGGTGAGCCCGTGTCGGCTGCGGCCCCGCTCGAAGGGGGCGGGCTGATGATCGCCTCTGCCTCGTCCCTGCTGCGGTTTGATCCCGACACTGGCGGGTGCGAGATGATCGTGCCACTTGAAGCCGATGATGCGAGGGTCCGGTCCAACGACGGACGCGCCGATCGTCAGGGCGGCTTCTGGATCAGCACCATGGGCAAGGCTGCCGAAGCGGGGCTTGGACGTATCTGGCGCTATTTCCGGGGGGAGCTGAGATGTCTGCGCAAAGGTCTTGCGATCCCCAACGCCATCTGTTTCTCGCCTGACGGCACGCTCGCCTATTTTGCCGACACGGCGCTCGCCACGATCTGGCGCTGGGCACTCGACGCGGATGGGTGGCCACTGGGTGACCCGCAGCCATTCCTGAAGGTGCCTGAGGCTGAAGGCGGCCCGGACGGCGCGGTGGTGGACCGCGAGGGCTGTCTCTGGAACGCCCGCTGGGGGGCGGGCAGGATCGTGCGCCTGGCACCTGAGGATGGGCGCGTGATTGAGACAATCAGGCTGTCTGCCTCGCGCCCGAGTTGCCCCGCCTTCGGGGGGGATAATCTCGCAACGCTTTATGTCACCACCGCGCAGGAGGGAATGAGCAGCGACGAACTGGCTGCCGAAGCCGATGCCGGGGCGCTGTTCGAAACGCCGGTTCGAGTGCCAGGCCTCGCCGACACCTTGGTCAAACTTGCCTAGGCGGCGATCCCATTTCGCCCGACCAGGCCTGATGGCTGTTCCACGCCATGCTGGACGAACGTCGTGCAGCGCAATAGATCAGGCGCGACGATCTTCGGCGATCCACGGGCTGGTGCAGGATTTCGGCGGGCAATCATCGAGTCGCATATAGTTTGAGGAAATTTAGGTCGCATGGTGCAGACGCCTGATAAACCGCTGGTCAGCGTCGTAACCGCCACGTTCAATGCCTTGCCAGAGCTGAAGGTGACTGTCCCGAACATTGCCGGGCAAGACTTTCGTTCGGTCGAACACATCGTCATCGACGGCGGATCGAGTGACGGGACGGCCGAATATCTGGCCGGGCTGGGCGCCGCCGTCCGCTGGCTGAGCGAGCCTGATGGGGGCATTGGTGATGCGCTCAACAAGGGTATCGCCATGGCGCGCGGCGAATATGTGCTGGTGCTGCAGGCCGAAGATCGCTTCTGCGATCCGGGCAGCCTGCGCGCCGCCGCCGCCGAACTGACCGGGGGAGAGGATATTGTCGCCTTCGAGGTTGACCTGCAGTTCGCTGACGGCAGTGTGCGCCGCCGCCGTTCCCGGCCGTTTGGCTGGCTGACCCGTTTCAAGATGACCAATCCCCATCAGGGCATGTTCTGTCGCCGCGATCTGTTCAGCCGGATTGGCGCGTTCGATCCGGAATTCCGTATCGCGATGGATTACGAATTCCTGCTGCGCGCGATGCAGCGCGGCGCCCAGTTGAAGGCGGTGCCCTGGCCTGTCGCGGTGATGCCCGCGACCGGTATCAGCACGCAGGCTGACTGGCCGTCGATCCGCGCGCGCCTGGCCGAGGATCGCCGGTTGCAGCGTCGTCATGCCGCCGGATTTGCGAGCCGCCTGATGACCGAGGCGTTCTGGGTGGTTTATATGCCGTTCAAATATATGAAGGTGTGGCTCAGTCATGGCTGAGTACGCGCTGATCACTTTCGTCCTGCCCTATTACAATGAGGCGGGGTTTATTGCCGCGACCCTTGCCAGCCTCGCCGCGCAGACTGACCGGCGCTTCCGGCTGGTGCTGGTCGACAATGCTTCGGACGACGGGAGCGAGGTGGTCGCCCGCGAAGCCTGCGGTGCCATGCCGGATATCACCGTAACTTTTCTGCACGAGGCGCGCCCCGGCAAGATTCACGCGCTGCGCGCGGGCCTCGGGCAGGTGTCCACCCCCCTGGTTGGCACAATCGATGCTGATACGATTTATCCGCCTGGCTATGTCGCGCAGGCTCTGGCAATGTTCGCCAGCAATCCGGCAGCATCTTGCGCACTGGCCTTTGGCATCAGTCCGGGCGATGGGCATGCCGGGCAAATGGTGCTGCTGCGCCTTTATGCGCGGTTGTTCCCGCGCAAATGCCACACGGGCGGCTATGGCCAGAATTTCCGGCGCGAGTTCCTTGAACGGGCAGGGGGATTCGATGCCGAGCGATGGCCACATGTGCTCGAAGATCACGAGATTGTGCATCGTGTGCGCAAATTCGGACCAATTCTTTATGGGGCGGATTTCGTGTGCCATCCTTCCGACCGGCGCGACGATCGCAGCCGGTGCAGCTGGACGCTGGGCGAACGCGTCATTTACAAGCTGCTGCCCACGCCATTCATGGACTGGTTCTTCTATCGTTTTCTCGGGCCGGGGCTGGAACGGCGCGGGTTGGGCAACCTGCGGCTGCGCGAGAAGATCTGGGGACCGTGAGCGCGCCCGTCGGTCAGGCGCGTCGATACGCCTCCAGCGTAGCATCGGCCACGCGCGTCCAGGAATAATGCGCCTGCGCGCGCCGGGTCGATCGGGCCAGGAAGGCGCGCCGTTCCTCAACGCTCCAGCCAGTGACTTCGGCGATCTTGCTCGCCCATGCCGCAGCATCGCCTGACGGGAGCAGGAAGCCGGTTTCCCCATCCAGCACCGCATCTTTCAGCCCGTCGCAATCGGCGGCCAGCACCAGCCCGCCAGACGCAGCCGCTTCGGGTGCGACCAGTCCGAAACCTTCATATTCGCCGCTGTCGACCCGGATATTGGGGACAATGACGCACAGCGCGTTGCGATAGGCGCTGGCCAGCTCGGCCCCATGCAGATTGCCGCGATGAGTGACGCCTGACAGCTGCAGTGCTGCAGCTTCGCCGGAGTGCCAGACCGGCCCGACCACTTCCAGGCGCGTTCCCGCGGGCAGCACCGGCAGCACATGGCGGGCGAACCAACCGAATCCCTTGCGTTCCACCAGCCGACCGGCGAACAGGATCGCCCCATCGTGAGTGCCCTCCGGCGGGGGTGCGGTAATGTCGGTGCCCAGCGGCACCACGCAGATGCTGCGCCAGCCCGTCTCGCGCAATACCGTATCGGTCGCGCGTGAATTGGCGATGACGGTGGCCTTGCCCAGCAGGCAGGCGCCAAGGCGCAGATAGACGCCATAAAGCCGCCCGCGCCATGTCCTGCGGCGGTGGTAGGAGACATCGGTCCCATGCGCGGACAGCACGATCCTGGGCCGTCCAGCGGCGAGCCCGGCCAGCACCGCCAGCGGCCAGATCGCCATGTCGGCAAGGTGAATCACCGCAATGCCGCGCCGCTTCGCAAGAATGCGGGCGATGGCGGTGAAGGGAAAGGCGAGCAGCGCGGCCGCGCCAGGCGGGCTGCCATCGCGGCGTCCGGGCAGGGCGATGACTTCAAGCGGCGTGCGCCGGGCCAGTTCTTCGCTGAGGCGCAGACAATAGGTTTCCATGCCGCCCACGGCCGGCGCCCATTTGCGGGTGACGAACACTACCCGTCCGGAAGGCAGGGAAGGGGCCGGATCAGAAGCCATAGTAAATGGGTTGTTGCGGTGACGGCTCACGAGGCGCCGTCAGATGATCGCCCCAGCGCAGGGTCAGACCCCCCGATGCTGCGGCGCTCGCCCGATGCGGCCCGGCTGACAGGGCGATCACGCTGCCGCAGGCGCGCGCCACATCGTCGAGCCTGACCGCGCCGTTGCATTCAAGTGTGTAGTTGCCCGCAATTGCGATGGCAAAGCTGTGCGCTTCGGGTCCGACAGACAATTGCTTGCCCGCCACCCAGACCGGCCCCCAGTGCGGAATGTAATTGCTGCGCAGTGCCGCCGTGTCTGCGGGGTGGAGGCGGACCGGCTGTTCGGAGCCCGGGATCAGCGCGGCTTCGAGGATGGGCGAATTAGCGATGAGCAGCGGCGGCTGCTGACCGGCGATTACCGGAGCGAAGAATGGCTTGCCACTGCGGATCGCGCCTTCGATTCCCCAGGTAGAGAGGAACAGGCCGGATTTCTCGAACGAGGGGATCATCGCGTTGCGGTCGATATAGCGGACCGGCTGCGGGAACATGGCATGGACCTGGTCGGCGATGGCGCGTTGCGCGGCCTGATCATTCTGCCGGTAATAGGCGAATTGCAGGACCAGCCCCACCGCCATCGCGCCGAGCAGGGCATGGCGGTAGAGCGGTCTGTCCAGCCGCTGCGAGACAAGCCCCGCGCAGAGCGCCGCCGGTGCGAGGATGAAGGGGTAAAAATAGGGATAGGCATTGCGATAGAACAGCAGCGAGGCGAGCGGGGCGGCCAGCAGCAGCGGAACGAAACGGCCCGCGCCCTTGCCCCTGATCGCCCCTGCCAGGGCGAGGCCAATTCCGCCCAGGATCATGGCCGCTGCAGCGGGGTTCAGCATGACCCAGCGCGCGAAAAAGGGAAATTGCGGAAAGAAGCCCGGACTGGCCACGGTCTTGTGCAGGGACGCGGCGGCGGGAGCGGCAAGCGCTGCCGCAGGCGGGCTGCGGGCCTCGATCAAAGCGGGGAGGCTCGCTGAATGGAGCAGCCAGCCTGTGGCATAGCAGACAAGCGCGGCAGCCGCGCTTGCCGCGAAGAACAGCATGATCTTGCGGCAATTGCGGTGATCCATGGCGAACCGGTGCAGCAGTGCGGCGCCGAATGCGGGCAGGTAAAGCGCGCTCTTGACTGTTATCAGCAGTGCCAGTGCCGCTGCCAGACCTGCCGCGATCGCGACCGGCCAGCGCAGTGGCGCGCGGATCATCAGCCACAAAGCCACCATCATCAGCATTGCCGCTGGCGGATCAGTGCGGAAGCTCATTCCGTGCGCGAGGACATAGCCACTTAACGCATAGGCTGCCACGGCGACCAGCGCGTCACGCGGGGCCAGAAAGGCGCGCCCGGTGGCAAAGACGAGCGCAAAGGTGGCTAGTTCGTAGGCGAGCATGACCAGCCGGCCAATCCCGATCTGGTCGGCCTCGCTCAGCGGGAGAGCCGGAAGCCAGGCGAACAGGTGAACGTGAAAGGTCTGGAACGGCGCGCTCAGCCGACCGTCCACAAATGCATAGACATGGCTGAGAAAGAAATATTCGTCCCAGTTGATGTTGAGGCGGACGGCCAGCCAGACCTGCGCGCACGCAAGCAGGACCACTATCGCGCCGATTGCGGTCCGTTCGGGCTGGAACCAGAGCGCACGAAAAGTGCCGACGCGCGGTGGCACGGATGCCCCGCTGGCCATTCAGGGGAGTCTCCGCAGTGTTTCCGGCCTGTCAGCCTCGCCATGCTCTTCATCCATCTCGGGGATGTCATTGCCATGCGCGGCCAGCATTTCTTCAAGGCGGCGAACCTTTTCCAGCGTCGCTTCGAGCAGCTTGCGATTGGCGCCGATCAGGTCGGCCAGAATTCCCAGCAGGATGGTCAGCGTACCCAGCGTGACCAGCGACCCGCCGATAATCAGCGACTGGACGTGCCCGCCCGCTGCATCCATGCTCCACAGCACCAGAAAGCGCAGAATCGGGACCATCCCGCACAGGGCAATCAGCAGACCCGCCCCCACGAACGCGCGCAGCGGATTATACATCGTATAGGCCCGCGCCATGGTGATGCCGGTGTTGATGATGAACTGCGGGACGGAACGGAACAGGCGCGAGGGGCGTCGCGTCATGTTCGTGCGCACCGGCACGCTGGCGATGGCGAGGCGTTTGCGCCCGGCCTGGATCAGCATGTCAGTGGTGTAACTGAATTCGGTGGTGATGATCAGCCGCCGGGCCGCTTCGCGGCTGATGGCGCGAAAACCGCTGACCGCGTCCGTAACCGCAGTGCGCGAAAGCTTGCGTACCACGAAGCTGCCGAAGCGTTGCAAACGCCGCTTGAACGGTCCCATATGCTCATTCTGCGCAACGCCGCGATCGCCGATCACGATATCCGCCTGGCCGGCGATGATCGGCGCGACAAGGCTGGCGATATCCTCGCCCGCATACTGGCCATCGCCATCGGTGTTGACGATGATATCCGCACCCGCACGCAGTGCCGCATCGACCCCGCTCTGGAATGCTGCGGCCAGCCCGCGATTGCGCCGATGGCGCACGATATGATGCACACCCAGGCGCCGCGCGATACCGCTGGTGTCGTCCTTGCTCCCGTCATCGATCACCAGATATTCGATCATGGCGATGCCATCGATCCGGCGCGGCAGGGCGGCCAGTGTTTCGGGCAGCGTGTCCGCTTCGTTGAAGCAGGGTATCTGGATGATGAGTTTGGTCATGGGCCCCCATGAAGCGCGCAGAAAACGGAATGCCTGCGGCTTCCCTGCCGGTGTTAAGCATGATGCTTTAACGATTGGTAAAGCATAATTGCACCCGCGCACAGCCAGTGCAGCCGCGAAATGGCTGGTTTCAGTGAAAGTTTCGGTTATGGGCAGCGCTCTGACCAGAAGGATGAGCCTGTGAGATCGACCGAGCGCCAGGGCCTGCTGATTGCCGCATGCGGTTTCAGCACCTTCTCGTTCGGCGATGCCGTTATCAAGACCATGTCGGGCCAATGGTCGGCGCTGGCGGCCGGATCGCTGCGCTTTGCAATCGCCACCGCCGTGCTCGGGGTGCTGCTCGTCATGAAGGAAGGCGCGGGGGCCTTGCGGATGCCGCGCCCGGGAGTTCAGCTGCTGCGCGGCAGCGGCATTGCCCTGGGAACGGGGGCATTCTTTTCGGCTCTGTTTCTTTTGCCCATGGCCGAAGCGACTGCCATCCTATTTGCCAGCCCGATGCTCACTTCTCTTCTGGCGGCGGTCGTGTTGCGCGAACCGGTCCGCAAGGCGACCTGGATTGCGATCTGCATCGCTTTTTGTGGCGTGCTGCTCGTCGTTCGTCCCAATTTCGCCCTCTATGGGTGGGCGATCGTCCTGCCGCTGCTGGCGGCCATGGGCGTCAGCATGCTGATTATCGGCAACCGCATCGGTGCGAATCTGGCCAGCGGCCTTGCCATGCAATTCTATTCCTCGGCTGTCGGCGCGAGCCTGTTAATCCTGGCGACAATGGTGTGCGCCAGCCTCGGAGTGGGCGGGGTCGAATTAAGCTGGCCGCCCGTGTCTGTGGTCATTCGTTGCGCGATTGTGGCCTTTACCGCCACGACCGGTCACTGGCTGGTCTATACTGCGACCACGCGCGCGGGCGCGGCGCTGATCGCGCCCATGACTTACATCCAGTTTCTGATCTCGCTGATGCTCGGGCTCATCCTGTTCGGGGACTGGCCGGATGCGCTTAGCCTGGTGGGCGCGGCGCTGATCGTTTCCGCAGGGCTCATCCTGTGGCGCGAAGGCCGCGCAACGGATCTGGCCCAGACTGATGCCGCCTGAGGCAGACTGCTGCTGGCTGTGCGCGCGGCCCATGGCCACGCTGATCGAATGGCATCACCCGGTGCCGCGGCAGAAGCGCGGGCGTATCCGCGTGGCGGTGCACCCGATTTGCCATCGCACGATTCATGCGCATTTCACCAATTCGCAACTCGCCCGGATGGGGGCCGATGCGGACGCGGTGCGTGCCCATCCCGAGGTTGCCCGCTTCATCGGTTGGGTCGCGAACAAACCGCCCGATTTCCACGCCGCCACGCACAAGCCGCGCTGATGCGGGTTTAACCCGGCCCGGCATGTGCAAAACTGGCCGCCTTAGCTGTTCCTTAACCATGTTTGGTGGAATAGCCGGGGGGATGATCGAGGGGTGCGGCCAGTTGGCGGCGCCGTTCCGTTGGGAACATATGGCGGGAACATTATGGCGAAGCGTGCATTGATAACCGGTGTTACCGGGCAGGACGGCTCCTATCTGGCCGAATTGCTGCTGGGCAAGGGCTATGAGGTTCATGGCATCAAGCGCCGCGCCTCGTCCTTCAACACCCAGCGGATCGATCATATCTATCAGGATCCGCATGTGCCCCGGCCCGACCTGGTACTGCATTACGGCGATCTGACTGACACCTCCAATCTCACCCGTATCCTGCGCGAGGTGGAGCCGGATGAAGTCTATAATCTTGGCGCGCAAAGCCATGTGGCGGTGAGTTTCGAAGCGCCCGAATATACCGCCGATGTCGATGCGATCGGTACGCTGCGCCTGCTGGAAGCGATCCGGTTTCTTGGGCTGGAGAAGAAGACGCGCTTCTATCAGGCGTCGACCTCAGAACTCTATGGGCTGGTGCAGGAAACCCCGCAGCGCGAGACGACCCCGTTTCATCCGCGTTCGCCCTATGCGGTGGCGAAACTCTATGCTTACTGGATCACCGTCAATTACCGGGAGGCATACGGCATGTATGCCTGCAACGGTATTCTGTTCAATCATGAAAGCCCGCGCCGGGGGGAAACCTTCGTCACGCGCAAGATCACGCGCGGCCTTGCCAATATCAGCCAGGGGCTGGAAGCCTGCCTGTTCATGGGCAATCTTGATGCGCTGCGCGACTGGGGCCATGCGAAGGATTACGTGCGCATGCAGTGGATGATGCTGCAGCAGGATCAGGCGGAAGATTTCGTGATCGCCACGGGCCAGCAATTTTCGGTGCGCGAATTCATTGTCTGGACCGCGCAGGAACTGGGCATAAGCCTGCGTTTCGAAGGCATGGGCGTTGATGAATGCGGTGTGGTTGAACGGGTCGAAGGCAATATTGCGGCTTCGGTCAAGCCGGGCGATGTGATCGTGCGGGTCGATCCGCGCTATTTCCGTCCGGCTGAAGTGGAAACGCTGCTGGGCGATCCGGCCAAGGCGAAGGAACGGCTGGGCTGGGTTCCGGAAATCACCGCGCGCGAAATGTGCGCCGAAATGGTGGCGACTGATCTCGATGCCGCGCGCAGCCATGCGCTGCTGAAAGCGCATGGTTTCAACTCTCCCGTTTCGCTGGAGAATTGACCGCAATGGCGCAACGCATCTTTCTCGCCGGCCATCGCGGCATGGCGGGTTCGGCCATCGCCCGCAAGCTGGCCGCGCGCGGCGCCGAACTGATCACGCGCACGCATGGCGAACTTGACCTGACCGATCAGGCTGCGGTGCGCAGCTTCATGCAGGATGCAAGGCCCGACGCGGTGGTGCTGGCCGCCGCCAAGGTGGGCGGCATTCACGCAAACAACGCTTATCCGGCGGAATTCATTCATGAAAATCTGGTTATGGAATGCAACGTCATTCATCAAGCGTTCGTGGCCGGGGTGCGCCAGCTGCTGTTCCTTGGCTCATCCTGCATTTACCCGCGCATGGCGCAACAGCCGATGCGGGAAGGGGCCCTGCTGACGGGCGTGCTGGAACCCACGAACGAGCCTTATGCAATCGCCAAGATTGCCGGGATCAAGCTGTGCGAAAGCTATAACCGCCAGTATGGCACCGATTACCGCAGCGTGATGCCCACCAATCTCTACGGGCCGGGGGACAATTTCCATCCGGAAAATTCGCATGTGCTGCCAGCTCTGATGCGCCGCTTTCACGAGGCGGTGCAGGGTGGCGCGGACGAGGTCGCGATCTGGGGCAGCGGCACGCCGCGCCGTGAATTCCTGCATGTCGATGACATGGCCGATGCCGCGCTGTTCGTGATGGACCTGCCGCAGGATCGCTATGCCGCGCAGACCGAGCCAATGCTCAGCCACATCAATGTGGGCACGGGCCGCGATGTGACCATAGCCGAGCTTGCCGGGATCATGGCTGAGGTGACGGGCTTCGCAGGGCAGATCGTGTTTGATCGGACGAAGCCGGATGGCGCGCCGCGCAAGCTGCTGGATGTCTCGCGCCTTTCGGCCATGGGCTGGACCGCGTCGATCGCATTGCGCGACGGGGTGGAGCAGACTTATCGCTGGTTCCTCGACAATCAGGCGGGCCTGCGCGCGGCCTGACCGTCTATTTCGTCGCCAGCAGCACGAAAGTGGGATAGAGCGGGCGCAGCATTCGGAGCACAAGGCGCGGCATCAGCCGCATGGCGGAGCGCATCTGGCCTTTCAATTCCTGCGCGATGGTCCAGTCAATCGCCTCCATGCAGCGATCCTCGACCCGTGCGAAGCGCGCGCCCAGCATGCCGCTCAGCGCACCATAGCCGGGCGGATAGCAATCATAGGCCGCGCGCGCCCGGAAACGGCGCGCCATCAAATCCGCCAGCGGGCGCGGCATCGCGCCCAGCAGGGGCAGGCGGAAATGCGGTTCGATCAACGCCCATTTGTTGGGGACCGCGAGGTAGAGCACGCCGCCCGGGCGCAGTACGCGGTGAATTTCGTCCAGCATGGCGGCCTGTGCCGCTGCCGCGCCGACATGTTCCAGCACATGGTTGAAGATGACGACGTCAAAATGCGCATCGGAAAAGGGCAGGCCGGGACCGGTGATGCGCTGGAACGGCAGATCGGCCTGAAACTGGCTGTCATCGCGGTCAGCCGCCGTGACTTTCGCGCCGCGACTGGCGAAATAGGTACCGAGAATGCCCGAGCCGGCGCCAAGATCGAGCAGGGCCTTGCCGGTAAGCGGCGTGCCCAGCAGCGCTTCGATCTTGCGCGCCTTGGGCAGGCGCGACGCCATGTCGGTTGCGGCATAGCCTTGCAGTTCCATGGCCCCATATGGCGGGGCTGCTTCGCCCTTGGCAACCACCGGCTGGCCCCGATCCGTTGAAAAGAAAAGGGCGCCGCGAAGGGCGCCCTTTCGATCGGTTCCGTTCTGTTCGGGCGGATCAGCCTTCGACATGCTCCGCCAGCACCGTCAGACCGTTTTCGCCCACTTCGGCAAAGCCGCCACGCACCTGGATTTCCTCCGGCTGGCTGCCTTCGGTGCGATAGACCTGGACGGCGCCGTCGCGAATGGTGGACATGAACGGCGCATGGCCTTCCAGCACGCCGAATTCACCTTCCGTGCCGGGGACGACCACCATGTGGACATCCTCCGAACGGACGAGCCGGGCCGGGGTTACGAGTTCGAAGTGGAGGGGCATGATGTTCAGGCTTCCTCAGCCAGCTTCTTGGCCTTGGCGACCGCTTCGTCAATCCCGCCGACCATGTAGAAGGCGTCTTCCGGCAGGTGGTCATATTCGCCTTCGACCACGGCCTTGAATGACTTCACCGTGTCTTCGAGCTGGACGAACTTGCCCGGGATGTTGGTGAAGACTTCGGCCACGTGGAACGGCTGCGACAGGAATTTCTGGATCTTGCGCGCGCGGGCGACGGTCAGCTTGTCCTCTTCCGACAGTTCGTCCATCCCCAGAATGGCGATGATGTCCTGCAGGCTCTTGTACTTCTGCAGCGTTTCCTGAACCTTGCGGGCCGTTTCGTAGTGCTCTGTACCCACGACGCGCGGTTCGAGCACGCGGCTGGTGGAATCGAGCGGGTCAACCGCCGGATAGATGCCCAGTTCCGAAATCGCGCGGTTCAGCGTGGTCGTCGCGTCAAGGTGCGCGAAGGAGGTCGCAGGGGCCGGGTCGGTAAGGTCGTCGGCGGGCACGTAAATGGCCTGCACCGAGGTAATCGAACCCTTGGTGGTGGAGGTGATGCGTTCCTGCAGCTGGCCCATGTCAGTCGACAGGGTCGGCTGGTAACCAACGGCCGAAGGAATACGGCCAAGCAGGGCGGACACTTCGGCGCCAGCCTGGGTGAAGCGGAAGATGTTGTCCACGAAGAACAACACGTCCTGGCCTTCCTGGTCGCGGAAATATTCCGCCATGGTCAGGCCTGACAGGGCGACGCGGGCACGCGCGCCCGGGGGCTCGTTCATCTGGCCGAACACCAGCGCCACCTTGGAACCTTCCGACGTGGCGTTGCCGTCCGCGTCCTTGGCGATAACCCCGGCATCGAGGAATTCGTGGTAAAGGTCGTTCCCTTCGCGGGTCCGTTCACCGACGCCCGCGAAGACCGAGACGCCGCCGTGGCCCTTGGCGATGTTGTTGATCAGTTCCTGGATCAGCACGGTCTTGCCGACGCCCGCACCGCCGAACAGGCCAATCTTGCCGCCCTTCGCGTAGGGGGCCAGCAGGTCGATCACCTTGATACCGGTGACGAGGATCGCCGCTTCGGTCGACTGATCAACGAAGGGCGGGGCTTCGGCGTGAATCGGGGCGTGCATGTCGGACCCGACCGGGCCGCGTTCGTCAATCGGCTCGCCCACCACATTCATGATGCGGCCCAGCGTCTTGGGGCCGACGGGCACGGAAATCTGTGCGCCGGTGTTCACCACGGCCTGGCCGCGGGTCAGGCCGTCGGTGCCATCCATGGCGATGGTGCGTACGGTGTTTTCGCCGAGGTGCTGGGCGACTTCAAGGACCAGCTTCTGGCCGTTGTTGTCAGTTTCCAGCGCGGTCAGGATCGCCGGCAGTTCGCCTTCGAAGGTGACGTCGACGACGGCGCCGATGACCTGGCTGATCTTGCCATTGGTGGTCTTGTTAAGCACGGGTGCGGTGGCCATTTTCGTTTCCTTGCCTAGAATCTCTTACAGCGCTTCGGCGCCGGCGATAATTTCAACGAGTTCGGTGGTGATCGCGGCCTGACGGCTGCGGTTGTACTGGATGGTCAGCTTGTCGATCAGTTCGCCCGCATTGCGCGTGGCGTTGTCCATCGCGGTCATCGAGGCGCCCTGTTCGGAAGCGGCGATTTCCAGCAGCGCGCCGAAAATCTGTGTCTTCACATAGCGGGGCAGCAATTCTTCGAGGATTTCCTCCTCGCCCGGTTCATATTCGACCACCGCGCCGCTTTCGCTGGCGGTTGCGGGGGCCGGAACGGGGATCAGTTGCTGGGTGAGCGGATCCTGCGCCAGCGCCGACTTGAATTCGGCGAAGATGAGATGCGCGACATCGAAGGAACCGGATTCGAACTTGGCGATCAGTTCCGATGCGATCGCTTCGGCTTCGGCAAAGCCGGGATCGCGCACGGTGCTGGTGTCGAAGCCCCCGCCGATCTGGTCAGCGAAATCGCGCCTGATCGGGGCGCGTCCCTTGCGTCCGACCAGGAAGAATTCCACGCTCTTGCCTGCGGCGATCAGCGCGCGGGCCTGGGCCTTGGCTTCCTTGACGATGTTCGAGTTGAGACCGCCGCACAGACCCTTGTCCGTGTTGACGACGACCAGCAGGTGGCGCTGGTCACTGCCGGTGCCAGCCAGCAATTTGGGCGCGCTGTCCCCGCTGACCTTGCCGGCCAGCGAAGCCATCACTTCGGCGAGGCGAGCCGCATAGGGGCGAGCGGCTTCGGCAGCCGCCTGCGCCTTGCGCAGCTTGGCCGCGGCCACCATCTGCTTGGCCTTGGTGATCTTCTGGGTCGATTTGACCGAGTTGATCCGGCCCTTGAGTTCCTTAAGCGAGGCCATGAAGGCTTCCTCTGGTTACGTCGGGGCTCAGGCGAACTGCTTGGCGAAAGCGTCAAGCGCGGCGCGGGTGCGATCAGCAACCTCGCCTTCGAACTTCTGCGATTCGCGGATGTCCTTCAGCACGTCGGCATGTTCGGACCGCATGAAGCTGAGCATTTCACCTTCGTAACGGGTCACCGCATCGACCGGGATCGCGTCGAGATAGCCGTTCGTGCCGGCGTAGATCGAGACGGTCTGTTCTTCAAACGGCATCGGGCTGAACTGGGCCTGCTTGAGCAGTTCGGTCAGGCGCGCGCCGCGATTGAGCAGGCGCTGAGTCGAGGCGTCAAGGTCCGAACCGAACTGGGCGAAGGCCGCCATTTCGCGGTACTGGGCCAGTTCCAGCTTGATCGAGCCAGCGACCTTCTTCATCGCCTTGGTCTGGGCGGCGCCGCCGACGCGACTGACCGAAAGGCCGACGTTGATGGCCGGGCGAACGCCCTGGTAGAACAGGCCGGTTTCGAGGAAGATCTGGCCGTCAGTGATCGAGATCACGTTGGTCGGAATATAGGCCGACACGTCGCCCGCCTGGGTTTCGATGATCGGCAGTGCGGTCAGCGAACCGCCGCCATGGTCATCATTCAGCTTGGCCGCACGCTCCAGCAGGCGGCTGTGCAGATAGAACACGTCACCCGGATAGGCTTCGCGGCCCGGCGGGCGGCGCAACAGCAGCGACATCTGGCGATAAGCGACGGCCTGCTTGGAAAGATCGTCATAAACGATCACTGCATGCATGCCGTTGTCGCGGAAGAATTCGCCCATGGTGGCGCCGGTGTAAGGCGCGAGATACTGCAGCGGCGCCGGTTCGGAAGCGGTGGCGGCCACGACGATGGAATATTCCATCGCGCCGTTTTCTTCCAGCTGGCGCACGATCTGCGCGACGGTGGAACGCTTCTGGCCGACGGCGACGTAGATGCAGTAAAGCTTCTTCTTTTCGTCCGTGCCCTGGTTCGCTTCCTTCTGGTTGATGAAGGTGTCGATGGCGACGGCGGTCTTGCCGGTCTGACGGTCGCCAATGATCAGTTCGCGCTGGCCGCGGCCAACGGGGACGAGCGCGTCAATCGCCTTGAGGCCGGTCTGCACGGGTTCATGCACCGATTTGCGCGGGATGATGCCCGGCGCCTTCACTTCAACGCGCTGGCGGCTGGCGGCTTCGATCGGGCCCTTGCCGTCAATCGGATTGCCGAGAGCGTCAACCACGCGGCCAAGCAGGCCCTTGCCGACGGGCACGTCGACGATGGTGCCGGTGCGCTTGACGGTGTCGCCTTCCTTGATTTCATTGTCCGAGCCGAAGATCACGACGCCGACATTGTCCGCTTCCAGGTTCAGGGCCATGCCCTGAATGCCGTTGGCGAATTCGACCATTTCACCGGCCTGCACCTTGTCCAGACCGTGAATGCGGGCGATGCCGTCACCGACTGACAGCACGCTGCCGACTTCGCTGACCTGAGCTTCGGTGCCGAAGCTGGCGATCTGGTCCTTGATGACCTTGGAGATTTCTGCGGCGCGGATTTCCATTGCTTAGCCTTTCATCGAAACCTTGGTACGGGCTTTCAGCCCTTCATCGCGTGAGCGAGGGAATTGAGACGGGTACGGATCGAGCTGTCGATACGCTTCGAACCGATGGTGACCACCAGGCCGCCGAGCAGATCGGGATCGACGCTGGTGCGAATCTTGACGGTGCGCCCTTCGCGCGCCTTCAGCTTTTCCTGCAGCGAGGCGACCTGCGCATCGCTGAGCGGGCGGGCGCTGGCGACATCGGCGGTGACTTCGCCGCGCTGGGCGGCGGCGATCGCGGCAAAAGCGCGGATCATGCCGGGCAGCGCGCCAAGGCGGCGGTTGTCGGCCAGCACACCAAGAAACTTCGTGGTCAGACCGTCAAGCCCCAGCAGGCTGGCAATGGCGCTCACGGCCTTGGCCGCATCAGTGCGGCTGATCTGGGGATTGCGGATCAGTTCCGCCAGTTCGCGCGAATCGGTCAGCGCGGAGCCAAGCTTTTCAAGGTCGGATTCGACCGCGCTGACATTGCCGCCTTCCGACGCGAGGTCGAACAGGGCGGATGCATATCGCCCGGCCAGGCTGGCCTGAATTCCGGCGGAAATCTCCACGCGTCTCAATCCTCCTAAAGGGGTCCGGTTGGGTCCGAAGAAACGGAAAATGTCACCCGGCCGAAACGGGCACGATAAAGCCCGGCCTGCCGAAGTTGGCGCGCGCCTAGCACCGAGGTTGCTGCGATGCAACCCGACTCGGGCATCTGTCGGGCACTCCTGCGCGGCCGAGTGGAATTTTTCAGCCGCCCTGACCGGTGCAACGATAGACCAGCCGTTCATTGGGCCGGGCGGGGAGCAGGTTCGACAAGGCCTTCTGTGCGCTGCCCAGCTGGCGCGCCGCCGCCGGGCCGCCGCCGCAGGCGGGTGTGTCGAACCCGGCGCGCACCGTCCGCACCGCCTCGATCGCCGCATGATCGAGGGAATAGCGTTCGACCTTGTATTCGCGTGCCTCAGGATCGTAGCGGGCAACCGAGACCAGCGGTTCGTCCTGCGGCACGAATATCCTGCTCCAGCCGCCGTCAGCGAGGCCATATTGCGTGCGCCCGTTCACGCAGCCATCGATCCGCCATGTCACGGGCACGTCATCGGTCCCGGCGCTCGTCACCCTGCTGCGGCCAGGATCGAGCGTGCAGGTCATGGCCACTTCCTCTGCCTGCGGGGCGGCGGGAGCGGGGGCTTTGGGCACGATCGCCGGAGCATCGCTGGCATCATTGCGCAGCAGGGCCAGCGCGCGTCGGTCAATCGAGTCCAGCGAGGGGCGCAGCACCCAGGCCAGAATCATGGCGCACAGCGCCACCGCGCAGATGATCGCGGCCGGTCTCACGCGCCGTTCATTGCCCGCTTCCCGGGCCTGCCAGCCGACCAGTCCGGCGATCGTTGCCAGCGCCAGCATCAGCGCCGCGACAGCCATGCCATCGTCGCGCGCTTCGATGATGTCGCGCTCCGCCTCGCGTCGGGCTTCCGCCCGTCGTTTAAGCGTTTCCGCTTCCTGCCTGCGGGCAACGTCCATGGCAGCGCGCGCCTTGCGGGTGGCCACCGCCTGTTCTTCTGCGTCCAGTTCCGCCATGCTGCGGCACGGCAGGCCGTTGACGCGCGCGCTGACGCCATTGGCGCGCAGATAGGGCAGCAGCTCGCGCGCGGAGACGGCGAAGTAGAATTCCGAGTCCGTGCCGTTTGATTCGGTCCCGAAACTGTTGATGCCGACCACGCGCCCGCAATTGTCGAGCAGCGGCCCGCCCGAATTGCCGCGTGCGATCGGGGCGGTATGCAGGATCGTGTCGAATTCACGCGTCGGACGTTCGCCCGAGAGA
This sequence comes from Novosphingobium sp., assembly GCA_024236235.1. Lineage (GTDB taxonomy): Bacteria > Pseudomonadota > Alphaproteobacteria > Sphingomonadales > Sphingomonadaceae > JACKKV01. The sequence continues at coordinate 244,896 of JACKKV010000001.1, read as the reverse complement.
TAGCCACGGCTTTTCACCGGAGGCTGGGCGCGCAGCACATCCTGAATGCTCAGCCCCTGGGCCCGGTCCACATTCATCGGATAGCCGACGGCAGAAACCATGGCCCCATCCGCCGGGGGAACGGAGGCTATGGCCAGCGGCGGCAGGCGCAGGGGGCGGTCCGCGCGGATGATCGCCAGATCGTTGCGCGGGGAATAGGAGACCAGCGATCCGGGCAGGGCAGCCCCCGCTTCAGGCGGTACGATGCCCAGCGTCAGCCCCGGCAGTTGCAGCACCTCTTCCACGACATGGGCATTGGTGACGATCGTGCGGTCGTCGACGACAAATCCGGTGCCATGGGAAATCGGAAACAGCTGATCGCCATCCTGGCCAAGCACCACCACCCGCACGACGCCGCGCGCGGCCGCAGCGACATCTTCCGGATCGGCCTGGGCGGGTATGGGGACAGAAAACAGCGCCAGCAACATAGCCAGCGCGCCGAGCAGCCTTATGGGGATTGTGCCTTGCATCGCCTGCCTTCATGCCATGGTTTGGTTCAAGCGCAACATTCGGGACGCGCGCGCGCGCGGGATCGGTTATGCAGGGCAGCATGATGTTTGACAGTCCCGAACAGCTTGCCGCCATGCGCGCTGCATTTGCGCGGCGCGATGCGGCGCAGGACGGGCGCTTTGTCGTCGGCGTTACCAGCACCGGGATATATTGTCGGCCGAGCTGCCCCGCGCGCCGTCCCCGGCCTGAACATTGCCGCTTCCTGCCGGGACCGGCGGAGGCAGAGGATGCAGGGTTTCGCCCCTGCAAGCGCTGTCGGCCGCACGAAGCCGCGCGAGAGGAGGTTGCGCTCGCTCGGGCACTGGAGATTCTGCACGCCGATGCAGGGCGGGTGCCACTGGCCGCACTGGCCCGCCGGGTCGGCTATTCGTCCGCTCATTTCCAGCGCGTGTTCAAGCGGCGAGTCGGCCTTTCGCCCGCTGCCTATGCACGCGCCCTGCATGCGGGCCGCGCGCAGGACCGGCTGGCCACCAGTGCGACGGTAACCGATGCAATCTATGAGGCGGGCTTTTCCGGCCCGTCGCGTTTCTATGCGAATATGGAGGGGAGACTGGGCATGGCACCATCTGCATGGATCAAGGGCGGCGCGGGGGTAACGATCCGCTGGGCCGTGGCCGCGACCAGCCTTGGCCCCATGCTGGTGGCGGCGACGGACAAGGGCGTATGCCGGATATCCTTCGACGAGGGCGAGGAGGATCTGCGCGCCATTTTTCCGCAGGCCCGCTTGCTGGCAGGGGATGATGATTTTGCGGCCTTGCTGGCCAGCGTGGTCGCGGCTGTCGAACAGCCGGACACTGGCCATGACATCCCGCTCGACGTTCGGGGCACGGCCTTTCAGGAACGAGTGTGGCAGGCGCTGCGCCGGATACCGGCGGGCGAAACGCGCAGCTATGCGCAGATCGCCGCCGCCGCCGGAAATCCGAGAGCCGTGCGCGCGGCAGGCAGCGCCAATGGCGCGAACCATGTTGCGGTGCTCATTCCCTGTCACCGGGTTGTGCGGTCGGACGGGGCGCTGGGCGGCTACGCCTACGGTGAAGGCATCAAACGCGAATTGTTGCGACGGGAAAAAGCCTGGCAGGATTGAGCGGCGTCAATCGAGTTTTGGCGTCATGCCCGGTTCGCATTTGGCCATTGCCCGCTGATACGCCGGTCTGGCGCCGATGCGTTGCAGATAGGCGCGCAGATTGGGACTGTCGTCCAGCGAATGCTCGACGAAGGCGCGCATCGTGGTCAGCGCAAAGCCCATCATGATGTCCGCCGTCGTCAGCTGACCTCCGCCAAAGAATTCCGCTTCGCCCAGCCGTGCCTCAACATGCTTCCAGCCCCGCTGGCTGCGATCGATGACGAAGGCGGGCGGCGGCGCGTCAGTATAAGCGCAGGCGATTTCGCACATGCCGGTGGCCATGAAGGTGCCGTTGGCGAAATGGAGCCAGAACAGGTGATCGGCAAAATCCGGGTGGTCAGGCCCGGGGGACAGGCGTGAGTTGCCATAGCGGGCGTCGATATATTCGCAGATGGCGCCGCTTTCGCCCAGCACCAGATCGCCATCGGTGATGACCGGAGCGATGCCCATCGGGTGCAGCGCCTTGTAATCATCCGGGGCGAGATTGTTGTCTTCGCGCCGCAGGTAGTTCTTCAACTTATATTCAATGCCCAGTTCCTCGCACAGCCAGACGATGCGTTCTGACTGCGAGAGGCGCAAATGATGGACGGTCAGCATGGCGGTTCCTCTCCTCAAACGAAACTGTAGGGGTCTATATCAATTGCAATGCGCACGCTTGCCGGAAATCGAAACGGGTCCAGCCATTGGCGGATGATGTCCTGCAACCGGGCTGACCGGCGGGCGTTGATCAGCAGCCGATAGCGATAACGCCCGCGCAGCAGTGCCAGCGGAGCTGGCGCGGGGCCGAGAATGGCGACATCCGGCAGGTCGGGCCGCGCCCCGCCGATGGCACGGGCGGCATCGCGCGCTTCCGCTTCGTCCTCCGATGACACGATGATCGCGGCCCAGCGGCCATAGGGCGGGGCGCCGGCCTGTGCGCGGCCCTGCGCTTCGGCCTCGTAAAAGGCGTCACGCTCACCCGACGCCAGCGCAGCGATCACCGGCGCTTCGGGGTGGCGCGTCTGGATCAGCACTTCGCCTGGCTTCGCCCCGCGCCCGGCGCGCCCGGCCACCTGCGCGACCTGCTGATAAGTGCGCTCGGCAGCGCGCAGGTCTCCGCCCTCAAGTCCGAGATCGGCATCGACCACGCCCACCAGCGTAAGGTCGGGAAAGTGGAACCCCTTGGTGACCAGCTGCGTGCCGACGATGACGTCAATCAGCCCTGCTTCGGCCGCAGCGATGAAGGCAGCGGCCTTTTCCGGGCTGCCCAGCGTGTCGGAGGTGGCGATGGCGACTCGCGCGGCGGGGACGATCTGCGCAACTTCATCCGCGATCCGTTCCACGCCGGGGCCGCAGGCCACCATGCAGTCCGGTTCCCCGCATTCCGGGCAGGTGGCGGGCGGGGCTGTCTCATGCCCACAATGATGGCAGGCCAGCCGCTGGCTCAGCCGGTGTTCGACCAGCCAGGCGCTGCAATTGGGGCACTGGAAACGGTAGCCGCAGTGGCGGCACAGCGTCAGCGGGGCATAGCCGCGCCGGTTGAGGAACAGCAGTGTCTGTTCGCCCCGGTCCAGCCGTTCGTGCATCGCATCGACGAGTGCGGGGGCCAGCCAGTGGCCCCGTTCGGGCGGTTGCGCGCGCAGATCGACCACGCCGATCGCAGGGAGCTGTGCGCCGCCGTAACGGTCCGGAAGGTCGATCCGTTCGTACACGCCGCTGGATGCCATCTGCAGACTTTCCAGCGCGGGGGTGGCGCTGGCCAGGATGACCGGCAGGCTTTCGAACCGGGCGCGCATTACCGCCACGTCGCGCGCGTTGTAGCGCACCCCCTCGTCCTGCTTGAAGCTCACCTCATGCGCTTCGTCGACCACGATCAGACCCAGCGCGCGATAGGGCAGGAACAGCGCGGAGCGCGCGCCGACCACGACGTGGGCGGTGCCGCTGGCGATGGCGCGCCATGCGCGGCGCCGCTCCGTCGATTTGAGCGAGGAATGCCACAGCACCGGCGGGGCACCAAAACGGCTTTCGAACCGGCGCAGGAAGGCTTCGGTCAGCGCAATTTCCGGGACCAGCACCAGCACCTGCCGCCCCATGCGCAGCGCCTGTGCCACCGCTTCGAAATAAACCTCGGTCTTGCCCGATCCAGTCACACCGTCGAGCAGGAAGGGCGCGAATTCAGCTGCGCGCACGGCGGCCACGAACCGCGCGGCCGCCGCCTGCTGGCCGGGGTTCAGCGTGGGTTCGGCGAAGTCGGGCCGGGGTGGGGGGTAAGGCCGGTCGCAATCCACCTCGACCGCCTCCAGAACGCCTTGGCTGACCAGACCGCGCAGGACGCCTTCGGAAACCCCAGCGATCCCGGCCAATTCACGAATGGTGGCCTGTTCGCCTGCCAGCCGGGCCAGCGCCTGTTCGCGCTGCGGGGTCATCCGGTCCGGACCCTTGCCGGTCAGTCGGTATTCGGTGGTTGTCGCCCCGCCTTTCAGCGCCCCGCCGCTGGACAGCACCATGCGCGCGACCGCCGCCAGTGGCGCGCAATAATAATCCGCCGTCCATTCCACCAGCCGGCGCAGTTCCGCCCTGATCGCGGGGACGGGCAGCAGGCCCAGCAGCGGGCGCAGCCGTTCATCGGGCACGGTCGTGGCGGGCAGGCGGTCGGCTTCCCACACGATCCCGCTGATCTGGCGCGGGCCAAGCGGTGCCAGAACCACTGATCCCGGCTTGACATCCATGCCATCAGGCACTCGATAGTCGAGCGGGCCGAGTGCGGCGTTGAGGACGAGGAGGCGGACGCGGTTCATGGCTATGCCTTCTATATGGGAGACCGCGCAGCCGCGCGGCAAGGACGGAGAGACGCGATATGACCGGATTGATTGCTGACAGGCTTGGACGACGCGCCTTTCTGGGCGGCGCCATGGCCAGTGGCGCGCTGCTGGCGCTGCCCGGATGCGCCAGCATGGGCGGCTTCAGCCTGACCGAGGCGATCCGCCGCCTGCTGATGCTCTCCAGCGAGCGGGCCTTTGCCCGGCTGACCGGCGATGGCGGTTACTGGGACGATACGATCTCGGCTGCAGGGCTGAACAATCTGCTCGGCACGCGCGGCGATGTGCTGGCTGGCATTCTCACCTCAACCCTGTTCAAGAAGCGACTCAACCACGCGTTTGCAGGCGTTGCGGAACGGGGGGCGGAACGTGCCGCGCCAATCGTCGCAGATGCGGTGCGCACCATCGGCATCGACAATGCGGTCGCGTTGGTGAAGGGTGAACCCACCGCCGCCACTACCTTCCTGCGCACCGGGCTGAGCGGTACGCTGGTTGAAGCCATGGTGCCGGAACTGGGGCAGGCGATGAAGCTGGCGGAAGAACCGCTGGTGGGCCAGTTGCTGAACAGTCTGGTCGGAATCGACGTGGCGGGCGTGTCGCGCAATTTCGCCGGCAAGGTCGATGATGCCATCTGGAACGAGATGGGGGTAGAAGAGGCGGCAATCCGCGCCAATCCGGCCAGCACGAACGATCCGCTGCTGATGGGCGTGTTCGGCACTTTGTGATCGCGCAAGCCGGGGGTTACATGGCCGCGCCGCGCAACCTATAGCGGGGCGGGAATCGCTGCTTGTGGATCGGAGCCACCATGAAATTCTTTGTCGACACCGCCGAAATCGCTGACATCAAGGATCTGGCCGCAACCGGCCTCCTGGATGGCGTCACCACCAATCCCAGCCTGATCGCCAAATCGGGCCGGGATTTCATGGAGGTGACGAAGGAAATCTGCGGCATCGTCGACGGGCCGGTGTCGGCAGAAGTGGTCGCGCTCGATCACGCAACCATGATGAAGGAAGCCGATGTGCTGCGCCGGATCGCGGACAATGTCTGCATCAAGGTGCCGCTGACGATTGACGGTCTGAAGACCTGCAAGGCGCTGACCGGCGATGGCACGATGGTCAATGTCACCCTGTGCTTTTCGGCCAATCAGGCACTGCTGGCGGCCAAGGCTGGCGCGACCTTCATCTCGCCCTTCATCGGGCGGCACGACGACAATGGCTTCGACGGGATGGATCTGATCCGCGATATTCGCCTGATCTATGACAATTACGCCTTCGAAACGCAGATCCTGGCGGCTTCCATCCGCCACCCCGTGCATGTGCTGGAAAGCGCGCGGATCGGCGCAGATGTGGCGACCATGCCCCCAGCGGTGATTCGCGGGCTGTTCAAACATGTGCTGACGGACAAGGGGATTGAAGGCTTCCTGGCCGACTGGGCCAGGACCGGCCAGACGATCCTGAAATAAGCGCCGTTGCCTCACCTTGTCCGACGAATCGCCCACTGATCGTTTCAAATCCGCGCTGACCGGCGCCACCCGGGCGCTTGCGCATGATGCGGAGCTGGAACTGGCCTGGACCGCTGATGCGCCTGTCGAGACGGGCAAGACGCTGCGCGTGCCGATGCCGGGCCGGGGCCTCCCGCGCGACAAGGCGATGGAAGCGCGCGGCTTTGCTGACAGCTTCGCGCTGAAGCAGCGATTGCACAATGCCGCGCTGCATGGCCGCCATGCCCCGGCCGAGGCGGCGGCCCGCGCCTGTTACGATGCGATCGAAACCGTGCGCTATGAAGCGCTCGGTTCCGAAGGCTATGCCGGCATTCGCGGCAATCTGGCGGCGGCGGAGGACATGCGCCTTTCGACTGACCCCATTGCCCGCGCCACCAGTGCGGATGAAGTGCCGATGCAGATTGCGCTCGCGCTGATGCTGCGCGAACGGCTGACTGGCCAGCCCGTGCCGCAGGCCGCGCGCAAGGGTGTCGACATGGTGCGCGACTGGATCGAACAGAAGGCGGGCGGCGATCTTGATGCGCTGGCCCGGTCATTGTCCGATCAGGATGCATTCCAGCAGCGCTCGCTTGACCTGTTGCGCCACCTCGAACTGACGTACAGCGAAGAGGATGAGCGCGACCAGGGCGATGATGAGAATGAAGAAAACACCGGGGAAGAGGAATCCGACGAGGGTGAGGATGATGACGGTCCCGACGATTCCGGTACGCCCGAGGTTGCTGGCGAACCAGCCGAGGGTGACGATGGCCCCGAAAGCGAGACCGAGGCCGATCCCGACGGCGAGATGGGCGAAGCGGATATCGGGGATGAAGGCGACGAAGGCATGCTGCCGGTCCGGCCCAACCGGCCATGGACCGATCTGCCCGATGATTTCGATTACAAGGTGTTCACTGATCGCTTTGACGAAGTGATCAGCGCACCCGAGCTGTGCGATGACGAGGAACTGAACCGGCTGCGCGCCTATCTGGACAGTCAGCTGACCGGGCTTCAGGGCGTGGTCACGCGGCTGGCAAACCGGCTGCAGCGCCGCTTGATGGCGCAGCAGAGCCGCAGCTGGGATTTCGATCAGGAAGAAGGCCTGCTTGATGCCGCGCGGCTGGCGCGGGTCGTCGTCAGCCCCGGTCATTCGCTGAGCTACAAGATCGAACGCGACGTCGAATTCAAGGATACCGTCGTCACCTTGCTGATCGACAATTCCGGTTCCATGCGCGGGCGGCCAATCTCCATCGCCGCGATCAGCGCGGATGTCATGGCGCGCACGCTGGAACGCTGCGGGGTGAAGGTCGAAATTCTGGGGTTCACCACCCGCGCCTGGAAGGGCGGGCAAAGCCGCGAAGCCTGGCTGGCTGAGGGCAAGCCGGCCAATCCGGGGCGTCTCAACGATTTGCGCCATATCGTCTACAAGCAGGCGGATGAGCCCTGGCGCCGGGCGCGGCGCAACCTGGGCCTGATGATGCGCGAAGGGTTGCTCAAGGAAAATATCGACGGCGAGGCGCTGCTGTGGGCCCATGGCCGCCTGCTGGCCCGGCCGGAGGATCGCCGCATCCTGATGGTGATTTCCGATGGCGCACCGGTGGATGATTCGACGCTTAGCGTGAACAATGCGGGCTATCTCGAAATGCATCTGCGCAAGGTGATCGATTGGATCGAGAAGCTCAGCCCGGTGCAGTTGGTGGCGATCGGCATCGGCCATGATGTGACCCGTTATTACAAGAAGGCGGTGACGATCATGGATGCGGAGCAGCTGGGCGGGACGATCATCGAACAACTCGCCGATCTGTTCGACATCGACTGAGCGGCCGCGCATACCCGCATGCTCTGGGTGTCCGCCACGATCGCAGCATCAATTGCCCTGCTGGCCCGTAACGCCATTCAGGCCGGGCTGACGCGCGAGATCGGCACGTTGGGTGCAACCATGGTCCGCTTCGTTTACGGTGCGCCCTTCGCCCTTCTGCTCCATACGGCTGCGATGTACTGGACCGGCAGTGGCTGGCCCGCGCTGACGCTGGCCTTCGTGGGCCCGGCGGCGGCGGGCGCATTTTGCCAGATCGGCGGCACTGCGCTGATGCTGAAGGCAATGGACCTGCGCGGCTTTGCTGTCGCCAATGCCTATATCAAGATGGAACCGGTGCTGTTGGCGCTGGGCGGCTGGTGGATATTGGGCGATGTGCTGGCCCCGCTCGCCTGGCTGGGCATTGCAGTCGCGACCGGGGGCGTCCTGCTCGCCGCATTTCCGCGCGGAACCACGCTGTCCGTCATGCGTGGGCAGGGCGTGGCCATTGCGGTAGGGCTGGTCGCGGCTGGCCTGTTTGGCTTTTCCGCCATCTGCTTTCGCGCCGGTGTGCTGGCGCTGGGCGATGGACCGGCGGTGATGCGCGCGCTCGACATGCTGCTGGCGACCATCCTGATCCAGTCCGCGACCATGCTGGTCTGGCTGGGTATTTCCGACCGTGCCGCACTGGCTGGCAGCCTGCGCCGCTGGCGGCGCTGCACTCTCGCCGGGCTGGCCGGGGCCTGCGCCTCCATGGGCTGGTTTACCGGGTTCGCGTTGACGGCCGCAGCCAATGTGCGCACCCTCTCGCTGATCGAATTGCCGATTGCCGCGCTGGTCAACCGCCCGCTGACCGGCAGGGCGCCCAGTCGGCGCGAACTCGCGGGCATTGCACTGGTGATGGCGGGAATCGGCCTGCTGCTGCGCGCAGAGCTTGCTTGACCTGAACGGGGGCGTGAGGGCAAGGCGCGCGGTGATGACCGAAAACGCCACCACCCTGATGCTGTTCAACAGCCTGACCCGCCAGCTTGAACCGTTCAATCCTGTCCATGCGGGCGAGGCGCGCGTGTATAGCTGCGGGCCGACGGTCTACAATTATCCGCATATCGGCAACATGCGCGCCTATGTCTTTGCAGACGTTCTGGGCCGGACGCTCAGCTTCAAGGGGTACAGGCTGACTCACGTCATCAACATCACCGATGTCGGCCACCTGACGGATGATGCCGACTCGGGTGAGGACAAGATGGAGAAGATGGCGGCTGAACGCGCGCAGTCCATCTGGGACATCGCCGAGCATTACAAGCAGGCCTATTGGGCCGATGTGAAGGCGCTCAATATTCGTGAGCCAGCCCACTGGACCATCGCCACCGACTATGTGCCGCAGATGATCGAGTTCGCGAAAGGCATCGCGGAAAAGCACTGCTACGAACTCGACAGCGGCCTCTATTTCGATGTCTCGACCGTGGCCGATTACGGGCGGCTGGCGCGTGCGGAAACCACTGAGGGGCAGAGCCGGATCGACCCAGTTCCCGGCAAGCGCAACCAGCTCGACTTCGCCATCTGGCGCAAGACCCCGCCGGGCGAGACACGGCAGATGGAATGGGATTCGCCGTGGGGCCGGGGTGCGCCGGGGTGGCATCTGGAATGCTCGGTCATGAGCGGAGAGGTGCTGGGCTTCCCGTTCGATATTCATACCGGCGGGATCGATCACCGCGAAATTCACCACCCTTGCGAAATCGCCCAGAACCAGGCGCATTGCTGCACCAACGGGCTGGATGTGCCTGCCAATTCCGGCGCGCAGGTGTGGATGCACAACAACTTCCTGGTGGAACGCAGCGGCAAGATGTCGAAGTCGTCAGGCGAATTCCTGCGGCTGCAATTGCTGATCGACAAGGGCTACCACCCGCTCGCCTACCGGATGATGTGCTTGCAGGCGCATTACCGCAGCGAGCTGGAGTTTTCATGGGAAGGCCTCGGCGCCGCGCTCACAAGGCTGAAGCGGCTATCCGTTGCGATGTCACACCATCGCTCTGATCCGGGCAATCTTGAAGAAGCGCGGCGATTGCTCTCCGAGATGGATGCCAATCGGGAACTTGCGGAAAAATGGAAAAGCGCCGTTCTTAGGGAGTTCGATGTCGCAATGTCGGACGATCTGAATACGCCGGCTGCCCTAGTTGTTCTCGAGAAGGTGATTGGCGCGACCAAAGGCCTGTCTTCGGGCTGGACTATCGACACATTAATGTGCGCGCTTAGGATAGACGAAGTATTGGGTCTTGGTTTGGAACGCCTCTCCCGCGCCGATCTCCGCATCCGGCCCAAGTCCGCCACCATCACCGAGGCCGAAATCGAAGCCGCGTTGGCCCGCCGTCAGGAAGCCCGCGCCGCGAAGGATTTCGCCACGTCCGACGCGATCCGCGATGAACTCACCGCGCAAGGGGTGGAGGTGATGGATGGCGATCCGCTCGGCTGGGAATGGAAGCTGGGCGACTGAGCGATGGACCGCCGCGCGCATTGGGAAGAGGTCTACCGCACCAAACCGCGCGACACGGTCAGCTGGTTTCAGCCCGTCCCGCAGGCATCGCTGGATGCCATCGCGCGCCATGGCGGCAATCCCGCGCGATCGCTGATCGACGTTGGTGGCGGTGCCTCGACGCTGGTGGCGGAACTGGCGGCGCGCGGGTGGCGCGATCTGGCGGTGCTGGACATCTCCGCGCCTGCCCTGGAGGTCGCGCGCGCTGCGATGGGGGCTGAATCGGCAAAGGTCGACTGGATCGTGGCTGACGCCGCAAACTGGAACCCGGCCCGCCACTACGACATTTGGCATGACCGGGCAGTGTTCCATTTCCTGACGGAGGAGAGCGCCCGCGCCGGCTATCGCAGCGCGTTGATGCAGGGGCTGGCTCCGGGCGGGTTGCTGGTCATGGCCACCTTCGCCCTCGACGGGCCGGAGAAATGCAGCGGCCTGCCGGTGCAACGCTATGGCCCGCAAGAACTCGCCGCCACGCTGGGCGAAGGGCTGGACCTGCAGGAACACTGGCACGAATCCCACGTCACGCCGGGCGGGGGCATGCAGAATTTCAACTGGTGCGTGCTCCGGCGCGTTTCCGGCTAACTTTCCTCCAGCAGCAGCAATTCCACCGTCACCGCCAGGCGCGGTTCCGGCAGCAGTGTGTGCTGGGCTTCAACCACCGTTGCGTCGGCCACCAGCTGGCCTGGGATGGTGAATTCGTGATCGGGCAGGGCCGCCAGCAGCCGCTCGCCCCCGGCAATTGCCTGCGCGCCGCTATACACGATGTCCAGCGTGTGGCGGGTGCCGGCGAAGGTGACGCTGGCCCAGCTGCGTTCCACATGCCGGGCGATTGCGCCATGCCCGTCAGCCAGCATCAGTAGCGCGGCCTGCAATTTGTCAGTGAGCGAACGGGCCGGGCGGCGCGCGCGGATGTTGGGGACACTGGGGGTAAAGGACGGGGGAGGGAAGTGGGGGTCAGCCCGCATGGCCTTGCTCCTGAAATGAGGACATGAATTGTTCAATGCGCTGCTGAGTGTTGCTGCGCGGGATGCGCCCCATGCGCAGATCGAGCACGAAGCGCGGGTCATGCGCGGCAAGCCGCCCGAATTTGGTGGCGGGCATGCCCGTCTGGCGCAGGAATTTTTCGACTTTGCGGATCAGCATGGTTCCTCTCGGCGGCTACGAATCGCATCAATGTTCCTGATTCGTTCCAGTTGAAATCCTACTTGTCTAGGAAAAATCCTTCGTGTAACAGGATTTCATGGCCAGACAGGATCGATCCGCCCCATTCGGGCACCCCTCGGGCGCACGGCAGCGCCTGCTCGATCTCGCCGCGCAACGCGGCGCCAGCCTTGCCGCGCTGTCGCAGATGATTGGCAGGAATAGTTCCTATCTTCAGCAATTTGTCCGCAAGGGCAGCCCACGCAAGCTGGAGGAGAACGATCGCCGGATCCTGGCCCAGTTCTTTGGTGTCAGCGAAGGTGAGTTGAGTGATGTGGAGGATAAATCCTTTATCGTGCCTGCGAATCACTCTGGCGATGGCTGGGTGGAGGTGCCGCGCCTGCCGCTGGATGCCTCGGCTGGCCCTGGCGCGTTTGGGGCGCAGGAAATTCCCTTTGATACATTCCGCTTTTCCAGTCGCTGGTTGCGCGAACAGGGGCTGGAACCGGGCATGCTGTCCGCGATCACCGTCAGCGGGGACAGCATGGAGCCGCTGCTGCACGCCGGGGACGAAATTCTGGTGGACCGTTCACCGCGCCCGTTGCGCGACGGCGTGCATGTGTTGCGGCTGGGCGAGACGCTGCATGTGAAGCGCATTCAGGCGCTGGGGCAGGGGCGGCTGCAACTGATCAGCGCCAATGCCGCCTATCCGCCCGTGGACGTGGCGCTGGCCGATGTGGATGTGATCGGCCGGGTAGTCTGGAAGGGTGGCCGCCTGTAACGCGCCACTGGCGCACGCTGTCGCCATCAGTTTATGATCTGGGAATGCAAGACGGCATTGTTGCGGAGTTGATATGGCTGACAAATATGACTTTCGATCATTCACGCTGGAAGTCCGTGACGATGGCGTGGCGGTGGCGCTGCTGGATCGTCCGCCGGTCAACGCGGTGTCGCTTTCAGTCTATGAGGATATTGGCCATTTTGCTGATCACGTCGATCAGGACGATCGCATCCGTGCGATCGTCATCACCGCCCCTGATGGCGCGCGCGCCTGGTGCGGTGGGGCGGACCTGAATGAATTCAAGGGGATGACGGCGGAAAAGCGCAAGGAACGCTACGAATTCATCAATCAGCAACTGCCGCGCTTTCACCGCATCGATCGCCCCATGATTGCCGCGATCCGCAGCGCCGCTGTTGGCGTGGGCGTGATGCTGGCGGGGATGTGCGATCTGCGGGTGGCCGCAGAAACCGCGCGATTTGCCTGTCCGGAAGTGGATTATGGCCTGATTGGCGGCAGCGCCGGCCTGTTCGCTACCTTGCGCATGCCCGAAGCCAAGGTGCGCGAGATGGTGTACACCGGACGAACCTTCACTGCGCGCGAGCTCGAATCCACGGGATTTTTCAATTATGTGCTGCCTGCCGCTGCGGTTCTTCCGGTGGCGATGGATCTCGCCTGCCAGATCGCGGCCAAGAACATGCCCACCCTGCGCGCGCGCAAGCTTGCCTCGCTGATGTGGGAAGGGTCCGAATGGATGAACGCCTATCTTGAAGCGCAGGAAGCGTCATCGCTGCTGGTCGAAGATGAAGAAAGCCACGCGGCGGTGCTGGCCGCACTCAGCCGCGGTCGCAATCATAGCTGACTGACGATGACGAAATGAAAAATGCCCGGCCTGTTTCCAGACCGGGCAAGGTGTAGAGACTTGCCATCAAATGCTAGCCTCAGGTCGCAAAGTTTCTCTGGCTGCTCGTCAAGATTGGTTCCAGTCTAAAAATTAGGGACAAAAAATGTCGATAAATTGCGGGAGTGCGATAGGCTGACGGTCAATCACTTGCGAAATCGAGAATGCCTTTGAAGGGTCGAAGCAAGAAAGAACTGGGGGAGGCGGTAGCGCAAAAACTCGGTATCCGGGTTCTTTCGTGCGACTACGCTATCATGCTTGAGCTCCATGAGCGAAGTGCCGCAACATCCGGCGAGCTTTTGCTTGGCTGCCCGGGCTCTCCCGCAACTTTTCAGGCACATCTAAAGGGCTTGGCGCAGCGCGGCCTGGTGGAATGGAACGTCGATGAGGCTGACGGCCGCCGCCGAGTTTATCGTCTGTCGGATCAGGCCCGGGAATTGTTCAACCAAGGATTGCGGTTTCCCACGCAGTGGGATCCGTCCATGCGCCATTCGCTCCACAAGTTGAAACTTGGCACCTGCATGGTTCGACTTGAGCGCAGTCTCCAGATCAGGGCGCTGTCCTTCGAATACATGATCGTGCTGGCGCTATATGAATACGGGCCGATGACCACGGGCGATCTGATCGGCCGGTCATTTGCATCGCCTGGCGCGTTGCATCTGTCGCTGCGCCGCCTGCTGGATCGCGGACTGGTCCATGTGATCGACGATCCGAGCGACCGGCGCCGCAAGGTCAATTGCCTGGCCGACTGGGCTTGCGACTTCCTCGACGAAATACATGTCGAACTGCGCGAATGGGCGGCCAGCCTCCCCATCGCGGGCTGAAACCCTTGCAATGGGGCCGTGCGACGGCCACATCGCAGCCATGACTGACACCGCGAGTACTGACAAGCCACTGCCGCCGATGCGCGCGGCGATCCTGCCCGTTACGCCGCTGCAACAGAATTGCAGCCTGATCTGGTGCACCCGCACCATGAAAGGCGCGCTGGTCGATCCGGGCGGCGATCTTGACCGGTTGAAGGATGCAGTGGCCAAGGCCGGGGTGACGCTGGAAAAGCTGCTTGTCACGCATGGTCATCTCGATCATTGCGGCCAGACCGGGGTGCTGGCGAAGGAACTGGGCCTGCCCATCGAAGGGCCCGCGCGGGCGGACAGTTTCTGGATCGAACGCTTGCCTGAAGACGGCCAGCGCTGGGGCCTGCCGGGCGAAAGCTTCGTGCCCGACCGCTGGCTTGAAGATGGCGACAAGGTGACGGTGGGCGATCTGGAACTCGACGTGATTCATTGCCCTGGCCACACGCCGGGTCATGTTGTCTTTTATCATGCGCCGTCGCAGTTCGCGATCGTGGGCGATGTCCTGTTCCAGGGGTCGATCGGGCGCACCGATTTCCCGATGAGCAATCACCAGGATCTGATCGATGCCATCACCCGCAAGCTGTGGCCGCTTGGCGATGATGTGACGTTCATTCCCGGTCACGGCCCGGTCAGCACCTTCGGGCAGGAACGCGCGACCAATCCCTTTGTCGGGGACCGGGCGATGGGCCTCGGCTGAGCGCGATCCAGCTTTTGCAGGGATGGATGCTTGCAAGCCGCAGGAAAATCGCTATAGGCCGCGCCTTCGCCGCCGGTCATCCCCGGCGGAATGCCTGACCCGGTGCAAGGGTTGTGCATTCCGGGGGGATCGCTTAGGGCGGCTCCAACAGTTACGAATTTATGCAGGAACAGGTGCCGCAATGGCTGTCCCCAAGAGAAAAGTCTCGCCTCACCGCCGTGGCAACCGCCGCGCGCACGATTCGCTGAAGGTGGAAGCCTTCCACGAATGCTCCAATTGTGGTGAACTCAAGCGTCCGCACAATCTGTGCCCGCATTGCGGTCACTACAACGGACGCCAGGTCGTCGCCGTCGGGCTCTGAGCCCGTTTAGCTGGAGAGCGCTGAAATGTCCCTGCCGCGTATCGCCATCGATGCGATGGGCGGGGATGAAGGCGTTCGGGTGATGATCGAGGGCGCGGCGCTTGCCCGGCGCCGTCACGATCGTTTCAAATTCCTGTTGGTAGGCGATGAAGCGCGAATCAAGAGCGCGCTTGAAAGCCACCCCAACATGCGCGGGGCGTCCGAAATCCTGCACGCAGACGATGTCGTGTCAGGCGAGGAGAAGCCGACCCAGGCGCTGCGCCGCGCCCGGACGACCTCGATGGGTCTCGCGATCAATGCCGTTAAGATGGGTGATGCGGGGGCTGCGGTCAGCGCCGGCAACACCGGTGCGCTGATGGCCATGTCCAAACTGGCGCTGCGAACGATGCCGGGAATTGACCGGCCCGCTCTCGCCGCATTGCTGCCGACGCTGGGCGAGAATGATGTGGTCATGCTCGATCTGGGCGCCAATACCGAATGCGATGCGCGCAATCTGGTGCAATTCGCGATCATGGGCGCTGCCTATGCCCGGATCGTGACCGAACGGCCCGCGCCGCGTGTGCGCCTGCTCAATATCGGCACGGAAGAAATCAAGGGCACGGAAGGCGTGCAGAGTGCTGCCGCCCAGTTGCGCGCAGCCACCGCACTGGCACTGCAATTCGATGGCTTCGTGGAGGCGGACAAGATCAATCGCGGCGAATGCGATGTGGTCGTGACTGACGGTTTTTCGGGCAATATCGCGCTCAAAGCAATCGAAGGGGCGGCGCGTTTCGTCACTGACCTGCTCAAGGATGCGTTCCGCAGTTCGCTGCGCTCGAAAGTGGGCTTCCTGATCTCGCGCCCCGCGACCGAGCTGTTGCGCCATCATCTCGATCCCAATAATCACAATGGTGCGGTTTTCCTCGGCCTCAATGGCGTGATCGTGAAAAGCCATGGCAGCGCCAATGCCCGCGGCGTGGCCAATGCGGTGGCGGTTGCCGCGCGGCTGCTGGAAGAAAACCTCACCGAACGAATCACCGCCGACCTGGCTGAGCTGGGCGCGGATAATTTGCGCACCGGCCATGCGTCGGCAGAGGGGGAAGCAGCGGCATGATCCGGTCAGTATTCAAGGGTAGCGGGTCTGCCCTGCCACGACGGCTGGTGACCAATGCTGATCTGGCGCAGGAACTGGACACCAGCGACGAATGGATTGTCGAGCGCACAGGCATCAACCAGCGTTACATTGCCGATGAGTCGGAAACCACGTCGAGCCTGGCCATCGGAGCGGCGCGCAGGGCGCTCGATGCCGCTGGCATCGATGGCAAGACGATTGACCTGATCGTGCTGGCGACCGCGACGCCGGACCAGACTTTCCCTGCCACCGCCACCAAAGTGCAGGCGGCGTTGGGTGCGAATGGCGGGATCGCCTTTGACGTTGCCGCCGTCTGTTCCGGGTTTCTTTACGGGCTGGGCGTGGCCGATTCCATGCTGCGCACGGGCATGGCCAAGCGCGCGCTGGTGATCGGAGCGGAAACGTTCAGCCGAATTCTCGACTGGGAAGATCGCGGCACCTGCGTGCTGTTCGGTGACGGCGCGGGCGCATTCGTGCTTCAGGCCGAAGAGGTGGAGCAGGACGGGCCGGGGATTCTCGCCACGCGGCTCCATGCCGATGGTGATCACAACCAGCTGCTGTATGTGGACGGCGGGCCATCCACCACGCAAACGGTCGGCAAGCTGAGGATGAAGGGACGCGAAGTGTTCCGGCACGCGGTCGTCAACCTCGCCAGCGTCCTTGAGGAAGTGCTTGACGACGTCGGGCTGTCACCCGCCGATATCGACTGGGTGGTGCCGCATCAGGCGAATGAGCGGATTCTGGACGCGACCGCGCGGAAACTGGACTTGCCGCCTGAACGGGTGATCAAGACCGTGGGCCTGCACGCCAACACCTCTGCCGCATCCGTGCCGCTTGCCTTCGATCACGGGCTGCGCGACGGGCGGATCAAGCCGGGCGACCTGGTCATGCTCGAAGCAATGGGCGGCGGCTTCACCTGGGGCGCCAGCCTGATGCGCGTCTGACGCGCCATTTTGGGGCGTTTCGGAAATCCTTTGCCTGACCCATTGTAAGTCTGGCAGAAAATGCTAAAGTTAACGGCAAAGGGGCGCAAAACTTAAAGAGGGGTAAGCCGATGATGCGTTCGGTTGGTACGCTCACACGGGCTGATCTGGCAGAAGCGATAAACCGGAAAATGGGTTTATCGCGATCGGAATCCCTCGCCCTTGTCGAAACCATCCTCAGCCGGATGAGCGAGGCGATGGAGCAGGGGGAAAACGTCAAGATCTCCGGCTTTGGCACTTTTCTGCTGCGTGACAAGGCACAGCGCATCGGCCGCAATCCCAAGACCGGTGTCGAAGTGCCAATCACCCCGCGCCGGGTCATGACCTTCCGCGCCAGCCAGATCCTGAAAGACCGGATCGCCAAGGGATGAGCCTGCCAGCCGATTCGCGTTTCGCTGATGGCAAGGAAGCCGGGGCGCTGCGCACGATCGGCGAAGTCGCCAGGGCGCTGAATATCGCGCCGCATGTCCTGCGGTACTGGGAACAGCAATTCCCCATGCTCCAGCCACTCAAGCGTAGCGGTGGCCGCCGCTATTACCGGAGCGAGGATATCGCGCTGGTAGAAACGATCGACCGGCTGGTCAATCGCGAAGGCTATACGCTGAAAGGCGCGAAGAAGGCGATTTCCAAAGGAACCGCGCCGGATGCAGAAGTCGAGGCTGGCGATGGTGTGCTGGATCGGCTGCGCGCCATCCGTCACAGGCTGGCCGCGGCGCTGGAAGCCTGAGCGGCCCCGGCGCGTTCAGTCCATCAATTCCGGGCCAAGGCTTGCATCGAGATCGCGCGGGCGCGCGAAATGGACCAGCCGCCCGCAACCGGGCGCCAGTTCGCTCCAGTCGTCGATTTCCAGTTCGAGTACCGCATAGGCGGCCGTTGGAAACTTGTTGGCGATGGCGTCGAGCGTGGGATCGTCACCTTCGTCCTGCGCCAGTTCCAGAACCAGTTCCTGCAAGCCCGGATTGTGGCCGGACACCAGAATCGATTTCGGGCTGCCCTGCGCTTCGCGCAGCACATCCATGATCGTGCCGGGGCTGGCGAGGTAGAGCCGTTCATCCCATTCGACCGGGGGCAGAAGCGTGGTGACGGCGTTGATATCGGCCAGGGTTTCGCGCACCCGCGCAGCGGTGCTGGCGATCACCCGTTCATAGCGCAGTCCGTGCCCCTGCATGTGCTGTCCCATGAGCCGGGCACCCTTGTGCCCGCGCTGATTCAGCACCCGGTCGAAATCGCGCACGTCGAGATCTTCCCAGGAGGATTTCGCGTGTCGGAGAATGCCAAGAATTTTCACGGTTCGAACGAAGATCCAGCTGGTTGCGCGGCGTCCCTATCGTCTGGGCTGCCTTCCCGCAAGGAAACATCAGGGGCGATCCGCTGTAAAGCCTCTTCCAGTGTCAGACGTATGACAGGCGTCTCTGCCGGGAAGGCGCACAGCAGGCGACTGGGGAAGGCGGCAGACAGGACGATGAAATGCCCCTGATCATCTTTCGAGCGGATCAGGCGTCCGAACGCCTGTGCCAGCCGGGCGCGAATGATGCGGTCATCATAGGCGCTGCCACCCTGCGCGGCCCGGCGCGCGCGATGCAGGATGCCGGGCCTGGGCCAGGGCACCTGTTCCATCACCACGCAGCGCAGCGAACGACCTGGTACGTCCACCCCGTCGCGCAGCGCATCGGTGCCCAGCAGGGAGGCATGGGGATCGTCGCGGAAAATATCCACGAGCGTGCCGGTGTCGATGGGATCGACATGCTGGGCATAAAGCGGCAGGCCGCTGCGCGCGAGCCGGTCGGCAATGCGGCCGTGCACTGCGCGCATGCGGCGGATCGCGGTGAACAGGCCCAGGACGCCGCCCTGGCTGGCCTCGATGATTCGCGCATAGGCCCCGGCAAGCGCCGGGATGTCGCCCTTGCGGATATCGGTCACGATCAGCACTTCGGCCTGCGCGCCATAATCGAACGGACTTTGTGTGGCTGATAGCCGCGGCCGCACATCCAGCCAGTTCGCGCCGGACCGGGCCAGCGCGCCGTCCCAATCCTCGCCGCTCGGCCCGCCGCGCTCCATCAGGGTGGCGCTGGTCAGCATCGCGCCATGCGTGCCTTCCAGCACGGTGCGGGCAAAGGGCTTGGCCGGGTCGAGGAAATGGCGGTGCAGCCCGACATCGAATTCGCGCGCATCGGACCGGTCCACCGCGAGCCAGTCCACGAAGTCGGGGTCGGGCGGGCCGCCCAGGCGATCAAGCAATGCCTCCCATGCGGACAGCAGGTCGATTCGCCATTGCAGCGAATGGCGGGCGCCCTCGATCCGGGCGCGGCCTTGCGCGTCGAGCCAGTCGGGCGGGTCTTCCAGCAGCGCGTCGAGCCGTACCGCCAGCTTCATCAGCGGGTGGCGCAGCGCGGCCAGCGCACCCTGGGCCTGGCCTGCCAGTTCCACGAAATTGCCGTCAAGCTGGGCGGCCTCGGTCTCGATCCCGTAACCCGCTTCCTGCCCGCCGGATTCGTCGCGTGCGTATGTGAGCGAACGTACCGCCGCCAGCAGCGCTTCGAGCGGGCCAGATGGCTCGCCGTCATGCAGCCGTTGCAGCCAGCCTTCGCTGGGCAGCGCCTCTGCTGCCACCACGGCTTCGACCACCGCCTTGCCGCCTTGTTCATCATAGCTGGCGACATCGGCAAGGCGGGCTGACAGGCCCCGCCGCCGACCTGACGAACCACGCCCGCCGCTGCGTTCAGGCCCGATTACCCAGCGCCGCAGTTCGATGCATTCGCTCCCGCTCAGCGCTGCAGAGAAAGTGCTGTCCGCCGCTTCGAACACATGATGGCCTTCGTCGAAGATGATCCGCGTGGGGCGCTGCGCATGGTCGCGCCCGCGCGCCGCGTTCACCATCACCAGCGCGTGATTGGCAATGACCAGATCGGCCTCGGCGCTGGCCCGCGCTGCCCGTTCGATGAAGCATTTGCGATAATGCGGGCAGCCAGCATAGACGCATTCGCCGCGTTGGTCAGTCAGCGACCGGATCGCGCGGGCGCGGAACAGCGTGCCCAGCCAGCCCGGCAAATCGCCACCGATCATGTCGCCATCCTGGCTGAAGGCGGCCCAGCGCGCCACCAATTGCGCCAGAATGGCTGCCCGTCCGCCAAAGCCACCCTGCAGCGCATCTTCCAGATTGAGCAGGCAGAGATAGTTTTCCCGCCCCTTGCGCACCACCACTGGCTGCGATCCATCCGCGCGCCGTTCGGGCCAGGCGCGGCGGCTTTCCTGCCGCAACTGCCGCTGGAGATTTTTGGTGAAGGTCGAAACCCAGACCGTCCCGCCCGATTTTTCCGCCCAGAGCGAAGCCGGGGCGAGATAGCCGAGCGTCTTGCCAATGCCGGTGCCCGCCTGCGCCAGCAGGATATGGGGCGCTGCCTCGCGCGGGCGCGGGGCGAAGAGATGTGCGGCTTCGACCGCGTACAGGCGCTGCCCTTCGCGCTGTTCGGCGTCTTGCCCGGTCAGCTGCTCCAGCCGCTCCGCAACCTCTTCTGCGGTCAGCGAAACCTGTGCGGGCTGCGCCCGCTCAGCCGTTTCTTCCCATTCGGGCAGACGGGAGAACAGCCATTTTTCGGCGCGTTCTGGGCGCGGCAGTTGCGGACTGAGAATCTGCGCCCAGGGCCAGCGCAGCCGGGCCAACGATTGCAGCGCGCTCCACGCGCCTTCGCGTTCCGCCCAACCGGCGCTGGCGCAAGTGGCGACCAGCGCCCCGGCAGCCTGCTGCAACAGCCGCGGTACGTCATCGTCGCTGGCGGGTTCGGCAAGGCCCAGCGCATGAGCGAGCCCCTTGGGGGTCGGGACCATGAAGCGTGCCGGGTGAATGAAGGCGAAGAGTTCCAGCACATCGAGGCCTGACAGATCAGGATAGCCCAGCCGGCTGGCCACCAGCGGTGCGTTGAGGATCAGCAGCGGCGTGTCCGCAGCGGCCATGATCGCTTCGCCCTTGCTCAGCCCACGCGTCTGCCCTTCGCCTTCGCGCAGCCAGACCCCGCCATGGCTGGCGTGAAGGGCGGGAAGCGGGAGGGGAGTGTGGTCCATCGCCCGCGATCTTAACCGCTCGTGCGGCAAAGCCCATGGGGGGATGCTGCACCTTCCCCTGTTTTTCCGCGCTTGCGAAATCCGCATAAAACCGCAAAAGCGCCCGCATGACCGATAGCGCGACCACTGATACTGCCCTGATCGAAGCCGCCCGCTGTTCCAAGGCCTGGCCGTTCCAGGAGGCGCAGCGCCTGGCGAAGCGTTTTCCGCAGGGCAAGCCGGGCGGAGAACCGGTGCTGTTCGAAACCGGTTACGGTCCTTCGGGCCTGCCGCATATCGGCACCTTTCAGGAAGTGTTGCGCACCACGCTGGTGCGGCGCGCTTATGAGGCGCTGACCGGCGGTGCGCCGACCCGGCTGGTGGCGTTCAGCGATGACATGGACGGGCT
Source organism: Novosphingobium sp. (assembly GCA_024236235.1). Lineage (GTDB taxonomy): Bacteria > Pseudomonadota > Alphaproteobacteria > Sphingomonadales > Sphingomonadaceae > JACKKV01. The sequence continues at coordinate 223,352 of JACKKV010000001.1, read as the reverse complement.
GCGCAAGGTGCCTGACAATGTCCCGCAGGCCGAGATGCTGGCCAGCCATCTGGGCAAGCCGCTCAGCCGGATCCCGGATCCGTTCGGCAAATTCGAGAGTTTCGCGCATCATAACAATGCGATGCTGCGCGAATTTCTGGATCGCTTCGGCTTCGATTATGAATTCGTCTCCGCCAGCGATCGCTACAATTCCGGCGCCTTTGATGATGCGCTGCGCAATGTGCTGCGCCATTACGGTGCGATCATGGATGTGATGCTGCCCACGCTGCGCGCGGAACGGGCGGCCACCTATTCGCCGGTGCTGCCGGTCAGCCCCGCCAGCGGCGCGGTGTTGCAGGTGCCGATCCAGGTTATTGACGCCGAGGCGGGGATGATCCGGTTCGAGGACGATGGCCAGACGATCGAACATTGCATTTTCGGCGGGCAGGCCAAGCTGCAATGGAAAGTGGACTGGGCGATGCGCTGGGTGGCGCTGGGCGTCGACTATGAAATGTGCGGCAAGGATCTGACCGACAGCCTGACACAATCGGGCAAGATCGCCCGCATCCTTGGTGGTCATCGCCCCGAAGGACTGATTTATGAGCTGTTCCTTGACGAAAAGGGAGAGAAAATCTCCAAGTCCAAGGGCAATGGCCTGACGATCGAGGAATGGCTGCGCTATGGCAGCGAGGAAAGCCTGGGCTTCTATCTGTTCCGCGAACCCAAGAGTGCGAAACAGCTTCATGTCGGCATCATCCCGCGTGCGGTGGATGAATACTGGCAGTTCCGCGCCAGGATACCGGAGCAGCCGCTGGACCAGCAGCTGGGCAATCCGGTGTGGCATCTGCTGCGCGCCAATGGTGCGGGGCAGGGTGAAGGTGCCCCGGGTGCGGGCGATACGCTGCCGGTTACTTATGGTTTGCTGCTCAATCTGGTAGGTGTGCTTGGCCCGCATGCCACGCATGAACAGGTGTGGTCCTATCTCGGCAATTACATTCACGATGCCGATCCGGCGCATCACCCCGAACTGAACAATCTGATCGAACCTGCGCTGGCTTATAATCGCGATTTCGTGCTGCCCACGCTCAACCGTCGCGCGCCGAGCGCGAATGAAGCGGCGGCGCTGCGCGAACTCGATGCCCAGCTGGCGACGCTGGACGAAGATACGTCGGCCGAAGACATCCAGACGCGCGTCTATGAAATCGGCAAGGACGAGGCCTTCGGATTTGACAACCTGCGTGACTGGTTCAAGGCCCTGTACGAAGTGTTGCTTGGCTCCAGCCAGGGACCGCGCATGGGCAGCTTCTTTGCGCTTTACGGGATTGCCAACAGCCGCAAGCTGATCGAAGAGGCACTGTCCCGATAAGTTCTGATGGGGTGAGGCTGGATGAAACTGGATACCAGTCCCGAAGCGCTGGCCGAGGAGATTCTCGGGCGCAGCTTTGACGAACTCGACGCGAACGAGCGTGCCGTGCTGCACCGGGTCAGCACTGGCGAAATCATCGGGCTGGATGCGGATGAGCGCGCCGCCGCGCAGATCACTTTTGGCGATCGCCTGTCAGACCGGGTTGCGGCCGTCGGCGGGAGCTGGGCCTTCATTTCCGGCTTCGTGCTGGTGCTGCTGAGCTGGATGGTGATCAACAGCCGCGTGCTGGAGCATATGGGGCTGAGCGCCTTTGACGGTTATCCCTATATCTTCCTCAACCTGATGCTGTCGATGCTGGCGGCCTTGCAGGCGCCGGTCATCATGATGAGCCAGAACCGCCAGGCGGCCAAGGACCGCGTTGCCGCGCGCCATGATTACGAAGTCAATCTGCGCACCACCATCGAACTGTTGCGGCTGCATCGCAAGGTGGACCGGATGATGAGCAAGCTGGGGCATATCGAAGCGGCGCAGCAGCCGCCCGGACGCCACATGGAATGATCCGCGCGCATCCTCAGGCGGTCACGACCAGGGGCGCACCCGATACCACTTGGTGATGACATGCTTCACCCCCTTCACCACCGGGGTGGCGGTGTGCAGCGTCATGTCATTGGGCAGCCCTTCGGGCGTTGCATTGTTCCAGATCAGCAGTGATCCGGCTTCAGGCGTGACGGTCACGCCAAGGCGGGGAAATTCCGTCGCCCCGCCTTCCTCCACATCGTTGAGATAGCACATGGCCGTCCAGCTGCGCTGGCCGCCGCGCTTCTTTTCCGATTTCCAGTAGCTGGTGTTGGTATAGAGAAAATCGCAATGCTGCTTGTATTGCTGCCCGGGCAGATAACGCTGCCCCTGCAGGGTTTCGCCGCATGGCGGATCCATGCCCAGCAGATCGTCGATCTTGCGGTCGATCATCGTGATGAAGGGATCGTCGCGATAGAGGTGGCCCGAATAGCTGGTCCGGTAATCGGGATCGTTGTTTTCCCCGTCAAACAGGGTCGATGGCTGGGCGACCGCATCAATCATCGCGGTCAGGCGGAAACATTCGCCCAGGTCCAGGAATCGGCCGAATGCGAAGATTTCCGCATCCTTCACCGGCACCTTGTGAACATGCGGGTCCGCTTCGAGCCGCGCGCGCACCCTGGCGCCGATTTTTGCCAGCGCCGACTGGTCCGGCACACTGTCTTTCTTGCGTGAAAATAGAGCCATCGCGCAAAAGCCATTGCCGAACGCGGCCGCAAGGGCAAGACTGCGCTGTGCGGGAAATGTGATAATCATGCCGCAAATGAACCATTGCGCGCTTATTGCGAATCGTTCACAGGAGTGAGAATGGAAACGACAGACACGGCCAGCGCGGCCCATCGCTATTCAACCGGCGCCATCATCCTGCACTGGATCATCGCCATCGCCGTCATCGTCATGTGGCGGATCGCCGAAGCTGCCGAACATGCCGGGAGCAAGGAGGAAGCGATGGCGGTCATGGCCCATCACAAGGCGCTGGGGATCGTCATCCTGCTGCTGACGCTGGCCCGGCTGGCCTGGCGGGTGATTCATCGCCCACCGCCGTTGTCAGCCAATCTCAAGCCCTGGGAACGCATCCTGGCGCATGGCACGCACATGCTGTTCTATGTGCTGCTGGTGGGGCTGCCGATCGGCGGCTGGATCGCCAGTTCCTTCTACCGCATGGGGATCGAGGTGTGGAGCGTGTTCACCCTGCCGGCGCTGCCGCTGCCGAAGAATGAGGATATCGGCCACTTCATCCTTGAAGCGCATGCCGCAGGCGGTACGTTCCTGCTGCTGCTGGTCGTGCTGCATGTTGCGGGCGCGTTGAAGCATCAGTTCGTGGATCGCGACGGCAATCTGTTCCGTATGCTGCCATTCGGAACGCCGAAGGCCTGAAGGGGCAAAGGAAAACCCCCGCCTGAGGGAAAGGCGGGGGTTCCTCGGCCCGCGCTGCCGGACCACTCTTTCCGGCAGTCTGGGGCTTACCAGAAGACGTCGTAGATCACGTCCACCACTTCGCCGCTGTAGATATCGACCAGCAGCGCATCGTCATAATAGCGCACCCAGCGATAGGGACCATAGGCGGGCGGAAGCCGGTAGTAATAGGGATCGCTGATCCAGTAACGGTTCGAATAGAACAACGAGTCCAGGTAAAATCCAACGCTCAACCGGCGATAGGACCACGAGCTGTAGGGCGAGTAATACCGCCCCGCCCGGTAGATATGCCGGTGCTTGTCACGGTAGCTTCTCCAGTCATAACGGTGGTCGCGCCGCCAGTCGTGCCGGTCCCAGCGATAGTCTTTTTTCGAGTTGTAGCGGTTCCAGTCACTTTTGCTGCGTTCGGTGTCCCGGTCGCGATAGGCATAGTTCCGGTCACCAGAATAGGTGCGGTTGCGATTTGTGTCGGTATAGCTGCGGTTGCGCCAGGTGCTGCGGTCCTCGACCCGTTCCGCGCGGCGTTCGCTGCGATTGTCGATTCGATCCGCGCGGCGGTCGCCCCGGTTTTCGACCCGATCGGCACGCCGATCGCTGCGCCGGTCAATCTGGGCAGAGCGGCGATCCCCCCATTGCTCGACACGCGGTGGTGCGTTGTCCGTGCGGCGCTGAACCTGTTCGGCGCGGCGGTCTCCGCGCTGTTCGATGCGCGTGGAGCGTTGTTCGGACCGCTTGTCAACGCGCGCGGCGCGGCGATCGCCCCGGTTTTCGACCCGCGCAGCGCGCTGGGCGGAGCGGTCGCCGTTCCAGCCGTGCTGGGCATCTTCGGCGGCGCTGGCGGCAACGGGCATGGTCAGCACGGCAATCGATGCCGCCAGGCTGGCCATTCCACTGGTCTTCAGAAGAGTTTTCAATGTCATCGCGGCATCTCCATCCAATCTGCCGCTGAGTGGGAAGGCGGCCTGTTCGTGCCATGTCTGTATATGGGGCCTGGCCTGTCGCGAATGTGAACCGGTGCGATGGCCAATTGTTCAGCTTGCAGGGTGGATTTCCGCGGGCGGTGCGGATAGGGCGGGGCATGGCCTTCCTCCGCACCATCAAGGGGAAACTGGCCGAGGCCAATCCGGCCCCGCGTTTCGAACCCGAACTCTGGCAGCGCCGCCTGGCTACTCTGGCGGGCGGCGTGCTGGTCGGCCTTGTCGCCCTGGGTTTTGCGCATTTCGGTGACCTCGCCCAGCGCATATTCAGCCAGATGCAAGCGCGCGTCTGGTGGTTCCCGTTGATCTGGACGCCTGCGCTGTTCATGCTGTTTGCAGCCGTTACCATCCGGATGGTGCCCGAAGCGCGCGGATCTGGCATCCCCCAGGTCATCGCTGCCACTCACGCGCCCGACAGCGCATACGCACGACGGCTGCTTTCCCTGCGAGTTGCATTTTCCAAGCTGTTTCTGACCGTTGGCGCCCTGTTTGCAGGTGGCTCGGTCGGGCGCGAAGGGCCGACGGTGCAAGTGGCAGCGGCAATCATGGCCCGGGTACATAAATGGCTCAGGGTGCCGCTTGGCCCCGGGGTGATGATCGCGGGCGGCGCGGCGGGCGTTGCGGCGGCATTCAATACTCCGGTGGCCGGTATCGCATTTGCGATCGAGGAACTGGCCGTGGCCTATGAACAACGGGTGGCGTTGCTGGTCATGGCGGCGGTGATGATTTCGGGCCTTACAGCGCAGGGGCTGGCGGGCGATTATGTCTATTTTGGCACGATGGCGTCGAGCCTGCCGGTGACCACGGTGATCGTCGCAGCGCCGCTGTGCGGGATCGTGGGCGGCATTGCGGGCGGCTTGTTCTCCCGCTCGCTCCTGGCCTTGCGGGGGCCCGGCAGCAGGTTTGCCGCCAAGCTGGGGCGGCGGCCGCTGCTGACCGCGCTGGCCTGCGGGCTGGTGGTCGCGGGGCTGGGGATCGTAACCGGCGGGCTGACCTGGGGCACCGGGTATGAGCCGACCAGACACCTGCTGGAAGGCGGCGATGGCCCGCTCTGGTTCGGCCCGGCCAAGCTTGCAGCCACGCTGGCGACCGCCGCCAGCGGCATTCCGGGCGGGATATTCGCGCCGTCACTGGCGGTGGGGGCCGGCTTTGGCGAAATGCTCGCGCCTTTTTTCAAACCGGAAGAAGCCGGCGCGATCGTGCTGCTGGGCATGGTCGGCTATTTCGTGGGCGTGGTGCGCGCACCGCTGACTGCGGTCATCATCCTGGTTGAGACAACTGGCAGTGCCAGCGCCATTCTGCCGCTGTTTGCCACCGCGCTGATCGGCGACTGGGCGGGATCACTGGTGTGCAAGCAGCGGCTTTATCACGCGCTCGCGCGCACCTTCAAGCCGCCGGTCAAGGACGCTGATGAAGCGAAAGTTAATCCACCCGCCTGATTTTCTTGCTATTTGCTGCATTGCACAGTAGAGGAGCGGCAAATCGGCGTTCGGGCAATGGCCCTGTTCCGTCTGAAGCAGCGTGAAGCCCGGTAATATCCGGGGCGCCCAGACGAAGTATCGCCGAATCGCTGAAGCTTCCTTCATCACGCAGGGTCGCATCTTACGAACCCTTGCGCCGCGCCCATGGTGGGCGCGCCGTTACCTGTTGAAAGTTCCACAATGTCTTATTTTTCCGAGCTCGGCCTGGCCGAGCCTGTCCTGCGCGCCCTGGGCACGAAGGGCTATTCCGATCCCACCCCGATCCAGAAACAGGCCATTCCGGCGCTGCTGGAAGGTCGCGACCTGCTGGGCATCGCCCAGACCGGCACTGGCAAGACCGCTGCCTTTTCGCTGCCGTCCATTCATCGCCTCGCCGCTGATCCGCGTCCGCGCAACAATGCGGGCTGCCGGATGCTGGTCCTTTCGCCGACGCGCGAACTGGCCGCACAGATCGCTGAAAACATGCGCGGCTATGCCAAATATCTGGCGCTCTCGATCCAGTGCGTGTTCGGCGGCGTGCCGGTCGGCAAGCAGGCGCGCGCCCTGGTCCATGGCTGCGATATTCTGGTGGCGACGCCAGGGCGCCTGCTGGACCTGATCGACCAGCGCGCCCTCACGCTGCGCCATGTCGAGATTTTCGTGCTGGACGAAGCTGACCAGATGATGGACCTTGGCTTCATTCATCCGCTCAAGCGCATTGCCGGGATGCTTCCCAAGGAACGGCAGAGCCTGTTTTTCTCGGCCACCATGCCCAAGGCGATTGCCGATCTGGGCAAGCAATTCATTCACAATCCGGTCCGCGTCGAAGTGACGCCGCAGGCGACCACCGCCGAACGGGTTGACCAGTATGTCACCTTCCTCAACCAGGCCGAAAAGCAGGCATTGCTGACCTTGCGCCTGCGTGCCGGTCTGGCCGATGGTTCGGTGGAACGGGCGCTGGTTTTCACCCGCACCAAACACGGGGCGGACCGGGTCGTGCGTCATCTGGTGACCGCCGGGATCTCCACCGCTGCCATTCACGGCAACAAGAGCCAGGCGCAGCGCACCGCTGCGATCAAGGGTTTCAAGTCGGGTTCCGTGCCGGTGCTGGTGGCCACTGATATCGCAGCGCGCGGGATTGACATTCCGGGCGTCAGCCATGTCTTCAATTTCGAAATGCCGAACGTGGCGGAACAATATGTCCATCGTATCGGCCGCACTGCGCGCGCCGGGGCGGATGGCATCGCCATGAGCTTCGTTGCGCCGGATGAAAAATCCTATCTGCGCGACATCGAAAGGCTGACCCGGGTCAAGCTGGAAACAATGCCCTTGCCTGAGGGTTTCACCACCGAGGCCGCGCGCCTGCCCCTGCCTTCGCGCAAGGCAGTGCAGGATGCGTTGGCCGATGATGGCCGCCCGGCGCATCACCGCCCGCGCGGCAATCGCGATGGCGAACGGCGCGGCGGGCGTCCGGACGGGCGTGGTCGCCCCGATGGGCGCGAGGGCGAACGGCCCCGGCACTCTGAATCCGGCGAACGCGGGCCGCGCAGGCCGCGCACCGATCGTTCATTCATTCAGCCCGCAGGCGGAGATCGGCCGGATCGGGCGCGTGGCGGCGATGAACGTCAGGGCCAGCGTGGTCCGCGCCCCGCTGATGCACGTCCGGCGCCGCAGCGAGAGCATCGGGCAAGGGACGAGCGCCCGCGCGATGATCGTGCGCGCCGCGACGACCGGCCACGGGGCGATGCTCCCGGTCATGCCCGCGCCGAACGCCCGACTGCTCCGCGCGGTGACCGGCCGCATCGTGCAGACCATGATGGCAAGCGTCCCTCGTCTCACAAGGGTGCGCACAGTCATGGTGGTCAGGCCCGCGATGGCCAGCGCAACGGCGGCGGCGAACGCCGGGGCAACGGGCAGCGCCCGGTAAGGCGCCAGGCGCGCCCGCAAGGCTGAGAACAAGGATCATGCGGGTGGATTGCGGCGGGGGCGTACCCGGCCGCAATCCGCCTGCAGTCGCCCGGAATTATCGTCGCACGAATCCGCAATCATGCGGGCGGTGGACGCGGCCAATGGCGCTATGCGTCAGCGGGTGAGGATCACCGAACCGCCATTTGCGCCGAGCCCCAGTACGGCTGTCATGCCTACCTTTGCTTCGGGTACCTGATGCCCATGCGCTTCGCCGCGCAGTTGCCAGAGCACTTCGCTCACCTGCAGCAAGGCCTGGGCAGTTGTCGCTTCGCCGAAAGACAGGAATCCACCGCTGGGATTGATCGCCAGCTCGCCGCCGATCGCCAGCTTGCCTTGCTCCAGCATCCAGTCGCCCTGACCGGGCTCGTAAAAGCCGAACAGTTCGGGCCAGGCGAGGATATGCCATGCAGAATTATCGGCCATCTCCAGAAGATCGACGTCTTCTGGGCCGATCCCGGCAAGCTCGAACGCAGCCCGCACTGCGCCGGTCACCTCGCTCGTATGCGCAACGCCGTCGCGGACGGTGCTGGATATGGTTGGAATGCGCCGCGCCGGATCGCCAAACTGACCCGACCCGACCGCACATCCAGCCACCCGCACCGCCGCCTTGCCCGAGCGCCTGACGTAATCCTCGCTCCCCAGAATGACGGCCGCAGCGCCATCGCTCACCGGGCAGATCTGCAGCAGATGCAGGGGATCTGCGACCATGGGCGAGGCGAGCACATCCTCCTCGCTTATCGGATCGCGGTATCGCGCCAGACGGTTGCCGCCCGCATTGCGGCGCATCAGGGCGGAAGCCTGGGCCAGGGTTCGCTCGCTGGTGCCGTGCTCATGCTGGCGTCGACGGGCCTCGATCGCCCAATAGGCGGGATTGGTCGCGCCCATTGCAACCCAGCGCAGAAAGTCATTGTCGCTGCGGTCGTCCGCACTGCCCGGGGGACGGGGGATGAAGCCCTTGGGCATGCGTTCCGCGCCAAGCGCGGCCACGACATCATATTGCCCGCTTGCGACCAGAGCATGCGCGGTTTGCAGCGCAATCGCCCCTGCGGCACAGGCGCCCCCGACGTTGATGCAGGGAATACCCTGTTCCGCGACTGCCTGAACAACCTCATTGGCGTGCAGCCCCCAGCCCATGCCGCCTTCAAAGCGCGACGACGCCGCCACCAGCCCCTGAACCTCCGCCCAGACGATGCCCGCATCAGCGAGGGCTGCGCTCATTGCTTCCAGCGCAAGCTGCAACTGCGGTTTTTCGGGCCACTTGCCCCAGGGATGAGCGCCCGCGCCAAGTGCGTAGACCGGCCTCACAACGCCGTTCCAGCGGGAGTGAATTTATAAGTCAGCACCGCTGTTCCATCGTCGTCGCAATAGAGCGGCTCGGTCACCAGTCGCAGCGTCATTCCGATGCGCACTTCCTGTTCTTTGACCCCTGTCAGCATTCCCATGACCTGCAGACCTTCGCCCAGATCAACCAGGCCCAGCAGATAGGGCTCCCATCCATCCATCCGGAACAGGGGAGGGGGCTGATAGCGCTGGAGTGTATAGCTGTAGAGCGTGCCCTGGTCTGGCAGCAGCGCCGCGACGGGCGCCTTGTCTGTGCAGGCCGGATTGGGGCAGCTTGCCTTCTGGGGAAAATAGAACGTGCCGCATCCCCTGCATCGGGAGCCGATCAGGCGGGGCCCGGCAGACGTCTGTTCGACAAGGCCTTCAACCACAAATCTCTCAGCTGCCTCTCCCAATTCCTGCCTCCTCAAAGCGAAAGGATGTCGCGCACTTCGCGGAAATAGAGCATCCCTGTCGCTGTATCAGTCACATGCACCTCGTGCCGCACATAGCGGCGACCGCGCTTTTCATATTTGTCGATGGCCCGTGTCGTGATTCGCACCGTCGCGCCAACAGGAATCGGTTCGAGGATTTCTGAATCATGGAATGTGTGAATCGAACCGATGGCAAACGGCTTGGTATGGTCGAACTGGACTGACAGGACGAAATGGGAAACCAGCAGTGGAGGAACAATGGCACCGCCAAATGGTGATTCTCCATCAATGTGCCAGCTGTTCATGCGCCAGCCTTCGTACCAGGGATTATAATCCTCCACCGGATCAAGGTAGAGAATCACCAGCTCCGGCGAGATATGCAGGTCGCGCGACAACTCATCGCCGATCTCGACCATGTCCCAGTAAGTTTGCGAACCTTGTTGAAGTCCTGCGACAAATGCCCGGGTTTGGGCTGCCTGCACGGCGGATTGCGGTTTGAGTTCGTTGTTCATTGGTCAGACCCCCACATCCGCTTCGACCCAGCCAACGGTCTTTTTTTCTCCGGCTGCATTGGCCGCCCAGATGTCCGCCCTGAAGCGGAAGCCATTTCCCTTCGGAGTTTTTTCGGTAATGATGCCGCCGGTCACGATCACTTCGTTTGCAATGGTCGATGCGATGTACTTGCAGACGATCCGCGCGTTCTTGAACATGGCTGCGCCAAAGTGATTGACGCACATTTCCGAAATATAGGCCGATGACATTTCGCCTGTCTGGATCGGATCAGTCAGGCCCGTGGAACGGGCATAGTCAGGATCCCAGTGATTGGGGTTGAAACGCCCCCATACCCTGCTGCCCATAAGCTGGATTGCGGCCTTTTTCTTTATCGGCTGCAATTCGTACCCCACCGGCGTTTCCGGCGTGATGCGCAAACTGTCCAGATTCAAACCATTCTGGCTGGCCATCGTGTCGCTCTCCCGATCATGCACCAGTTCCAACCTGAACGATGCCACTGTAGGTTCTTGCCACGGGAATCGAAAAACAGTCAACGGTATCGTGGAAAATTGGTTCCCTCGGGAGATGCAGCGCAGCCAGACGGATCATGCCTGGCTGCGACAAGCCATTGCAAAATACTGGGGGCAGGATAGGTTTTGAAAATGACAAAGCCGTCCAATATTTCGAAGCGCCGGGAAACTGCCCTCAAGGAAGGCAGCAGCGATTATCTCGCCAAGCGCGAAGAACTGGTGGAAATCGCTGCGGGCCAGTTCAAGCAAAGCGGCTATCGCGCGACCACGCTGGCCGAAATCGGGCGCAAGGCCGGGCTGGACCGGGCCACGGTCTATTACTACTTCGGCAGCAAGGAAGAATTATTCCGCGAGATCCTGCGTACGGGCGTGGACGCCAACATGCGCGAATGCGTGCGCATTTCACAGGACGGGACGCTTGATCCGGTTGAGAAGCTCAAACGGGTCATCCGCCAGTTGATGACGGCCTATGACGAGCATTATCCGCACATGTATGTCTATATACAGGAAGAGATGGAGCGTATCGCCAGCGAGCAGAGCGTGTGGGCGCGCGAGATTATCGGCCAGACCCGCAAGTTCGAACGCATCGTCACCAATCTGATCGAGGAGGCGACTTCCGCAAAGCTGCTGCGCAGCGACGTGCCGGTATCAGTGTCCGCAAATGCCATCTTCGGCATGCTGAACTGGACTCACCGCTGGTATCGGCCGGGCGGGAAATATTCGGCTCGGCTCGTCAGCGATTCCTTCGCCAGCATCTTCATTGACGGAATGCGGGCCTGAAACCGGCCTGCCGCCTCAGCTCATTTCGGCGAGCCGCTTTCTAAGTTCCACCTTGTTGACCTTGGTCGCTGACATCGGCCATTCAGCGGTGGCGACAAAGTAGATCGCCCTTGGCACCTTGTAGCTGGCGATATTGCCCTTGCAGTGGCCGATCAGCTCATCCTCGTCCGCGCTGGCTCCTGGATGCAGTTCGACAAAGGCCACCGGCACTTCGTCCATGCGCGTATCGGGCCGTCCGACCACTTCGGCGATCTTGACCGCCGGATGGCGGCACAGATAAGCCTCAACCTCGATCGCTGCGACATTTTCCCCGCCGACCTTGAGCATGTCCTTGGCGCGGCCATTGAAGGTGAGGCTGCCTTCCGGGCTGCGCGCATAGAGATCGCCGGTGTGCAACCAGCCGTCCGCGTCAATCGCCTCGGCGGTCTTCGCCGGATCCTTGTAATAGCCCCTGGTTACGCAATAGCCGCGGACCAGGATTTCACCTACCTCACCATCGGGCAGATCTTCGCCGGTGTCCTTGTCGACGATACGCACCTCGATGCCGGGCACGGGCTTGCCATGAGTGGTCGAGCGCTGTTCGCGGGTTTCGTCGGGGTCGCTGATCGCAAAGATGCCAGCCGTTTCGGTCATCCCGCAGCCTTGCAACACTTCCGCCTGTGGCAGTCGGTCCTGAATTTCCAGTACCAGCGATTCGGGGCCGATAAACAGCATGGTGCGCACTTTCGCGGCCGCTTCGTCAAAGCCTGGATCAGCCATAAGTGGCTGGAGAATGGCCGGGAACCATGGCCAGAAGGCGGTACAGCCATTGTCCTTCATCAGCTTTATCGCCCGGGCGGGGTCGAAGAAGCTGTCGGTCAGATAGGTTCCGCCGGTGCCGATCGAGCCGAGAAACGGTGCGAGTGAACCGATGTGGAAGAGCGGGCCGCCGCCCCAGGTCACGTCATGATCGCAGGAACGGAACCGGCTGTCCGCGCGTTCCACCGGGCCGCGGGTCATAGCCTCATGCGTCAGCATGCACCCCTTGGGATTGGCGGTCGTACCCGAGGTGTAGATGATCGCCGCGAGATCGGCGAGGCGCGTGCGCAAGCGCAGCCGATCAATGTGTGCGTCGCCGATTGCCTCGCCAGCCGTGTAAAATTCATCCGCGCTGGTAAATCCCGGTGCGGGATCGCCGCTCAGCAGCACGATCCGTTTCAGTTTCGGTGCCTCATCCAGCGCCAGTGCCGCGCCGGTCGCGTTTGCCAACGATGGCATGGCGTCACTGAGCACGCTTCTGAAATCGAGATAGGTCGTATCAGCTGCAGCTGTCAGCAGCAGGCTGATGTCCGCATTGTTGATGATATAGGCCAGTTCATGCGCCTTGTGCCGCGCGTTGAGGGGCACCACCGCGCAATTGGCCAGTTGGGCGCCGAAGAAGCCGGCCACGAATTCGGGTCCGTTGTTGCAGAACAGCCCGATGTTCGAACGCGGCGCGATGCCAAGGCCAATGATGCCGCGCGCGACCTTTACCGCTTCGGTCAGCAGTTCACGATATGTAATCCTGCAATCGGGCATCACATAAGCGGCGCGGTCGGGATGGCGCGCCGCGCTGCGGACCAGCAGATCGCCAATCGGACACACTTCGCTCCAGCGCTCGAACGTGGCCATGTGCTCTCTCTCCCTTGCTACCTGCCGCGTTTCTAACGGACTGGCGCATAAAATGGGAGCATTACCGCAAACTGTCAACGTATGAGTTGACCAGAGATGAATCCGAGGTGCCTTTGCTTGACATGAAGTGGCCAGACCGCATATCAACGTGCGCGTTGATTAAAGATTCGCGTGGAACGCACCTTGAACAGCGGGTCGGGATGCTATCTGATATATGCATTCCGTCCGGCGGTTTCGCGAAAACGCCAACCGCCCGGTGCAACCGGCAAACCAGCCTGGCAAACAGGCCCATAAGACAGTTCGGCGGGCGCAAGAGCCGTCAGAAACCGTGATTTTGAGGAGAGAATGAATGGCCATGCAGTGCGGAATTTTCATGACCCCCTACAACCCGCCGAGCCGCACGCCACGGCAGGTTTTCGACTGGGCGGTCGATATCGCACGCATCGCGGACGACGCGGGCTTTGCGGATTACATGATCGGCGAACATTACACGCTGGCGTGGGAAAACATTCCCTTGCCCGAAGCGATCATCGCCGCCTGCGCCCAGACCACCAAGCAGATTCGCTTTGCTCCCATGGCGCACCTTCTGCCCTATCACGATCCCGCCACGCTGGCGTTGCGGGTTGGCTGGCTGAGCCAGGTGATGGAAGGCCGTTATTTCCTGGGTGTTGCACCGGGCGGCCACCATACCGATGCAATCCTGCACGGCTTCGAAAACATCATGGAACTGCCGCCCATGCAGCTGGAAGCGCTGCATCTGATGGAGCGGGTATGGGAAGGCAAGCCGTTCCTGGAGAAGGGCAAATATTTCAAGGCCGGTTTCCCGGGGCCTGACACGATGCCCGAATACTGGGTCGATATCGCGGACAACTCCCCCTACGGCGGTCGCGAAAATCTGGAAATCGCGGTCACCGGCCTGTCCGAAAATTCCAAGTCCATGGAATTTGCCGGATCGCGCAATTACAGCCCGATTTCCTTCTTCGGGGGCACCAGCCAGATGAAGGCGCATTGGGATACCTGGGCCGGCGCGATGGAGAAGGCCGGACACACGCCTGATCGCAAGCGGTTCCGCGTGTGCCGTGATATTTTCATTGCCGATACGGACGAGGAAGCGAAACGGCTGGTCCGCAAGACCGGGCTGATGCAGACCTGGAACAAGTATCTCAAGGAAATTTACGTCAAGTTCGGCCTGTTCAACGGGATTATCGCTGACAGCGGGGTCGATATCACCCCCGAACAAATCGATGACGAATTTCTGGTCAATCATGTTATTCTGTGCGGATCGCCCGAAACGGTGATCGAGAAGCTGGAAGCGCTGGCGGACAAGGTCGGCGGCTGGGGGCAGATCGTGGCCAACCAGCATGACAGCATCGATGATCCCAAACCGTGGGAAGAATCGTTGCGCCGCCTGGCGGGCGAGGTTTGCCCCAAGGTAAACATGCCGATGTGAGTTGGCGCGGGGCAAAACTGCTTCGCCCCCGTCGCCGCCGAAATACACCGCCTGATTGCACCGGATGTGCAGGCGTTTGAGGAGAGTTGAATGGCAACCGGTAAAGCCTGTGTGCTCGTAGAGACGAACAAGCTGGAAACGTGGGATGTGCCCATTCCCGATCCGGAAGCGGGCGGGGCGCTCGTCCGCGTGGTTGCGGGCGGCGTTTGCGGCAGCGATGTTCACATCCTGACCGGCGAAGCGGGCATCATGCCTTTCCCGATCATCCTGGGCCATGAAGGCGTGGGCCGGGTCGAAAAGCTCGGTCCCGGTGTGGAAACGGATTATGCCGGTGTGCCGGTGAAGCCCGGCGATCTGGTCTACTGGGCGCCCATTGCGCTGTGCCACCGTTGCCACAGCTGCACCGTGCTGGAAGAAACGCCATGCGAAAATTCCCAGTATTTTGAGGATGCCTCGAAACCCAACTGGGGCAGCTATGCCGATTTTGCGTGGCTTCCCAACGGCCTCGCGTTTTTCCGTGTTCCTGATCATGCCTCGGTCGATGCCGTGATCGCTCTCGGCTGCGCCTTGCCGACCGCGCTGCGCGGCTTCGATCGCTGCGGCCCGGTGCGGACGGGCGAAGCCGTGGTGGTGCAGGGTGCGGGGCCGGTCGGCCTCGCCGCGATCCTGCTCGCCGCCCAGTCCGGCGCGCGCGAAGTGATTGCCATCGACATGCATCAGAACCGGCTGGACGTTGCCCGGTCGCTGGGTGCGACTGCCACGGTTTCGCTCAAGGACAGTCCAGAAGAACGTCGCCGCCAGATTTACGATATCTGTGGCCCCCATGGTCCCAATGTCGTGGTTGAAGCGGCCGGCGTTCTGCAGGCCTTCCCCGAAGGCGTGGACCTGACCGGTAATCACGGGCGTTATATCGTGCTGGGGTTGTGGGGCGCCATTGGCGAAAAGTCCATCTCGCCGCGCGACACCACGCTGAAGAACCTTACCATCGCCGGGGCGACTTTCCCCAAGCCCAAGCATTACCATGGAGCGCTGCAGCTGGCGGTGCGCTGTCAGGACAAGGTGCCGCTGGCCGATCTGGTCACGCACCGGTTCGGCATCGCACAGGCGCAGCAGGCGCTGGATGCAACCGCCAAGGGCCAGGTCGTCAAGGCTGTCATCGACCCTGAAATCAGTTGAACCGGATCATCCCAGGAGCCCCTACCATGACTGACACCGCAACGATTGACCCGCGCGCCCGCGCCGCCCGGCCTGACCATGTGCCCGAGGAACTTGTCCGCGACATTGACATGTATGCGCTGGACGGCATCGAGAATGGATACCACGAGGCTTGGAAATCCTTGCAGGAAGGCCAGCCCGATCTGGTCTGGACCCCGCTGACAGGTGGTCACTGGATCGCGATGAGCGGGCCGGTGGTCAAGGAAATCTACGAAGACCCGACCCGCTTTTCGAGCGAGGTCATTTTCCTGCCGAAAGAAGCGGGCGAAAAATACGCGATGGTCCCCACGCGCATGGATCCGCCCGAACACACGCCCTATCGCAAGCTGCTCGACAGCGCGCTCAACCCGGCCCGCATCCGCGAACTGGAAGGCATGGTGCGCAAGGCGGCGATTGACCTGATCGAGGAAATCGCTCCGCGCGGAGAATGCGACTTCGCGATGGATTATGCCAAGAAGTTCCCGGTTCGCGTCTTCATGGCGCTCGCCGACCTCCCGATCGAAGATGCGCCCAAGCTGGCGCTTTTTGCCGATGACATGACCCGCCCGCGGGGCAACACCCCGGAAGAAATGGCGGCTTGCCTCGATGAAGCAAACAAGGGCTTCTTCGCCTATGTCGAGCCGATCATCGCCGCGCGCAAGGGGGGCACGGGCAAGGATCTCATCACCACGCTCGTCAACGGCACCATCAATGGCGAACCCATGTCACATGACAAGGAACTGGGTCTGATCTCGCTGCTGCTGCTCGGCGGCCTTGATACGGTCGTCAACTTCCTCAGCTTCATGATGATCTATCTTGCCCGCCATCCCGACAAGGTGGCCGAAGTGCGCGGGAACGACCTCAAGCTGATGCGCGGGGTTGAGGAACTGTTTCGTCGCTTCCCCGTGGTGTCCGAAGCGCGCATGGTCGCCAAGGACCAGACCTATCGCGGAGTTGATCTGAAGCGCGGCGACATGATTCTGATCCCCACCGCGCTGACCGGGCTGGATGAGAACGCGAACCCCGATCCGCTCACTCTCGACTGGGAACGCCTGCCCAAGCATTCGACCTTCGGCGGTGGTCCACACCGCTGCGTCGGGCTGCATCTGGCGCGGATGGAAGCGACTGTGACCCTGCAGGAATGGCTCAAGCGCATTCCCGAATTCCGCCTGGCTGACGGATGCAACCCGGTCTACGCATCGGGCATTATCGCTTCCGCAGAAAACGTCAGGCTGAGCTGGAACGCCAAGTAGGCGGAACCGGTCCGTCCATGCCATGCAGGGATTGCCGCAAGTCAGGCGATTCCTGCATGGCGGGGCGCCGCCGCCGCAAGGTCCAGTGCTTGGGTGATTTGTGCGCGGCTGGCGCCCAGCGCCTTCGCGTTGGCCAGATGCACACGAAACCCGGGGCCAAAGGCGTGAGTGGGGGCGATGTCGCAGGCCATCGCGGCCAGTTCCTTGATCACTGCGCGTACGGAACCGATCTTCCATGGCACCGCGCAATAATCGAAAAAGGCACTGAACTGGGCCGGGCAAAGCCGCAGCATCGCGTCCAGAAATCCCGGATTTTCTCGCTCGAAGCCGTTCCAGAATGGATCTGTGCCCACATATTGGTCCCACAGCGCCTGACGTTCCGCATCAAGCGGGGCCCGGGGGTCGATCAGCCCGCGCCCGCCCGCTTCGGCCAGAACCATGGCCTGGCTGAATATCAGCGAATGGACGCCCAACCCGGAAACCAGTGCGATGATTTCCTGCACCTGGTCCAGGCTTGCTCCAGCGTCGAAAGCCTTGTTCAGGCAAGCTCTGGCCGCATCGGAATCAAGCGAGGTGACCGAGACGGCAAGACCCAGTTCGATCAGGGCGCGCGATACCGGATCAAGCGGTTCGCCTTCGGGCTGTCCGGCGATGGCGTTCGCCGCATGGTCGCGCAGCGCGTGCAGGATTTTGTCGTTCATGAATCGATACTATTATCACATACCAAACTAGTCAACTTTGGTGTTGACCGGACTGCGGCCTCCAGCCATAGTCCTGCCGGGAGAGCGAAATTTGTCCACACTTGAAGAGCGCATCCGCCGGTTGGAAGACCGTGCCGAGATTCAGGATCTCGTCGCCGCCTACTTCCGGGCGGTTGACGATGACGACTACGCTGTGGTCGCCCGGTGTTTTACCGCGGACGCGCGGTTCGTTGCGTCCGGCTTTACAGGCGACCGCTCGCGCGAGGCGGTGGTCGCATTCCTCAAACTGGCGCGCTCGGGCATGGGGCAAACCGTGCATACGCCCAATTACGTCCACATCGAGTTTACGGGAGATGGGGCCGCCAGCGGCCTGGTGAGCGCACACCTGGAGCTCGGGCTGGGCGACAAGACGCATTACGGCGCAGTCCGCTATATGGATGAATACCGACGGGTCGATGGAACATGGCAGATCGCCTTCCGCGACATGAAGGCGGTTCACATGGGCCCGTGGTCGCAGGTCGAAAGCTCGCTCACCACGGCGCTGAATGTTCGCTGGCCGGGAGCTGATCCGCTGCCCAGCGACTGCCCGCGAGCAACACCGGGCTGAGCGGTTGCACGCGCCATGTTGCGGGGCGCCACCGCGTGTGACATCGTGATTTGAATTGAATAGTTGAAAGGAATTGAAGGTGGATTTGGAGAAGGAACTGCAGCGCCTGATTGACGAACGCGAGATCGAGCGCGTGATGGCCGATTATGCCTATTACCTCGACATGAACATGCCAGAGCAGATGTCCGAATTGTTCGTGGATGATTGCGAAGTCGATTATGCGCCCAATTTCGGCGCGACGGGCATCGAAGCCTACAAGAAGACGCTGGACGGAATCGGCAGCTTCTTCCGCGGAACGAGCCATCACAACTCGACCCCGGCGATTGACTGGGTTTCGCCGACCGAAGTCAACACGCGCACGATCCTGGTCGCCATTCACCGCTACACCAAGGAACGGCCCGACGGGATCCTGTACGGCCAGTATTTCGACACGCTGGTCAAGCGCGACGGGAAGTGGAAGTTCAAGAAGCGCGTGCTCAAGACCACGATGACGACGGATTACCACGTCAAGGCGGGCAACGAGATCGGTCGCAACCCCTGAGGCCATTCGGATGAACGCGTCTGCCCCCCTGAGAATCGAGCATGGCGAGGCGATCTCGTGGATCGTCCTTGACCGGCCCGACGCTGCCAACGCGTTCAACAGCGCGTTGCTCGACGGCTTCAGCGATGCCTTGCACCAGCTTGAAACCGAAGGCGCGCCGGTGATCGGCATCAGGGGGGAAGGCAAGGGTTTCAGCGCGGGCGCCGATCTGTCGGAATACAATGCCGAAGCCACCCCGGTGGAAGATGTGGCGCGTTTGCGTCGCAATCTGGACCGGTGGCTCGCGATGTGGCGCCATCCCAAGCCGGTGATCGTGGCGATTCACGGTTTCTGCATGGGAATTTCCGCGCAGATGCCCTGTTTTTCCGATCTCACCATAGTGACCGAGGCTGCCCGGATCGGGGAACCTGGCATTCCCATTGGCGGCGGATATGTTGCCCCGGCCTGGGTGCAGCATGTCGGTGCGCGGCGGGCGAAGGAAATGGCGTTTCTGCCCGGCAACTGGGTTGACGGGCGCACGGCGGTGGAATGGGGCTGGGCGAATGCCGCCGTTCCGACGGACCAGCTTGTCCCCTGCGTCGAGGCATTGGCCGAACGCATGGCCATGATCCCGCTGCCGGTGCTGACGATCAAGAAGCAGTCGATCAACCGTGCCATGGAAGCCCAGGGTTTCCTGTCAGCGGTGAATGCGGTTTCGGAAAGCGACGCGATCCTGCACCTTGAACCGGCGGTTCTGGCGATGCGCCAGCGTATTGCCGACGAAGGGCTGATGGCGGTCGTGGGGCATTACCGGGGCGAAAGCTCCACTCAGATATTCAATCGTTTCAGGAAGGAATCCAACTGATGGCTGACGTCGAATTCAGCGTCGAAAATCACGTCGCGCACGTGCGGCTCAACCGCCCGCAGGGCATGAACGCCATTACCGGTGGCATGGACGATCTGCTCTACAAGGCGTGGACGACGATCAACGAGGATTCGGACATCTGGTCCGTCATTCTTTCGGCTGAAGGTGAAAAGGCATTCTGCATTGGTGCGGATGTGTCCGAAGGTCCGGAACGCAAGACCCGCATGGCGCTGGCTGGCGGGCTGACCGGCATCGGCGGGCCGCTGGTCACCTTGAAGAAGCCGATGGTCGCAGCCGTGCAGGGCTTCTGCGTGGGCGGCGGCTTCGAACTGGCGATGTGCGCGGACATCATCGTTGCGGCCGAAAACGCCCAGTTCGGCCTGCCCGAAACCCGCCATGGTATCATTGGCGAATGCGGCGTGGTGCACCGCGCCGTGCGCCAGCTGCCTTATCACATCGCCATGGCCATGATCCTGACCGGGGAGCGCATCAATGCCGCTACGGCTGCTCAGTTCGGCCTGGCCAATGAAGTGGTGCCTCTGGAAGGCCTTGGAGCGGCGGCGGCGGAATGGGCCGCCAAGATCAACAAGGCTGCGCCGCTGGCCAACCAGGCGGCGAAGGCTGCCGTCAATGGCCGTCTTGGTTATCCGCTCGAAGTTGCGCTGATGACGCGCTTCGAAGAGATTGAGCAATATGCCGAAAGCGAGGACGTCAAGGAACGCAACGCAGCCGGAGCCGAAGGGCGCAAACCGGTCTGGACCGGGCGCTGACTCGGTGGCTGGGGCGGCCAAGGATCGGCTGACCGGCTATCCGCCCAATCCGGCCTATGGCACGGGCGTATGCCGGCGGCGGTTTGGCTTTGTCGCCTCGCCAAGACGGATGACTGTCAGCCTGTATGACGATTTCCACGATATGATCGTGGAAATCGATCATGACGGATCAGTGGTGACGGCAACTGCCGGGGCCATGCGGCGGTTTCCGAAAGACACCTGCCCCGGCGCAGTCGCGCTGCTGCAGCAATTCATCGGCTGCGATGTGACGCAGGGGCGAAGCGCCATCGCCGGGCGGTTTTCGCGCGGTGCGCATTGCACGCATCTGATCGACATGGCGGCCCTTGGCCTGTCCGCGATTCAGCGCGGGGTAGCGGATCAAACCGTCGAATTGTCCGTGACGGATCCGGATGCGGATCACCGCCAGAGCCTGATCGTGAAAGTGGATGGTGAAGTTGCCCTTTCGCTGGAACTTCAGGGTGAGGCGATGGTGGCGCCTGCACAATATGCGGGGCGATCGCTGTTTGGCGGGTTCAGCCGCTGGGCGGATGAGCAGTTCACCGGTTTCGAGCGCGACCTGTGGCAGATGGCGCAGATGATGCTGTTCATTTCGCACGGGCGAAAATTCATCGTCGACGGGACGACCCGGATTGCGGCGCGCGATGAACCCCACCGCAAGGGCAATTGTTTCAGTTACAGCGACCCTGCCTTTCAGACAGCACTGGACATGGTCGGCTTCTTCCGTGATCACACCGAAGGACTGCCGCCGCGCGATCGTGAAGGCGAGCGCACAGGGCGTGAGGGATCATGAGCGGCGTTTCCCCCATCGAGGACATCATTGACGATGCGCGCAACGGCAAGCCGTTCATTCTGGTCGATGCAGACGACCGCGAGAATGAAGGCGACATCATCATTCCCGCCCAGTTCGCCACGCCTGAACGGGTCAACCAGATGGCGCTGCATGCGCGCGGCCTGATCTGCCTGGCGCTGAGCGCGCAGCGCGCGCGCGACCTGCAGCTTGAACAGATGTCGAGCGATAATCGATCGGGCCATGGCACGGCCTTTACCGTCTCGATCGAGGCTGCCGACGGCGTCACTACCGGCATTTCCGCCTATGATCGGGCGCGCACCATATCAGTGGCCATCAACCCGGCCTGCGGGGCGGATGATCTGGTCACGCCGGGGCATGTCTTTCCCCTGGTCGCGCGCGATGGCGGGGTGCTGATCCGCGCCGGACATACAGAGGCCGCAGTCGACATTTCGCGTCTGGCCGGGCTGACGCCGGCGGGGGTGATCTGCGAAGTGATGAATGACGACGGCACGATGGCGCGTCTGCCCGATCTCATCCCCTTCGCGAAGAAACACGGGATGAAGATTGGCACCATCGCCGATCTTATTGCCTATCGCCGCAAATCGGAAAAGCTGGTCGAAAAGGTGGCCGAAGCCCCCTTTGAAACCCACTTCGGCGATCATTTCACCATTCACGTGTATCGCGACCTGATTGACCATGGCGAACATGTGGCGCTGGTGCGCAAACGCATTCATGAGGGTGAGGTGACGCTGGTGCGCGTGCATCAGGTCGATCTGACCGCTGACGTGCTGGGCTTCAAATCGGCGCATCGCAATTATGTGCCGCGCATGCTGCAACAGATCGCGCAGCATGATGGGCCGTCAGTTGCGGTGTTCGTGCGCGATCCGGACCGGCAATCGCTGTCCCGGCGGGTGAAGGGGGGGCGGCGCGAATATGCCAGCCAATATGGCTCGCGCGATTATGGCATCGGCGCGCAGATCCTGCAGGATCTGGGGGTTAGCCGGATGAATTTGCTGACCTCCAGTTCCACCAAGATGGCGGCGCTGGAAGGGTTTGGCCTGGAAGTAGTCGGGCGCACGGCTGTGGCGCCCGAGAAGGAGGATGATTGATGTCGGTTCTTGATGACAACAAGGCTGCGGCCGCCGCGCTGCTCGAAGCGTTCAGCCGTGGCGATGTTGCCGCGATGACCGCGATGATGACAGATGACGCAACCTGGTGGGTTGGGGGCCGGATCGATGGATTGTCCGGCACTTACGGGCGTGACCAGTTTGCAGCTTTGGTCGAAGGTGCCAAGGCGGCTTACAAGACTGGCGCGCTGAAGATCTGGCCCACCGCGATGATCGCCGAAGGGGACAAGGTTGCGGTCGAGGCGGAAAGCCATGCCGAACTGCACAATGGCCGCGTCTATTCCAATCTCTATCACCTGCTGGTGACGCTGCGCGACGGCAAGATCGCAGCGGTGAAGGAATATTGCGACACGCTGCACATGAAGCAGGTGTTTTTCGACTAGACCGGGTGCCTTTCAGCCCGCGTGATTTTTCAGCAGTTCCGGCACCTGGCCGGAAATGCCACGCGCCTCGTCCATGAACCAGCGCTTGAGCGGCCCGATCCGCTGCACCCCGGCCATGCCGAAGCGGCGGATGGCGGACGGGAGCCGACCGGGGATACCGAACAGCCGGGTGAGGCTGTCCGTGGCAAAGGAGACGCTGAAATTGTCGAGATTGCGCCAGCGTTCATAACGGGCAAGCAGTTGCGCATCGCCGGGATCGAGGCCGATCCGCGCCCCGTCGGCCAGCACTTCCACCAGCGCCCCCACGTCGCGCAGGCCAAGGTTCAGCCCTTGGCCGGCAATGGGGTGCATGCCATGCGCCGCGTCGCCCACCAGCGCCAGCCTCTGGGCGGTGATTTTCGCCGTATGCTGGAAGCCGAGCGGATAGGACTGGCGCGGACTGTCAAGCGCAATGGCGCCAAAAATGCCGTGCATGCGCTGTTCGACTTCGGCGACGAAGGCCCGGTCCGACAGCGCCAGTACGCCCGCCGCGTCCTTTTCCGCCACGGTCCACACCAATGCGCTGCGGTGCGAACCATCCGGCCCGTCCAGCATCGGCAGCAGTGCGAACGGCCCCGCCGGATAGAAGATTTCCCAGGCCACATTGTCATGCGGCTTCTCATGCGAAAGCCCGGCGATCATCGCGCGGTGGCGGTAATCCCAATGCGCCAGTGGCAGCCCGGCTTCGTCGCGGGTGGGCGAACGGCGTCCTTCCGCCGCGCACATCAGCGCCGCTGCCAGCCGCCGTCCGTCGGCCAGAAGTGCGGATACGCCGAATTCGCCACGCTCGCGCTCCATCACCCTGGCCGGTGCGTGCCAGGCGATCAGCGGTTCATCCTTCGCCGCTTCGAACAGGGCCAGACGCAACTCGCGATTGGCGAACATGCGGCCAAGCGATGCCTCGTCCGGTTCGGGGCGAAAATCGATCCGGCCCGGCTTCATCCCGTCGGTCACCGCGATCGCGTCGATCGGGCAGCCATGCGGGGCGAGGCGAGGGCCAAGGCCGATATTCGAAAAAAGGTTCCAGCTGGCGGTGGAAATGGCGGAAGCGCGCCCGTCAAACCCCGCTTGAGTCAGCTCTGCCGGGTCGGCGAGATCGACGACATGGCTGGACAGGCCCCGGCGTGCAGCAGCCAGCGCCAGCGTCATGCCCACCAGCCCACCGCCCAGGATCAGGAGATCGCGCTTGTCCGTCATCGCTCAGGCTCCTAGATCGGCGGCATCATGCGCGCAAGGATAAGGCTCACCGGGATCGTCATGGCGCTGGCCTGCGCGATCATGACGCTGTTGGCGCCGCCCGCTGCCGCGCAGCCCGCCCGCAATCATATTGCTGCCGAATTGCTGGCCGAACCTGTGGCGGGTCGTGAGAATGCGCTGAACCTGTGGCTTCACTTCACGCCGGAACCGGGCTGGCACGGTTACTGGCGCAATCCGGGCGATGCGGGTTTCGGGATGGAGCTTGAGTGGCGCCTGCCCGCCGGCTGGACTGCGGGGGAGGCGCTTTACCCGGTGCCGCAGCAATTGCTGATCGGCGGGTTGATGAATCACGTCTATGAAGCGGATTATGCGGTCATGATCCCGCTCAGCCTGCCCGGCGGCGGGGCAGGCAACGGCCCGCATGCGGTGGAGGTGGCTGCGCATTGGCTGGCCTGCACGGACCGCGTCTGCGTGCCCGAGCAGGCGGTTCTGAAGGCTGATATACTGCCGCGCATGGGGGCAGGCGATGCGCGGTTTGATCGTTGGCGCGCCGCGATTCCCCCGCTGCTTGACGGTGCGGGCGCATTCGCGCTGGCGGGCGACAAGCTGCGTCTGGCGATCCCCTTGCCCGCAAGCATGGATGTGATTCGACCGCATGTCTTCATCGCGACCGAGGAACTGGTCGATTATGCGGCGGTGCAAAGCTTCAGTCGCAAGGGTGACCGGTTGATTGCCGAGGTTCCGCTGCGCGGCGGAGTGCGGCCCCGCGCGGTCGAAGGGATCGTCAGCTTCGGTGACGGGGAGGGGCTGCGTTTCACGGCCGTCCCCGGCGCGGTTCCCGCAGATGGCACGCCGCTGTCCGATGCCTCCGCGCCCGCCGCGCCATACTGGTTGCTGTTGCTGGGCGCGCTGGCGGGCGGTTTGATCCTCAACATCATGCCCTGCGTCTTTCCGGTGCTGAGCCTCAAGGCGATCAGCCTGGCCCGGGCCGGGGAAAGCCAGGCGCAGGCCCGCGCCGAAGGGCTGGCCTATACCGCAGGCGTTGTGCTCGCCTGCCTGGCGCTGGGCGCGGTGCTGCTGGCGCTGCGCGCGGCGGGTGCGCAGCTGGGCTGGGCGTTCCAGCTGCAGGAACCGGGCGTGGTCGTTGCGCTGCTGCTGCTGGCGGTGGCGATCACCGCCAATCTGGGCGGGCTGTTCGAACTGCCGTCACTCTCCATCACGCGCAGCGGCGAACCGGCCAGCGCCTTTGCCACCGGCCTGCTGGCCGCGTTTGTGGCGACGCCATGCACCGGCCCCTTCATGGCTGCGGCGATGGGCGCGGCGCTGCTGTTGCCGCCGGTCCAGGCGCTGGCGCTGTTCGCGGCGCTGGGGCTGGGGCTGGCGCTGCCCTTTCTGGCGCTGGGTTTCGTGCAAGCGCTGCGGGCGATGCTGCCCCGCCCGGGGCCATGGATGGAACGCTTCCGCCACTGGATGGCGGCCCCGATGGGGCTGACCGCGCTGGCGTTGCTGTGGCTGGCGAGCAGGCTGGGCGGCAAGGGCTTTGCGCTGATCGCGCTCGTCGTGGCGGGTGGGCTAATGATGGCGTTGATGGTGGCGGGGCGGTTGCAGCGGGCCGACAGGATGGCCTGGCCAGCCTTCGGGCTTGTCGTCACCCCCTTCCTCATTTTCGGTGCCTTCGCGCTGCCCGCCAGCCTGTCCGCGCCGGTCAAGGCGCAGGTCAGCCTGCCCGGCGCGCGCGCGTTCAGCGAAGCGGCGCTGGCGCAGGCACGCGCCAGTGGGCAGCCGGTGTTCCTGTGGTTCACGGCGGACTGGTGCGTGACCTGCAAGGTCAATGAAAGCGTGGCGATAGAGCGCGAGGCAACGCGCGCGACCTTCGCCGAAGCCGGGGTGATCCCCATGGTCGGGGACTGGACCCGGCGCGACCCGGCGATCACGCGCTTCCTTACCGCGCATGGCGCGGCGGGCGTGCCGCTCTATCTGTGGTATCCGCCGGGGGGAGAGGCGCGGCAATTGCCGCAGGTGCTGGGGCCGGACAGCCTTGTCGAACTGGTCAGCCAGACGGGCGGCAACGCGCCAGCAGCCGCCCCGGCAGGGGTGAACCCGCCAGATTGAGCGTGCCCGCGCCCGGCAATGTCGCCGCGACCGGGCCGGAGCCTGAAAACACGCGCAGCGCCGAATCCTGTGCGCGCAGCACGCTCAGCCATTCGCCTTCGCTCTCGTCCGCCTTGATCCGGGCGACCGTGCCATTACCGATGAGCGCGAACAGCGCCCTGGCCGCAGGTTCTGCCGGGGCGTGGCGGGTGATGCGCGCCGTTGCGCCGGAACAGGCGAGGGTTAGAAGTGGCTGCGCGCCCGGCTTGCCGAATGTCAGCGCTCCGCCCGGCTGTTCCGCCCATAGTGCCCCGGCAACGTCAGGCGAGGGGAGCGGCTGCGATGCGCGCACGGCAAGATCGTCCAGCACGATGCGTTGCGCGGCATGGTCATCCCCCTGCCCGCAGGCGGCAAGGGCGAGGAAGGAGAGGCAGGCAAGACGGCGCAATGCGCGCGCTGATATTGCGCGCCGGGCATCACCGGAAGGCGCTATTTGTTCCCTGCCGGGCACCCTGCGTCGGGGATGAGACACGCGTGACACTTTGCCCACCACGGCAATATTGTCCCTCTGAACCGGTTTCAGGGTCCATTCCCCCACCTGTTCAGGTTGGTCCCGGAGGCGCGATGGATGCTGAAGCAGGTTCAGCATGACGGGTTGGGAACGCGTCACCGCCCCCACTTCCGCTGAGTCTTGCCGTAGCGCAGCTTGCGCGTGCCCGGCTTGCCTTCGTTGCTGCGCCCGACCTTGGGCGCTCTTGAGGCCTCTCCGGGCAGGCCCAGCTCGTCTGCTTCCAGCCGCCTGATCTCGTCCCTCAGTCGTCCGGCTTCCTCGAACTCCAGATCGGCGGCGGCGGCGCGCATGCGGCCTTCCAGCTCCTCGATGTAGCTGCGCAGGTTGTGGCCAACCAGGTTGTTGCGTTCCTCATCCTCGATCTCCACCAGCACGCCATCGCGGCTGGCGGTATCGGCCACGATATCGTGAATGGCGCGGCGGATGGTTTCGGGGGTGATGCCGTGTTCCTGATTATAGGCGCGCTGCTTTTCGCGGCGGCGATCGGTTTCGGCGATGGCGCGTTCCATGCTGCCGGTCATGCGGTCAGCATAAAGGATTACCCGGCCATCCACATTGCGCGCGGCGCGACCGATGGTCTGGATGAGGCTGGTTTCGCTGCGCAGGAAACCTTCCTTGTCCGCATCGAGAATGCAGACCAGCCCGCATTCGGGAATGTCCAGCCCTTCGCGCAGCAGGTTGATGCCCACCAGAACGTCATAGACGCCAAGGCGCAGGTCGCGAATCAGTTCGATGCGCTCCAGCGTTTCCACGTCCGAATGCATGTAGCGCACGCGCAGGCCTGCCTCGTGCATGAATTCGGTAAGGTCTTCCGCCATCCGCTTGGTCAGGGTGGTGACCAGCGTGCGATAACCGCGCGCGGCGGTCTGCCGGCATTCATTGATGCAGTCCTGCACCTGGTCTTCCACCGGGCGGATTTCCACCGGCGGGTCAATCAAGCCGGTCGGGCGGATCACTTGTTCGGCAAAGGCACCGCCCGATTGCTCCATTTCCCACGATCCGGGCGTGGCGGAAACGGCCACGGTTTGCGGGCGCATCGCGTCCCATTCGTTGAAGCGCAGCGGACGGTTGTCAATGCAGCTGGGCAGGCGAAAGCCATATTCGGCAAGGGTAATCTTGCGGCGGTGATCGCCCCGCGCCATCGCGCCGACCTGCGGCACGGTCTGGTGGCTTTCATCGACGAACAACAGTGCGTTATCGGGCAGGTATTCGAACAGCGTCGGCGGCGGTTCGCCCGGCAGGCGACCGGTGAGAAAACGCGAGTAATTCTCGATCCCCGCACAGCTGCCGGTGGCGGCGATCATCTCCAGATCGAAATTGGTGCGCTGTTCCAGCCGCTGGGCTTCCAGCAGGCGGCCTTCGGCGTTCAGTTCCTTCAGGCGTTCGGCCAGTTCGAAACGGATCGCCTCCATCGCCTGCTTCATCGTCGGGCCGGGGGTGACATAGTGCGAATTGGCGTAGATCCGCACCTTGTCGAGATTTGCCCCCTTCTTGCCGGTCAGCGGATCGAATTCGCTGATCTCTTCGATCTCGTCTCCGAAGAAGCTGATCCGCCAGGCCATGTCCTCGTAATGGCTGGGGAACACTTCCAGGCTGTCGCCGCGCACGCGGAAATTGCCGCGGGCGAAGGCATGGTCGTTGCGCTTGTATTGCAGGGCCACCAGCTTGCGGATGATTTCGCGCTGGTCCTGCGTTTCGCCGGCCTTGATGTCGAAGATCATGGCGGAATAGGTTTCGACCGAGCCGATGCCGTACAGGCAGGAAACGGAGGCGACGATGATCACATCGTCCCGTTCCAGAAGCGCGCGGGTGGCCGAATGGCGCATCCGGTCAATCGCCTCGTTAACGCTGCTTTCCTTCTCGATGTAGGTGTCGCTGCGCGGGACATAGGCTTCGGGCTGGTAGTAATCGTAATAGGATACGAAATATTCCACCGCGTTGTCTGGAAAGAAGCTTTTGAATTCACCGTATAATTGCGCGGCAAGGATCTTGTTGGGCGCCAGCACCAGGGCGGGGCGCTGCAATTCCTCGATCACCTTGGCCATGGTGAAGGTCTTGCCCGATCCGGTGACGCCCAGCAGCACCTGCGTGCGTTCGCCTTCGCGCAGGGCCCCCACCAGTTCGGCGATCGCCTGTGGCTGATCGCCCGCCGGTTCATATTCGCTGACGATGTTCAGCCGCTTGCCGCCCAGCGTCTTTTCGGGCCGGGCGGGCTTGTGCGGAACGAACTGGCCGGAGGTATCCGGTTCTTCCAGCCCCCTGCGGATGACGAGTTCTGCCATGCCCGGCATATGGGGGAGGGTGGCCCCGCGCGCAATGCACGGGTGCCCTGAACTCCCCCGTGCAGCTGCGGATTACCGGCTGGAAGCGAACATATCGGGGTGATGGCGGGTCAATGCCCGTTGGCAGGGCGGCATGCGGCTGTTAGACCGGGGCCGACAACACAGCCGGTCGCGGTTTCAACAACCGATCAGGAGCAGTCCATGCGTTTTTCCTCTATTTGTCTTTCGCTTGCCGGGGCCGTCGCCCTGGCCGGGTGCGGCAGTTCCGACAAGGCGGCCGATGGTCCGATCTCGCCGGAAGAAGCGGCCGCATCGATGGCCGATCTCGAGACCCCGCGCGCCGGGCAGTACAAGGCCACCGCGGAGCTGCTGGAAATTGACATTCCGGGCCTGCCGGATGAGCAGGTGGCGCAGATGAAAGGCATGATGGCCGGGGCGATGACCGCGGGCAACAGCTATTGCCTGACTGCGGAGGAGGCGGAGCAGGGCGCGCGACAGATGGCTGAAAAGCTGGCCGAGGGTGACTGCACTTTCAACAAGTTCGAAGTGGGCGGAAATACGCTGGATGCCGAAATGGTCTGCAAGGACAAGGAAGGTCTTCAGGGCAATGTGAAGCTGACCGGCACGATGACCCGTGAAAGTTCCGACATGCTGATGGAAATGAACCAGAAGGTTCCGAACATGCCGGGCAAGGGCATGGTACACATGAAAATGAAACTGGTTTCAACGCGTACCGGCGATTGCACAAGCTGAGGGTGCGCGCGATGAACCGGGGGGCAGCTCTGGCCATTGCCGGCCTACTGGCGCTTGCGGGTTGCGGCGGCGCGGACAGCGAGAAATCGCCGCAGGATGCGGCGCGCGAAGCGGGCAGGAGCGAGAAACCGCTGCCGGGTCTTTATGAAACGGCGGTCAATGTTCTGGCCTATGACATTCCCGGCGCATCGCCGCAGGAAGCGGACCGGATGCGGCACATGATGACCGGGCTGAAAAGCCAGGTCAGCCGGTTCTGCCTGAAGGCGGGCGATGTCGACAAGGGCTTCGAGGAAATGGTCCGCCGCGCCGCCGAAGGCAATTGTACCTTCCGCAAATTCGATGCGCAGGCCAACAGCGTGTCAGCGCAGATGACCTGCGATCTGGGCAAGCAGGCGGAAGCCTCCATCAATCTCGAAGGCCAGACCGGGGCGACCCGGTCACGCATGGTCATGGAGATTGACCAGTTCGCCCCGGACGTGCCGGGCGGCAAGGTGTTTACCCGGATGGAAGTGGTGAACCGCCGCGTGGGGGATTGCCCGCAGGGCTGATTCTCTCGCCGGCGCGGCCCGACGATACCGTTCATATTTTGTGCAGGCACTGCCTGTAATAAATATGTAATGGTGTGGCCGGTGAAACATTCAAACCCTCTCTTCAAGGCGGAACTGCCTGACCTTGGCCAGATGGCGGGCGCGCTGTCGCGGCGGGTCGAACTGGTGCGCCAGCCGCGCCCCGCCGGGGTGCAGGGGCCGCCACCGGCCAAGCTGCTGGGCGAACTTGCAGTGTTGCTGGAGCCGCTGCGCCGTATCACCCGCAAGCTTGATATCCCGCTTTCGGCCAACCCGCGCACGATCATGCTGCTGCCCGGATTTGCGACTCATCCCGTGCGGATGCGTTACATGGCGCGCCAGCTTGAACGGGCCGGGCACAAGGTCAAACGCTGGGGGCTGGGTTTCAATTTCGGCCCGACCGAAGAAAATTTCGCGCTGCTGGAGGATCGCCTGGTCAATCTGCACCAGCGCTATGACGACAAGGTGGTGCTGGTCGGCTGGAGCCTGGGCGGGCTGTTCGCGCGCGAACTGGCCAAGGCGCATCCCGGCATCGTCGCCAAGGTCGTGACCATGGGATCACCTTTTTCCGGCGATCCGCGCGCCAACAACGCCTGGCGCCTTTATCAGGCAGTGACCGGGCACAGCGTGCTTTCCCCGCCGGTCGGACGCGACACCGCCGCCAGACCGCCGGTGCCGACCGTGGCCTTGTGGAGCGCGCGCGACGGGATCATCTCCCCCGAATCTGCCCGGGGTCGGGCTGGTGAACGTTGTCGTTCGGTGGAGCTGAACTGCACTCATCTGGGCTTTGCCTATTCGCCTGAAGCGATCCTCGCCGTGCTGGCTGAACTGGAGCAGATCTGATTTAAAGAAAGCCATTGGCAAGCCCCCTGCGTTGTGACATTGTTGCAGTGCAACAAAAGGTGGCTATGGGCGGGTCTGATCCGGTTTTCGACGAAATGCATGACGCAAGCGGCGCCGTGCGGCCCGCCTATGCCGGGTATGACAAATGGCTGAGCGAGCAGGACCAGTCCCTGCTGCGGCGCAAGGGTGCAGAGGCTGAGAGCTTCTTTCGCCGCACCGGCATTACCTTCAACGTCTATGGCGAAGAAGACGCGGAAGAACGGCTGATTCCGTTCGACATGCTGCCGCGCGTGATTACCGGGGCGGAATGGCGCCGCCTTTCACGCGGCATCGACCAACGGGTGCGCGCGCTCAACGCCTTTATTCACGATCTCTATCACCGTCAGGAAATCATCCGGTCGGGCCGCCTGCCGGAACGGCTGTTTCGCGACAATGATGCCTGGCTGCCGCAGATGGTGGGCTTTACGCCGCCCGGTGCGGTTTACACGCATATCGTCGGCATCGACCTGGTGCGGACCGGGCCTGACGAATTCCTGGTGCTGGAAGACAATGCGCGCACGCCCAGCGGGGTGAGCTACATGCTCGAAAACCGCGAAACCATGATGGCGATGTTCCCCGAACTCTTTTCGCGGGTGCGGGTTCGGCCGGTTTCGGATTATCCGCGCCGCCTTGCCCGCAGCCTTGCCGCCTGTGCGCCCGATTGTGCGGCGCAGCGCCCCGTGGTGGCGGTGCTGACGCCCGGCATCTACAACAGCGCCTATTTCGAGCATGCCTTCCTGGCCGACCAGATGGGCGCCGAACTGGTGGAGGGCAGCGATCTCAGGGTCGAGAACGGGCGCGTCTGCATGCGCACCACCCGCGGGTTTAAACCGGTCGATGTGATCTATCGCCGGGTCGATGACGAATATCTCGATCCGCTCAGCTTCAATCCGCAAAGCATGCTGGGCGTTCCGGGCATCATGGACGTCTATCGCGCGGGCAGGATCACCATCGCCAATGCGCCGGGCACCGGCATTTGCGATGACAAGGCGATTTACAGCTTCATGCCGGAAATCGTCGAATTCTATACCGGCGAAAAACCGCTGCTGAAGAATGTCCAGACCTGGCGCTGCGCGGAAAAGGAGAGTCTGGCCTATGTGCTGGACAATATTGCCGATCTGGTGGTGAAGGAAGTCCACGGTTCGGGCGGATATGGGATGCTGATCGGCCCGACATCCTCCAAGCGGGAAATCAGCCGCTTCGTGAAGAAGCTGAAAGCGCGGCCGGAAAACTATATCGCCCAGCCCACTTTGGCGCTCTCAACCGTGCCCGTGTTCACCAAGGCGGGTTTGGCCCCGCGCCACGTCGATCTGCGGCCATTCGTGCTGGTATCGCCTGACAGCATAGACATTACGCCCGGCGGGTTGACGCGGGTGGCGATGAAGCGCGGTTCGCTGGTGGTCAATTCCAGCCAGGGCGGGGGCACCAAGGACAGCTGGGTGCTGGACGACTGATGGCAAGGGACCGCATATGCTAGGCCGCACCGCTCACGCCATTTACTGGATGTACCGCTATCTGGAGCGGGCGGAAAATACGGCCCGGCTGCTGGATGCGGTGTTCCGCATGGCGCTGACCCGGGGAGCAGATGCGGCGAGCGAGGAGTGGAATTCCGTTCTGGCGACGCTGGGCATTCAGGAAATCTACGCTCAAGCCTATGACGAGATCACCGGGCCACAGGTGTTCAATTTCGTCCTGCGCGACCGGAACAACCCCGGCAATGTCCTGCAGATGATCGAACAGGCGCGCTCGAACGCGCGCATGTCGCGTTCTTCGCTCACGCTTGAAGTGTGGGAAGGGGTGAACGAGGCGTGGATGAACCTGCGCGATCTGCTGGCCCGGCCGGTGCGGGAGAGCAATCTGGGTGCGGTCCTCACCAGCATCCGCCGGGAATCGACCGCAGTGCGCGGCGCGACATACGGCACCATGCTGCGCAACGAGATCTATCATTTTGCGCGCGCCGGCACCTTCATCGAACGGGCCGAGAATACGGCGCGGATCCTCGACGTGAAATATCACCTCCTGCTGCCATCGCTGGCCTATGTCGGATCGAGCCTCGATTCTTCGCAATGGGATCATGTGCTGCGCTCGCTTGCGGGGGATCGGGTCTACAGCTGGTTGAATGCAGGCCGGATCGATCCGCGCGGCATTGCCGAATTCCTGATTCTCGACCGCCGGTTTCCGCGCAGCCTCACCTTCTGCTATGGGCAATTGCGCGAAAACCTGGCCGCGCTGGCGCAGGAACATGGTGCGGAAATGCCCACACAAGCCCTGCTGCGCGATGCCGATATCCGGCTGGAAGCACTGACGATCGAGGAAATCTTCGATCAGGGGCTGCACGAATTCCTCGTCGATTTCATCGCCCAGAACCTGCAGATATCTTTCGCGATCGGCGAAGATTACCGGTTTACGGCCTAGGCGGCGTGGACAAATTCCGCGCGGCCACGGCCGGAGGCCAGAAACGTCAGTTTAAGGAGTGAGGACGAAGGACATGCTGGCATATTCAAGGACGAACGACGCAGAAATGGCGTTTTTGGGTTCGGCCCCTGCGGGGTTCGGCCCAATTGGACGCCGGCCGCGTTGCTCAACCTTGAAAGAGAACCACTCTTCCTTCGGCTTCGCGCCTTACCAGCGCCCAATTGGGCATCGAACCGTGGTTCGCGTGGAATTTGTCCACGCCGCCTGGATGAAGGGGAAGGGACCAGCCTGATGCGCCTCTCGATCAGTCACACCACGACCTATCATTTTGATCGGCCGGTCGCACATGCGCTGCAGCGTATCCGGCTGATGCCGAAGGAAACACAGGGGCAGACCATCCGTGAATGGTCGATGCGGTTTGCAGGGGCGATGGAAGAACTGAGCTATGAGGACCAGAACTGCAATCATGTGCACCTCGTTTCGGTCCTGCCGGACGCGCTTGAAGTGTCCATCATCAGCGAAGGGATTGTCGAAACGCTCGATCATGCGGGTGTGATCGGCCAGCATTCGGGGCATCTTCCGCTGTGGAGCTTCGTCGGCCAGACGCCACTGACGGCGCCGGGCGCGAGGATGCGGGCGCTGGCAGCGCGGGTGCGCGGCAGCGCGGGTGACGATCTGGACATGCTGCACGCGCTTTCATGCGAGGCGCTGGACACGGTAAAATACGAAGCCGGCCATACTGGCGCCACCACCACCGCTGAGGAGGCGCTGGGTGCGGGCTGCGGGGTGTGTCAGGATCATGCGCATATCTTCATCGGGGTGGCCCGCCTGCTGGGCATTCCGGCACGCTATGTCAGCGGCTATCTGATGATGGATGACCGGGTGGAGCAGGAGGCGACTCACGCCTGGGCCGAAGCGCATGTCAAAGGGCTCGGCTGGGTCGGGTTCGACATTTCCAACGGTATCAGCCCCGATGCCCGCTATGTCCGGGTGGCGACCGGGCGCGATTACCGGGAAGCTGCGCCGATCACCGGAATCAGCTTTGGCGGGGCCGAAGAACGCCTGCACGTCAGCCTGGCCGTCGAACAGCAACCTGCGCAGCAATAGGACGCGTCCGCAGATGAGTTTGCCGATCCGGCCGCTCTGCGCTAGCGCATCGCCCGTGCCCCCGGATGGCCGGGCGCGGGAGATTGCATGACCTATTGTGTGGGAATGACGCTGGACAAGGGTCTGGTGCTGATGAGCGACACCAGAACCAATTCGGGTGTCGATAACATATCCGTGTTCCGCAAGATGTTCTGCTGGAACGTGCCGGGCGAACGGATCATCAGCGTGATGACATCCGGCAATCTGGCGACGACCCAGGCAGTGATCAGCCAGCTGGAAGAACGCAACAAGGCCCCCGTCGACCGCCAGAATACGGTGCTGGAAGCGCCGACGATGTTCCAGGTGGCGACCATCGTGGGCCGCCAGCTGCGCGAAACGATCATGGGCGCGCAGACGGATAACGGGCAGGGCGGATCGGGCCGCTTCACCGCTTCGATCATTCTTGCGGGCCAGATCGCGGGGATGGAGCCGCGCCTGTTCCTGATCTATCCCGAAGGCAATTTCATCGAAGCCAGCTTCGACACGCCCTTCTTCCAGATCGGCGAGACGAAATACGGCCGTCCGATCCTGCTGCGCGGATATGACCGCACGATGAGCTTCGAAGATGCGGTGAAGCTGCTGTGCGTGTCATTCGATTCGACGCTGAAGGCCAATCTCTCGGTCGGCCTGCCGCTGGACCTGATGGTGATCGAACGCGACCGGTTCGAACCGTTGCACGAGCGGCGCATTCACGGTGACGATCCCTATTTCACGGCCATCTCCTCGCGCTGGGGGGATGCGCTGAAAGAGGCGTTCCAGTCCCTGCCCGATTACAGTTTCGCGCAAGGTGAGGGCAACCCCGGGGCCGATACTTAGGCAAAAGGCCGTATTTCGATCCGGATCGGATATAAATCCGCAGCGCTTTTCCGGCGGGTGAGCGCTGTCGCGCCCTAAATTCGCTTCACAATGGCGGGTTTGCGCCGTGCCCGCCGCTGCGGTCTGCGCCACCATGCTGGCCATGGAACAACGTCTCACCATTCATCTCGTCGACGCCGCGCCCCGTTACCGGGCCGAAGGCGCCCGCGCGGCTTTTGCGCTTGGCCATCATGCAGAGGTTTACGAAGGGCTGCAGGAACTGCGAGAACGCCCGCCGCGGGACGGCATCGTGATTGCGCGCGACGATCCCGCGCAGGGCGGCGCGCCCGGCCTGCTGGCCGCGCTGCTGGAAGATGGCATCTGGCTGCCGCTGGTCGCCGCGGGGGAGGAACCGCGCGTCGATCGCGTGGTCGCGGCGATCAAGGCGGGCGCGCTCGGCTATATCTCGCTGCCTTACCGGCAGGATGAATTCGCCCGGGTGCTGGCCGATGTGGCTGGCGAGGCGCGCATGCGGGCGCAGGAACGCCGGCGCGTGCTGGAGGCGCGCCAGCATGTCGCCGCGCTCAGCCACCGTG
Source organism: Novosphingobium sp. (assembly GCA_024236235.1). Classification (GTDB taxonomy): domain Bacteria; phylum Pseudomonadota; class Alphaproteobacteria; order Sphingomonadales; family Sphingomonadaceae; genus JACKKV01. The sequence continues at coordinate 187,390 of JACKKV010000001.1, read as the reverse complement.
AAGGCGAAGTGCTCAGCCTGCTGTCCAACGGGTGCAGCAACAAGGAGATCGCGCGCGAACTGGAGATCAGCCCGCGCACGGTCGAAATTCACCGCGCGAACATGATGCGCAAGCTGAAGGCGCATCACGCATCCGATGCGGTGCGGGTGTGGTTCGAGGCCGGGCAGACGAGCGAACCGGCGCTGAACTAGGCGGCGGGAAACGGTCTGCCTGCGTGCATGAGCTAATGGCTGGAATGTCGGGGAAAGCGGACTCGCTCTCGCTTGACCTTCCCTACTTTTTTCTCTCGCTGTAACTTATCGCCGAGGAGCCGTCGCTGTAGTTTTCTATGACAATCACGCGGGCAGTCGCAGAGGGATCCAAAGCTATAGGGCCCTCAAAAACGTCTGCCTTGGCCCCGCCTTTGTCTCCGCCGGTTATGCGGGCGAACCCACCCCTGATTGCAACGCCTCGAAGGGCACGCGCTATCTCCTCGTACCCCTGCCCTGTGTAATTCGCGGTGCATCGCATCTCGGAAGGATCATACGAGAACAGTAGCGTTCCTACGTTCCGCCTAGATTGGAACCACATCGTATCAGGCTTCAGAGGTGAAATCGGAGTAAGATCGGCCTTTTCCAATTCGCTTGGCGGCGGTGCCACACCAGTTCGGATGATATTAGGGCACAGATAGAAAGTTGCCATACCAGCGACATAGACTTGCGGATGCGGCGGTGAGGCTTGAGCATTGCTCATGCCCGCACATATTGCTGCGCTAGCAAGGCCTAGTGCCAAAAATTTTGAATCTCTGCCCATCTTGCCTTTACCCGTGCTCCGATCGGAAATTAGATAAGTATTTGAAGAAATTTAGGACTGTCCGCAATGTCGTCGTCTCCTGACAGTCAGGTTTGCGACCAAAAGCCTCGATAGCTGCCGCTTGAACTCTCGCTTGAATTGATTCGCACGTCCCGGAACCTGCGGCGTCGCTGCGTCACCCCGAACCGGGCGGGGCGGTATCTTCGGAGCAGGATGACATTTGCCAGCGTCAAATCCCGCCTCTTATCCATTTGTTGCCGTGTGATTTGTCGGCAAGGCCAGTGCCCGCGTTTTGTCATCACACGCTAGCGGCAGAAATTCCCCGCCCCCGCTTCGACGTGCAGATGATCGCGATGAGCGGCGTTGTATTCCGGGCCGAGCACCGTGCCGAACCGCTTGCAGGCGCTGGCATGAACGATCCGCAGGAAGCTGCGCTCCGCCTCGCTGCCGTCTGTCCAGTCCCTGATCACGCTGATCCGGCGGCCATCGGCCAGAACGAAGGCGGATACATCAATGGCATTGGCCGTGGCATGGGCCGAACGCCGGCCGGTGCCCGCGACATTGCGGCAGGCATAGCTGCCCATGGTTTCGATCCGCACCACCGGGCTGCCCAGGATCTGGCGCGCGGCGCGATCGACGCCAAAGCGCGCCCAGGCCGCGAAATCATTGGCCAGCGGGCAGGCAACCGGTCCCAGGTTGGACAGGGAAAGCTGGGCATCGTCGCTGCGCAGGGCCGACAGGGTGACACTGTTAAGCGTGGAGCAGCCATCACCCAGATAGCGGTCGGGCACGGGCGTGAAATTGGCGTTGGTGCGGCCCAGTTCGGCCAGGCACTGGCGCGCTTCGGGGCCACTCGCAAAAGTGGAGGTGGAACGGCGCAGATCCTGGCGCGCACTGCCGCCCCGGCTTTCCGGCAGTACCGAACACCCGGCAAGGGCGGCGGCGAACATCAGGAGGCAGGCCAGACGTTTCATGCGCCGATTTTCGCCCTGGCATGGTTAATTTTTCCCTAACAAATGTGCTGCGCTGCGGCAAAATCCTGTGGCCAAACCCCTTCCGGCCGCGTTTGGCGCTTGACGCATTGCAGCAGGCCACTATTGCCGCCCCCGGGCCACGCGGTCCCAACGCCGCGCGTGCTCTCTGTAAGGAGAGTCTGAAATGACTGATATTGCCAAGCCGCAGACCAAGCCTGCGCGCCCTTATTTTTCTTCCGGTCCCTGCGCCAAGCCGCCGGGCTATTCCCTCGACAAGCTGGCAACAGACGCGCTGGGCCGTTCGCATCGTGCGAAGATCGGCAAGGCACGGCTGGCCTATTGCATCGATCTGATGCGCGAACTGCTGCGCCTGCCTGATACGCATCGCATCGGCATCGTGCCCGGTTCGGATACCGGCGCGTTCGAAATGGCGATGTGGACCATGCTGGGCGCCCGCCCGGTCACCACGCTGGCCTGGGAAAGCTTTGGCGAAGGCTGGGTGACGGACGCGGTCAAGCAGCTCAGGCTCGATCCCACGATCATTCGCGCCGATTACGGGCAATTGCCCGATCTTGCGCAGGTCGACTGGTCCAGTGACGTGCTGTTCACCTGGAATGGCACGACCAGCGGCGTGCGCGTGCCCGATGGTGACTGGATCGCCCCGGATCGCGAAGGGTTGTGCTTTGCAGACGCGACCAGCGCGGTTTTCGCCTATGACATTCCGTGGGACAGGATCGACGTCGCCACTTTCAGCTGGCAGAAGGTGCTGGGCGGCGAGGGCGGCCACGGCGTGCTGATCCTGGGGCCGCGCGCGGTGGAGCGGCTGGAAAGCTATACCCCCGCATGGCCGCTGCCCAAGGTGTTCCGCCTGGTGAGCAAGGGCAAGCTGGCCGAAGGCGTGTTCAAGGGCGAAACGATCAACACCCCCTCCATGCTGGCGGTGGAAGATGCGATTTTCGCGCTGGAATGGGGCAAGTCAGTGGGCGGTCTCGACGGGATGATCGCGCGCAGCAAGGCCAATGCCAAGGCGCTTAACGCCATTGTCGAAGCGCGCGACTGGCTGGGCCATCTGGCGCAGGATTACGCCAACGTTCAGGCACCAGCGTGTGTCTGACGGTCGAAGGGCGGATGCGGATTTCATCGAGGGAATTGCCGGCCTGCTCGAAGCCGAAGACGTCGCCTATGACATCGCCGGATATCGCGATGCCCCGCCGGGCTGCGCATCTGGTGCAGCGCCACGGTGGGTTGCCGGCGGATATCGAAGCGCTCGGCCCTGGCTGGTTCAGGCCTATGCGGTCGTCAGGCCGAAAGCGCAGGCAGCCCACTCCCGCCTAGCCTGGATCGGCACCTGAACCTGTTCGGGGTCCATTTCTCCCATCGCCCGCCGTCTGCGGAGGCGCGATGGATGCTGGAAACAGTGATCGCAGGTCAAACAGCTTCAACGCCGACCGTGTTGTGATTGGATACAGATCAATGACCAAGCCGAAGTACTCATTTCCGGCGACAAGATGGACTAATGCCGCCCGCATTTTCCGGGGAAACGGCACGCGACGTGGATGTCATCACCAGCGAAACCCCGAACGGCGATCGCCCGCATCGGGGAATATGACGGTCTGGCGATCCGCAGGTTCGACCAAGGTAACGAAGGAGGTGTAGACGCGGCGACCAATCTCAAGGTGTTGGCCGCGCCGGGATCGCGTTGAGCAATGCGATATCCCCTATGCAGTTCAGGGGCGTGGTGGTAATGAACACCTTCGGCAGGTCGATCACCACCGCCGAACATGCGATCGCTGATGATGGCGCTAAGCGCCAATTCCCGAGCCAACGCCCGGACTCAGGCGGGCTGTGGCCGAAAAACGGGTTCATGGGCGTGGAAGTGACCGGCAAGGTGCTGCGCAGGCCTGATCGGGGCAGGCAATATCAGCGATCGTGGCCAGCCGCGCGCTCAGCCTGAAGATGAAGGTCGTCGCAGCTGATCCCTTCAGCCGCCGAGCGCGCGGTGGAAGTAAGTCGAGAAAGGTCGAACTGGACGCGCTGCTGGCGCGGGCCGATTTCCATTACGCTGCACACGCCGCTGACGGATCGAACGCGCAACATCCTCTCGGCCAATCTCGCCAAATGCAAGCAGGCGTGCGCATCGTCAGTGCGCGTGGCGGGCTGATTGACGAAGCGGCGCTAGAAAGCTGCCGCTGGACAGCGGCCATGTGGCGGGCGCGGCGCTGGACGTGTTCAGTGGAACCGAGATCGCCACTGGTGGCACGCCGAACCATCTACACCCGCATCTAGGCGCCTCCTGCACCGAAGCGCAGGTCAATGTCGCGTTGCAGGTGGCGGAACAGCGGCGGAATTACCTCGTCAATGGCAGCGTCATAACGCGCTTAACATGTCGCTTTCGGCTGAGGAAGCGTAGCTCAAACCGTACATGGCGCTGGCTGAAAAGCTGCTGGGCGGCCTGGTCGGCCAGCTGGCACGCGGCAGCCTCTGAAATCAGCGCCATCGAACGCTGCCGGGGCGGCGGCTGAACTCAATGGCAAGCCGATCAGAGGCGGCGGTGCTGGCAGGGCTGATGGGCCAGTATTCCGGATGGTGTGAACATGGTCTGGCTTGCGCCGCATCTGGCCAGGGCGCCAGGCTGGACGTTCGGTCCGGCATGACCGGGAAGGGGTCTACCACACGCTGTTAGGCGTGACCCGGTGGCTACCAGCCGGGGCCCGCGCACCGTGGCAGGCACGCTGTTCAGCAATGCCGCCCGCGCCTGGTCGAGATGTTCAGGATCGGCATCGAGGCGGACCTCGACGGCCATATGCTCTATATCTCGTCAATCAGGACGCCGGGCTTCATCGGTTCGTCGGCACGCTGCTGGGCGAAGCAGCATCAACATCGGCACTTTCCACCTTAGCGCCACAAGGCGGGCAGGGAAACGGTGCTGCTGCGTCGTCGATCAGGCGCTGCCCGAAAGCGTGCTGAAACGAATACTCTGAACTGCCCGGCGTCAAGGTGGTGAAGGCCCTCTCTTTGAGCAGGGCCTGCGCCGCCGCCAGGCGCGCTTTCTGGGTTCGACAGGATCGCGCCAAAGCGGCTGGGGCGTTTCACCGCGGCGGATGCCGCACCCGATCTGCTGCCCGAGGGCGCAGAAGACCAGCTGCCGCGCGAAGCGGCGCCACTGCCACGCATCACCCCGCGCGGTGATGGATGTGCTGGACAGCCACAGTTATGGGCCGGGTCAATCCGCCGCTGATCGAGTTTGAAAGAGCATGGCGGGCCCGGATAGCCGAGGTGCGGCCGCGCGCATGTTCCGCTTCGTCGATCCGGCCAGCCTGCGCACGCTGGCGCTGCGTTCAGACATCACCGTGCAGGTCGGCCGCATCGCCGCGACCAGCATAGCGCTGCCGCCAGCCGCTGCGCCTGTGCTATGCCGGGCAGGTGGCGACGATCAGAGAGCAGGCTGGACCCGACCCGCGAACACTTACGCAGCTGGGCGCGGAACTGATCGCTTGATGACAGCGTGGCCGCAGTGGCCGAACTGGTCAGCCTGGCGGTGGACGCTTTGACGGCTGCGGGCGGGCGCGGCATTTCAGTGGATTCCGCTGCCCGATCTGGTCGATACGCTGGCGGCGGGGCCGCTGGCGCTTGACCCCAGTTGAGTCGATGCGGTGCGGCGCGAACTGAACGCCAAGGACGCGGGCGGGTTGCTGCAGGCAGGCAGAAGCCTATCTGCCGCTGCTCTACGCGGCTGGCCCGTTCGATCAGGCCGTTGAACGGCTGGCGGCGATTGTTGATGCGGGCGGGGCGCTGGCCAGCGGATCGAAGGGCTGCGCGCGGTGATCGCCGCGCGCAGGTCAATGGCAGAGCGCAGCTGACGCTTGACCCGACAGGCAGCACGGTTTCCGAATATCAGAAACTGGTTCGGCTTCACCGCTTTATGCCGGGGTGCGCGGCGCGCGCTGGGCGGGCGGCGCATCGCATTCTGGGCAGCGGGGGCGAGGCGGCGACCGGCTTTTCCCTTTACTGACCCGCTGGTGGAAGCGGGGGCTGGACGAAACCGCACCGCGTCGACACGCTATTCCTGCCTGCCCGGCCATGACCGCGACGTGGCCGCGCCTGCTGCCAGATCGGCTGGCGCACCATTGCCCGCGATCGACGCGGATGATCTGGCGGCAGCTGCACTTATGTTCTGGACCAGGGCGAGCCCAGAGCTCTGAGGAAAGAAAAGACTTTGGCCAATGTAACCGTGATCGGCGCGGTGGGGTGATGAGGCAAGAGCAGAATCGTCGGCTGGCTGGCGAGCCGGGCCGATGTGGTCGTGCTGGGGGCGGGGCTGCTTGCCGGACACACGCTGGTTGTATGGGCAATACCGCCCCACAAGCTTTCGCTGCTGCCTTCGGGCTCGTGACCGCTGCTCAGCCTGATCGCTTGGCTGGCGTGGTGCTGGACCCAGTAAGGCGCTGCGCGACGAGATCGCCCGGCTGGAAGGGCAGGGCGTTTTCGATCACCTTGAAAATTTCGGCATTGCTGACAATTGCCGCTGATCCTGCCGCTGCATCACGATCAACCCGAAGCGGGCTGCGCGAAGCCGCAGCGGGCAAAGAACAGATCGGCACCACCAGGCGCAGCATCGGCCCGGCCTATGAAGACAAGGTGGGCGCCGCGCAATCCGCGTGTGCGTCTTTATCTGGGCCGAACTGGACGCGCAACTTGACCGGCTGTGCGCGCATCATGATGCGCTGCGTGATGCCGATTTCGGGCAGCCGCCGGTTGACCGGGCGCAATTGCTGGCGGAACTGGCAGGCATCGCCCCTTCGTGCAGAAATTCGCGCAGCCGGTGTGGCGGCAGCTGAACCGACGAAGAAGGGCGGCGCGCATCCTGAAGGGGCGCAAAGGGTGCTGCCGGATGTCGATCGGCACTTATCGCGTCTGGCAGCTCCAACACGGTCGGCGCGGTCGCATCCGGTTCGGGCCTCGGCCCTGGCGCGGCGGGCTTCGTGCTGGGCATCGTCAAACTTATACCACCCGCGTCGGCAGCGGAGCCGTTTACCGAACTGGATGACGAGGTGGGTGAAACGCTGGGCCGCAAGGGCATGAATTCGGCACCGTTACCGCGCGCAAGCGCCGCTGCAACTGGTTCGATGCGGCGCTGGTGCGTAAAGCTCCGCCATTTTCGGGCGTGACCGGCATCGCGCTGACGAAGATTGACGTGCTGGATGGTTCAGAAACCATCAAGATTTGCACCGGTTATCGCCTGCGCGGGGAAGCGATTGATTATCTGCCCGCCAATGCCGTCAGACAGGCGGAACTGAACCGGTGTATGAAGAGATGGACGGCTGGAGCCGCACCACCGTGGGCGCGCGCAGCTGGGCGATCTGCGCAGGCCATCAAATATATCCGCCGGATCGAAGAACTGATCGAATGCCCGGTGGCGTCGGTGTCCACCTCGCCCGAACGCGAAGACACGATTCTGGTGCGCGATCCGTTCGAGGATTGATGCGCGGCACCGTGCCGCCTATCCCGTAGGGGATGGTGAAGCCCGGTTTCCCGGCCTGTCTGGCGCTGTTGCTGGCGGCGTGCGCACCGCGTCTGGCGGACGCGCCCGCGTTGCCGCCTGCACCGCGCCCGCCTGCACCGGTTGCGGTCGATTTTGTGGAGGTCGACAAGTCGGACCGCACCCTGACCCTGTTCGGGCAGGGGCAGGTCTTGCGCCGCTACACCGGGCTGCAATTTGGCGACGCGCCGCACGGGCACAAGCGCTTCGAAGGGGATGAACGGACCCCGGAAGGGCGCTACGTCATCGACTATCGCAACCCGCAAAGCGCCTATCACCTCAGCCTGCACATCTCCTATCCCGATGCGCAGGACCGGGCCTATGCCCAATCCTTCGGCCGGTCGCCCGGCGGCCAGATCTTCATTCATGGCCAGCCCAACGGGGTGGAGCATCGCATCGCCGGGGACTGGACCGATGGCTGCATCGCACTTGCCAATCACGAGATTGAGGAAATCTGGCGCTTCGTTCCCGATGGCACGCCGATAGAGATTCGCCCCTAGGAAATATACTTGCTCTGAACTCTTTTTGTTCTTACCATGTTCCGGTTGTGGAACGGAGGAGCATATGGCTCAGGCGGATTTTGCCTATCAGGCAGCCAATGATGCGGCTGGCATGGCGCTGGGCGTGTCGATCTTTGCCGATCGCGCGCATCTGCGCGAACAGATTCGCGAAGACGCGCAGATGGCGGGCTTTCGAACGCTGGAATGCGGGGCAATCGGGGCCTTGCTCGATGGCGCTGCGCGCGCGCTGGGCGATGTCGTGCTGCTCGATTGCCCAGCCCCGGATGCAGCGGCCATGGCGGCGCTGTCGTGGCTGGACATGCGCGCGGCACATGCGGGTGCGCAGCTGGTGGTTTCGACCACCGTCGCCGGACTGGACGATGTCTTCGCCTGTCTTGACCAGTCGTGCCCGCAAATCCTTGTCGATCCGGGCCGGGCGGAACGGGTGATTGCGCTTGGCCGGGTGCTCGGCCGCATGCCCGGTCTGCGGCTTCGCGAATTGTCGGAAGAAGACCGGCTGACCCTGCTGCGCCTGACGGAACAGGTCGGCCAGATCGCCGAACGGCTGGAAAGGCTGGGCGGTGCGTCCGCGCAATCGCGCCCGTCAGACAGCGCGTTTCGCTTCGAATCGCCTGCGCCGCCATTCCATGGCGAGGACGGGCAAGGCGGAGATGGCAGTGACCGGCTGGTGCGTGCGGCCCGTCCGCCGCTGCCCGATCCGCGGCTGGTGCGCAAGATCATCCGGCAGCGGCAATTGCGCGCGCGCTTCTTCGATGGCGATCTCTTCGCTGACCCCGCCTGGGACATGCTGCTGGACCTGACAGCCGCCCGGGTGGAACATGCGCGCGTGTCCGTTACCTCGCTGTGCATCGCGTCGGGTGTGCCGCCCACCACCGCGCTGCGCTGGATCAGCCAGATGACGGAGGCGGGCCTGCTCGAACGGGTGGAAGATGAAACGGACCGGCGGCGCGCCTTCATCGCGCTGACCGATCGCGCGGCGGATGCCATGGCTCGCTATTTCGCGGAACTGGGCAAGGGCGCCAGCCGGCTGGTCTGACCGGTTTTTCAGCGCCTTCCGTGCCTGGCCGTATCGTCCGGCACGCCAGGCGGTTGTGTCGGTGCGGTCAATGGCTGCAAAATTTATGTGATGTTATATCATTATGTGTTAGAGGCGCGGCCATGACTCATCATCACCCTGCCTTCCGCCGTATCGCGCCCGCCCTTGCCCTGCTGTTTCCGGCCTTGCTGCCCGCGCCAGCATTGGCGGCGGAACCTGCGCCTGGCCATGGCGATGATCACCACGATCACGATCAGGACATCGTCGTCACCGGCCTGCGCAAGGCCGCCAGTGATGCGGTCAGCGGGGTCACCGTACTTGACGGGGCCGCGCTTGCCGGGGAAGTGCGGGCAAGCCTTGGCGAAACGCTGGCGCGCCAGCCCGGCGTCAGCGCGACCAGCTTTGGCCCCGCCGCCTCGCGCCCGATCCTGCGCGGGCTGGGCGGGGAACGGATCCGCCTGCTGACGGACGGGGTTGGCAGCCTGGATCTCTCCTCCTCCAGCGGCGATCATGCGGTGGCGATCAACCCGCTGACGGCGGACCGGATCGAAATCCTGCGCGGGCCGGGTGCGCTGCTGTTCGGCTCGTCAGCCATTGGCGGGGTCGTCAATGTGATTGACCGGCGCATCCCGCGCCGCTTGCCCGAGGCGCCATTTCATGCAGAAGGCACTGCCGCCTATGGCAGCGCGGCGGATGAACGCTCGGCCAGTCTTGGCATCGATGCGCCCTTGGGCGGCGGCTTCGTGCTGCATGCCGACGGGAACTGGTCGAAGAGCGACGATCTGGACACCGGCGGCCACATTCTCGTCCCCGCCCTGCGGCAGGTGGTGTCCGCCAGCGCAGACCCGGCGGTCGCCGCGCTGGCCGGTCTGAAGGGCAGGCTGCCCAACACGGCGGCGCGCGCATCCGAAGCGGCGGGGGGGCTGGCCTATGTCGCGGGCGATCTCAATCTTGGTATCTCGCTTGCGCGGCATGATGCGAAGTACGGGGTGCCGATCCGCTATGCGCTGGAGGCGGGCGGCGAAGCCGAAGCGCCGACCATTGACCTGCGCCAGACGCGGATCGATGGTCGCGCCGAAATTCCGCTGTCCGGCTGGCTCCAGAATGTCAGCCTGCGTGGCAATTATGTGCGTTATGCGCATGACGAGATTGAAGAATCAGGCGAAATCGGCAGCCGCTTCCGCGCCCGGGGCGGGGAAGCGCGGCTTGACCTCGTTCAGGCCGAAAAGGGCGGCTGGGGCGGGACCAGCGGCGCGCAATATATGGAAAAATCGGTCCGCATTGCGGGGGAGGAGAAATATCTTCCCGACGCGCGCCAGCGCCAGTTCGGCCTGTTCACCCTGCAATCGCTCGAATCCGGGCCATGGCGGTTTGAAGGGGGACTGCGCTTCGAACACAGCCGCCTGACCGCGAACGAGGATGACGATCTCGTTACCCCCGCCCGGGCGCGCAGCTTCGATACGGTCTCTGCCTCGCTCGGTACGGTGGTGGATTTCGCGCCCGGCTGGAAGGGGGCACTCAATCTTTCGCGTGCGGTGCGCGCGCCGGCGCTGGACGAATTGTTCGCGCATGGGCCGCATGCCGGAACCCAGGCGTATGAGATTGGCGAGCCCGATCTGTCACCCGAACGCAGCCATGGCGTGGAATTCAGCCTTCGCCACCGCGCCGGTCCGCTTCGGATCGATCTCAGTGCCTTTTACGCGCGCTTCAGCAACTTTATATACCTCTTCGGGGATGGCACGGAGCAGGACGATCTGCCGGTATACAGATACCGTCAGGGCAAGGCCCGCTATCTGGGGTTCGAGGCGGAATTGCAGGCCCCGCTCGGCGAATTTATGGGCGTTAACTGGGATCTGGACGCGCAGGCCGATTATGTGCGCGCGCGGATCGACGGCTTCGGACCGGCCCCGCTGATCCCGCCCATGCGGCTGATCGGCACGCTCTCGGGCCGCAGTGGCCCGCTGGACGGCTCGATCGGGCTGGAGCACGCCCTGCGCCAGTCGCGCACCGCGCCGGGCGAAACCGAAACACCGGCCTATACGCTCGTCAACGCGGCGCTTGAATGGCATGTGCTCGATGGCGCGCATCAGTTGACGCTGGGTCTTGCCGCAGACAATATTTTCGACGTCGTCGCGCGGCGCCATTCCAGCCTGCTCAAGGATTATGCGCTGCTGGCCGGGCGCGATGTGCGCCTCACGCTGCGTTTTGCCTACTGATCGGGGAAAATGGTGGGCGGTAACGGGCTCGAACCGCTGACCCTCTCGGTGTAAACGAGATGCTCTACCAACTGAGCTAACCGCCCGGCGCGCCGGAAACCGCGCCTTTAAGCCAATTTTCCGTCCCGTCAATGGCGCAGCGTCAACCCGGGTCTGGCATGGCCAGGTCGATCAATCGGGTGGCCTCGGTGCTGGTCCAGTCGAAATCGCCCGCCAAGCGCCAGACTTCCCTGCCGCTGGCATCGTAAAGCACGCTCATCGGCAGGTTCGCGCCGCCGAAATGGAAGGCAAGTTCGCTTTCCGGGTCCAGCCAGGGTTCGAGATGCGCGAATGTGCGCGCGGCGAAGAAGGGCGCGACCGCCTTTTCCCCTTCCATGTCCTGGCTGACCGTCACGACCCGCAACCTGCCTTTCATTCGCCCCGCCAGCTGGTCAAGCATCGGCATTTCAGTGACGCATGGCGCGCACCATGTCGCCCAGAGGTTGAGCAGAACCGGGGTTCCGCGCAACGCCTTCAGTTCCAGCACCTTGCCGGCCGGATCGGTAAAACGGAAGTCGGGCATCGCGGTTCCGGCATGACTGGTGTCCACGCTGCCATCCGCAACGCGTGTTTCGCGCGCATTCGGTTGCGCCGGAGCCTCGCTTTGCCTATCGCAGCCAGCACTTGTGAGGGCGAGGCCCAGGACGGCGAATGTGAGCGAAGGTGATGACATGCGGGGCACGGAAAGCTCCAACAAGATGTGGGGTGGCCGGTTCGCTGAAGGGCCTAGCGCGATCATGCGCGAAATCAACGCCTCTATTCCGTTCGACAAGGCGCTATGGCGTCAGGATATCGCCGCGTCCAAGGCGCATGTCGCCATGCTGGGGGCGCAGGGCATCGTTTCGACGGGCGACATGGATGTCATCAGCGCCGGGCTGGACCAGGTCGCCGCCGAATATGAGGCGCAGGGCGTTCCCGAAAACTGGGACCTTGAAGATATTCACATGACCACGGAAAGTCGGCTGGCGGAGCTGATTGGCCCTGCGGCCGGGCGGCTGCACACCGCCCGCAGCCGCAATGACCAGGTGGCGACGGATTTTCGCCTGTGGGTGCGCGATGCGATCGATCAGGCCGACGCGGGGCTGGCGGCCCTGCAACGGGCGCTGGTCATGCGCGCGGGCGAACATGCTGACAGCATCATGCCCGGCTTCACGCATCTGCAGACCGCGCAGCCGGTGACGCTGGGGCATCATCTGATGGCCTATTATGAAATGGTGCGGCGCGATCGCAGCCGCTTTGCCGATGCGCGGGCGCGGATGAACGAATGCCCGCTTGGTTCGGCTGCGCTGGCCGGCACCGGCTTTCCGATTGACCGGAAGGCGACGGCGGCGGCGCTCGGGTTCGATGGCCCGACGGCAAACAGCCTCGATGCCGTGTCCGACCGGGATTTCGCGCTCGATTACCTGCAGGCGGCGGCGCAGTGTTCGCTGCATCTTTCGCGACTGGCTGAGGAGTTCATCATCTGGGCAAGCCAGCCGTTCAGCTTCGTCGCGCTGCCCGATGCGCTCAGCACCGGCAGTTCGATCATGCCGCAGAAGAAGAACCCCGACGCGGCGGAGCTGGTGCGCGGCCATGCCGGGCGGATTGTCGGCTGCCTCACCAGCCTGATGGTGACGATGAAAGGGCTTCCGCTCGCCTATTCGAAGGACATGCAGGACGACAAGCCGCCGGTGTTCGAGGCGGCGGGCCTGCTGGGCCTGTCCATCGCCGCGATGACCGGGATGGTGGCGGACAGCGCGTTTCGTACCGAACGGATGCGGCAGGCGGCGGAGCTTGGCTATGCCACGGCGACTGATCTGGCTGACTGGCTGGTTCGCGAGGCGGACATTCCCTTCCGCGAGGCGCATCATATCACCGGCGCTGCGGTCAAGCTGGCGGAACAGCAGGGCGTGGCGCTCGATGCGCTTTCGCTCGAACAATTGAAGGCGATTGACGCAAGGGTTGACGAGCGCGTGTTCAACGCGCTCTCAGTCGATGCATCAGTCGCCTCGCGCGCGAGCCATGGCGGGACCGCGCCCGATCAGGTCCGCCTTCGCGTTGCCGAGGCCATGGCCGCCCTGGAAGGAGAATCGCTCTGATGCGTCTGGCAATCTTCGTTGTGCTGGCACTGGCGCTGTCCGCCTGCGGCAGCCGCGGCGAATTGAAGCCCGCCGTGGATGCGAGCCTGCCACCGGCGCCTTATGGCGCGGATGCTCCGCACAGCGCCAAGGAGCTGCTGGAAGTGCCCGCACAGGCCGATCTGGGGCGCAGCATCGAATTGCGCAGGCGATCGGAAGAGCGCGAGACTGACCCGTTCGACCTTCCGCCGGAAGGATAAGCGGTGGATCATTTCCAGCTGAAGCACGGCATCCTGCATGCGGAGGATGTACCGATCGACCGGATCGCGGACGAAGTCGGCACGCCGGTCTATATCTATTCGCACGCCACGCTGACTCGCCATGCCCGGGTGTTCCGCGATGCGCTGTCGATCCTGCCGCGCGTGCACCTGGCCTTTGCGGTCAAGTCGAACCCGAATCTGGCCGTGCTGAAAGTGCTGCAGCGCGAAGGTTATGGTGCCGATGTGGTGTCCGAAGGAGAAATGCGTCGGGCGCTGGCTGCTGGCATGCGCGCGCAGGACATCGTCTTTTCAGGTGTCGGCAAGAGCGCTGCGGAACTGGCTGCAGGGCTGGAAGCAGGGATCGGGCAGTTCAACCTCGAAAGCGAGGAGGAGGGCGCAGAGCTCGCCGCGCTTGCGGCCGCGCGCGGTATTCGCGCCGTTGCGGCTCTGCGCGTGAATCCCGATGTCGAGGCGGGGACGCATGCCAAGATTTCCACCGGCAAGGCGGAAAACAAGTTCGGCGTATCCTATGAGCGGGCGGCCGAGATCTATGCGCGGCTGTCCGCGCTGCCGGGGATCGAGATGCGCGGTCTGGCGGTGCATATCGGCAGCCAGCTTGCCCGGCTAGAACCTTTGCGCGATGCCTTTGCCCGCATGGGCGAATTGATGCGCCTGTTGCGGGGCCAGGGGCTTTGCGTCACGCATATGGATCTTGGCGGCGGGCTGGGCGTCCCTTACCGGGCGGACGAGACATTCCCCAGCCCTGCCGAATATGCCGCGATGGTCGCCGAAGCGACCCGGGACTGGGACGTTACGCTGATGTTTGAGCCGGGGCGGGTGATCGCCGGCAATACGGGGGTACTGGTTACCCGCGTGATTCGGGTGAAGGCCGGAGTGAATTGCCCCTTCGTGGTGGTGGACGCGGCCATGAACGACCTCGCCCGGCCCGCGCTCTACGATGCCTGGCATGATTTCGTTGCGGTGCGGCCCAGTGGCAGGCGTATGGTGGCCAGCGTCGTCGGCCCGATCTGCGAAAGCTCCGACACTTTCGCGAAGGAACGCGATATCGATGCAGTCGCTGCGGGCGATCTTGCGGTTTTTCGTACTGCCGGTGCCTATGGCGCGACCATGGCCAACACATACAACAGCCGTCCGCTGGTGCCTGAGGTGATGGTGGACGGCAGCCGCTATGCCATTGTCGCTGACCGGATCGACCCGGCGGCCATTCTGGCGGCGGAGCATGTGCCGGACTGGCTGGCCTGATGCGCAGCCTGCCGCTCTTCCACCGCATCACGGGGCAGCGGGTAGTAGTTCTGGGCGATGGTGACACAGCGACGGCAAAGCGCCGCCTGGTGGAGCGGGCCGGCGGCATCCCGGTCGGGGAGCCGGAGGCACATCATGCCCGGCTGGCCTTCATTGCGCTGGAGGATGAGCGCGAGGCGCGCGCGGCAGCGATGCGCTTGCGCGGCCTGGGCCTGCTGGTGAATGCGGTCGACCGGCCGGAACTGTGCGATTTTACGGTACCCAGCCTGCTGGAGCGTGATCCGGTTTTGCTGGCAATCGGGACTAGCGGCGCGTCGGCAGGGCTTGCCAAGCATCTTCGGCTGCGGCTGGAAGCACTCCTGCCCCAGGGTCTGGGACGCCTTGCTGCGGCGCTGGAGGGTGCGCGTGACGCCATGCGGGCGCGCTGGCCTGATGCCGGAGCGCGGCGCAATGCACTTGATAGGGCGCTGGGCGAGGGCGGCAGGCTCGACCCGCTGCGCGGACATGGTGATGACGCGGTCACGCAATGGCTGGATCAGCCGGATGGGCAGGGGGCATCGGGCCTGTTTGAACTGGCCATCGCCAGCGCCGATCCGGACGATCTTACGCTGCGGCAGGCCCGGCTGCTGGGCATGGCAGATGTGATTTATCACGATGATTCCATCGCGCCGGCGATTCTCGATCGTGCCCGCGCCGATGCCGCGCGTCGGCCGCTGGCGCAGGCTACGGCGGCGCAAGACATGCTTTCGATCGTGCTGAAATCAGCCTGAAACCCGCAGAATTGCGGCGATTACAATCTTTTAATTTAATCTGCGCGCGCTCCCCCGGCAGCATCCCCCTGAGGCGAAATTGCCTCGCCAACCAGGGGAGACCTTTCCATGAAACTGCCTCAAATCGATCTGTCCCAACTGCCTGACCTCGACACGCTGACCGGCCTGTTCGGCAGCGGCAACGCCGGCTTGCCGGGCACGGACGACCACATCGTCATCATGATGACCTATCTTTACGAAACCTTCCCGGTTTCGGGCCTGATCTGAACAGGCGCATGAGCTGAGGAGACTGGCGATGCGGATTGACCCAGCGCTGTGGGCGATGCGGACCAATGACGAAGCGCAACGCCAGGCTCAGCACGCAATGGTCGAGGCAGCCGCCGCATGGCGCCAGCAATCGTGCTGGCGTGATGTCGCTGCCGGGATCAGGGTGTTCGGCGAAGGCGCAGGGCTTGCGCAATGTCCGGCGCTCGTCACCCTGTTTGCGCCAGACGGCGCAGGACAGAAGCTGGCGCGCGCCTTCGTCGAACATTTTCTTGCGGTGCTGGCGCGCGAACCGCTGGCCCAGGTGCCTTCGCGCTATTCCGCCAATGGCTCGGTTATGACGCTGATGCTGGCGGCGAGCGGGCGCGCCACTCTCTCGCTCGTGCTGTTCGACGGTGCGCGGCTGGCTGAACGTCCTGCTCCCCAGTCTGCCGGATTTGCCGAAGGGGAACGGCGGGAACTGGTGATTGCCGGTCGCGGCGAAGGGCGGCTGGTCGAACGTGCGCATTCCGATGGCCCGCTTTCGTCGCGGTTGCTGCATTTCCAGCCGGGCCAGATACTGGACATTGACACCGCGCGACAGGCCTTGCTGGTCGAGCGGGTAGATGGCGCGATGGTGACCTTGCGCCTGATGCGCACCGCGCAGGAGCCAGGGCCATCGCGCGAATATGCGTTGAGCGACGGGCGGCTGGTGCATCAATCCGCCGGGACAATCGGCGAAAGCGCTCAGGAACTGATGCTGGCACTGCTGGGGCGAATGAAGCGCGCCGATGCCGTGCCATTGATGGCAAGGATGAGCGGCGAGGGCGGCGAGAGCTTGCGCTGGCAGGCACTGCGCGAATGCCTTGCACTGGATAGTGGGGCGGGGTTCCGCGCATTATGCGCGATTGCAGCAGATCCGGGCGATGTGCTGGCTGCGCCAGCCGGGGCGTTGCGCGCGCAATTGCTTGAAGCCTATCCCGTGCTTGCCGGGATGCTGGAAGCGGAGGACATGCCATGCCCCGCATAATCGAAAGTGCGGACAGCGGCTGCTGCGAACTTGCCGAATGCATTGCCGCGCTGGGCGAATCCGGGTTCGAGCCTGAGGATGAAGCCAGCCTCGCCCATGCAGCCAGCTGGCTGCGGCGACTGGGCAACAATCGCACCTTTCTGGGCGACATCATGCTGAAGCGGCTGGCGGAGCGCCATCGCGAAGACCCGGAACAGAGCGCCTATGGCCCGCAGGTCATCATGCTCTCGCGCCCGTCGGGTGATTTCTTCCTGCGCGCCAATATCTGGCCTTCGCAAGATGAGTACATGTTTCGTGCCAGCGGCGGTGGAACCTTTGTGTATGGCGTACCGCACGATCACAATTTCGATTTTCTGACCGTCGGCTATTTCGGACCCGGCTACTGGAGCGACTATTACGAGTTCGATTACGAGCGACTGCATGGCTGGACCGGCGAGAGGGCCGAACTGCGGTTTGTGGAGCGCAGCCGCCTCGAACCCGGCAAGCTGATGCATTACCGCGCGCATCGCGATGTGCACAGCCAGCTCCCCCCAGATGCGCTGTCAGTCTCGCTTAATATCATGCACATGCGCCCCAGCCAGGCCTGGTTCGATCAATATCGGTTCGACACGGAGAAGGACGAGGTCAGCGCGATTCTCAATCACGGGGCCAGTGAAATCTTCCTGCGGATCGCGGTCGCGCTGGGCGGAGAGGAGGCGCTGGACCTGGCCGAGCGCTTCGGCGGCCATCACCCCAGCGACCGGATGCGTTTGGTTGCATGGGATGCGCAGGCGGCCGCGCTTTGCGATCTGGCAGCGCGCGATGCCCTGTGGCGCCGGGCCGAAGCGTCTGGCAACCGGATGGTGGCGATGGAGGCGCGGGCGCGCCGCGCCGCCTTGCAGACCGCCTGAGTTCGGGCAGTCAGGCCGCCGATCCGGCCAGCGCGTCAATCGCGCCCTGCAGGATCACGGCCGCTGCAGCCGAATCGATCCGTTCCGCCCGCTTGGCGCGGCTCATGTCCTGTTCGATCAACCCCCGTTCCGCGCTGGCGGTGGACCAGCGTTCGTCCCACAGCAGGATCGGCAGGCCCAGCACCGACAGGTTGCGCGCAAAGGCGCGGGCTGCCTGCGCGCGCGGGCCTTCGCTGCCATCCATGTTGAGCGGCAGGCCAATGACGATGCCCGCCACGCCGCGTTCTGCAATCAGCAGTTCGAGCGCCGCCTTGTCGCGGGCGAATTTCCCGCGCGGCAGGGTCTTGCCGGGCGAGGCAAAATGCCAGCCGCTGTCGCAAAAGGCGGTTCCGATCGTTTTCGTGCCGTGATCGAGACCAAGCAGCACGCCGCCCTGCGGCAGCGCATCGCGAAATTCCGCCGCGATTGTGGTGATCAATGTCCGCCCGCCCATGCGTTTACCCGGCGGATCGCATCCAGGCGCAGATTCTCCCAGAACAGGGGGATGTCGTAGACGTGGTAATTGTTCCCGGGGAAGACGAGATTGCCCATCTCGGGTGGCTGACCGATCAGCAGCAGGCCGCGCGAATCGCATCTTGCCGGCACCATCGCGGGGCGCAATGTCCCGCTCTTCATCTGCAGATCGGGCACCAGCGTGCCGCGATTCAGCCCGGCATCAGCAGTGCCGCCGGCGGTTCCGGTCAACGGATTGAAGCACAGGATTGCGTCCTCGCCGCGCGGCTTGCCATCGAAGCCCGACGTTTCGCTGAATTTGGCCAGCGCCAGGCCAGGGTCGGCAGGTTCGGCAAAGCTCATCCAGCTGGCGATGCAGCCGCTCTGATCCGCTTGTGCGCAGGGTTGCAGGCCAAGTTCGGGCAGATCGTGCGACAGTGAAACCGGCCAGCCGACAGCATACGCCGCCGCGATGCGCCCCGCCTCGGGCGTTCCTTTCACATGTTCGCGCAGCAGGCGCAGCAGGTGCAGCGCGCCCTGACTGTGCCCGGCAAGGACGATCGGCGTTTCCCGGTCAATGCTTGAAAGGAAGAAGGCAAAGGCCTGCTTGACGTCGGTATAGGCGGCGTCAATCGCCTTGTCGCCATCCGGCGTGTCAGTCAGGAACGCCCCGAACGCTGCCTGACGATAGCGCGGCACCCAGATCTCGCGGGCGGCGTTGAACGGGCTGGCGGTGAGGTGAATGAGATTGCGCGCCCGGTCCTGCGATTCCGCATCGTCGAGCGGTGCGTTCCAGTGGCTGGTTGCCAGATAGCTGGTCGGGTGAATGTAGAACACAGCAAAGGCAGGCGGGGGCGCAGGCGCGGGATCGGCCGGGGTGGACAGTCCGGCGCGATCCTGTTCCGCCATCGCCGGTTGCCAGCGCGCCGGATCGCCGGTGCCGAGCCCAGGGCGGGAGAACCACATCGCCGGATCATTATAGGCATTGTCATCGAGCGGTTGCTGCTGTTCGAAACCGCGGCGCGGAACGAAGGCAAACCGGGTCAGTTCATTCGACCAGATGCGCAATACGAACAGGCCTGCGATCACCAGAATGATGGCGATGGCGACGAGGTAGAGGAATTTTCGGGCCATGCGCGATCCTTATCCGTCCGTGCCGCCTGGCGCGGCGAGGGGGGGGCGCAGGCTCGTCCATGCGCGGCCCTGACGCAGCGATCTGAACCAGGTCAAGGGGTTCAGCGTTTCTTCTCCATCCAAAGAAAAAGTGATGAATTCCGCGCGTCCGCCCACATTTTCCAGCGGAACCGGGCCGCCCAGGCCACGTTCGAATGTTTCCGCCCGGCTGTCTGCAGAATGATCGCGATTGTCGCCCATCAGAAAGACATGATCTGCCGGAACTTCGATCTCGGCCATATTGTCGAGCCGCTGGCGCATGTGATCGATCACCAGATAGGTCGCACCATTGGGCAGCGTTTCACGCAGCACGGGCAGTTCGCACACCGCCTTGCCTGATGGCTTGCGCTTCCCGAGGCCGGGATAGTCCTGGTCCGAACAGGGCGAATTGGGGTCGACCGGCAGTTCGATCGCCGGTTCTACGGCCTGGGGCACGGGCTTGCCATTGAGGATGATCTGCCCGTTCACCACCGCGATGCGATCGCCCGGCAGGGCCACCACGCGCTTGATATAATCCTCGTCCCGGTCAGGCGGCACGGCGATCACGATGTCGCCATATTCGGGCGTTGCCCCGAACAGGCGCTGGCTGAAGCGCGGCAGCACATGGAACGAGGCCGAAACCCACGACCAGCCATAGGGATATTTGCTGACCACCAGCCGGTCACCGACCTGCAGCGAGGGCATCATCGATTGCGACGGGATATAGAATGGCTTGGCGATCAGGCTGTGGAAGGCAAGCACCGCCAGCAGCATCAGGGCCAGCCCGCGCAATTCGCTGATGAGGTTGACGGGTTCCCTGTCCCGCACCGGGGCTTCGCGCTGTTCCTGCAATTCGGTCATGCAATTCGCGCCTCGATCACCACGAAGGCCTGCGCCCATGGGTGATCGTCCGTGAGCGTGAGATGAATGAAGGCTTCGTGTCCGTCTGGCGTGAGCAGGGCGAGGCGCTGCGCGGCGCCACCCGTCAGCGCCAGCGTGGGCGCGCCCGACGGTGCGTTGACGACGCCGATATCCTTCATGAACACACCGTGCCTGAATCCCGTTCCGACCGCCTTGGAAAAAGCCTCCTTGGCGGCGAAGCGCTTCGCATAGGTACCGGCGCGCGTATAGGGGCGCCGCGCCGCCTTTGCCCGTTCCAGTTCGGTAAAAACGCGCAGTTCGAAACGCTCGCCAAACCGGTCCAGCGATGCCTGGATGCGTTCGATGTTGCAGAGGTCCGATCCCATGCCGATAATCATCGTGCGTGATCCATCAATGAGCGCATCCGCCTGACCGACTCTTCCAGCCCCACGAAAACCGCTTCGCCGACCAGATAATGGCCGATGTTGAGTTCGGCCAGTTGCGGGATCGCCGCGATCGGCTGGACATTTTCATATGTCAGCCCGTGCCCGGCGTGCGGTTCGATCCCGTTTCTGGCGGCCAGTGCGGCCATATCTGAGATGCGTTTCAGTTCGGCGGCGCGCTGTGCGCCATCGGCATGCGCATATTCGCCGGTGTGAAATTCCACCACGGGCGCGCCCAGTTGCATGGCCGCTTCCACCTGACGGGGGTCGGGGGCGATGAACAGGCTGACGCGGATTCCGGCATCGCCCAGCCTCGCCACGATCGGGGCCAGCTGATTGTGCAGCCCGGCAGCGTCCAGCCCGCCTTCGGTGGTGCGTTCTTCGCGTTTTTCAGGGACGATGCAGGCGGCATGCGGGCGATGGCGCAGCGCAATGGCCAGCATTTCTTCGGTCGCGGCCATTTCCAGATTGAGCGGCAGGTCAGTTGCCGCCTGAATCCGCGCCAGATCGTCATCGCGGATATGGCGCCGGTCCTCGCGCAAGTGGGCGGTGATACCGTCCCCGCCCGAGGCCTCGACGATCTGCGCCGCGCGGACCGGATCGGGATGCTCCCCGCCGCGGGCATTGCGAATCGTGGCGACGTGATCGATGTTCACGCCGAGACGCAGACGGTGCGGTCGCAAAAGGTCAGTCAAGCGTCACGCCCTCACGGTCTGGCCCGGCTACCGGGCTTGGTTACCGGTACTGCGGCGAGTTCGGCTGGGACTTCGTCATCAGCATAGGTTGGGAAGCTGATCGTCACGAGCGGATAGAACGGAACCGGAAATTCGACTGATCCACCCGAACGATCGACGAGCGAGGCCATGGCGATCACTTCGCCGCCCGCCGCCTCGATCGCGGCGATCGCCTCGCGCGAGGACAGACCAGTGGTCACCACATCCTCGACCATCAGCACTTTTTCGCCGGGCTCGACGCTGAAACCGCGTCGCAATTCGAACGTGCCGTTGGGCCGTTCCAGGAAGACCGCATCCTTGCCCAGAGCGCGTCCCATCTCGTGCCCGAAGATGATCCCGCCCATTGCCGGGGAGACAACTTTTTCGATCTGCTGCTTTAGTTCGCGCGGCAAGTTTGCCGCCAGGGCCATGGCCAGCCGCGCGGCGCGGTCCGGATTCATCAATACCCTGGCACATTGCAGATAATGCGCGCTGTGCCGCCCGGAAGAGAGCAGGAAATGCCCTTCAAGCAGCGCGGAACTGGCGCGGAACTCCGAGAGAACCTCGTCTTCGTTCATGATTTTTTCTCGTTAACCTCGCTGGAATTCGTCGCTTCGACTGTGGGCACAGGCCCAAAGCTGTCAAAAATATCCCTAGAAGCGCTTGAGGCATGGGGCAAGCGCGCGTATAGGGCGGCCCAATCGCGCCTCTCAGGGGGTAATTGTGGTCTTTCGGGACCTGATAATGAAGAGCGGAAAGCGTCAGAGAACATGAAATTTGGCGATCGTGCCCTGAAGCGGGCGATGACCTTGAAAAATACCCTGCTGTCCATCGCCCTGGTGGCTGCGCCGCAAGCCTTGATGGCGCAGGAAGCCGCTGCCGATGCTGCGCCTGCTGCCGCTGACGCCGCGCCCGCCGCTGCTGCTGCTGCGGCATGGACGCCGATGATGCCGACGCCGGGCAAGGGCATGCCGGTCGATCAGGGCATGACCTTTCAGACTCAATATTCCCCGCTCGGAGAATATGCGCAGTGGATGCACAATGGCGTGCTCATGCCGATCATCACGGTCATCAGCCTTTTCGTGCTGTTCCTGCTCATCTGGGTGATGGCGCGTTACAACAGCAGGGCCAACCCGGTCGCCTCGAAGAACAGCCACAACACGCTGATTGAGGTGGTGTGGACACTGGTTCCGGTGCTTATCCTGGTTGGCGTTGCCGTTCCTTCGATCGATCTTCTGGCCAAGCAGTTCAAACCTGCTCCGGCTGATGCGCTGACCGTGAAAGTGACCGGCAACCAGTGGTTCTGGTCCTATGCCTATCCTGACAATGGCGAAGTCGAATTCGATTCCAAGATGCTGAACGAACCTGGCGCCCCTGTCATCAATGCGGGTGTGCGCGAAGTCGGCTCGCTGCCGACTGATGGCCCGGCGCAGCTTGAGGTGGATAATCGCCTGGTCCTGCCGGTGGGTGAACCCATCCGTCTCCAGATTACGGCGTCTGACGTCATTCACTCCTTCGCCATCCCCTCACTCTGGTTCAAGCTGGACGCAGTACCGGGCCGACTGAATGAAAAGGTGCTCTTCATCGAAGAGCCGGGCGTCTACTATGGCCAGTGTTCGGAACTGTGCGGTGTGAAGCACGGCTATATGCCGATCGCGATCGAGGCGCTGCCCCGCGAGAAGTTCAATCAGTGGCTCGTTGCCCAGGGCGGCACCGTTGGCGGAAAGCAGGAGGCTCAAGCCGCACCGGCGCCCGCTGCTGCCCCGGTCGAAGCCGCGCCGAGCGCAGAAGCAACCGGGCCTGCCGCCTGATAAAGTGATCAAGAGATAAGGTTACGCTGACTATGGCTACTACCGCCGATACCTTCCAGGCTCATGCCGAACCCCACGATCATGATCACGATCATGATCACAAGCCGGCCTTCTTCGCGCGCTGGTTCATGTCGACCAATCACAAGGACATCGGCACGATGTACCTTATCTTCGCGATCTTCGCCGGGGTTATCGGCGGCGCGATCTCGGGCATAATGCGCCTCGAACTGGCTGAACCGGGCATTCAGTATCTGCAGTGGTGGGCCAATTTCCTGGGCGGCAAGGAAGCCACTTTCGACGAAGCGTTGCACTTGTGGAACGTGCTGATCACTGCCCATGGCCTGATCATGGTGTTCTTCCTCGTCATGCCGGCCGTGATCGGCGGTTTCGGTAACTGGTTCGTGCCGCTGATGATCGGTGCACCGGACATGGCGTTCCCGCGCATGAACAACATCAGCTTCTGGCTGACTGTTGCGGGCTTCATCAGCCTCATGGCATCCTCGCTTGTGCCTGGTGGCACAGGGCAGGGTGCGGGCGTGGGCTGGACGGTCTATGCGCCGCTTTCGACCTATGGTTCGCAAGGGCCGGCGATGGATTTCGCGATCTTTTCGCTGCACCTGGCCGGTGCCGGCTCGATCCTTGGTGCGATCAATTTCATCACGACCATTTTCAACATGCGCGCACCGGGCATGACCTTGCACAAAATGCCGCTGTTCGTCTGGTCCGTGCTGGTCACCGCCTTCCTTCTGCTGCTCGCGCTGCCGGTGCTGGCAGCCGCGATTACCATGTTGCTGACTGACCGCAATTTCGGCACGACCTTCTTCGATCCGGCTGGCGGCGGTGACCCGGTCCTTTACCAGCACCTGTTCTGGTTCTTCGGACACCCTGAAGTGTACATCATGATCCTGCCGGCCTTCGGCATCATCAGCCAGATCATCGCCACCTTCTCGAAAAAGCCGGTGTTCGGCTATCTCGGCATGGCTTACGCCATGGTGGCGATCGGTGTAGTCGGGTTCATCGTGTGGGCTCACCACATGTACACGACCGGCCTCAGCGTCGACACGAAGATGTATTTCACTGCGGCGACGATGGTGATCGCCGTGCCGACCGGCGTGAAGATCTTCAGCTGGATTGCCACCATGTGGGGCGGCAGCCTTGAGTTCAAATCGCCGATGGTTTGGGCGATCGGATTCATCTTCCTGTTCACCGTTGGTGGCGTGACCGGCGTGGTGCTGGCCAATGGCGGCGTGGACGACAATCTGCACGACACCTATTATGTGGTCGCGCACTTCCACTACGTGCTTTCGCTCGGTGCTGTTACGGCGTTGTTCGCGGGCTTCTATTACTGGTTCCCGAAGATGTCGGGCCGTATGCACTCCGAATTCCTAAGCCACCTGCAGTTCTGGGTGTTCTTCGTCGGGGTGAACCTGATCTTCTTCCCGATGCATTTCCTCGGGCTTCAGGGCATGCCGCGCCGCTATCCTGACTATACCGCCGCTTATGCGCACTGGAACGAAGTGGCGACCTTCGGTTACCAGATCATGGCTGTCTCGGTGGGCCTGTTCTTCCTGAACGTGATCTATGCGTTCACAATGGGCCGCAAGGCCGAAGGCAATTACTGGGGCGAAGGTGCGACGACGCTGGAATGGACGCTGTCCAGCCCGCCGCCGTTCCACCAGTATGAAACCCTGCCGGTGATTGAGGACAAGGGCCATCATTGAGTTCGGCCGGTCCGGGATGCGGACCGGCGGCGAGAAATCAGGCGGGGGCTGGCCGGTGCCGGCCCCCGTTTTGGCTTGCAGCGACAAGGCCGACTGACACGATGAACAGCACTGTTTCTGCCATTGCCCTGCCTGCGGACTGGCGCGATTTCCTCGCACTGACCAAACCGCGGGTGATGAGCCTGGTGATCTTTACCGGCCTGTGCGGGATGCTGGCCGCGCCCGGACATATTCACCCCGTGCTCGGCTTCACGGCGATCCTGTGCATCGCGATTGGCGCAGGCGGCGCGGCGGCGTTGAACCAGTGGTGGGAATCCGATCTCGATGCGGGCATGCGACGCACCGCTGACCGGCCCTTGCCGGCCGGGCGCATGGACCGGGAAACTGCGCGCGATTTCGGCGTCGGTCTGTCAGCGGCGTCCGTGCTGGTGATGGGGCTGGCAATCGGCTGGCTGGCCGGGCTGATTCTTGCCATATCGATTGTCTATTATGCGGTGGTCTATACGATCTGGCTCAAGCCGCGCACGCCGCAAAATATCGTGATCGGCGGGGGCGCCGGTGCATTCCCGCCGATGATCGGATGGATCGCGGTGACCGGTGACATCACCCTGATGCCGGTGCTGCTGTTCGCGATCATATTCATCTGGACCCCGCCGCATTTCTGGGCGCTCGCCCTGTTTGTGCAGAGCGATTACGCCAAGGTCGGCATCCCCATGTTGCCGGTCGTCGCCGGAGAGAAAACGACCCGGCGCCAGATTCTGCTCTATTCGCTTGCACTGCTGCCGATTGCTGCTGCGCCATGGCTGGTCGGCGGAACCGGTATCATTTACGGCATGGCTGCGCTGGCGCTTTCCGGCCTGTTCCTGGGGTTTGCGCTGCCGGTCGCATTTCGCACCCGCACTGGCGAGGATGATCCCATGCGTCCGGAAAAGCGGCTATTTGGCTACAGTGTGCTATACCTTTTTGCGCTCTTTGCGGCACTGGTTGCGGATCGCGTGATTTGGGGGCAGGAGTTTGTCCGATGAACAAGCAATTCGAACCCGATGAGGAATATCTGCGGCGCCAGCGCACGCGCAATATCGTCCTGGCCTTGATTCTGGCGGGATTCGCGATCCTGTTTTTCGCGATCACTCTGGTGCGGATCAAGGAAGGCGGATGAACCGGAACGCGCGAACGGCAGTTTCGGTCGGCATGCTGGCGGTGGGCATGCTGGCGCTGGGCTATGCCTCGGTGCCGCTCTATCGCATATTCTGTCAGGTGACCGGCTTCAACGGCACCACGCAGCGCGTGGACGAAGCGCAGGCGGCCACTGTTATTCCGACCGGCAAGCAGATTTCAATCCGTTTCGATGGCAATGTCGATCCCGATCTGCCCTGGAATTTCCGCCCTGAGCAGACGACGGACCGGGTGACCATTGGCGCGCGTGACATGGCCGTTTTCCTGGCGAAGAACACATCGGACCACCCGGTGACAGGCGTGGCCAGTTTCAATGTCGAGCCCGAATATACGGGCAAATATTTCAACAAGATTCAGTGTTTCTGTTTCAGCGAGCAGACCCTGCAACCGGGCGAGGAAGTGCGTATGCCGGTGCTGTATTACGTCGATCCCGAACTGCTGAAGGATGACGATGCGAAGGCCGTGGAGCAGATCACGCTCAGCTATACTTTTCATCGCAAGGTGGAAGAAGGCAGCTAGGCTCTGGACCGCAGCGTTTGAGGGCGATATGGGGCGCTGGAAACCGGATTGCGCCGTAGATTGAGAGAGCAAGATTCATGGCTGGCACAAAGAACCACGATTATCACATTCTGCCGACTGATCCCTGGCCCCTGATCGGCGCCATGTCGGCGGTGACCATGACCAGCGGCGGCGTCGTTGCCATGCATCCCGATGCGTTCGGTTCGTTCGGGCCGATGGGCAAATACATGTTCCTGCTGGGCGCGCTGGGTCTGGTTCTGACCTTCTTCAGCTGGTTTTCGAATATCGTACGCGAAGCGCATGCCGGCGATCACACGCCGGTGGTGCAGCTTCACCTGCGTTACGGCATGATCCTGTTCATCGCTTCGGAAGTGATGTTCTTCGTCGGCTGGTTCTGGAGCTGGTTCGATTTCTCGCTGTTCCCCTCGCAACTGGCAGAGGTGGTCGGCGGGCAATTCCCGCCCAAGGGGATTGAGGCGGTGATGGACCCGTTCGACCTGCCGCTGCTGAACACGCTGATCCTGCTCTGTTCGGGCACCACGGTGACCTGGGCGCATCACAGTCTGATTCACGGCGATCGCGAAGGCTTGAAGAAGGGCCTGTGGCTGACCATCGCACTGGGCGCACTGTTCAGCTGCATCCAGGCCTATGAATATGCGCATGCGCCTTTTGGCTTCGGTGGCAACACCTATAGTTCAGCCTTCTACATGGCCACCGGCTTCCACGGCGCGCATGTGCTGATCGGCACGATCTTCCTGATCGTCTGCCTCATCCGCACTTACAAGGGCCACTTCACCCCGCGCCAGCATTTCGGCTTCGAAGCGGCGGCGTGGTACTGGCACTTCGTGGATGTGGTGTGGCTGTTCCTGTTCGTGGTCGTCTACATCTGGGGCGGCTGGGGCGCTCCGATTCACTGATGCCTTCCGGCAATCCGGACACCAAAGGGCAGCCCTCGCTGGTCGAGGCTGCCCTTTTCGGTTTGTGCCCGCGTTGCGGCGCGCGCACGCTGTTTGACGGGATTGCCCGGTTTGCGCCGTGTTGCCGGGCCTGCGCGCTGGATTATTCCGCCTTCAATGTGGGGGATGGCCCCGCCGCCTTCCTTACGCTGATCGTGGGCGGGCTGATCGCGGTGCTGGCGATCTGGCTGCAACTGGCGGTGGAGCCGCCGTTCTGGCTGCATATCGTGTTGTGGGTGCCGCTGGCAACGCTGCTGGTTATCGGCGGGCTGCGCGCGGCCAAGGCTGCGCTGTTGCATGCCGAATACACCCGCGATGCGCGCGAGGCGGGCAGCGGCGATTTATGAACCGGCGTGTGCCCGTTCTGCCCACCGCCTTCGTGCTCGCCGCCGTCAGCGTAATGGTGGCGCTGGGCGTCTGGCAGATGTTCTGGCGGGCGGAATGGAAAGACCGCCTGATCGCGCACTACGATTCCGCCCTTCAACAGGATCGGGAAGTAGCTTTCCCGTCTGCCGGGCAGGACACCGAGGGCGCGCTTTATCGCCGCAGCCGCGTCAATTGCGCACGGGTCATCAGCCGTGACGCGATCGCCGGGCGCGGCGCTGACGGACAGGCTGGCTGGGCGCAGACTGCATTGTGCGGAACCGGATCGCAGGAAGCCGAGATTGCGCTGGGCTGGTCCCGCGATCCCGCAACCGCACCGTGGGAAGGTGGCGAAGTGACCGGCATGATCGCCCCGGCTGCGCAGGGCATCCGCCTGGTCGCGGACCCACCGCAGGCGGGACTGCGCGCGCTTGTCCGGCCTGACCCGCATGAGTTGCCCAATAACCACCGGGCCTATGGCTATCAGTGGTTCTTTTTCGCCGCGACTGCGCTGGTGATCTATGTTCTGGCGCTGCGGAAGCGCCTTGCCGGATCGGGCGCGCCCCGCTAACCGCGCGTTCCATGGAATATGTCAGCACACGCGGCAACGCGCCCGCGCTTGATTTTGAAGGTGTCACGCTCGCTGGACTGGCCAGCGACGGCGGGCTTTACGTACCGCGCCACTGGCCGCGCTTTTCCACTGAAGAGATCGCGGCCATGGCCGGCTTGCCCTATGCGCAGCTTGCCCAGAAGGTGATGCAGCCCTTCGTGGGCGACTGCCTGAGCGAGCAGCGTCTGCTGGATCTGTGCGAGGCTGCTTATGGCCGCTTCGCGCATCGTGCGGTGACGCCGCTGGTCCAGCTCGATCAGCAGCACTGGCTGCTGGAACTTTTCCATGGCCCCACGCTGGCTTTCAAGGATGTGGCGCTGCAATTGCTTGGCCTGCTGTTCGAGGAATTCCTGTCACGTCGTGATCAGCATCTGACCATTGTCGGGGCGACATCCGGGGACACCGGATCAGCAGCGATTGATGCGGTCGCCGGGCGTGACCGGATCGACATCTTCATGCTGCATCCCCATGGCCGGGTCAGCGATGTGCAGCGCCGCCAGATGACGACGATGCTGGCGCCCAATGTCCACAACATCGCCATCGAAGGCACGTTTGACGATGCGCAGGCGATGGTGAAGCGGGTGTTCAATGATCCGCAGATGACCAGTCGCTTTGCCATCGGCGCGGTCAATTCGATCAACTGGGCGCGGCTGATGGCGCAGGTCGTATATTATTTCGCGGTTGGCGTGCAGATGGGCGCACCGCAGCGCAAGGTCGCCTTCAGCGTGCCGACAGGCAATTTCGGTGATGTCTTCGCCGGCTATGTCGCGGCGCAGATGGGCCTGCCGGTCGAACGGCTGATTGTGGCGACTAACATCAACGACATTCTTCACCGCGCGCTGAGTGATGGCGATTATTCGCAAGGTACCGTCACCCCCACCGCAGCGCCGAGCATGGATATTCAGGTCAGCTCCAATTTCGAACGTCTGCTGTTCGATGTCGGCGGGCGCGACGGCGCGGCGCTGGCCGAACAGATGCGTAGCTTCGAGGCGAGCAAGGCGATGCGCCTGACCAATGCCCAGCGCGAAGGCGCGGCGGCGCTGTTCACCAGCGCACGGGCAGATGCCGACGAGATGAGCGGCGCGATTCGCTGGGCCTATGACGAATGCGGCGAGGTGATTGATCCTCACACCGCGATCGGGCTTCATGCCGCGCGTACGGCGGGGATCGATCCCGCCGTTCCGGTCGTCACCCTGGCGACCGCGCATCCGGCCAAGTTTCGCGATGCGGTGGAGCGGGCCTGCGGCTTGCGGCCAGCGCTTCCCGCGCGTCTGGGTGATTTGTTCGAACGCGAAGAACGCTTTTGCGAACTGCCCGGCGATTACGCGGCGGTCGCGGCCTATGTGGCCGAGCACGCCACGCCGAAAGGCTGACAGGCCATGGCTCAGCTTTCCCTGCAGCCAGTTCTGCTCGCCGGGGAAGGGTGGGCTGATTACGGGCTGCTGGACAGTGGCGACGGGCGCAAGCTGGAACGTTACGGCCCTTATCGCTTCATCCGTCCCGAACCGCAGGCGATGTGGACCCCGCGCCTTGCAAAGTGGGATGCCGATGGCGAATTCGTGCCCGGATCGGATGAAGATGGCGGCGGGCGCTGGCAGTTCAACCGTCAGGTTCCGCGCGATGGCTGGCCGCTGGCCTGGAACGAAGTTCGGTTCACCGCACAATGCACACCGTTCCGCCACCTCGGCTTCTTCCCCGACATGGCCCCTGTGTGGCGATGGATGGGCGAACGCCTGGCCGGAAGCGAACAGCCATCGACGCTCAACCTGTTTGGCTACACCGGGGTCGGCACGCTGGCACTGAGCGCGTTTGGCCCGGTTACTCATGTCGATGCCTCCAAGAAATCGGTAGCGCAGGCGCGCGACAATGCCGCCCTGTCCGGAATGGAAGATCGCCCGATCCGCTGGCTGATCGATGATGCGGCGAAATTTGCCGCGCGCGAGGTGCGGCGCGAAAGGCGCTATGACGGGATCATTCTCGATCCGCCCAAATTCGGGCGCGGCCCCAATGGCGAGATCTGGCGGCTGGAAGACGGTTTGCCGGGCCTGATTGCGGACTGCCGCAGGCTGCTGGACGAACAGAGCCGCTTCCTGTTCCTCACCGTCTATGCGGTTCGGATGAGTTCGCTGGCGCTGGCCGGTCTGCTTGACGAAGTGCTGGCGGGACTGCCGGGGTCGATCGAGCATGGCGATCTGTGCGTGCATGAGGATGGTGAGCGCGCCCGCGCGCTGCCCACCGCGATCTTCGCGCGCTGGTCCAATCCGGGCTAAGGCGGCGCATGGCCGATTCGCTGATCCTTGAAGTCGCCGATTACGAACAGGACGTTCTGACCGGCATCTATTCCGAAGAAACCGGAAAGCCGCAACCCCTGCGCATCACCGTTCAGGCGCGGCTGAAGGTTGCGCCGCATTATGCGCCGGATACGCCCCTGGCGGCGAGCAAGAATTACATGGACCTGAAGTTCGCAGCTGGCCAGGCCTTGCCGCCTGGCGTGCATTTCAAGCTGATCGAGGCGGTGGCCGATCATATTTGCGAAACGCTGTTCACGCAGGACGACCGCGTCGAAGCGGTAACGGTGAAGATCGTCAAGCTGGCCATTGCCGAAGGCAATGAAAAGATCGGGATCACCCTGCATCGGGAGCGGCGCTGACGCCGTGCATGCGGTGATCCGAATCGAGGCCTTGCCCGCCGCACCGCTGGCCGCAGCAGCCCGGTTCTATGCAGGCGAACTCGCTACAATCGAAGGGGCGCTCGCCGCCGCGCCCGCTTCGCTGGCCGTTGTCTTCCCGTCACTTCACCAGGGACACCGTGGCTGGATCCGCGAGGCGATTGCCGCGTTGGCACGGGCGCACGCCCCGGTGCGTGTCAATGGAGTGGTCGCTGGCCTTGCTGCCACCACGACAGCAATCATCGCCTGGCTGGAGACTGCGCCCGGCATAACCGGTCAGCTATTCGTGGCGGATGGCCAATCCGGCGAATCTGCGTCATGATCAGGCCCATGCATTCATCCGCCCCTTCGCCCGCACCCTTGGTTGACAGTTTCCAGCGGCAGATCACCTATTTGCGCCTCTCGGTGACAGACCGGTGCGATCTGCGCTGCACCTATTGCATGCCGGAACGAATGCAGTTCCTGCCCAAGGCCGATGTGCTCAGCCTGGAGGAACTGCACCGGCTTGCGCTGGGATTTATCGCGCGCGGGGTGCGCAAGATCCGCCTGACCGGCGGGGAACCGCTGGTCAGGCGCGACATGATCGATCTGGTGCGTGCGCTCGGCCGGGAGCTGGGTAATGGCCTCGACGAACTGACGCTGACCACCAATGGCACTTTGCTGGCTGCTCATGCGGTCGCGCTGTTTGATGCAGGGGTGCGGCGGGTGAATGTTTCGCTCGACACGCGCGATCCCGAACTGTTCGAGCAGCTCGCCCGGCGCAATCGTCTGGCCGATGTGCTGGTGGGCATTGCGGCGGCGCGGGAAGCGGGCCTCAGGGTCAAGCTGAACACGGTCGCCCTGAGAGGCCGCAATGAGGCGGAGATACCGGATCTGGTCGCGCGGGCGCATGAACAGGGCATGGAGATGACCCTGATCGAGGTCATGCCGCTCGGCCAGACGGATGAAGACCGGATCGATCATTACCTGCCGTTGACCGAGGTCCGCGAACAGCTGGAGACGCGCTGGACCCTCGCTGATATCGCGCATCGCAGCGGCGGGCCGGCGCGTTATGTCGATATCGCGGAGACCGGCGGAAGGCTGGGCTTCATCACCCCGCTTACCGGCAATTTCTGCGATGGCTGCAACCGGGTGCGGGTGACCGCAACGGGGCAGCTCTATGCCTGCCTTGGCGGGGCCGAACAGGTCGATCTGCGCGCCGCGCTGCGTTCCGCCGCGCCAGAACGGGCGCTTGACGAGGCGCTGGACATGGCCATGCGGATCAAGCCGGAGCGGCACCATTTCCGGGTTGACACGCGCGGTGCCGCGCCTGCGCAGGCGCGCCATATGTCCGTTACGGGCGGTTGAGCGATGCCGGTGCGGCTGGTTTTTCTGGGCAAGCTGGCGGACCTTGCCGGCGGCGGCGAGCGCGAACTGGATGCGGCAACAGGCTGGGGTGCGCTGCTGACGACGCTGGAGCCCGAACTGGCTGCAGAAGTCGCCTGCGAACGGGTGCGCGTGGCGGTCAATGGCACCTTGGTTGCTGACAAGCGCACGCTCACCCTCGCCGATGGGGATGAGCTGGCATTCCTTCCCCCGGTCAGCGGAGGCTGACGGGATGCGCCTGATTCGCGTCGTCGAAGGGCCGTTCGATCCGGGTGAAGAGATTGAACGCTTCGCCAGGGCACTGGATGATGTGGGCGCGCTTGCAAGTTTTGTCGGCAAGGTGCGCGGCGGCGGCGCGGTGTGTCAGCTTGAATTGTCGCATTACGCGCCGCTCACGCAGAAAGGCATGGAGGCACTCGCGGATGAGGCGTTCGAACGGTTCGATTTGCGCGGATTGCTGATGGTACACAGGGTCGGGGCTATGAAGCCCGGAGAACCGATTGTTGCCGTATCAGCAGGGGCAAGGCATCGCCGCGGCGCGCTGCTTGCCATCGACTTCTGCATGGACCACCTCAAAAGCGATGCCTGGTTCTGGAAGCGCGAGTTGCGCGGCGAACAATGGCACTGGATCGAGCCACGGCCCGAAGATCATGCTGATCGGCTGCGCTGGGCGGAAAAATCGTAAATTTGATTACCGTCAAAGCGGATTGCGATTCGCCAAGCTAAATCCTCAGACATCGACGGGGCAGCGCTTCGAAGCGGGAACGGGGCCAATCTTCTCTTCCGCAGTTGATCGCCGCCTCTGCCGTCTCCGGGTGCCGGTGCGATATCCGGGGATCGGGAGTTTTAGAGTTCTCTCCCAACTGGCGCGGGGCGGCGTATGCTTCCCGCGCCATTTTTTTTGATTTTCGCTTACTGTCCGAGCAGCCCCAACAGTTCCGCGATCTGGGCGTTTTCCGCCAGCACCATCATTTCCACTTCCTGCTGCACAGCGCCGATCGCTTCGCGCGCGCCGCCTTCCAGTTGAGCGGCGATATAGAGCCGGTCAAGTTCGGCCAGGGCAGTCATGGTGCGGCCGCGCTGCGATTCCAGACCAGAGATGGCCGTCTGTGCGACAAACCAGCCGTCGCTGCCCATTTCGGCACCTGTGTTTCCTTGCACCGTGGTGCGGATCTGGGGCAGGGCGGCGAGGAATTCGCCATGCGCCTCTGCCCCCGCGTTGCGCAGACTTTGCAGTTTCTGACTCAGCTGTGTATCAGGCTGAACGATCGTCGGGGCCGCCGCATCGGGGGAAACCGGCTGCAAGGTGCCGTAATATCGTTCTGCGTCCCGTTTCGCGAGCGAGGGGTAACGATCCCCAGTAGTGGTGCAGGCGCCAAGCACCAGCGCGAGTGCGAATGACAGGGCGTCGCGCGCCGTCGATGTGAAGAACAAGGTCATGAGCGGCCCATAGCATGTGCGGCGGGGGTTTCCACTCGCAACACCATCAATATGGGACTCTTGCGTTGACACGAAGCACACATTTCCCTAACGGCACCCATCTTTCCGGGGCCCTGCTGCAAGGTTGGGCGTCCGGCGCGCCGCCCGCGTGAAAATGCAAGGCGGGGTGGCACAGCAGATTGAATGGATAAGGACACCATGTTCGCAGTAGTGCGCACGGGCGGCAAGCAGTATCGGGTTGCCGCCGGAGACAAGATCGCGGTCGAAAAGCTGGCTGGTGAAGCTGGCGAGACCATCACTTTGGGTGACGTGCTTCTCGCCGGTGACGGCGGAGAAATCGCGGATGCCGCCAAGGTGACCGTTTCGGCCGAAATCATCGCTCAGGCCAAGAGCGAAAAAGTGGTGGTGTTCAAGAAGCGCCGCCGCCACAACTATCGTCGCAAGGCCGGTCATCGCCAGCAGATGACGCTGCTGCGCATTCTCTCGGTCGGCGATTCCAAGGCGCCGGCGAAGAAGGCTGCGGCCAAGGCTGATGCCCCGGCAAAGGGCGATGCCCCCAATACTGACGAGAAGCTGCAGGCGGCTGAACCGGTGAAGACCGGGGCGACCAAGAAGGCTCCTGCCAAGAAGGCCCCGGCCAAGAAAACCGCCGACAAGGCTGGCGAATAATCCAGATCGCGAACGGAGTAAGACGATATGGCACATAAGAAAGCAGGCGGTTCGTCCCGCAACGGTCGCGACTCGGTCGGTCGGCGCCTTGGCGTGAAGAAGTTCGGCGGTCAGGAAGTGATCGGCGGCAACATCATCGTGCGCCAGCGCGGTACGAAGGTCTATCCCGGCACGAATGTGGGCTTGGGCAAGGATCATACGCTGTTCGCGCTCGCCGAAGGCCGCGTCCGTTTTCACGACGGCAAGCTGGGCCGCAAATATGTGTCGGTCGACGTGGCGGCAGCTGCGGAATAAGGATGGCTTGAAACAGGCCATCCGCCAGGATGGCCCCGCCGGACATCGCGATCCGGCGTCTTGAGGGAGAAGGGGCATTCCGGTTGCGGAGCCCCAACTCCCTTTTTTGATTCTCCCTCGTCTTCTTTGCGCAACATCCTGTCGCAAGGGTCATTCACATGTCGCATTCCGCGCCCAATTGAGTGCGCGGGGCGAGAGAGGAGACGATCATGTTCTTTCGCAGCGAAAGCTTGTTCCTCCGGCCGGTCTGGCCCGAGGATCGCGCAGGTCTGATTGCCGAAATGGGCGAGTCCTTCGATCCGGAACTGCTTCGTCAGGACCGGTGCGTGCCGCCCATGCTCATCACGCTCCCCGGCGATGCCGGCGCGGCGCTGATCGGGGTCGGCACGCTGACCAGGCAGGGCAGAAACGTCGACGTGAGCTGCCAGATGGCTGCACCGTTCCGCGATGGAGTCTATGCCGCCGAAGCGAGAGCCGCGCTGCGCCAGATGGCGCTGCTGATCGGTTGACGGGCGCGGCCCGCCTGAACGTCAGCCTTCGTGGGCCAGCCAGGCGGGCCGGGCGGCCTGCGGGATGTCTTCAACCCGCAGGTGATCCACCGCGAGGCCAAGCGCGGGGTAGGTCATGCGCCGACGCTGCGGGTCGGACTGGCTGAGCGGCACCACGGCAAGGCGGCGGTTGACCTTCTGGCGCCAGTTCATGCGCGCCGTGTTTTCTTGCCCGACATAGCAGCCCTTGGTGAAACTGACCCCGTTCAGTTCCGCGGCATTGCATTCCAGCCAGAGCGTTTCACCATCGCCCAGTTCTGCGCGTCCTTCGGTGACGCCAAGCGACAGGCGGTGCGCCAGCCATTGCTCATCGGCACTCTGCTCGTCCGTCGCAACGGGCGCGACCCAGCGCTGGCCCAGAGCGGCAATTCGCGGGTCCGGGGTGCCGCGATCGCCGGGCGGGGCCTGCCAGTAGACGCCCAGCGTATCATCGCGCGAAATCGCGATCTTGCGGCGCAGCCGGTATAGCGACAGGCGCCGGGCCAGATCGTCGGCGGCATCCGCTTCACAGTCGATCAGCAGGTCATCCCCTGCCGGCCAGACGATGAAATCGAACAGGGCCTTGCCCTGCGCGCTTAGCAGTCCGACCCAGACGGGCAGGGGGCCCTGCACATCGTTCGTTACCAGCCCCTGCAGGAATGCGGGGAGGTTTTCATCGCTGCTTTGGGGCGAAAGCCGGATGAGCGCGCGTGCAAAAAGACGGTGACAGGGCATGAGGCAATCCAGGTTTCGGGTCAGGCGGGCAGGGGCGTCCATTCGGCAAAGGTTGCTGTCTGACCATGGATCAGGCCTGCCTCATCGACAAGGTTCCAGACGATTGCGCGTTCGATCGCAAACCGGCGTCCGGTGCGCGATATGCGGATCCCGCGATAATCGGCGATGATGTTTTCTTGCCGCACTTTCGCCATGAAGCGTGCGCGCTCGCTGCGTTCTACCGGCTCTGCCGAGAAGCGCGACGGCATGCGGATGAAGTCCTGCGCCGATGCTTCAAACAGGCTGAGCGCGGCGCGATTGGCGTAGAAAAACACCGGGTCATGCCCGGTCGCGTGCGCAACTACGACTGATGGCAGCGCCCAGAGATTTTCCGCGAGAATACCCTGATCCGAAATCAGTGGCCTGCCCGCGAGGCGGTGGAAACTATCGACCAGCAACGCGATGCGATCTCCGGCATGGGCTTCGATGATGGCGCGTTCGTTCGCCCAGTCGCGTTGCCCGTCTGCTGAATTGCGCTCGCTCATGAAGCTACACTGGCCGATCGCTGCGGAATTGCAATGACCCGCCCCCTGTCACAGTGGCTGCGGCTGTGGCAAGGGGGCGGCATGGCTGATTCTCCTGCAAGCGTTACCATTCGCCGCCCCGATGACTGGCACCTTCACCTGCGTGATGGCGCGGTAATGCAGGGGGTGCTGCCCTTTACCGCGCGGCAATTTGCCCGGGCCATCGTGATGCCCAATCTGTCGCCGCCGATCGTGCGGGTGGTCGATGCGCTTGCCTATCGCGGACGGATTGTGGCGGCATTGCCCGAAGGGACGGAATTTACCCCGCTGATGACCGCTTATCTGACGGATCACAGTGATGCTGACGAACTGGCGGCGGGATTTGCCGAGGGCGTGTTTACTGGGGCCAAGCTCTATCCCGCACATGCCACCACGGGTTCCGCGCATGGCGTGACTGATATCCGCGCTATCTATCCGGTGCTGGAGCGGATGCAGGCAATCGGCATGCCGCTGCTGGTGCATGGCGAGGTAACACAACCGGACATCGACATCTTCGATCGGGAGGCCGTGTTCATCGAACGCATCCTTAGGCCACTGCTGTCCGACCTGCCGGGTCTCAAGCTGGTGTTCGAACATATTACCACGGCAGAGGCGGTCGCCTTCGTGGATGGCGCGGGGGCCAATGTCGCGGCCACGATCACCCCCCAGCATCTGCACATCAACCGCAACGCCATGCTGGTCGGCGGAATTCGCCCACATGCCTATTGCCTGCCCGTGGCCAAGCGCGAGAAGCATCGGCTGGCGCTGCGCAAGGCGGCGACTTCGGGTTCCGACCGCTATTTCCTGGGCACGGACAGCGCGCCGCATGCGGTGAGCGCCAAGGAATCGGCCTGCGGCTGCGCAGGCATATTCAACGCCCCTTTTGCGCTGGAAAGCTATGCTGCGGTGTTCGAAGAAGAAGGGGCGCTTGACCGGCTGGAAGGGTTTGCGTCTGAACATGGCCCGCGGTTCTACGGGCTGCCGCTCAATCCGGGTACGATCACGCTAGAACGCAGCGATCACGAGGTGCCAGCGGTGATCGATGCGAACGGCACCCCCATCGTTCCCTTCCATGCGGGCGAGACGCTGCGCTGGCGTTTGCGTTAGGGCACAATGCGCGAAACCCCGGTCGCCTTGCGCCGGTCATATAGATCCCAGCAGAACAGGATCATCCCTGCCCAGACGAAAACAAAACTGGCGAGCTGTGCCGGTCGCAGCGGTTCGTTGAACAGGACCAGACCGGCCAGAAAGATCACGGTCGGGCTGATGAATTGCAGAATGCCAAGGGTCGCATAATCGATCCGGCGTGCCGCTTCGGCATAAGCGTAGAGGGGAATCGCCGTCAGCAGCCCGACAAAAGCGACCTGCAACGCCCGATCCAGGCCCTGTCCCAACTCGCTGGCGGGAATGCTGCCCGCTGAATAAAGGACAAGCGCGAAGCCCAGCGGCATGATCAGGGCGCTTTCCACCGCCAGTCCCGAAAGCGCGCTCACCGGGGCGAGTTTGCGGATCAGCCCGTAGAGCGAGAAGCCGAAGGCCAGCATCAGGCTGATGCCGAGCGTCATCAGTGCGCCGCTGGCAAGGATCGTCACGCCGATGGCCGCGAGCCCGACAGCGAGCCATTGCCTGACGCTCAGCCGTTCGCGCAGCATCACCGTGCCGAAGGCGACATTGACCAGCGGCGAGATGTAATAACCGATGCTGGTGGCATAGACGTGTTCGTTGAGGACCGCCCAGACGAAAACGAGCCACACAAATCCCATCAGACAGGCTGTAAAGAACAGGGTTGCCAGCATCCGGGGCGAACGCAGTACGGCCATCACCTCCGCGAAATGGCGCGTGGCGATGACCAGCGCCAGTGCAAAGGGAAGGGTGAACACGGCCCGCCAGCCGACCAGTTCGAGCGCCGCAATATCGCGCATGAATGCGAGATAGATCGGCAGCGCGCTCCACGATGTAAAAGCGACTACGGCATAACCGATGCCACCGTTCGCGGTCGAAGTGGGTTGAGGCGATTGCATGGCTGAACGCCCATAGGCTGCGCGGCCCGCCGTCACAATCTGTGCCGCTCAATTCTTTCCCGCGACGGGACAGGCCGAAAATTAACCCTTTCCGGTAGGCACTCGTTAACCCTGCGCGCGCAAGGCTAATGCGCAATTAACTATCAGGGGATTGTCCTGTGCTCAACGGTCTGCGTCCGCTTGTCTTCATTACGCTTCCATCCTTGTTGCTGGCTGCATGCGGCAGCGGCGAAAAGGACGCCGAACTGGTTGCGGGCGGGGCCGATCCCGCGCTCAGCGAAGCACTGGCCGACCAGATCATGGTCGATCCCGATCTTGCCAGCCAGAACGAGCAGGCCAGCGGCGGGCGCATGGCGGGCGGCGGAACGGCTCTCCCGGCAGAGATCAACACGCCTGAAGAAATCTCCGCGGCCCGGCAACAGGCGCT
Source organism: Novosphingobium sp. (assembly GCA_024236235.1). Lineage (GTDB taxonomy): Bacteria > Pseudomonadota > Alphaproteobacteria > Sphingomonadales > Sphingomonadaceae > JACKKV01. Next base: position 148,255 of record JACKKV010000001.1, on the reverse strand, counting down.
GAAAATGGTCGGCGGTACGGGCCGGATGCTGGTTGCGCCGGTTGCCGAACTGATCGAAGGCGAGGTGCCTCAGGCTGCCGCGTTGACGGCGGCGGCGCGGGCTGCGGCAAGCCCGGCGGGCAAGGGAAACTGCGCCGAGATTGCCGGATATACCATGGCCTGGGCGGCAAAAATGCCTGCCAGCTTCCCGGTCTATCCACGCGCCAATGTGCAGGAGGCCGCCGGAACGGATGAAGGCGGCTGCGCCTTGCGCGTCGTCAACTTTACCACGCCGGTCGCGATCGAGGATGTGCTTGGCTTCTACTACACACGAGCCAGGTCTGCGGGCTTCAAGGTCGACCGTTATCGGCAGGGCGCTGAAGACATGCTGGGCGGTGTAAAGGGCAAGGCGTCCTTCCTGGTTCACGCTCGCCGGATCGAAACCGGCCGCACTGAAGTGGACCTGGTTACTGGAGGCTGACCGCGCCAGTGGCCGCCTTACCCGGCGCGGAAACCCGCCCCGATATTCGCCCTGGGCTGCTCCATCTCCGCAGAGGCGACCGGATAGGCGCAATGATCTGCCGTGTAATAGCCAGCGGGGCGATGATTGCCTGAAAGACCGATTCCGCCCATTGGCGCCGCCTGGGCGGGTTCGATCGTCGGGCGGTTCCAGTTGATCAGCCCGGCGCGGCTGTTTGCCCAGAACCGGTTATAATCCTGCGGTGTGCCGCCCACCAGTGCCGCACAAAGGCCAAAGCGAGTGCGGTTCGCTTCTGCAATCGCCTGGTCGAAATCATCCACCCGCACCACCTGCAGCAGCGGGCCGAACAGCTCGACATCGGGGCGTTCCTTCATGCCCGTCACATCAATGATCGCGGGGGTCACGAAGGGCAGATCGTCATCCGGGCGGATCATGTGCTTGATCGCCTTGCCCCCGTGGCTGAGCAGGTAAAGGAAACTTTCGGTCAGCTGGTCAGCCGCTGCCTGATCGATCAGCGGCCCCATGAACGGGGCCGGATCGTCATCTGGCGCCCCCACGATCATGCGGTCGGCCAGGCGTTTGACCTCCTCCACGATCGCCGGATACATGCTCGATTTCACGATCAGGCGGCGCACGGCGGTGCAGCGCTGGCCAGCGCTGGTGAAGGCCGATTTGGCGATGATGACGGCCGCGTCGGATACTTTGGGCGTATCCCACACGATCATCGGGTTATTGCCACCCAGTTCCAGCGCCACCATCTTGCCCGGATTGGCGGCAAGCTTGCGATTGATGAGAATGCCGTTCTGGGCCGATCCGGTGAACATGACCCCGTCGATGCCGGGATGAACCGCCAGATCCAGCCCATGCTGTGGTCCGCCGACGAGCTGCTGCGTAACGGCGGCGGACACGCCCCCGCGATTGAAGCATGTCAGCAGCAATTCCGCTGTCGCCGGCGCCTTCTCGCTGGCCTTGAGGATGATTGCATTGCCCGCCAGTAGTGCGGGGATGATCTGGCTGGCGGGGATTTCGGCGGGGGCGTTGAACGGGGTGATGATGGCCAGAACGCCATGCGGTTTGTGGCGCACGGCCGCGGTTCCCTGAAGCGCGCTGTTGAGCTTGCGTTGGGCAGTGCGTTCCGCATAGGCGCGAACCGAAACCTCGACCTGTGCAATCACGTTTTCGACTTCGCTGGAGGCTTCCCAGCGCGGCTTGCCGGTTTCCCGCGAGATCAGCTCTGCCAGCTGCTCGCTCTCCTTGCGGACTTCGTTGGCGAAGCGGCGGATCAGCTCGATGCGCGTGTTCAGGGGCTGCGCGGCCCATGCAGGCCAGGCACGCCGCGCCCGGCTGACGGTTTCATCGACGTCGCCAAGCTTGCCCCGCCACACTTCCTTGCCGGTGGCGGGATCATGGGAGATGAGCAATTTGTCAGACACGTTTTGGGGAAGACCTCCGACCAGCTGGCTTGAGCCGACACCAACTTCATAACGCCAACTCCTTAAGTCTGGCTAGCGAACGAAGTAAGCAAAAGGTTTAGAAAAGGGGGTTCATGGCAGGTCAGGGGGCTTGCCAAGCGCCTGTCCCATGCCCCTGACAGCCGCGATCTTGGTGGCGAGAAGGGACCAGTCATCGTGCTGGTCGATGGCCGCCCATATATCTTCAACCTCCTGAATCAGCATGGTTTCCGGTCCGTCCGACGACCAGTAGGGATGTTCGCACTGTCGCGTCTCATAGCCCTTGATCGCATCCCCGAACGCACCGTTCGCACCGCGCCCCCCGAAATGGTTAAAATAGAACGCATCGGGCGCCAGATTTGTTTCCTTCATCAACGTGTTCCCCGCCTCGACCAGCGCCATGTCCTGCGCGAATCCCCGCGGCACCAGTCCCAGCCGCCAGACGAAGCGGCGGCCCAGTGCCTGCCGGTAGAGTTCGCCAAAGCGTTCGAGCGCGGCAACCAGCTTCGCTGGCTCCGCCAGCGGGGTCAGCGCCTGAGCGAGCTGCTGGCAATTCCACGAGATGGCTTCAGGCTGTCGACCGAAGGCATAGAGTCCTTCATGATCGAAATAGGCGGCGGTGAAGAACCGGTCCCATTCCGGCAGCCAGCGCCACGGGCCATAATCGAAACTCTCGCCCGTAATGTTCATGTTGTCCGTATTGAGCACGCCATGCACGAAGCCGGCGACCATATAGGCCGCAGCGAGATCGGCCAGGCGTTCAACCACCTGATGCAGCAGGATCACCGCCGGTTCGGTTCGGCCCGGGGCATCGTCTGGCGGCATCGTGCCTGGATAGGTCGCGAGGCAATAATCGACCAGATCGGCAAGGTGATCGTGCTCGTCAAGGGCGTAGAGCCGCTGAAAACTGCCGATACGGATATGCCCATGGCTGAGGCGTACCATGACGGCAGAGCGCGTGGGCGATGGTTCGTCATTGCGCTCCAGCGCCTCGCCCGTTTCAATCACGGAGAAGGTCTTGCTGGTGTTGACGCCCAGCGCCTCCAGCATTTCGGTCGCCAGGATTTCCCGCACCGCGCCTTTCAGCGTCAGCCGTCCGTCACCGAACCGGCTGTAGGGTGTCTGGCCCGATCCCTTGGTGCCAAGGTCCAGCAGGCGCCCCGCGCCGTCTCGCAATTGCGCGAACAGGAAGCCGCGGCCATCCCCGATCTGCGGGTTGTAAACCCGGAACTGATGCCCGTGATAACGCAGAGCCAGGGGCTGGGGGAGATTGCCGTCCATCGGTGCGAACCGCGCAAAATGCGCGCGCCACGCCGCGTCGTCGAGCTTGTCCAGCCCCACCGCCGCGTCCCAGCGCCGGTTGCGGAAGCGGATCAGCGCGAGCGGAAAATCGGCCGGCGCGACCGGATCGGCCAGCCATGCGGCAAGCATTGCGATTTTCGGATCGGGAGCATACGGGGCGGGTTGCGGTTCGATGCGCATCACGCGATAGTGCGGACTTGTGCGGCGTGGCGCAAGCGCCGGTATCGACAAAGCTTTTTATCGAGGCAGGGATGGCCGGACCGGCACGCGAATATACTGACCGTTACTGGACCAGCCCGGACGGGCTGAAGCTGCATTATCGCGAATATGACGGGCCGGTTGACCGTCCGCCGCTGCTCTGCCTGCCAGGGCTGACGCGCAACGCCCGTGATTTCGAGCCTGTGGCGGAGCGGTTCGGGGGTGAATGGCGCGTCCTGTGCGTTGATCTGCGCGGTCGGGGCGAGAGCGAATATGCCAAGGACGCGATGAGCTATCACCCGCTGACTTATGTTGCCGACCTTAATGCGCTGTTCGAGCAGGCGGGGATTGACCGCTTCGTGTCAGTGGGCACTTCGCTCGGCGGGATATTGACGATGCTGATGGCTGCCCAGGATGCCAATCGGATTGCCGGGGCGGTGCTGAATGACATCGGCCCTTATATCGAGCCAGCGGGGCTGGAGCGGGTCAAGACCTATGTCGGTCAGGGGCGCAGTTTCCCGACCTGGATGCATGCATCGCGGGCACTGCAGGAAATTTTTGCGGAAACTCACCCCGATTACCAGACGTCGGACTGGCTGGCGATGGCCAAGCGGATGATGGATTACACCGGCAACGGGCGCATTGCGTTCGATTACGACATGAATATCGCCGAGCCCTTCAACCAGCCGGGCGGCGAAGCGGGGGTGGACCTGTGGCCCACATTCGAAACGCTGGCCGGGCGGCCCTTGCTGGCCATTCGCGGCGGGCTGTCGGATCTCCTGTCTGCTGCAACGCTGGACGAGATGTGCCGCCGCCTGCCTGGAATGGACGCGCTCACATTGCCGCGGGTAGGGCACACGCCCAGCCTGGCCGAACCGGAAGCGCAGCAGGCGATCGCCGCGCTGCTGTCCAGAATCTCCTGAGGTATAGGGGCTAATACCCTGAAATTTCTTCACCTTCATTCCAGTTTCGATACGGGCGGCAAGGAATTGCGCTGCGTCCGGCTGATCAACGCCTTCGGGCCGGAGATCAGGCATACGATTGTTTCCGCCCAGCCGCATGCGCTGGGCGCCGCGCAATATGTTCTGCCATCGATACCCACAGTCTATCCACGGGGTTTTCCACAGCTGACCGGTTTTCCCGGGCCGGGGCGGCTGCGCCGCCTTGCCCAGGCCATGCGTGGCCATGATCTCGTGCTGACCTATAACTGGGGCGCGATGGACGCGGTGATGGCGCACACCGTTTATGGCAAGGTCTTCAACCTGCCGCCGCTGGTCCATCAGGAGGATGGCTTCAACGAGGATGAAGCGCAGCGGCTCAAATCATCGCGCAACTGGTATCGCCGCATCGCGTTGGGCGGCGCGCAGGCGCTGGTCGTGCCTTCGACCCTGCTGGAACGGATCGCGCGCGGCGTCTGGTATCAGCCGGACGCGCGGGTGCACCGCATCGCCAACGGGATCCCGACCGAGACGTATCGCAAGCCACCACGCAAGGACGCGCTGCGCGGCATCGTCAAGCACAAGGGTGAATGCTGGCTGGGCACGCTGGCTGGGTTGCGGCCGGTCAAGAATCTGGGGCGGCTGGTGCGCGCGGTGGAAAAATTGCCGGAAAACTGGCAACTTGTGATCCTGGGTGAAGGGCCGGAACGCGCGGCGCTGCGCGCCGAAGCGGAGCGGCTGGGGGTGGCGCATCGCGTGCATCTGCCCGGCTTTGCACCCGATCCGGCCAAGGCGGTCGGATTGTTCGATCTCTTTGCCCTCTCATCGGAGAGCGAGCAGTTTCCGATCTCGGTGGTTGAGGCCATGGCGGCGGGCCTTGCGGTCGCCGCGCCCGCGGTGGGCGACATTGCGGCGATGGTGTCAGTGCAGAACCGTCCCTTTATCGTGGCGCCGGGAGACGAAAATGCGCTGGCTGAGGCATTTGTGCGGCTTGCCCGGGACAAGGCGCTGCGCAGCGAAATCGGCGCGGCGAACCGGGCGAAGGCGCAGGCCGAATATGACGAGGCAGGCATGATCGCCGCTTATCGAGCCCTTTATGCCGGAGTCATGGGGCAGGAGGATCTGCCCTGAGCGGCGATCCGGCCGCTGGCTGATTTCATCCAGCGTTCAGGGCGGTGGGGACAGCTTGGCATTGCGTGTTGAATTGAAGCGGCTATCCGCTAAACAGCGCGACAGTTTCGCTGCCACCGAAAGAAGCTCCCTTGGCCCTGCTACCCAATCGATCAAAGCCTGACGCTGATAAAGCTGCCGAACGCGAGACGGCGCAGAATGACAGCTTCCTGCGCGAAGTTGACGAGGCGGTGCGCCAGGACGAGATGCTCTACGCCGCCAGGCGTTACGGCATTCCCGCGCTGGTAGTGGCCGGGATTGGCCTTGCTGCCTTCGGGGGCTTCCTGCTCTGGAAGGAACAGCGCGAAAGTGGGCTGGAAGAACATTCCGAACAGCTTGTAAGGGGCATCGACCACCTCGCGGCGGGCGATCTAGACACCGCGCTCAGTTCCGTCGATCCGGTGATTGCCGATGGGGCGGACGGGGCACAGGCATCGGCCCGCCTGATGCGCGCGGGTGTGTTGCTGGCGCGCGGGGAAAAGGCCGAAGCGATCAGCCTCTATGGCAAGGTGGCCGACGATTCATCCGCCCCGCAGCCATACCGCGATGCCGCGGCCGTGCGGCTGGTCGCGGCTGATTTCGATGCAATGAAGCCGGCCGATATAGAACGGCGGCTGAAGCCGCTGGCCGTCCCGGGCAAGCCATGGTTCGGCAGCGCGGGAGAAATGCTGGCCATGTCCTATCTGGCGCAGGGCAAGAAGGAACAGGCCGGTACGCTCTTCGCCGCGATCGCCAAGGACAAGGAAGTGCCCGAAACGCTGCGTTCGCGTACGCGCCAGATGGCGGGCATTCTGGGTGTGGACGCGATCGTCGATGCGGACACCTTCGTGAAGACTGCCGAAGAAGGCGAAACCGCTCCGGCGCAATAGCACATGATGCGAGGATATCCTGAGACCATGAAGAACAAAACTGTCAGCCGGGCGCTCGCCCTTTCCGCCGCGCTCGCGCTTGCCTTCGGTCTTGGCGGGTGCGGGGTGCTGGGGGGCAAGGACAAGGCGTCCACTCCCACGGTGGGCAAGCGTGTGCCGGTGCTCTCTCGCATTGAGAGTGGCGCGAAAGTGGATCCGTCACTGGCCAATGTGGCGGTGGTGCTCCCGCCTGCGCAAACCAATGCGGAATGGACGCAAGCGGGCGGGACCGCAGGCAAGGCCGCAGGTCACGTCGCGCTGTCCGCCTCGCCCACGCGCGTTTGGACGGCCTCGATCGCTGGTTCCAGTAACAAGCGTCGCCTGGCGGCAGCACCGGTGATCGGCAATGGCACGCTTTATGCTATTGATACCGAGGCGGTGGTCTATGCGCTGGATGCGGACACCGGCCGGACGCGCTGGACTCATCGGCTGGAGATGGATGGCAATCTGCGTTCGTCGGCTTTCGGCGGCGGTGTCAGCTTCTCTAACGGCCGGGTCTATGCCACCAACGGGGTGGGCGAAGTCGCCGCTCTCGATGCGGCAACGGGTGCTGAAATCTGGAAAGTGAAGCCCGCCGGGCCGCTGCGCGGCGCGCCGACACTGGCGTTCAACGCCGTATTCGTGATGACGCAGGACAATCAGATCCACGCGCTCAGCGCCGCTGATGGGGCGGTTCTGTGGCAGGAATCGGGCGCGCTCGGTCAGGCCGGCGTGTTCGGCGTGGCAGCACCAGCCGCCGGGCAGGGCACGGTGATTGCCGGCTACAGCTCGGGCGAACTGGTGGCCTATCGTTATGAAAATGGCCGCACCTTGTGGTCAGATGCGCTGGCGCGCACTTCCATTTCCACCCAGGTCGGCACGCTGACCGATGTCGATGCCGATCCGATCATCGATGGCGGGCGCGTCTATGCGCTGGGGCAGGGCGGGCGCATGGCCGCTTATGAACTGGTTACCGGGCAGCGCCTGTGGGAACTGAACCTCGCCGGGATTTCGACCCCGGCTGTGGCGGGCGAATGGATTTTTACCCTGACTGACGATGCGCGCCTGCTGGCGATTGCAAGGTCAAGCGGGAAAGTGCGCTGGGTCACCCAGCTGCGCCGCTGGAAGGATGCGAAGGATCGCAAGGGCGAGATTTTCTACACTGGTCCGGTTCTGGCCGGGGACAGGTTGTGGATCGCAAGCTCGCGCGGCGAATTGATGTGGGCCAATGTTTCCGATGGCACGGTTGGCACTTTCACGGACCTGGGCAATGCGGTTTCGCTTCCGCCCATCGTCGCCAATCGCACGCTCTATGTGCTGGATGACGGCGGGAAGATTTCCGCTTACCGCTAAATTCGCTCGGCACTGCGGCGCCGTTACCGGGCGATTAACTCTTTCGCTCTAAGAGTTCGCGCCATGGACAGCCGAAAAAGCGCGCCCGGCGGCCCGCCGCCCAGTGATGTTTCCGCTGCAGTCGGCTTTGCCGGGCTGCTGGGCCTGTTCGCCTGGCTGTCGTTCTGCCGCAACTGGGGCATTCTGGCCACTGCGCTGGACCTGCCAGGCGCAGGCATGCGGCTTGACGGGCCTTATGCGTCCGTTCTTGCCGTGGTTTTTTCGGGCCTGCCGATGGTGCTGTGGTCGCTGCTGGTCGAAAAGGTGCATCGCCGCCCGTCAACGGGTCTTGACTGGACCAGGGCGCGGCCCGTTCGCGCCATTTTCGACATTTCGGTGACCAAGCTGGCAGGACTGTGGGCGACCTGGGCCCTGATTGGCTTCATTTATTGCATCGCGCGATATTACTGGCGCGGGCAATATCTGTTTTCGATGGAAATGATGGGCGCGGCGATCATCCCGCTGCTGTTGCTGTCCGTGCCCTATGTGTTGTGGCTCGACCGGGTCATGGTCAACCCGCGCGATCATGCCTGGCATTTCGGCGCGATGCTGATCGGCCGCGAAGCATATGATCCGGACGAGGTGAAGGCGCATTTGCGGTCCTGGGCGGTGAAGGGATTCTTCATCGCTTTCATGATCTCGATCCTGCCGCCCGGCTGGAAAGGCATCGTCAATGTCGACCCCGTGCAGGCGCTGGGCGACCCGGTCCAGCTGTCCAACATGCTGATCCAGCTGCTGTTCGTGATCGATGTACAGATCGCAATGGTGGGCTATCTGCTTACCCTGCGCCCGCTTGATGCGCATATCCGATCGGCCAACCCTTTCCTGGCGGGCTGGGTGGCTGCGCTGATGTGCTATCCCCCTTTCCTCCTGATGAGCGGGGGCGACCCGCTGGATTATCACCCCAACACGGCGGACTGGTCGTTCTGGATGCAGGGGCAGTTTGCCATCCTGTGGGTCTGGGGGGCGGTGCTCGTGTTCCTGACCGGCGTTTACGCCTGGGCGACCGTGGCGTTCGGCCTGCGTTTTTCCAACCTCACCTATCGCGGCGTGCTGACGAACGGCCCCTATCGCTATACCCGGCATCCCGCCTATATTTCCAAGAACGCATTCTGGTGGCTCAGCACCATGCCGTTTCTGGTCACCAGCGGTTCAATGATCGACGCCATTCGCAACACGATCATCCTCGCACTGGTCAGCGCGATCTATTACTGGCGCGCGCGGACGGAAGAGGCGCATCTGCTGGCCGAAGACCCTAAATATCGTGCCTATTATGACTGGATGCAGGAGCATGGCCTCATCACCGGTGCGCTGGCCCGGCTGACCCGCACGGTGCGGCGACGCGGCGCGGTCCCGCAAGCCGCCGAATAGGGCGGATCAGAAGCTTTCTTCGTAGACGCGGGTGATATCACCGCCCCATTCGCCGTGAAACTTGTCGAGCAGCCGTTGCGCGGGCACGCGCCGCTCGGCCACGATTTCGCGCAAAGGGGCAAGAAAGCCGGTTTCATCGTCACCGCTGGCGTTCAGCCGCTTGCGCGCGGCGAGCCCGGCACTGGCGATGTCCAGCACTTCGCCCGCAATATCGCCCAGTTTTCCGCCACCCGGAAGCGGGGCATCCAGCGCCAGTTGCGGCACTGCATTGCGCAATGCCTCGCGGTCTTCCATCGACCAGCCCCTGACCAGATCCCAGGCAGCGTCGAGCGCACCCTGATCGTACAGCAGACCGACCCAGAGCGCGGGCAGCGCGCAGATCCGGTTCCATGGCCCCCCATCGGCCCCGCGCATTTCGAGAAAGCTTTTCAGCCGCACTTCGGGAAAGGCAGTGGAAAGATGATCCCACCAGTCACTCTCGCGTGGCAATTCGCCGGGCAGGGCGGGCAATTCGCCCTTCATGAAGGCGTGAAAACTCTGGCCTGCCGCGTCTATATATTGTCCGTCGCGGAAGACGAAATACATCGGCACGTCGAGCATGTAATCGACATATCGTTCGTAGCCGAAGCTGTCCTCGAACACGAAGGGCAGCATGCCGGTGCGATGCGGATCCGTGTCGGACCAGATATGGCTGCGATAGGAAAGATAGCCGTTGGGCGCGCCTTCGGTAAACGGTGAATTGGCAAAAAGCGCGGTGGCGAGCGGTTGCAAGGCAAGGCCGACACGGAATTTCTGCGCCATGTCCGCTTCGCTCGAATAGTCGAGATTGACCTGGATCGTGCAGGTGCGCAGCATCATGTCAAGGCCGAGCGAGCCCACGCGCGGCATATGCCGCATCATGATCGCATAACGGCCTTTCGGCATGACCGGCAATGCTTCGCGGGTTTTGTCGGGCCACATGCCAAGGCCAAGGAAGCCCTTGCCGCAGCGCGCGCCAATCGCCTTGACCTGATCAAGGTGCCGCCCGGTTTCGGCGCAGGTCTGATGCAGGTTTTCCAGCGGCGCGCCTGACAGTTCCAGCTGACCGGCAGGTTCGAGGCTGACCGTTCCGTCAGTCCCGGCCATGGCGATGACCTTGCCGTTCTCTTCCACCGGTTCCCAACCGAATTCAGTCAGTGCCAGCAGCATGTCGCGGATGCCGCAAGGTTCGTCATAAGACGGCGCGTGATGGTCCGTGACGCAATAGACCAGCTTTTCGTGTTCTGTGCCGATGCGCCAGTCCTGTACCGGCTTTTCGCCACGCTGCATCGGCGCGACCAGCTGGTCGCGGCTTTCGATATAGGGATCATCTCCCCCCGACGCGGTGCGCGTGCTCATGCACCGCCCGTTAGGCGACGAAACCAGGCGGCGCCAGCTATTTGTGCCAATCGCCGACGTTGGTCATCCACACCGCAGTGGCGGCGATTGCGGCCGTTTCGGCGCGCAGGATGCGCGGGCCAAGGCCGATTGCCTGCGCGCTGGGGTGCGCGCGCACCAACTCGCGCTCCTGCGAATCGAAGCCGCCTTCCGGACCAACCAGCAACGCGGCGCGCTCGTCGCCGTCCCGAAACGCGGTGGAGGGGGCGTTGCCGCCTTCCTCGTCCGCGAAAAACAGCGCGCGATCGTGCGGCCAGCCCTTCAGCAGGGTTTCCAGCCGGACCGGTTGGGCCAGTTCTGGCAGTGCGGTGCGTGCGCATTGCTCGGCGGCTTCGGTGATGACCATGCGTGCGCGGTCCGCATTGAGCTTGTCCGCGACGCAGCGCCGGGTCAGCACCGGCTGGATTCGCCGAACCCCAAGTTCAGTCGCCTTTTCCAGCACAAGATCGAACCGGTCTTTCTTGAGCAATGCCGCACACAGCCAGAAATCGGGCACCTCTTCGCGCCCGCGCAGCTGTTCGATCAGTTGCAGCGCAATCGTGCGCTTGCCTGCTGCGATGACCCGGGCGGCCCATTCGCCGCTCAGATCGTCGCACAGGATCACGATGTCGCCCTCTTTCACGCGCATGACGCGGGCGAGGTAATGCGCCTGCGGGCCGTCCAGCTCAATCGGCGCCTCCAGCGCCAGCGGCACGGAAACGAACAGGCGCGGCGCGCTCTTGGGGGGCCAGGCAGGGGTGGCGGGCATCGTTTGGGGCTTTAGTTGCGTTCCGCCTCGCTTTAAAGCCTTCTGCGATGACCGGCAGCATAGTTCCCGACAGCGAACACAAGGGCCTTGTCGCGCGCCTGCCGCAGCGGTTGCGCGATCTTGCCCTGCTGGCCCGGTTCGACCGCCCGATCGGCTGGTGGCTGCTGTTCTGGCCCTGCGCCTGGGGAGTGTGGTTGACTGGCGCGGGCCTGCAATGGGCGCTGATCGGCTGGTTGCTGTTAGGCAGCATTGCGATGCGCGGTGCGGGCTGCGTCTATAATGACCTTGCCGATGCGGAGCTTGACCGGCAGGTCGCGCGCACCGCCAGCCGCCCGGTGGCAAGCGGCAGGATCAGCCGAAGACTCGCCTGGGTCTGGCTTTTCATCCTCTGCCTCGTCGGGCTGATCGTGCTGGTGCAATTGCCGGTTGAGGCGCAGCTGGTGGCGCTGGGCAGTCTGGCCCTTGTCGCCGCCTATCCATTCATGAAGCGGATCAGCTGGTGGCCGCAGGCCTGGCTGGGGCTGGTGTTCAGCTGGGGTTTACCGGTGAGCTGGCTGGCATTGCGCGTGGACCGGCTCGAAGTCCTTGGTGCGATGTATGCCGGCGCGATCTGCTGGGTGATTGGCTATGACACGATTTATGCGCTGCAGGATCGGGAGGACGACGCGCTGGCCGGGATTCGCTCCAGCGCACTCAGATTGGGCAGGCATGTTCGGGCCGGGGTGGCGCTGTTCTATGCGGCAGCGGTGGTGCTGTGGTGTCTTGCCTTCTGGCTGCTGCGTCAGGATGGGCTGGCGCTGCTGGGGCTGGGCCCCGCTGCGCTGCATCTGGCCTGGCAGGCGGCGACGCTTGATCCCGAAGATGGCGCGGATGCCCTCGCAAAATTCCGCTCGAACCGCGTTGCCGGGCTGTTGGTGGCGGCAGCCTGTCTGGTGGCCGGCAATGCCGGGACATGAAATGGTCGGGGAGACAGGATTCGAACCTGCGACATCCTGCTCCCAAAGCAGGCGCGCTACCGGACTGCGCCACTCCCCGACCGGGGCATGCATGGGCCAGGCTGTGGTGGGCCCGGCAGGATTCGAACCCGCGACCTAGCCGTTATGAGCGGCCAGCTCTAACCGCTGAGCTACAGGCCCCAACCCATGCGGGCGCGGGGTTAGCCCGCACATCGCATACTGGCAAGTGTTTGCACAGGTGTGGGGACGAAGTGCGCGGCAGTGCGGTCAGAAATCGACCGCGCTCATGATTTCGGCGATCGTGGTCGGCTGCACACCGCGCGCGCGCATATGGCTGATTACCGTGCGCCACCAGTCATAAAGCCGGTCCAGATCATCCTCATTGCGGACGTAGGGTGTGCTCCCGGGCCGCAGCGACGGGCTGTGGAAGGAAAAGACCAGCAGCGGAAGCTGTTCGTCAAGCGCAGCGTCAATGCCGCGCAGCGCCTCTGTCACTGATACGCCTTCGGGGGTCAGCGGAATACGGTCGAGCAGGCCGATTCGCGCCAGAATGCCGCGCAGCCGGGGCGCACGCCACATCGCCGGGTACAGGGCGTGTCCGAACGGTCGCAGCAATCCCCAGAAGGCCGTGGTCAGCGGCAGTTCCAGCAGGCTGCGACCTTCGCCGATCCAGTAGGGATGCAAGGGATGGTCACGGAAATTGACGCCGCCGCTGGCACTGTAATCGAAGCGCGCGCGCACGGAGGTATCAATGCCGACCCCCGCATCGCGCAGGATCGCTTCCGTATGCGGTCCGATGCCGTAACGTCCGGCGCGATAGATGACCGGTTCGACGCCGAAGTTGGCGGCGATCGTGTCGCGCAGCTTGAGAAGCTTTGCACGTTCCAGTTCTTCATCAAGATTACCAGCAAAGCTATTGAAATTATTTACGTCTTCAAGGTGTGGAGGGTTGACCCATGGGTGCAACTGGATGCCGATTTCCGCCTCTTTGCGGGCGAGTGGTTCGCACAATATGTCAATCGCCAGCCGCGATGTGGCGATCGGATAGTCGACCAGATAGGCCGGAACCACCTCCATGCCCCGGCAAAATTCCTGGAACTTCGAAAGGCGCGGGACGTGATGGAGATTATGCGCGGTGCGATCGAACGGGGCGCTCCAATCAAAATCCTCTTCCGCATCCACCGTCAGCAGAAAGCGCTGCCCGAAATCCTGGCGAAATTTCGCCCGCGCGCTGGCGGGGGGCGGTTCGGTCATGGATGGCATAAGCCGGACATTTCCCCAATCATCGCATCAGGCGGATCGCTTTCCCCTCGCGCCGTCTGGTGTCCTTGTGTCGCTAGGTTCGTTACCATTCAGGGTCAAGAGCGGCAGGACCAGCCGCAAAATATCGCCATCCCGGCGCAGCGCGCCGCCTGCCGCCAGCGCTTCTGCCCGGGCGAGGCGAAGCGAAAAGCCTGCCCCGAACATCCCCGCGTTAAGCGCTTGCGGCGTCCCTTGGGGGCTGGCCATGAAAATATCGTCCATGTCCGCAAATGCCACTGGCAGTTCGAAAGCGAAGACCGCGCGTTCCGCCTCGCGCACGATATGGAGATCGAGCTGCTCCCCGGCGGTGACGGCGCCTGCCAGCGTCGCCATCAGCCGCCAGGCCAGCTTTTCGGCTTCCGGCATCGCCAGGGGGACGAGCGCGGGTTCATCATTGCCCCAGACCGTGAAGGCGCTGGATCGCGAACGCAAATGCGCTTCCAGCTGGGCGGCCATGGCGGTGAACAGGGCGGCCATGTCCGCTTCGCCCGCGTCCAGTTCCATGGCCGCACTTTCCAGCTTCGCGAGTCGGTCAAGCTCGTCAAATCCGGCGAGGATGCGGGCCGCGTCGCTGGCGATGCTGGCCGCAAGCGCGCGATATTCATGCGGCGTCGGCCCGTAGAGCTGCTGCTGGATGATTTCGGCGAACCCCTGCACCGCATTGACCGGCGTGCGCAGTTCGTGAAGCATCTGCCGCATCCGGTCGGCCGGGTCGGGATCAGGCGCGACCTGCCGTTCAGGCAAGCCGATGTCGCGTCGCATTCGTCCGCAATAACCGAGGAAATAGCCACCCTCGGCACTGAAGCGCGGGGCCGCATCAATCCGCCAGCGACCGCAGATGGCGGGTGCACCCGAAAGTGTTACCGTGCCGCCATTGACCGGTATGTGGCGCTTCATGGCTGCAAGTACGGCGGGTGACGCACTGGCTGCGGCACCTGGCTGGCGTCCGGCCAGGCTCATCCCGATCACCATCGGCGCAATCGCCGGGTCGGCCCAACTGATCCGCCCGCCCGCATCAGTGGCAAGATCGAAGGCGAGAGGCAGGCTCTTGCTGGGGGCTTCCGTCTGCAATTCTTCCAGCGGCAGGTGCGGTGCGTCCGTTCCGGCAGCGGTTTGCGCTGCCGTTGCCGATTCGCGGGCCCTGCGAAACGCCTCGATACGCCGAACAAGTGCCCCGATTTCTGCAGAATCGCGATCCTGTTCCTCGGCATCCGGCACGCCTGCCGGTTCCTTGATCGGTTCTGGCGGCAGTCCGCCTGCTTCGGGGGCGAGCGTGTCCAGCTCCAGCGGCTCTTCCGCCGGGTCAGTAGCGGCGATGCGTGCTTCTTCGATGGGCTCGGGACCGGGCAGGACAAGGTCATGCACGCCCAGGCGATGCAGCAGGGCTTGCGGTTCCGGTCCCAGATCGCGGCGATGGCGCAGCAGCCCGCGCGCCGGGACCGGCAGCCGCGGGATAAGCTGCGTCCATTCCTGCGCGGTCAGCCGGGCGGAGCTGATCGTCGCTGCGGCCACGGCTGCGTCATTGCCGGCAAGAATGGCGACAAGGCGCGGGTTGGTCAGCCGTGCGGCGCTGTCGCGGATGATCGCCGCGCGCTGTTCGGCCGGAACGCGCCCGGCCAGATCTGCGATACGGTCAAAGCCGCTGGCGATCTGTGGGCCATTTGCGCCTTCGGGCAACGAGCCGAGCAGATCAAGCAATTGCCGGAACTGGATGCGCGCCGAACGATCGCTGCTGACCCCTGTGCGCAGCACGGTGGCAAGGCGATCATCGAAATACATTGGCGTTTGCTGCTCCGGCGGTGACGTCCGGCCCTGGCGCACGGATTCGCGTCAGTTCCTACCAGCTTCATGGGGACAAAAAACGCAAGAGCAGGCCCCGTCGCAAAGCGGGACAATCTTTTGGTAAGGAATTTCATTAGGGGAAACGACTAACAAATGTTGTTTGATGCTAGCTGTCGCATAGGCGTAACTGCGCCAAGCAGGAGCGGGCTTGATGGAAAAGCTGGATACAATTGATCGCCGCCTCTTGTCCGAATTGCAGGACAACGGGCGCATTACCAATGTCGAACTGGCCAGAAGGGTGGGGCTGACCGCGCCGCCGTGCCTGCGCCGGGTGCGCGCACTTGAGGAAGCGGGGCTGATAAGGGGCTATCACGCCCAGCTCGACCCCGCAAAACTGGGCTATGCCATCACGGTTTTCGCGATGGTCAGCCTGAAAAGCCAGGCAGAGGCGGACCTGCGCCAGTTTGAAGAGCATGTGCGCGGCCTGCCCGAAGTGCGCGAATGCCACATGCTGAACGGCGAAATCGATTTCATCCTGAAGATCGTCAGCCGCGATTTGCAGAGTTTTCAGGAGTTTCTGACCAGCCGACTGACCCCGGCGCCCAATGTCGCCAGCGTCAAGACCTCTCTTACCATTCGCACCGCAAAACTGCTGCCCGGTGTGCCGATGGATTAACCTGCAGGGCTGTGCAAATTAAGAATTGTCGCGCCCTTCCAGCCATTCCTCCAGCCACTTGATCGAATAGTCGCCGTTGAGGATGTCAGGCTCGGTCAGCAGCGCCTTGTGCAGCGGGATTGACGTCTTGACGCCTTCAATCACCATCTCCTCCAGCGCCCGGCGCAGGCGCATGATGCAGCCTTCGCGGGTGCGGCCCGACACGATCAGCTTGGCAATCATGGAATCGTAATAGGGCGGAACGCGATAACCGGCGTAAAGCCCTGAATCGACGCGCACATGCATGCCGCCCGCCGCGTGATAGCTGGTGACGAGACCGGGCGAAGGCGCGAAATTGAACGGGTCTTCCGCGTTGATCCGGCATTCGATCGCATGGCCGGTGAAGCGCAGTTCTTCCTGGCTGACTGACAGCGGCCTGCCTTCGGCGATGCGTATCTGCTCGCGCACCAGATCGACGCCGGTAATCGCTTCGGTCACCGGGTGTTCGACCTGCAGGCGGGTGTTCATTTCGATGAAATAGAATTCTCCGTTTTCCCACAGGAATTCGATGGTACCCGCCCCGCGATAGCCCATTTCGGCCATCGCCTTCGCCACGATGCCGCCCATCCGTTCCCGCTCTTCAGGAGTGATGACCGGCGAAGGTGCTTCTTCCAGCACCTTCTGGTGGCGGCGTTGCAGCGAACAGTCGCGCTCGCCTAGGTGAATGGCGTTTCCGTTTCCGTCACCGAACACCTGGAATTCGATGTGGCGCGGGTTGCCCAGATATTTTTCGATATAAACAGTGTCGTCGCCGAAAGCGGCCTTGGCTTCGCTCTTCGCCTGGCTCATCAGGCTTTCCAGGCTGTCTTCGTCAGGCACCACTTTCATGCCGCGCCCGCCGCCACCCGATGCGGCCTTGACCAGTACCGGATAGCCGATTTCAGCGGCCACGCGCCTCGCTTCGGCGAAGCTTTCGACTGCCCCGTCCGATCCGGGAACCAGCGGCAGGCCGAGTGCCCCGGCCGTGCGCTTGGCTTCCACTTTGTCGCCCATGGTGCGGATATGTTCGGGCTTGGGGCCCACCCAGACGATGTCATGGGTTTCCACGATTTCAGCGAATTTGGCGTTTTCCGACAGGAAGCCGTAGCCAGGATGAATCGCGTCGGCATGCGAAATTTCCGCCGCCGAAATGATTGCCGCGACGTTGAGATAGCTCTCACTCGCGGCGGGCGGTCCTATGCATACCGCATGATCGGCCAGCCGCACATGCATCGCATCGGCATCGGCGGTGGAATGGACCGCGACGGTTTCGATCCCCATCTCATGCGCGGCGCGATGAATCCGGAGCGCGATTTCGCCGCGATTGGCGATGAGCAGGCGAGTGATCGGCATGAGTTCGGGCCGCTCCTCAGCCGATCACGACCAGCGGCTGGTCGAATTCGACCGGATCGGCATTGTCGACCAAGATCGCCTTGACCGTACCGGCGGCAGGCGCAGTGATTGGGTTCATGACCTTCATCGCCTCGACGATCAGCAGAGTCTGCCCCGCCTTCACCTGTGCGCCGACCGTGATGAAGGGATCGGAACCGGGCTCGGGCGAAAGATAGGCCGTGCCGACCATGGGTGACTTGATCGCGCCGGGATCGACGGCGGCGGGCACTGGATCGGCCGCTGGTGCGGCAGGCGCAGTGGCGGCTGCGGGCGCGGCCGGGGCGGCGGCAACAGGCGCTGCAAGCTGCGTGACGGAAGCGGCGCGCGACAGCTTGACCTTGCGGTCCCCGTCTTCGACCTCGATTTCGGTAAGCCCCGTTTCGATCAGAAGTTCAGCCAGTTCGCGCACCAGTTCGCTGTCAATGTTCATAGCGCTGTTGCGGCTGGCTCCAGCCTTGGTTTCGGCCATGCGTCCCTCTTGCATGATGACAATTCCTATCCGCTATGCGTTGGGCGAGCGGGGCTGGCAAGGGTCACTTTGCCGCTAATGCACCGTAACGTTGCGTCGACTGCCTGGTTTCAGAGCTGCGCG
This sequence comes from Novosphingobium sp., assembly GCA_024236235.1. GTDB lineage: Bacteria > Pseudomonadota > Alphaproteobacteria > Sphingomonadales > Sphingomonadaceae > JACKKV01. Next base: position 130,204 of record JACKKV010000001.1, on the reverse strand, counting down.
GCTGCCTCCAGCGCAATGAGATAGCTGTGCGGGCCGTGCCCGGCCACGGTCTGGCGCGCGGCCATGCCGATGTAGCTGATGTGGCGGAACGCCTCGCGCTGCATCGGGTCTGACAGATGCACTTCGATCACCGGGGTGCGGATCGCTCGTGCGGCGTCAAGCAGGGCGATCGAGGTATGAGTATAAGCGCCCGGATTGATGAGAATGGCCTTCGCCCCTTCGGCCTGCGCCTCGTGCATCCAGTCCACCAGATGACCTTCATGATTGGACTGGCGCATGTCGATTTCGAGCCCCAGTTCCCGCGCGCGGTCCTCCAGCATCCCGGCAATATCGTCCAGCGTGGCGGAACCGTATATCTCCGGTTCACGCAGGCCGAGCAGATTGAGGTTGGGGCCGTTCAGGACATAGACCGTGTTGCTGGACATGAGTGCCAAACTCTCCTTGCAGCGTGCCATAGCGTGATGCGCGGGCGAGGGCAAAGCAGCCGCTGACTTATCGCTCCACGCCTTTTACCTTGCCCCATTGCCGCGCCACCGTATAGCCCAGATAGCCGGTGCCGAAGAGCGCGTAGAGCGGTTCGGGCAGGCCGCCCAGATAGGCGTTCATGCCGCTGGCAATGGACTGCGCCATCTGCGGTTCCGCTGCCGCGATCAGTCCCATCGGAATTGCCCACAGGATCATCGCATACATAACGTAGAGAAAGCTGGGACGCGCCCGGCTGGTCCAGGGATCGGTGGAGTTCGCTTCGGCCACGATGGCCGAAAGCCGCGCCTCGATCATCTCCATCTCCTGCGTGCCCTGCAGCTTGATGAGTTCGAACTTGGCCTTTTCCCGCGCGTCCTTGTCCGGGATGACCTTGTCAATGATGGCGGTGAGGGGGCCGATAAGCGCTTCAAGAATGGCCATGGCATGCGTCCCTTGTGCAAAGAGTCACTGCACCATGTAATCAACCGCCCGGCTGTAGGAAAATCCTTTTGCCAGGGAATGTTGCCGGGGCGGGCATTCACGCCGCACGGCGGGTGTGCCGCGCCATGGCCCCTGCCATTTTACGCAGTTGCGCATCGTCACTTGCTGCGCGCAGGCCGTCTTCCAGCGCGCCGGCCTGACTGCCCAGCGCGGCATCGCCGAACAGCGCCGCTGACCCGGCCAGCTTGTGCAACTGGCGAATGAGTTGCGCATGCGCGACTTGTGACAGCGGTTCCGGGTTGCTGAGCCATGCCGCCAGCGCAGCGAGTGTTTCTTCGCGCTGGGCGAGGTATTTGCCACGCAGGCGGCCGTCTGTATCGTCAGCATCTGGCAGTGGTGCAATGCGGCCAGCGGGCCCTTGCAAGTGGCACGCAAGCGCCCGGGCAAGCCGGTCTGCCTCCACCGGCTTGGGCACGTGGTCCTGCATCCCGGCCTTCAGGCAGTTTTCGCGATCCGCCGGAAAGGCGTTGGCCGACAGGGCGATGATCGGCAGCTGCGCGGCGGGAATACCCATGCTGCGGATTGCACGGGCAGCCTCCAGCCCGTCCATTTCCGGCATGCGCAGGTCCATCAGCACGAGGTCGAATGCATCGGGGGTGTCGTGGCATGCACGAACCATGCGCAACGCTTCCGCTCCGTTCGTGGCGAGCGCGACTTCGTGACCCAGATGACGGATCAGCCGGGTGATGAGGAGCTGGTTGATGTCATGATCTTCGGCAACCAGAATGCGCGCCCTGCGCGTGGCGGGCAATGACGGACCGGGCGGGGCTGCAACCGGGGCGGGGACTTCCGGGAGCTTCAGGGGCAGGGTGAGATGGAAGCACGAGCCTTGCCCCGGCGTGCTCTGCAGCTCAAGCTGACCGTGCATCAGATGTGCCAGCCTGCGGCTGATCGCGAGGCCCAGCCCGGTGCCGCCAAAGCGGCGATGAGTGGAGCACTCCGCCTGCACGAAATCCTCGAAGACGGCGGCCTGGCGTTCCGGCGGAATGCCAATGCCGCTGTCAATCACCGCGATCCACAGCGATGGCTGATGCGCCGGCCCGTCGTGCCGGGCGACAAGGTGAATCGCGCCATGTTCGGTAAATTTGACCGCATTGCCCAGCAGATTGGCGAGGATCTGTTGCATACGCAGCCGGTCACTCACGATCTGCCGGGGCAGGGCGGGGTCAATCTCGCACTCCAGGGCCAGTCCCTTGTGCGCTGCGATTGCGCGCAGTGGCCTGAGCGCACCTTCGATCGCATCGCGCAGGTCCATCACCTCCTCGCTGATGGGCATCTGCCCGGCCTCGATCCGGGAGAGGTCCAGTATGTCATTGACGATGGCCGCCATGGAACGCGCGGATTCGGCGATCAGTTCGGCAAACTGGCGTTGTTCGTCGGCCAGCTCGCTGTCGAGCAGGAGTTGCGCAAAACCCAGTACCCCGTTCATGGGGGTGCGGATTTCATGGCTCATATGCGCCAGAAAGTCGCTTTTCGCGCGCCCGGCGGCCTGCGCATCCTGCAAGGCGGCGCGCAGCCCGGCGATCTCGCGGCTTTTCGGACGCATGGCTCGGAACGATCTGCGCAGACTGGCGAACATGGCAGGCGCTGCCTCCCTCCGGGCCGGACCCTTGATTCGTCGGATTGTGGCGCCATCAACTTAAGTCCGCGCTGCTGCTGCCTTAGGGGAAACTCGCTAGATGCGATCGGACGGGTTCCGCAATCTTGCAGATCCAGTGATAGTTCGAATCTGCGCGTCGCGGTTTTTTGACATTGAATTTTTCACACCACCGTGGAAAAACAGACTTGGTTGAAGTTTCGCTGATCTGTCTTGTTACCTGACAGGGCGACCGGATCGGAATTTCAGCGCAAGCATCGCGCAAAATGCGCGGGGTAGCCAGCACATCGACAACAGATGTGTGGTCAAGGAGCGGAAAATCGATGGCAATGAGTGAGACCACGACACCCACCGACGCGGGCGGAACGGCGAAGACCGATTTCGACGTTGTGATTATCGGAGCTGGATTTGGCGGTCTTGCCGCGCTCAAGGAACTGCGCGGGCACGGCTTCAGCGTGCGGGCGGTCGAAGCAGCGCCGGAAGTGGGCGGAACCTGGTACTGGAACCGCTACCCCGGCCTGCGGGTCGATTCGGAAAGTCGCATCTTCTGCTATTCCACCGATCCGGAATTGCTGGAGGAGTGGGACTGGCATGAGCGTTTCCCCGCCCAGCCGGAAGTGCTCAAGTACCTGTGCCATGTCGCCGACCGTTACGACCTGCGCAAGGACATCGACTTCAATACCCGCGTCAAGTCGGCCCGCTATGATCAGGACAGCGGCAGGTGGACGGTGTTTCTGGAAGGAAAGGGCAGCTATACCTGCCAGTTCCTGCTGGGAGCGACAGGGGTTCTCTCCATCCCGATGGAACCGGCCATCCCGGGGCTCGATACTTTCAAGGGCGAATGGTTCATGACCGCGCGCTGGCCCGAGAAGGAGCCCGATCTGCACGGCAAGCGCGTGGGGGTGATCGGCACCGGGGCCACCGCGGTGCAGGTGATCCCGCTTGTCGCCGCGGTTGCCAGTGAACTCACCGTTTTCCAGCGTACGCCCAACTATGTGCTGCCTGCGCGGAATTATCCCATCGACGCCATGACCCGCAGGTCGATCAAGGACAACTACGACGCGCTGTGGGACATGGTCCGGGAAAATCCGGGCGGCTGGGCGTTTCCCCCGGCCGATCGCAACTTTGCCGACTTTTCGCCCGAAGAGCGCGAGCGTGTCTGCGAAGCGGCATGGGAAGTGGGCAGCATGGGCCTGATGGTGTCGACCTTCGCGGACCTGATGACCAACATGGATGCGAACAACTTTGTCTCCGACTTCGTCCGCCGCAAGATCAGGATGCAGGTGAACGATCCTGCGGTTGCCGAGATTCTGTGCCCCAAGAGCGACAACCCGATCGGCGTCAAGCGCGTGCCACTCGGCCACCAGTATTACGAGGCGTACAACCGCGATAACGTCAGGCTGGTCGATATCAGTTCGAACGCGATCGAATGCATCACACCGGAAGGGGTCCGTCTGGCGGACGGGACGACTTACGAGCTGGATGTCCTCATCCTCGCGCTCGGCTACGATGCCTTTACCGGCGCGCTCAGCAAGATCGACATCACCAGTACGAGCGGGGAGTCGATCAACGATCGCTGGAGCGAAGGTGCTGTCACCTATCAGTCCGTCGCCATGAACGGATTTCCCAACTTCTTCATGGTTGGCGGGCCGCAAATTCCCATCGCCAATTTCGTGCCCACGCTCGAAGCGATCGCGGTATACCTTGCCGAAACGCTGTGCATCATGCGCGACAGAGGGATCAAGTCAGTCGAAGTGAAGCCCGAGGCCGTGGACCGCTATGTCCAGCTCATGCATCAGCTCACTGACGATACGCTGTTCAGGGAAGGCGGTCGCCTCCGCTCGTGGTTTCACGGTGCGAACAAGGAGGGCAAGCCGCACGCGCCGCTGCTGCATTACGGCGGACTACCGATGTTTCTTGAAGACCTTGAGGCGGAAAAATCCAGCGGATTTCCAAGTTACGTTTTCGCCTGACCCTAGCTTGCGCGCCGCGCCTCGCCCTGGGTAATTTTCCAGGTCGCCGCCTGGTTGCCGATCGCCGCGAAGGGTGCGCGTTCGGTGCCCGTCATCCACACTTGCGTCGTGCCTGCCCGCAGCCGTTCGAACAGCGCCTCGCGCCGCAGCGGGTCAAGGTGCGCAGCCACCTCGTCCAGCAGCAGAATGCGGGGCCGTTCGCCCGCCGCCAGCTCTGCATGGGCGAGGGTGATGGCGATCAACATGGCCTTCTGTTCGCCAGTCGAACATTCAGATGCGGGCATGGCCTTGCTGGCCATGCGCACCTCCAGTTCGTCGCGATGCGGGCCGGTCAAAGTGCGCCGTGCCGCCCGGTCCTGACGCCGCGATGCCCGCAGCGCATCAGCCAGCTCATCGCGGGCAAGCGGACCACCCGCATGATAGGTGAGCGTCGGTCGCGCGAAAGGCTGATCGGGCAGGCGGTCGAGTGCGGTACCCAGCGCATCGACCAGCGCGGCGCGCGTCCGGCTCAGCGCGCTGCCGCATTCAGCCATTTGCGCCTCGATCGCTTCCAGCCAGTCGGGATCGGGTTCTGCCTCGTCCGAAAGCAGGCGGTTGCGTTCGCGCAGCGCATTGTCATAACGCGCCGCCTGCCCGGCATGGCCCGGGTCCAGCGCCAGCGCCAACCGATCGAGATAGCGCCGCCGCGCGCCCGCGCTGTCCATGAACAACCGGTCCATCGCCGGCGTCAGCCAGGACAGGCCAAGCCATTCGCCCAGCGCATTGGCCGGCGATGCCGCACCGTTGACATGCACCAGGCGCCGGCCTGGGCGCTGCGCCTCGGACCCCGTCCCGATCTGCACCGGCTCCCGGCCGTCAGCGCAATTGATCATGGCGCTGACGCCAAAGCCTTCGCCGCTGGTGCTGCGCGGGATGTCGGCCAGTGCGGCCCGCCGCAGCCCGCGCCCGGGGGCGAGCAGGGAGATCGCTTCGAGCACATTGGTCTTGCCCGCGCCGTTTTCCCCGAACAGCAGGTTGAGCTTGCCCGTGCCATCCAGCCGCGTCGCCGCATGATTGCGGAATTGAGTCAGGGTCAGTCGGTCAATCGCCACGGGCATTTCAGCGCGTTGTCGCAAAGGGCGAAAAGTCGGTGCCCTGATCGAACACTTCCACTCCTTCGCGGCGTTTGAGCCAGCTAACGACTGCATAGGTTACCGGAGTCAGGGCTGCTTCCCAGCCCGTCTTGATGAGCCATTGCGACAGGACGATCTGCATCAGCTGTTCCGGCGGCCACCCTGCCAGCCCGTAAAAGGCCAGAGGATAGAAGATCAGGCTGTCCAGCCCCTGCCCGATAATGGTGGAGCCGATGGTGCGGGTCCACAGCATCCGCCCGCCGGTCCACAGCTTCATCCGCGCCAGCACGTAAGAATTGGCGAATTCCCCGGCCCAGAAGGCCAGCATGGAGGCCAGCACGATCCGCCAGCTGTTGCCGAAGACGAATTCATAGGCCTCTTGGCCGGGCCAGTCGCGCGCCGGGGGCAGGGCCACCACCACCCAGGCCATGAAGGCCATGAACAGCAGCGCGGCAAAACCCGCCCAGATCACCCTGCGTGCATGTGCATAGCCATAAACCTCGGTTAGCACGTCACCCAGAATATAGCTGATCGGGAAGAACAGCACGCCCGCACCGAATGACCATTCGACCCCGTTGGGCAGTGTGACGAAGGATGGCTTGGACGCACCGATCAGGTTAGACAGCAGCAGGATCGCAACGAAGGCGGCCATGACCAGATCATAATAGCGGAACCGCGCCCGCCCGCCCTCAATCCCGGCAATGCGGCGCGTATCCCGTTGCGACTGGCTTTCGTCATCCATGGAAAAGCGGCCTATCGTGATTTCCTCTCCGCGAAAAGCACGCTATGCGTCCCGCCACGCGCGCCCTTAGCTCAGCTGGATAGAGCGCGAGACTTCTAATCTTGAGGTCGCAGGTTCGACTCCTGCAGGGCGCGCCAATTTGCCATTGCGGCATTCAGGCCGAAGGTTGCCGGTTCCATTTCGGTTTTCCGACGGTTTCGGCGGAGGCGAGCGATTCAGCCGTAATCGGATAGCCGGCGTCATCGGGAATGCACAGCGTGGGCTGATTGTTCCGTTCTTCGACCCAGGGGGTGACGATCCTGACCGGGACGTCCTGTGCGTGCTGGCGGGCATCGGCAAAGCTGCCGAACTGGGCCAGCCGCTCAAGGTTGCGGCGGGTGGGGAAAATAATTGAAATCTCACCCTTGTCTGCGCGTTCCAGCGCAGCGTTGGCACTGGTCCAGAACAAGCGCGTGTTCTCCGTCTGGTCAACCGCGATATCGACGGCGCCAGTTCCCAGATCAGCCAGATAGAAGCGCGTATCGAAAATACGGGCATGGGCGTGATTGGGCAGCCAGCGCGCGAAGGGGACCAGCGCCTCGGCGTTCAGTTCCCAGCCGAAGCGGGCAAGTATTGTCGCCAGTTCCTGACCTTCGTGCAGCAGCGCGCGCGCCGCCGCCGCTTCCTGCGCTTCGACGGGCCGGGTCAGGCCGAGCGCCAGCCCCGTTTCTTCGAGCGTTTCGCGAATTGCTGCGATGCGCGCGGCGGCATCGTCCACATCAGTGGCGAGTCCAAGCTGGCGCGCCAGGTCACGATCGGGATCGTCAACCCTTCCGCCCGGAAACACGGCCATGCCTCCCGCGAAGTTGAGGACTTTCGAGCGGGTCACCATCAACAGTTCGGGCTGTCCTGCGATCGAGCCGTTGCGAAAGACGATGACGGTTGCCGCAGGGGTGGCGGGGAGCGGTTCTTGCATGGTCATGTCTCAATCTTGGAGCGGGCTGGGGCTGATGCCAAGCAGAATTAGCGCGGCAGGTTGCTTCCGTGCGGCGAATAATTGCCTGCTGAACGCCCGGCGATGTCGGAAAAAATTACAGCTTCAGGCGGCGTTAACCCGGTGCTTACCATCGTGCGGTGCAGAAAAGCCGGATTGTGCGAAACTGGCACGGGCCATGCATTGTTTCCGGTACTTCAAGTCTTCGTTAGAGGCGGGACCACCCCCCTGGTCTCCAAGGTCCCGCCTCCCCGAAGCATAGGGTTTCCTGAAAATACGGATGTGTGGCGGGCCTGCGACCCGGCTCGTACGAAGGTCGGCTGCTAAGGTCAGGCTTCGGGGGTCAGGCTTCGGGCAGCAGGCTGTGATCGCGCATGAGCTGCTGCAATTCGCCTGCTTCGAACATTTCCATCATGATGTCGCTGCCGCCCACGAATTCGCCCTTCACATAAAGCTGGGGGATCGTTGGCCATTCCGAAAAGGACTTGATGCCCTGGCGCACTTCCATGTCCTGCAGCACATCCACGCTTTCATAGCCGACCCCCAGATGGTCGAGGATGGCAATCGCGCGGCTTGAAAATCCACATTGCGGGAACAGCGGCGTGCCCTTCATGAACAACACAATGTCATTTTCGCTGACAATTCCGGCGATGCGCGCATTGATATCGGACATGAAACTGCTGCCTTTCGAACGTTTCTGAAACGTCAGTTGGGGATGGCGGTGGTCAGTTGCAAGGCGTGGAGTTCGCCGCCCATGCGCGTGCCCAGCGCCTGATAGACCAGCTTGTGCTGCTGAATCCGGCTTTTCCCAGCGAACGCTCCGGAAACGACGTGCGCCGCATAGTGATCGCCGTCACCGGCAAGATCAGTGATGGTGACCACCGCATCGGGCAATGCGGCGCGGATCAGCTGTTCGATTTCACCGGATGGCATGGGCATCTTGTCAGCCTTTCGAAGCCTCAGGCTTCGCCCATCAACTGGCGGCGCGCTTCGACCATCTTTTCGTCAAGCGCGGTCCGCACGCCGGCTTCGTCAATCTCCACGCCTGCGCTGACCAGATCACCCAGCAGCTTGCGGATCACGTCTTCATCGCCCGCTTCTTCGAAATCGGCCTGAACCACCGATTTGGCATAGGCTTCGGATTCGGCGTCAGTCAGGTTCATCCGCTCTGCCGCCCACTGGCCGACCAGCCGGTTGCGCCGGGCGGTGATGCGGAACATCATTTCTTCGTCATGCGCAAATTTTGCCTCTTCGGCGCGTTCGCGGTCCTTGAAATCGGTCATGAGAATGCCTTTCACTGAGTCGCTTCGGGATTAGTCGGCGCGGCGCGCCGCTTCAACCGTGCATTGTAACGAGTAGCTTGCCGATGACCGCGCGGGTGGAAAGCGCCGCAATGGCATCGCCTGCCTGCTCCAGCGGGTAAGTCGCGCTGATCTGCGGGCTGATCCGGCCTGCGGCCCACCAGGCAAACAGTTCGGCGGCGAGGGCTGCGCCCTTTGCCGGTTCCCGATCGACGCAGGCGCCCAGAAAGACACCACGGATGTCGCAGCTTTTCAGGAGGGTGAGATTGAGCGGGATGGCGGGAATACCCGCCGGAAAGCCGACCACCAGGAACCGGCCTTCCCAGCCAATCGCGCGCAGCGCGGCTTCAGCATATTCGCCGCCGACATTGTCGACGATGACTTGCGCACCGCTGGGGCCGCAGGCATCCTTGAACCGCCTGGCCAGCGCCTTCGCACCGTCCTTGTCGAACGGGCCGTGCGGATAGATCATGCAATCGTCCGCCCCCGCAGCACGCGCGGCAGTGGCCTTGTCCTCACTCGACACAGCGGCGATCACGCGCGCGCCCAGAAGCTTGGCCAGTTCAACGGCGGCAAGCCCGACACCGCCCGCAGCGCCGAGTACCAGCACCGTATCGCCGGGCCGGGTTTCGCCCCTGTCGCGCAGCGCGTAGAGCGCCGTCATATGGCTGATCGGCATGGCTGCGGCCTGCGCCAGATCGATACCTTCGGGAACAGGCAAAAGCCGTTCGGCGGCCACGCACAGTTTTTCCTGAAGCCCGCCGAATATGGTGATGGCGGCCACCCGATCGCCCACTTTCCAGCCTTCGACCCCTTCACCCAGTGTCTCGATCGTGCCTGATACCTCGCCCCCCGGTGCGAACGGCCGGGATGGTTTGAACTGGTAGAGATCGCGAATGATGAGCTGGTCTGGATAATTGATCGCGCAGCCTGCCACCTTGATCCGTACTTCGCCGGGGCCCGGCACCGGATCGGGCGTGTCAACCAGTTGCAGTGTTTCTGGTCCGCCCGTTTCAAGTGAAAGCAGCGCCCTCACGCGGCGGCGCCTGTGCCCTTGGCGAACCATGGCATCTGCTGCGCCTGGCTCGCTTCGAACGCTGTAATGGCGCCGTCGCGGGCCAGTGTCAGGCCGACTTCGTCCAGCCCTTCCAGCAGGCAATGCTTGCGGAACGGATCGATTTCGAAAGTGAAGCGATCCTGGAACGGGGTGGTCACACTCTGGCTTTCCAGATCGATGGTGATCGGCTGGCTCTGCGCCACTTCCAGCAGTCGATCCACCTGTTCCTGCGGAAGTACGACGGTGAGAATGCCGTTCTTGAAGGCGTTGCCGGAAAAAATATCGGAAAAGGAGGGGGCGATCACCGCCCTGATGCCCAGATCCAGCATCGCCCAGGCGGCATGTTCGCGGCTGGACCCGCAACCGAAATTGTCACCCGCGATGAGGATCGGGGAACCGGCAAATTCGTCGCTGTCGAAAATATTGTCAGGTTCCACGCGAATCGTCTCGAACGCGCCCTTGCCCAATCCTTCGCGGCTGATTGTCTTCAACCATTTCGCGGGGATGATGACGTCAGTGTCGATATTCTTGCGACCAAAGGGAATCGCGCGGCCTTCCACCTGCGTTACAGCATCCATCAATCGGTCTCCGGGCTGTCTTCGGGGTGAGGCGGCGCGAGCTTTTCTGCAGCCGCCTTGTCCCTGCGGCGCGAGGCATACAGCAGGGCGGCGGCAACCGCAGCGGAACCGATTGCGGCCCCGGCCAGGGCCGCCTTGCCGGTGAGGTTCTTGTCTGTCTTCTTGGTCATGTTCAGTCCACCAGTTCGCGAACATCGGTGAGGTGCCCGGTTACGGCTGCGGCGGCAGCCATGGCCGGCGAAACGAGATGCGTGCGCGCGCCCGGTCCCTGGCGGCCCACGAAATTGCGATTGCTGGTCGATGCGCAGCGTTCGCCCGGCGGCACCTTGTCAGGATTCATGCCCAGGCATGCCGAACATCCCGGTTCGCGCCATTCCAGACCCGCTTCGACAAAGATCCTGTCCAGCCCTTCCGCTTCGGCCTGGGCTTTCACCAGCCCCGAACCCGGCACGACAATGGCCCATTTGACATTGTCGGCCTTCCTGCGGCCTTTCAGCACCGCAGCCGCAGCGCGCAAATCCTCGATCCGGCTGTTCGTGCAACTGCCGATGAAGATGTTCTGCACTTCGACCTCGGACAGCTTCTGCCCGGGGGCGAGGCCCATATAATCAAGGCTCTTGCGCACCGCTTCCTGCTTGGAAGGGTCGGCAAAGCTTTCCGGCGCGGGCACCGTGCCGCCGATCGGTGCGACATCTTCGGGGCTGGTGCCCCAGGTCACCGTCGGTTGCACATCGGCCGCGTCGATCACCACGCTCTTGTCGAAAGTGGCGCCATCGTCCGTCTGCAGCGTCTTCCACCACGCCAGCGCCCGATTCCAGGCGTCGCCGGTGGGGGCATAGGTGCGCCCCTTGATGTAAGCAAAAGTGGTTTCATCCGGCGCGACGAGACCGGCGCGCGCACCGCCTTCGATGGCCATGTTGCACACGGTCAGCCGGCCTTCGATGCTCATCGCCTCGAACACCGGCCCGCGAAATTCGATGACATGGCCGGTGCCGCCCGCCGTGCCGATCACCCCGATAATGTGCAGGATCAGATCCTTGGGCGTGACTCCGGCGGGCAATGCGCCGTTGACCCGTACTTCCATCGTCTTCGACTGCTTGAGCAGCAGCGTCTGGGTGGCCAGCACATGTTCGACTTCGGACGTGCCGATGCCAAAGGCCAGCGCGCCGATTCCGCCATGGCAGGCGGTGTGGCTGTCGCCGCAGACAATGGTCGCTCCGGGCAGGGAAAAGCCCTGTTCCGGCCCCACCACATGCACGATGCCCTGTTCCAGCGCGGTATCGGTGATGTAGCGGATACCGAATTCGGGCGCGTTGCGTTCTAGCGCGGCCAGCTGCTGCGCGCTCTCCGGGTCGGCAATCGGAATGCGCGCCCCGCTGCCATCAAGGCGCGCGGTGGTGGGCAGGTTGTGATCAGGCACGGCGAGCGTCAGATCGGGCCTGCGTACCTTGCGACCGGACAGGCGCAATGCCTCAAAAGCCTGCGGGCTGGTCACTTCATGGACCAGATGGCGGTCGATATAGATCAGGCAGGTGCCATCGTCGCGGCGTTCCACGACATGGGCATCCCAGATCTTTTCATAAAGGGTGCGGGGGCGTGTGCTCATGCGGGCGACTTAATCACCCGCGCGGGGATTGCAAGCATCTGCGCCACGCCGCCGCAGCTTAGTTCGCCAGCCGCGCTGCCGTTTCGCGGATCAGCGCGATCATGTTCGGCACGCCCTGCGTCCGGTTGGATGAAAGCTGGTTCCTGAGGTCGAAGGGTTCAAGCGCGGCGGCGATGTCAGTCTGCGCGACCTCGGCTGCCGCGCGGTCCTGCACCGCAGACAGGACCAGCGCGACAATGCCCTTGGTGATGGCGGCGTTGGAATCGGCCAGGAAATGCAGCCGCCCGTTGTCGCGCCGGGTGGGATAGACCCAGACGCTGGCCGAACAGCCGCGCACTTTCGTGGCGTCGGTTTTCAGCGCATCAGGCATCTCCTCCAGCTCGCGGCCGAGCTCGATCAGCAGGCGATAGCGTTCATCGCCTTCGAGGAATTCATATTCTTCGCGGATGTCGTCCAGGGTTCGCATGAGGGCGCATTAGCCGCTGAGCACTTGTCAGCAAAGCGAATGGTTGACTTATGCCGCAAGCCGATTTTCACTTGGGGAGATTCCAGATGTGAGGTGTTGTAATCGCGGTCATGAGAGAGGGGAGGAAGATGAAGGTGAAGCGAGGCATCTTGGTCATCGGGCTGCTCGCGTTACCTGCGTCCGGAAACGCTGCGCCCACATCGGCAGAACTGTCTGCAGCAGCCGTTGCAGAGGCTCGTGGCGCTATGATGTACGAGTACGATCAAGCCGCCTGGCATACGACGGACAGATTCAACGAAGATATCGTCAAGCGAGGATCGACCCGGGAGCAAATCGAAGCGCAGGGAGCGCAAGGATACATCGTCGAGCCAGGAGATGCCGGGGCTCTGACCACTACCTTCTTTGGCGTGCGAGACAATCGCAGGTTTGCAATCGCGCGATATGCCAGATCGGCCTCGGGGCAGATCAGCGGAGGGTTCGTAGAGCCTGATTCCGATTCAAAACTTTCCCCATTGGCGGACCGTATGGTTGATGCGCGTAGCAAGGCAATATCCGAGATGGCGACACCAAACCATGGATTGTGTTCGCCCACCCAAGCAAATTCACTGGTGCTGCCGCCTGATACTGAGGGCGTTGTGTCAGTCTACATTCTGACATCAACGGAAGTGGCGGGCATCTATCCAGCTGGAGGTCATTACCGTTTCGACTACGATGCCGACGGCAAGAAGATTTCGGAACGGCGTTTCATGAATACTTGCTTCCCGCTTGACACGCGGGAGAAGGATGGGAAGGCGCCGGAGATGGTCTTTTTGACTCATTTGCTCGATCCGCAACCTACAGAAATTCACGCTTTCGTCAGTCGCAACATTCCAGTGCCGATGGCGATCGGAACGATTGCGAACAAGCGAATTTGGGGGGTGTCGCGGGGGCATATCGAATATATAGAAGACATCGAGGAAAAGAATTAGAGGGGGCCATAGCCTCTTGCATTCGGTGCCTCTTCTAGCTAAATGCTCCCCCATCCCGACATCGTCGTGATAAAGTCGTTTGCTGGCGCCCCTGGGGCCGGCCCCGAACCGCTTTGCCACGATCCGGGTTATACTGGAGACCGCATGGCCGATCTGGCGCGCATTGTCGAAGTGGTTGAACCCGAGGCGCAAGCCCTGGGGTTCGATCTCGTGCGCGTGAAGATCATCGGTTCCGAAGCCGGGGAAGGGGAGCGCGCTCTCCAGATCATGGCGGAAGATCCGGCCACCGGCCAGCTGGTGATCGAACAATGCGCGGAACTGTCGCGCCGCGTGTCGGACCGGATCGATGCGCTGGAAGAGCAGGGCGAAATGCTGATCGAAGGCGCGTATCGGCTGGAGGTCAGCTCCCCGGGTATTGACCGCCCGCTTACGCGGTTCAAGGATTTCGCTGCCTGGACAGGGCATGAAGCGAAGGTGGAAGTGGCCGAGGCGATTGACGGGCAGAAGCGGTTCCGCGGCGATCTGGGTCCGGTCGACCCCAAGGGCGAGATCATCTCGATCATCGACGGCAGCGGCACGCATCACTTTCTGCCGTTTGGCCAGATTCATTCCGCAAAGCTGGTTCTGACTGACCGGTTGATTGACGCTACAATGCCGCTGGACACCAGCGGAGCTGATGAAATTCTCGAAGAAGAGGAAGGCTGATACTGATGGGCAGTGCGATTTCCGCCAACAAGGCAGAGCTGCTAGCGATTGCAAATGCGGTTGCCACCGAGAAGATGATCGACAAGGCGATCGTCATCGAGGCGATGGAAGAAGCGATCCAGAAAGCGGCCCGCGCCCGTTATGGCGCGGAAAACGATATTCGCGCCAAGCTGGACCCGCGCACCGGCGATCTGCGCCTGTGGCGCGTGGTCGAAGTGGTCGAGGAGGTCGAGGATTACTTCAAGCAGGTTGACCTGAAGCAGGGCGAAAAGCTGCAGGCCGGCGCGAAGCTGGGCGATTTCATCGTCGACCCGCTGCCCGCCATCGATCTGGGCCGGATTGATGCGCAGAGCGCCAAGCAGGTGATCTTCCAGAAGGTTCGCGATGCGGAACGCGAACGCCAGTTTGAAGAATTCAAGGATCGCGCGGGCGAAATCATCACCGGCGTGATCAAGTCAGTCGAATTCGGCCATGTCATCGTCAACCTCGGGCGGGCCGAAGGCGTGATTCGCCGCGACCAGCAGATTCCGCGCGAAGCGGCCCGCGTGGGCGAGCGGGTGCGGGCGCTGATCCTGAAAGTGGAACGCAACAATCGCGGCCCGCAGATTTTCCTGTCCCGCGCTCACCCCGAATTCATGAAGAAGCTGTTCGCGCAGGAAGTCCCCGAAATTTATGACGGGATCATCGAAATCAAGGCCGCCGCGCGCGATCCGGGCAGCCGGGCCAAGATCGGCGTCATCAGCCACGACGGATCGATCGACCCGGTCGGGGCCTGTGTCGGCATGAAGGGCAGCCGCGTTCAGGCAGTGGTGCAGGAACTGCAGGGCGAAAAGATCGACATCATTCCCTGGAGCGAGGATACGGCGACCTTCATCGTCAATGCATTGCAGCCCGCGACCGTCAGCCGCGTGGTGATTGACGAGGAAGAAAGCCGCATCGAAGTGGTGGTCCCTGACGATCAGCTGTCGCTGGCCATCGGTCGCCGCGGTCAGAACGTGCGGCTCGCTTCTTCGCTGACCAATGCCGCGATCGACATCATGACCGAGGCGGAATCGAGCGAGAAGCGCCAGCGCGAATTCGCCGAACGCTCCAAGATGTTTGAGGAAGAGCTGGACGTCGATGAAACCCTGTCGCAGCTGCTGGTGGCCGAAGGCTTCGCCGAGCTGGAAGAAGTTGCTTACGTTCCGGTTGAAGAACTCGCTTCAATCGAAGGTTTTGACGAGGAACTGGCCGAAGAGCTGCAATCGCGTGCCACCGAAGCGCTGGAGCGGCAGGAAGCCGCTCATCGCGAGGAACGCCGGGCGCTGGGTGTCGAGGATGCGCTGGCGGACATTCCGCATCTGAGCGAGGAAATGCTGGTCGTGCTGGGCAAGGCCGGGATAAAGACGCTGGACGATCTGGCCGATCTGGCCACGGACGAACTCATTGCCAAGAAACGGTCCGAACCGCGCCGCCGCAATCAGGATGGTCCGCCGCTGCGCCGCCCGCAGCGCGAACAGGACAAGGGCGGCGTGCTGGGCGAATTCGGCCTGTCGGAAGAACAGGGCAACGAAATCATCATGGCCGCGCGCGCGCACTGGTTCGAGGATGAACCGGCTTCAGACGGGGAGGCCGCCGATGCGGATACTTCCCAATGAGCCGCTAGGCGCCGGCATCGCTGAAACGGCAGGGGCACGCGCAAGCGGCCCCGAGCGGCGCTGTGTGCTCAGCGGAGAGCACGGCGCGCGCGATGCGCTGTTGCGGCTGGCCATCTCGCCCGACGGGCTGGTCCTGCCCGATGTGCAGGCCAAGGCGCCGGGACGCGGCGCCTGGATTGGCGTTGCGCGTGGTGAGCTGGAACAGGCCATCGCCAAGGGTCGCCTCAAGGCTGCGCTGGCGCGGGCCTTCAAGGGTGCGCCGCTCGTCATTCCCGATGATCTTGCCGAACGCGCCGAACAGGCGCTGCGGCGCAACCTGCTGGACCGGCTGGGCTTGGAAATGCGCTCGGGCAGGCTCATATTGGGGGCAGACCGGATCGCGGAACAGGCGCGCATGGGACGGGTGGCGTGGCTCGCGCATGCCAGTGATACGAGCGAAGATGGCGCACGCAAGATTGACCAGGCCTGGCGAGTAGGCCTGGACGCAGAAGGTTCGGGCAAGTGCGGAATTCGCTTGCCACTGGACCGGGCGGCTCTGTCTGTGGCATTGGGCCGCGACAATGTCGTCCATCTGGCGCTGGCCGATCGTGCATCGGCCGAACGGGTTTCGATCCCGCTCAGGCGTCTGCTGCACTTCACCGGAGCCGCATCTGCGGCTGCAGATGATCACAGCGACGGGGCGGCAATCGCCGCGCCGGGCGCTGCGACGACGAATTGAACGTACGAAGGGTAAGACGAGCTTTATGAGCGATACGGAAGACAAAACGACGCGCACCCGCAAGCCTCTGGGGCTCAAGCGGTCGGTCGAGGCTGGGGAAGTCAAGCAGACCTTCAGCCATGGCCGGACGAACAAGGTGGTCGTCGAGGTCAAGCGCCGCAAGATCGTCAAACCCGGCTCCGCGCCGGTCGAGGCCGCGCCGCCACCACCACCGCCGCCCGCCGCACCAGCGCCGGTCGCGGCCAAGCCTGCGCCGCGCAAGGCACCTGCCCCTTCGAACGAAACCCGCCAGGAAATCCAGGCGCGCCTGCTGCGCGAGGCCGAAGAGGCCCGCCTTGCCGCCATGGAAGAGGCGAATCGCCGCGAAGAGGAAGAACGTCAGCGCGCTCATGAAGAGGAAAAGCGCCGCGCGGAAGAAAACCGCAGGGCCGAGGCCGAGCAGGTTGAGATCCCGGTCGAATCCGGTGCGGAGGCCGACGCCGGTCTGGCGCCTGATCAGGACGGTTCCGCCCCTGATGATGCGCCCGATGGTGCCGAAGCTGATGCCGCTTCTCCTGCACCGCGCCGTTTCACCCCGGTTGCTCCGGTCAAGCGCGCCGAACCCAAGGACGCCAAGCCGGTGCGCGACGACAAGGAAGTGCGCCGCCCTGACAAGAAGGCGCCGCGTGATACGCGCGGCGACAGCAACCGCAATGACCGCCGTCGCGGCGGCAAGCTGACGGTCAATCGCGCACTCAATGATGATGAAGGCGCACGGGCACGCAGCCTCGCCGCGCTCAAGCGTGCGCGGGAGAAGGAACGCCGCGCCCAGTTCGCCGGGCAGCAGCAGCCGCGTGAAAAGCAAGTGCGCGACGTGGTCGTGCCCGAGGCGATCACCGTACAGGAACTGGCCAACCGCATGGCCGAGAAGGGCGCCGATCTGGTCAAGGCGCTGTTCAACATGGGGATGATGGTTACCGTCAACCAGACGATTGATGCCGACACCGCCGAATTGCTGGTCGAGGAATTCGGCCACCGGATCGAGCGGGTTTCGGAAAGCGATGTCGATATCGACACCAGCGTCGATCTCGACCCCGAAGAATCGCTGCAAACCCGCCCGCCCGTGGTCACGATCATGGGACATGTCGATCACGGCAAGACCAGCCTGCTTGACGCACTGCGCGGAACCGATGTGGTGAAGGGCGAAGCCGGTGGCATCACGCAGCATATCGGCGCTTACCAGATCACCACGAAGGACAAGCACAAGCTCACCTTCCTGGACACGCCGGGCCACGAAGCCTTTACCGAAATGCGCGCGCGCGGGGCCAACGTCACGGATATCGTGGTGCTGGTGGTGGCTGCCGATGACGGCCTGATGCCGCAGACGATCGAGGCGATCAATCACACCAAGGCGGCCGGGGTGCCGATGATCGTGGCGATCAACAAATGCGACAAGCCCGAAGCCAAGCCGCAGAAGATCCGCGAACGTCTGCTCGAACATGAAATCGTGGTCGAAGCCATGTCCGGCGACGTCCAGGATGTGGAAGTTTCGGCCAAGGCGAAGACGGGCCTTGACGAGCTGATCGACAAGATCCTGTTGCAGGCCGATCTGCTGGAACTCAGGGCCAACCCCGCTCGTGCGGCCGAAGCGGCGGTGATCGAGGCGAAGCTGGACAAGGGTAAGGGACCGCTGGCCACCGTGCTGGTCAACCGGGGCACCTTGCGCACCGGTGATGTCTTCGTGGTCGGCACGCAGAGCGGGCGCGTGCGCGCGATGATTGATGACAAGGGCAAGCAGGTGAAGGAAGCCGGTCCGTCGACCCCGGTTGAAGTGCTGGGTCTGGGCGGCGTGCCCATGGCAGGCGATATGCTGACCGTGGTCGAAAACGAACAGCGTGCCCGCGAAGTCGCGCAATATCGCCAGGAAAAGGCAACCGAGATGCGCACTGCGACGGCCCCGGCCTCGCTCGACGCGATGTTCTCCAACCTCAAGAGTGACGTGATCGAGTTCCCGCTGCTGGTGAAGGCGGATGTGCAGGGTTCGGTCGAGGCGATCAACACCGCGCTGCACAACCTCTCCAATGACGAGATCAAGGTGCGCATCCTGCATTCGGGCGTCGGGGCGATCACGGAAAGCGACGTGACGCTGGCCAGCGCCTCGAACGCGCCGATCATCGGCTTCAACGTGCGGCCCAACGCCAAGGCGCGCGAACTGATCGAGCGCAACAAGACGCGGATGATGTATTACGACGTCATCTATCACCTGACCGAGGAAATCGCGAAGGAGATGGCGGGCGAACTGGGGCCGGAAAAGATCGAGCATGTGGTCGGCCGCGCCGAGGTCAAGGAAATCTTCCCGGCGGGCAAGAAGGACAAGGCCGCCGGTCTGCTCGTCACCGAAGGTGCGATCCGCAAGGGGCTCTTCGCGCGTCTCACCCGCGACGATGTCATCGTGTCGAAAACCACCATCGCTTCGCTGCGGCGCTTCAAGGACGATGTGGACGAAGTCCGCACGGGTCTCGAATGCGGTGTGGTGCTGCAGGATACGAACGACATCAAGCCGGGCGACAGCCTGGAGGTCTTCGAGGTGGAGGAACGCGAACGGGTCCTGTGATCCGTTCGTGCCTTTCCATGCGGAGCGCGTAGCCCATGGCCCGGCAGCAATTCACGCCTGAACAGCATTCGGTCCGCCTGCTCAAGGTGGGGGAACGGGTGCGCCACATCCTTTCCGAACTGCTCACCCGGCAGGAAGTGCATGACGAAACGCTGACGGCGCATTCGGTAAGCGTCACCGAAGTCCGGATGACACCTGATCTGAGGAATGCGACGGTCTATGTGAAGCCCCTGCTGGGCGAGGATGAAGACGCTGTGCTGAAGGCGCTGCGCCGCAACACCGCCTTCTTCCAGCGCGAAGTGGCAAAGCGCATGGGCCTGAAATTTGCCGCGAAGCTGCAGTTCCGGGCTGACGAAAGCTTTGACGAGGCGGACCGGATCGAACGGCTGCTGGCCGATCCCAAGGTGGTGCGCGATCTGGGAGGCGACGATTGATGCGCGCTGGCCTTTGCCGCCAGAACTCCTATCTAACCTGTCATGAATGAAACCCTCCTGACCGCCATTGCGCTGATCCCGGCGCTGGTCTTCGCCATCGTCTTTCACGAAGTCGCGCACGGCTATGTCGCGCGGCTGCTGGGTGACAGCACGGCGAGCGAGCAGGGGCGGCTGACGCTGAACCCGTTGCGCCATGTCGATCCCGTCGGCACCGTGGTGCTCCCGGCGATCCTGGCGCTGATCAAGGCGCCGGTGTTCGGCTGGGCTAGGCCGGTGCCGGTCAACAAGTGGCGACTGCGTAATCCGCGCTTGGGCATGATGGCGGTGGCAGCGGCGGGGCCGGGCAGCAATCTGGTGCTGGCTGCGGTCGGGGCCATCATGCTCGGCCTGCTGGCGCGTTACCTCGTTACGCCACCCGGGCAAGCGGTCGCACTGGTCGCGCTTAGCCTCAACTATTTCATCATGGTGAATGTGTTTCTGGCCTTCTTCAACCTCCTGCCGGTGCCGCCGTTCGACGGGTCGCATATCGTCGAGGGCATGTTGCCGCGCGGCGCGGCGCGCCAGTTCAATCGCCTGCGCCCGATTGGCCTGCCGCTGGTCTTCCTGTTGCTGCTGATCATCCCGTCGCTGTTTCCGCAGGCGAACATCATCGAACGGCTGGTGCTGCCGCCGGTCGAATGGATCAGTGGCCATTACATGGCGCTGGCCCGTCTCGTCGCAGGCACTTGACCGCCATGCCCCACGGCTGGATCATCCTCGACAAGCCGCTTGGGCTGGGTTCGACGCAGGCCGTGGCGGCGGTGAAGCGCAATCTGCGCGAAGCCGGATATGGCAAGATCAAGGTCGGTCACGGCGGCACGCTTGACCCGCTGGCGAGCGGCGTCCTGCCGATCGCGCTGGGCGAGGCGACCAAGCTGGTCGGACGGATGCTGGATGCCAGCAAGATCTATGAATTCACCATCGCCTTCGGAGCGGAGACCGATACGCTCGATCTGGAAGGCAAGGTGATCGAGACCAGCGAAGTGCGGTCGCAACTGGCGCAGATCGAGGCGATCCTGCCCCGCTTCACTGGCCCGATCGAGCAGGTCCCGCCGGCCTATTCCGCGCTGAAGGTGGATGGCCAGCGCGCCTATGATCTTGCGCGGGCCGGGGAAGCGGTGGAACTGAAGGCGCGCGCAGTGACGATTCACGCCCTGTCCGTTTGTGGCGGGCACAGGCAAGGCGCGGTTGTGCAAGGGGTCTCGGCTGCGCCTGAGGCGAACGGACCATTGCAGGAAATCATGCTTGCGGCGCATGTCTCCAAGGGCACTTATATCCGCAGCCTGGCGCGCGACATCGCACGCGCCCTTGGAACCCTGGGGCATGTGGCCTATCTAAGGCGGATCAAGGCCGGTCCCTTCACGCTCGAACGGGCGATTTCACTGGACAAATTGAACGAAGTGGGTAAGGGCGCGGCGCTTGAAGACGTAATCCTGCCGCTGGAGGCAGGGCTGGACGACATCCCGGCCCTGGACCTCGATCCGGAAAGCGTGCGGGCGGTCCGTCAGGGCCGTGTCATCTCCGGATTGCCCCAGGATGACGGGCTGTATTGGGCAAGGGCGGGCAATGCCCCGGTCGCGCTGATGCAACTCGACGCCGGGACCGCGAAAGTGGTCAGGGGTTTCAACCTACCCGATGTCGCGGAGTGAATGAGAATGTCGGTAACCGCCGAAAAGAAGCAGGAAGTCATCAATGACAATGCCCGTCAGTCGGGCGATACCGGTTCGCCGGAAGTGCAGGTCGCGATCCTGACTGAACGGATCCGCAATCTGACCGAACACTTCAAGGACCACCACAAGGATAATCATTCGCGCCGTGGCCTGCTGATGATGGTCAACAAGCGCCGCAGCCTGCTCGCCTATCTCAAGAAAAAAGATGTCGAGCGGTACAACGCATTGATCCAGAAGCTGGGTCTGCGCAAATAAGAGTTTAGCGAAGGCGGCTCCCCAGTGGGCCGCCTTTTCGCTTTGGGCCGTGGCCGCAATCCGGCAGCCACCCCGGGGCAGGAAAAGGCCCCGCACCGGACCGGGACGGTATCCCCGGCAGCAAACCCCGCTTGCAATAGGGCCAGCGGGTCAAAGGAAAATATATGTTTGATGTGAAAACCGTATCCATGGAGTGGGGCGGAAAGACCCTCACTCTGGAAACAGGCCGCATTGCCCGTCAGGCTGACGGTGCTGTGCTGGCCACTTATGGCGAAACCGTGGTGCTGTGCGCCGTGACCGCCGCCAAATCAGTGAAGGAAGGCCAGGATTTCTTCCCGCTGACCGTTCACTACCAGGAAAAATTCTTCGCCGCCGGTCGCATTCCGGGCGGCTTCTTCAAGCGCGAACGCGGCGCGACGGAAAAGGAAACGCTGGTTTCCCGCCTGATCGACCGTCCGGTCCGTCCGCTGTTTCCCGAAGGTTTCTATAACGAAATCAACGTGATCGCGCAGGTTCTTTCGTTCGATGGCGAATGCGAACCCGATGTGCTGGCGATGATCGCCGCCTCGGCCGCGCTGACCATTTCGGGCGTTCCCTTCATGGGGCCGATCGGTGCCTGCCGCGTCGGTTATGTCGATGGCGAATATACGCTCAACCCCAAGCAGGACGTCGCAATCGGCGAAGGGCTGCTGGACCTGATCGTCGCTGCCACCGGCAATGCGGTGATGATGGTCGAATCCGAGGCCAAAGAGCTTTCGGAAGAAGTGATGCTGGGCGCCGTGATGTTCGCGCATGAAGAATGCAAGAAAGTCTGCAACCTGATCATCGACCTGGCCGAAAAGGCCGCGAAGGAACCTTGGGAAATCGCGGTCAGCGACAATTCAGCGATCAAGGCCCAGCTCAAGGATCTGATCGGCGGGGATATTGCCGCTGCTTACAAGCTGACGGACAAATCGGCTCGTTCCAATGCGCTTAATGCGGCGCGTGACAAGGCCAAGGAAGCCTTCGCCAGCGAAGACGCCCAGACCCAGATGGTCGCGATCAAGACCGTCAAGAAGGTCGAAGCGGATATCGTGCGCGGCGCGATTCTCAAGGATGGCACCCGCATTGATGGCCGCAAGGTCAATCAGGTCCGCCCGATCGAAGCGATGGTCGGCTTCCTGCCGCGCACGCATGGTTCGGCGCTGTTCACGCGCGGGGAAACCCAGTCCATCTGCACCACCACGCTGGGCACCAAGGACAGCGAACAGATGATCGACGGGCTGGAGGGACTCTCTTATTCCAACTTCATGCTGCATTATAACTTCCCGCCCTATTCGGTGGGTGAAGTGGGCCGTTTCGGTGCGCCCTCGCGCCGCGACACCGGCCACGGCAAGCTCGCCTGGCGGGCACTGCAGGCTGTCCTGCCCTCGAAGGAGGATTTCCCGTATACGATCCGCGTGGTCTCGGACATCACCGAGTCCAACGGTTCGTCGTCCATGGCCACCGTTTGCGGCGGTGCGCTGTCAATGATGGATGCGGGCGTGCCGATCACCCGGCCGGTTTCCGGCATTGCGATGGGCCTGATCCTCGAAGGTGACGAATTCACCGTGCTGTCCGACATCCTGGGTGATGAAGATCACCTGGGCGACATGGACTTCAAGGTGGCCGGCACCAGCGAAGGCATCACCACGATGCAGATGGACATCAAGGTGGCCGGGATCACCAAGGAAATCTTCTCCGCCGCGCTTGACCAGGCGAAGGAAGGCCGCGCTCATATCCTGGGCGAGATGACCAAGGCGCTGGGTTCGTCCCGTACCGAATTGTCCGCTCATGCCCCGCGCATCGAGACCATGCAGATCGACAAGTCGAAGATCCGCGACGTCATCGGCACCGGCGGCAAGGTGATCCGCGAAATCGTGGCGGAAACCGGCGCGAAGGTGGACATTGACGATGAAGGTCTGATCAAGATCTCGTCGAGCGACCTGTCGCAGATCGAAGCCGCGCGCGCCTGGATTCAGGGCATCGTGGAAGAGCCGGAAGTGGGCAAGATCTACAATGGCAAGGTCGTCAACATCGTTGATTTCGGCGCGTTCGTGAACTTCATGGGTGGCAAGGACGGGCTCGTCCATGTTTCTGAAATGAAGAATGAACGCGTTGAAAAGCCGACTGACGTCGTCGCCGAAGGCCAGGAAGTGAAGGTCAAGGTGCTGGAGGTCGATAACCGCGGCAAGGTGCGCCTGTCCATGCGCGTGGTCGATCAGGAAACCGGTGAGGAACTGGAAGATACCCGTCCTCCCCGCGAACCGCGTGAACCGCGCGGCGATCGGGGCGACCGGGGTGACCGTCGTCCGCGTCGCGATGGTGACCGGGGCGGGCGCGGCGGCGGCCGCGATCGCGGTCCCAGGGGCGAAGGACGCCGCGACCGCGACGACAATGGCGGGGGGGGCAACCCCGATCATATGCCGGCCTTCCTGAAGTCCGACGACTGATCGCAACCGCCTGGCAATGAGATGAGGGCCCGGGTAAACTCGGGCCCTTTTTCTTGCGTGGCGGAACTTGGAAAAGCCGAAAAAATGTGTGACTTCTCGGTGGTGAGAGGAGTCGATGATGGGCCAGTTAAAGATGTTCGGTGTAATTCCGCGCAAGCCGGGAATTACCAAACAGTATTTCCACGATCACTATCGCCATCCCCATGGCACGATGGGGCGGCGCATTTCCTACATGCGCGCCTACACGCAGAGCCATCATTTCCACACCGATCTGCTTGGCCCGGATCAGAGCCGCTTCGAAGCCTGTGCCGAAGTGTGGATGGACAATGCCCATGCCGGCCTGAATTTCGGGACGGAGCCCAATTACGTCGAGCATGTCCTGCCTGACGAGCCGTTGTTCGTCGATCTGGAAAAACTGGAATGGTGCTTTGCCAGTGAAGACATCATTCATGGCGGGGTGGACTGGACTGATCCCGATGCCGAATATGGCGACAAGCTGTTCCGGCTGGACGAGCGCCCCTTCAGCGTGAAGTTGCTGCAGTTCATCATTCGTGACGGCGCCGAACCCTGGGAGGGTGCCGATGACATCGAACTGGGCCGCCGGATCGGCGCGCTGCGCCACGTGCGCTGTCACCCCAGTCCGCAGGTCCACCCCGAAGGCGCCTTCTGCATCGGCGTGCGCGAGCTTTACTGGCCAACGCGGATGGCAATGGAGGAAGGCATCGCCGCAGACGTGGCAGCATGGCAGGCCTTGCTGAACCGGCCCGCCGAAGCGGTTCAGTTCTTCGCCACGGCCGAACGTTTCATGTAGCCAGTCTGGCGCGCGGTTTCAGCCCCTGGCCGGGACCGCGCCCAGATAATCCAGCTTGCCAAGCTTGACGCCCTTCATTCGCAGGATGTCATACGCGGTTGTCGCGTGGAAATAGAAATTGGGCAGCGAGAAGCCGATCAGGAATTTCTCTGCGGTGAACGGCCATTCGAACCGGCCGGGCACGACAAAGCGCATGTCGGCGCCAATCATCGCTTCCATTTCGTCCGGCCGGGCGGCCTCAAGCACCGCGCGGGCGGTCGAAAGCTTGCCCCGCAGACCGGCGAAATCGCCCGGCAGATCGGTGTTGTCGGGGGCGAATTCGCCCCTGCGCACACCGTCCAGCGCGCCCGCCGAATGCACGGCGCAGCTTTTCACCTGATAGGAAAAAGGCAGCATGTCGGGATAGAGCCGAGCTTCGATCAGTTCGGCCGGCGAGCAGCCTGCGTCAGCACAATGGGCCTCGGCCTTGTCGATCAGCCCGCTGACCGCGCCCATGATCTGCAGGCAGGGCGGAACGAAGGCGTCGTAAAGGCTAAGCGGCATGATGATCGGCTCCTCTCCGCCACGAATCGCGGCGCGCGCCAAACATAGCGCCTCGCCCGCGAAGCGCCATGGCCGCAACGGTGTCGATCAGCGCACGCGCGGGCCGCCGAAAGGCAGCGGCGGAGGTGGGCGGCGTGCACCGCGCGGCAGC
Source organism: Novosphingobium sp. (assembly GCA_024236235.1). Classification (GTDB taxonomy): domain Bacteria; phylum Pseudomonadota; class Alphaproteobacteria; order Sphingomonadales; family Sphingomonadaceae; genus JACKKV01. The sequence continues at coordinate 104,838 of JACKKV010000001.1, read as the reverse complement.
TGCGCCTGATAGGCCCGGCCACAATGTTCGACGCAATATGGGAAGCCGGGGTTCACCTTTTCCCCGCAGAAATGGAAGTCAGGTTCGCCCGGATGGCCCATCGGCCAGCGGCACACGCGATCATTAAGATCGAGCAGGCTGGTCTTGTCCGCGATTTCCGGGCTGGGCTTGGCCGGAACCAGGCGGCGCGGCGGGGCAGGGGGGATCGGCGCCTGCTGGTCACCCGGACCCTGGCGCAGGAATCCGCCGGGGCCGACCGAAACGATGCGAGGCGTGTCTGACGATGGATTGGGCAGCGGCTGGCTGGGAATCGCCGCAGATGCCGCAGCCGGGCGCGGTGGCGGGGGAGGGGCCGCTTCGCGCGGCCGGGCCGGTTCGGGCTTTGCGGCCGGCTTTGCCGTCTTGCTGCGCGGTGCGGCAGGCTTCGCCTTCTTCGCGTCATTGGCCTTCACCGGCGAGGGGCGCGCCTTGAGGCCGAGCCGGTGCGCCTTGCCAATCACGGCATTGCGGCTGACGCCGCCCAGCTCGTCAGCGATCTGGCTTGCCGTCGCGCCGCTTTCCCACATTTTGGTCAGCGTTGCGATCCGCTCGTCAGTCCAGCTCATTCAGTGTTCCACTTCTCAAATACCGGATTCCGGCAAGGCTCTGCTTGCCAGACCCAAGCGCTGCCGATAGTCGCCACGGCATGGCCGATCAAGCACAACCGAACGGCGCCAGCCTGGCAAGCCTCCCGGATCAGCACCCCGCCCGCACGGCGGCTTTTTCGCGTCAGGGAGAACCGGTGATCGCCGGGATCAACCGGATCGGCCTCTGGACTCTCTATATTAAGGAGGTTCGGCGTTTTCTCAAGGTCCACACCCAGACAATCTGGGCGCCAGCGGTCACCACCCTGCTGTTTCTGGTGATTTTCACCGTGGCGCTGGGGCGGGGGGACCGGATGGTGCTGGGCGTGCCCTTCGCCGCGTTCGTGGCGCCCGGCCTGATCATGATGGGCATGATGCAGAACGCCTTCGCCAATTCCAGCTTCTCGCTGCTGGCGGGCAAGATGCAGGGCACCATCATCGATTACCTCATGCCCCCGCTCAGCGACGGCGAACTGATGGCCGGGATCGTGGCGGCGGCGATCACCCGCGCGGCGATGGTGGGGCTGGCGGTGGCGGCAGCGATGCTTGCCTGGCCAGGGATCACGCTGCATGCGGCGCATCCCTGGGCGATCGTATGGTTCGGCCTGATGGGATCGCTGATGCTGGCGTTGGGCGGGTTGCTGACCTCGCTCTGGGCAGAAAAATTCGATCACAACGCCGCGATCACCAATTTCGTGGTGGCTCCGCTCTCGTTGCTGTCGGGCACCTTCTACACCATTCACAATCTGGCCCCGGCATTTCAGCTGATCAGCCGCGCGAACCCCTTCTTCTATGTGATTTCTGGCTTTCGTTACGGCTTTCTGGGGCAAAGCGATATTGCCGAAGGGCACGGCGCGGTGTGGTGGGCGGCGCTGGGCCTTGGCCTGTTCAACCTGGTGCTGGGCGGGGTGACCTATGCGCTGCTGCGCAGCGGCTGGAAAATCCGCAGCTGACGACGGGATCAGTGAGTCAGGCTGCGCCGCAGGCGATAGCGGCCTTCGGCAAAATCTTCGAACAGCTGATCGACCGAGGGGTGATCCACCGGCCCGCCTTCGCTGTCGCCCAGCAGGTTTTGCTGGCTGACATAAGCGACATAGGATGAATCCTCATTCTCGGCCAGGAGGTGATAGAAGGGCTGGTCCCGCCGGGGGCGCGATTCCGCCGGGATCGACTGATACCATTCCTCGCTATTGGCGAAGACCGGGTCGATATCGAACACCACGCCGCGAAAATCGAACAGGCGGTGGCGCACGACATCGCCAATGGCGAAGCGCGCCCGGGTCTGCACGGGGGCGTCAATCATGCGACCGGCCTGGGGGGAGAAGAAGCTTGCCCGTTCCATTCTGGGGATGAATATAGTTTATTGCAGCTGCGAAACAAGCATTGCCGCAATTCTCTCCCCATATTGCGTGAAAGGAGGGCTTGGCAAGCGCAGCGCCATCGGCTAACCGCGCCGCTCCAACGCGACTGCGCGCCCCTGCCGGGTGCTGCTGCACCCCTGCGGAGAGGTGGCAGAGAGGTCGAATGCGCCGCACTCGAAATGCGGTTTACGGGCAACCGTAACGTGGGTTCGAATCCCACCCTCTCCGCCAGTTTCCGCTCGCTGAACATTCGCCTCGCGCATCCTCGTTGCGGGGGACGGGCAGGTGGCGATGAGGGGAGGCATGATCTATGCTATCCTTGGAATTGGTCATGGCTGAGACCGCACAAGCGCGAACCAGGACCGGAAAGGGGAGAGCAAGTTGGCAATTAAGTATACTGTCCCCGGAACTTCCGTCCCAGGCTCAAAGTGAAGCGATAATAGAGCCAGATTCCAAGCCGGATGACGTCCGGCGGGAACCGATGGCGCTTGAAGGGAATGGGTTGCATGTGGCTCTCACTAAGCGGCGAGACGCCGCAAGTGGAGAGCATTTAGCGTTAGACTGACCCTCCCGTTAGATTGACACCTCCGTTATGGCCTATATCGGCGAATGAGCTGTGCCGCCCGCCTTGCGCGCCGCGCCGACAGATCAGGGGATTGTACTGGCCAATGATGTTTGAAATTCACGGAAAAACGGCTCTGGTGACGGGGGCGTCAAGCGGGCTGGGGGCACATTTCGCGAAGGTGCTCGGGCGGAACGGGGCCAGGGTGTTGCTCGCCGCGCGCAGGATGGACCGGCTGGACCGGCTTGCGGCAGAATTGCGCGAGGACGGCGTGGAATGCTCCACCCATTACCTTGATGTGACGCAGCCGGATGGATTGTCCGGGCTGGAACCGCTTGCCGGCGAAATCGATATTCTGGTCAACAATGCCGGGGTCGTCCGGGAATCGGCGGCACTGTCCACGACGCTTGAAGACTGGGACGCGGTCACGGATACAAATCTGAAAGGGATGTTCGCGGTCGCGCAACTGGTCGGCAAGGGGCTGGTTGCGCGCGGTGCGCCAGGCGCAATCGTCAATGTTGCGTCGATTCTCGGCATCAGGCAGGCGGGATATGTTGCCTCCTATGCGGTGTCGAAGGCAGGCGTGATCCAGTTGACCAAATGCCTTGCCCTCGAATGGGCGCGATACGGCATCCGGGTGAACGCGCTGGCCCCCGGATATGTGCGCACGGAGCTTAATGCCGAGTTCTGGGAAAGCGATGCGGGCAAGGCGATGATCAATCGGATACCGCAGCGTCGGCTGGCCGAACTGGCCGATCTGGACGGGCCGCTGATGCTGCTCGCCTCCCCCGCAGGCGCTTATATGACAGGGGCGGTCGTCTGCGTTGACGGCGGCCACCTGGTCTCGGGCCTTTAAATTGCGATTCCCGAAATGCTCAAGAACGACGGTGGATCGATTATCAACACCCCCTCGACCGCAGCCTGATCGGGTTTCGCAAGATGCCGGCCTATTGCGTACCCAAGCGGTGCTGATGCTCACTCGCACAACCGTGCCGGAATTCGCCGAACAGGGCATCCGGGTAAATGCGATCTGTCCCGGGCCAACGCGCACCGAAATGACGGACAATCTACCGCCGGAACTGATCCCGCAGGTCGTTACCTCCACCCCGATTGGCCGTTTTGCCGATGCGTCGGAACTGGCCAATTCGGCATTGTTCCTTGCCAGCGACTTGTCCCCCCTATGTTATCGGTACCTATCTGGCGGCGGATGGCGGCACTACCTCGATCAGGGCGGTCCCGCCCCGTCGCGCAGGGTCGGCCCCGAAGGCGTCATTTATTTCGTGCTTCATGAGGGCGGCGTGGCTGATGTGGACAGCGCGGGCAAGCCCTACGGTGAATATCGCAACTGCAATCGGATGTACGAGATCGCGATGGCCAATGGCGCGGGAGAGCATCTGCCGACGCCCGGTGCGCGCTGAGCGCGCCCGGCGATGCGGATTTCGCTCGCCGGAGCATAATTAAAAAAGTAGAACCTCTTTCGGGAAACAACGGGAGAGGAAATCATGGCTGCTGTTACACCGCTTGCCGCTGGACTGGTGCTGTTATCAGTGCTGGCCCAGTTGGTCGGCATTTACCTGATGCCAATGACCAAGGGGCTGACGGCGCCCTTGCCAACGCTCGGCTTCGCGCTGGCGTATGGGGTAGGTATCGCGCTGCTGCCGCGCATTGCGCATATGGGCATCAATCTCAGCCTGTTCATCCCGTTTGTGGCCGCGCTGGTGCCGCTGGGCGCCGTGGCGCTGGGGGTGCTGGCTTATGGTGAACCGGCTTCGCTGGCCAAGATCGGTATTCTGGTAACCGCCTGCGTCCTGATCGGGGTCGCCAACGCGGTTTGACAGTTGTGCAGGCGACGGGGCGTTGATGGCCCCGCCGCCTGCATATTTTCCGGTCAATATCCGGTCGGTGTCCCGTTCAGGATGATAGCCTTGGATTCGAGGAATGGGCGCAGGCCCTCCACGCCGCCTTCGCGCCCGATGCCGGATTGTTTGAACCCGCCAAAGGTAACGGACATGTCCGTGCGCCACGTATTGTGCCCGACGGTGCCCGAACGCAGTTCGCGCGCCACGGCCAGTGCGCGGTCGGCATCATTCGTGAAGACCGTGGCGTTAAGGCCGAACACCGTGTCATTTGCGACCCGCACAGCCTCTGCTTCATTGTCGACGGGGATCACGCTGACGACGGGGCCGAAGATTTCCTCGCGCGCGATGGTCATGTTGTTGTCCACTTCGGCGAACACCGTCGGTTCGATGAAGAAGCCGCGGTTGAGATGGCTGGGGCGGCGTCCGCCGGTGGCCACCTTCGCGCCTTCGGCCTTGCCTTTTTCGATATAGCCTTCGACCCGGTCGCGCTGCTGCGCCATTGCCAGCGGACCCATCTGCGTGGAACGGTCCATCGGATCGCCCACCTTGATGCCCTGAAACTGGGCGGACAGCGCGTCGACCAGCGCATCGTGGCGATGGCGGCTGACGACGATCCGGGTAAGCGAGGAGCAGACCTGGCCACACATGATCTGGGCGGTGGAGGCAATCGATTGCGCCGCCAGTTCCACGTCGTAATCGTCCAGAATTACCCCGGCGGATTTGCCGCCCAGTTCCAGTGTGCAACGGGCGATGCGTTCGCCGCACAATGAGGCGATCTTCTTGCCCGCAGCAGTGGAGCCGGTGAAAGTGATCTTGTCCACGCGCGGATCGCGGACGAGCAGTTCCGAAACCTCGCGTTCCGCCGTCACCACATTGACGACGCCCTTGGGCAGGCCCACTTCTTCGCAGATTTCCGCAAACAGCAGGCCTTCGCCCGGCGTTTGCGGCGAATTCTTGAGCACCATGGTGCAGCCCGCGATCAGGGCGGGCGCCGATTTCCAGCTGAGCAAGACGCCCGGCGCATTCCAGGGAACGATCGCGCCGACCACGCCGACCGGTTCATGCGCGATCAGCGCCATGGCGCTGCCGGCCGAGAAATGTGCCTCATGCCGTTCCACCCACTCAAAGCTGTCCGCGAGTCCAGCATAGTAGCGGAAGGGGTAGGACATCCCGCCGAGCATGGCTGACGACAACCCCACGGGAATGCCGATCTGCGAGGTCCAGGTCTGTGCAAAATCAGCGTTGCGTTCTTCCAGGCGTTTGGCGATTTGAAGCAGGTAGCCCGCGCGTTCGGCATGGCTCATGCGCGGCCAGGGGCCATTATCAAACGCGTCGCGTGCGGCCGCGATTGCCCGATGCATGTCTGCTTCCTGCGCTTCTGCGACGACCAGAAAACTTTCTTCGCTGGTGGGCGAAACAATGTTGAACGTGCTGTTCGCGGACGGGTCCATCCATTCGCCACCGATGAAGAATTTCTTCGGGTTGCGGATCAGTTCGTCTGTAGCGGTCGTCATCGTGAATTCCTCTCAGTGTGGACGGACCGCGCTATGCAACCGCGTTGCAATCTTCGCATCCGACCTGTTGATGAAAATTGGGCGGAGAATTGCACAACTCCCCGGCACGCTCAACATAAAGCGCAGAAATTCACCTATCTGATATTGTCGCACCGCGCCTTTGCCGGGCGGGGGCGCTCAATGGCGCGGTTCGCGCGGGGCGTGCTCAGCAAAAAGTGATGCGCGGCCGGTCCGGTCCACTCTCGAACAACATCTGCGGCAGCGGCAGGTGGCGGGGACGGTTGGCGCGGGTGTCGAGCAGGCGATTGACCCGCCAGATCAGATAGGCGCGATCGAAGGGCTTGCTGATGAAATCATTCGCACCGTTATAACGCGCCTGATCCTTGTCAGTGTCGCCGGACATGCGGGTGAACATCATGATCGGCAGGTCGTAGAATCGCTCCGAACTGCGCAGCTTGCGCAGCAGGGCGGTGCCGGATGTGCCGGGCATGTCGTGATCGAGCAGCAGCAGGTCGGGCCGCCGCCACGATAGCAACTGCAGTGCCTGGCCAGCGTCCGTGACCCAGCCGCAGGCGTGGCCTGCGCCGATCAGCGCATTTGCGGCAAGCTCTGCCACCAGTTCGTCATCATCGACGATTACGATTGACGCCATCGCGTCCTCCCTGCCCTGCGGCGTTAACCCTGATCTTCTAGGCACGGTAAGGTTAAATGCGGGACGCAGCCGGATGTACGAGAAACTACTAACCATGACGCTTCGAGGAATTCATCGATGCCGGTGCGCCAAAGTCAGCAGAACCAAACGGCTTTGGGGTTGCGCGAGCGGCGGACCGGTGGCAAGCGCCCTGCCATGACTTCCGGCCGCGTCCTCCCGCTTCAAAAAGTTCACAATTTCCGCGACTACGGCGATTATCCGATCGTCGGCGGCGGAAGACTGCGGGGTGGTCTGCTCTACCGGTCGGCGCAGCATGCCGGCGCGACGGGCGAAGATCTGGCGAAGATCGGATCGCTTGGCCTTGCCACAGTGATCGATTTTCGCGGGGACGAGGAACGCCGGCGCTTTCCGTGCCCGCGCCCCGAAAATTTCGCGGCTGACGTACTGTTCCACGATGGCGAGACCGGGCAATTGCCACCGCATCTTCAGGCGGAGCTGGCAGGACTGGACGCGGCAGGCATGCGCGCGGCCATGGCCGAGTTGTACCGCGAGTTTCCCTTTCGCCGCAGCCTGGTCGGGGTCATGCGGATCTACCTTGATGCACTGGCCAACCGCGACGGCGCGAGCCTCGTCCATTGCCTCGCGGGCAAGGATCGCACAGGCATGGCGGTGGCGGTGTTTCACCGGCTGGTCGGGCTGCATTCCGACGATGTGATGGAAGATTACCTGCTGACCAACAGCGTTGGTGACCAGGACGCGCGCATTGCAGCGGGCGCCCCATCCATTCGGGAACGGTATGGCGAAATGAGCGAGGGCGCCATGCGCGTCATCATGAGCGTGGCGCCCGAATATCTCGAAAACGCCTTTGCCGCGATCGACGAACGCTTCGGTTCGATTGACCGTTTTGCCGAAGAACAGCTGGGCGTCGATCCGGCGCGCCGCGATGCCTTGAAAGCCCGCTACGTCGCCGCCTAGAGAAACGCTTTTACGTCGGCCATGAACCGCTCGAACTGGTCATGGTGCAACCAGTGTCCGGCGTTTTCATATTCGATCACCCGCGCATCCTGGAAATGATCGGCGCGTCCGTCATCGGCGGGGCTGGAGAAGAAGCTGTCCTTGCCCCACAGCAGCAGAGTGGGGCAGGTGATCCTTTCCCACAGGCGCATGATTTCTTCCATGGGCAGTTCGTTGAATGTCCAGACATGGAGATAGGGGTCGAACTTCCAGCTCCAGGTGCCGTCTTCGTTGCGGCTGGCGCCATGAATGGTCAGGTGGCGGGCCTGTTCATCGGTCAGATGGCGGTTTTCGCCCTTCATCCGCTCATAGGCTTCGCGCAGGCTGGAGTAGCGCCGCGGCAGCCGGCCAGCAGCCTTGCGCGTATCCTCGATCCAGTTGCGGAACCGCTCGTCGAAACTGCGCCCCGGTTCGGTCCTGGTTCGCTTGGCTGAAAAGCCCAGACCTTCGATGTTGACGAAACGCCGGACCTTGTCCGGGTACAGTCCGGCATAGCGGGTGGCGATGTTCCCGCCGAGCGAATGCGCGATGACGCTCACCTCGCTAAACCCCAGCGCCTCGATCAGCTGAGCGAAGTCATAGACATAGGCGTTCAGATCGTAATCCCCGTCGGACACCCAGGCGCTGTCGCCATGTCCGCGCAGATCGGGGCAGATCACATGCCAGTCCTTGCGCAGTTCCTCGGCCACCCAATCCCAGCTGCGGCAATGATCGCGTCCGCCGTGCTGCAGGATCAGCGGCGGTGCATCGGGATTGCCCCAGTCGACATAGTGGAGCCGGAGGCGCTGCGAAAAGAAGCTGTGAGAAGTGGGGCCGGTATCGATCATGTGCGGGAATTGCGCAGCATTGGTGCCCATCGTCAACAGATTGAACGAAATTCGGGAAAGCTTGCGCAGAAATCTGGCCAAGTCGGCAGACAGGGCCTATCTCGCCTCCGTTCGGAGGACATGATGACGACTCACGCGACACGGATGCTGATTATCGGTTCAGGCCCAGCGGGTCTGTCTGCCGCAATTTATGGTGCGCGCGCCGGAATGCAGCCGATCGTGGTGCAGGGGCTTCAGCCGGGGGGCCAGCTTACCATCACCACGGATGTCGAAAATTATCCCGGTTTTCGCGATGTGATCCAGGGCCCGTGGCTGATGCAGGAAATGCAGGCGCAGGCGGAACATGTCGGCACGCGCATGATGTGGGACACGATCGTCGATGTCGATCTGGCCAATGGTTCGCCCTTTCGCGCAACCGGCGACAGCGGCGATGAATATGTCGGCGATGTGCTGGTGATCGCTACGGGCGCGCAGGCCAAATGGCTGGGCGTGCCGGGCGAGCAGGAGTTGTCAGGCAAGGGGGTTTCCGCCTGCGCCACCTGCGACGGTTTCTTCTATCGCGGCAAGAAGGTAGCGGTGATCGGCGGCGGCAATACCGCGGTTGAAGAAGCGCTTTACCTCACCAATCACTCCGATGATGTGACGCTGATTCACCGGCGCGATGAATTGCGCAGCGAGAAGATTTTGCAGGATCGGCTGTTCGCCAATGAAAAGATCACCCCGCTGTGGAACAAGTCGGTCGATGCTTTCGTGGCGGGCGAAAACGGAACCCTTGCGTATCTCGCGCTGCGCGACACTGTGACTGGCGAACTGTCCAGGCTGGAGGTGGACGGCGCATTCGTGGCGATCGGCCATGCGCCCTCGACCGAATTGTTCAAGGGCAAGCTGGAAACGGATGCAGGGGGCTATCTGGTGGTCGAACCCGGCACCCCTAAGACGGCGATCCCCGGCGTCTTTGCCTGCGGCGACGTCATGGATCAGACCTATCGCCAGGCGGTGACGGCGGCAGGAACGGGCTGCATGGCGGCGCTGGATGCAGAGCGTTTTCTTGCCGCGCGGGAATTTGCCGGAACGAAGGCAGGCGTCCATGCCTGACCGGCGGCCGGCTTAACGCAAGGGCGGATTTTCCAGCCTGATCAGAGTGTAATAGCCCAGAAACCCGCGCCGTGCGCGATGTCGCAAGCCAAACTGCCGGGCAACTGATGCGGCGGTTTGCAGCAGTTCGTGCCGAAGCGTGACGTGGAAATGGTTCAACCAGCCATTCAGCGCCATGCGCGCCGGGCCGGGTATGCCGTGAAGATCGCCAAAGTCGACGATGTGCAGCGCGCCGCCGGGCGCGACCAGTTGCGCCGCCTGCGCCAGCGCGGCCTTCCAGTCCGGGATCATTGACAGGGCAAAGGAAATCACCACGCGGTCAAACTTGGCGCGCCCGAACAGCGCCTGCGCATCGAAGGAGGTCGCATCGCCTTGGGCGAGCACTGCATCATTTCCGAGCCGATGCTGCGCGGACTTCAGCATTTCCTGCGAGATATCGAGTCCTAAAAGCTCAACCCCCGGCCATTGCGCCCTGATGCGGTGAAGATTGCGTCCGGTGCCACACGCGATTTCCAGCACGCTATCTCCGTCCGAACAAGCCAGATCGCCAATCAGCCGGTCGCGCCCAAACAGGAAATATTTTCGCGTCAGGTCGTAGATATGGCGCTGTCCGCGATAGACGGAGTCCATCAGCGCGCCATGATCCGGCGAGGATGCCGCGTGGTTCATGATTTGAGCGTGTAGAGATGGACGCCGCCATATATGGATGAGCGGTCGGCCTGCGTCAGCTGGCGGGAATACGCTTCCGAATAATCCCAGCGCGCAAGGATAGCGTCAGGAACCCGGCCGGGCAGGAGGCTGAGCTCGGCAGCGGTGCGGAACAGGACGCGCGCATGGGGGCGGGCGGTGCGGGTGATCTCGGTCCACAGCGCAGTCAGCGTGTGATCTTCCATCCAGTCCTGCGCATCCAGCAGGATATAGCGATCCAGCTTCGCCGCGCCCTGGTTGCGCAGATAGTCGATGACATTGGTATGGCGGATCTCGATCCGGTCGACCCGCGCCCTCACCGTCTCGTAATTGGCCTGCTGGAGATAGGGCGGCAGCGGGCAATCTGGCGCCTTGCCATAACCGCGCGAGAAGGCCTGCCAGGCGAAGTAATTGTCCTTGATTTCGAATCCGCAGGCGAGCCGTTCGAGCCGCTTGCGCAACACTGCCGTCATTCGCTCATCCCCGGCCAGTGCGGCATACTGCGCCGGCGGGATGCCAAGGCCGAACAGCGCGGCGGGCTGATCGGTCAGCCAGCGGATGAAGCGGCGATCGAACACCGGGGCGAGCTTTTCCTCGAAAACCAGCCGCTGTTCTTCCATCGTCCGGGCGGCCACCATGGCCTTCAGATCGATGCGATAGAGCCGGGCGAGCAGATGCGCCGCGCCAATGAAGCCCCCCAGCAGCCCGTAGCGATAGATGCCGCGCGAAAACCCGCCGATGCGGCGGCGGCCAGTCAGGTCGCGCCCCTCCCAGTAGCGGCGTGAAGCCTCGTCCAGATGCGGCGCGACATAGTGATGATAGGCGGTGACATTTTCCGCACAATCGGCTTCCGCGAAGAAGCGGCGGAAATGCGCATAATCAGGCAGGTGCCGCACGGACGCCAGCTTCAGCCTGTTCAGCGCGACATGCGCGGTGTTGAGATCCACTGCCGTGATCTGCGCGGGGTTTGCCGTGAGATAGGACAGGACGTTGCAGCCGCCGCTGGCGATGGTCACGATCCGGCTGTCAGGCTGGATATCCAGCGCCTGCATATCCACCACCGGGTCTTCCCAGATCTGCGGATAGACCAGCCCGCGAAAGGCCATGGCGAAGGCCTTGTCCAGCAGCCTTGCCTTGGGCTGCGCGTGTTCGCGATGAACGGCCTTGCTGATTACCTGCGAATTCTGACTGGCCATCATGCCCCCGGACCACTGTTTCAGGGGCTTCGATAGGTCAGTTTCATGACGGGCGTGTTGCAGTATTTCGCGTCAATCACGCTCCGCCGGCGAGTATTGCGTCCGGCGGAGCGTTGCGGTTCAGAACACCGCCATTGCCGCCAGCACGATCAGCGCCATCAGTACGAAGCTCGACAGCGCGAAAACCGCAAAGCGGATCATGATCGGGTTAGTCGTCGCCTGAAGCAGCGAATGAAGGATGCGCAGGCCAGCATAGGCCCAGCCAAGCTGCGCTGCCAGACCATCGCCCGCACCGACCAGCGCCAGCAGGAGCGCCACGGCATAGAATACAGTCGGTGCTTCGTGCAGATGATTGTAATTATGCGCCGGCCACTGAACCCTGGGTGGCAGCATGCCGTTAAGCACGCCCGGACCTTCGTCGCGCACCTTGGCGACATCGACTCCCGGGCCGCTCATGGCTGGCATGCGGGTGATATACATCCACCACCACATCACCATGGTCCAACCCGCGAGCACCGTGACCGGCTGCAATATGCCCATGTTGATCATGCGATTCCTCCGATATCCGCGCTGATGGTAATCATCACCGCCCGCACCGCCAGCACGAGCAGAATCAGCGTTGAGAGGAAGAACAGATTGGCGCGCACCGAGATACGGTTGACCGTGCTTTGCCATATGGAATGCACAATGCGGATAGCGACATAGGCCCAGGCCAGCCAGATATCCATCGCCATCGGTCCGGCCAACGCCAGGATGATAACAATCGGGTAGAAGATCGTCGGCTGTTCCAGCAGATGTGTGTAATTATGTGACTTCCATGCAACCGGTGCGGGCAGGCGATCTTCGATATCGCCCCCGCGCAGGCCCGGCGGCGCCTTGGCGACATCGATTCCGGCCTTGCCGAAGGCACTGAAGCGCGCGATCGTGAGCCACAGCAGCACGATCAGGGTCCACAGCGCCAGGGCAGCGCCCGGCGCCAGCATTTGTAATTGCATGTCCTGCTCCCACGTTAATTATGAGGTGCAGAGTGCGGTGCTGGCAGAGATTTGTCCAGTGCCGCTGAAACTGATCGGTGAAGCGCTCTTTTCAGCCATTTCCACCGGTCAGCACGATTGCCGTCAGGCCATCGGCGGGCACGCGCCCGGCCAGCACGGCGGCCAGCCCGGCCGCACCCGATGGCTCGGCGATGATGCCCACCTGTTCGCGTAGCAGCAGCTGCGCCCCGCGCACTTCGGCATCAGTCACACTCACGCCGCGCGCGCCGTGGCGATGCAGGACGGTAAAGGTCAGCGGGGAAATGGCGGGCGTCTGGATGCCATCGCAAATGGTCGGGGGCGGATTCGGCCCGACCGGAACGATGCGGCCCGCCGCCAGGCTGCGCGCCGCATCGTCCCATCCCTCCGGTTCAACCGCGATCAGTTCGGCGTCCGGGCAGGCAAGCGCGCAGCCCGAAAGCAGCCCGCCGCCGCCACACGGCGCGATGATCCGGTCGGGCGCGCGGCCCGATTGCGCAGTGATTTCCAGCGCCAGTGTGCCTTGCCCTTCGATCACCCGGGGATCGGCAAAGGGATGGACCAGCGTGGCGCCAGTGCGGCACAGTTGCGCTGCCATCGCCTCGCGATCGGCGCCCAGCCGGTCATAGGGGATGATCTCCGCGCCCAGCGCGCTTACCGCCGCCAGCTTGGCCGAAGGCGTGTCACGGGGCATCAGCACCCTGGCCTGCATGTCCAGCCGCCGCGCGCTCCACGCCACGCCCATCGCGTGATTGCCGCTGGACAGGGCGACCACGCCGCGTGCCCGCTCTGCCGCCGGGATGGCGCTCATCCGGTTCCATGCGCCGCGAATCTTGAAGGCGCGGATGGGCTGTGCCGTCTCGTCCTTCAGCCACAGCTGCACCCCGTTCACCGTGATGGAGACCAGCGGCGTCGGCGCCAGGACCGCCGCGACCCGCTCCATCGCCTGCCGCACCCCGGCCCCTGTTGGCTCGCGCAATTGTTGTGCTGTCATAATCCGGCCCTATATGCCCGCTTTCGCTTTGACCAAAGGAGACTCGCATGAGCACGGTTCTGGTTATTGGTGCGGGTGGTGTCGGATCGGTCGCTGTCCACAAGATGGCGATGAATAGCCAAATCTTCAGCAGCATTCACCTTGCCAGCAGGACGCAGGCCAAATGCGATGCGATTGCGGAAAGCGTGAAGCAGCGCACCGGCGTGGAGGTGGCCACTTATGCGCTGGACGCGGAAGACGTGCCCGCCACCATCGCGCTGATCGAACGGATCAGGCCGACCATTGTGGTCAATCTGGCGCTGCCTTATCAGGATCTGGTCATCATGGATGCCTGCCTTGCGGCTGGCGTCGATTATCTCGACACCGCCAATTACGAACCGAAGGACGAAGCGAAGTTCGAATACAAGTGGCAGTGGGCCTATCATGATCGTTTCCGGGAGGCGGGGATCATGGCGCTGCTCGGTTCCGGCTTCGATCCGGGCGTGACCAGCGTGTTCACCATGTGGCTGAAGAAGCACCGGCTGAAGACGATCCGCACGCTCGATATCCTCGATTGCAATGGCGGCGATCATGGCCAGGCCTTTGCCACCAATTTCAACCCGGAAATCAACATCCGCGAAGTCACCGCGCCGGCGCGCCACTGGGAAGGGGGCCGCTTCGTCGAAACGCCGGCCATGGCGAAGAAGGTGGAGTTCGACTTCGAGGGTGTCGGCCCGAAGAACATGTACATGATGTATCACGAGGAGCTGGAAAGCCTCGCCAAATTCGTGCCCGAAATGGAACGGGCGCGGTTCTGGATGACCTTTGGCGATGAATATATCAAGCATCTGACCGTGTTGCAGAATGTCGGCATGACGCGGATTGATCCGGTGCTGTACAACGGGGTGGAGATCGTGCCGCTGCAATTCCTGAAAGCCGTGCTGCCCGAACCAGCCAGCCTTGGCGCGACCACCAGGGGCAAGACCAACATCGGTTGCATCGCCACTGGTGAAGCGCTGGACGGTTCCGGGGAAAAGACATTCTATATCAAGAATATCTGCGATCATGAGGCGTGCTATGCCGAAACCGGCAATCAGGCGGTCAGCTACACCACCGGGGTTCCCGCGATGATCGGCGCGGCCATGGTGGTGCAGCGCATCTGGGAAGGGGACGGGGTGTTCAACATCGAACAGATGGACCCCGATCCGTTCATGGAGATGCTGAACCAGCATGGCCTGCCCTGGACGGTGGAGGAGCTGGACGGGCCGGTGGAGTTTTGATGGAAACACGTGCCGGCGATCCGGGCGCCTTTGCCCATTTCGACCTTAACCGCGTCGATAGCCCTGCTTTCGTGGTGGACGCGGCGAAGCTGCGTGAGAATCTGCGCATCCTTGCCGATGTGCGCGATCGTGCAGGGATCAAGGTGCTGGCCGCGCTCAAGGCCTTTTCCATGTGGTCGGTGGCGCCGATCATCGGCGAATATCTTGATGGGGTGTGCACTTCGGGCCTGTGGGAAGCGCTGCTGGCGGGTGAGCATTACGACGGTGAAATCGCCACCTATTGCGCAGCTTACAAGCCGGACGACCTGGAGGAAATCTGCCGCCTTTCCGATCATGTGATCTTCAATTCGCCCCAGCAGATCGAACGTTTTGCTGATATCCTCGAACTGTCGCGCAATCGCGGCAACAGTTTCGACATTGGCCTGCGCGTCAACCCGCTGCACGCGGAAGGGGAGGTGCCCCGTTACGATCCCTGTGCGCCGCATTCGCGCCTCGGTTTTCCGATTGACCAGCTGACCGAGGAACATATGGCGCTGGTCGATGGCATTCACATGCACACGCTGTGCGAACAGGATCTGGAGCCGCTGCGGCGCACCTGGGACAAGGCCTTCGATCATCTGGAGCCGTGGTTCGGCGAGTTCAAATGGCTGAACTTCGGGGGCGGGCATCACATCACCCGCGCCGATTACCAGCGCGACGAACTGGTCGAATTCCTGCGCGACGTGGCTGACGATACGGGTGCGGAGATTTATCTGGAGCCGGGCGAAGCAGTGGCGCTGGATGCGGGCATTCTGGTGGGCACGGTGCTGGACACGCACTGGAACGGAATGCCGCTGGCCATCACTGACGTTTCGGCGACCTGTCATATGCCGGATGTGATCGAGGCGCCCTATCGCCCGGCCATGCTGGGGGAGCTGGATGCGGGCGAAGCGGTGCGGCTGGGCGGGCCGTCGTGCCTGGCCGGCGATGTGATCGGCGATTACCGACTGCCAGTGGCGGTGGAACCTGGGCAGCGTTTCGCCTTTCTCGATCAGGCGCATTATTCCATGGTCAAGACCACCACCTTCAACGGCGTTCCGCTGCCGTCAATCTGGCTGTGGGACAGTGAAACCGATTCGCTCGAACAGATCCGCAAATTCGGCTACGAGGACTTCCGCGACCGGCTGAGCTGAGCGCGATTGACCCCGTGACTGGCGGAATTGGCCGGGTTCGAACGATGGGGGCATTTTCACTTGCAGTTCAGCTTTTCGAGCCTATAGCAGCCCTCCGCTGCCCCAAGGGGACTTCCTAACCGCAAGGCAGCTTGTCGTTTCATGGTTTTAGCGAACCGTTTTGGGGGTCCCTTGAGTTGCACATCTTCCCTTGCGCATCGGCTGTAGTCCGCGATCTCTCGCCGGACGAACCCGTCATCCTCAACCGCCCGCATGCAGCAGGGCGCGCCGCCCGCTTCTTTGCCGAGAAGTTCCGGGGCAAATCGCTTTATGCGGTGAAGGCCAACCCTTCGCCCGATCTGCTGCAGATCCTGTGGGATAACGGGATTACCCATTTCGATGTCGCTTCCATTGCGGAAGTGCGGCTGGTGCGGGCACTGCTGCCCGAAGCTGTGCTGTGCTTCATGCATCCGGTGAAAACGCCCGGCGCGATCCGCGAGGCTTATCACACGCATGGCGTGAAGACTTTCAGTCTCGATTCCGCCGAAGAGCTGGAAAAGATCGTCGAAGCGACGCGCGATGGCGCGGGCAATCCGGCCACGGACCTGCGTCTGTGCGTGCGGCTGCGCGTGTCTTCCGAATATGCCGAACTCAGCCTCGCCTCCAAATTCGGGGCGGATCTGACCGAGGCTCCGCTGCTGTTGCAGGCAGCGCGGCAGGTGGCGGACTGGCTGGGCGTATGTTTCCATGTCGGCAGCCAGGCGATGTCGCCCTTTGCCTATGTCCAGGCGCTTGACCGGGTGCGCGCGGCGATTGCCGATGCGGGCGTGGTGATTGACATGATTGACGTGGGTGGGGGCTTCCCTTCCGTCTATCCGGGCATGGAACCGCCGCCGCTGGAAGATTACTTCCAGATCATCCATCGCCATTTCGTGGCGCTGCCGATTGCCTACAACGCCGAACTGTGGTGCGAACCAGGCCGCGCGCTCTGCGCCGAATACAGCTCGCTCATCGTGCGGGTGGAAAAGCGGCGCGGAGACGAGCTGTTCATCAACGATGGCGCTTATGGCGCGCTGTTCGATGCCGCGCATGTCGGCTGGCGTTTCCCGGTGGCCGCGATTGGCGATGAATTTGCGGTGATGGAGCGGGACTTCGCCTTTTACGGACCGACCTGCGACGATGCCGATTACATGGAAGGGCCGTTCGCACTGCCTGAAAACATCAGTGCGGGCGATTACATCGAAATCGGCATGCTGGGCGCCTATGGCGCGGCGATGAAGACGGGCTTCAACGGCTTCGGCAACGCGGTGGCGGTCAATGTCGCCGATGAACCGATGGCCAGCCTCTATCGCGGTGACCGGGTGGACCCGCGCGTTTCGGACAATGTGGTAAGCCTGCGCTGACCCGCTTTTGGGGCTGCTATGAAAAAGGCCTCGCGAGACGACCGCGGGGCCTTTTTTCTGTTACGCGGCCTGTTGTAGCGCCAGTTCCATCCGATCCCAGATTTCGACCAACGCCGAGGTGAGTTCCACCATCATCGCTTCGGTATGCGCAGGGCCTGGGGTGAAGCGCAGCCGTTCGGTGCCGCGCGGGACGGTGGGGAAATTGATCGGCTGCACGTAGACGCCATATTCGGCGAGCAGGATGTCGCTGATCTTCTTGGCCCGCACCGGATCGCCCACCATCAGCGGCACGATATGCGTGGTGCTTTCCATTACCGGCAGGCCTGCTTCGCGGAACAGCCGCTTCAGCGTGGCGGCGGCGGCCTGCTGGCCATCGCGTTCCACGCTGCTGGATTTGAGGTGCCGCACGCTGGCAAGCACACCCGCGACCAGCACCGGGCTCAATGAGGTGGTGAAGATGAAACCGGGGGCATAGCTGCGGATAACGTCCACGATCCGCGCATCGGCCGCGATATAGCCGCCCATCACGCCGAACGCCTTGCCCAGCGTGCCTTCGATGATGTCGATGCGATGTGCCGCTTCGTCACGTTCCGAAATGCCGCCGCCGCGTGGGCCATACATGCCCACGGCATGCACTTCGTCAATATAGGTCAGCGCGTTGTATTTTTCGGCAAGGTCGCAGATCGCGTGAATCGGGGCGACATCGCCATCCATGGAATAGACGCTTTCAAAGGCGATCAGCTTGGGCACGTCGGGGTCTTCGGCGGCCAGCAGTTCTTCCAGATGGTCCGTGTCATTATGGCGCCACACCCGCTTTTCGCAGCCGGAATTGCGGATGCCCGCGATCATGCTGGCGTGATTGAGTTCATCCGAAAAGATGATGCAGCCGGGCAGGATCCTGGCCAGCGTCGAAAGGGTGGCATCGTTCGAGACGTAGCCCGAGGTGAACAGCAGCGCGCCATCCTTGCCATGCAAGTCGGCCAGTTCGCCTTCCAGTTCGACATGGTAATGGGTATTGCCGCCGATGTTGCGGGTGCCGCCTGAACCGGCGCCGACATCATGCAGTGCTTCTTCCATGGCGGCGATCACCTTGGGATGCTGGCCCATCGTGAGATAATCGTTGGAACACCAGACCGTGATGTCCTTCGGCCCGTTATGGCCGGCAAAGCAGCGGGCATTGGGATAGGCGCCCTTGTTGCGCAGAATGTCGATGAAAACGCGGTAGCGGCCTTCTGAGTGGAGCCGTTCGATCGCCTGGTCGAAAATCTGATCGTAGTTCAACGAACCCGTCCGTCTGTGGCGCTGCGCGCGGGCCAGTGCAGCCCGGAACCAGCGGGAATGGCTGGCCCAATAGCGAAATCGGTGCCGCTTTTCCACTGCTTATTACCGGCGGCGCGCTCAGAAATGGGAAATCTCGTCCAGCCCATAGGCGCGCAGGCTCTGTATCAGTCCCGCGGAAATCGGCCATGGCCCGGTAAACACGGCCTGGTCCGGGCCCTTGCGCGCGAAATTCTGCCCTTCGGTCAGATGGACGATCCGCCGCGCGATGCCTGCCGCGCCATCGACGAAGCGGACATCCGGGCCGAACGCTTCCGCCAGTTCCCGTTCGACCAGCGGAAAATGCGTGCAGGCCAGCACCACCGTGTCAATGCTGGACCCTCCAGCCTGCTGACGCAGCCCTTCGGCGGCGGCCTGGAAGACTGCAGGATCCGGCGTTTCGCCCGCCAGCAGCGCTTCTGCGGCATGGACCAGTTCCGGCGCGGCATGGCGCAGCAACAGCTTGTCGGAAGCGAATTCCGCCTCAAGCCGGTCAACATAGGCCTGCCGGATCGTGGCGGCGGTGCCGAGCAGGCCGATGACCCCCGAACCGGTCAGCGCGGCGGCGGGCTTGATCGCGGGCACTGTGCCCACGATCGGCACGTCCAGCGCCTCGCGCAGGGCCGAGAGGGCGATGGTGGAAGCGGTATTGCAGGCAATCGTCACCAGCCGGGGGTGAAAGCGTTCGACCAGTCGGCCCAGCAGGGCGGCAACGCGGGCGGCGATCTGGACCTCGCTCTTTTCGCCGTAAGGCAGGGCAGCCGTATCCGCGACATACAGCACCGGCGCCTGTGGCAGCAGCCTGCGCAATTCGGCGAGCACGGTCAGCCCGCCCACGCCGGAATCGAACAACAGGATTGGAGAAGCTGGATCGGTAATGGAGAATTCCGCGCGTCCTGAGCTTGAGACTTGCCGGTCTTTTACTTAGGCATCCGGAAAAGGAAAGCCGGGCTTCGCATCGCGCGGGCCGCGCTGTATGGGAAACCGATGGAAAACCTTTACGCTGCGATCATCGGCTACGCGCTCGGTTCCATCCCTTTCGGCCTGCTGCTGACGCGGCTGACCGGTGCGGGCGACCTGCGCAGCATCGGTTCGGGCAATATCGGCGCGACCAATGTGCTGCGTACCGGGCGCAAGGGTCTGGCGGCGGCTACACTGCTGCTCGATCTGGGCAAGGGGCTGTGCGCCGTGCTGCTGGTGCGACAATTTTTTCCGGGTGCGGAAATCTGGGCGGCGCTGGCAACCGTGATCGGGCACTGTTTCCCGGTCTGGCTGGGTTTTCGCGGCGGCAAGGGGGTGGCGACAGCCATGGGCGTGGTCACCGGGCTGGGCTGGCCCATGGGGCTGGTCTATGCGGTGGTCTGGCTGGGCATGCTGGCGGTGACGCGAATATCGTCGCTGGCAGGCATGTGCGCGGCGGTGTCCGCTCCGCTGGCCGCCTGGGCGCTGGGATATGATGCCTATGCGCCGGTGCTGGTGGCCATCGCGGCGCTGGTGATCTGGCTGCACCGCGCCAATATTGCCCGACTGCGCAATGGCGATGAACCGAAAGTCGGCAGTTCGAAGTGACCGCATCGGCACGTTCAGGTCAGGAGCTCTCTCAGGAAGAAGCCTTCGCTCGCATTCGCCTGCTGCGTTCGCCCAATATCGGCCCGGTCAGTTACCGCCAGTTGCTGCGCCGCTTTGGCAATGCCCGTGCCGCTTTGGAGGCGCTGCCCGATCTCGCCGCACGGGGCGGGCGGGCCTATCGCGCGGCCCCGGTAGATGCAGTGGAGTGCGAGGTTGCGCAGGTCCGCAAGGCAAACGCCCGCTATCTGTTCCATGACAGCCCCGCTTATCCCGCCGCGCTGGCGCAACTGGACAGCGCGCCGCCGATCCTGACCTGGCGCGGCGATCTTGCGCTGGCGGCGCGGCCCTGCGTCGCCATGGTCGGCGCGCGCAATGCGTCAGCCGCCGCGGTCAAGCTGGCCCGCGATTTTGCGCAGGCGCTGCGCGATGCGGGGGTGGTGGTCGTATCGGGCCTTGCCCGGGGGATTGACGGTGCGGCGCATGAAGGCGCGCTGCCCGCCACCATCGGTGTGATCGCCAGCGGGATCGACATCGCCTATCCGCCGCAGCATGCCGATTTGCAGGAACGGATTGCGCAGCAGGCCTTGCTGCTGGCCGAACAGCCGCCGGGCACCGAACCGCGCGGCAGCCACTTTCCCAGCCGCAACCGAATTATCGCCGGGCTGGCGGCGGGCACGCTGGTGGTGGAAGCCGCGCCGAAATCAGGCTCGCTCATCACCGCCCGGCTGGCGGGAGAGGCCGGGCGCGAGGTGATGGCCATCCCCGGCTCTCCGCTCGATGCGCGGGCACAGGGTTGCAACCAGCTGATTCGCGAAGGGGCGATCCTGGTGCAATCGGCGGAAGATGTGCTGGAACTGATCGCGGGTTTCGACGGCCAGCCCCGCTCCAGTTTCCGCGAGGGTAGCGGCTTTGCCTATGATCCGGGCGAGGAACTGGCCGACGAGCCGGCAGACCTTGCCACGCTGCTGACCACTGCGCCGGTCGGGGTCGACGAACTGATCCGGCAGAGCGGGGCAGAGGCGGGGGCGGTGCTGATGGCGCTGCTGGAACTGGAGATCGCCGGTCGGCTCGCGCGCCACGCCGGGGGCAGGGTAAGTTTGACCGCTTGACGAATCCCCTCCGCCCCTCTCACCCTCGCGCGCATATGCACATGCACGCGTAAGGCAGATAAAAACCATCATGCAACTCGTTATCGTTGAATCGCCCGCCAAGGCGAAGACCATCGAAAAATATCTCGGCAAGGACTTCAAGGTTCTCGCTTCCTATGGCCATGTGCGCGATCTGCCGCCCAAGGACGGGTCCGTGCGGCCGGATGAGGATTTCGCGATGGATTGGGAAACCTATCGCGACAAGGCGGGGCGAGTGAAGGAAATCGCCGATGCGGCGAAAAAGGCTGATCGCCTGATCCTGGCGACTGACCCTGACCGCGAGGGCGAGGCGATCAGCTGGCATGTTCAGGATCTGCTGGCGAAGCGCAAGGCGCTGCCCAAGGCAGTGGACCGGGTCACCTTCAATGCGATCACCAAGCAGGCTGTGACGGAAGCGATGCAGCGGCCGCGTGCGCTGGATCAGGATCTGATCGATGCCTATCTCGCCCGCCGCGCGCTGGATTACCTGTTCGGCTTCACGCTGTCGCCGGTGCTGTGGCGCAAACTGCCAGGCGCGAAGAGCGCGGGGCGCGTGCAATCGGTGGCGCTGCGCCTGATCGTTGACCGCGAACGCGAGATCGAGGCGTTCCGCGCGCAGGAATACTGGTCGGTCACAGCCAGTATGGAACAGGACGGGACGGGGTTTGAGGCGCGGCTGGTGCGCTTCGACGGGGCCAAGCTCGACAAGCTTTCGCTTGGCGAGGAAGGGATCGCGCTGCGTGCCAAGGCGGCGGTCGAAGGAGCGCGCTTCACGGTCGAGGAGATCGAGACCAGGCCGCTAACCCGCAATCCCGCGCCGCCCTTCACCACCTCCACCCTGCAGCAGGAGGCGGCACGCAAGCTCGGCTACTCTGCCAGCCACACCATGCGCTGCGCGCAAAACCTCTACGAAGCGGGCGCGATCACTTACATGCGGACTGATGGGGTGCAGATGGATGGCAGCGCCATTTCCGCCGCCCGCAAGGCGATCAGTGACCGCTATGACGGGCATTATCTGCCCGAAAAACCGCGCATCTACCAAACCAAGGCCAAGAATGCGCAGGAAGCGCATGAGGCGATCCGGCCGACGGATTTTTCGCGTGATCGGGCCGGTTCGGGCGATGAGGCGAAGCTGTACGATCTGATCTACAAGCGGGCGATGGCCAGCCAGATGGCCGCCGCCCGGCTGGAACGGACCACAGTTACCCTGCGCGAGCCGACCGGTCAGCACGAACTGCGCGCCACCGGCCAGGTGGTCAAGTTTCCGGGCTTTCTGGCGGTCTATGAGGAAGGGCTGGACCAGAAATCGGATGAGGATGAGGAAGGGCTGCTGCCGCTGATGCGCAAGGGCGATTGCCCGGCGAAGAAGGGCGTGGCGGCAACGCAGCATTTCACGCAGCCGCCCCCGCGCTTCTCCGAGGCGAGCCTGGTCAAGCGGCTGGAGGAACTGGGGATCGGGCGTCCTTCCACCTATGCCTCCACCATTCAGGTGCTGAAGGACCGCAATTACGTCCGCACCGAGAAAAACCGTTTTTTTGCAGAAGAATCGGGCAGGCTCCTGACAGCATTTCTCGAACGCTTCTTCGAACGCTACGTCGCTTATGATTTCACCGCCGGGATGGAAGACGAGCTGGATGACGTGTCGGGCGGACGGGCGGCCTGGAAAGGGGTGCTCGAAGCCTTCTGGAAGGACTTCAAACCAAAGAGCGACGAGGTGATGGAACGCAAGCCTTCGGAGGTGACCGAAGTGCTGGATGGCTTCCTCGAAGATTATCTGTTCCCACCGCAGGAGGATGGATCGGACCCCCGCCTCTGTCCCAAATGCGGTGAGGGCCGTCTTGCGCTGCGTGGGGGGCGTTTCGGTGCGTTTGTAGCCTGTTCAGCCTATCCTGAGTGCAAGTATACGCGCCGTTTTGCGCAGCCTGGCGCGGATGGCGAGGTGGCCGAGGACGAGCCGCTGGGAACCGATCCCGATACCGGGCTGGATGTGCAGCGCAAATCCGGGCGGTTCGGCCCCTATGTCCAGCTTGGTGAGGGCAAGGACGCCAAACGCGCATCGATCCCCAAGGATCTGCCCGAGTTCGATCTGGACTGGGCGCTCAGGCTGCTCAGCCTGCCGCGCGAAGTGGGGCCGCATCCGGAGACGGGTGAGATGATTACCGCCAGCATTGGCCGCTATGGCCCCTATCTGGCGCATGACGGCAAATATGCGAAGCTTTCGGGCACGCGCGACGTCTTTGAAACCGGGATGAACGCGGCCGTTGCCCTGCTGGCCGAAGCCGCCAACCGCAAGGGCGGGGGTGGGCGCGCGGCCGTCGAACCGATCAAGATCTTCGGTGCGCACCCTGCCAGTGGCGGCGAGATGAGGCTCCTTGCCGGTCGTTATGGCCCCTATGTGACTGATGGTACGACCAACGCGACGCTTCCAAAGGATCTGAAGCCGGAGGAATTGAGCGAGGAGCAGGCAATCGAGCTGATCACCGCGCGCGCGGCCAAGGGGTCGGCCAAAAAGAAGAAGGCTCCGGCGAAAAAGGCACCCGCCAAGAAGAAGGCACCCGCCAAGAAGAAGGTGGTCGAAAAGTAGAGTGATTTCAGTGGTTTTTTGATAATCTACAGCGTTGGATCGGTGTGCACGGCGCGGCGATAGAGGTGCCAGGTTGCGTGACCCAGCACTGGCAGGGCGACGAGCAGTCCCAGAAACAGGGGCAGCATGGCGACGAACAGCGAAACAGCGATCAGCAAAGCCCAGGCGAGCAGGACAAGGCGGTTTGACCGCACCGTGCCCAGGCTGACAATGATCGCGGTGAGGAAGTCCACTTCGCGGTCGACCAGCATTGGCAGGCTGACAACGGTGATGGAATAGAAGGCGAGCGCCATCAGCGCCCCCACAATGCTGCCAACCAGCAGCATCGCCATGCCAGCCCCGGTTTCGAACAGTTCCAGCGATTCCGAGCCAATGCCGGACTCCGCCAGGAAAATCGCGAAAATGCCGTGGGCGACCATCAGCCAGAAACCGAAGGCAACGAACACGATCACCCCCATGCTGATGATCTGTTCGTCCCCATGGCCGCGCAGTGCACCCAGCACGGCTCCCCAGGACAGGGGCAGGCCAGCCTCGCGACGGCGGCTGACCTCATACAGCCCCACAGCGACAAACGGCGCGACAAGGGGAAAGCCAGCGGCCGCCGGGATCAGCCATGCAATTGCGTTCCAGCTGACCAGTGCATAAAACAGGAACAGGCCTGCACCGACATAGATCGCGGCGAAGAACAGGCCGAACAGGGGATAGGCCCTGAAATCACACCAGCCTTCGCTGAGCGCGCGGGCAAGATCGCCAAACGAAAGATCATTCGCAACCGTCACGGGCGCGATCTGCGCCTGTCCGCCAGTATTCATGGCGCGTTCTCCGTCTCCACTCCCTGCGCGATGGTGCATCAAAGCAAAGGTGCTATCAAGCGCAGGCTGCGTGAAACGGACTGCCTATTTCACCCAGTCCAGCCCGATTTCGTCGAATATTTCACGACTTTCGGACCAGTTTTCATCCACCTTCACATGCAGGAACAGGTGGACCTTAACCCCCAGCAACTCACTCAATTCCTTGCGGGCCGCTTCGCCGATGGCCTTGATCCGCGCGCCGCCCTTGCCGAGCACGATCGGCTTCTGGCTTTCGCGACCGATCACGATCTGCTGGCGGATTTCAAGGCTGCCGTCCTTGCGGTGCTGGTAGCTTTCGGGGCGCACCGCGCTGTCATAGGGCAGTTCCTCATGCAACTGACGGTACAGCTGTTCGCGTGTGATTTCCGCAGCGAGCAGGCGTTCGCTGGCGTCCGACACCTGATCTTCCGGATAATGCCAGGGCCCTTCGGGCATCATTACGGCGAGATGCGCCTTCAGTTCGGCCACGCCGTCTCCGGTCAGTGCTGACACGAAAAACACCTCGTCGAAAGGCACTTTGGCGGTCAGATCCTGCGCCAGGACCAGCAGCGGTTCCTTGCTGCTGGCATCGACCTTGTTGAGGCAAAGCAACTTGCGTTCCGGCCGCTCGCTCAGCGATGCCAGCAGCGGCTCAAGTTCATGGCGGCGCTGCTTCAGGGCATCCACCACCAGCAGGATCGCATCGGCTTCCTGTGCGCCTTCCCAGGCCGCGCTGACCATGGCCCGGTCGAGCCGCCGGCGTGGCGCAAAAATGCCCGGCGTATCCGCCAGGATAATCTGCGTCTGGCCTTCCAGCGCAATGCCGAGCAGTCGAGCACGCGTGGTCTGCGCCTTGGCGGAGGTGATCGCCACCTTCTGCCCGACCAGCGCGTTGACCAGCGTCGATTTTCCGGCGTTGGGGGCGCCGATGACGGCGACTACGCCGCAATGAGTCTGTTCTGTATCGTTCATCCGAACCGTTCCATGAAAAGCCGCGCCGCTTCCTTTTCAGCTTCCTGCTTGCTGCTGCCGGTGGCTTCCATCTCGCCCACGCCATGGATGCTGACCGCGACCGTGAACCGCGCCGCGTGATCTGGGCCACTGCGTTCGACAAGGCGATATTCCGGCCCTTTGCGACGATTGCCCGCCGCCCATTCCTGCAGTGCGCTCTTCGGGTGCTTCGCGGTGCCGACCTGACCTGCCACCGCATCGGCCCAGATCCTGCGCACCAGCGCCCGGCAGGCTGGAAAGCCATGCGTCACGAACAAGGCGCCCAGCAGCGCTTCCATCACGTCGCCAAGGATGTTGTCACTGTCCGTTCCGCCATCCTCGCGTGCCTGCTTGCCGAGGCGGATATGCGCAGCAAGGCCGATGGAGCGCGCAATTTCGGCGCACATCGACCGGCTGACGAGCGCGTTAAGTCGCTGCGAAAGCTTGCCTTCCGGCTGATCGCCCGCTTCGAACAGCCATTCCGCGACCGCCAGCCCGAGTACGCGGTCGCCCAGGAATTCCAGCCGCTGATAATCGCGCGCCGAACCGTGGCTGCCGTGAGTGAGTGCTTCGAGCCAGACCAGTTCTTCACCGGGTTCGGCAATGCCCAGCCCGGCGAGGAACGCGCGGGCGCTATCGTCAAGGGATACGGTGGCGCTCAAAAAGTGCTTCCGATCCTGCTCCAGCGCGCAGCGGTGAACCAGGTCCAGGGTTTCAGCCATTCCGACGATCCGTCCGTCGACCACATCACGATCGTCGCCTTGCCGACGAGATTGTCCTGCGGGACCAGCCCAATACCGCCCCCGGGGGTGGCGGGGAAGCGGCTGTCCTGCGAATTGTCACGATTATCGCCCATCAGGAACAGCATGCCTTCCGGCACGATCACCGCGGCGGTGTCATCCTGAGGGGTCCGGCCAAGATCCAGCACTTCAAAGCTGCGTCCGCCCGGCAGCGTGTCGCGAAACCGCGGGTAAATGCAGACCGGATCGCCGCTTTCACTCACGCTTTGAAATTGCGGGAATGCGCAGTCGGTATTTGCGGAAACAGGAATGACAAGATCGTCGATCCGCTCATGCTTCACGGCCACGCCGTTAAGATGCAGCACACCGCCGACCATCTGGATTTCGTCGCCCGGAAGCCCGATCACCCGCTTGATATAATCAGTGTCATTCAGCGGAGGTGCCTTGAATATGACCACGTCTCCGCGTTCGGGCTGACTGGCGAAGATGCGCCGTGGGATCAGCGGCGCGCTGAGCGGCAGTGAGTATCTGGAATATCCATAAGGCCATTTGGCAGCGAGCAGATAATCCCCGTTCATCAGCCGGGGGAGCATGCTTTCGCTCGGGATATTGAAGGGTGAGAAGATAAAACTTCTGAAAATCAGCACGATGGCGACCAGCTTGACCAGGAAAAGCAGGAAATGATCTTCTTTCTTTGCCGGCTGTTTTGTCACACTTGCAGGTTGCGACTCGCTCTCGGCAGGCGAAGGGGATGGGGTGCTGTCCGTCATGGGCGTTGTCCATGTTGGCCCGCCTGCCTCGCGTCAAGGGGCGTGTTGCCGATTGCGCAAACTCCAACCCGCCAGCATCCCGTCCCGGCCTTGGCGAGAACGGGCTGAACGGGCATAAGCCCCTTTTTGGCGCGGTTCGCGGCGCTGAATCGATACAGCTATCCCCGGAAAGGATCAGGATGACGGACAGGACGGAAGATGTCTGGAGGAAGATCGCCCTTCACCCGGATCCATCGTTGACCGAACTGTTTGCCGATCCGGGCCGGGTCAGCATGTTGTCATCGCGGATCGAACTGGGCGAGGGGATGGGCGGTATCCTGTTCGACTGGTCCAAGACGCATCTTGATGCGGGGCTGCTCAAGAATTTCGAGGAGCTGGCACAGGCAGCAGGTTTCGCTGCGGCCCGCGATGCGCTGTTCGCTGGCGAGATCGTCAACCCGAGCGAGGCGCGCGCGGCGGAACACACGGCACAGCGCGGGTTTGGCCGCGAAAGCAGCGTTGAGGAAGCGGCGGCCCTGCATCATCGGATGAGGTTGCTGGTGGAAGCGATTCATGGCGGCGCGCTGGGTGAGATCAGACATCTGATTCATGTCGGGATCGGCGGATCGGCACTCGGTCCGGCGATGGTGGTGGATGCGCTGACGCGCGATCTTGCGCTGGTCGACGTGCATGTCGTTTCCAATGTGGATGGTTGCGCGCTGGAAGAGGCGTTCAGCGCCTGCGACCCGAGGACCACCCTGCTGGCCGTCGCATCCAAGACCTTCACCACCATCGAGACGA
Organism: Novosphingobium sp.; assembly: GCA_024236235.1. GTDB lineage: Bacteria > Pseudomonadota > Alphaproteobacteria > Sphingomonadales > Sphingomonadaceae > JACKKV01. The sequence goes on along the minus strand of JACKKV010000001.1, from coordinate 76,921 downwards.
TGACCAATGCCCAAAGCGCCCTCAAATGGCTTGCGGATGGCGGGGTGAGCGACCCGTTCGGGCGGATCGTGGCATTGACCGCCAGCCCCGAAAAGGCAGTCGAATGGGGTGTTGACGAGACTCGTATCCTTCCGTTTCCGGAAAGCGTGGGGGGGCGATATTCGCTGTGGTCATCGATCGGCTTTCCGGTGGCAATGGCTGTGGGCTGGGACGATTTTGCGGCCATGCTGGACGGGGCGGCGGCTGTCGACCGGCACTTTGCCGAGACGGATGGGGCGCAAAACCTGCCGCTGCGCGCGGCCTTTGCCGATCGTTACTATGCGCGGATGCGCGGCTGCCAGACGCGCGCCTGCTTCGTTTATGACGAACGCCTGCGGCTATTGCCTGCCTATCTCCAGCAGCTTGAGATGGAGAGCAATGGCAAGGGCGTGACGGCGGATGGCCAGCAGGTGACGGAACCGACTGCCCCGGTCACGTGGGGCGGAACCGGTACTGACGCGCAGCATGCGGTGTTTCAACTGCTGCATCAGGGCACACAGTTGGTGCCGGTCGATTTCATCGCGTCAATCGCGCCCGGGGACGAGCTTGATCCGGCGCATCACCGCATTTTGCTGATGAACTGTTTTGCGCAAGGCGCGGCCCTTATGGCCGGGCGAAAGAGCGAGGATGCTGCGCGCAATTATCCGGGGGACCGCCCGTCTGCCACCATGCTGTGCGACGATCTGGACGCGGCGACGCTGGGTGCGCTGATTGCCTTTCACGAACATCGCACTTTCGCCAATGCGGTGCTGATGGGGATCAATCCGTTCGACCAGTTCGGGGTTGAGCTGGGCAAGGACATTGCCCGGTCAATCGGGCAGGGCGGCGGTAGCTTCGATGCAAGCACGCACGCCCTGCTGGCCGCGGCGGGTATGTTGGAGGATATGTGAGCGAGAAATATCTGCTCACCGCAGAAGAAATCGCCAGCATGCCAGGGCTGGCGAAAATCCATTTTCTCAATCCCGATGCGCAGCGGCTGAACAAGTCATTGGGCGACTTGACCGGTCTGACCGGCATCGGGTTTCATCTGATCGAAGTTCAGCCCGGCCATCTGACAACCGAACATCACTTGCACCATCACGAGGACGAATGCGTCTATGTGCTGGAAGGTGAGGGCACGGCATACATCGGTGAGGAAGCATTGCCGGTCAAAGCCGGAGATTTCCTCGGCTATCGCAAGGGTGGGGAGGCACATTCCATCCGCAATACCGGTGACGGGGTGCTGCGCTGTATCGTCGCCGGGCAGCGCCTGCCCCACGACGTGGGTGACTACACCCGCCTTGGCAAGCGGGTCTATCGCAATCAGGGAATGCCCTGGAACCTCGTTGATCATGAGGCGATAGAGGAGCCACAGGCAGGTGCCAAGTAGGGACATGGAAAGGGCCGTGAATGGCTGAGTTTGATTATGATCTGTTCGTGATCGGTGCTGGATCGGGCGGGGTACGCGCCAGCCGCGTGGCGGCTTCATACGGCGCGAAAGTGGCGATTGCGGAGGAACACCGGGTCGGTGGCACCTGCGTTATCCGGGGCTGCGTACCCAAGAAGATGCTCGTCTATGGGTCCGGTTTTGCGGAAAGTCTGCACAGCGCTGCCAATTACGGCTGGACGATCGAAGGCGCGCGGTTCGATTGGCCGGTGTTGCGCGATTTCGTGCTGAAGGACGTTGAGCGGCTGGAAGGCCTTTATACGCAGACGCTGGAAAACAACCGCGTCGAACGATTCCTTGAACGCGCCACCATTGTCGGGCCGAACACCGTGCAACTGGCGTCGGGCCGGCAAATCAGCGCCCGGTATATCCTCGTCGCTGTGGGGTCGTGGCCGGCGCTGCCCGATGTTCCGGGCATCGGTCATGCGCTGACGTCGAACGAGATGTTCCATCTGCCCGAACTGCCCCGCCGGCTGGCGGTGATGGGAGCAGGCTATATCGCGATGGAGTTTGCCGGGGTGTTCAACGCGCTGGGCAGCAAAGTGACGCTGTTCAACCGCAGCAATGCGGTGCTGCGCGGCTATGACCAGGAAATCACCGCACGGTTGCTGGAACATGCCCGGGCGCAGGGCATTGATCTGCGGCTGGGTCATGCGTTGCAGCGGATCGAGAAGGGTGCGGACGGTAGCCTGCGCATTCACCTGGATGACGCTGCCCCGATTGCGGCGGATGCCTTGCTGGTGGCAACGGGCAGGCGCCCCAAGACTGACGGGCTGGGGCTGGAAAATGCCGGTGTGGAATGCGCCACGGGCGGCGCGATTCGGGTTGACGATCAGAACCGCACCACTTGCTCCAGCATTTATGCGGTGGGCGATGTGACGGACCGGGTACAGCTGACCCCGATAGCCATCCGCGAAGGGCAGGCTTTTGCCGATACGCTGTTCGGCGGCAAACCGGCAGCGGTCGATTACAGTGCGATTCCCAGCGCGGTCTTCTCGCACCCGCCGCTGGCGGGCGTGGGAATGACCGAAGCAGAGGCGCGCGCGAAACTTGGCGACATCAGCGTCTACCGGTCAGATTTCCGGCCAATGCAGAACATCTTTTCGGATCGTGCAGAGCGCGGCCTGTACAAGATGGTGGTTGACGATGCGACGGATCGCGTGGTCGGTCTGCATATGATCGGCCCCGAAGCGCCCGAGGTGCTGCAGGCCGCGGCGATTGCGGTGAAGGCTGGGCTGACCAAGGCCGATTTCGATGCGACTGTGGCGCTGCACCCGTCAATGGCGGAAGAACTGGTGCTGATGAAATAGTCCTATTCCAGCGCGTAAGGCACGATCCCGCGACTATCCGGGTCCACGACAATCGCCCGGTCGCTGGGCGGGAACGCGCGCTGGTCGCAATCGGGGCGCGGACAGGTGCGGCAGGACAAACCGATCCGGGTGGGCGTTCCCGCTCCGGTCAGGTCCATGCCGTCAGCATAGATGAATTCGCCCGCGTGAGCGATCTCGCAACCCAGCGCCACCGCATAGCGGCGCGGGCTGCGCTGGAAACTGCCCGACGGCTTCACCAGCCCCTTGGCCATGGAGATATAGCGCACCCCATCCGGCGTTTCCGCCAGCTGTACCAGAATCCGGTCAGGGATCGCGACGGCTTCATGCACGATCCACAACGGGCACGCCCCGCCGAACCGGGCGAACTGCAGGCGCGTGGCGGAATGACGCTTGGTGATATTGCCCGCCATGTCGACCCGGCAGAAGAAGAACGGGATGCCGCGCGCATCGGCGCGCTGGAGGGTTGAAAGCCGGTGGCAGCTCTGTTCGAAGCTGGTGCCGAAAATCTGCGACAGCCGGTCGATATCGTGGCGCTGGCGGCGGGCTTCATCGCGGAAGGCGCGATACGGCATCAGCAGTGCCCCGGCTGCATAATTGCTGAGGCCGATAAACAGCAACTGGCGCGAAGCGGTCTGCTGAAGCCGCGCGCTTTCCACCACTCCTGCAATTTCGTCCTTCAGAGCCAGCGCGCAAAGCTGGTGCGCCAGCTGGAACCGGCGGCTTTCGGCAGGCTGGCCGGGATCAATGACCAGGTGGCGCATCTGCGGATCGAAGCGGCGCAATTCCGCGCCACTGGCATGAGCGAGCGAGACCGAGAGCCTGTGCCCCAGATAGGTTTCCATGGACTGCGCATCGGGCGAAGGGCTTGATCCGCGCAACTGATGCGCCAGTGCTTCTGCCGCACGATCGATTGGATCGACGTAATTATTGGCGAAATGAAACCAGTCGCGCACTTCTTCCCAGGGCAGGCGCGCGCCGCCCGCATTGTCAGCGGCCAGCGCCTCGTCAATCATTTCCAGCCGCTGACCGGTCCGGCGATAGGCATCGTGCAAGGCTATGAAACGTTCTGCAAACTCCGGCTGCTGTTCTGCAATCCGGGCGAGCTGTTCGGCGGGCAGGGTGCCTGTAAACAGCGGATCGCCTGCCGCTTCGCGCAGCGCCACCATGCGCCGTTCGGTGCTGTCTGCGCCGACATCCTGCCAGTCCAGCGGGAATGCTGCCGCCAGCCGGTCAAGCAGTGCGGGGGTGAGCGGCCGGTCATCATTTTCGAGCTGCGACAGATAGGACGGGCTGATCTCCAGCCGCACGGCCATTTCAGCCTGCCGCAACTTTTGCGTCTGGCGTATCGCCTTCAGTCGCTGGCCTGCAAAGATGCGCCGTCGCACGGTCATGGATCAGGGCATAATTTGCAAAATCATGCTTTGCAACTTTGCAACTTAACATTGGACAGCGCGGGCAAGTCCCGCCATGCCGCGCGATTGTGCCGAGGGGCAGGAGAGGGCAATCATGTCAGCCAATATCGCCGAGATGGAAAAACGCCGCGCCGCCGCCAAGCTGGGCGGCGGACAGGCGCGGGTGGATGCGCAGCATGCCAAGGGCAAGCTGACCGCGCGCGAGCGGATCAAGGTGCTGCTCGATGATGGCAGTTTCGAAGAATATGACCAGTATGTGGAACATAACTGCACCGATTTCGGGATGGATGCGCAGCATATCCCGGGGGATGGGGTCGTAACCGGATCGGGCACGATCAATGGCCGTCTGGTTTATGTCTACAGCCAGGATTTCACTGTCTATGGCGGTGCCCTGTCCGAACGCCACGCGCAGAAAATCTGCAAGATCATGGATATGGCGCTGAAAGTTGGCGCACCGGTGATCGGCCTTAATGACAGCGGCGGCGCTCGAATCCAGGAAGGGGTGGCAAGCCTTGCGGGCTATGCCGAAGTATTCCAGCGCAACGTGCTGGCATCGGGCGTTGTGCCGCAGCTGTCAGTCATTATGGGGCCGTGCGCGGGCGGGGCGGTCTATTCTCCGGCGATGACGGACTTCATCTTTATGGTGAAGGACAGCTCGTTCATGTTCGTGACCGGGCCCGATGTGGTGAAAACCGTGACGAACGAAGTGGTCACGCAGGAAGAACTGGGCGGTGCGGTGACGCATACCACCCGGACTTCGGTGGCAGACATCGCCTTTGAAAACGATATTGAAGCGCTGATGTCAGTGCGCGACTTTTTCGACTTTCTGCCGCTGTCCAACCGCGAGGATGTGCCCCAGCGCCCGACTTCCGATCCGTGGGACCGGATCGAAGACAGCCTCGACACGTTGATTCCGGCCAATGCCAACCAACCGTATGACATGCATGAAGTCATCCGCAAGGTGGTGGATGAAGGCGATTTCTTCGAAGTGCAGCCCGCGCATGCAGCCAATATCATTTGCGGTTTTGGCCGGATCGAAGGGCGCAGCGTGGGCGTGGTCGCCAATCAACCCATGGTGCTGGCCGGATGTCTGGACATCAACAGTTCGAAGAAGGCCGCGCGCTTCGTCCGGTTCTGTGACTGTTTCAACATTCCTATCGTGACGCTGGTGGATGTGCCCGGCTTCCTGCCCGGCACCGATCAGGAGCATAATGGCATCATCAAGCACGGCGCGAAGCTGCTGTTCGCTTATGCCGAAGCGACCGTGCCCAAGATCACGATCATCACGCGCAAGGCCTATGGCGGGGCCTATGACGTTATGGCATCGAAACATTTGCGCGGTGATCTCAATTACGCCTGGCCGACTGCGGAAATCGCGGTAATGGGCGCCAAGGGCGCGGTCGAGATCATCTTCCGCAAGGATATGGGCGACCCGGACAAGATTGCGGCGCGCACCAGGGAATATGAGGACCGCTTCGCCAATCCCTTCGTGGCGGCAAGCAAGGGCTTTATTGACGAGGTGATCTATCCGCATTCCACGCGCCGGCGTATTGCGCTGGGCCTGCGCAAACTGCGCAACAAGCAGCTTGAGAACCCGTGGAAGAAACACGACAACATTCCGCTGTGACAATTTGCGAGGAATTTGATGGGACTCTATGAAGCGACGGTCAGCTGGCGTCTGGCTGATGGTGACGATTTTCTGGGCAACAGGTTCAGCCGCAGGCACGAAGTGTCTTTCGATGGCGGCGAAACCTATCTTGCCTCGCCCTCGCCGCAGGTGGTGGCTGAACCCATGGCCGACCCGGCGGGCGTGGACCCTGAAGAGGCGCTGATCGCTGCGCTTTCCAGTTGCCACATGCTCTACTTCCTCGCCTTCGCGGCGAAGAAGGGCTTCGCCATCGATTACTATGTCGACAACGCGGTGGGCGAGATGACCAAACGCGAAGACGGCAAGAGCTGGATGAGCCGGATTACACTGCGCCCTGATGTCAAGTTCTCGGGTGACAAACTGCCCAGCGCGGAGGATATCGACGCGCTGCACCATTCCGCGCATGATTATTGCATCATCGGCAATTCGCTGAAAAGCGAAGTGGTTGTCGAACACCAGCAGGGATAAGGCAATGAAACTGGGCCGGATGAATCACATCGGCGTCGCCACCCCGGATCTTGACGCTGCCATCGCATTTTATCGCGAGGTGATGGGCGCGAGCGATATTACCGAGCCGTTCGCGCTGGAAAGCCAGCAGGTCCGCGTTTGCTTTGTCAATACGCCCGGAGAGAACGGGACGGCGGGGACGCAGGTCGAACTGCTGCAACCGACGACACCGGATTCCGCCGTGGGCAAGTGGCTGGAGAAGAACCCGCTGGGCGGGCAGCATCACATCTGCTTTGAAGTGCCCGATATTCATGCCGCGAAGGCGGAGTTCGAGAGCCTCGGCAAGCGTGTGCTGGGTGAACCGCGCATCGGCGCGCACGGGACGCTGATCTTTTTCGTCCACCCGAAGGACATGGGTGGTATGCTGACGGAAATAATGGAAACGCCCAAAGAGAACCATTGACCCGACGAAATTTCGGGTCATGGAGGGATTGCAAGCCCTGCAGGGCAGGCAGCCCGGTTCCAGGCGGCGCACCACGTGATGGAGTGAACGCAAAGTGAGTGAGAAGCCAACTATTGCCGAATGGGGCACCCTTGCCGCGAAGGAAGTGAAGGGCCCAGACGCGTTCAGGGATCTGACCTGGCACACGCCGGAAGGGATCGACGTGAAGCCGCTCTATACGGCGGAAGACGTTTCCGTTGACCCCGGCCTGCCCGGATTCGCGCCGTTCACGCGCGGCGTGAAGGCCAGCATGTATGCCGGCCGTCCCTGGACGATTCGCCAGTATGCGGGTTTCTCCACCGCCGAGGAATCGAATGCGTTCTATCGCCGCAACCTCGCCGCCGGGCAGAAGGGCCTCTCGGTCGCCTTCGATCTCGCCACGCATCGCGGTTATGACAGCGATCACCCGCGCGTTGTGGGCGATGTGGGCAAGGCAGGCGTGGCGATTGACAGCGTGGAGGACATGAAGATCCTCTTCGATCAGATCCCGCTTGATCAGATGAGCGTGTCAATGACAATGAACGGCGCGGTGATCCCGTGCCTGGCGTTCTATATCATTGCGGCCGAAGAACAGGGTGTGAAGCCTGAGCAGTTGGAGGGGACCATTCAGAACGACATTCTGAAGGAGTTCATGGTCCGCAACACCTATATCTATCCGCCCGAGCCGAGCATGCGGATCATTTCAGACATCTTTGCCTACACGTCTGAAAATATGCCGAAATTCAATTCCATATCGATTTCCGGCTATCATATGCAGGAAGCCGGGGCCACGCAGGTACAGGAACTGGCCTTTACCATCGCTGACGGCATGGAATATGTGAAATACGGGGTGGCATCGGGCCTCGATATCGACAAGTTTGCCGGGCGGCTGAGCTTCTTCTTCGCCATCGGCATGAACTTCTTCATGGAAGTGGCGAAGCTGCGCGCCGCACGCACGCTGTGGTATCGCGCGATGACAGAGCTGGGCGCAAAGTCCGAACGATCCAAGATGCTGCGCACGCATTGCCAGACCTCGGGTGTCTCGCTGACCGAACAGGATCCCTACAACAACGTCATCCGCACCACGATTGAAGCGATGGCCGCGATGCTGGGCGGTACCCAGTCGCTGCACACCAACGCCCTGGATGAAGCGATCGCCCTGCCGACCGACTTTTCCGCTCGGATCGCGCGCAACACGCAGATCGTGATCCAGGAAGAAACCGGCATGTGCAATGTCGTCGATCCGCTGGGCGGTTCCTATTATGTCGAGGCGCTGACGCAGAGCCTGGTCGACAAGGCCTGGGAAATCATCGAGCGGGTTGAATCCGAAGGTGGCATGGCCAAGGCCGTGGCGGCCGGTTGGCCCAAGGCGATGATCGAGGAAGCCGCTGCCGCCCGGCAGGCGCGCGTTGACAAGGGCGATGATGTGATCGTTGGGGTCAACAAGTTCCGCCTGGCCAATGAAGAGAAGATCGAAACGCTGGAGGTGGACAACACCCGGGTGCGCGAGGCGCAGATCGCGCGCATCCAGACAGTCCGCGCCAGCCGGGACGAAGCCAGGTGCCGAGCCGCTCTGAAAGCGCTGGAAGATGGCGCGCGGGCCAATGGCAACCTGCTGGCGCTGGCGGTTGACGCCGCGCGCGAACGGGCAACTCTGGGCGAAATTTCTGATGCGATGGAAGCCGCCTTTGGCCGGTACGACACCGTGCCGCGTCCGGTGAAGGGCGTCTATGGCGCGGCTTATGCGGATGACAGCCGTTACCGTGCGGTCATGGAGGGCGTCGCTGCGGTGGAACGTCGCCTGGGCCGCAAGCCCAGGATGATGGTCGCCAAGATGGGCCAGGACGGGCACGATCGCGGCGCAAATGTGATCGCCTCCGCCTTTGCTGACATGGGCTTCGAGGTTGTTTCCGGCCCGCTGTTCCAGACCCCTCAGGAAACGCTGGAGATGGCGCTGGAAGCAGGTGTGGATGTGATCGGCGCCAGCTCGCTCGCCGCTGGTCACAAGACGTTGATCCCGGAACTGATCCGGCTGCTGAAGCAGGCCGGGCGCAGCGATATCAAGGTGACAGCGGGTGGGGTGATCCCGCCGCAGGATTATGATTACCTGCGTGAGGCAGGGGTGCAGGGCATTTACGGTCCGGGTTCGAACGTGGTCGAATGCGCGGCGGATGTGTTGCGCCTGCTGGGCCACAACATGCCGCCTGCGGGCGAAGAACTGAGCGAGGCTGCCGAATAATGACCCTGATGAACACATCGCCCCGCAATGACTGGACCCGCGAAGAAATCGCGGCGCTGTTCGACCTGCCCTTCACGGAATTGGTGTTTCGCGCGGCGAGCGTTCATCGCGAGCATTTCGCGCCCGATGAAGTGCAGCTTTCCACGCTGCTTTCGATCAAGACCGGGGGGTGCGAGGAGGATTGCGGTTATTGCTCGCAGTCGGCTCATCACGATACCGATGTAAAGGCAACCAAGCTGATGGATGTGCAGGCGGTGCTGCAGGCCGCCGCCCAGGCCAGGGATCATGGTTCCACCCGGTTCTGTATATTTGCGTGGCGCAATCCGAAGGCCCGCGACGTATGCCAGGATCATCGAGATGGTGAAGGGCGTGCGGAGCATGGGGCTGGAAACCTGCGCTGACGCTGGGCATGCTGACGCCCGAAGAACAGTCTGATGCTCGCCGATGCAGGCCTCGAATTATTACAATCCTGTTATCGATACCTCGCCCGAACGCTATAATGAAGCCGATCTCCACCCGCACCATGGATGACCGGCTGGATACGCTGGCAATGTGCGCGGGAGCAGGCATCAATGTGTGTTCTGGCGGGATCTCGGCATGGGGAAACGCGCATGACCGCGTGGGCTTTATCCATACGCTGGCGACACTGCTGTCATCCCGGTTCACGTTCCGGTGGCGCTGGTGCGGTCAGGGGGCGCGCCATTGGGCGACATGTGCTGTAGCCGATACGCGCCGCTGGCGAATTGACGATGTCGAATTCGTGCGCACCGTGGCTGTGGCGGATCCACCATGCGAAGTCATTGGTGCGTTTGTCCGCCAGGCGCGAGAGCATAGGCAAAATGACGCAGGCGATGTGGCACCGCTAAGCGCCAATTCGATCTTCACCGGCGACAAGCTGCTGACCGCGCCGAATCTGCGGCGACGGTGACAACGACGCGGCGATGTTCGCGCGCCTGGGGCTGAAGGCGATGCCTGCGATTACCCGAGGCCGAGGCGACGCATGCCAGAAGGCACATGAAGCTGGAGCGATGGTGAATGTTGGGTTAGTCTGACCGATGGACGGGTTCTGGACGTTCATTTGTGACGAAACTACAGCGCCGTTGACCTGATGGACGAGACGCACACACCTGCGCCAAGGGCGGCGGCGATAGCCGTGATCGTGTAATCAGTGTGGGGCGGGCAGTCCTTTTCAGCGCGAATCGCTACAGTCTTTCGATCATATTGTTGTTCTATTCCGCGTATTTCATGCACGGCGATTGATATTGGAGTAACTAAGGTGTTCGAAAATCCTTATCGCCAATCGTGGTGAAATCGCCTGTCGGGTGATCAAAGAGACGGCCCGCCGCCGGTATCAGACGGTGGCGGTCTATTCCGACGCTGATGCCCGCGCGCCGTTCATTGGATGGCGGATGAGGCGGTGCATATTGGCCTTCGTAAACTGCCGGAATCCTATCTGATTGCGGACAGGATCATCGCTGCCGCGAAACAGACCAGGGCGGAGGCGGTGCATCGGGCTGGTTTCCTGTCAGGAACGGATAGCTTTGCCAGGCTGGCCGCCGCTGGCATCGCCTTTATCCGCCGGTGAACGCGATTGCCGCGATGGGCAACAAGATCAGGTCAAAACTGGCGAGAAGCGGGCGTCAACATCATTCCGGCTACGTGGGCGAGATCTGATGATACCGAACACGCGGTGCGTATCTCGGCCGAGATCGGCTATCCGGTGATGATGAAGGCCAGCGCGGGCGGTGGCGCAGGGGATGCGCCTTTCGCCTGGCGAACAGGACGTGCGCGAAGGGTTCGAGGCGGTGACGCGAGGGCTGAACAGCTGGCGACTGACCGCGTGTTCATCAGGGGAATTCATCCTCAACCCGCGCCATATCGAAATTTGGATCTGGGCGACCAGCACGGCGTATTCTCTATCTCAACGAAGACGCAGATGATGCTCGATCCAGCATCGCCGCAGAAGGTGGTGGAAAGCGCCATCGCCCTTCCGTCACGCCGGAATGCGCAAGGCCATGGGCGAACAATAAAATACACTTGCTGGCCCGCGCGATCCTTCCTGCGCAGGCATTGGGCTATTGATGTCAGGCGCGCTGACCCCAGCGGCAAAGTTTCTCCAGGGCGAACACCCAGCTCCAGGTGGAGAACACCCGGTTGCAGGCGATCACGGGTCGATCTGGTAGAACAGATGATCGCGGCCGCTTTGGCGGCAACTCAGCTGGCGCAGGAGGATATCGCAGGGATTGTTTAGGCGATCGAAACCAACGTCTATGCGGGGCCCCTACCGCGGCTTCCCTGCACTGGCGGGCTGGTGCACCTGCCAATCCCGCCGGTGGGGCGGAAGGCGATCTACGCAGGGTTGTTAACGTCCGCGTGGATGACCGCAGGGGTGATGGAAGGGGCGAAGTCTCATGTTCTATGACCGCTGATCCCTTGAAGCTGATTACCTGGGGCAATACCACGACGGGGCGGCTGACCGATCTGCAGGTGCACGGGCGCTGGACCAGTTCCACGGCTCGGGGCTGGGCCATAATGTGGACACCTGTCCGCCATCAGCCGCAGCACCGCTTCCGTTCCAGGCGAGCGACCGGGTTCATCGCACGGAAGAATATCGAGGATTCGGTTGGCGCATCTGCGAATGACGCACTGCGCCGCAATCTTTCGGCGATTACCGCCTTTATCGCGACTGCGGACCAGGCGCAGCAGATCGACAATCAGCTGGATGACCCGCCGCGATCAGCAGGTCACCATTGATGGTGGTGCGAAACGACGCTAACGGCGAGGATGAAATCGCGGTGGACGGCGCTGGTCAATCTGGGGATGAGTTGCTACTGGCGATCGCGGGTCATCGCCGACTATCGATGGATTGGCCATCAGGTGAAATGCGGCGGATGGGTCTGCGTCGACACGCGTGGTGCGAATTCGCTGATGTGCGCGTGCTGCGGACCATATGATCGAAAATTCACTTCGACCATCCAAATTCCTGATCTGCACCGTGCGGGCCTGCTAATGGTCGCCTTCCGCGTCAGCGAAGGCGACCGCGTGGAAGCAGGTCAATATAACCGTGGTTGAAGCAGTGAAGATAAACATCGCGCCGAAAGGCAGGCGTCGTTGCCGCTGTATTACCGCTGCCGTGACAGCCTGGCAGTGGTCGCGATCATTCTGGAATGGAGTGGGGCGGGGCGGGCGCTCCGGCCCCGCAGTTCCGCGTCAGAAATGCTGCGACATCGTCAACATTCCGGTCGAAACGCCTGCGGAAGTCGTTCGCGGGACGAAGGGCAGTGCCGCGTCCATCTTATCGTACAGCATGATCAGCCAGGCGTCCAGCGCAATCAGGCCGATTTCGGACGAGTCAGCGCGCATGCCGATATTGCAGAAGCCGTGGCGATCCGTTCAGCCAGTACCATGGGCATCAGCCTTTACGGGCGAATAGCGCGGTAGATACATACCGGTAACGCTTCGCCCATGCGGTCGTTTCAAAACGGTCTCTTACCTCCAGCGCATGGCGAAGGTGCTAATGGGTTGAGCAGCGCGCGCATCCCTCGTCGAAACTAAATCCGCAGCGATCCGGGCAGCGCGGCACTCGCTGACCGCATATTCGCGTAGCCGCCTCGTCCCCAGTGGCGCTTATCTGTTTGCCGTTCCTTCGCACCGAGCGGCATCGCCCCAGCAGCCCGTGTTCACCCACTTACAGCGCGCCCCGCCAGCAGATTCAGCAGGGCAGCGTGTCAAAGCGCGACCCAGATCAGCCCGCGCAGCAATGTAAGCTGGTGGAAACGCCAAACCAGATCTTTTACGCCGGAGCGGTCGCGCAGGTGTACCGCCAACCGCCCGTCCACCTGCCAGCAAGCGGTGGCTTCAGATGAACTGGCAATACGCGTTTGAGATCACGGCGGCAAACCCTATCAGATCGCCGATCACACCGCCATACCAGAATGCGCGTCTCGCCGCGTTCCACGCCGAGTTCGAGCCAGCCGATGACTATTGCGGCAGCGCTCGCTTTTGGTCGCTTCGCCGGCGGAAGGATGCGCGTATTCGCCTCCTGTACGGTGCTTCGCGCGCCATTCCACCACTCTGAGATAGCGTGAACATTAGAGCATCAGTATTAATCAGGACAGCCTCTCTTCGCGCAAACGCCAGCATTGTAGTTCGGCGAAACGGTACGCCGTCTTACTCGCCACGGGCGCCCAGCCAGTTCCAGGAATTAGCCATTGATCGATGCCTTCAAAATGGCGTGGTGCCGACGGTGAGCCATTGGCGCTATTTCCCGCCAGGCCGGTTCGCGTTCGCCTTCAGCCGGGTCGTTCCAGCGGTCGCCCGCAACGCGGGCAGTTATCCTTGCGGTGCGTTCCTGTATGTCGATATCTTTAATCCAGGCTACACACCGGAATGCTGCTGTTCTGGAATCAGCGTACGGGTTTCATCATTCCACGAGCGCCACTGCCATTGGCGATGACGCCGCCTTCATTCATCAACCAGGCGTCCGCGTTCCCGTCGCGAAATCCTTCATATACGCTGCTGAAAATCGCTGATCGTCATCTTGGCACTTTCTCGATTCCTCATCGCCAGCATCGAAAAACAGCAGATGCGGGGAGCATTGGCAAGCCGCCGACGGTGGATGACGCCCCATCAACCAGCGATGGGGCGGTCGTGCGGCACGATCAGTGAATTTTCATCGCCGGACGGCTGGGTGTGATCGTTTGATCATTGCCCGCCATGATGCGACGCCGTTGCCAACGGCTGGCATCTATCTGGAAGCAGAAAGGCGTGGCAATGGCCGCGGCGATTAATGGATTGTACCCGCGGCAGGTACGAGCCGCGCTGCTTGGCTACGCCTGGATCAATGGTGAGTGCCGTGCGGGATGTTGATGAACGGAAGTCGCTGCCTGGGAGCCGTTCGTGAAAAAGTTCTTCTGCTGACGGTAGCGGTGTGCCCTGTGTTTCCAGCCATGTGGTTGCGCGCAGGACGCAGATCCTGGCCACACCGGGGATTCGATTCTGCGACGGCTCCACCCATCGCGTCACCGGCCAAGCGATCCACGCCGGAGCGCGCAAATGTGATGCACGGTTGTCCAGCGAATGCGCTTCGCAGTCAGCCAGCGCGCTCATCCTGCGGAAAATGCCTCCGGTGCGAGATCAGGGGCGGTAATATCAACGTCGCTGGCGCCCGCTGGTATGAATCGGTCGAATTGCAGCGTTGCGCGTCGCTTCACTCAATCATGGGTGAGCCAGTGATCGCGCAGGCCATCATGTAATCGGTCGATTGGCGAATATTCCCCGCTTTTACCGATGCAGCATTGATGCTTATCTGGCGACGTCCCGATATCATCAGCGTCCCCAGTTGCGCGGTTGAAGCGGGATATGCGCAAAGGATGCCCAGTGAACTGGCACGTTCGATCTGGCGGCGCTGCCGGGGAAGCGAACAGCGCCAAACGTGAACTTAACCGCAAGGAAGAGCGCATTATCACGGGGCATTTGCCCCCGGATTGACTTCTTCTGGCGCGGCGTGTCGCGGAGTGCTGCCGGGGACGGGCGCGGCGCGGTCACCCATCCGAATGGGACAGTCAGGAATTGACTCGTGGCGTTTCACGCCACCGCCAATGGCTGAGGCTGGATATCGGGCAGCCTGTTGTCCGGTGCAGCAATGTTACCGGCAAAGCGCATCTCAACGCCCATGCTGCCGCTTTACCCAAAGGGCGCAGAAACCGACCTGGCAGGCCGCCGGGATATTATCTGCCTCGGCAATGGTTGACCTGTTACAATGAATCCGCGCCCACAAACGGCGGGGTGGGCGAAGGGCAGAAGGGGCGAAAATGCATCGCTGCTGCGCGAAGCCTATGTTGCCGATTCGGTCGATGATCGTCTCGTGCGCTGCGCATTTGTAGCCAGGGCGCGAGGACGTCCGCAATTACGACGCCAGAATTTCTGACCGCACTTTTGCGCTGCGCTCATCCCGCCAGGCGGAATCCCGCTGCAGATGTTCGACGCTGATTGCTGCAATGCTGTCTGCAGGGCCTGATCGCAATGCACTGCGCTGGGGCAAGTTCGTGGATGAAGGCAGTGAGGCGGCTGGGCTGCCGGCTGGTCCTGGCAGCCGCGCCGTAACGAGACCGATCAGCGCACTGGGCGCGCTGGACAGTTTCCTGGATGCTGTAGGAGCGAGGAACAGCGCAAAGTCGCGCTTCTTTTTGTAAGCGGGCCTCGCCAGGCTGGGCCGGATTGACGGGGTGAACTGAATCAGGCGGTGATCGCCTGGGGATCGATCTCAGTCGCCAGACGCGCTGGACCCGGATGATCGATCTGCCGCGCCTGAGAACCAACCGCTGGTTGCGATGCTTGCCGGTCTGGGCATGCTGGGGCAGCAACTGCGGACAAGATATTGCGCCATCTTTATCACATCGTCTCCGCCCTGGATCGCGTGGGTTGGGCGGGTTGGATGATCCGCCGCCGACCTGGCGAGGTAGCGCCATCGGCGCGGCGATAAACAGGTACTGGCCATGCTGGCAGCCGAGCGTAGCGCGGCAGCCAGCCGATCGCCGCCTATCGCCGCGATCTGGGCAGCAGAGGACATCATTGCCGCTCGAACGGGCGGGCAGGCGGATCTGCGCCAAGCTGGGTGCTTTTCCTGGGCGCAGTTTGCGCCTCGACTGTGGCGAAAACATGCCTGCGCCGATTTTCAGATTTCTTGTGGATGAGGGCTGCGCGATGATCATCGCGACCTTGCTTACGCCAATCGCGCGGCGACCATTACCACATTCTGACGCATGACAAGTGGTTGTGTGCCCATGACTGGAGGCGGAAGGCGGGCGGAGCAGATTCCGGTTCGCAACCTGGCGTCTTTCGAACTGCTTTATGGTTCAGGCTTTGCAGGCGAAGTGAAGCTGGTCGCGCTGCCGCGCTCTCGGCGATGGGCCGCGATGCTCCGTTCCTGACAGTGAAGGCAGGTGGCCAGATGCATAGTGCCGATCAGCGGGCGGGCCAGGCCAAGCCTATCGCGGGCGGTTGTGCGTGAGTTCAGCCCTATCTCTTTCAATCGCGCGGCAAGCATCTATCACGCAGCCGTTGTTCCAGATATGCGCGAACTGGCGGTGCGGTAAGCATGAACCAGGAAAAGGTCAGCCCGCATGTCCTGCGCCATGCCTTTTGCGGGCACGCATCTGTTGGAGGGCGGAATTGACGTTGCGCATGCTGAACCTTAGCCGCCACTGACATCGCGACGACAGATTTACTCATGCTTCAAACAGCGTCAAGCTGGTGGCATCGCAATGCGCGCCATCCTCTTGCCGGAAAGGCGCTGAGAGACAGCAGTTCAATCATGGTTTTCTTATCTGGAATTCAAAAGCCTGTCCGCCGCGCTCCTGAAGCCATCCTTGAACTACTTTTCGCAATAGAGAGTGACGAGGTCGATATCGCGAGAGCGAACTCGACAGCAAAGCAAAATTGCCGATTTGCTGGCGAGCACCTATTCGCGCTGACCTTGGCAGAAAGCCGCGGTTGCGCGCCACCCAGCCCATGCATTTCGCGATTATCGCCTTTTTGCTCGGAGTTTCGTCCGCTCGGCGAGGATCCGCTATTTGGCGGGGATAAGGCGGTCTCCGGTGGATTCCCTTAACGGCGAAACTGATGCCTGATCAGCGAAAAAGGCCATGATACGGAAACGCGGCTGCGGCATAATTTCGGCATCAGGCAAGCCCGCAGGCCTATCCGCAAGGCGAAGGTACGCCACAATGGAACGTGGCCGATCGTTTCCGGGCTGCCCGTGGTAGCGCTGGTCGACACGTCAGGGGCGCGTTTTCCGGGCGTGGAGAGGAACATGTCAGGCCAGAGCAATCGCCCGTTCGACCGGGAGCACGCGCTGGGCCTTGCCGGAATGGTCGCGCTGCAATCGTTGGCGAGTGGATCCGGCAGCGCGGTGGCGCTGGCCCGCTCGGCGAGTCGATGCTTAGACACGCGATACTCGGGGTGACGCCCGGCTGTTACTCCGCATCCTCACGGCGCACCGCAGAAAAGCGCCGGATGCGGCCAGAAACCATGAAAATGACCGCGCAGGATCTGCTGCGCCTGAAAATTATCGCGACCGGATCGTCAGCGAACCGGTAGGCGCATCGCGATCCGGCAGCACAGCCAAGGCGCTCGGCATCGCAATTGACGAAGGCTTGCCGCCGCTTTCCAGCGTTTCCAGCAGCTGACTTGCAGCGCAGGCGCGAACCGCTCTGGCAATTGGCGCGGAACGGCCCCTCAGCCGCGCTTCCCTCGATAAAACTTTATCTTTACTGCCGGACTTAACTTAGGGCTGGTGGGGCGGCGAGATATTGAGGAGATATTATGGCTTTCAGATCCGCGCGCGTGCAATCGACGTGCCTTGTTATTCGCAGCGGCCTCACTTATCACTAAGCGATTTGCTGGGCGGGCAGATACGCTCTACCGGAACGCACGACCACCGAGAACGCGATCAGGGGAGCAGGCGCATATCCTGAGCTGCGTTGCCAATTCGGCGGGGCGAAACTCCGGTTCCACGGGCACGTTATGTCGTCCGTGACCCGCAATATCGCGGTATCCGTTCCGGGCCTCAGTACCGCGCCTGCCGGCTTCAATATCGCTGCTCAATTCCTCGGTAGTTTCTTGCTTTCGCCATTCCGGGCGGCTACGTCTATGTGACGCCAGCTGGTTTCGCTGATGAACAATGAAGCGGAACTAATGCATCGTGCGGGCATGAAGTCGGTCACGTCGCCGCCCGCCATTCCGTGAAACGACAAGCCGAAACACAGCAGAACGCGCTGCTTGGCGTATTGGGCCAGGTACTGTCAACGTCGTCTTCGGCAATAGTGCGCTGGGCAGCTTGGCAGAAGGTCGCTTCCTTGCCTTTTAGCTGGCACTCAGCTATTCGCCGGTCAGGAATTGTCACAAGCGAGGCTTGGGATCAGTGATATCTGGTGCAGCGGCTATGATCCGCGTGCGATGAGCGCAGTTCAGAGATACTTGCCGCGCAGAACTCGCTCGATGCGCGGTGCAGGGCGCAACGCACCGGCGATTTCCGGAATGAGCATCGACTCTCTTTGATCCTGCCTCGCGCGTGAAGGGCGGCGCGCTGGCCAAGTAGCACTGGCGGCGGGACGCTCCGCCATGACCTGGCACTCGCGGCCCGCATCGACGGCATCGTAGCGAAGTCCAGGCGGGGGGTGATTGAAGGGCGCACTTTCATGCATCCCGAATTCCGGCTGGCCGCTGAAGCGCCTGATGGATTCTGCTGCTGATGAATGCTTTGCGCGGTGACGATCAACAGGCAGGGCGGCAGGGTCAGCTCAGCGCGGCTATTCCGGCGATCTGGACGCTGGCTATATCGAGGTGTATTCAATGCGCTGGCGGGAGGGCGATCACTTGCGCCTTCAACATCCTGAACGACTACAAACATACCGGCTGCACGGGTGGCAGCGGCAATGGCCAGGTCGATGTGTTGGTTTCGCCTACGAGTTTTCGAACTCACGCGCGTTTCACTTGCCACCATCACCGGGCAGGCTGATGTTCAATCCGATGTTGTTCGCTGCGCCGCATCCCAGCAGCAGCGAAGCGGCGGCGATCGTTCCGGCGGATTGATGTCGTTACCGGCAAAAGCAGCGACACAGTGGCAGGCCTGGCCAGGCGGATGGCGGCACAGCGATGCGCAAGGCGCGCGCTTCCGCGTGCTGAACGGACTTATAGCGCCAATGATGGGAATTTGCAGGTCAGCCAGAAGGTCAACTTGTCGTAAAATAGCCGGGCGCGCTACGTCAGCCGGACATAAAGAAGGCGGCAGAGTTGCCCACACGCCTCTCCTGTTCGTCAGACACTTTCTGACCCGACTTGCCGCTCACAGTCGAGAACGTGCTCGGTACCAGGTTTCGTACCCAGCGTGGTCATCACGCCGGATGGCGGCAACAGCGATAAGGGCGGCGATCAGGCCATATTCGATGGCAGGTCGCACCAGCTTCGTCACGAAGGATGTGACGAAAATTTCGTTGGTAGTCTCCTGGATTTCAGTCTTCGGTACCCAACCCATTCCCAACGGAAGAAGCAAACTCGATTCGTTCAATAGATTGACAAATCTAATCGCTCATTACATTACTTGCATTCACGGCGGCTTCCACCCACATCGGGATCGTCGCTGGCGACGCTTCGCTGGTACCCCTTGATGGTGGGCGATCAGGATGAGATCAGACATGATCGACGGAAAGTCACCGGCACGATATCGCCGAGCATCACAAAAGAATTTTGGTGGTAACACAGCTTTTCTCATATTGGTTCCGATAGGTGGCTTTTTATACCAGAAATTCCACAACAAATGGTTTCACGCGAATAACGTTCACCAAATTTCCCGACATTCATGCTGGTGGTTGCGGCGCGTTGGCAGCCATTCAGGCTTCGTTTCTGCTCCAGCGCAGGCCACCGGAAAGGATCCATGCAGGTTTGTGAGAGGTTCCCCGGCGGCAGAATCCAGACGGGAGGAAATCCTTTGAAATGCGTTATTGATTCGCGAAGCTGGAGGAGGAACTGGGCCCTGTTGCGATGGCGCGCAATCACGTGCCGCTGGCATTTGCCGATCGCGCCATGGGCAGCTGAAGCGCGCGATTGCCATTCTTCTTCCTGAGTCTCGATGCAGCAGGCGCAGCCGTCACACGCGCGCTCGGTGAGAACTGGGCTGGATTCACGCTGGAGATGAACAAACTGTCGATGCGCCGCCGGCGGTTGCTTGCGGCGAGCGTTTTTGGAGGGCAGAACAGGGCGCATAGGATTACCAAGCGCAACGCACTGCTCCTGTATTACTTTTCACCGCGCGCCGTAGCTCCAGCTGGATAGAGCATGAACTGAATCTGAGGTCGGACGTTCAGATCGTTTCCCGGGCGCGCCAATTTTCCGTAAATCAGCGGATTATCCCTCTGGTTACTAGGTGTGAAACCGGAAGCGCGTCTGACAGGCGAAAACAAGGGATCGATTTCGATAAGGCAACAGGGTCGGGGATTCCCTGTGAGAGGTTCAGGAGGCTATCCGCACGCTGATCACGCTGGGCGGGGACGATCCGTCCCACGAAGAGGGCTGATCCACGACCGCCCGCCCGCGTAACGCGCCTGGAAGGGCGTGCGTCGGCTATGACGCTGACCCGCTATCCCTCAGCGCGCGTGATGTTCGAGTGGGCGGCTATGACGGGGATCATTGCTGCTGAAGGATATTTCACTGGAGCCATTGCGAACACCATATGGCCCCGATCATCAGCAAGGCTCCGTTTGCTATCTGCCGAACGAGCGGGTGGTGGGCATATCCAAGCTTGCGCGTGTGCTGCATAGCTGCCCGCAGGCTACACAGATTCAGGAACGGCTGACGGCTGGGGTCGCCCAGTGCATCTGGGACAATCTGCAACCCGCGCGGGAGTGGCGGTAATGATCGATGCCAGTCACGCCTGCGCTGACCGCGCGCAGAAGGTGCACCCACGCCGGGCCATCCATGGTCACCAGCGGATGATGGGGCAATTCCTGGAGGATCAGCGCACCGCAGCCTGGTACTGAGCCTGACGGCTGCTGACCGCAGGCCCCAACGAAAAAGAAGGCGCCCACGACGCCCTTTCCACTGTATCAGCAGGTTTCAGGCTGGCCGAGCATATGTTCAGCGGAACTCGCCTCGAACTTCTTCCAGAGTTGAGCTGCTTCGACCTTGCCGTCGTCTGACCTGCATCGACCAGCGCAGCCAGGCCGCGCAGGCCGAGCCAGCCGCTGCCGTCCATGGTCAGGCCCAGTGCTGGCGAATTCGCCATTGCCATCGCAGCATGGTTACATCGGTAGACCCGTCACGCGCGCCGCACTCATCGCAAAGGGATCGTTGACGACCGCGGTGCAAACGTTCCATCGACCCTTGGCCTTCAACTTTTTCCCCGCCTTGTGGCAAAGTAGCGCTTGAATGTTTGGCCGGAGCAAGGTCAGGTGAACGCGCCGGGGACCGAAACGGCGCGACTTTGCGACCGGCGGAAAATATTCGCTGACTGCACTCTCAGGGCCGTCCGCAGTCGATTTGATAAAGGCGTTACATCAGGCAGTTTATCATAGCCAGAAATGAGTCATGTCTCAAATCCTTTCTCTTGCGCGCAGGTGCGGCCTGCGGCTTTGCTGACATAATAGTACCGAATGGATTTATCCGCAACGGAAGCAAAGCGGTATCGTCGTTAAAATCGTTCAACCCCCTGGATATTTGGAAAGAAAACACGCAAACGGACAAACATTGGCACCCGCAAGGCGCAGCGCAGGGCGTGAAATGGGGATTTTTCGGTATGTTGCAACCAGCCTACAGCAGCCGCGTCACGACCTTGACGCGCCAGTTCAGGCCAGCGCAGCGAGCTCAGTTGCAACGGGCC
This sequence comes from Novosphingobium sp., assembly GCA_024236235.1. Taxonomy (GTDB): domain Bacteria; phylum Pseudomonadota; class Alphaproteobacteria; order Sphingomonadales; family Sphingomonadaceae; genus JACKKV01. Next base: position 55,522 of record JACKKV010000001.1, on the reverse strand, counting down.
AGCACAGCACAACGACCATGACCCATGATGGTCAGTTCTCACGCTGTCTGGCGGAGCCGGAAGCGATTTCCTGACCGCATGATACATTTCAGCGAAGTCCTCTATGCCACCAGGTTAAGTGAGGCGCGGCGTACTCAGTGAGACTATGCCCGCCAGTTCGGTGAACTCGGTGGTTTCGCGGTTGATCGCCTCAGTACGTCACTTATGGCGAGCCGCGCTTCGGTACTTAGACAGGCTACCCGCGCGCTTGCATCACACAGTGTGCCAGGCGGGCTTGAGGAGGCTGCGGACCAGCTGCTCACCACTGACCTGGCTTTGGCGGATCTGGCCGGAGATTACTGAGCGCGCGTGAATGCGCGGGGGATGGTTTGCCTTGGCGACAAGCAGCGGCTAAAGGCGGCGCCGTAAAGGCGTCGTTTTCCGTTTCTGCGCCTTCATTCCATTGACGTGCCGGGAGTATCGACGTGGCCACTGCCTCTGCCCAGAATGCCAGCCAGGATTATGTTGTCAGGGATATCGCACTCGCCGATTATGGCCGGGCCGAAATCGCGATAGCCGAAACGGAAATGCCCGGCCTGATGGCCCTGCGTGCCAGGTGGCGCGGCCGACCGCTGAGGGCGCGCATCCTTGCAGCTCGCTGCATATGACGATCCAGACTGCCGTGCTGATCGAAACGCTGGTGGCGCTGGGCGCCGAAGTGCGCTGGGCGACCTGCAACATCTTTTCGACGCAGGATCACGCGATTTTTGGCTGGGGCATCCCGTGTTCGATCAGGGCAAAAACCTGGCGAATACTGCGGGATTGTGGGGCGGATTTCCTTCATTTTTGGGGGCGATGCCACCTGCAATATGATCACAGACGGCAGCGGCGATGCCACCATGTTTGCCTTTATGGGGGCAAGGCGGGGCAGGATCCTGCCCGAACCAGCCAATGCGGAAGAGATTGAATTCCAGCGCGCTGAAAGCGCTTCATCGAGCGCGTCCGGTTATCTGAGTGAAACCGTCAGGCGATACATGGCGTTTCGGAAGAAACCCTGCACTGGCGTGACCCCGGCTGTACCAGCTGGCCAAGCAGGGCGAAGCTGCCATTCCCCGCCATCAGTAGCAGACTGACAGCGGCGAGCCAGAGTCGAAATTCGCGACGTCTCTGTGGCTGCAAAAATCGCTGGTCGTTACTATCCATGAACAGCTCCGATGTGATGCTGGCCGGCAAGGTCGCCTGCGTGGCGGGCTTTGGCGATGTCGGCAAGGGGTCCGCCGCATCGCTGCGCCAGGGCGGCGCGCGCGTGCTGGTGACCGAGATCGATCCGATCTGCGCGCTGCAGGCGGCGATGGAAGGCTATGAAGTGGTGACGATGGAGGACGCGGTCGCCCGCGCTGACATTTTCGTGACCGCGACGGGCAATGAAAGTGTCATCACCGCCGAACATATGAAGGCGATGAAGAACATGGCCATTGTCTGCAACATCGGCCATTTCGATTCCGAAATCCAGATTTCCGCGCTGGACAATTATGTCTGGCAGGAAATCAAGCCAGGGACGGATCTTGTGAGCTTTCCTGATGGCAAGCAGATCATCATCCTTGCCAAGGGCCGCCTGGTGAACCTGGGTTGCGCGACCGGTCATCCCAGCTTCGTCATGTCATCCAGCTTCACCAATCAGGTGCTGGCGCAGATCGAACTCTTCACCAAGGGCGATGAGTATGAACGCAAGGTCTATGTGCTGCCCAAGCATCTGGACGAAAAGGTCGCCGCGCTCCACCTTGAGAAGCTGGGCGTGAAACTGACGAAATTAAGCAGCGAACAGGCCGATTATATCGGCGTTCCGGTTGAAGGCCCGTTCAAGCCCGACCATTACCGCTATTGATCGGGCGCGGCCGGTGCGGTGGACGGGGGCGGTGATGCGCCCGCCAACGGGCACAGCGACCGAACGCCCATTGTAATCCGCACGGCGGGCGCATAGCGATGGCCGCATGATCCTGTCCGAAACCGCGCTGGTTCTGATCGGCCTGCTCATGGCCGCATGGACGCTTTGCGCGGGCTGGCTGATTGTCGGCGCGCGCGAGCGGACCCGCAAGGCCGAGGCGAGCCGCAAGGCGCTGCGCCGCCTGTCGCGCATGGTTGACGAGGCCCCTGCGCTGCCAATGCTGGTGCGCGCCGATGGCAAGCTGGAAGCGCCGCCCCGGCTGGCCTTGTGGCTCGGGCTGGACGCGATGCCGGGCTACCTGTCGGAACTGGACGGCGGTGATCGCGGGCTGGACGCTGCGCAACTGGGCGAACTGACCGAGGCGGTGCGACGCACTCAGAAAACCGCCACGCCATTCCGGCTGGCGATCACCCCGCGTAATTCGCGCCGCAGCCTGGCGATGCGCGGCCACCTGGCCGATCCGCTGGTGTCGCCGGGCGGAGCGGCACTGGTCTGGGTGTTCGATTTCAGCGAAAGCGAAAGCGAGCTGAATGCGCTGCGCAGCGATGCGGCGCGGGCGCGATCCGATTTCGCCGCGCTGGTCGGGTTGATCGAAGCCGCGCCCCTGCCGATGTGGTTCAGGGGGCCGGATGCGAAGTTGCGGCTGGTCAACAGCGCCTATGTGGCCGCAGTCGGTGCTGACAGCGCGGATGCGGTCATTGCCGAACAGCGTGAACTGGTGGAGCGGATTGACGGGCTGACGGCGGCGCAGGTCGCGGATCAGGCACGCAGCAGGAACCTTCCGATCGAACGTATCGCCCCGCGACCATCGAGGCGGCGAAAGAGCGTTGCGCGTGGTGACTCCCGCTTGGCGGCGAAGAGGTGGCGGTTACATAGCCTTCGACATTGAGGAAATCGGGGAACAGGCCGCGCCGCCGCCGCAACGTTCGATGCTTGACCAACTGTCGATGGTGTGCTCAATTCGATGCAACATCGCCTCGCCTTTGCTGCCAACTTCAGCCATTCCACCGGATTTTTTGCGCTGGGGACTGCGGCGTCGGTCGATCCGCCTTCCTTCGAACGTGCTGGCCTCACGCGCGCGATCTGAGCCGTCTGCCCGAAGTCAGGGGATTTTTCCAGGTGGCAGCGCGGTTTGGGCAGAATGGGGTTCAACGCCGATGCGCCACCCAGGAAAGCCTAGCCGCTGCGCGGATTGCGGATCGTGGCGCATGTGCTGATAGCCAGGCTAGTGCTAGTGGCGGAAGACCAGACCAGAACAACTCGCCCTGTCACCATGCGCGACACGCTGCTGCGCACGCGCGACCTTTGATTACTGTTCAGATCGATTGCGGTCTTTTCGATGGGCGCCATTGTGGAATCGCCGCTTCGCGTAATGACTGGGGAGCCTGGAGCCGGAATATCTCGACAATCATCCGCGCATCGAAGCCTTGCTGCGCGGACGATTGCCGAACAGCTGGTACAGCCACTGAGCCAGGGCCGTAGGCGACCTGGTGCAGGCAGCCCGCACCCTCAGCGCGGCAGGCGCGCCGCTCGGCGACGGGCGGACGCTTTTAGATTTGCGAATCGCGAACCAACAACGGGTTGCTGACCCGTCCTCGACATCCTGTGGTTCGCAGCGGAGTGCGCTGCGCGAACGCAATGTGCTGGAAGAAGCGGATGCGATCAGACCCGCTTCTGGCCAATATGAGCTATGGAGTTCAGGACACGCGCTGACTTCCATCGGCGGTTTTGCCGGAATGCCGGGCTGGGTCGCTGGCGAACTGTCGAGCAGGGGCGGCGGTATGTGGATGCCATTCTTTCGTCAAGTCGGCGTCAGGCGAACAGGTCAGGAGGCGTTCTTGAACTCTGATCAAGTGGGGCAGGCCTCCTCCCTCTCGCGCGTGAGGGCAAGGTGCTCCCATTTGGCGAAGCGCAGCTGGTGCGAGACCGGGAAGAAGGTCCGCGCGGGCGAACTCGCGCTCGATCTGCACGACTACTTCACAGTGTGATCGCCGCCGACAGCGTCGGCTGGGTACCTGCATCTGATCATAATTGGTTAACGCCATTGCCACTTCCTGCGCCTGGCGGGCTGGTCTGGTGGAGGGTGCGCGCAAAGACGGTTGTCGTTATATCAGATAATGGGACCAGGACGGGCCGGCGCGCCTGATGGATACCGGATGGCCGCTGATGGCAGCAGGTGGAGCACTGAGCAGGGCAGCCTCCGCTGGCCCGCCAACCTGATCCAGACGCATGGCAGCAAACTTATCTGGCATCGCAAAGAATGGGCACGACGGTGACCGTGCTGCTGCCGTGGCCTGCGCCAGGTCGATCACCTGATCACCGCGATGGCGTTTCGTGCCAATATCGCCACTGTTTGCTGGCGATGTGATTGCTTTATCGGGCAGGCTCGGCATGAGCAGCAGAACACGCTGGCCCGCGCGATCATTTTACCGCCTTTAGGGCATGGCGGCGAGTGCCGTCGCCCAACTTCGCGATTATCGGGCTATATGACGGCAGGCCGGAGATGCGCGTGCCGCTGGTAGCGCAGTTTACCGGCTCGAGCTTGCCGGAAGACGCGCAGGAACTGGGGCTTGACGATTATCGCGATGGCGCAGCGCTGATCGCCGAATGGCCAGAGAACGCGGGCGGGTTCGCGCATGATCCGGCCTGCCTTGCGATCAGCCTGGAATATGGTGGAGAAGGGCGGATCGCCATTGTCGAAGGCGGGCGCGATTGGCTAGAGCGCATGCCATGATCACAGGCTTGCCGGATGGCATAGACACGTTCCTTGATGCATCGGGATGGGCCGGTTCGGTGATCGAGCCGCTGCCTGGCGATGCGTCCTTTCGCCGCTATTTCCGGCTGCGCCGCAATGGCGCGTCGGCCATGCTGATGGATGCGCCGCCGCCGCAGGAAGATACCGGACCGTTTCTGCATGTCGGGCAGTGGTTGCGCGCGCATCACCTGCGTGCGCCTCAAATTTATGCGCAGGACAGCGGGCGCGGACTTGTTCTGATGGAGGATTTCGGGGACGCGCGCATGCGCGACCATCTCGACCTTGTGCCGGGCGACGAAGCAGGCGCCTATCGCGCGGCGATTGATGCGCTGGTCAGCCTTCATGCGCTGCCGCCCGGCCCGTTCGAGCTATATGACATGGCGGTCTATCAGCGCGAGGCGGCATTGTTCTGCGAATGGTTCTGCCCCGCGGCGGGAATTTCCGTGGATGCCGCAAGCTATGCTGCGGCGTGGGACGCCGCGCTGGCCCCGATGCTGCCCCGCCAGCAGCCCGGCGTTACGGTGCTGCGCGATTATCATGCCGAAAACATCATGTTGCTGGCCGATGGCGGGCAGGGGCTGATCGATTTTCAGGACGCGCTGGTCGGGCACCGGGCGTATGACCTGGTGTCGTTGCTGCAGGATGCGCGGCGCGATGTGCCGCCTGCACTGGAGCGTGCCATGCTCGACTACTATGCTGCGGCGGCAGGGGGCGGGGAAGAGTTCGAGGCTGACTACGCTCGCCTCGGCGCACAGCGCAACGCCAAGATCGTCGGCATATTTGCGCGGCTGTGGAAGCGCGATGGCAAGCCGCGCTATCTGGCCATGATCCCCCGCGTATGGGAAGCGCTGGAGCGCGATCTGGCGCATCCTGCGCTGGCCCCGGTGGCAGCGTGGTTTGACGCCAATGTGCCGGCCGGTATCCGTGCGCGCCGGGGCGGGGGGCTGGGTTGAACACGTTGGTTTCCGATACGGCGATGGTGATGGCGGCGGGGCTGGGCAAGCGGATGCGCCCGTTGACCGCAATGAAACGGGCCCAGAAGCCGATGGTGCGCGTTGCCGGAAAGCCCTTGATCGATGCACGCTTGATCGCCTGTGGTAGGAATCCTTAATGCGGTGGTCAGCGACCATTATCACCGGATTCGCGCTGATCGCGCATGTCAGGGCGCAAGGTGCCGCGCTGCATTGTCTCCGGACGAACGTGACCTGCTGCTGGAACCGCGGGGGGCATGGTGAAGCGCAGCCGTTGCTGCCCCAATCCGTTTTATCTGAACGGTGACAATGTCTGTTCCAGACGGAGCCGGTGAATGCCGCTTTTGCCCAGCTTCGCGGACCTGGATCTGTGGCAATGGATGCATTACTTGCTGCTCCTTTATTTTTACGCCGGGGCGCAACGATATGCATAACAGGGGCGATTTCCACCTCGATCAGCTGGGGCGCATTTCCCGGCGACGGGGAGAGCGGGTGGCCCCGTTCATTTACACCGGCATCCAGATCGTTTCCCATCGCCTGCTGCGCGATCCCCCCGACGGTCCGTTTTCAACCAATGTCCTGTGGAGCCGTGCGATTGAGGAAGGGCGCCTCTATGGCACCAGTTTCAGCGGTCGCTGGTTCGAGGTCGGCGATCCGGCATCAATCGCGCCCACAGAAGCTGCGCTGACCAGTGACTGAGCGTAACCGGCCCGGCGTTTATTCCATTGCCGCACATCGCGGCTTTGCCGATGCGCTGGTGGCCGGTTTGCTGCCCCGCTACCGCCATCCCGATCTCGGCCTCGCGCGGCTGACCCTTCTGTTGCCGAGCCGCCGTGCGGCGCGCACGGTCAGCGAGGCGTTCATCCGCCTGGCGGGTGAAGGATTGCTGCTGCCCCGTATGGCGGTGGTGGGCGATCTGGATCTGGACGAAACACTGGGGCCGTTGCTCGACCCGATGGGGGCGGGGGCGGAAATTGCCCCTGCTGCTGATCCCACGCGACGCTGGCTGCGGCTGGCAGAACACATTCGCGAGGAATTGGGCGGCGATGCACCGCATGGTGCTGCGCTGTTGCGCCTCGCCCGCGAACAGGCGGACACGATGGACCGCCTGCTGGTGGAGGATATCGGGCCGGAGGAATTGCTGAGCGAACGGGTAGTCGATTTGCTGGGTGACCTTTCGGGCCATTGGCAGGAAGGGTTGCGGCTGTTCGCCAGGGTGCAGGCGCGTTGGCTGGCTGAATTGCAGGAACGAGGAGAACTGGATGCGTCGGCGCGGCGCAACCGGCTGTTCGATCATGCTGCGCGGCGCTGGAAGCTTGCTCCGCCCCAAATGCCCCTGGTGGCAGCGGGCGTGACCAGCGCTGCCCCGGCGCTCGCCCGCCTGCTGCGGGTGATTGCGGACATGCCGGGGGGGGCGGTGATCCTGCCTGACCTCGATCTTGCGATGGAGGATTCAGTCTGGGCAGAGCTGGGCTGCGCAGGCGCACCTGCGCAAGCAGGCGGCGCACCTTTCACCAGAGGCGATGCGGTCACTCATCCCCAGTATCACCTCAAGCTGCTGCTCAATCGCATGGGCATTGCCCGCGGCGAGGTCCAGCCCTGGCACAGGGCCGGGCTGGCTGCGGCTCCGCCGGAACGCAGCCGCGCGATTTCAATCTCTTCCACCACCGCAAGCGCGCGCCTGCTGGGTCAGTTGCCAAATCAGCGCAAGAGCGCCTGTCAATATGCGCCTGATGCGACCGCCAACCCCGAAGGCGCAGGCGTCGCGCTACTGGTGCGCGGGCATTGGAACAGCGGAACGGCAGTGGCGCTGATCACGGATCGCGGGCTGGCGGGGCGGATGCGTCCGCTCATCTGCGACGGCAGCACGAAGCGGACGATACGGCGGGCCAGGCCGCGCCGCAAACGCCCGCCAGGCGCTGTTTTCCTGATTCTCGCCGGTGATGGCCCGACTGCACGGCCCCGGTGGCGCCTGATGGCGCTGCTGGAACATCCAGCAGGCAGCGGTGAAGGGCAGGCCGAGTGGCTGGATATTGCATGCCGCGCGCTGGAACTTCGCCTGCAGCGCGCCAGAACCAGGGCTGGACACTGGATCTGATTGCGGAAATGGCCGAGGCTGCGGCACCGATCGCGGCACGCCAGTGGGCAGGTTACTCCCAATCTGTACCCGCTGATGGCGCAAAAGTGAAGCCAGCGGAAGCAGGCTTTCGCAACTTCTCGATACACTGGTCAGTGCGGCGCAGGGCTGTGGGGATGCGCTGTGGGCGCGCGAGGATGGCAGGCGCTGGCCGCCTGGTCGAATACTGCACCGGCTGAATCCCCTGCGCCGCAATGCTGGGCGTTAGGGGTGCCAGGCGCCGCAGATTTTTCGGATCGAAATCTGGCCGCGCAATCTGGCCGGGCAATGGTGCTGCGCCGAAGTGGTGCTAAAGCCGCGCTCAGCCTCGGCACGCAGGGGCCTGCCATTCCGTCGCCCTTCCCTGCTGAGGTGCGCGCGCCGCCGGGCGCCTCCCGACCTGCTCGCGCGCGCCGCCAGCCAGCAAGCGGTTATGTACGCCCGCGCGCTGGATCGCTCAGCCAGCGGTCGGGTGGCCAGGCCATGCCCGTCAGCTGCGCAGCACGGGAGTGAACATCAGCGTGACGCGCTCGACCGGCTGCGCAGCGATCACCACAGTTCTGCTCTCCAGGCCATCCTGCGGCTGCGTGCGCTCGATCCTCTTACGATGCGGAACCTCTGCAGCGCTGGAAAATTACTGCGAAGTTCACGGATCTTGCGCAGGTGGCACCTGAAGACGGAATACTGCGGTATAGCCTGAAACACACAGAAATAGACACTTTTACCCACTGATGCGCAGCCTCTGGCAGCCGCGCCTGCTGAAAGGCTGGAATGGGTGGGGGTGGAAATTAGCGTGCGGGACGAAACGGGCCGATTATTTCCGGAATTATCGGGAGATGCGCATACATGACGTTTCATTCACGGGCAGAATGGACCATATCGATGCGCTACCGGGCGGCAAAACACCATCGTTGATCCTAAGACAGGCAGCCCGCCCTGGCAGGCGCAGGGTGGAAATCGGGCTATGCGCTGCGGCTTGGCACGCGCTGGGCTGATGGCCCGGGCCGATGCCTCGCCGGGGTGAAGCGGGGCCGACGGTTGAATGGTCACTCGGCCATGAGTGGAGTGAAACCAGTTTGGCTATGTCTGAGCCGGTCAGGGGCAGAAGAAGTCAGCATTCCGCGATTGAATTCCTTTCTGTTGCTGGCATTTTCTGGACGATGCTGGGATCGCTGGATCCTGGGCACCGAACCTTTCACCGCCCGCTCAATCCAGATGTTGCAGGCTGTACCGGTGCAACCAGCCTGATGGCTGGACAAATGGATGAGCCGTCGGGGTATCAGGTGAAGCAGAGGCCAACATGACAGCAGGTCACATCCGCCTACAGTCCTGCAGCGCGATGCGGTGCATCGAGGCGGTGTATTTCCGCCTCCGCCGGAACAGGCAAGACACAGGTGCTTTCCGCGCGCGTTCTGCAGCTGCTGCTGCAGCGAGGTTGCCCATCCTGGTGCGCCGCTTTCTGGTGAGCGCAGCCGAAATGGCCAGTGCGCGTTAACCGGGGAAAGTGCTGGCAAACTGGGTGCGTCTGCCCGATGCGGCGCTCGCTCGTGACTTGCACGCGATTGGGGCGCCGGTGGATGCGGACACGCTGGCGCGGGCGCGCACCCTGTTCGCCCGCGTGCTGGATTGCCCGGGCGGCGGGCTGCGAATCGATACGATTCATGCTTTTTCACAGTGGCTGCTTGCGGCCTTCCCGCATGAAGCCGGGCTTGTGCCGGGCAGCCGGGCGATGGAGGATCGCGACCGCGCGCTGCTGGCCCGCAGCGTTCTGGCCGAACTGCTGGTGGACGCCGAAGCGCGCGACGATGCACAGATGCTCGATGCGCTGGAATTGCTCAGCCTGCGCATGGGCCCCGATGCGGTGCAGGGCTGGATGCTGCGCTGTGCAGACGCGCATGACGCATGGTTTGGGCCGGGTGCCTGGCAACCGCCGCTCAGGCCGCGCGTCAACCAGTTGCTCGGCCTGGCTGCGGATGCGGAGCTGGCGCAGGCCGCCGCCTTGTGCGCGGACGATGAGTTCGATGTCGAATCCTTGCGTCACTGCCTGCGGACGCTGTCGGAATGGGACAGCAAGAGCGGCCGGAACGGGGCGCAAGCCATATCGGACTGGCTGGCGCGCGATCCGGCAGGAAGACTGGAATCGCTTGGCAGCTTCTACGGGACGCTGCTCACGCAGGATGGCAGGCCAAGGCAACTTGACAATCTTTTGAAGCGCGATCCGGCCTATGGCGATTACGCGGCCCGAGTGGTCGACAGCATCGGACGGGTGCAGGAATTCAAAAACCTGCTGGCGCTGGCGGAATACCTGACCCCTGCGCTGACACTTGGGCGCAGTTTTGCGCTTGCATGGGACGAGGCGAAGCAGCGCGAAGGCCTGATCGATTTCGACGACCAGATCAGGCGCGCCGCCGACCTGCTTAACCGTGCGGGCATGGCGGAGTGGATCCGGTACAAGCTTGACCGGCAATTCGATCATATCCTTGTCGATGAAGCGCAGGATACCAATGCCGCCCAATGGGACATCATCGATGCGCTGACCGGCGATTTCTTCGCAGGCGAAGGGCAGCGCGATGGCAAGCTGCGCACGCTGTTCGTGGTGGGCGATTACAAGCAGGCGATCTTTCGTTTCCAGGGCACCAGCCCCGAGAATTTCGAGGCCGCACGCCAGCGGGTGAGGCGGGCCATGGCCGGGGCGCTGGACAATGCGCGCCTGGCGCGCGGGGCAAATACACCGCGACCCTTGCAGGAACTCGGCCTTGGCCGCAGCTTTCGCACGTCGCAGCCGGTGCTCGACTTCGTGGACCGGGCGATCGCCAGCGTGGGTAGGGCGAGTTTTGGCCTCAGCGATGGCCCTGAACCTCATATCGGGGAAGACCGGCCCGGCTATGTCGCCCTGTGGCCGCCGACTGGCGCCGCGAATGAGGATGCGGGCGATGACGCGGACGAGGGGGAGGAAGGCTGGCTTTCCCGCCCTGACCGGTTGCTGGCGGATCGCATCGCCTGGCAGGTCCAGCAATGGATGCGCGATGGATTTCCGCTGGTGAAGGGCGGGGCGCGGCGCGCCGGACCAGGCGATGTGATGGTGCTGGTGCGCAAGCGCAAGGAACTGGCGGGGCTGATTGTTGCGCGGCTTTACGCGCGCGGCGTGCCGGTGGCGGGGGTAGACCGCCTGCGGCTGGGCGCGCCGCTGGCGGTCAGGGATCTGATGGCCGCGCTGCGCTTTGCCGCGCAGCCATTTGACGATCTCAATCTGGCCAGTCTGCTGGTCTCTCCGCTGGTGGGCTGGAGCCAGGAACAGTTGCTGGAGCACGGCTGGCGCGAAAAGGGCATTGGCCTGTGGCCCCATCTGCGCGCTTCCGCGCAGGGCGAAGTGCAGGCTGCGCTCGCATGGCTCGGCCAATTGCTCGCGCTGGCGGACTATGAACCGCCCCAGGCCTTGCTGCACTGGATTCTGGTCGGCCCCTGGCAGGGGAGAAAGGCGCTGGTATCGCGCCTTGGCCAGGAGGCGAATGATCCGATCGACGAACTGCTCAATGCCGCGCATGCCTACGCTTCGGCTCACAGCCCAAGCCTGCAGGGTTTCATTCAATGGTTCGACGCGGGCGAGGGGGATGTGAAGCGCGAGGCAGGGGCGAGCGAGGGTCTGGTGCGGGTGATGACCGTCCATGGCTCCAAGGGCTTGCAGGCCCCGATCGTGATACTTGCCGATGCCACCGGCAATCCCGCAAACGCGCGCAACAGCGGGCTGGTGCTGGCGGATGGCGGAGCGCAAAATGCAGCAGCGGGGATCCGGCATCGCCGCAACATACCCATTCCCGATCTGGCCGCCGCAGACCGGGCGGGCGTGGTGGCAGAGGCGCATGCCCGCGCGCAGCTGGAGGAGATGGAAGAACATTGGCGGCTGCTCTATGTCGCCATGACCCGCGCGGAAGAGGCGCTGTTCATTGCCGGATCGCTTGGTAGCCGCGATCGGGGAGAACCCGCCAAAGACAGCTGGTATGCCGCCCTTGCCCCCTTGTTCGAACATGAACCGGTTGCAGATGCCATCTGGGGCAGCCGCAAGGAATGGGGTGAACTGGCCCCGCTGCCTCCGGTGCGCGCAGACGAAACGCCGCCCGCAATGCCGGTGAACTTGCCGGTCTGGGCAGTGTCCCCGATCGGGCCGGAACCACGACCGCCGCGTCCGCTCGCCCCGTCGTCCGCAGGGGAAGATCAGTCTGCGGACCCGCCGCTCCCGCCGCAGCTACGGGCCCAGGCGGCCCGACGCGGGGTCTTGATTCATGCGCTGCTGGAACGCATGCCCCAACTGCCGGTTGCGCAGCGGGCGGCGTCCGGTGCCGCCTGGCTTGCCCGCCACGGGGCGGAACTGGATGAGGCGATAAGGAACGAGATGCTGGACGCAGCGCTTGGCGTGCTGGCCGACCCGCGCTGGCGTGATCTGTTCGGGCCTGACGCGCTTGCCGAGGTGCCCTTTGCGGCAAAGGTCGGCGGACAGGTCATCGCCGGGACAGTCGACCGGTTGCTGGTCACGCCGGAACGGTTGCTGGTGGTCGATTTCAAGACCGCGCGTCGTCCGCCTGAGCGGATTGAGGAAATTCCCGGTTCCATAGTCAGGCAAATGGCGGCCTATGTCGCCGCTCTGGAGGTGATTTATCCGGGCAGGCAAATCGATGCTGCGCTGCTTTATACGCATGCTCCAGCCCTGTTCGCCTTGCCTTCCGCCTTGCTGGACCCGCACAAGCAGGCCTTGCTGGACTGACAGCAATCTTATCGATGCACACCCGTTGCCATTGTGCGCAGGGTGCCTAGATTAAGGCATATCACAAGGAGTCTCACCATGCCGACCAAAGCCGTCACTGATGCCAGCTTCGCTGAAGATGTTCTCAATTCCGACAAGCCGGTGCTGGTCGATTTCTGGGCGGACTGGTGCGGCCCGTGCAAGATGATCGGCCCCGCGCTGGAAGAAATCAGTGACGAGCTGGCTGACAAGGTTACCATTGCCAAGATGGACATCATGGAAAACACCAATGTTCCGGGCCAGATCGGCGTGCAGTCGATTCCGCTGATGGTGCTGTTCAAGGATGGCAAGCCGGTCGCACAGAAACTGGGCGCTGCACCCAAGAGCCAGCTCAAGGGCTGGCTGGAAAGCGAACTTTAAAGCAGTTCCATCCGCGCGGCGAGTTCGTCCCACAGGGCCGGGCTGGCCGCGCCGATCAGCCCCGGCCGGGCATGATCGTCCACCCGATAGGCGCTGCCATCGGGCCGCGCCGCCCTGCCGCCCGCTTCGTTCAGCCACAGGATGCCAGCGGCGTGATCCCAGGGCAGGGTGCGTTCGAAGATCGACAGATCATTCTCGCCCAGCGCAAGACGCGGATATTGTTCGGCAGCGCAGCGCGGGATGTCCACAACGCGGTAATGAGGGGCGATGTGGCGCTTCACGCTCTCGCGCCGCGCCTCCTCCATGAACAGCAAAGAGATTGCGGCCACCGGTGGATCCGTGGCGGTGGTTATCGCGCTTACCCGTTCCCCGTTCACGAACGCGCCCTGGCCCCGCGCGGCATGGCAGAACCGCCCGCTCAGCGGATCGTATAGCCAGCCTGCCGCTGTTTCGCCCCCGTCAGCAAGCGCCACGATAATGCCGAACGGGGGGTGCCCGTGTGCGAAATTATGCGTGCCGTCGAGCGGGTCAATGATCCAGCACGCGCCCGAGAGGCGATCCAATACGGCAGGATCGGAATGCGCCGCTTCCTCACCCACCACCGGCACACCGGGCGCCAGCCGCATGAGTGCTTCGGTCAGGAACGCCTCGCATTCGTGATCGGCGATGGTAACCGGATCGTCCGCCGCCTTGTGCATCAGCTGGCCGTCAGCCAGATTGCGGTAACGCGGCAGGATCGCCCGTTCAGCCGCGAAGCGCAGGAGATCGTGAATTTCCTCGTTCAGCGCGCTCATCCGCGCGCTCAGCTCCGGTAATCGGCGTTGATCGAGATATAGCCGTGCGTCAGGTCGCAGGTCCACACCGTGGCGCGGCCAGCGCCCAGCCCGATATCGACTTCGATCGAGATGTCCCGGCCCCTGAGGTGTGCGGCAACCGGCGCTTCGTCATAATCAGCCAGCGGCAGTCCTTCGCGGGCCGCCCAGACCCCGCCAAAGCCGATTGACAGCCGGTCCCGGTCCGCTGGTTCGCCCGCCTTGCCCACGGCCATTACCACGCGGCCCCAGTTGGCATCTTCGCCTGCAATGGCGGTCTTGATGAGGGGCGAGTTGGCAATGGCCAGGCCGATCCGGCGTGCGCTGTCATCGCTCACCGCGCCGCTGACCTCGATGGTGATGAATTTTTGCGCGCCTTCGCCATCGCGGACCACCAGCTGTGCCAGTTGACGGCAAACATCCTCCAGCGCGGCGGCAAATGCGTCCGCGCCCGCACAGTCGAAACAGGAAAGCGGCGCGTTTCCGGCCTTTCCGGTGGCGAAAGCCAGCACCGTATCACTGGTGGAAGTGTCGCTGTCCACGGTGATGCAGCTGAAGGTCTTGAGGTTGGCCGCAGACAGCAATCGCTGCAGGAAGGCGGGTTCGAGCGCCGCATCAGTGAAAATATAGCCGAGCATCGTCGCCATGTCCGGCGCGATCATCCCGCTGCCCTTGATGAAGGCACCCAGCGTCACGGTCTTCCCGTCCACGACCGCCTGCGCCATCGCACCCTTGGCGAAAGTGTCAGTCGTGCCGATGGTATTGGCGGCATCTTCCCAGCCGCAGGGCGGTGCGTCCAGCGCCGCTTCCACGCCTGCGCGCGCCTTGTCCTTGGGCAGCGGCACGCCGATCACGCCGGTTGAAGACACGAACACCTGATCGGCCGGGCAGCCCAGCCGCCCGGATACTTGTGCCATGATCTGTTCCACCGCTTCGCGTCCGCGATAACCGGTGAAGGCGTTGGAATTGCCGGCGTTGACGATCAGCGCGCGGGCCCTGCCCTGCCGGACCTGCTCGCGGCCCAGCTCAACTTCCGACGAACAGCAAATGTTGTTCGTGAAAACACCGGCGACAGCGGTGCCTTCAGCCAGTTCGGCATAGGTCAGGTCGCAGCGGCCCCAATCCTTGTATCCGGCGCGGGCGATGCGCAGCGTCACGCCGTCGATGGGCGGGATGGCGGGGAAGGGACTGGCGAGTGGGGAAACGGGAAGGTCCATGGCGCAGCCTCTAATCCCGCACCACGATTGCGGCAATAATGAACCGCCCAAAAGGGATACGCCCGCCCCTGACAGGGACGGGCGTATCTGGGGACGAGGGAGCTCGCCCCCCGGCTAGCTTGCCAGAACCGGTTACGCGGCGGCGAACTGGTTCATCGTGTTGTGTTCGCCAGCGGCCTTCAGCGCGGCTTCACCGGCGAAATATTCCTTGTGATCGTCACCGATGTCGGAACCCGACATGTTCTGGTGCTTCACGCAGGCGATGCCCTGGCGGATTTCTTCGCGCTGAACGTTGAGAACGTAGCCCAGCATGCCATCGTCACCGAAGTAACGCTTGGCCAGATTGTCCGTGCTGAGTGCCGCAGTGTGATAGGTTGGCAGGGTAATCAGGTGATGGAAGATGCCCGCCTGTGCCGCGGCATCACGCTGGAAGGTGCGGATGCGCTCGTCCGCTTCGGTGGCCAGTTCGGTGCCGTCATAGTCCACGCTCATCAACCGGGCGCGGTCATAGGCGGAAACATCCTTGCCGGCCTGTTCCCAGGCGTCGAACACCTGCTGGCGGAAGTTCAGCGTCCAGTTGAAGCTGGGCGAGTTGTTGTAGACCAGCTTCGCATTGGGGATGACTTCACGGATACGGTCCACCATGCCGCCGATCTGGCCGATGTGCGGCTTTTCGGTTTCGATCCACAGCAGGTCCGCGCCGTTCTGGAGCGAGGTGATGCAGTCCAGCACGCAGCGGTCTTCGCCGGAACCCGCGCGGAACTGGAACAGATTGGAAGGGAGGCGCTTGGGGCGCAGCAGCTTGCCGTTGCGCGTGATCAGCACGTCACCATTGCCGATGCTGCCGGTGTCGACTTCGTCGCAATCGAGAAAGGCGTTGTACTGGTCGCCCAGGTCACCGGCTTCCTTGCTGAAAGCGATCTGCTTGGTCAGGCCAGCGCCGAGCGAGTCAGTGCGGGCGACGATGATGCCGTCTTCCACGCCCATTTCGAGGAAGGCGTAGCGGATCGCGCGGATCTTCTGCAGGAAATCCTCGTGCGGGACGGTGACCTTGCCGTCCTGGTGGCCGCACTGCTTTTCATCCGACACCTGGTTTTCGATCTGCAGGGCGCAGGCGCCCGCTTCGATCATCTTCTTGGCAAGCAGGTAAGTCGCTTCGGGGTTGCCGAAGCCGGCGTCGATATCGGCGATGATGGGCACGACATGCGTTTCGTAATTTTCGATGGCGTGTTCGATGCGCTTGGCTTCGACCGCGTCGCCGCGCTCGCGCGCCGCATCAAGATCGCGGAACATCATGCCCAGTTCGCGTGCATCCGCTTGCTTGAGGAAGGTGTAGAGTTCTTCGATCAGCGCGGGGACCGACGTCTTTTCGTGCATCGACTGGTCGGGCAGAGGGCCGAATTCGCTGCGCAGTGCGGCAATCATCCAGCCGGAGAGGTAGAGGTAACGGCGCTTGGTGGTGCCGAAGTGCTTCTTGATGGAAATCAGCTTCTGCTGACCGATGAAGCCGTGCCAGCAGCCGAGCGATTGCGTGTAGTTGGCCGGATCGGCATCGTAAGCGGCCATGTCCTGGCGCATGATCTTCGCGGTATACTTCGCGATATCAAGGCCGGTCTTGAAACGATTCTGCAGCTGCATGCGCACGGCATTTTCAGCGTCAATCGCGTTCCAGGGGTTGCCGTTGGCAGAGATGAGGCGGTTCATCTCTTCGATCTGCTGCGTGTAGGACATGAGTGAATTCCTTTTGAAACTAGCCATTCAAAAATCGAATGCGGCCCCTTTGGCTGATTTTGTGGCAGATGGGAGTGAGTTTGAGGTAAAAATGTAAAACTTTACAAATATTGTTTGTAATGTTGTAAAGTTCTCGAATCACCGGAGTCAGGCAATGGCGCGAAATCCGATCTACATGGGGCCACGGCTCAAGCGGCTGCGCCGCGATCTGGGGCTGACTCAGGCCAATATGGCTGCCGACCTCGAAATCTCGCCGTCTTATGTCGCGCTGATCGAACGGAACCAGCGCCCGGTAACTGCGGACCTCCTGCTCAAACTTGCCACGACCTATCGCATCGACATCGCCGCACTGGCAGAGGATGGCGGGGAGGAACTGGCCGCACGGATGCAATCAGTACTGCGTGAGCCCTTTTTTGCAGACATTGATCTTCCGCCGCTCGATATTGCGGATATCGCGGCCAGCTATCCGGCCTTTGCCGAGGCCTTGCTGCGTCTGCACACTGCCTATGGTGAAGAACAGCTCGCGCTTGCCCAGCAGCGCGAAGGCGCCGCAACGGACGGCGGTGGACCAGTCTCCGACCCGGTCAGCGAGGCGCGCAATTTTCTGGCGGCGCGTCACAATTGCTTTCCGCTGCTTGATGACAGCGCGGCTTCCGTGGCGGAATCGGTGGGCAGCCTGGATGCGATGATTGACCGGTTGAAGGCACGGCACGCGCTGCGGGTGCGCTTTGTCGATCCCGAAGTCATGATGGGTTCGCTGCGCTGGCATGACAGCCATCGCGAACAGGTGTTCGTCAGCGCGCTGCTCGACCATTCGGCGCGCAAGTTCCAGCTCGCTCTGCAGATTGCCCTGCTGGAAGCGCGGGCGGAGATTGACGGGCTGGTCGCCGAAGGTCGCTTCGAGACGCGCAATGGCAGCCGTCTGGCGCGCAGGGCACTGGCCAATTACTGGGCGGCAGCATTGATCATGCCATATCGTCCGTTCCTGCGCGCGGCGCGCAAGGAGCGGCATGATGTCGAAATTCTGGCGCGCGAATTCGGCGCAAGTTTCGAACAGGTCGCGCATCGCCTGACAACGCTGCAGCGCCCCGGTGAAGAAGGCGTGCCCTTCTTCTTCCTGCGCGTGGATCAGGCAGGCAATGTCTCCAAGCGACTGGACAGCGCGGGCTTCCCTTTCGCCCGGCACGGCGGGGCTTGCCCGCTGTGGAATGTCCATGCGACCTTTGAAAGACCCCGGCGGATTGTGACGCAGTGGCTCGAACTGCCGGATGCTCAACGCTTCTTTTCGATTGCCCGCACCGTATCGGGCGGTGGCGGCAGCTATCGCGCTCCTGCGGTCGAACGCTCCGTTGCACTTGCCTGCGCTGCGGAACATGCGCCATTTCTGGCTTATGCGGATGGCACGAACCCCGAAGCGGCGACCCCGATCGGGGTCGCTTGCCATCTGTGTCACCGTCCTCGCTGCATCGCGCGCGCCGCACCGCCGATCGGCCGCGAAGTGCGCCCCGACGATTATCGCGATACAGGCGTGCCTTTCGCATTTGCCGGTGATTGACTCAGCATCTCGTCGATTGCCGGAAGCCCTGTTGCCTCGGGATCGAAGCCGGCATCAGCCGCCCAGCGCCGCTGCAGGTCCAGTTGGGGCTTCATCGCGGCAAGGCAGGACCGGCCTAACGCGGCGAAGCGGTCCGTCGGCACATCGGCGATAAGGCGTTCCATTTCTTCGAGCAGGGCGAGCCGGGCCATTTCCATTTCATCCTGACCTGAGGCGGGATTGTCCGCAACTGCCTTTGCTCTTTCGCGCGCGGCAGCAAAGGCGGTTTCCGCCGTCGCCCCCGTGTCAAGGCTTTGGGCCATGGCCAGTGCGTGGTTGAGTTCTGTCTGTGCGAGTTTCTGGCGGAGCGGCAAATGCGCGCGCACCATGCCAAGGGTCGCCAGCGCGAGATGCGTCTGTTCCGTCGCAACGCCATTGCCCGGATTGATGGCGGGCAAGACGACATCGCGCAATGCCTTGATCGTTACTGACAATTGCAGTTCCAGATCGGGGATCATGCTGGTCTCCTCCTCGGATGCATCAAAGCAGCTCCTCCAGCGTAGCGCGCAATCCCGCCGCGATGCCGGGGCCGATCATGGCCAGCCAGGCGACCAGCACGTCCTGATGCGTACTGCCTTGCCGGGCCACGCGGCAGGCGGTGCCCAGCATGTGCACGGTGGACGCAAAATCGTTGTAGACGCGGAAAAACCGCAGCCGGGCCGGATCAACCGTCAGTCCCGACGCCTGTTCATAGCGTTCCAGCAACTCGCTGACCGGCAGCAGGCCGCTGGCGAGGAACGTCGTGCCATCCTCGGCGTAATGGCCGAAGTGCGCGCCTGTGAGCCAGGCTAGATCCTGGTGGCGATCACCCAGCACGGCCAGTTCCCAGTCAAGCCAGGCGGTGATCTGTTCACTCTCTTCGTCGTAAAGGAAATTCCCGGCGCGATAATCGCCATGGACCAGCGAGACATGGTCGAGAGCGGGGGCGTTTTCCCGCAGCCAGCGGGCCGCGATTTCGACCAGGGGTTGCGCTTCGAGCCGGTCTTCCTCCCACACCCTGCGCCACCAGTTGACCTGGCGGATAATAGACGCGTTCGACCCCACGGGGACGCCGTCGAACGCTGTCATCTGCGCCAGCCGCTCGGGCGCGACTGTGTGAATCGCCGCGAGATGGCGCACGAATTGTCGGCCCAGAACGGGGCGCAGTTCCGGCCCGAAATTCGTTCCGATGCCGCTCACCTGCCCCAGCGGTCGCTTGCTGGGCCTGGTGACGCCGGTGGCGCGGGCATAGACCAGGCCTGGATGCGGCAGGAAGGCGCCCTCTGCGTCCACCCAGAAGCATTCGGGCACCGGGACGATACCTGCGACGGTCGTTAACGCTTCGAACTCGCGGGTTCGGCTGGTTTCGACGATCGACGCGGGCGGTTCCATCCGCAGCACCAGATCGCGGCTGCGGGCGGTCTCCCGATCCTGCCAGTCGAGATGAAACGCCACCTGGATTTTGGACGCGCCGCCGCCCAGCCAGCCCGGGTTGGTGATGGTGAACTCATCATCCAGATGATGACGCAGCAGGCGTTCGATCCCCGCAACCACCTCGTCCAGCGACTCGCGGCGGTAATCCGGCCTCCCGCGTTGCTTGAGCTTGGCGGTCAGTACCCGGTCAATTTCCGCTTCGCAGGGAAAGCGGCGGCGCAGCGCATCGATGAAGTGCTGGTCCGGCGCATTGCGTGGATCGACCATGATTGCAGCTTTATCCTCTCCGTCCAGCGGCAGTGTGCGCAGCTGGCCTAATGACGAAAGATGATCGGTTACAGGCTGCGGGTCAATGCCGCGGCCATCCGCCCGGTTGGCGAAGGGCGGTGTGGCAAACTCGCCATTGTCGCTGGACGAACCGGGCTTCCATCCCTATCTGGGCGGCGCGATGCTGAAAAAGCTGCTCACGATCCTTGCCCTGATTGCAGGCATTGCCGCCTCTTCGGCATCAGCCGAAGCGCGCCTTGCCGCATCCGGTCAGATGCGGGTCGAAGCGACGCAGCTTGAACTCGCCGCAACCGAGGCGGAACGGGGCCAGCCTGGACTGGTCGCGACATATGGGCAGGGCGCAGGTCACGCGCGCCAGTCGGCCGCGCCAGTGCCGCTGCTGGATACGCAGACGCCCGCCATTCGCCTGAAGGCTGATCGCGCCCGCGAATAGCGCGCGTTCGTTACTCATCCTTTCCGGTTTCAGCCTGGCGTCGCTTTGTGGACGCGCGGCACTGCCCAAACATCATGAAAAGTCAGGAATCCGCCCATGCTCGGCGCCATTGCCAAATCAATTTTCGGTTCGTCCAACGACCGCTACGTCAAGTCGCTCGACAAGATCGTGCAGACAATCAACGCCCTCGAACCCCAGATCGAGGCGCTGACGGACGATGAACTTGCCGGCCAGACGGACAAGTTCCGCGAACAGCTGGCGGCGGGCAAGACGCTGAACGACATTCTTCCCGAAGCCTTTGCGACGGTTCGCGAAGCCTCGCGGCGAGTGCTCGGCATGCGCCATTTCGACGTGCAGATGATCGGCGGTATTGTGCTGCATCGTGGCGAAATCGCCGAGATGCGCACCGGCGAAGGCAAGACGCTGGTCGCGACGCTCGCCACCTATCTGAACGCGATTGAGGGCAAGGGCGTTCATGTTGTCACCGTCAACGAATATCTCGCCCGGCGCGATGCCGAATGGATGGGGCAAATTCACCGCGCGCTGGGTCTTACCATCGGCGTGATCGTGCCCGGGGTGAGCGAGGCCGCGCGCCGCGATGCCTATTTCAGCGACATCACATATGGCACGAACAGCGAGTTCGGCTTCGATTACCTGCGCGACAACATGAAGCATGACCGCAGCCAGATGGTGCAGCGCCCCTTCAACTTCGCGATCGTCGACGAGGTCGATTCCATTCTGATCGACGAGGCGCGCACCCCGCTGATCATCTCGGGACCGACCGATGACAAATCCGACCTCTACATTGCCGTCGATGCGGTGGTTAAGCAGCTCGATCCGCAATATTACGATGCCGACGAAAAGACCAAGAACATCACCTTGACGGAAGAAGGGGTGGATCTGATCGAACGGCAGCTGCTCCAAGCGGGGCTGCTCGAAACGGACAATCTCTACGATGTCGAAAACACGCAGGTCGTCCATCATCTCGATCAGGCGCTGCGCGCCAATGTGATGTTCAAGCGCGACACGGATTACATCGTCAAGGACGACAAGGTCGTCATCATCGATGAATTCACCGGCCGCATGATGGACGGGCGGCGCTGGTCCAACGGGCTGCATCAGGCGGTCGAAGCCAAGGAAGGGGTCCGGATCGAGCCGGAAAACCAGACCATGGCCTCGATCACCTATCAGAACTATTTCCGCATGTATCCCAAGCTGGCGGGGATGACCGGGACCGCGGCGACCGAAGCCGCAGAATTTCACGATATCTACAAGCTCAACGTCGTCGAGATTCCAACCAATGTGCCGGTCGCGCGGATCGATGACGAAGACGAATTCTACAAGAACACGATGGACAAGTTCCAGGCCATCGCGAAGGCGATCAGGGACAAGCACGAGATTGGCCAGCCCGTGTTGGTCGGCACCGTGTCCATTGAAAAGTCGGAACTTCTTTCCGAATTCCTGCGCAAGGAAGGGGTCACGCACAATGTGCTGAACGCCCGTTTCCACGAGAGCGAGGCGCATATCGTGGCGCAGGCCGGGCGCCTGGGCGCGGTTACCATCGCCACTAACATGGCGGGGCGCGGCACGGACATCCAGCTGGGCGGCAACCTTGAATTCCGGATCGAGGATGAGCTGAAGGACATGCCCGAAGGGCCGGAGCGCGATGCCGCGATTGCCCGTATAAGGGATGAAATCAAGGCAGAAAAACAGCAGGTTCTGGAGGCAGGTGGCCTGTTCGTTCTGGGCACTGAACGGCATGAAAGCCGCCGGATCGACAATCAGCTGCGCGGCCGTGCCGGGCGCCAGGGCGACCCGGGCCTGTCACGCTTCTACCTCTGCCTTGAAGACGATCTGCTGCGTATTTTCGGGCCGGATACGCTGTTTGCGCGGATGATGAATTCGAACCTCGCCGATGGTGAGGCAATCGGTTCCAAATGGCTGTCAAAAGCGATTGAGACGGCACAGAAGAAGGTTGAGGCGCGCAATTACGACATCCGCAAGCAGGTTGTCGAATATGATGATGTGATGAACGATCAGCGCAAGGTCATTTACGAGCAGCGCGCAGACATCATGGATTCGGACGCGGTTGACGATGTGGTGGAAGACATGCGCCACGACACGGTCAATACTCTGGTCGGCGAGGCGTGCCCTCCCGGCTCCTATCCCGAACAGTGGAATATCGACGGGCTGAAGGAACGGGCATCGTCCGTGCTGGGGCTGACCCCGCCGATTGACGAGTGGTTGCAGGAAGATCACATCGAACCCGAACTGATCGAGGAACGGCTTGCGGCGATGGCCGACGAGGTGATGGCGCGCAAGATCACTGATGCTGACCGCGATATCTGGCGGCAGGTCGAAAAGAGCGTGCTGCTTGACCGGCTCGATCATCACTGGAAGGAACATCTGGCTACGCTTGATGCGCTGCGCCAGGTGGTGTTCCTGCGCGCCTATGCGCAAAAACAGCCGATCAACGAATACAAGCGCGAGGCGTTCGGTCTGTTTGAACGAATGCTGGAAACGATCCGCGAGGATGTGACCGGCATCCTGATGAAGAGCGAGCTTGATCTTTCGCGCGTGCCCGAACCAGCGGGCTTCCCGCTGGATGTCGAACTGCCGGATCTGCCCGATTTCCTGACCGGCCATATCGATCCCTTCACGGGGCTGGACAATGCGGGCAATGTCGCACCCGGTTCGGAAGCCATTCTGGGCTCGCTGGCCGGATCGCCGCGCGCGGCGGTCGGCCCGGGCGGCGCGGCCCGCGAAAATCCCTATGCCGACCTCAAGATCAGCCGCAACAGCCCGTGCCCCTGCGGTTCCGGCAACAAATACAAGCATTGCCACGGCGCGATCGGCTGAACACAGGGGCTGTCGCGTCCCTTTGGCAGGACCGGACGAGCCGAATATGTTTCGGTGCGCGCGCCGTTGCGCTAGGGGTGCGGCGAGGAGTTCAGCTGGAGAGGGAGCCTTCGCATGATCAAGATGGTCGTCAATGTCTATCGCAAGCCGGGAATGAGCAAGGAAGAGTTCGACCGCTACTGGCTTGAGGATCACGGCGCGCTGGTGCGCAGGTTGGGCAAGGCGATGGGCTTCGTACGCTATGTCCAAAGCCACAATATCCCCGACCCCGATATCGAAGCGTTTCGGGTCGGCCGTGGCTGGGACGAGCCTTCGGACGGAATTACCGAAGTCTGGTGGGAAAGCCGGGAATCGATGGAGGCGGCCCTTGCCAGCGAGGAGGGGCAGCGCGCCTCGCAACTGCTGTACGAGGATGAGCAGAAATTCGTCGACGCCGCCCGCAGCAGCGCCTTCCTGTCAAAGGATGACGTGATTTTCGACAATCTCTAAGCGATGGTGATTATGTCGCGTGCCTCGCAGCGGTTGCTGCGACGTATCCTTGCCGGACCTGAAGCCATGTCGAGTCAGGTAGCATAAACTCGGCGGCGTGGACAATTTTCCCGCCGCCTGAAGGCCCAGAACCTGCCTTTGTCTGCTTATCGCCACCTAAAACATCATTGTTTATCGATGCTTTGCGTCTTGCCTGACACAGTTACACGACACTGTATGTCACTCGCCCATAAGCTCGGAATCCTAGAGACTCCACCGGATCGAACCGGAATGGAGGAGAGTGGGCAGTGTTTGTCGAGAAGAACAATTTACGAGAGTCCTCAGCGCTCGCATCCAGCCTAGCGCTGGTGTCTTCCAATGACTCGAACCCGCAGCTGGCGATCCTGTACCAGCACGCAGACGGCAACCTGAAAAAGCGCGGTCTGATGGTCGAAGCCTGGATAATTCTGACTTTGGTCTTATGCGCCTATATTGCCGCTGGGTTTCAGATTTGGCAGTACTGTGTTCAAGCCGATCCGGTTCAGCATGAACCGGTCAAAACCGTGGGTCCTGCGCCATCGGGCGAAGAAATTCCGGAACCTTGAGTGGGTGCAATGGACATCGATCCTCATGGCGCAAAGTCCATACGCTTAGCGCTGGTTGATATGAGTTCACGTCGGCGAGCATTCATTGTTCACGAACTGTCGCATTTTGGCGTTCATGTCGAACCGTTCAGCAACATGAACGAGCTTGATCAACACCGGCCTTGTTCAGACCTGATCCTCGCCCATGATGGCAACGGCATTATCGGCACGCTGCTACGTAATAATTCGGAGAGATCGGTCCCGTTGCCCGTGATCGCCTTTGCTGAAGATCCCGATCCGCGGATGATAATCACTGCGCTGCGCGCCGGAGCTGCGGACTATCTGATCTGGCCGTTTGCATGGAATGAGTTCTCGCTTGTCATTCAGGAGGCATATCGGCGCGTCAGGTCGGTGTCTGGCGTGCAGTCACGTATAAAGTCGGCGCAAGAACGGGTGGCTCGCCTGAGCGGGCGGGAGCGGCAGGTGTTGAGTTGCCTGTTGAGGGGGCTGTCAAACCGCGAGATAGGCGCCGAACTAGAGATCAGTCACAGAACGGCGGAAACGCATCGGGCGAACATGCTTGCCAAGCTACAGGCACATTCGACGCCGGAAGCCATTCGCATTGCTATCGAAGCAGGCCAGGACGTTTCTTCCTTCAAGCTGCATTAAACCGGTTGCGGGGATTGGTTTCCGTCCCGATAACCTCATGGTCTAATCTCACGTTTATGTCGCAATGATCTTGTCGCCTGCATGATGCATAGCGCCACCAGAGCGCACAGCAATCGGGAACTGCGAGCGCGATAGCCTTGCGCAAGGCGGCGTTCAGCGGTTTTGCGCAGGGAAAAAATTGAAACAGGGTTCGCAGGTTCGAAATGCAGATGCGGTGGACTGCATTCTAGCTATTTCGGCCAGTCAAGATCGGGAACGCATTTCGTGGACAAGCCGGAGAGAATCAGGGCCGAACTCGCATTGGTACTCGCCAGTTCGAAATTCACACGGTCGCCGACGCAATCGCGACTGTTGAATTATCTGGTTGAGCAGTCGATCGATGGCCATCGTACCGATCTCAAATCTTATTCAGTGGCTGTGGAGGGGCTTGGGCGGAGTCCGGATTTCGATTCGCGGGGCGACACTTATCCGCGAGTGCAGGTAGCGCGCCTGAGAAAGTCGCTGGACGCATTCTATGCATCGGAAGGCTCAGATCATAGCGAACGGCTGATCATACCCAGTGGAAGTTACCAGGTTGAACTTGTACCCAATACTTTAATCGGATCACCCCGCCGAGGCTTTCGCGCGATGTTCTTCGCTTCGTCTAGGGTGGCCGGATGGAAACGGCCCCTCTTGGCTGGGCTGATGACCATCGCTGTAGCCACGGTAACAACAGTTGTGGTGCGTGGCGCTTTGCTGAAGAGCGATGCGAGCACATGGAAAGAAAACGATTTTCCGTACATCTATGTGCAATTCGATGATGAAGGTGCAAAATCCGATATTCGTACGATTGGGAAAATCCTGGAGCAGGATTTGGTAAGTGAACTTTCCAGATACGAATCCGTAAGAAGTACTTCTTTCGAAACAAAAGATGTGGATTATTATGTTAACATAAAGACGGTTGGCATTAAAAATGAAAATCAAATTTATTTTGATTTAATTTATAAAAATAATAAAAGAACTATTTTTAGTTACAGTGAAAAATTAGATAATAAAATAAATCTTTTTTCAGAATTGAATAAAATTTCATCTAATTACGCATTTAGAATTGCAAATCCTACGGGATTTATTCATTCGTATAGTAGAAGGAAGGTGGGGGATGGTGATTCCCCTTATGATTGCTGGTTGAGATTTACAGACTTGGCTAGGTCAAGCCCCATGATCGGCGATAGTATCCTTACGCAATGCGCAAAGAAATGGTACACTGCGGCTCCCAATGACCCGATAGCAGTTGGACTTTATGCGTGGACACTGACTGACAAGGCAATCCTCAGTTACACGCGCGCGGGACGAAAGAGGGGCATCAAGCACGCGTTGCTTACACTGGTCGATGCGCGACAATTGAATCCGGACTCCGTGTTCCTCGAAAGCGTACTTCTGAGGACATATGCGTTCGATGGGAACCCTTATGGAGTGCGCTCAGCGGCGCAAAGGGCAATGACCTTAAATCCTGGCAATCTCGATGTTCGAGGTTTCGCAGGGCTTTACCTCTCACTTTACGATGATCCGCAAGGCCTGCCATTGTTGAAGGATGCGCTCGAACGTCATTACAACCCGCCTCCGTGGTATTACGTCGGATTGTTTGCCGCTGCGATGATGAGGGATAATATTGCGGATGCGTCCGAAGCGTTGAGGTATCTGGATAGATATGAACATACATTTGCCGTCCGTTACGTTCTGGCCGCGGCGTACAATGCGCGCATCAAACGGATCGATCGGGCGCATGCACTATGGGCCCAGGCAACGCGCGAGCAACCCCTGTTGAGAATCAGTCCTGACGGATTTTTTGAGCGTTTGCCTATGGCTCCGAAAGTCCGTAGCAGACTTCGTGCGTGGCTTGCACCAGTGATGTGACAAAAGCGGGCAATGATCGGGGCGGCAGATCCTGATAATGGCCGCCAAGCATGCTGTGCCGCGATGCGTGAAGAAAATGGCTCCCCGAGTTGGATTCGAACCAACGGCCGCTCGATTAACAGTCGAGAGCTCTACCGCTGAGCTATCGGGGAGCAACCCGGCAAAGTCGCCTTCAGCCGGGCAGGGCTGCGCCTATATTCAGCCCGATCCGCTTTTGCAAGCGCCCTGAGGCAGCTTTTCTGTCAGGAATGGAATTGTTCGCTGACGATCCGTTCGTCCAGGCTGTGTCCGGGATCGAACAGCAGGGTCAATTGCCGGTCCCGCGCGATTTCCAGCGCAACTTGGGCGATGTCGCGCACTTCCTTCTGGTCCGCCACCGCCGCCACCGGCCGCTTCGCCGGTTCCAGCACGCGCAGGCTGATGCGCGAAAAATCGGGCAGAATCGCTCCACGCCAGCGGCGCGGGCGGAAGGGGCTGATCGGGGTCAGCGCCAGCATCTTGGAATCGAGCGGCAGGATGGGGCCGTTGGCGGAAAGATTGTAAGCGGTCGATCCCGCCGGGGTCGCCACCAGCACGCCATCGCAGACCAGTTCGTCAATCCGCACCTTGCCGTTCACGGTCACTTCGATTTTTGCGGTCTGGCGCGTTTCGCGCAGCAGTGACACTTCGTTGATCGCATAGAATTCCTGGCTCCGCCCGTCCTGAGTGACGGCGGTCATCACGATCGGATCGACGGCAAAGGCGCGGCACTGGTTCAGCCGTTCGGTCAGCCCGTCGCCCGCCCTGAATTCATTCATCAGGAAGCCGACCGTGCCCAGATTCATGCCATAGGCCGGGATCACCCGTCCGCTGTCCAGCATGGCGTGCAGCGTGTGCAGCATGAAACCGTCACCCCCCAGCACGACGACGGCGTCCGCTTCCTCGATCGGCGACCATGAGAAGGCGTCAGCCAGCGCCTGCGCCGCGTCCTGCGCGCTGTCATGCGGGGAAGCGGTCAGCGCCAGTTTCCTGAAATCGTGCCGTTTCGTCACTTCCACCGTCTCCACATGGCCGCATGGTGCGGGCCTTGCGCGAAACTATGGGCCGGAAGGGCGTTTGGCAACGCGCCAGCGGCGGAATTGAAGGAAATCCTAACCGGTGCATGCTAAGGCGCGGGCATGACAGCTGCGCCCCTGCCATTCGCGGCGCTGGATCGCGATGCGCTGACCGGCCTGATCGGGCCGGAGGCTGCGGCCGTGCGCCTGGACGGATGGGACGCAAAAGCACGCGAATCGGGCCGGATCGCGCCGGTTCACGTGATGATGCTGGGGCTGCGCCGCTTCGAGACGGTCAACCTGGCCTTCGGGGAAGAGGCGGGCGACAGCGCGCTGGTCGAAGTCGCTACCCGGATCCAGCATTTCGCGCAGGAAGAGCTGGAGGGTGACTGGCTCGCCGCGCGGCTCAGCGGTGGCAATTTCCTGCTGGCGCTGAATGAAAGCTGCAGCCGCGAACGCTGGCAATGGCTGGCCGAAACACTGGCTGATCTGGTCGCCCGCCCGATTCTGAACACTTGCAGCGCAGGCACCATGCGGCTGTGGCCGCGCATTGCGCTGGTGCGGGCGATGCCGGGGGAAGGGGCCGACAATCTCCTCGCCCGGCTGGCCGAAACGCTGGCCCGGACGCAGCGCCAGGCGGGCAGCCGGGTGCAATGGGCCGATGGCGACATGGGCCTGATCGGGCGCAGCGCGCAGCAGATGGAAGCTGACCTGCTGGGCGCGCTGGACCGGGACGAGATCGAAATTCTCTATCAGCCGCAATATGCCCTGCCGGATGACCGGCTGGTGGGGGCAGAGGCGCTGGCCCGCTGGCAGCATCCCGAACTGGGGCGGATCGGGGCGAGCGCGCTGTTCGCCATTGCCGAACGGGCTGACCATGTCGCCCAGCTTTCGCATCACATCGCCACCCGCGCGCTGGCCGGGGCGGCGACATGGCCCGAACCGCTGCGCCTGTCGCTCAATATCACCCCGGCTGACCTTGCGGCCAGTTCCTTCGCCAATTCCATTGCCGCTGCGGTGGTGGAGGCCGATTTTTCGCCCGACCGGCTGACGCTGGAAATCACGGAGGAAGCGTTGCTGACCGATCTTGACCGGTCAGCGAGCGGGCTGGCGAAGCTGCGCGATATCGGCATCCGTATCGCGCTGGACGATTTCGGGGCGGGCTTTTGCAACTTCCGCTATCTCAAGCTCCTGCCCCTGCATTACCTCAAGCTGGACCGGGTGATGGTGGACGATATTGTTGACGATCCGCGCGATCTGGCGGTGTTCCGCGCAATCCTGACCATGGCGCAGGCGCTGGGCCTCAAAGTCATCGCCGAAGGCATCGAGAACGAGGATCAGCGTGCCCTGATCGCGCGCGAGGGCTGCGATTACTATCAGGGCTTCCTGCGCGCCCAGCCAATGAGCGCCGAGGACTTCGCCGCGCTGACCGGTTAACCGCCTGCCTTGGCCGCCTTGCGCGCGATCGCGGACAGCCCCTTGGTCAGCTGGAACAGGCCGTTGAGGCGGCTTTTGGGATCGCCCCAGGCGCGGTTGATCGCCAGCTTCATGTCGGGCCGCAGTCTGGCCGTGCCCTGCAGCCGTTCGACATAGGCGATCAGCCCCGCCGGATCGGGGAACATGTCCTTGTGGAAGGTCACCAGCGTGCCGCGCGCGCCCACATCGACCTTGGCGATATTGGCGATGATCGCCTGATGCTTGATCTCGATCAGCCGCACCAGATTGGCGGTCGCATCGGGCAGGGGGCCGAAGCGGTCAATCATCTCCGCCGCCAGCGCCTCGATCTCCGCCTTGTCGCCCGCTTCGTTCAACCGGCGGTAAAGCGCCATGCGCACGGTCAGATCGGGCACATAATCTTCGGGGATCATGATCGGCGCATCGACCGTGATCTGGGGGGATAGCCCGCCGGTGTCCGCTTCCAGTCCGATCTTGCCCGCCTTGGCCGCAAGGATCGCATCCTCCAGCATGGACTGGTAGAGTTCGAAGCCAACCTCGCGGATATGGCCGCTCTGCTCGTCACCCAGCAGATTGCCCGCGCCGCGAATATCGAGATCGTGGCTGGCGAGCTGAAAGCCCGCGCCCAGGCTGTCGAGATCGCCCAGCACCTTCAGCCGTTTTTCGGCGACCACGCTCAAGCCCTGATCGCGCGGCCAGGTGAGATAGGCATAGGCGCGCAGCTTGGAACGGCCGACGCGCCCGCGCAGCTGGTAAAGCTGGGCGAGGCCGAAACGGTCCGCGCGGTGAATGATGATGGTGTTGGCGCTGGGGATATCCAGCCCGCTTTCGACGATGGTGGTGGAAAGCAGCACGTCATACTTGCGTTCGTAAAACGCGCTCATCCGCTCCTCGACCTCGCTCGCACTCATTTGCCCATGAGCGGTAACGTGGCTGATTTCGGGCGCGGTGTTGCGCAGCCATTCTTCCACCTCGGGGATGTCGGCGATGCGCGGCACGATCACGAAGCTCTGCCCGCCGCGATGGTGTTCGCGCAGCAGCGCCTCGCGCATCACCATGTCGTCCCATTCCATCACATAAGTGCGCACGGCCAGGCGATCGACCGGCGGGGTCTGGATGGTGGACAGTTCGCGCAGGCCCGACATCGCCATCTGCAAGGTGCGCGGAATCGGCGTGGCGGTGAGCGTAAGTACATGCACATCGGCGCGCAGCTGTTTCAGCCGTTCCTTGTGATTGACGCCGAACCGCTGTTCCTCGTCCACGATCACCAGCCCCAGTCGCTTGAAGCTGACCGATTTGGCGAGCAGCGCATGCGTGCCGATCACGACGTCCACCGTGCCGTCAGCCAGCCCTGCGCGCGTATCTGCCGCCTCCTTCGCCCCGACAAGGCGCGAGAGCCGCCCGACTTTCAGCGGGAAACCGGCGAAACGCTGCGTGAAATTGGTGTAATGCTGGCGGGCGAGCAGGGTGGTGGGCGCGACCATCGCCACTTGCTGTCCGGCCATGGCCGCAACGAAGGCGGCGCGTAGCGCGACCTCGGTCTTGCCGAAGCCGACATCGCCGCAGACCAGCCGGTCCATCGGCTTGCCTTCGGCAAGATCGTTCAGCACATCCTCGATCGCGCGGTCCTGGTCATCGGTTTCGTCCCAGGGGAAACGGTCGACGAATTGCGGGTAGGAGGATTCTTCCGCCGCCAGCACGGGCGCCTGGCGCAGCGCGCGGGCCGCAGCGGTCTTGAGCAGTTCATGCGCGATTTCACGGATGCGTTCCTTCAGGCGCGAGCGCCGCCGTTGCCATGCCTCGCCACCCAGCCGGTCCAGCATGACCCCGTCCGTCGCGCTGCCATAGCGTGACAGCACGTCGATATTCTCGACCGGGATATAAAGCTTGTCGCCGCCCGCATATTCCAGGCACACGCAGTCATGCGGGCTCTTGCCCACGGGGATGGATTGCAGCCCTTCGTAACGCCCGATCCCGTGCTCCATATGGACTACCAGATCGCCGGGATGCAGCGCGGACAGTTCAGCCAGGAAAGCGTCCGCATCCTTGCGGCGTTTCTTGCGGCGCACCAGCCGGTCGCCCAGAATGTCCTGTTCGGTGACCAGTTCCAGCGCATCGTTGGCAAAGCCGGTTTCCAGCGGCAGCACCATGGCAGCGGCACTGCCCCCGGCGGCCAGCCCCAGCGCTTCCTGCCAGCTCTCGGCCAGCGCCACCCTGGCCCCGGCCTCTGCCAGAATGGCGGAGAGGCGGGCGCGGCTGCCGGCGGAATAGGCGGCGATCAGCGGCTTCTTGCCGCGCGCGGCCACGCCGTTCAGATATTTCGCGGTCGCTTCGTAGATATTGTCGCCGCGTGCACGTTCCGGCGCAAAATCGCGGGCGGATGAAAAGCCGAAGTCGATCACCTCCGCGCTGTCAGGCCGGGTGAAGATGTCAGTGCGGTGAACCGGCCATCCGGCCAGCCGGGACTGGAATTCATCGGCTGACAGATACAGCGCATCTGTCGCCAGCGGGCGATAGCTGCCCGCCGCCTGGCCGGCCGTGTCACTGCGCGTATGATGGTAATCCGCGATGTCGGACAGGCGTTCTTCGGCCGCGCCGATCGCGCCATTGTCAATCAGGATCAGGTCATTGGCGCCGAGGTGATCGAACAGGCTGACCAGCCGTTCCTCGAACAGCGGCAGCCAATGTTCCATGCCCGCCAGCCGCCTGCCGTCGCTGACCGCCTGATACAGCGGATCGCCCGTGGCGTTCGCGCCGAACTGTTCGCGATAACGGCTGCGGAAACGTTTGACCGTTTCGTCATCAATCAGCGCTTCGCTGGCGGGGAGCAGCAGATGCCCGTCCAGTACGCCGGTCGTGCGCTGCGTGCTGGGATCGAACAGGCGCAGCGATTCCAGCTCGTCACCGAAGAAATCCAGCCGCAGCCCCTGATCCAGCCCGGACGGGAAGATATCGAAGATCGACCCGCGCACCGCGAATTCGCCCGCATCCACGACCGTATCGCTGCGCGAATAGCCCTGCCGCTGCAACAATGCGATCAGGCTTTCGCGCCCGATTTCAAGGCCGGGCTTCAGCGCCCGCACGGATTCGCGGATACGGAACGGTGTCAGCACCCGTTGCAGCAGCGCGTTGATCGTGGTGACCAGCAATTGCGCGCCCTGTTTGCCCGCCTGCAGCCGGTGCAAGGCCGACAGGCGACGCGCACTGACGGACAGGGCGGGGCTGGCCCGGTCGAAGGGCAGGCAATCCCAGGCGGGAAATTCGATCACTTCCAGTTCGGGCGCGAACCAGGCCGCGGCATCCGTAACGGATCGCATGGCCGCCTCGTCAGGTGCGATGAACACCGCGCGCCCGGTGGAGGCGCGGGCGAGATCGGCCATGATGAGCGGCTGCGCACCCCGCGCGACCGAAGTCAGCGTGAGCGGCGTCGTGGCCTTCAGGATCTGGGTTATATCGGGCATGGTCAGGCCGGCGGCGGTGCGGGCGGGCAGCGGCCCCTAGCGCGGAATCTCGACGTAATCGAGCCGCTGCATCCGCTGCATCTGCGCCGATTGGAAGCGTTCCGGGACAGGCTGCGTCTGCAACGCCCAGGCCATCACATCGACATCGTCTTCATCCAGCAATGCTTCGAACCAGACGATATCCGCTTCCGCCCAGTCCGCGTGATAGCGATCGAAGAATCCGCCAATCATGTAGTCGGCTTCGCGGGTACCGCGATGCCAGGCCCGGAAACGGATGCGGCGCAGTCGGTTTTCGCTGTCAGACATGCCCCGCCGGTAAGTGACCCGGCGGCCAGTGGCAAGCCCTGCGCTATTTGCTGCGCAGGGCGGCGATGATTTCCGGACCGCTCCTGCCGTTCAGATCCTTCGACAATTCGCCCAGCAAGGCCTGTTCCAGCTGCTTGTGATAATGCCGTCGCAATTCGCCCAGCGTGCGCGGGGCGGCGATAACCACCAGCGTTTCGATCTTGTGGCCCAGCACCTGGCTGTTCAGCCATTGTGCGACCGCGGCGGCGTGCGCGTCTTCGTCCAGCAGGTGGCCGGTGGGGTTGCCGGAACTGGAATAATGATGCGCGCCCGCCCCCTTGTTGTGTTCATCCAGTTTGGGCGGTGCCATTTCCGCAAGCTCGGGCGATGCTTCATTGCCGATGTTGCGAAACAGTTCGAACTTCTTCCCGTCAACCAGTGCGATGACGGCTTTGTGCGGCAGCAACATTCTTGTCTCCTTCAATTCTGCTGGCGTCAGACTGACAACTGCGGCGCTGCCGTTCCATGCGCTGCGTCAAATCTGGCAAATTCATGCCAAGGCAGACTATGAGGGGTGATGCGACCCGAACGTCTCAATCTGTTGTTCAGTGACACGGAAAGCCTCGATGGGGTGGGGCCGAAGCTGAAGAAGCCGCTGGACAAGCTCGGCCTGACCCGGTTGCGTGATCTCGCGTATCATCTGCCTGACCGGTTCGTGGACCGGCGCGCGGTCGCCAATCTGGACGAAGCGCAGGTTGGCGAACAGATCGTGGTGGCGCTGACGCCCAATGAACATCGCCTCACATCCGGGCGTGGCCCCTATCGCGTGCTGGCGAGCGATGCGGTCGGCAATGTCTGCGCGCTGACCTATTTCGGGCGCGCGTCCTATACCGCAAAAAAGCTCCTGCCTGTGGGCGAACTGCGCTGGATCGCGGGTCGGCTCGATCAATATGGCCAGATGCTGCAGATCGTTCATCCCGACCATGTCGAGGCCGAAAGCACCGGCTTGCTGACGTGGTTGAGCGAGCCGGTCTATGCGCTGGCCGAAGGGCTGACGCAGCCGCGCGTTGCCGGGCTGATCGGCCAGGCGCTGGCGCATCTGCCGGACCTGCCTGAATGGATCGAGCCGGGGCTGCTGGCCAGGATGCAGTGGCCGGCATGGCGCGATGCGCTGCTGCTGGCCCATCGCGGGGCGCATCCCGCAGCACGCGACCGGCTGGCCTATGACGAACTGCTCGCCAATTCGCTCGCTCTCATGCTGGTGCGCGAAAATAACCGGGCGCGCCGGGGCCAGCCGCTGAAGGGTGACGGATCGCTGCGCGACAGGCTGCGGCTGCCCTTTCCGCTGACAGGCGCGCAGCGGCGTTCGATCGGTGAGATCGAGGGCGATCTGGCCCAGTCATCGCCGATGCTGCGCCTGCTGCAAGGCGATGTTGGCGCGGGCAAGACGGTGGTCGCGCTGGAAGCCATGCTGCTGGCGGTGGAGGCGGGCGCACAGGCGGCCATGCTGGCGCCCACTGAAATCCTTGCCCGTCAGCACTATGACACGCTGCGCGCGCTGGCCGCGCCGACGGGCGTGTCGATTGCCCTGCTGACCGGGCGTGACAAGGGCCGGGCGCGCGAATCGATCCTGATGGGGCTGCTGGATGGCAGCATTTCCATGGTCGTGGGCACGCATGCCATTTTTCAGGACAGCGTTTCCTATCGCAATCTCGGGCTGGTGGTGATTGACGAACAGCATCGCTTCGGCGTGGGCCAGCGCCTGATGCTGACCCGGAAGGGCAAGGTCACGCCGCATTGCCTGGCCATGACCGCCACGCCGATTCCGCGCACGCTCACGCTCGCCCAATATGGGGAAATGGATGTTTCGCGGCTGGACGAGATGCCACCAGGCCGCCAGCCGATCGACACGCGGGTCGTTGCGGCGGATCGCTTCGCCGATGTGGTGGCGGGGCTGGAACGACATCTGGCAACCGGTCAGCAAGCCTATTGGGTATGCCCGATGGTGCGCGAAAGCGAGACTGAGGACATGGCCGCGGCCGAAGCCCGATATGCCACGCTCAAGGCACGGTTCGGGGATGCGGTGGTGCTGGTTCACGGGCAATTGCGCCCTGAAGACAAGGACGCGGCAATGGAACGCTTCGCTTCCGGTCAGGCCAAACTGCTGGTGGCGACCACGGTGATCGAAGTGGGGGTAGATGTGCCCAATGCGACGCTGATGGTGATCGAACAGGCCGAACGCTTCGGGCTTGCCCAGTTGCACCAGCTGCGCGGGCGCGTCGGGCGTGGGTCGGAAAAGTCGGTCTGCCTGCTGCTGCGCGGAGAAACCCTGTCGGAAACGGCGCGTGAACGGCTTGCCCTGATGCGCGAGACGCAGGACGGGTTTCGCCTGGCGGAGGAAGATTTGCGCCTGCGCGGCGGGGGCGAATTGCTGGGTACGCGGCAATCAGGGGACACGCCGTTTCGTGTCGCCTCGCTCGAACAGATCCAGCGGTTGTTACCGCTGGCGCATGACGATGCCCGCCTGCTGGTCGAACGCGACGGCGGCCTGACGGGGGAACGGGGCGACGCGGCGCGGTTGCTGCTTTATCTGTTTGAACGCGACTGGGGCGCGCAATTGTTGCGAGGGGGTTAGAGCGGTTCGAACCGCGGGCCGAACTTGTCCAGATCGGGAATCGGTATTCGCGGGTGGTTATCCAGATCGGAAAAATATTCGGCCAGTTCGTCAAGGCAGCGGCTGCGCACCTCCAGCGGCTGGTAAGGTACGTTATGTGCCACGAAGGGTTCGATCACATCTGCGCCAATATAGCCGAGCGTTCCCTGAAACAGGTGACGCATCATCCCGTGTACCAACGGCCCGTGAATGCCGCGTTCGCCGAACATGTCTTCGCGCCCGCCCAGGCTGAAGGCGGCGCAGGCCTTCTTTCCGGCCATGCCGCCCCGACCATAGATCGTCTTGCCGCCATAGAAGGTGCCGGAAATGAACACCCGGTCGAACCATCCTTTCAGGATGGCCGGAACGCTGAACCAGAACAGCGGGAAGGTCAGCACGATCAGGTCGGCGGCGCGAATCTTCTCGATCTCGGTGACGATATCGGCCGCGAGCGTGCCGCTTTCGAAATTGTGCCGCTGTTCCAGCGCATAGACCAGATGATCGGGTGTGCTGCGCTGCCCGAAATCGGCGGGTGAGAGCACCGGGTTGAAGTTCATCGCATAAAGATCGGAATGAGTGATCGCATAGCCTTGCCCGGCCAGGGTCTGCGCGATCCGGTCGCGCATGGCGGTCACGAAACTGTCGCTTTCGGAATGGGCATGAACGAGCAGGGCAGTGGGCATCGCGATCTCCAGCGTGGTGGATGGGCGATCTCGCCGATAACGCGGCCAGGATCAACTGGCCCTGCATGAATTGGTCGGGGAGAGAGGATTCGAACCTCCGGCCCCTGCCTCCCGAAGACAGTGCTCTACCAGGCTGAGCTACTCCCCGACCGGCGCATCCACAAAAGCTGTGGAGCGAGGCAGAGGCGGCCCTATAGTTGCGCCGGGGCGGGGTGGCAAGCGGGCAGTTGCTTCGTTAGGACATTCGCATGGCAACCACTGCGCAACCCTCCGATTCCCTCGCCCGGCGGCATTGGGAATGGCAATATCTCGAACTGATGCGCCGCATCTGGACGGATGGGGACGAACGGCGTGACCGAACCGGGGTCGGCACCCGTTCCGTTTTCGGTGCGCAGCTGCGATTCGATCTGGCCGATGGCGCAATGCCGCTGCTGTCCACCAAGCGCGTTTACTGGAAGACGGCGAGCCGGGAGATGCTGTGGTTCCTTACCGGCAGCACCAACATTCGCCCGCTGGTGCTCCAGAACGTCAAGATCTGGAATGAATGGCCGCACGCCCGCTATGTCCGCGAGACTGGGGATGCCATTGCGCTTGACGATTTCGTGGCGCGCATCGCCGGGGATGAGGCGTTCGCCAGTCAATGGGGCGATCTTGGCCCGGTCTATGGCAAGCAATGGGTGGACTGGCCGACCTATGAAGCAGCGGGTGACGGGCTGTTCCGCCGCGGGCCGGGCATCAACCAGGTGGCCCAGGTGGTGGACAGTCTGCAGCGCAATCCCGGCAGCCGCAGGCACATTATCGAAGGCTGGAACGTGGCCGAGCTTGATACGATGGCGCTGCCGCCCTGCCACAAGACCTATCAGTTCCATGTGGCGGGAAACCGGCTGAACGGGTTGATGTACCAGCGCAGCTGCGATGTCGCGCTGGGCCTGCCGTTCAACCTGTGGGGCGCGGCGCTGCTGACCCGGATGCTGGCGCAGCAAACGGGTTATGAACCGGGTGAGCTGGTGTGGATGGGCGGGGACGTCCATCTTTACCTCAATCACGGCGAACTGGTGGAAGCACAGCTTTCGCGCGAACCTTCGGGGCAGGCACGGCTCAACATCCTGCGCCAGCCGGACACCATCTTCGATTACCGGATCGAGGATTTCGAAATCGTGGATTATGAACCGCAGGGCGCATTGTCCGCGCCCGTGGCGGTCTGAACCGGATCAGCGCACCAGCGCGCGATAGGTTACCCGGCCGCTGCCACGCGTGGCCATGTCGGCCGGGATGCGCCAGCGGATATGAGTGACGTCTTCCGGCGTGGCGAAGCGCCAGGCCCCGCCATCAGCAACCCGCAATTGCCCGATCTGGCCCCAGCTTTTGCCGCCATCGACTGACACTTCCTGATTGTCGCGGCTGCTGCGCTGGAATTTCAGCGTGCCGGGGATGGGACTGGTCAGCACGAAGCCGTTCGACTGGCGGTGAGCATGCCAGTCCAGGACCAGCACGACATTATCGCCCCGGTTCAGCAGGCTGGCCGGTTCGATGAAGCGCCGGGCATGTGCCGCGCCGTCGCTGCGTTCGACGAAGACTGCGCTGTTCAGGATAACCCCCGCATCGGCATGCAGCGGTGCAGCGATGGCGGCGGCGAAAGCGGTGGCGGCGATGATGGGCAAACGCATGTCGTTCCGTCCTGTTCCGGTGAGCGGATTTCAGGGGAAGGAATGGCGGCAAAGCCCGAAAATATGGTTAACACACACTTGCCTGGCGCGATTTTTCCGGCGCGCGGCACAAGAATGGCGAAGAGCGATTTGGGATAGTTGACAGCCTGCCAGACCTGCCCTAGTGGCGCGGCTCCCAAGCGGTGCACGCCTGTTTGCGCGGGTGTAGCTCAGTTGGTTAGAGCGCCGGCCTGTCACGCCGGAGGTCGCGGGTTCGAGCCCCGTCACTCGCGCCACTTGGGGTATTTTCCTGACCCGGAATGATGCTGATGGCCAATGGTCCTGCCGCCTAGAGCGTCAACGGCCGCTTATTCGGGCGGCGAAAACCGCCCCGTTTCCATCCAGATCAGGAACCGCCGCAACGGCAGCAGCCAGATCGTTCCCAGCACGACATAGGCCAGCGTCTGCGCCAGTACGGGCCATTGCCCGATCCATGCTGACGCCTTGGCCACCAGCAAGGCATAAATTGTCAGCGCCAGCAGCAGGCCCAGGACGCCCAGCGGAATTCGCATCGTGGGTTTCTTGCGCATAGGTTGGTTCAATCCTGCTGAAACGGCCCGTACAGCCGGGTGGGGGTGATCACCGCGCTTAGCGGCTTGTCGTGAATTTCGCGCGGGAAACTCTCCAGCAACTGGCAATCCCAGGCGAGTCCCAGGGCGATCTTGCCCGGATGATCGGCCAGCCACCGATCGTAATGCCCGCCGCCCTGTCCCAGCCTGCCACCCTGAGCATCGAAGCCGATCAGCGGCATGAACAGCACGTCAGGTTCCAGCAGCGGGGCTGAACGGTCGGGCTGCAACATGCCGAAGGGGCCGACCGCAAGATCGCTTTCGCCATGCGGGTCGCCGAAGGCCCGGAATTGCATGGCTGCGCCGCGATTGACGAAAAACGGTAACGCCAGCTTGTGCCCGGCTTCGAAGAACCAGCGCGCATAGCCTTCAGGTGGGGCTTCGGCGGGCAGGGCGCTGTAAAGCCCGATGATCGAACCCTCCGGGATCAGCGCGTGAATGGCGGCGGGAGGGCGACGGAACAGCAGGCCGCGGGTCGATTCGGGCAGCGCGGCGACATAATCGCGCCGCTTCTGGCGCAACTGGGCGCGCAAGGTTTGCTTTTCCTGCAAATGAAACTCCACGCGCAATGCTGATGCCTTGCCAAGGCATCGGGTGACGGGACCACCATGGGTCGGTGCCGGGAAATCCTCTGACGCCAAAACGTCAGGTGGGAGCCATATGTGCCGGACCCCAATGGAAACAGAGTGGCCAGGCCAGGGACAGCCCCCTTGGATTGCTTATAGCCTCAGGGATATTCAAGCGGCTCGTGCCGGGCAGTACCCGTCATGCCCTATCTAGGGGGTTGTGGCAGCCTGCTCAAGCGTGTCGGCAAGAATTTCGATACGTTGCGCGATCTGCCCCAATGTGGCCAGTGCCTGCGGCGAGAGTGCAGCGGGCGCGGGCGCCGGGGTGGGGGGGGCAGGCGGCGGCGCTGCCGTGGCGGCAGCCTTGCGGGCGTCGTGCAGTTCGTCCGCCAGGATCAGGCTGGCAAACAGGAGCGAGCGCAATTCATTGTTGCCACCGCCTGAGGGCAGGTCGGTCAACTTTTCGTCCACCATCCGGCCAAGGCGCGTGATGTGCGCTTCTTCGCCTTCGGCGCAGGCGACGGTATAGCTGCGCCCACCGATCCTGAGCGTGACGTTGCTCAATCCTCCAGCCCTTCGATCAGCCGGTCCAGTTCAGCCAAAGACGTGCTGACGGAGTTCTTCAACGCCTGATGCTGGCGCAGTAATGTGGGGTTGGGGCCAAGCGCCAGCCGCGTGGCGCATTTGCGCCCGGCAGTTTCCGCGCGTGACAGTGCGGCCTGAATGCGCATGATTGCGTCTTCGAGAGAGTGCCCCTCCATAGCCTCAAAGCTAGCGCATTAGGCGCTAAGCGCAAAGGGTTGCGCGTAGCTGCTGCGAAGAAATCTGCGGAAAACCGCTGCCATCATCCGGGGTGGCGATGCTTGACGGGCGGCGGTGCGTCCGCAAAGGAAGCCGCGCGCCGAATCGCACCCGATCGCCCACACAAAACCGGCGCCCGCAGGAGCAAGTCCAGATGAGCCTCGATTCGACCCGCCTGGCGTCCATGGCTAACGCCATCCGCGCCCTGTCGATGGATGCCGTGCAGGCCGCGAACAGCGGGCACCCCGGCATGCCGATGGGGATGGCCGATGTCGCCACCGTCCTGTGGTCGAAATATCTGAAATTTGACCCCTCGGCGCCGCATTGGGAAGATCGCGACCGTTTTGTCCTGTCCGCCGGCCATGGTTCGATGCTGATTTATGCGCTGCTCAATCTGAGCGGTTACGAACGCCCGACGATGGAAGATATCCGCAATTTCCGCCAGTTGGGCAGCCCCTGTGCCGGGCACCCGGAAAATTTCCTGCTGGACGGGGTGGAAGCCACGACCGGCCCGCTGGGTCAGGGGCTGGCCATGGCCGTGGGCATGGCGATTGCCGAACGCCACCTCAATGCGCATTTCGGCGATGATCTGTGCGATCACCGCACCTGGGTGATCGCGGGTGACGGATGTCTGATGGAAGGCATCAATCACGAGGCGATCGGCCTGGCCGGCCACCTCAAGCTGGGCCGGATGATTGTGCTGTGGGATGACAATGACATCACCATCGACGGCAAGGCCGGGCTTTCCACCAGCGAGGATGTGAAGGCACGTTACGCCGCCACCGGCTGGCATGTGGAAAGCTGCGACGGGCACGATTTTGCCGACATCGAACGCGCGATTGATGCCGCGCTGGCTGACGATCGCCCCTCGCTGATCGCCTGCAAAACGATCATCGGCAAGGGCGCACCGACCAAGCAGGGCACCAGCGCCACACATGGTGCGCCGCTGGGCGCTGACGAAATCGCTGCCGCACGCAAGGAGCTGGGCTGGAATGCGGCTCCGTTCGAGGTTCCCCAGGACATCGAGATGGATTGGCTCTCCATCGCTGATCGCGGGCGTGAGGCGCATCTGCAGTGGCAGGAACGCGTCGCTGCGGCGGGTGCGCAGGGTGAAACCTTCACTGCCCGTTTCGGCCTTGTTGGCGAAGCGGCGGGCGAAGCGCTGCAGGGCTACATCCGCCAGCTGGCGAAGGAGCCCAAGACCGTCGCCACCCGCAAGGCTTCGGAAATGGCGCTGGGGCCGCTTACCGAACAGATCCCGCAGCTGATCGGCGGTTCGGCCGATCTTACCGGCTCTAACAACACCAAGACCGCATCGACAGCGCCGCTGACCGCGCAGGATTATGCCGGGCGTTATCTTTACTACGGGATTCGCGAATTCGGCATGGCCGCGGCGATGAACGGCATGGCGCTGCATGGCGGGGTCGTGCCTTATGGCGGCACCTTCCTGGTGTTCAGCGATTATTGCCGCAACGCCATCCGCATGTCGGCATTGCAGCAGGTCGAAACCATTTATGTGCTGACGCATGATTCGATTGGCCTGGGCGAGGATGGCCCCACTCATCAGCCCGTCGAACATGTGATGAGCCTGCGCCTGATTCCCAATCTCAACGTCTATCGTCCCGCCGATGTGATCGAAACGGCAGAATGCTGGGCGCTGGCGTTGCAGACGCCGGGAACCCCGTCCGTTCTGGCGCTGACCCGGCAGAACCTGCCGCAATTGCGTGGTGAGGGGGATGAAGCCTGGACGTCTGCGCATAATCGCAGCGCACGCGGCGCCTATCGCCTGCGCGGCGCGAAGGCTGAACGCCGGGTGATCCTCATCGCCACCGGTTCGGAAGTGGCGCTGGCCTGCGACGTGGCGGAACGGCTGGAAAGTGAAGGGATCGGCGCGGATGTAGTGTCCATGCCGTGCATGGAGCTGTTCGAACAGCAGGACGAAGCCTATCGCGACGATGTGCTGCCCGATGTCCCGCCCAGCCAGATTCTGCGCGTGTCCATCGAAGCGGGTTCGACGCAGGGCTGGGAACGCTATACCATGCTGAAAGGGCTCAATATCGGGATCGACCGCTTCGGCGCATCCGCCCCGGCAGAAGAACTGTTTGAACGCTTCGGCTTTACCGTCGATGCGATTGTTCCGAAAATCAAAGCTAAAATAGCAGTTTAACAGGAGTTATGCATATGGCGACGAAGGTTGCTATCAACGGTTTCGGGCGTATCGGGCGGCTGGTTGCTCGCGCCATTCTCGAACGCAGCGATCACGATCTCGACCTGGTTGCGATCAACGATCTGGCCGATACCAAGTCAAACGCGCTGCTGTTTCAGTATGACAGCACGCATGGCCGCTATCCCGGCACGGTGACGGCGGGCGATGGCAAGATCACCGTCGATGGCAAGGATATCGCGGTCACCTCCGAACGCGACCCTGCCAGGCTGCCGCATGGAGCGATGGGAATTGATATCGTGCTGGAATGCACCGGCTTTTTCCAGTCCGACGAGGCGAGCCGCCCCCATCTGGCCGCCGGCGCGAAACGAGTCATCATCTCGGCCCCGGCCAATGGCGTGTCCAAGACCATCGTCTTCGGCGTCAATCATCAGACGCTGACGGCAGAGGACGACATCATCTCCAACGCCAGCTGCACCACCAACTGCCTCGCTCCGGTGGCCAAGGTGCTGCAGGACACGGTCGGCATCGAACGCGGTTTCATGACGACGATTCACAGCTACACCAATGACCAGCGCATGCTGGACCAGATGCATTCGGACCTGCGCCGCGCGCGCGCCGGTGCCGCCAACATGATCCCGACCACCACGGGCGCCGCCCGCGCGGTTGGCCTGGTGCTGCCGGAACTGAAGGGCAAGCTCGACGGTTCATCCGTGCGCGTGCCGACCCCCAACGTCAGCCTGGTCGACCTGACCTTCGTTCCGGTCCGCGATACCAGCGCTGAAGAAATCAACGCCGCGCTGAAAGCGGCGGCAGAAGGCCCCATGAAGGGCGTGCTGGATTACACTGATCAGCCGCTGGTTTCGTCGGACTTCAATCATTATCCGGCGTCGTCCACAGTCGACAGCCTGGAAACCGCCGTGCTCGAAGGCAAGCTGGGCCGCGTAGTCAGCTGGTATGACAATGAATGGGGCTTCTCCAACCGGATGATCGACACCGCCGGGGTTATGGCGAGCTTCCTTTGAGATGACCGGGCGCCTCGCGGGGATCGCCCGCCATGACCGGCCGCATGGCGGGATCGAGACTGTCGATGCAGTCGCGGTCACCTGCGCAGCGGGCGTGGCAGGCGATTATCGCGGGGGGCTTAAACCCGGCCACAACCGTCGTCAGATTTCGCTGATCGAGGCGGACGGCTGGCAGGCGGCCATGGCGGAACTTGGCGCTGATATCGAATGGTGGCAGCGCCGCGCCAATCTGCTGGTCTCCGGGTTACGCCTGCCGCGGCGTGAAGGCGCGAAGATCCGGGTCGGTTCGTCGCTCGTGATCGAAGTGACCATGGAGTGCGACCCGTGCAACCGGATGGAAGCAATCCGGCCGGGGTTGAAAGCGGCGCTGATGCCGGACTGGCGCGGCGGAGTGCTGGGCCGGGTGCTGGAAGACGGCGATATCGCCGTCGGGGATGACATAAGGATCGAGGAATGACCGCATTTCGCACGCTGGACGATCTGGGCGATGTACGCGGCAAGGTCGCGCTGCTGCGAGTCGACCTGAACCTGCCGATGCAGGATGGACATGTCACGGATGTGACGCGGGTGACGGCGGCGATGCCAAGCATTCTGGAACTGGCGGATGCGGGCGCAAAAGTGCTGCTTCTGGCGCATTTCGGACGGCCCAAGGGGCAGCGCCATTCGACCATGTCGCTCAGCCTGGTGCAGGGCGCGGTAGAACAGGTGATCGGCCGCGAGATCATGTTCATCCCCGAAGTGGCGGGGGAGGTGGCGGCACAGGCCATCGGCATTCTGCGTCCCGGCGATATCGGCATGCTTGAAAACACCCGGTTCTGGCCCGGCGAGGAAAAGAATGACCCCGATTTCGTCCGCGCCATCGCCGCCAACGCCGATTTTTATGTGAACGATGCCTTTTCCGCCGCGCATCGCGCGCATGCCACCACCGAAGGTCTGGCCCATGTCCTGCCTGCTTACGCCGGGCGCGCCATGCAGGCTGAGCTGGAAGCGCTGGAAAAGGCGCTGGGCACGCCCGAACAGCCGGTGGCTGCGGTGGTCGGCGGGGCCAAGGTCTCGAGCAAGCTGGACGTGCTGCGGCATCTGGTGGGCAAGGTCGATCACCTCATCATCGGCGGCGGCATGGCCAATACTTTCCTTGCCGCGCGTGGGGTGGATGTCGGCAAGAG
Organism: Novosphingobium sp.; assembly: GCA_024236235.1. GTDB lineage: Bacteria > Pseudomonadota > Alphaproteobacteria > Sphingomonadales > Sphingomonadaceae > JACKKV01. The sequence goes on along the minus strand of JACKKV010000001.1, from coordinate 11,069 downwards.
CCTGTGCGAGCATGAACTGGCAGGCACTGCCACGGCCATCATGGACGCCGCCGATGCGGCGGGCTGCACCGTTCACTTGCCCTATGACGTCGTCGTGGCGAAGGAATTTGCCGCCAACCCGCCCAGCATGCGGGTCTGCAACGTGCATGAGGTGGCTGCGGACGAGATGATTCTGGACGTCGGTCCACAAGCGGTCGAAGCGCTGGGCGATGTCCTCAAGACCTGCCGCACCCTGGTGTGGAACGGGCCGCTGGGCGCGTTCGAAACGACGCCGTTCGATGCCGCCACGGTCGCGCTTGCGCGCATGGCGGCGGCGCTGAGCAAGGAAGGCTCGCTGACCTCCGTCGCGGGCGGGGGCGATACGGTTGCCGCGCTCAATCATGCCGGGGCGGCGAGTGATTTTTCCTATATTTCAACTGCTGGCGGTGCTTTCCTGGAATGGATGGAAGGCAAGGAACTGCCGGGCGTCGCTGCGCTGGAAGAATGATCCGGTTGGCGGCCATTGACCATGTCGTGCTGCGCGTGCGCGACATGGATCGGATGATCCGCTTCTATGGCGATGTGCTGGGCGCGCATGAGGAACGGCGCATTGAAGAACTGGGCCTGGTCCAGCTGCGGGCGGGCGCATCCCTTCTCGATCTGGTCGATGTGAATGGCGCGCTGGGGCGTCAGGGCGGCGCGGCGCCCGGTGCAGGCGGGCGCAATCTCGATCACCTCTGCTTCCGTCTGGAAGAGTGGGACGAAGCCGCGATCATCCGCCAGCTGGGCGAGCACGGGCTGACCGGGATCGAGGTTGGTCGCCGCTATGGCGCGCAAGGCTTTGGCCCCAGCATTTACATCAGCGATCCGGAAGGCAACCAGCTGGAACTGAAAGGTCCGCCCGAAGCGGGCGTGGACGAGAATGGTTGACGCGGTTGCGAGCGCGCGCCTTGCTGGCTAAGGCGCCGCCAGAAATTTCCACGGGAACACTCAAGCACAGAGGCAGGCAGGAACATGCAGCATCAGGACATGCTCAAGAAATTCGCGGATGGTAACGGCTTTGTGGCCGCACTGGACCAGAGCGGCGGTTCGACCCCCAAGGCACTGAAAGGCTATGGGGTCGAGGAAGGCGCATGGACCAGTGAAGAGGAGATGTTCGGCCTCATTCACCAGATGCGCAGCCGGATCATTTCCTCCACCGCTTTCTCTGGCGACAAGGTGATCGGTGCGATCCTGTTTGAACGCACGATGGATGGCCAGGTGAACGGCAAGCCGACCCCGGCGGCGCTGATCGAAAAGGGCATCGTGCCCTTCATCAAGATCGACAAGGGGCTGGAAGACGAGGTGAACGGTGTCCAGCTAATGAAGCCGATGCCCGAACTTGACGCATTGCTGACCCGCGCCAGCGCGTTGGGCGTATTCGGCACGAAGGAGCGTTCAGTCATCAACTCGGCCAATCGTGAAGGTATTGCCGCGATTGTGAAGCAGCAGTTTGAAGTGGGCAAGCAGGTGCTGGCGCATGGCATGATGCCGATGCTGGAGCCGGAAATTAACATCAAGAGCGCGACGCGCGCCGAATGCGACACGATCATGCTTGAGGAAATCCTCAAGAATCTTGAGGAGCTGCCCGAAGGTCAGCAGGTCATGCTCAAGCTCTCCCTCCCGGTGGTGCCCGGCACTTTCGATCCGCTGGTCGACCATCCCAAGGTGCTGCGCGTGGTCGCGCTGTCGGGAGGTTACAACCGGCCGGAAGCCTGCGTGGAGCTGTCGAAGAACCGTGGCATCATCGCCAGCTTCAGCCGTGCCCTGCTGGAGGATCTGCGCGCGCAGATGAGCGATGCCGAATTCGACGCCGCGCTGGGCAGCGCGATTGACGATATCTACAAGGGTTCGACTCAGAAAGCGGGCTGATCGCCGCGCCTGAATCTGAAACCGAAGCGATAGTCTTCCGGATAGATTGTCCGGTCGGGCTTCGCTTCGGGTTCGACTTCGACCAGTTCCAGAGTGCCGCCGGACAGGGTCAGCGGTTGTCCGCCGGTCAGTTCGTGGAGCTGGGGTTCCACGCCAGTGCCAAGGCGGGCTTCGATCCTGACGCGGCCGGCCCAGACGCATTGGACAACAGCGGGGCAGCGGCTGTCTTCGAGCAGTTTCAGCGGAACGACCGTCACCTGGCCCAGCGTTGCCGCCTCGCCCAGCCGGGCGCGGACGATGCCGTCGCTCTTCACCTGATAGGTGACGCAGGCCGAGAGGGCGAGCGAGAGCAGGAAGACGAGGCGTTGCATCGCCCGATAATGTCAGCCCCGGTAAAATCGTCCAGTCCTGACGGAACATTTGGCCGGAAACATTTGGAATGCGCGCCGTCGCAGATTAGGAGCGCTGCCGTGACTGATTGCCAGCTCTATCTGATTTCGCCGCTCGATGTCGGCGGGGATTTTCCCGACCGGCTGGCCCGTGCGCTGGACGCGGGGCCGGTGGCTGCCTTCCAGTTTCGGGTTAAGGGCGTGAACGAACATGAATCGGCGCGGTTGGCCGAACCGCTCCAGGCGATCTGCGCCCGGCATGATGTGGCCTTTATCGTCAATGACAGCATCTCGCTGGCGAAGCGGCTGGGCGCTGATGGCGTGCACCTGGGCCAGTCGGACGGCAGCGTGCAGGAAGCGCGCGAGCGGCTGGGGCGCGAGGCGCAGATCGGGGTCACCTGTCACAACAGCCGCCATCTGGCGATGGAAGCGGGCGAAGCCGGGGCCGATTATGTGGCTTTCGGGGCCTTCTTCCCGAGTGAAACCAAGGCGAGCGAACACCGTGCCGAACCCGAATTGCTGAGCTGGTGGCAGGCGTTGTTCGAATTGCCCTGCGTGGCGATCGGCGGCATCACGCCCGGCAATTGCGCTCCGCTGGTGCAGGCTGGCGCGGATTTCCTGGCTGTGTCAGGCGCGGTCTGGAGCGGGGACGAGGCGGCCAATGTCCGCGCCTTTGCGGAAAAACTGGGCTGACGCCCCGCGCTTGCCCGTGGGCACCTTGCCGTTGGCGCTGGCAGCGGCTAAGGCGCGGCGCTTACCGAGTCCGATGACCGAAACCTACCAGCCGAAAGCGCAAGTTCATGAAAATCAGCGGCGTTGACATTCGCCCCGGCAACATTCTCGAATATGAGGGTGGCATCTGGAAAGTCGCCAAGACTCAGCATACCCAGCCTGGCAAGGGCGGTGCCTTCATGCAGGTCGAGATGAAGAACCTGATCGATGGCCGCAAGACCAACGTGCGCTTCCGCAGTGCCGATACGGTCGAACGGGTGCGGCTGGATACCAAGGAATTCCAGTACCTCTACGCCGAAGGCGATCAGCTGGTATTCATGGACAAGGAAACATACGAGCAAATCCAGCTGCCGACCGATCTTCTGGGCGATGCGGCGGCCTTTTTGCAGGATGGCATGGACGTCACGCTCGAACTCTATGATGAGAGGCCGATCAGCGTCGAATTGCCGGAACAGGTCGAGGCCACGATCGTCGAAGCCGACGCCGTGGTGAAGGGGCAGACCGCCAGCTCCAGTTACAAGCCGGCGGTTCTCGATAACGGGGTACGAGTGATGGTCCCGCCGCACATCGAAAGCGGCACCAGGATCATCGTTGATGTCTATGCACGCGAATATGTCAGAAAGGCAGATTGAATATGCGTAAACCGGTACTCCTCGCCGCCGCCATCGCCATGGTAGCAGCTCCCGCCGTCAGCTTCGCGAAGGACAAGGATGCGGCAAAGCCTGCCGCAGACAAGGCCGGGGCCAAGGCCGCTGCCACGCCGGGCGCCACGCCTGAAGATATCCAGCGCGGCGTAATCATCGTCCGCAGCTTTTCCGGGGCGCTCAACTCCGACAAGGTCACCAAGGAACAGAAGGGCGCGATCATCGCCTGCCTTTACAACAATCCTGTTCGCCGCCTGAGCGTGGCCACGGGCGAAGTCATTGCCAAGAATGACAAGCTTGACGGCAAGAACCCGGCTCATGTCTATGGCGTGGCTGCCGCGATCTGCAAGGTACCGCGCAATGTGCCTGACGCCGCCGGTGGCGACGGCGGTCGCTGAGGCCTGACCGCTCCGCCGCAAACCTGGACATAGTGAACTGATGGCCTTTTCCGGACTGATCCGTGTGATGGAACGCGCCGCGCGCCGCGCAGGCGGGCGGCTGCGCCGCGATTTCGGCGAGGTTGAACATCTGCAGGTCAGCCGCAAGGGGCCTGCCGACTTTGTGTCCAAGGCGGATCAGGCGGCGGAGCGGACCATTTATGACGAGCTGCTCCAGGCGCGTCCCGACTGGGGGTTCGTGCTTGAAGAAGCCGGCGTGATCGAAGGCGACCCCACCAAGCCGCGCTGGATCGTCGATCCGCTCGACGGGACCAGCAATTTCCTGCACGGCATCCCGCATTTCGCGGTGTCCATCGCCGCGCAGGAACCGAAACTGGATGGTTCTGGCTGGGGCGATGTGGTCGCTGGGGTCGTCTATCAGCCGATCACGGATGAAACCTTCTGGGCCGAAAAGACCCGGGGGGCGTGGTTGCAGGATGCGCGGCTGCGCGTTTCGGCGCGTCGCCATCTGGACGAGGCGCTGATCGCCACCGGTATTCCCTTTGCCGGCGCGGGCGATTCTGCCCAATGGAGTGCAATTTACGCCGCAATCGGCCCCAAGGTTGCGGGCATTCGCCGCTTCGGTTCGGCGGCGCTCGATCTCGCCTGGGTTGCGGCAGGGCGCTATGACGGTTTCTGGGAAAGCGGCCTCAGCCCCTGGGATACGGCGGCGGGTTGTCTGCTGGTGCGTGAAGCAGGCGGGTTCGTGACTGACTGGCGCGGCAGGTCGTTGCCGGTGTGTGACCGTGAAGTGCTGGCCGGGAATGATCCGCTGCATTCGCGGCTGCACAAGCTGGTGGCGACGGCGATCAAGGGCGACTAGGCGGCGTGGACAAATTCCACGCGAACCACGGTTCGATGCCCAATTGGGCGCTGGTAAGGCGCGAAGCCGAAGGAAGAGTGGTTCTCTTTCAAGGCTGAGCAACGCGGCCGGCGTCCAATTGGGCCGAACCCCGCAGGGGCCGGACCCAAAAACGCCATTTCTGCGTCGTTCGTCCTTGAATATGCCAGCATGTCCTTCGTCCTCACTCCTTAAACTGACGTTTCTGGCCTCCGGCCGTGGCCGCGCGGAATTTGTCCACGCCGCCTAGCACTTTTGCCAGCTTGAAGAGCGGGCGCGGCGCGGCTAGAGGCGTCGCTCTGCGCGGGGCCCCTGTGGCGGAATTGGTAGACGCGAACGACTCAAAATCGTTTGTCGCAAGACGTGCCCGTTCGAGTCGGGCCAGGGGCACCATCGCAAGCATTCTTTCCGGCCCCTCAGCAGTGCAGATGCGCTTCGCATAGGCGATGAAGCCGTGCTAGGACGCGAAGAATGCCGGGCATTCCTTCCTTCCATGCAATCGCTGCAATCGTGGTAACGATTGCCATGTTCGTCGGCTTTGCGCGCGGGCGCATGTCAGTCGAAATCGTCTCGCTGCTAACAATCGCAGTCATCGCGGTCGGTCTCTATTTCTTCCCCCTGCCACACACTGAACCGACGGACGGGCTGCGACTCGCCTTCGGAGGCTTCGGCCATTACGCGCTCATCACCATCTGTTCGCTGATGATCATGGGCCGGGCACTGGTCGTCACTGGCGCGCTGGATCCCGCCGCCCGGCTGCTGGAGCGGGTGTGGAAGCTCAACAAACAGCTTGGCCTGCTGGTGTCACTGGTGATGGCGCTCTGCCTTTCGATGATCGTCAATGACACGCCGGTGCTCGTCCTGTTGCTGCCGATCTTCGTCCAGCTTGCGGCGCGCGGGGCCATGCCTGCCTCCAAGACGCTGATCCCGCTTAACGCGGCGGTGCTGATCGGCGGCATGGCGACGACAATCGGCACCTCTACCAATCTGCTGGTGGTGTCGATTGCCCGCGACCTGGGCATGCCGCCGATGAATGTGTTTCACTTCACGCCCATTGTGCTCACCGCCGCGCTGGTCGCGCTACCCTATCTCTGGCTGGTGATGCCCCGCTTGCTGCCCGATAACAGTGTTGACGCAACGCATGAGGCGCGCCGCTTCCAGGCGCTGCTGCGTGTGCCGGCGGGCAGCGAGCTGGTTGGCAAGACCCTGGCCGCGATCGGCGGGCGCCTGCCCGAGGCATTCGCCTTTGACGAAGCGCTGTCTGGCCCGATCGAACCGCGTCAGCGCATCCGCATTTCGGGTACTCATGAGGCGTTGGAAGAAGCGACGCGAACGCTCAAGGGGGATATCGCCCCGGCCTGGGTGATGGACAAGATTCGCAAGAAATCGTCCATCAAGGGCGAGGATGTGGTGGTTGTCGAGATGGCGGTGACGGCGGATTCGCGCCTCATCAACCGGACTCTGGCAACATCGGGTATCGCCGATCTTTATAACACCGCGGTGCTCGGCATTCACAAACCCAAACGCCTGATCGGACCGGAGCAGGACGCCAGTGAAGAAACCCGCATTGCTGAAGGCGACGTACTGCTGGTGATCGGACTGATTGACGATCTGCAGGAATTCGCCCGGGGTGACAGCCTGCTGATCCTCGACGGGGCGAAGGAAATTCCGCGCCGGTCCAAGGCGCTGCTGGCGCTGGCAATCATGGTGTTTTCAGTGGCGACCGCGTCGGTTGGCATTTTCCCCATCGCCATCGCGGCACTGGGCGGCGCGATCCTGATGTTTGTTACCGGCTGCGTCAAATTCGACCGGGTGGGCCGGGCGTTGTCTGGCAAGGTCATTGTGCTGGTTGCGGCCAGCATCGCCATCGGCAGCCTGGTGCTGGAAACCGGTGCGGCTGCCTGGCTGGGCGATGTCATGGCGCTGTTCCTGCAATACCTGCCGCCTGCGGCGATTCTGGCCGCCATCATGCTGTTCGTCACGCTGCTCACCAATTTTGCGTCAAACGCGACTGCCGCTACCATCGGCACGCCGATCGCCTTCAATATCGCTAACACGCTCAACCTGCCGGAAGAACCGCTGATCCTGGCGGTGCTGTTCGGGTGCAACCTGTGCTACGCGACCCCCATCGCTTATCAGACCAATATGCTCATCATGGGCGAGGGCGGGTACAAGTTCGGAGATTATATCCGCACCGGGGTGCCGCTCGTTTTGCTCATGGTCACTACGCTCTCGATCCTGCTGGTCACGAAGTACGGAATGTGAGCGATTTTCCTCACGCTTGACCCGGCGCAAAGACATGGCCCTGCCGGTTCGTTTATGGTCGCTGCCATGAAAACACCCGGAGGAGACGACATGGCCGAAGATCAGCAGGTAAGGGCAAGGCTTGAAGGAAAGCTGGCGGAGTTGCTCCGCCGTTCCGGCGCAATTGAGGATGATCTGCGCGGCCCGCTTGAAGCGGATTCGGAGGAACAGGCGGTCAATCTCGCCGATGATGAGGCGCTGGCGGGTGTCGATGACGTTTTGCAGCACGAAATTGGCGAAATCCGTCAGGCTTTGCTGCGGCTTGAAAGCGGCACATATGGCATTTGCGCGGCTTGCGGCGGCGCGATTCAGTCGGCCCGGCTCGAGGCGCTGCCCTATGCGACGCGCTGCATCGAATGCGCCTGACCGGTGATCGATCCAGTCGATTTAGAAAGTTGGAAAAATCGACTGGCTCAATTGCCTGCAATGGCTAAGAACGCGGTTCATCATCCAGTAGAGGAGTATTGTCATGGGTTTGAAGGGTTCGAAAACGGAAGAAAATCTGAAGGCTGCCTTTGCCGGCGAAAGCCAGGCCAACCGCCGCTATCTCTATTTCGCGCAGAAGGCTGACGTCGAAGGTTATAACGACGTTGCGGCGGTGTTCCGTTCTACCGCCGAAGGTGAAACCGGCCACGCACATGGCCATCTCGAATATCTCGAAGAATGCGGCGATCCGGCCACCGGCGAACCGATCGGCGATACGGCGTCCAACCTCAAGGCCTCTATCGCGGGCGAAACCCACGAATACACCGACATGTATCCGGGCATGGCCAAGACGGCGCGCGACGAAGGCTTCGACGAGATCGCTGACTGGTTCGAAACGCTGGCCAAGGCAGAAAAGAGCCACGCCGGCAAGTTCCAGAAGACGCTGGACACGCTCGACGCCTGATCGGCTCATTTCACTCCTCGTCATTGCGGGGAGCGAAGCGACGAAGCAATCCGGGCGCGTGCCAGTCGCTCTGGCCTGTCGCCCCGGATTGCCGCGCCGCCTTCGGCGGCTCGCAATGATGAAGGAATGGAATCGCAATGGAAGGCAGCCTCGAAGCACCGACACGGCACACCATCGCGTGGCGTGACGAAGCCTTTTACGATGAACCCCAGCTTGAGGCAGAACTGCGCAGGGTGTTCGACATCTGCCATGGCTGCCGCCGCTGCTTCAACCTGTGCGACAGTTTCCCGATTCTCTTCGACGCGATTGACGAAAGCCCGAATGAAGAGGTCGACGACCTGACTGCGGGCGATCTCAAGGCGGTCGTGGACGCATGTACCCTGTGCGACATGTGCTTCATGACCAAGTGTCCCTACGTCCCGCCGCATGAATTCAACCTTGATTTTCCGCATCTCATGTTGCGCCACCGCGCGGTTGAGCATCGCAAGGGCGAAACCTCGCTGGTGGACCGGCAACTGGCCGAGATGGACCGCAACGGCACGCTGGGCACGGTGCTGTCAGGGGCGGCCAACTGGGCGACGAAGGAAGGCAACGGCCTGACGCGCCCGGTGCTGGAAACGGTACTGGGAATTGACCGGCGCGCGCATATCCCGCCGTTCGAAGATACGCCGCTGACGAAGAAGGGGCCGGCAATTCTGCCCCGTCCCAACCCGGACGGCCCTGCCTTTGGCCGCAAGGTAGCGATCTATGCCGGCTGCCATGACGAATTCAATGACAACACACCTGGCTATGCAGCGATCAAGGTTTTTGCGCATCAGGGGCTCGACGTCCGCATCGAACATCCCGACTGCTGCGGCATGCCCAAGTTCGAGAATGGCGATCTTCCTGCGGTTGCCAGCGCGGCTGAGCGGATTTCCGCGCATTTCGCGCCCCTGATCGAAGACGGCTATGATATCGTGGCGCTGACCACCAGCTGTGCGCTGATGCTCAAATTCGAATGGCCGCTGATCGAACCCGGCAACAGCCAGGTGGAATTGCTCAGCCGCCACACGTTCGATGTTTCCGAATATGTGGTCCGCCTGGCCAAGGATGTCGGACTGGCCCCGATTGAGGCGATGCCACGGTCCATCGCGGTGCATTTCGCCTGCCATGCCCGCGCGCAGAACATGGGCCCCAAGGCGATGGAAATGCTGAAGCTGATTCCCGAAGCCAAACCGAAACTGACCGAACGTTGTTCGGGCCACGGCGGCAAATGGGGCCTGTACAAGGAAAATTTCGACCGGGCGCTGAAAGTGGGGAGGCCGACCGGGCGGGCGCTGGTCAAGGACGAACCGGATATCATCGTGTCCGAATGCCCGCTGGCAGGCCCGCATCTGCGCCAGGTGATCGAGGCGAATGGCGGCGAACCGCCGGAACGCATCGGGCATCCTATCGAAGTTATTGCCGCCGCTTACGGCCTGTAGATCGGATCAATAGATATGCCTCGCGACCTCAGAACCATTACCGCTGATGATATTTTGCCGCTGGATCAGTATGAATCGATCCGGCGCGACAAGAAGCAGGAAGCGATCCTGCGCAAGAAGCTGACCCGCGTATCGATCGGTCCGAACGCCACGGCGATGTTCGAAACCTGGGACAGCATGTGGCTGCAGATCCAGGAAATGCTGCGGATCGAAAAGGGCGGTGCGGAACAACTGGCAGATGAACTGGCCGCTTACGATCCGATGGTGCCCAAGGGGCACGAACTGACGATTACGCTGCTGTTCGAGGTGGAAGACCCGGTGCGGCGCGATGCTTTTCTGCGCACGATCGGCGGCGTCGAAGATCACGTCTGGCTACAGATTGGCGATGATCGCATCGCCGCGCGGGCCGAAGGCGACGTGGTCCGCACTCGCGAAAGTGACAACAAGGCCAGCGCGGTCCATTTCCTGCATTTCGACCTGACGCAGGCTCAGGTCGAGGCGTGGCAGAGCGGGCAGGGCCAGGTCATGATCCTGATCGACCACCCCAATTACGGTCATGCCGCACTGATTAATGACGAAGCACGCGCCTTTCTGGCCCGCGACTGTTTCTGAGGCTGGGCGCAACTGCCCCGTTATTCGACGATCGAACCGGACCGGCGAGCCGAGGCGGCAATGAGCTTGTCGAGTTGGGCTTTGCGAATCTCGGGATCGGTGGACAGCCCGCCACCGTGCATTTCTGCGATAAGCTTGGCCCGATCTTCGTCAGACAGCGAATCCCATTCCGCTTTTGATATACCGAACTGCCGGTAAGCACCGGGAACGAATTTCGGTGCGGCCCCACCCTTGAATACCTCGGGATTATATTCCACCTGGCTGCCCACCGTGTCCATCGGCGCGCCGAACTCGCCGCTGTCCTTGCCGAATCCGCCGCCTTTCCTTTCCAGGCCCGTTGATTTGATCAGCTTCGCCGTGCCATATTTCGCAGCCGAGACGGACTTTGTTTCCGCTGCCCGTTCGCGGCTGCGGATTTCGTCAGCCATCGCCTCGCGATTTTCGCCATCGGCAAACATCGCCATCAACAAGGTGACGACAAGTGTGACGACCGCGAAATGGCGGTAAACCTTCGGAACTGATGTGAGGTCGATAGTGCTCAGCATGGCCACCTGCGCCTAGCAGGCGAAGGTTAACGGCCCCCGGTTTCCATTGGTTAGCAGCCGGTTACCGGGTCAAATTCCTATATCTGATGCTCAGCGGTGGCGACATTCAGAAATAATTGCCAAGCCGGTGAAACAGCGCATTGATCTGGGCCAGTTCCTGCGGATCGTCAGTGGTCTTCGCGTGGCTGGCCAACGCGGCGCGCAACAACTTGAAATCCGCAGTGGAGAACAAGGCGCGGGCTCGTGAAGGTTCGCGGCCCTGTGGCTGGTTCTCGTCCGACATCATTGCACTCCTTGAAAGGCTTTCGTGTTCCTTGGTCCGC